>JAQUVX010000026.1 GCA_028693165.1 Lachnospiraceae bacterium | reverse complement strand
TATGCAGACATTCAAAAGAATAAGAATCTATTACTCCCTTTTTCAAAAAGAAAATCCCCTAGAAATGGCGTAAATACGTCATTTCTAGGGGATTTTGACATTCTGAACTGTCAAACTCAGGATTATATCACATATTGATCATATCGTCAAAAAGTGTCCACACGTTTGGACACTTTGGAAAGGATTACATATGCAAAATAGTAAATGTCGTTTTTATCAATGTATGTATCGTTATTGTAAATCGTATAAGATTTGCAAAAAAGCAGGTGCAAAGTGTGTTCCTAGTTGTTCTCTTTGCGCGATTAATAAAACCTGTTTGTATAGCTCTACTATGAGAAAGGAGAACTAAATGGTTATAGTTAGTCCTATTGAACGTGCCTTTAGGCTCGATTATGGTTGTTATCCTTATGATTATTATAAAAAGCGTTTAGACCATAATCATACATCGTCCGAAGCCATGGCGAAGCTACAGGCGGCGATTGACGGTGTATGGAGGGATTTGTGCTTAACTCATAAAAAGGAGCAGGAACGGCTTTCTGTGCAGTCAGAAGTTGTTTTAAATACTCCTGTTCCTGTTGTATCCGATGAAGATGAGGATGATTTTTATACTTCCTATCTTGTTGGTTCTTATAATCCGTTTGTGGATTAATTACAAATTGTAATTGCGAAAGGGGTGAATTTATGGATATTAAATTTTCAGATAAAGATAAAAATCGTGCTGTTTGTTATTCTAACATTTGTGGGATTGAACTTCATCGTGTTTTCTCCCCCTCTAAAGATGATTATAAGAACTTTGTTCTTATTATTGATGAATCTGGTTGGTGTTGTAAAATATTTCTTTTGGATACATTTATAGTAAAATGTGATGGTTGTTTTATTGAATTTGAAAATGCGATCGTGTAATAGTTGTTGTCGATTGCATAAGGTAGTCCGTGTGCTATGTTGTGAAAAACAGAAGTCGAAGCAACGTGTGTGTGTTTCGTTTGTGTGCAACGAGGTTTTAAATCTAGGTTATTGCGTTAGTTACAATGGTTACAATCCAGTCTATAAGTGAGTTTAGCACTTGTAGAAACTGGTTGAAATCAAAATTGATATGTAACATAAAGTCGCCCCCTTTCTTAAGGGAGATTTGTTGTTGCTCCGGCTTCTAAGTATTTATCATAGCACACTTGTTTTCAAATTAAAAGGTTGTGGGTGTTGCCTACTTGACTATGGCAACACTTAACAACCAAAAAGTTATTAAGTTTATATGATTTTTAAAAGTCTCCATATGTTTGGATACTTTTAAAAATGATAGAAAGGGCGAGTTGTCATGTATAATGTCAAAGTGTCGGAATATTTGGACAGCGTTGAAGTATCGTTGTACGAAACTCCTATTCATGGCCACAAAAAAGAGAGTGACGGTATTGTGATTGAACGCAATGATGAATCACTGGAAATCTATCGTTTTATGGCTTTTCAGTGTGATAACAAAAAAGAATCTGACGCAGAGGAAAATGCGTTGCATTCTTATTTTGTTTCATTCAATCGTACAAAAAACAAGATCTATAATTATGCGAGAGCTAATAAGTGGGATTGGTTTTTGACTTTTACGTTTAATCCGGAATTGGTAGATTCATATAATTATGACGAAGTCGTATTTTATATGTCGGATTTCTTATTGACCATGACTTCTTTTTCCAGATGTGGTCATGGTCGAAATAGAATGTTAAAGTATTTGATTGTTCCAGAAAAACATAAATCTGGTAGATATCATCTACATGGTGTTTTTTCTGGTATTGATCTTAGTTTATGGAAAATGACTTTTTCAGAACATTTTACAAAGGGTGGTTTGCCGATTTTTAATGTTGGCTGTTTCCCGTATGGTTTTACTACTGCAACGCAGGTGCAAAACACTACACGCTGTGCGCATTACATATCTAAGTATATTACAAAAGATATGTTTGATTCTATTAAGAATCGCAAGCGTTACTGGGTAACACATAATTGTTCTGATGGGGAGCATAATAGTTTTTATATGTCCCCATCAGAAATTAAGATTCTCCTAGATAGCTTTGGAGAATGCCAATATATGAAATCGGTTCAAACGCCTTATAATTCAATCAAATATTTTCAGTTTTGACTAAAAAGTGTCCACATGTTTGGACACTTTTTGCGTAGTGGTAATATAAGCCAGTGGTGGGGAAGGGGAACGGCGTTTGAGTTTGGGTCTCTCCATAAAAATAGGCAGGAAAGATTTGTACCTTCCCTGCCTATTTTTATGCATGGATTATTTTTTGTACGAGTATGCAATAATATAATCTGTTTCTGTTTTTTAATATAGACTATCGGTCATTCTCTCACTCAAGCGAAAGAGCCAGAGCCAAGTTGTGTATGTCTGGTCGTAGTCTCTGCAAATTTTTGCATCCGTAGGTCTGTGACATATCGGTATTCCGTCTACAGAGATAATGCGGAACTTTTCTTCTAGCTCTCTTGAATCATCAAGTGTTCTACGTCTTAAAAGTCGCATTTTTTCTTTTAGTTCGTATTTGTGTTTTTCCGGTAATTTTTCAAACTGTGAAAATGTCATATTCCTGCTTTCTGCCATCGTGACCTCCGTGGCGGGTTTTTGTTTATAATTTAAATAGTACCTGCTTATTCCGTGAAAGGAAACCAATCGACTCGCAGTTATTGTTGTTTATCGCTTGTTTGATATCGTAGTATGAAAGATTTGGAAAATATTCTTTTAAGAAATATCCAATCTGTTTTCTTGTGGTTGGCGAGTACGTGTTGTTGCATATGAGTTTAAAATAAGGCTCTCCCATTTGTGCGGGTATGAAATTGCAATCAATCACGTGTGTATTGTAGCTTTGAAAGATAATTCGTTTGTTATCATCGGAAACCAGAACTTTGCATTGTGCATTTTTGTGTTCTTTCAATTTGTACGTTTTCATATTTCCTCCAATTTAAAAAGCACAGGGGATAAACCCCTATGCCAATTTTTCTATTGCGTCTAGTGCTTGCTTGTATCCCATAATTTTTATTGTTAATTCTTCAATTTCTTCATTCCTGAAATCATATTTGTAATTAGCTTCAACTTCTTCCTCTGTTTTATCTGGGTTGTCGATTCTGAAAGTATCAATTGTTTTATCCAGTTCTTCTTGGTAATATCTTAGTGATTCTGTTTCTGATTTAGTCATTTCTGTTATTATTCTATAAGCTTTTTCGAGAGCTTCCAATCTGTGTCTTTTAATTGCTACGATATTGATGAAACTTTCATTTGTTTTTCTCATATTATTCTCTCTTCTGGCGGGAACGTTGCCCGCCGCGTATATGTGAGTTTTTAATTGTACCAAAGAATGTCTGGATCGATTTCATTGTCGATTTCATCTTTGTAGTTATCTGTGGTTGAAAAGTCTCTGAATTTGTATCTTTCAGAGGTTCTGTTTGCTTCAAAGTCTTTCTTTTTGTCGCTATAGTTTTCAAACTGTCTTTCAATCCGTGAAAAATCGGAGATTTCATGACCACTCTCATAATTGTATCTGCTTGTTTTGAGTGGTTCTGTTTCCTTAAGTTTAATCCCGTATGTCATGTGATCTGCCCCTTTCTGAACTCGTTCTGTATGCAGTTGTCAATGTGCTTTGTTACAGCATGATGTATTTGCGTGACGGGGGCAGAATGACAAGGGGCGCATAAAAAATATTTTTAAAATTTTTGAGTTATCCTATAACTCTTAATACCTGTATAAAAATTTTCAAAATATTTTTTGGTTATGCGTACATTTTACCCCTTGTCATTCTGACCACGTTACGCTATCATGCGTCCGTAACAAGGCATGACAAGTGCAGACAGGACGAGGGCAGAATGGGGCGCGATAACATGGCAGGATTAAACTTAAGGGAGCAGGTTCACGGAACGTATGCCAATACAGTCAGAGTGCGACATACAAACTTTAGACCCTCGCCGCAGGTTTTGCGGCAACGCTTTCACGGCAAAAGGATTTTAAAAACATAAGAAAAGCCAGATTTCTCCGGCTAATCAATTATTACTATGTTCATTGTGTCAAGATTTATATCGTATAACTTGTTCCATAGTTTGTCCAAAAAGGCTTCCGTGCTGTGCTGATAAGCAAGTGCGCGTATGGCTTTTGAATCTTTTCTGTATTCGGAATCAGATAAATGAGAGTATTCTTTTACATTTTCGGCGCATGATAGATACCATGCATGATCCCTTAAATAGTCAAGCGTGTTCAGATATTCCTGCTGTCTTTCTGGACTAAGTATAGCGAATTGTTTTACTGTCATGGTGTTAATCCTCCTTTGATTTTATGGCGCATGACAATCACAGCCAGAGCTATGGAGTGTAGCAAATTTTAAAAGTTTTTCGTATTGCAACGGTATATCTTAAGTGGAAACTAGAAAAAGTTTTCAAATTTGAGGAATGGAATAGATATGGATGTGATAGGCTTGCAGAATAAAAGCGAAGGGGGATTCATACCGTGACAGTAAGACAGTTTGCGTTACTGGGTGCGGAAATACGGCAGGGATAGACGGACGTGCGCGAGTATTTGAGGAGACAGGCGTGGTATCTGGCGTGCGGCGAAAACGAAAAAGGATGCTCGGTTATCTGATTCTGGACACGGAAAAGATGCAAACGCCTTACGCGTACTTGCTTATTAGCACGGCACGTAAGGCGTTTGCACTATGGAATGAGTTAGACGGTATAGAGCGTGGCAGAATAACATAGTAATAAAACGATAGCCAAGAAATGCGGCTTGCTGTATCTGCTTTTTGCTCGCTAAGGCGGCGCTTTAGCGCCGCGAGCTAGGAGTGTAACGGTGGATCGGGGCAGACTAACAGTCTGTGCGCGGCGTTGAGCGGGGTGACTAGCCATAGGGTGGGTCTAGGGTATACGGCGCTTGAGTTAGGGGAGCGAAGCGAGTAATAGCAGTATTTTTCTTTTCTATTCTTTTAGTCTTTTAAATGGGGGGATGAATGGGAAAATCTGATTTAGGGCGGTTTATTTATAAACTGTCCTATTTCAGATTTTGGGATTCCGGTATATCTTGATATACCGCTTGAAAATTAGTTCCTAATTTTCCGCAGGGGGGATTAAGGGGCAGTCGGCTTACCTTTCAATCATCACTCGATTTTTATCTTCGAGTCAAGTGCGCTTCGCGGCTTGCGTACACTTTACGCGAAGATAAAAATCGAGTATCCTTTTGATGTTGAAAGGAGCGTTAGAATGGGAAAAAATAAGGACCTTACAGAGCGTGAACGCTATGAGATTGAAATTTTATTAAAGGAGAAATTCTCGATTTCCGCGATAGCTAAGAAATTGAATCGGCATTATCAGACGATTTATAGAGAAATTAAGCGTGGTACTGTTGACATGATTGATTATGAATTAAGACCATATAGGAAATATTGTGCTGATCGTGGGCAAGCACTTGCCGATGAAAATAAACATGAAAAAGGGCGCAATTTAAAAGTTGCGAACGATTTAAGTTTTATCCGTTTTGTCGAAACGATGATTAAGGATCATCGTTACTCGCCATGTGCTGTTTTGGCGCATATTAAAAAGTCTGGTATGCAATTTAAAACAAGCGTTTGTTATGTGACGCTTTATAGCTATATTGACAAAGGGTTGTTTTTGAATATAACAAATAAAAACTTGCCGATAAAATCCAAGCGTAAGAAAAAGAATATGCATCAAGTGAATAAAATCAATACGCATAATTTAAAAGGTCGGACAATTGAGGTTCGACCGGAAGAAATTATGAATCGAGCAGATTATGGTCATTGGGAAATGGACACAGTTGTTGGTAAGCAAGGCGGCGATAAGGATTGTTTGCTTGTTCTTACGGAGCGTATGTCTCGGTATGAGTATATTTTTAAGATACCTAACAAGTCGCAGTTGAGCGTCGTAAAAGTATTGGATAATCTTGAACATCTATATGGTTTTGATGATTTCAGAAAAACCTTCAAAACGATAACAATGGATAATGGCACAGAGTTTTTAGATATGATAGGTGTAGAACGTTCCGCGATTAAAGCAGGAGAACAACGTACTACTGCTTATTACTGCCATCCATATGCATCCTGTGAGCGTGGAAGTAATGAGAATCAGAACAAGTTAATACGCAGATGGATTCCGAAAGGAACGAACATTAGTAAGTTCAGCGAAGGGTATATTCAGCATATCCAAGATTGGATGAATAATTATCCCCGTAAATTGTTTGACTGGAAGTCCTCTGTGGAGGTTCTAGCGGAAATAACCGCATAAAAAGTGTCCACACGTTTGGACACTTTATGGTACACAGGTTTGCCGTGTGCCTGTTTACCATGTGAATATATACAAAATGCACAATAAACAAGGTCTATATTATGTATTTTAGCCCGAATTATTGTGCATTTTGCTATTATGGATATTTTTTACATATTATACTTGACATTTTCAGTAGTCAGCTCCAGACTTATCATTAATGCCCGGTCGACCTTCTCCAACAGTTCGTCATCGATGTGACAGATCCGCTCCTTCAGCCGCTGCTTGTCAATCGTGCGCAGCTGCTCCATCAGAATCACCGAATCCTTGATCATATCGCATTTTCTGGTATCCAGCTCCACATGCGTCGGCAGCTTCGCCTTGTTCATCCGGGACGTAATCGCTGCACAGATGACCGTCGGGCTGTGTTTGTTGCCAACGTCATTCTGGATGATGAGCACAGGCCGCACGCCGCCCTGTTCCGACCCCACCACCGGACGCAGATCTGCATAATAGATGTCTCCTCGTCTGATAATCACATTTTCACACTCCGTCAATTTTCTTCAAAGGTATTATTGCCCTTCTTTGACCGGTGTATACCTCTCTGTGATTAATTTATGCGCGCATCACTCGTCCTGTGTAAACGTGATCTGCCAGAGTCCTTCAGGAAAAATAAGTATCGTCAAAGTAATCTTTGGTGCCGATCACCTCGCCGTTTTGAACATAAACCCGCGGAACCCGCTTGCCGATATCGCAGACAATCTCATAGTGGAATCCACCGCCAGCTTTCGCCAGATCCTCCACCCGAATTTGCTCCTCGCCATCGCGTCCAAGCAGCGTCACCTCCGTGTCAACTGCCGCTGCCGGGATCTCCGTCACCTCGGCCATAAACTGATCCATGCAGACCCGTCCTAAAATCCGCGCCCGCTTTCCATCAATCAGCACATAGCCCCTGTTTGACAGGTTCCGCGGATAGCCGTCCCCGTAGCCCACCGGAATCGTAGCCACACGCATCGGCTTATCTGCCACAAACGTTCCGCCGTAGCTGATCTCCTGCCCCGGCTCCACCTCCTTCACGTAGGTGATAAAGCTCTTCAGTCCCATAACCGGGCGAAGGGGGACGCGCTCCTGCTCCACCTCATCAGACGGATACATCCCATAGATCGTAATGCCAGCCCGCACCACATTTAAATTTGCCTGGGGCAGATCCACAATCCCGGCGCTGTTGGAGCAGTGCTTGATGGGAATCTTCACCCCGCGAGCCTCAAGAAGCTCCACAAAATGCAGATAACGCGCCAGCTGTGCATGCGCGGACTGTTTGTCCGTCTCATCCGCGCGGGCAAAATGCGTAAACATCCCCTCAATCTCAATGCCGGGCAATGCCGCAATCCCGGCAGCCAGATCCGCTCCCTGCTCGTCCGGCCTCATACCGATGCGCCCCATGCCGGTGTCCAGAGCCAGATGAATTTTAACCAGCTTTCCCATGGAAACCGCCAGCTCCGACAACGGCTTTGCCTGCTCCATCGTAAAGATCGCCGGGCGAATCGCCTCCTCAATCAGCTCCTGATCATGACTCGGATGCGTCACGCCCAGAATCAGAATCGGCTTTGTGATCTTATGATGCCGCAAAATCAAGGCTTCCTCCACCGTCGCCACCGCGTAGCCCTGCACAAACGGATCGATCGCACGGGCCACCGGCACCGAACCGTGACCGTAGGCATCTGTCTTGACCACACCGATCATGCCGGTTCCCGGCTTTAAATTCTTCTGCATGGACTCCATATTGTAAATCACCGCATCCAGATCAATGGGTGCATATACTCTCGTGTAGCGTTTCATCTCTGATCTCCTTCTATCGCATTGGCAATATCCCGGGCCAATACTCCATTCTCACCATATTCTTTTGCCGCCGCTTCTCCTGCCACTCCGTGGAGGTAGACTCCATATGCCGCTGCATCTGTGTACTCCATTCCCCGCGCCAGAAGTCCGGCAATCACGCCGCTCAGCACATCACCGGAACCGCCCTTCGCCATGGCACTGCATCCGCTTGCATTCACATACAGAGTGCCGTCCTTATCCGCAATCACGGTCGCTGCATCCTTCAGTACACAAACCACCCGGTAGCGGCCGCTGTATTCTCTGGCTGCATGAACCGGGTCCTGCTTCAGCTCGGAAACCGTCGTCGCACACAGCCGCGCCATCTCCCCCATGTGCGGAGTGACGATCACATTTTCCGTAAAATACTGGGTCAGATACGGATGTGCGGCCACACTGTTTAACCCGTCCGCATCCAGCACAATCGGAACATAGGCGTGCGAAAGAACTGCCTCCACCATATATTCCACATAGGATTCCTGGCCCAGTCCCGGTCCCAGCACAATCGCATCCGCCCAGTCGCACTGCTCCTCCAAAAGTGTCCGAAACTCCGCCGTCTCCGCGAGCGTCTCCGGATCATAGACCGCCACAATCGCCTCCGGAAGCAGGTTCTGCAAAATCTCACGGTTCTCGGACACCGTCAGAATCTTGACCAGTCCTGCCCCGGTCCGGCAGGCTGCAAGCGCACTCAAATACGCCGCCCCGCTCATACCGCGGGAGCCTGCGATCACCAGCACCTTTCCAAACGTCCCTTTGTTGCCGTCCATCTGCCGTGCCGGAAGTACCTTCCGGTCTTCTGCTCCCAACACCATGCCGTCCCAGCCCGACCGCTTCACGCTCACATCGGAAAATCCGATGTCGGCGACTACAAGCCGCCCCGCGCAGCTTCTTCCCGGAAACAGCAAAAGCCCGGTCTTTCGATAGCCGAAGGTCACCGTCACATCCGCCTGTAAGGCAATTCCCATGACCGCACCGGTATCGGCCTGAATCCCGGAGGGGATATCCACTGCCACAACCCGGACCCCACGCTTCTGATACTGCTCCGTCAGCAGAACCATCAGCTCTTTGCAGGTGCCGGCGATCTCCCGCGACAAACCAATGCCAAACAGGGCATCCAATATCACATCGTAATCTCCGAACACAAAATCATCCGCCTGCACCACCGGCACCTCAAGCTGCTCTGCAATCGCCTGCTGCGCCCGATGCTCCGCCGTCGCGTGCTCTGGATCGCCCGTCAAAAGCACGGTCACATCATAGCCGCGCCCCTTTAGAATCCTTCCGGCCGCAATCCCGTCTGCTCCGTTGTTACCGGTTCCGCAGACCGCCAGAATCCGCCTGCCGCCCGCCTGTGCCGCCCGCTCCTCCGCCGCTTCTGCAACAGCCAGCGCCGCCCGCTCCATCAATACCATCGACGGAATCCCGATCCGCTCGATGGTGTCCCGGTCAATCTGTTTCATCTGTGCTCCTGTTACCACATAGTTCACGCGCAGTCCCCCCTGTTTTCTTTTTCATGAGAACATCTTCTTATGCTGGAACAAAGTTTCATATGCTGTAAAAAAGCCGGCAGGCCGAGGATCTGATCTCCCCGCCTGTCGGCAGTCTTCCCTGTTTACTTTTCCTGCTTATTTTCCTGTTTGCTTTCCTGTTCTTTTTCCAGCTTATCCTGCATACTGCATACCCGATAAGACAGGCGCATCAGACTCTCTGACAGGTGTACGTTCTCCACAACCACATCGTCCGGAACCGTCAGATCCACATGCGCAAAATTCCAGATTGCCTTAATGCCCGCATTGACCAGACGTTCTGCAATCTCCGGTGCCTTCGTCTTCGGAATCGTAAGTGCCGCCATCTGAACATCGTTGTCCTTGATGTACTGCTCCAAATCATCCACGCCACGGATCTCAATCCCGCGCACGACCAGACCAATCAGCCTCGGATTGATATCAAACATACCCTTGATGATAAAGCCGCGCTTCTCGAAATTCGCATAATTGGCGATGGCCTGCCCCAGATTGCCTGCACCGATGATGATCAGGTTGTGCTGGCGGTCAATCCCCAGAATCCTTCCCATCTCTGTGTAAAGATATTTTACATTATATCCATATCCCTGCTGACCAAACCCACCAAAGTTGTTTAAGTCCTGACGGATCTGAGATGCCGTCACACTCATCCTGGTGCTCAGTTCATTGGAAGAAATCCGTTCCACGCCGGATTCCAGCAGTTCCCCTAAATAACGATAATATCTTGGAAGTCTCGTGATGACCGCCTTTGATATCTCTCTTTCCTCCATGATTACACCTCTCCAATCTTACATTACTTTCTTTATTATAACTGTTTGCTTTTTTTCTGTCAAATATGTTTTTAACATAGTTGTCAGAAAATGAATTCTTGAAAAAACAGGCAAGCTATATTATACTGGCATAGAGTACAGAAGAAAGGAAGTTTTTACATGATATTATCCTGCAGTCACATCAACAAAGCCTTCGGCACAGATCAGATTCTGTCCGAAGTTTCATTTCATATAGAAGATCAGGAAAAAGCAGCGATCGTCGGCATCAACGGGGCCGGCAAGTCCACCCTGCTCAAGATCATCATCGGCGAGCTGCCTGCCGACCAGGGCGACGTGATCCTGTCCAAAGGAAAGACGCTGGGCTATCTGGCACAGCATCAGGATCTGGACAGCGCCCGCACCATCTACGACGAGTTAAAGGAGGTCAAGCGGCCCATTATTGAGATGGAGCAGCAGATCCGCAGTCTGGAGCTTCAGATGAAGGACGCCTCCGGGGATACGCTGGAAGATATGCTCACCACCTACAGCCGCTTAAATCACACGTTTGAGCTGGAGAACGGCTACGCCTGGCAGAGCGAGATCACCGGAGTCTTAAAGGGCCTTGGCTTTGAGGATGCGGAATTTGACAAGCAGGTTTCCACCTTGTCCGGCGGACAGAAGACCCGGGTATCTCTGGGTAAGCTTCTGCTCTCCCGCCCGGACATCATCCTCCTTGACGAGCCGACCAACCATCTGGATATGGAATCCATCGCATGGCTCGAAACCTATCTGTTAAATTACGACGGAGCTGTCATCATCGTGGCCCATGACCGCTATTTTTTAAACCGCGTCGTGACCAAGATCGTCGAGCTGGAACAGGGATCCTGCACCGTCTATCAGGGCAACTACACTGCCTACAGCGAGAAGAAAGCCATGATCCGCGATGCCCAGATGAAAGCATTTTTCAATCAGCAGCAGGAAATCAAGCACCAGGAGGAGGTCATCGCAAAGCTCAAATCCTTCAACCGCGAGAAGTCCATCAAACGCGCCGAGAGCCGGGAAAAGATGCTTTCCAAGATCGAGGTTTTGGACAAGCCGGTGGAGATTCACGACGAGATGCATATCTCCCTGGAGCCGAATATTCTCAGCGGAAATGATGTCCTGACGATACGTGATCTGAGCAAATCCTTCGGAACTCAGACCTTGTTCGGACACATCGACATCGATGTCCGCCGCGGCGAGCGGGTTGCCATCATCGGCAATAACGGCACCGGCAAGACGACACTGCTCAAGCTGATCAACGCCATGCTGCCGGCAGATTCCGGCACCATCACCCTCGGTTCCAAGGTGCACATCGGCTACTATGATCAGGAACATCATGTACTGCACATGGAAAAGACTGTATTCGAGGAGGTCGGAGATGCTTACCCAAATCTGACCAACACCCAGATCCGCAATATTCTGGCGGCATTTCTCTTTACCGGAGACGATGTGTTCAAGCGGATTTCCGATTTGAGCGGCGGCGAGCGCGGACGTGTCTCTCTTGCCAAGCTCATGCTGTCGGAAGCGAATTTCCTGATTCTCGATGAGCCGACCAACCATCTGGACATTACCTCCAAAGAGATTTTGGAGCAGGCGTTGAGGAATTATACCGGCACCGTCCTCTATGTGTCCCATGACCGTTACTTCATCAATCAGACCGCCACCCGCATCCTTGAGCTGACCGGTCAGACTTTTTTAAACTATATCGGAAATTACGATTATTATCTGGAAAAGAAAGACGTGATTACAGGCAATGCCTTTGCCGCAGAGAATCCTTCCGGCACGGCGTCCTCCGCAGATACCGCCTCCGAGGTCAAGCTGGACTGGAAGACTCAGAAGGAGGAGCAGGCGCGTGTCCGCAAACGCCAGAATGATTTGAAAAAGACCGAGGACGAAATTCATGCGCTGGAGACCCGTGACGCAGAAATAGATGGCCTCCTGGTGCAGGAAACCATCTATACCGATGTGGCAAAGCTTATGGAACTCAATCAGGAAAAAGCAGATATCCAGTCCCGGTTGGAAGCGCTCTATGAGCGCTGGGAGAAACTGGCAGAATAACCAGATCGCTTTACGATTCGCCTGTGGAGGCTTCGGTCTCCTCAGGCTTTTTTACACCCGGTCCATACCCGTTCTCCCGGGCGGTCTGCTCTGCACGCACCCGTTCTTCCTGGGCTTTCGCCTCGCGCTCCGCCCTCAGGCGCTCCCTCGTCTCCTCGTCATCCTCGCTGTGCAGGATCTCCTCCAGCACCGCGCAGGCATCCGGGGCACTCTGCAGCATCTCCTCACGGGTCTGATCATCCAGATACCCGGCAAACGCCTTCCCAAAGTAGAACTGCTTGTCGTCGCTATAGTAGGACGGAATCTCCAGAATGTTGCGCAGCCTCGGGAAATCGTTCCAAAGGCTCTCCATCCACGCGCTGTTCTCCCGGTAGCATCCTGACGCATAGCCTACATATTCTCCGAACACTTCAAGAATCGAGTCGGACTCAATGAATTTCGCTTTCTTGTAATGGGTATCCAGCGCATGATAGACATAATAGATTTCGCCGTCACTGCTCGGGGCCGCAAAATAGTTTTTCTTCTTATAAAACATGAATTCCCAGCCGCTGTCCACGAAACGGCGAATCCAGCTCCGCGGCACCTCATACAGATCATCCGTGATCAGATCCCGATCCTCCGAGGTTGGACTCTCTGATCCAATCACACGGATCTTGTGTTTATCGTCCTCCTGACCGTTTTCATCTAAATATTTCAATTCTTTGTATTGGTTCCAGGCCATATGCCCGTTGCTGTAGAAGAAATACCGCACACCGTCAATGGTACGGTAGCCGCCTGACATCATCCAGCCGTTTTCATCAAACCAGTACCATTCCCCTTCATACTTCAGCCATCCGGTGTGATGCGCCGCGTCCTGCTCCTGATAATACCAGTGGTAGTCCTTCTGGCTGTAGTGCCAGTTTTCTTTTCCGTTTCCCGGTGCCTCCATCCCATAAGACTGCAAAAGAAGGCTGCTTCCCATGACAAGCGCCAGACAAAGGATCCGGTTCTGTTTGTTCATTCTGCCTCCTCTCTATGAAAACAATTTCCTGTGATTTAAAACAAGCTCTCCGCACAAACGGAGAGCCATTCTGCCTGAATATTGAGCAAGACGATAAGCCGGGTTATGTCATTGGATGGTCATCTATCTAGGCCAGATGTCGCCACCTGGCTCAAGCAACCTACCCGAGAGCAGACGGGCCGCCTTATGCTCTCTGTTCGGTCTTGCTTCGAATGGGGTTTACATATGCCCCGCCTGTTACCAGCCGGGCGGTAGTCTCTTACACTGCCTTTCCACCCTTACCGGTCAAAGACCGGCGGTATATTTCTGTTGCACTGTCCCTGGAGTCGCCTCCGCCAGACGTTATCTGGCATCCTGCCCTGTGAAGCCCGGACTTTCCTCTCCCGCCGCCTTTCGGCTGTACGGCAGCGACCATCTGTCTTACTCAAGCCTGTATATTCTACCATTATTCCGTTTTTGTGTCAACCTCACACCTTAAAGCAGCTTCCCCCGATGAATTCTCTGAGAATCGAATTCTTTGGAATATCTTCACTGCTGACACCCAAAAAATAATCCATAAATTTCAAAAGCCGCTTTGCCTCAAGATATTCCGCACTGTCCCGCGGGACGTTGAACAGAACCGGTTCTGCGTACTGCTTGAGGATCGCCAGTTCATAGACCAGTGCCGAGTTAAACATCACATCCGCATCCTCCTGATATGGAAAAATGTTCTCCTCTTCGCCCCTGCGCACCGACGGCCACATACGGATCGTATCCTGTGCCGAGGCACCTCTGGTTCTGGCATCCCGCACAATACGGCGGATCAGACGTCCGTCCGTGGTTGGGATGCGGTTGTGTTCGTCAATATTTAACTGCGTCAGCGCGCTGATATAAATCTTGAATTTATTCTCTTTGGGCAGACTGTAGGACAAACGCTCGTTTAAGCAGTGAATGCCCTCAATGACAAGAATATCCTCAGGTCCCAGTGTCAGGCGGTCTCCGCGGTATTCCCGCTCTCCCTTGATAAAATTATAGGTGGGAAGTTCCACGGTCTTTCCTGCCAGAAGGTCGGTCATGTTTTCGTTGAACAGCTTGATGTCAAGGCATTCCAGAACCTCATAGTTATAATTTCCGTTTTCATCCCGCGGACTGTCCACGCGGTTTACGAAATAATCATCCACGGCAATCGGATGAGGCACCAGCCCCTTCGCCCTCAGCTGAATCGAAAGGCGGTGGGAAAAGGTGGTCTTGCCGGAGGAAGACGGCCCCGCAATCATGACGATCTTCTTGTTCGGCTGGGATGCGATCATCTCGGCGATATCGCCCATCTTCTTTTCCATCAGAGCTTCCTGCACCAGAATCAGTTCATTCATCTGCCCATTGCTGATCAGTCCGTTTAAGGCACCGACATTGCCCACCCGAAGCTTCCTGCCCCATTCTTCCGCTTCCTTCAATACATGAAACAGTTTTTCCTTCTCCTTGAACTTCGGCACAAATGCCGGATTTTCCTGCGTCGGCAGCATCAGCAGCATCCCATACTGGTAGGGCTGCAGGTCAAAATAGCGGACGTAGCCGGTATTCTGTACCATATATCCATAATAATAATCCTCAAAGCCGCCGATGCTGTAGAGATTTACCCGCGATACCCGGCGGTATTTGAACAAAAGCTCTTTGTCATACATCTGATGCTTGTGAAACAGTTCGACCGCCTCGTCGGTGTTGACGCTGCGCTTCATGATAGGAATTTTGCGTTCCACATATTCCTGCATCTTGGCCTTGATCTGCTCCACCAGCTCCGGATTCCACTCAAACGTACCCTCCGGATCCACAAACAGTCCGTTTCCTATGGAAAACTCCATCGATACCCGCGTCAGATTCTCCGCTCCGATCACATCGTAAATCGCTTTCATCATAATCAGAATCGCACTGCGCTGATAGGTCTGCTGACCTGGTTTGTCCTGCGCCGTCAAAAAGCTGACGCAGCTTCCTTCTTTTACCTTCTTATGCAGCTCCTGCAGCTTGCCGTCTACAACGGCAAGAAGGATATCATATGGAAACTGGTGCTGGAACTCCTCCGAAACCGCTTTTAAAAGCGTTCCCTCTTCATAGTCTCGTTCCACACCCTCCACAGTCAAATGAATCATCTCAGTTCCTCCTGCCTGTTATTTTAGATCACACACGCCGGAAATGCCGGCGGCGCTGTCAGCACTTCCAGATCCGCACCCGGAAGCTGTTTTAGATACTGTTCCATAAATAGAATAAAAATATGCTCCAGTCCATAATGTCCTGCATCGATCACCGCCATATGGTTCGCCACCGCATCGATCCCGCTGTGATGGCCGATATCGCCGGTAATCAGCACCTGGGCCTTTCCTTTAAGTCCATAATCGATCATGCTGCCGCCTGCGCCCGGAGACACGGCCACCCGCACGATCGGTTCCGTAATCACATCCATGCCGTACACCGTGACAAAGGGCAGTCCAAACCGCTCCTTGACCTGTCTCGCAAGGCATTCTAAGGACATGGGCTCCGGCAGTGCTCCGATCTTGCCGATGCCGACTGCCTCACCGTCCACCTCACCGGTCATCTCAAGCGGTGCCTCCGTAATCATGCCAAGCTGCGCCGCCGCCAGATCCGCCATGCACCCCGGTGCCACATCAAAGTTGGTATGCATGGCAAAATAGCAGATGTCCGCCTGAAGCAGCTTCAAAATCCTTCGGCTGATGAAATTCTGGTCATTGACCAGTTTCAGCGGCTTAAAGATCAGCGGATGATGGGTCACAATCATGTCTACATTCTCCGAGACGGCCTGCTCCACCACCTCGTCGGTCGCGTCCAGCGCCACAAGCACCCTGTGAATCTCTTTTTCTGTCCGTCCCGCCTGAAATCCTGGATTGTCCCAGTCACAGGCCAGTGCCGCCGGTGCCAGCTTCTCCAGTCTCTCGATCACATCACTGCATCGCATGATATGCACCCTCCATCTGTTTCCATTCTTCTTTCAGTTCCTCATGCCGCACCCTGGCGCCCTCGCCGTCCTGCCCGTCCAGTTTTTCCAGAATCGCCTGATACTGACGCATCTCCTTTTCCAGAAATTCCTTCAGCACCGGCGAATGTGCTGCGATCAGACAGGCTCCATAGCGGTAAGCATACTCCTGCTCATAGTGCATCGCCCCGGGACGCACTTCCATGATCGTATAATACTTGCCGTCCTCCTCCACCATCGTCTCACGGACAATGGCAAGTCCCAGCTCCTCCAGTCCATGGCGAAACAGCGACAACTCGGACTGGGGCGACAAAATCCAGTGTTCGACCTGCTCCCGCACCTGCGCCCCATCCCGCAGAATGCGCAGCATCAGCTCGCCGCCCATTCCGGCGATCACCACCGTCTGCGCTTCCCCCGGCTGCAGTGCCTGCAGTCCGTCACTCAACCGGCTCTCAATCCGATCCTCCATGCCGTACTGCATAATATGTTCTCTGGCCCGCTCAAGCGGTCCCTTCCGCACATCCATAGCCAGCGCACGGGCCGCCTTTCCAAGCTCGATCAGGCGGATCGGGACAAATCCGTGATCCGTCCCCACATCCGCCACACAGCCGTTTTTTGCCGTCTCCGGCACCATGGACACAATCGTCTCCAGTCGTTTTGACAATTTCATCTTGCTCTGATAACTCCTTTAATCCAGGTAATCTTTTAGTTTTCTGCTTCGGCTCGGATGGCGCAGCTTTCGCAGCGCTTTCGCCTCGATCTGGCGGATACGCTCCCTTGTCACGTGGAATTCTTTGCCCACTTCCTCCAGCGTCCGCGTTCTTCCGTCATCCAGCCCAAACCGCAGCCGCAGAACCTTCTGCTCCCGGTCCGTCAGCGTCTCCAGTGTCTCCATCAGCTGCTCATGCAGCAGGGTAAAGGTCGCCTGATCGGCCGGCACCGCCACCTGATCATCCTGGATGAAATCTCCCAGATGACTGTCCTCCTCCTCACCGATCGGAGTCTCCAGCGACACCGGATCCTGCGAAATCTTCCGGATCTCACGCACACGCTCCGGCGAGATATCCATCTTCTCCGCAATCTCCTCGGTGGTTGGTTCCCGCCCAAGCTCCTGTACCAGCTGTCTGGAGGTGCGAACCAGACGGTTGATCGTCTCAACCATATGCACCGGAATGCGGATCGTCCGTGCCTGATCGGCGATCGAACGTGTGATGGCCTGCCGGATCCACCAGGTCGCATAGGTGCTGAATTTGTAGCCTTTCCGATAATCGAATTTTTCCACTGCCTTGATCAGCCCTAAATTGCCCTCCTGAATCAGATCCAGGAACTGCATGCCTCTGCCCACATAGCGCTTGGCGATGCTGACCACCAGACGAAGGTTTGCCTCGGCCAGACGTTGTTTCGCCTGCTCGTCACCCAGCTCCATCTTTTTGGCCAGCTCGATCTCTTCCTCTGTAGACAGCAGCGGAATCTTTCCAATCTCCTTCAAATACATGCGGACCGGATCTTCTACACCGATGCCCTCCGGAACCGTCAGATCGACCTTTTCAACGTCGATCTCCTCTTCCTCCTCCAGTTCTTCCTCCGAGAACAGGTCCGGGTCGATATCATCTTCCTCGCCGACACGCAGTACATCCACACGATTGCTTTCCAGAAAATCGTAAATCTGATCCAGCTTATCCGGATCCAGATCCTCTCCCTGAAATTGATCCAGGATCTCCTGATGCTCCAGTACATTCTTTTTCCTCTTTGCCGTCTCTAACAGCAAAATCAGTTTTTCCTCAAATGTCAGCGTACGTTCTTCCATCATTAACCGCCCCTTCCCGGTACCTCAACTAGTCGATTGTTATCTGAAGCGTCCCAAGCGCCGCCTGTTCCCTGATGATCCTCTGCAGCTCTCCGATATCGGTCGCACTGCGGCTTGCCTCATCCAGGCTGTTTTTGCGCACCCGCAACACCGTCTCCGAAAATGCTTTTTTCTGCTCTTCGTTATTCAGGGATTCCTTCAGGTTCGCATTAAAAAGCGCTGCTACTTCTTTGTATTGTTCTTCATCATTGATGAAATGATTCAGGATTCCGGCAGGATTGAGATTTCCGGCTGCCTGTCCTTCAAATACCATCGTCGCCACCTGATGATACAGCGGCTCCTTAAAATCATCTGGTCCCACAATGCCTGCAATTTTATCGAACAGCTCCGGCCGCTCGATCAGCCAGGTAAGCAAAAGCCGCTGCGAATGCCGAATCCCACTGTCCTTTTCCTTCTTCCGTTTTGCCTCGCGCACCTCTCCCGCCTGAAACGACTCCTCCCGCGGCCGCACCGGCGCACCGCCTAACTGATTGCCCAGCCGGTTCACCAGTCGTTTCAGATCCTCATAGGGGATGAACTGTGCCTGTGCCACCGCATGAATGTAGTTGTCCCGCTCCAACGCCTCCGGAAACTCCAGCAGCTTTCTCGCGGCCGCATTGTAAAAGCGGGTCTTCTGCTCCGGGTCTTCCATCTGATAATCCCGCTTGAGCACATCAATCTCAAACAGAAAGCTGTTCTGCGCCTGTTCGATCCGTTCACGGAAGGCCTCTTTCCCCATCTTCTTGATGAACTCATCCGGGTCCTTGTACGGCTTCATGCTCAGGACTTTCGTGGAAATCCCTACCTCCTTCAGGATCGGAATCGCCCGCAGCGCCGCCTTCACACCGGCTCCGTCGCTGTCATAGGTCAGCACCACCATGTCCGTGTACCGCTTCAAAAGGGCCGCATGCTGGGTGGTAAACGCGGTTCCCAGCGATGCCACCGCATTGGTAAAGCCCGCCTGGTGCATGGCAATGACGTCCATATAGCCCTCACAGGCCAGCATATATTTTTCCCGGCTCGTCCGCGCATAGTTTAAGCCATAGAGATTCCGGCTCTTGTCAAATACGATCGTCTCCGGCGAGTTCAGATACTTCGGTGCCCCGTCTCCCATGACGCGGCCGCCGAATCCGATCACCCGGTTATTCACATCCAGGATCGGAAACATGACACGGTTCCAGAACTTGTCATGCGTTCCCCGCTCCTCCATCGTCACAAGCCCGGAGTCCCGCAGGGTCTCATCTCCATAGCCCTTGGATTTCAGATAACGGTAAAGATCATCGCTGGTCTTGTTGGCATAGCCCAGACCGAATTTGCGGATGGTCTCGTCCGTCAGTTCACGATTCTTGAAATAGTCATAGCCCTGCTTTCCCTGGGGCTGATTCAGCTGATAATAGAAATAATTCGCCGCCAGCTTGTTGAGCTCCAAAAGTGTGGAGCGCCGGTCCGCCTTTGCGCGTTCTTCCTTCGAATACTCTACCTCCGGCAGTTTCACCCCGGCCCGGTCGGCCAGCACCTTAAGTGCCTCCGGGAAGGAATAATTCTCATATTCCATCACAAATGTAATCACATTGCCGCCTGCACCGCAGCCAAAGCAGTAATACATCTGCTTTTGTGGGGACACCGAAAAAGATGGCGATTTCTCGTTGTGAAACGGACACAGTCCGAAATAATTGCTGCCCTTCTTCTGCAGCTTCACATATCCCGAAATCACATCCACAATGTCATTTCTTGTCCGCACTTCTTCAACGATTTCTTCCGGATAATACATGAAGTTCTCCCTTCCTCGGCTCTATGCCTTCCATGCCTTCGGCACGAACAGATTCTCAAATTTATCGATGGCGTAGCTGTCGCTCATGCCCGCAATATAATCGCAGACTACGCGCTCCTTCGCCTCGCCCTTTTGTACCATCATCATCAGATACTCCTCCGGCAGCTCGATCACGTGATCCATGTAATATTTGTAAAGAGACACAATCAACTGCTGGGCTCTCCCCTCTTCTGCCTTCGGAATGTCATTCTTGTAAACATGCTCAAACAGCCAGCTGCGCAGCCCCTGCATGGCTTCCTCCATGCCCGGAGACATGAGGATCTGCGGCTGCCCCATGCTCTGTTCAATGATATCGTGGATCATGGTGTTAAGCCGTTCCCGGACACTGTGCCCCAGCACATCCGTGTAGAGCGCCGGAATCTCTTCCTCCTGGAAGATCTTTGCGCGAATCGCATCGTCGATATCGTGGTTGATGTAGGCAATCTTATCCGAAAGCCGCACTACGCAGCCCTCCAGCGTAGACGGATGCCCGCTGGTTCGGTGGTTTAAGATGCCGTCCCGGACCTCCCGGGTCAGATTCAGCCCTTTGCCATCCTTTTCCAGCACCTCCACCACGCGCACACTCTGTATGTAATGAGCAAATCCGGAGGGACACAGCTCGTTAAGAATCCGTTCGCCCGAATGTCCAAACGGGGTATGGCCCAGATCATGCCCCAATGCGATCGCCTCCGTCAAATCTTCGTTTAAGAGGAGAGAACGGGCGATCGTCCGGGCGATCTGCGATACCTCCAGCGTATGGGTCAGACGGGTCCGGTAATGATCCCCCTCCGGCGCCAGAAATACCTGCGTCTTATGTTTCAGTCTTCGAAAGGCTTTACAGTGCAGAATCCGGTCACGATCGCGCTGATATTCCGGACGAATGTCACAAAGCGGCTCCGGTACATCGCGCCCCTTCGTGTCACGGCTCAAGGCCGCATAAGGACTTAAATACTGCACTTCCCACGCTTCCCGTGTTTCTCGGATATTCATGCACGACTCCTTTCTCTCAAAAATTTCATAGTTAGATATAAGTATATCATATTTTCTGAATTTTTAACACTATTTTTCTAAATATAGCAACGATAAAAGCCAGACAATCTGCAGGGAAATCTCCTCTGTAAATCATCTGGCTCTTGCCTTTATTTCAAAAATCCATTGACGATCTGGGCTTCTGCCTCTTCCTCGGTAAGTCCCAGCGTCATCAGCTTGATGATCTGCTCTCCGGCGATCTTGCCGATCGCCGCCTCATGAATCAGCGCCGCATCGATGTTGTTCGCCTCCAGCTGCGGAACTGCCAGAATCCGGGCATTGCCCATGATGATGGCATCACACTCGGTATGTCCGCTGCACTTCGCATTACCGATGATCCGGGAATCAAACTTCTGATAGGATTCATCCTTTGCAACCGAACGGGATACCACGTCTGCACTGGCATCATCGCCATTGAGCGCCACATGGTAATCGCTGACTGCGTGCTGATCTGCGTGGGTCAGAAGGCGCTCCCGCACGACGAGCTTCGCCTCTGCCGCAAGCTCTGCCTTCGTGGTACGGACCGTGGAATCCACGCCCTCGATCTGAACCATCTCCATCTCCATGACGCTGCCCGCTTCCATGTACACCTCGGTAACCGGATTCAGGATACGCTTGCCATGGCCTTCGCCCTCGCCGTAATGCTTCTCGACGTATTTAACCTTCGCATTCTTCCCAACATAGAAACGATGGATTCCGTCATGCTGGGAATCCTGATCGCCGCAGTTATGGATGCCGCAGCCGGCCACGATGACCACATCACTGTCTTCTCCGATGAAAAAGTCATTGTATACCATATCCTTCAAGCCGCTCTCGCTCACCACCACCGGAATGTGCACGCTCTCGTGCTTCGTACCCGGCTTGATGCGGATATCGATCCCACTCACATCCGTCTTGGAAATGATATCGATATTGGCTGTCGTATTCCGCCCCGCCAGAGACCCGTTGGCACGGATGTTGTATGCGCCCTCCGGCACGTCATGAAGGTCTGCGACCTCCTCTAAAATATGCTTCTGAATTCCGTCTATCATCTCTGCGCACCTCCCTGATAAAATCGATCACAGCTGTCCACAGCCGAGGTTGTCCCCAAAAGCTGCGGAAGGATCTCGTCCTTCGGGCCCTGCTTCGTGATCTGCCCGTCTGCGATGACCACGATCTCATCGGCAATGTTCAGGATGCGCTCCTGGTGAGAAATGATCAGAATCGAACCGTTCGTCTTCTTTCTCATACGTTCAAAGACCTGAATCAGATTCTGGAAGCTCCACAGATCAATCCCGGCCTCCGGCTCATCAAATACAGACATCTTCGTGGCACGTGCCAGAACCGACGCGATCTCGATTCGCTTCAATTCCCCGCCGGAAAGGCTTGCATTGACCTCGCGGTTGATGTAATCCTTTGCACACAGTCCCACCTCGGAAAGATACTGGCAGGCATCGATCGGTGACAGCGCCTTCTTCGCTGCCAGGCGAATCAGATCCAGAACCTGAATCCCCTTAAACCGAACCGGCTGCTGGAATGCAAAGCTGATCCCCATGTTCGCACGTTCTGTAATGGACTTTTCTGTGATATCTACACCGTCAAAATAAATCTTACCGGCCGTCGGTCTCTCGATTCCGGCAATCAACTTCGCAAGGGTTGATTTACCGCCGCCGTTCGGCCCTGTGATCACGACAAACTTGTGATCCTCTATCGTAAGATCCATATTCCTGATAATCCCCTTTTGACCCTTTTCCGCCTGTACCTCAAAGGACACATTCTCTAATGTCAGCATGACTTCCTCCAATAATGTTCATTTGTATCTGCTATTATATACTATTTTAGTATTGTTTACCAGCCCTTTTTCTGGGTGCAGAAGGGGTGGACTCACATTTCACGCAGGCAAGTTGGCGAACAGAAAAAAGAGCAAAGACACAAAGTCTTCACTCTTTTAGTCATATGCAGAAGATGGGAGTCGAACCCACAAGGTATTGCTACCACACGGACCTGAACCGTGCGCGTCTGCCAATTCCGCCACTTCTGCGAACCATTCATTCGTCAGGCATGCTGCCGAATCAACATAACGTATTATACTGGCATTGAGGTGATTTGTCAATAACTTTTCCAAAAAAATAAATAATTTCTTTTTCCATGAAAATATATGCAATTTCTTTAAAATCGAAAAGAGTGAAAAGCTCATGCTCTTCACTCTTTTCTCATCGTGCAGAAGATGGGAGTCGAACCCACAAGGTATTGCTACCACACGGACCTGAACCGTGCGCGTCTGCCAATTCCGCCACTTCTGCAAACCATCGTCTCAGTAGATTCACCGAGTCAACGTGTTACATTATAATAGACTTTCCAATCTTTGTCAATCACTTTTTCATCTTTTTAAATCTTACAAAAAAGTCAAGACCGAAAATCTAAGCTCCCCGAGTAGGACTTGAACCTACGACAGCGCGGTTAACAGCCGCGTGCTCTACCGACTGAGCTATCGAGGAATAAAATAAAAGTATGCAGCAAAGCCATCAGAATCCGAACTTCGTCCGGATGGGCTTTGCGCAGGTAATAAGGCATCCTCCCATGCTTTGCATGGGTCCCTCCTTATCACAAAATATGCGGGAGATGGGACTTGAACCCACACGACATAACTGCCACTAGATCCTTAGTCTAGCCTGTCTGCCAATTCCAGCACTCCCGCGAACTTTGATAGTATAGCACAGTTTGCTGCTCATGGCAACCACTTTTTTACTTTTTTTCACTCATTTTTTCACACGGTTTTTACCCGGTTTCGTTTTCCATTTTCTGCCACAATTCCCAGTTTGCTACTATAGATTAATTGTTACGAAAGTGTTACGATATGGTTGTCCCAAGGGAACGCAACAAAACGAAAGGAGGATGTAACCTATGTATAATTTTGATTGTTCCAACGTAAACAGCTTCGGCTTCGATGGCGGACAGGGAATCTGTTCCAGTCTGTATGAGTTCCTGTGCCAGTTGACCGGTAACAAATAATCGGTACATATAAGCTGTATTGATTTACCAATGAAAAAAAGAGCTCTAATTGCAGGATCTGATTCCTGTAATGAGGGCTCTTTTGTAAATGTAATCTTAAAATTAAGCTACTTTGGACTTAGCCAGCTCAGCCAGCTTTGCAAAGCCTTCAGCGTCATTGATTGCCATGTCGGACAGAACCTTACGGTTCATCTCAACACCAGCCAGCTTCAGACCATACATGAACTTGCTGTAAGACAGACCATTGATACGAGCTGCAGCGTTGATACGAGCGATCCACAGCTGACGGAACTGTCTCTTTCTTTCCTTACGGCCTGCATAGGAGCTGGTTAATGCTCTCATTACGGACTGTTTTGCTACTCTGTACTGTTTGGAACGTGCGCCTCTGTAGCCTTTTGCCATCTTCAGCACTCTATTGTGTTTCTTTCTTGCGTTCATACCGCCTTTAATTCTTGCCATTGGTTTTTCCTCCTTCTTACACGAATCAGTCTATTACAGATATGGTAAAATCTTCTTCATTACTTTTGCATTGGTTGAATCAGTAACGATGTCTTTTCTAAGATTTCTCTTTCTCTTGGTAGACTTCTTAGTTAAGATGTGAGACTTGTATGCTTTATTTCTTACCAGCTTACCGGTACCGGTCTTTTTGAAACGTTTTGCAGCTGCTCTGCTTGTTTTTAATTTAGGCATAATGTGTTTCCTCCTTAATCTGTTTACGTTTACTTTTTAGCAGTTAAAAACATAACCATGCTTCTTCCCTCTACTTTGGAAGGCTTGTCAATCGTCGCAATGTCCTTCAGGCTCTCTGCGAAGTCATCCAGAATATATCTGGACTTGGACATATGCGCCATTTCACGACCACGAAAACGTAAGGTAACTTTCACTTTGTCCCCTTTTTCCAGGAACTTTCGTGCTGCCCCCATCTTTGTGTTCAAGTCGTTGGTGTCAATGTTCGGGGATAATCGCACTTCTTTTACTTCGATTACCTTTTGTTTCTTCTTAGCATCTTTTTCTTTTCTTGCCAGTTCGTAACGATATTTACCGTAATCGATAATCTTACAAACCGGTGGCTTTGCTGTCGGAGCGATCTTCACCAGATCAAGCTCTGCATCATGGGCAAGCTTCATTGCTTCCACAGTCGGAACGATCCCCAGCTGCTCTCCGTCCTCACCAATCAATCGAACTTCCTTATCTCTAATCTGTTCGTTAATCATTAACTCGCTAATTGTCGTGCACCTCCATTATAAAATCCTGCATGAATTTGTTCCACTGCATAAAAAAAGTAGATAGAATAATCTACCCACCCTCAAAGTATGACATAGGACGAACTTCGCCGCTATACGTGTCTCTTAACTATGAACCAGGGTCACTTGCTCGTGCCGAGGTGAGGTGGATACCTACTTTCTTGCTGTTGTTCTCACAACTTTTACTACTATACTATGTTCTGGGGAAAATGTCAAGAGAAAAATTTGATTGAATATGTTTGTATACGTTTGTTGGCGAAAGTACGGCAATGGGACGGCTGCAAGGGCTCGGAAACGCGCTCTCGCTCCGCTTTTGACGCAGGCGTGCATAAGCGTGCAAAGTACGCACGCTAAACACGCGCGTCAAAAAGGGTTTCCGCTCCCTCGCAGCCGTCCGATTGCCTGGGGATATCCAACAGCAAATACAAAAGCAAGTATAAGTGTTCAGTTCCTGATAGGGGATGACAGGGGCGCGTGGGGCGTGCACCTGTCATATCCCTGGGTGGGGTTAGCGCATTTTGAAGGAGGAGCAGAGGGTCTGCTCGGCTTTGCTGGCTCCGTCGCCGGCGATTCCGATGTGCTCGGCTGCGCAGTGACGGTTTTCGTTGTAGACGCACTTCACCGCCTCGCAGTCAATCTCCAGCCGGTTCTCCGGAGTCTTGAATACGTTTTTGAAAAAGCCTTCTTTGTTCTCGTCGAAGCTGCCGCAGCAGGTCTCGTCCTTGTCCTTGGCTTCCTGACCGTCCACGATGATCGCCTGCTTACAGCACTGCTTATCGCAGTTGTGAAGACAGTTGGTAACACTGCACTCTAATTTGGTCATAATAAATGCATACCTCCTTGAAATAGATTGTGATATCATCCAATATCAAGATTAGTATGCATTTATTTGATCTTATTTATCCAAACAATTTATTTTTCTTCCTGTACCAGTTCTTCGCGGATCTCCTTAGTGCGGATCTCCTTGCAGATCTGATCTGTGAATGCGTCGAGCGTTTTCTGGCCTTCGTCGCCTGCAAAACGGCTTCTTACGGATACCACGCCGTCTGCTTCTTCTTTCTCACCGACAACCAGCATATAAGGAATGCGGTTCAGTCTTGCCTCGCGGATCTTAAAGCCGATCTTCTGGGAACGGGAATCAACCGTGACATCGACGCCGTTTGCCGCCAGTTCTTTTTTAACTTTCTCTGCGTAATCATTGTATTTGTCAGAAATCGGAAGCACTCTTACCTGCTCCGGGCACAGCCAGGTCGGGAACTTGCCTGCGTATTTTTCAATCAGCCATGCTAAGGTTCTCTCGTAGCAGCCAAGAGAAGTTCTGTGAATGATGTACGGGCGGATCTTGTCGCCGTTCTGGTCGATGTAGTACATATCGAAATTCTCAGCGATCGCACAGTCCAGCTGGATCGTGATCATGGTGTCTTCCTTGCCATATACATTCTTTGCCTGAATATCGATCTTCGGGCCATAGAATGCAGCCTCGCCATCTGCCTCTTTAAACGGAAGATTCTCTTCTACCAGAATACTGCGCAGCGCCGCCTGTGTCTTCTCCCAGTATGCCTCATCTCCAAGATATTTTTCACGGTTGTTTGGATCCCACTTGGAAAGGCGATAGGTTACGTCATTCTGAAGTCCCAGGGTGGTCAGAACATGGATAGCCAGGTGCAGACAGCTCTCCAGCTCTTCCTCGGCCTGATCCGGGCGGATGACGTTGTGACCCTCGCTGATGGTGAACTGGCGTACACGGGTCAGTCCATGCATCTCTCCGGAATCCTCGTTGCGGAACAGGGTGGAGGTCTCTCCCATGCGGTATGGCAGGTCACGGTAGGATTTCTGGGTGTTCTTGTATACATAATACTGGAACGGGCAGGTCATCGGACGCAGTGCGAATACTTCTTTGTCCACAGCCTCGTCGCCCAGAATAAACATGCCGTCCTGGTAGTGATCCCAGTGTCCGGAAATCTTGTACAGATCGGATTTTGCCATCAGAGGAGTCTTGGTTCTCACATAGCCCCACTCTTTGTCCTCCAGGTCCTCAACCCAACGTTGCAGCTTCTGAATAATCTTGACACCGTTCGGAAGAATCAGCGGAAGTCCCTGGCCGATCACATCCACAGTGGTGAACAGCTCCATCTCGCGGCCCAGCTTGTTGTGGTCACGCTTTTTGATGTCCTCAAGGTGTTCCATGTATGCTGCCAGCTCTTCTTTCTTTGCAAATGCAGTTCCGTAGATACGCTGTAACTGTGCCTTGTTGGAATCGCCTCTCCAGTAAGCCATGGAGGAGGAAATCAGCTTAAATGCCTTAATCGGTTTGGTGCTCATCAGATGTGGTCCCGCACACAGATCGGTGAAGTCATCGCCCTGTTTGTAGAATGAAATCTCCGCATCCTCCGGAAGATCCTGAATCAGCTCGACCTTGTACGGCTCACCCTTCTCTTCCATGAATTTGATTGCGTCCTGTCTGGACAGGGTAAAACGCTCCAGGCGATTAGCCTCTTTGATGATCTTCTTCATCTCTGCTTCCAGTTTGTCCAGATCTTCTCTGGAAAATGGCTCGTGCTCGAAATCATAGTAGAATCCGGTTTCGATGCTCGGTCCGATAGCCAGCTTTGCCGCCGGGAATACGCGCTTGACTGCTTCTGCCAGCACGTGAGATGTGGTGTGGCGATATGCCGCAAGACCCGCCGGATCGTTCAGGGTCAGGACGCTTAGCTCGCAGTCCTGATCTACGACAGTTCTTAAGTCAACGACCCTGCCATCCACTTCTCCTGCACAGGCGGCTCTCGCAAGCCCCTCGCTGATGTCCAGCGCAATATCGTAAACGGACATTGCCTGTGCGTACTCTTTGACACTTCCATCTTTCAATGTGATTTTCATGTGAATACCTTCCTTTCATGTTCTGCACCAGATGGTGCGGGTTTTTCTGCATCCAGGACTCGCGCGCTGCCGCACGGTTGCTTCAGCAACCAACCGCCGCTGGTGCGGTATGCGCATCCTCGCGGAGCGTTTTTATATCATAGGATGAAATTGCCAGAATATAAAAAGTCCCCTGCCGGATACAGAATCTGTATCTGACAAGGGACGATAGTTCAATTATCGCGGTTCCACCCTGCTTGCTGTAAAGGAAAATCCTGATACTTACAGCCACTCATTCTGATGATAACGGAATCACCGAATCCGATTAAGGATCACTCCGAGATGGTCTTCTCCTGTCTTCCCCGTAAGATGCTTTCACCCTGTGCATCTCTCTCTGAACGACTCCGTCAGGATACTGTTCTCTTCAACGTGTTGTTATATGAAAAATTCATATCTAAATTCGATTATAGCATGAGGGATGGAAATGTCAAGCATTTTTCGGATGCATCGCCTTACACTATTTCCTGGTTCGCGGCTTCGACTTTCTTCCCCAGCTCCAGCAAATGATCTGTATTATCCTATGTGATATTGTCAATCTTACATTCTCTAAGTTTCAGGACGTGATAGATTTTGTTGGTTCCTGCAATACTAAATGATGTTACCTGACTTCTCCTGAAGAAGTTTCCGCAATCGCTCTATTTCCTGATTCGCCGCTTCAACTTTCTGGCGCTCCTCCTCAGCTTTCCGGTTCGCCGCTTCGACTTTCTGATTTGCCACTTCCTTCTCCCGCCTTTCCGCTTCGTTTTCCGCCTCCAGCTCATCAATCCGTTTCCGATACTTATCCATCGGAAGCTCCATCGCTCCGCTCAACAACGGTTTCATCTCTTCCTCACCTCCCAGCTCTTCATAGTGCTTATAAATATGATCATAGAGCTGTCTTGTCAGCTCCAGCAACTGATTTGCATCATCCTGCGTGATATTGCCAACCGTCAGGTTCGCTTTGATACTGTCCATTATATCATGCTGGATCAGCCGCTGCAACTGCTGGAAATTCGCTCTGGTTGGTTCTTTGCTGATCAGCTTGCGGAGCTTCAAAAGCTGGAATGGGATCAGGATCACAAGCTTGCGCTGGTTTAACTCGGTCACGTCATGATCCAGATAATAAAAGTTTCGTACCTCATAACGGAATACCTCCTTTGTCCAGAAATGCAGCGAAAGGATGCTCTTTTCCGGGCGGTCTGACATCTCATCCAGATAGATTACCATCGGTTCCGGGAAGTTCAGCTCCCAGTCATTGCCACGATTTTCCATGGCATAGTAAAAGGAGTATTCAAAAACCCGAATCACGATCGTCTCATCCTGCGTCATCTGCGCCTCCAGATGGTACGTGGCTTTTCCACCGATCGTAATAAAAAGATCGGCGAACCGGTTCGTCAATTCTGCATTGACCGACTCTTTATTTGGGTATGTAACTTCAGAATCCAGTGGATAATTTGTGCCGAACAGGCCGTTAATCAAATTGATAATGGCAAGATTGGATAATGCGAATATCCGTTTGAAGATCTTGTCATAGATTTTGTAAATCTCTTTCATAGATGTGCTTTCCCTTCGATTGTAAGACACATCCCAAAACTTAGATGTCACTATTATAATGCATAATGGGTGCTGCGTCAAGTGCGGACGCAAAAAGAGCCAGAGATATTTACGGTTCCTTCCTGTAAATATCCCCGGCCTCTGTATTCTTCACCGCGGAACAAACATCACACTAATTCATCGCCGCATTCAACGTCCTTATCGCCCCCAGGCAGCCAAGCTCATTCCCGTCCATATCATAAAGCTGCCCATCCTGCACGAAATTATAGACCTCAATATTATCCAGATAGACATCCGCATCTGTGGAAAAACTCACCTCATAATAGCTGACCGGGCCAAAATTCAAATCGTATTCCTGTTTTCCCTGTACCTCGATCTGCCGGGAATTTCTTCCGAGACTAACCGTTATCAGTGCCGTGCCATCGCAGTCTGCTGTGAAACGGACATGATTCTCATGGGTGTTTCTGCCGCTGATCCGGTGTCCCACCTTCTGGGAGAGACTGCCGCCTGCCGACAGAAGCATCTGACTGCTGTCATTTCGTTCTGCCGCCTTGCCTCCGCTCACCGTCCATCCTTTGCTTCCCAGCGCAAACTGGCTGTTGTAGACCGGATTGTTGGCGTAATTGCGATAAGTCCAGATCGCATAACCGTTGGTGTAGCGGCGCAGTGTATCCGGAATCCCCGTCAGATAAGCTCCCATATGAGAAGCATGGAGTCTGGCATTGTGCTCAAACCCTTCCGTTGCGTCCGTGTAGAGAAGCTGATCGATAAAGATTGGCTTGCCTCCATTATGCAGCCGAACAATCTCAAGCTGCTCATTCATCGTCTCAATCGCTTCGGAAGCGGTAATCAGCTGACCAAAATCACGCCCCATTGAGACACTGTACATCAGCGAGGTGAATTCCGAATTTCCGCACCCAAAGGTCTGATAATGCGGAACGCCAACCTTCCCGTCTCCCTCCAGAGCATCCACCGGGTCTACATCCAGCCGCACTTCCATGGACAGATTCGGAAACACCGCCTGTGTATCCGCAAGCAGGCAATTCAGATAATCATCATAAAATTCATAAAACAGCCGGTAGGCATTCTGATTTTTACGTGGAATATAGACCTGATCCACTTTCTGAAACAGGTCATCGTCCCCATACGCTTCATTGATTTCCTTCATTGTATAATTCTTTTTCAAATAGGTCTGATAGCCAATCCGCTTCGCCTCATGGATGCTGTACTGACCGTTTCCAAAGCTGGTTGCATCCTCCACGTAATTCCAGAAATCCTCCCACGTCATAAAACCGCCATAAAAATTCGAATACGCAGATCCGGCCTGATATAACGTTCTGGCGTAATCAATCCAGCCCGCCCGCGTCGCCTGATTGCGCAAAAGTTCGCGAAAACGCAGGTTGGATGCATCATCACTATAATAATCCCAGGTATAACCCACACGAAATACCACGCCAAGCCCCTGAGCTCCGGCCGCCCGCATGATCTGATCCAGCTTCTGGAACGGATAGCTGCTGTAGGAAATTGGCTCGATCGACGGCTGGAATTCCCGCCAGGGGACAACCAGCACAATGCTGTTGAATCCATCTGCAGCAATACGGGCCAGCTCCTCCTCCATATGATCACTTTCCGAATTCCAGAAATTGGATACCCATGCGTCGGACACATAGGTTGCCGCTTTTATGTAGCCTGGTGCAGTCGCCGCCTCTGCCTTGTGCGCCGGACCGCCTGCTGTCATCAGCAAACCGGCCAGAACACCCGCCAGAAGCCGACGATATCGTTTGTGGTTTTTCATGTTTATCCCCGTCTGTATTTCTTAATTTTTTCTTAACACATTTCTTAATTATCAGACAGAATTCATGATTTGTCAATACTTTGCTTCTTAGATTCGCTCAATTCCGGCAATAATGTGATCAGCATCGTGCCAAAACAGGCCACACCGCCGATCAGATTGGAGATCGGCTCTGCCGCAAACACGCCGTTTGTGCCAAGCCCTGCGATCCTCGGCAGAAGAAAGGTCAGCGGGATAACGATGATCACTTTCCGGAAGATGGAGAAAAAGATGGCGTGCTTCGCCTTTCCCAGCGCGACAAAGACAGCCTGACCCGAAAACTGCAGCGACATCAGGAAAAATCCGAAAAAGTAGATTTTCATCGCAGGCACCCCTGCCGCCACCAGCTCCGGGTCCTGATTGAAGATTCGGATGAAAAATTCCGGGAAACCATGCACAAACATCCACAAAAAGGACGTGTAGGCGATGGCGCTGATCGAAGTAAATGCGATCGCCTGTTTCACGCGCCGGTACTCTCCCGAACCGTAATTAAAGCCCATGATCGGCTGCGCACTGTGCGTCACACCCTGCACCGGCATCGACACCACCTCACGCACGGAATTGATAACCGTCATGACACCGACATACAGATCTCCGCCAAATGCCTGCAAACTGGCATTGCACACGATCTGCACCAGACTGTTGGTAATGCCCATGGTAAATCCGGAAAAACCGAGGGCAATGATGGATTTCACCCGGTTCTTTTCCAGTTTCATGCAGGAAAGACGCAGCTTTAGAATGGTCTTAGGTCCGGTCAGAAACCGAAAAATCCAGAGCGCACTTAACCCCTGGGAAATGATCGTCGCCAGAGCCGCCCCCTGGACACCCATGTTCAATACAAAGATAAACAGCGGATCCAGAAGAATATTGGCGACAGCCCCCAAAAGTACCGTCATCATGCCAATCCGGCCAAACCCCTGAGCATTGATAAAGCTGTTCATGCCAAGGCCGATCATGACGAAAATACTTCCGAGCAGATAGATGCTCACGTAGCTGTCTGCATAGGGAAAGGTCTGGTCACTGGCACCGAATAAATACAACATCGGCCGCTTTAACGCAAGGCCCAGCACCGTCAGGCACACGCCAAAAATCAGCATCATGCAGAAGGAATTTCCCATGATCCGCTCCGCCTCGTCCGAATTGCCCCGCCCTCGCTCGATAGAGCAGAGGGGTGAACCGCCCATACCAAACAGGTTCGCAAAGGCGATGACCATGGAAATGATCGGCAGGCACAGCCCCAGCCCCGTCAAGGAAAGAGTTGCGTGCTCCGGAATCCTTCCGATGTAAATGCGATCCACAATATTATAGAGAACATTGATGAGCTGTGCCAGCGTCATCGGCACCGCAAGGCTTAAGATGTTGCCTACAATACTCCCTTTCGAAAAATCGTTTTTTGTTTTTTGACTTTCTGTGTTGTTCATACGTTTTCTTCCCTGATTTCTGTTTCCTTCTTATTTATTCGTAACATTTTCTGCCGCTTGTGCCGGGAATGCCCTCCTCGTCGCGGTATTTGGCGACAGTCCGTCTGGAGATCGGCATCCCCCGCTCTGTGAGCAGTTCACTCAGCACGCGGTCACTGTGAGGCTTCTTCTTGTCCTCCTGATCCACGATCTCACGCAGAGCGCGTTTAACATCAGCATTCGTCACGCCCGCCCCCGCCTCCGATGCGCCGTCCGAGGTGCGGACCGTAGCCTTCTTCTGGAAGAAAAAGCTCATAGGATAAACGCCGTGGGCGCACTGCAGATACTTCTTCTGAACCGCACGGCTGACCGTCGATTCATGAATCTCGGCGGCCTCTGCCACATCCGCCATCTTCAGCGGACGCAGATGCTCCGGGCCATACAAAAAGAACTCCTCCTGATTCTTCAGAATTTCTTTGGAAACTGCCATCAGCGTCTTGCCTCTCTGGGCGATGCATTGTCTGACCCACTCCACCTGACGAATCTTGTTGTCCAGATACTCTTTTACCTCGCGGTCCTCCGACTCCTTTCGCATCTTCTCATAGTAGTGGTTGACCTCCACCTCCGGATATATGGATTCATTCAGAAGGATATCAAAATGATCGTCAAACTTGATGATCGTCACATCCGGGACAATGTAGCGCATCTCTTCCCTGTGAAAAAATGCACTGCCGGGCTTCGGATTCAGCGATTTGATGATCTGGCAATACCCGCTCACCTCCGCAGGCGAGAGATGCAGCTTGTGTGTAATGGCCGGAATCTTGTTCTTGGCAATCAGTTCCAGACACTCGTCGATCATCTGAGACAGAACCGGAGTCAGAAGCTGGCGCGCCTTGAGCTGTAGCTTTAAGCATTCCGGAAGATCTCTGGCACACACACCTACCGGCTCTAAGCTCTGCAGCTTTTCCAGCAAGCTTTCCACAACCGGAAGATCCGTCCCAAAATAAGCCGCCACATCATCGGTGCTCTCCGTCAAATATCCCCTATCATCAAGGTTTTCCAGCAGATAATCAATGATGTCGGTCTCCCTTTTGGAAAATTCACCGGTGATCAGCTGTGACCACAGATAATCCCGCAGCGTCTCGCCCTCATCGATATTGAAGTTCCAGTTATCCTTCGGATTGTAGTCATCGTCATTGTTCTGACGCTGGTACAGATAATGATTTTCTTCATGCAGAGAATTCAGCCACTGCTGCTCCTCAATGGATTCTCCCGATTTTTCCCGTACATCCATCGCCGGGTTCTCCAGCGACAATTCATTGACATAAAGCTCCATCTCCTGCGCTGTCATCTGCAGAATCTTCACAGACTGAAGCATACGCTGCGAAAGAGCCTGCGTCTGTTTCATTTGTAATTCAAATTGCATTGATTTCACCCCTCCATCACGCTCAAACACGTTACCCTTCTCAACCTGAAAGCTATCCGTTTATTATACGCTATGTTAAATTATTTGACAAGTTTTGCGGCCATCTTGAAAGAAGCTTCAGCGAAACCAGATTTGAAGAAGGAAAAACAGGCAAAAGAAAAGAGCCTTACTGCGAAGGCCCTTCCATAACTGGAGCTGAGGGGAATCGAACCCGCCAAATTTAACGCATTTATAAGGAAGAAACTGTGTCGTGTTGCATGTCGTGTTGCAAGATTTTACTCTATGTACCAGATCTCCTGCGCCCCATTATCCCGTGTATGCCAGCAGGCACCTTCCAACTGGCCGCCCGCGGTGTTGTCCAGGAAGTACCAGTCGCCGGCACCATCCGCCGGATCACACACCTTGCCATCCCATCGGTGCCAGCCGGTGCACATATAACCATCTTTGTTAAACAGGTACCAGTGGTGGTTGATCAGCAGCCACTTATTGACCGGGTAGGTGCCGTCCTCATATCGGTACCACCAGCCGGTACCGTTCTTGACCCATCCGACTTTCTCCTCCACCGATTCCCACGTTTTCATAAATTCATCCGGGGTTTTGTACAGTTTTTTAATTCCAGATGTACTTGATCCCCAGTCAGAGAGCTGGAAGTGCGGCTTATCCACGATGGATTTCCAGTTGCCGCCCCATTCCAGTCCAAGCGCTACGCCGATCGCGCCGACACGACCGAAGAAATCACCTGACTCATTGTAAGCTCCCTGACCATCATTACGATAAATGTCAAATGCGGTACCCCACTGATGGTAGGAACTGTAGCTGCTGCCCGGTGCGTTGGTCACAATGTTGCCCGGCTTGGTGCGGCCCTGCGCGTACAGAGCGTCCTGCTCTGCCGCGGTGCGCAGTGTCTCGCCGATCTTAATTGCCAGCCCCTGCTTGTTGCACTCTTCCACCAGACGCGCCGCAAGTGCCTGCAAACGCGGGTGGCATAATGTAATGTCTCTCATATATAATGCCTCTTTTCTTTAATATGCAGAGCGGAACTTGTCCGCTCTGATCTATTGCGACGTCGCAAATCACTGTACCCCGGGGCCATGAGTCGGATCCTGATCCCCATTGATGCTGCCCGGCGCTGTCGGATCCGGAGCGCAAAACGGCTTTTTGTTTACTGGTTTCTGCGGCCCCACTCCCGGGCCTGCGTTTACGGTATGACCACAATCAACATCCGGATGGCTATGCTCCGGCGCGTTGATCTCGCAATGTGCTGCATCGTGCGGCTCCTGTGCTACATGTACTTTCTTCTCTTCTGACATAATTTTGTCCTCTCTTTAAATTATTGTTGTTGGTTGCACCGATACAACAATCGATGCCCGGCGTTACCCCACCGGCGGGAGATAACAGGATCACCTCCTACTTATCATCACTATCACCTGCGGCAACCTCCGGGATGCCCGTCACAGAGGTCAGTACCGATACCACACCGGACAGCACCGCTGCTGATACTACCATCTTCCAGTTGACGCCTCCCATTGTGACCGATGCGCCAATCACACCAAGCGCTGCCTGCGCCATGGTCTTTCCGGCCCTGATTCCTGCTGCCCGGATCCATGCGATCGTATTTACATCTGGTTTCAATACACAATTCTTAAACATAATTTCAGCCCTCTCTTTCCAAATCTTCAATTCGATGGTTTGCCACCCTGATCTGCTCCTGCATGACTGCTTGTGTCTCCTCGATCTTATATGTACGCTCAATCACAGTATTATGCTTGTCCACCTTTTTCTCCAACTGCTCAATCCGGTAATTGGTCAATTTTGCCGACGCCAGAACGCCCACCAAGCTGCCAAATGCACTGCCTCCCAAACCGATGAGCGCCACATAGATTTCCGTTGGCATCCCTGCTACCTCCTACTTGTATGTCTGTCCGGTGATCTCTGTAAACTCCGCCTCGGTGATCCACCGGCCAACCGCATTTCTCACCATGCCCAGAGTCCACAAACCTGCTGCATAATATTTGCCAACTTTATCCCGTCTACTCATAATTTTATACCTCCTCCATCGGAATATCAGACATCATGGTTACATAATCTAACTGCGCTTTTACGGCAGCGAGTTCTTCTCGGACGTCTGGCGTCCGAAACTCCGCAATCATCACCGGCCCAATAACGTCCGTCCCCGTCTCCGCGTCAGCGCCGATGACATAATTAGCATCCTTTGTCAGACGACCGGCATATACCAGATCAGTTCTTGAGATCATAGGCTCACCGGTGCTGTCCAATACTGTTAATTCTCTCGCTGCGGCCAGATCAACCTCGACATCCGCAAACGAGGTAGCTCCTGGCTGAAAAATAATACGTCCTCCGTCATCTCCCAGCTGGTAGCCGTTCGCCACCAGATCATAGGTTCTTCCATTGATTTTAATTTTTTCCACGTAAAACTCCTTTCTGCCCGGTCGCTGCCGGGCATAAAAATAAGACCCTTTCAGGTCTGGTTGAAATGTTACAATCTCGATTTTTCCGATTTTCTTCATCCACAAAATAGTAATTTAAACAAGACACTTAATTACTTGGGGACACTTACAGAAAGCAATGCTTCTGATGTGTTAAAATACCTTAACATCAGTGCAGCGTACTCAAACAAAGCATATACGCTATCCACATCAATCGGTGGGTACGCGTATTTTATTCTAGGCAACGAGACTATTTCTGGTGCCGGGAAAAAATACGGGACACAACTTGCAATCACAAATTCCGGAATAAAATACAGGGTTAAATCTGCCAAAACGGAAATCTGGGGAACTTGGATTGCAATGTAATCATTTTGTTTGAACGATGAATGTAGCTGAAAAATATTTACCGTTACAGTTTTCAGCTAAAAATCCTCTTATATCTTTGCTCCCGGATGAAACAGATCCATCTACTACTAATTGGCCTGATACAAGAGCAAAGGCAGAATTGTGATCAAATGTCTGGTCAGGGGAAAAATTAAATAATTTCGTCCAACCAGATACAGTCACACCTGTAATTGTAGCCTGGATAGACCCTATGATATAATTACCAATCTTGATACACGTATATATGCTGCTAGAAACATTTGTGCTTGGTGTTAACACTATTGGTGTTATTAAGTTTTTAAAATTACTATTTGTTGTATCCAGCTCCTGTTTGACACTATACAACGCCGCCATGGATGCGATTTTATTTGGATCATTTACGATCTGGTTCACAACGGCTGCCGCAATCGCATTGATTGCATCACTGTTTCCCTTAATTCCGCCTTCCATATGATTCAGCCTGTCCGCTGATAATGGAGATGACGTACTGGGCTTGTTCGCCCAAATCTGTTTTACATAAGCAACAAATCCGCTTATTGTCATAACTCTATTCCTCCTTCTGTTGGATACAAATTGTTTTCCGGATAAATATCCGTAGCCGGACACAGTGTAAAGAGATCTTCTCCTGGATACAAACTGATGGCTGGATACAGATTTTCCGCTGGATATAAAGTATATATTTCAACCTCAACTTTAAAACGAGCGCCGGCATCAACCGGATTCGGGGTAATGGTAACCGCCTCGATATAAATGTCTTCCATATCAAACCACCACCACTTCCATCTGTTCCACAAGCACTTCGTCGGCAATCTCATATTGTATTCTTAGCCGGTACATTGACCTACTTTGCGGAGCGATAAAAGCATCTATCACGTGTTCCTCGATTTCGCAGTCTCCGTAAGATTCAACTGTTCCCGCACACACCAGCTCCCATTTTGCATTTCTAATCACAAAAGGATCGTTCTTGATGGAATGTATCAAGATCTTGATATGCCTCTGCTCCCCGGCGTCAAAACTTATACGCTGCATAGCTTGCCTCCTTTCTTTGTGCACTGTGATTCTATCAATTCGGCATAATACTGTTTAGGTGCAATTCCTGCACTGTAAGTCGGCTCCCGCAGCTCCGCGCAATACAGGATTGGCATCATATGCACACAAAGCAGTGATGTATTGACTACAAATAATAGCCTTGCCATGCAGGACTGATTACCCGCTTCATCCTCCGCAATGATTTCAACCACATATTCTCCATCCTGATCCATGGGAACCGGCACACTCCACCGGTCCCCTTCTCCTTGTTGCAAAACAACCTTCACTCCGTCCACTCTGCCAAAAACCCTTGATACTGCCATGGCGTACCTCCTATCAGTCGGTTACCTCCACACTGATCACACAGGTCTTGCTAGCATCTACCGGGTTCGGGGTAATCGTCACGGCCCTGATTACCGGCGCTACCTGATCCAGTGTTACAGTCCGAGTTACAGTAGAGGACTTGCCCGCGCTGTCTGTGGATACCACAATAATCGTATTGGCTCCGGCCACCAGCGTCAACGCCTTACTAAATGTGCCATCCGCATTGACCGTTACTTCCTGCGCTGTACCACTGTTAAGCTTAATGGTCACTTTACACGGACTGGATGTCGCATCATTGGTCTTACCGGTTACGGTGCAGGCTGCCTGATTGGTTACCAGATCGCTCGCCGGCGACGTGACGCTGAGAGTCGGCGGTACCGTGTCAACGATAAAGGTTACGCTCTTCTGGCTGGCCGAATTGCCATCATAATCAGATGCATCAACCTTGATCGTGTTGCTGCCGTCCGCAAGTGCCGTTGTTGGCGTGTAGGTACAGGTATAGCCCTTGCCGTCCGATGTAGCCGTCTTGGTAATACCGGTTGTAATCACGGTACTACCAATGGTGATCTTAATGGTATCCGGATTAACGCCAGAGTCCGCATCGGTTACGGTAAATGCAATCTGCGGCTTGTTATTTGTCAGGCGTGCGGATGCCGTCGGACTGGTGATCGTGATGAGCGGTGCAACCTTTTCCTTGACTCTTAACCTTAACGCTGCACCAAGCGTGGTATCTGTATCGTCCTTTGTGGTAACATTCCCCGCCTGATCTGTTGCCTTAATCATTACTGGGTAATAATGTCCATCATTATTGTTATAGGATGACGTGGTCGGTGCCGTAATGGTCGCCTCATACTTACCCGTCGTACTATTAAGCGATAATGTCGTCGTGACGCCATTGATAATGGCTTGTACTGTTTTTACTGCCATAATTTAAATTTCCTCCTTTTTATCCTCTTCTTGTTTTAATGACTGTAATATTCCAGCCGCATTATTCAGCAGACCTCCCTGATACGGACCGGTTACGGTCAGATGATTGATAATGTAGAGCAGCGACTCCCGCTCTTCTTTGCTGATCTTATACATCTGCTTTCCTTTCTGCTTCCTGCTCTTTTTTGTAGGCCGCCGCCATCGACTCCTGAATTCTCCATTTCAGATATCCGCGGTGTGCTGCATTACAGATTGTTTTGCCAGGACACTTTTTCAGCTGAAGGCAGACGGGGTAATAAAAACAGGCTGCGCATTCCGGTAGCTCATCTGCGTGCTCTTTCCAAGCCTCCACTATCGCGCCATCCCGCGCATCGTTATAAATTGTCCCGACATACTCATCATCAAGATGATGCTCGCACAACCCAAGCTCCCCACCTGGCAGGATTACAACACTGTGCCCGTTATCTGCCATACACTGGCGATGCTTTACTTTTGGCATCCCGAGTGTGTCCCGCAGGCCTGCGTCGCATAGCCGCATTTCCAGGTCAATATACTGACCATAGACCTGCGCTCTCTCCTGCCCTGTCAGCTGGTAATCATCTCCCTCGAATAATGGTTTTGCATATACATCAAAGATATTACGATACCCGCCGAACTCCGCCCGCAGGATCCCGATCAGCTCCGTCAGATCATTGTAATTTTCCAGTGACAGGTTAAGCCGAATGTTCACCCGGATACCAAGATCAAGGACGTATCTGATATTGTCCAGCACGCGCCGGTAAGCACCTCTCGCGCCTGATATCCTCTTAATGCGGTTATATGTATCCTCTGTGCCGTCCAGTGTAATCTGCACCCGGTTCAGCCGCCACAGATCCAGCAGCTCTGTCCGATCATGCTGATCCAGCAGATACCCGTTTGATACCATGGAGCTGTCATAGTTGATCCCCTTTTTTTGCAGATGCTGGCAGATCACCGTGACGGCATGCGCATTGCACAACGGCTCACCACCAAACCATTTCAGGTGCACCTTGTCCGGATCACAATGCTTTTCAATCCAGTCGGCAACGTCTCCAGCTACCTGATCTGTCATTGTCCGCTTTTCGCATCCCGCCTCATAACAGTACGGACAGTGCGCATTACATTCTGTTGTGGTGAGGATTGTGCACAGCTGCGTCTTATCGCTCCGGTTGCCAAACCTTGCATTGTGGCTATGCTTAAACAGATAGCAGAGGCTCCTTGGATCCAGACCGGCCGGTATCATGTACCAGTGTTCGGCAAGTATCCGGCGCAGATCCGCTTCCGGATGTGCATATTCTGCTTCTGTCAGCAGAATGATTTCTCGAGTGAACATATTGCACAGCAATACGCCATCATCAACCACCTGCTCTACGAGATACGGCAGCCACTTATATTCTCCGGGACTGTACCCCTGCCGGCCGATTGTCAAATAGATACTCTTAAACATTCCAGATATTCGCTTCATTTAATATCCTCCGTCATAGATCATTTATCAGATCATCACTATTACAATGGTCATTATCAGGATCACACCAATCGTCGCAATCGCCACTGCAATCACTTCCGCATCCGCTACCACCGATACGTCTGCGTAAATCATCCAGCGCATAAGCCACGGATTTACCATTGTAATAACTGCTGTTGTGCACAAACACATTTCCATCATCATTTGCAATGATTCCGGCCATGCAGGATATATTGTCGTCTGAAAAAGACCAGTTTCCGGCCAGCAGACCCGTGTTATCAATCGTAACATTGCCAAAATCAATACTGGAATCTCCTCCGGATCTTAACGAGTCTCCCTCAATCAAAAAACCACCGATCTTACCACTGGTTGCCTGTATGTACCCGTTAAATTCTCCATCCACACAGCGTAATTTTCCATCTGCACTCATGCTGGAATAAGTCGACGACCACGAGAATCGATCTCCAAAAATACTGATTCCGCCACTCTCGATTGAAATCTGACTGGACACATCACCCTTGCTAACCTTCATCAGGATTTGATCTGACATCTGCTTGATCTGGGACTCCGTATTATCTTTCAGATTCTTGACCGATGTAGAAATTTGATCTGCCTGAATCTTTAACACAGCCTCTGCTTCATTCGCACGCTTCACCTCCGCGGATATCTGCTCGGCGGTTATTGCAAATTTCGCATCTGTATTTTTCGCAAGGTCAATTACCCTAACTGATACCTCGTCTACAGATTTTGTCAGGAACGCCGCCTTGCCTTTCAACTGGATGATTTCAACATTCACACCACTCTCTGTGCTTCTTGTTTCTTCTCCCGTGGTGCTATGTGCATCCTTGAGTGCACAGATTCCTTTCAAAGTCCGCTTCATGATGTACGAAATAATGTTCGCATCGCCAAGACTAATCAGTTCTGTGTCACCGACTTCCAGATACGGCATCCCCTTACACTCTACTTCGTGTGGGGTATACTGCCTGCTGCTTACCATTCCGTGTATGCCTTGAGCTATGTCTTTTAACTCATCCGCAGCCTTACCAAACAGCAGGAAATTTCCCTGTATGGTAAGGCAGTTCCCATCGGACCCGTAAAAAGCACCGATATCGCCCTCTTCCTGCCGGATCTGGACCCTGTCTATACTTTTTACCGTATACTCTTCAAATCTACATGGAGATCTAAGTAGGTTTTCTGCTATGTCTTCATCGTAAACCTGCTCATTCATCTCACCGGGCAGGATCGGATAAAGATTGTCCGACGGATACAAGTCTGACACTGGAAGTAGTGTATAATTTGGCTGTAACGCTATATGCTGCAAAATTCCATTACGATCAAAATGACCGAATACGCCATTCATTTGTTCGCACGCCACCAGCACATCCCGCCCAACCAACTGCCCTGCATCCAGCGTCTTTTCAATCATAATCGTATCATTTGGAAGGAAATCAGGAACGCTCTCCTCAACCCCAACATATCGACACAAACTGGAGCGGAATGCTTTCAGACTCACAGGAAACAGGAGCGCTTGGTACCATTCAGACACATCGATATCAAATTTGCTCATGTAATCCAGTGCTATGACATCTCTGTACTTACGGTTCGTCTGCCGGTCTGCCGACTGGATCACATATCTCCCAAGCGGCATCATATAGCCAGAAGGAAAAAGACCTGTGTCTGGATATAAATTCAACTCCGGGTACTGTCCTTCGAGCGTCTGGTAAACCACCATATCACTGCCTTTTATATTTTTTTCTACATCGATCAGCGTAATCTTGAACTGCGTAGCTTCACAGCTTCCGAAATCAATATTCTCTGTACTCGACAGGGATTCATCGATTTCCATTGATTCGTTCAAAATATAATTGGATTCCCATAACATCAAATAAGGGGTTGTAGTTCCCGGATGATAGAAATGCAATACGATGTTTTTATCGGTGCTGTCGGCTTTATACAGATCTTTCAATGCGCTTTCAACCTGTAGCATCAGCACACCTCCCTAATATTCTATAAGCTGAATTTCAAATGGTTCGTATACCATATCTAACTTATGTTCATTTACGCGCGAAATGGTATATTCAATGTCAGACATATAAAATGTACCAGCCTCATAATCCATTACCTCACTGTTCCAATAGGTCACAAATACTTTTCGTTCGCGCTCACCGCCAGATACAATGCCGGAGTCAACAATCGCCTTAAGTACAATCTTCTCTCCCAGATACAATTTGCGAATCGGAATTACAATTTTGCTTTTATAATTCGGCGAGGTCTCCCGATGCAGCAATGCCGCAACATCCCGGTAAGCATCAAGTTCCAACCTTTGATTTGGTGTTTCCCTATACTGCTCAAGATAGTGGTTCGGGAGTGCAGTGCTTCCGAATTTGATTAACCAACCTTCAAATGCCACGCTCTCCCCTCCTTACGTCGCGAGCATTGGGTTTTTTCCCGCCCGTTTTGTTTCCTGTCTGTTGCGCTTCACCACTTCGTCATACACTACTTTTCCATCCAACACCGCTGTCAGATAGATGTCACCGCCCCCGGTAATTCCTGCTTTGGTCAATGCATTCATTACTGCCTTTTCCATGGTAGATACCGGAGATACAACCTCTGCCTCACGATTGTTGTCGCCAAGGATCGCCGCAAACTCACCAGCTCTCGGCGGCACCACAGTACCTGTTGCAAGGCGCGGAAGATGTACCTCATTGAGGGATGGTATATCGAACCCGATTTTGAAACCGCTGCTAAATGGCGTGTCAGGAATATCGATGCTCACTTTATTAATTCCGCTGATCAACCCATTAATCGCTTTTATGACAGCATTTGCCATTGTTTCGGCCGATGAGATAATTCCATTTACCGCTCCAGAAACAATCCCCGCTATGCCGCCATTACCCCATACTTCAGAGGTCTTCTGGTTTACCTGCTGCCATGCATCCGTTATGCCCTTTTTTATATCTTCAAAAGCAGTTCCGGCTGTTGTCTTCATTCCATCCCACGTACTGGATAAATCACCCTTTATTGTAGACCACTTCGACGATGCGTCCGTTTTCACCTCATCCCATTTCTCGGAGATCTTTGACTTGATCTCGCCGAATTTCGCCACAACATTTGGTATAAAATTCTCAATACCATTTTTCAGACCTTCCATCAAGAACTTACCAATCTCGGCCATAACCGTTGATGGGCTATGAATGCCAAATAAATTTTTAAACCCGTTTACAAACGGATCGACAATATGATCTTTGATCCATGCACCAGGATCATCGGAAAATTCTGCAATCCCTTCCGTAAATCCGTTCCAGATATCGTTTCCTGCTTCCTTCACATCAGACCAGGTGTCTTCTCCAAGTAATGCGGTACAAAATGGTTCCACGATATGATCCCAAACCCAGTCTCCGATATTGACAAATCCTTCTCCAATAGCATTGAGAAGGTTGCCCGCAGTTTCCTTCCAATCCTGCCCCTGTATTTCTGCATCCCACCACGCCTTAATGTCTGCTCCAATACTTCCGAAGAAACCGCCCAGCAGTCCGACGCAGGAACGAATAGCCGCTCCTAAAAATGTAAATAGACTACTTGCCAAACCAGACCAGTCAATTCCAGTAAACAGATCCTTTATTTTCTGCCATAACATTCCGCCGATATACGACCAGTCATAGCCCTGCAGCCACTCGGCTGCCTCATCAAATGCACCGATAAAGAAATCCCCAATACTCTTTCCAACCAGTCCCCAATCAAGTGATACGACGGCGCCAATAATGATGTCCGGCAATATGGTGAACCATTTGACGACCAATCGGCCCAAATACTTGAAATCAATCTCTTCTATGGCACCGTTCAGCAGCTCACCTATTCTCTTACCAATGTTTTTGAAATCAACCGTATCCAGGAACCAATATGCCGTTTGGATTGCCCCATTCAGTGCGAATCCGATTTTATGACCGACACCGCCCCAATCTACACTATCGAGAAGCTCATTAACTTTATTGCCAAACAGTGTTCCAAGCCCTTTCCAATCACTGTTCTTGAACGCCTCTTTTACCTGATTTGCAAAATCACTTAACGCACTGTCAATGGCTACGGTATCAAACATTTCAGACGGATCTATACCGCCTCCGCTTCCTCCACCTCCATCACCAGAACCAGCTCCCTGCTCTTGAATCGTGTTCAACTCATCAAATGGCGCCAGCGCTTTCTTTGCATCCTTTCCTGCCTGCTTTGCGGCACCTCCAGCCGCACCTATACTTTTCGCGTAGTCCTGGTTTACCTTTTTGGCTTTGACAAAAGTCTTTCCGCCTCCGAGCGCAGCAAAGAACTGATTGATATAACCGATTGCTGTTGCCAACAGATTGATCAGCGTGTTCAACACCGGCGCAACAAAGGAAAGAATCGGTGCAAAGGCAGCCGCAAAGCTGTTCTTGAGATAGGTCATGCCCGACACAAGATTTGACATGGACTGGTTTGCACTGTCGGAATACTGTACCAGATTCTGCATACCCTCTCGAATACCCTGGATTGCCGCTCTCATGGCCATGCGGATCAGCATCAGCTTGAACATACTCGATAGCTTCAATATGCTTTTTCCAGCCTTTTCGGCAGGCTTAATTAATCCCCTTAATCCCACAATGACACGCTTCACTCCATTTGCAGCAACAGTTCCTAATGCAATTCCAAATCTTACAACCGCATTGGTAGCCGAAACAAAAGCAGAAGTAACTGTTTTAACCGTAATAGGAATAGCTTTAAACAATGTTCCTATTGTGTACCCTACTGACTCAAAGGCATAGGATATAGCTGTCTTTAACCAACCGAATGAACGACCAGATCTTTCTACCGCATTATCGACTTGCTCGATTTCTACTCTTGCCGTAGACGCTCCCTGCACAGACATGTTCATAGCAGAACCAGCTTGCATACCAAACAGGCTTACTGCTTCCGCGTAATTATGAATCTCAGCAGCAGCTTCACCAAACGCCATTGCCATTGCTTTTGAATCATATGATACTCCAGCATTACTAACTGGAACAGATATTGGAATATTCGTAGGTTCAGAATTCTCAGCATCTGTCATATTCTCATCCCAGTGTTGGATCGTAATTGCGTCCATCTGTTCCCGCAGGCTTTTAACCTTCGCTTCTGATTTCTGTGCAGCTTCTCCAATCGTATCTACCTCTTTGGATGCAGATTCCGCAGCTGAGCCGGCGCCGCCAAACTGCTTTACAATATTTCCGGACAGACTTTCCATTACTTTAGTCAGATTTTCGACTGCCTTTGTCAGCGTGGAGATTCCGTCCATAAAACCATCCGGATTTATCTTGGTATCAAACTTCAAACTGCCGTCATTTCCACCGGCTGCCATACTATCACCTCATTCCCGGACATAAATTAAGACGCCCTAAAGCGCCTTACCGTCCAGAATTGCATTTGCATAATCAAGTTCTTCCTGTTCTTCTGCGGAATACCTCTTCTTGATATCACACAGGTTTTTATTGTTTCTGTAAAACTCCTGCTCGTACTTTTCCAGGCGTTTTCCCTTTGACCGCTTCTGACGGATCTGAAGTACCGTGGAAAAGGTTCCATCCGCGATCTCCATGAAATATCCAATGAACGTCCACCAGTGTAGCCTGGGCAACGCACGTGTCTCCATTCCGGCAATTTTATTAATCGCCGGGAAAATGATTGGCTCATCCTGCTCCCAGTCAATCATCTTCACCGGCGGCTTCTTATTATCTTCCATCTGACCGCAGTTGATGAACCAGTTTGCTTCGCGTATGGCCTCTGCCATGCACTCCTGAGGAATACTATCGTATCCGTCCAGGAACAGCCGTTTCAAAAGAATAAACATCTTATCCCTGTCGGACAGCTCCGGGTCAGAACAAGCCGCAAAAAATACCAGAATGTTTCGAAAGTCTGTCTCAATCGGATAGCTCACACCTCCGACCTCAATACTTTCCGGCAACTGACCAATCATTTCGCAACATCCTTCAGATATTTTCCGAGTTTCTGCTCATTTTTCTTTCCGTATGCCTCCACGGCCGGTTTCATCAGCTTGAGCAGCCCATCAAGTACACCCTCAAAAAGGTATTTCTGACCAACGATGCATAAAGGCGACTGCCCTGCAAAAATCGTATCATACACATCTGAAAGGAAGATTCCATTGAATGCTTCCCGCATTGCTTTTGTAAACTCTGCAATATAAGCACCGGAAGTTTCCAGATCTCCTTTCGTGGTACCATCCGGATTTAACTCAATATTGTCCGGCGGCTGATAGCTCTGGAACATATTCCGGACTTCTAATACACGATTGATGATCTCCGGATCTGCCGGGTTAAAACGGATTACCCGGTTCGGATCATCGTTTACTGTGAAACTCTCATAACCGTCATCAAATGACAGGTTCTTCATCGATTTCATCTTCTGATAATACCTCCTCGATTAAGCCTGCTTCCAGTTCCCTTCATGTTTCTGCGGCGGTAAACGTCTTCGTGCCCGGGTTGAAGGTTCCTTTTGTCCGCACTCCGGTATAATGCAGATTAAACGGGATCTGATATCCGGTCGTGTCTCCGCCGTAGCTACTTACTTCAATGATAGCCTCTTCCTTGTAAGCCACATAGGATCCGGAAGTTTCGGCTTCCCAGAGATGTACCTCAACCACATCTGTTTTCAGATCGTCAAGAGTCTGGCGGTCATCGATGATGCCCTGAAGGCGCTCAAACAGTGCACTGCCAATCTCCGCATAATACGGTTCCACACTGCCCTGCGGCTGATAGCTGTCCAGGATTACCGACATTTCCCCATTTATGTTGTTCTTGGTATCTACATTGGCATTCATCTCAATGTTATACTCTTCGAGATCTTTTCCGAGACGTTCATATACGGCCGTCGACGCATCCGGAAGAGCAGTATTGATGAAATGTCCCATTAATTTGCGCTTGATTTTTCCTGTTTCTGCCATTAGAAAAATTCCTCACTTTCTATCTTGTACTGGGCGTATATCTGAATCTGATACATTACGCCATCATTAATCGTTTCCCCCATCAGCCCCATACTCGTGGCATTGGCTGACGTCGCTTTCAAAAACTTTCCCGTTACTTTCTGACCATCCACCTGTGTTTCCAGTCCGGATTCTTCCGGGAGCCGTTCCAACCAATAGGACAACTCCAAGAGGAAATTGCTGTTGGCCAGCCGATTGTAATCCGTGAATGATTGTCCAACCGCATAGAGCACAAAATTATGCTGCCTGATCTGATTTCCCAGAACATCTTCCTTCAGCAGTGTATCTCCCGTACTGGACATACCATAATTGACTGGATTCGGTTCCGTAAAGTCGATATGGATGTCATCACCAGCCAGAAACTCTGACATATTCGGGTATTCTGTCAGCTTCTTGCGCATAAAATCAATGATTGTCATTCTTATCCTCCTTTGTTTGCCATGGCCTGTGCTGCTTCCAGAATATTTTTCTTGTGATCGGCTTTCATGCGGTCAAAGAACTTCTTTCCTCGCATCGGCGCACCTGCATAAGTCAGTTCTTTATCTGTCGGTACCTTGATCTCGTCTTTTTTCGCCCAGGCGCTTCCAGTTGACGGAGACACATACAAAATTCCTTCATGCAGATAATGAGCATATGGCCCCGGTATGTCGATTTCTCCAGAACCAATGACTGTCGACAAAATCATCATATGTTCCAGTTCTCCCGCCTGACGGCGCGGCATGTAGTCTGACATATATCTCATACATTCCGAGTCAACTACTTTCTGCACCGGACCTCCCGGCTGCAATCCTCTGGATCCGAGCAAAAAATCAGCTGATTTGATATCCAGCTTTGCGTCAAACACAATGCACCTCCTTACTTGCAGGACAACTCATAATGTGGCTCTCCTCCGTACAATTTTTCATCCACCGTCATCACTGTGACGAAATGATTATGCCCTCGCAATTTTCCAAGAGAATCCGACATAGATTTCTGATCCGTACAGTCAATCGTCATATTGCACTGTCCTCTTACAGCCAGATCCTTCCCCGGAGTAAAAGCGATATCTTCAAACAAACTTTCTTCCGGAATAACCAAAAGGACAGAATCAGAATCTTTCTGACCAGTCTTCAAAACATTTGCCTGTTTTACATCGTCCCAAAACACAGCTTCCACAAACAGCCGCCGGTAAGACTCTTTCCCGTCCTGCTTGTCATAGAGATACAGAGTCACATCAGAATTCGTATACACGCTTTACACCCCCTGATAGCAAAATCCGGTATCCCCCAACCACTTGTAGACGATTGAGGCCCTTAATTTGTCATCCGCGACAGAAGAGGACGCTACATCCGCATAGGAAGCCGACCAGGTACCGACCTTTTCCGATGTTTTCCCACCCGCCTGCTTCTGCGTCTTTTCCCGGCTGAACTCTGCTTCGGCCAGTTCACAGCAACACATTTTCACAACTTCCGGAATATCATCCGTATGTTTCAATCGGTCAAACGTAAACCGATCAATGATCTGACTGGCTGACCGTGCATAAAAGGCGAAGCCGGTGCTGATGACCGGCTTACGTCCTAACAGATATTTATTCTGGTAAAACATTTCATCTGCATAGATCATCAGCACCTACTCCTTTCATCAAGTTGTCGGGATCAGGGTAATCGCCTTTGATACTGCGGCGGAAGCAACCGTCAGAGTTTCTGTAATCTGTCCATAACCAGTCTTCTTGATCTTAACCGGATACGTTCCCGCACGCAGATTGAACTCAGCCACACCAGATGCATTGGTCTTGATTCTGGATCCATTCACATCCACGATTGCGTCAGCTACCGCCACCGGGGTTGATGCATTGTTCTTGACCGTAAAGGTAACCTTCTGCGTGGCTACCGCTGTTGCCGGTTCCAGATAAGCAAACGGACATCCTACACGATCCTCATCCATTCTGGTTGCAGGATTCGGCAGCGCCCAACCCATGCGGAACACGATACGCAGCGCTACCATATCCTGCTGCGCGAGGTTATAGACAATTTCCTTCGAGGTTGGATCCTGAATAACGCCCTGATCGAGAATCTTCACGGTGATATCCTGACGAATTGCATACACTGCCTGCTTAAAATCGCCAACCACCAGCTGAGCAATGCTGTTGTCATATGCCCCGTTCTGCGGGAAATACATCGGCGCACCGTCCAGCGCATACTGTGTGGATCCCTGCATATCCGATTTAAAAATCAGGCTTCCATCAGTAGCACGGATGCCTCTAAGCTTCGCTCTCATGCCCATTGCCGCCAGTGCTCCGGTTGCCATGTAACCATCCTCTTCTACCTTGGAGATGACACCGCCCTCGCCAAGCAGAAGTTTATAATAGTCAGGGCTGTCCCCGACCGCCACGTTATTGCCCGCCTGTCTGGCCAGGGTGATGATATCGTTCTGCCAGTCGGCCGGTCGATTCACACCAAAGATGATGGCACTGTCCACGCGCTGCCCGATTGCCTCATTTACACGAGGTGTAATTTCACCAAAGATGTCAAACTCCGCATCATCCAACACCGCCTCCGGAATCGGTACAATGACCGCCAGCTCTGCAGCATTCAGCCATACATTGTCCCATGCCTGTCTACTGGTCTGCTTCATGCCGGTGTCCCCATCTACCCAGTATGCGGTAGGCAGGAAATCCAGCACACGGATTCTGGTCTGGTTGCTGGTCATGTTCGGCAGCTTACGCGCCATGCTCATAAACGTAGACTGCTTCGGTGCGTCCTGAAAAATAGTTGATACAATCTGTTCGCGGATAATCGCCTCCGCGTCGGCTCTGCTTGTAATATGTACTGCCATATCTCAAATCCTCCTTATTCTCTTCCTAAGACACTTCTCAATGCTGCATTTGCCTGAGTGTTTTTGTCTTCTACGTCCTGATTAATCCCCGGAGTGCTGGTAACAAATGTCGGTACCTTTGCACCCTGAAACAGATAATCATTTTCCTTTTTGATGCTTTCGATTGCTGTCTTGATATCTTCGGTCTGATTTTTGCTTTTTTTCAGACTGTCAATATCAAGGAACGGCATAACTGCCTTATCACTTCTTGCGCCAGCTGTCCGGATGGCATCCTTCAGCAGCTCGCTGAACTGTGCATCAGCACGCACCTGCTGAATTTCCGTATCCTTGCCTGCCAGCTGATTTGTCAGCTCCGTGATTTTGCCGTTTAGGGCGTTGATGTCCACACCCTCCATGGCTTTCAGTGATGTCTGCGCGGTTGTCAACTGGGACTTGTAGCTGTCACGCTCCGCCACCAGCGGATTATACTCCTTGCCATATTCCGCCATGACAAACTCTACCTGCTCCGGCGTCAGTCCCTTTGCTGCTAAATCTTCTCTTTTCATTGTGTTGCTCCTTTCATTTTCCGCTACTCTGTTTTACGTGAAGAGACACGCGCGGCCGACTGTTTAACGCCTGATCTGCTGGCGATTTTAAGTATAAAAATAACACCCGGGATTGTCCCGCGTGCCTGATTCGCTATTTAACCCATAGCTGGGAGATATTCGGATCACTCAACCTTTCCGCACTTCGTGCATCGTCTCACGTAGCCTCTCTGTTTCCTGCTCCAATGCTTCTGGAAGTTATGGTGTCGACACAACCGTTCTCTGATCCTCTGGATTAACTTCTCAATCAACTGCCATCACCCCCTTAAAAGAAGCAGAACCCATGTGCACCAAAATACCGTATTGGCCACATCTCCCTGTTTCCTGGCAGTAGTCGCCTTGTGCACTCCATATACTGCACAAATACATGCTGCCACCCTGAGTATAAACTCTATATAAAACAGCACTTGCCATCACCTCCCAGTTGCTCTGCCGGTTCATATAAATCATTAAATATTCCCACTTCATGAGAATAAATTTCCTTATTTGGCAGAAGAACAATAAATTCCCCCAAAAGAGCTTGCCTCTTTATTCCCTGAACATCAATCAGACAGCCTGTCAATGAAGCTGTATCATTTCGGTTTCTGTATTTCAGTTGTACTTTGTTTTCCTTCACAGCATCTTTGAACCAAGCCGGATACTCATTATCATCTTTTGACAATACAAACGCTTCAATATATGTAGGTTTTTTCTTGTATTTCACTCTCACTACCTCCTTATTGCGGCATCGCAATAAATTTTGAACATAATAAAAGCACCTGATCACTCAGATGCTCCTGCCTGTTTCTGTTTCCAAAGAGGGACATATGTTCCCTCGCGAACCTTATCCCAGTTTTTTGCCATGTACTCCCGTTCAATATCATATTCCTCCGGGCTCATGTCATCTCTCCAGAAGTGTACCTCTTTCAATGTCGGTGTCGCCCAATCATTATTTTCTTCCGTCATATTCAACCAACCCCCTCTCTTTGGTATAGTCGCGGAGCAGATTATTTACAATCATAATCTCTCGCTGTTTTCCGCGCTCTGCTGTAGATATTATACCATCTCGAACCTGTTGATTCAATGCATTAATTTCATCTGGATACAGCTCATCAAATAGTCCAAACTTTCTTGCCTCTCCTGATCTCTCTGCTATGTATTTTACGCCATCATTTCTCACCGCAATCATAATCGGAATTTCTTTGGTAGAAAGAAGCGTCCTGATATCCGGCTCTGAAAACGAACTGTCAGTGTTGTGATTATGAACGAACGCATATTGGTTTTCCTGGTGTTCATCGAGATGTTTCCAGAACTTATAACCAACTTCATTCGGCATTCTGTTGGTCTCATAATATTCCACTTCTCCCGTTTTGAGATTAACCAGGTGCATATGCTCGAAACCATCTGATCCGCCTTTTTCAGCAACATCATTAACCGCCTTCGACAAACCGGAATTAACGTTCTCTGGGTAGCCATCCAGATTTACGCTATAATCATTCCGCGGATTGTAATTTACTTTTGTGCCTGTATTTCGGATTGCTGCGTTTGCAGCCGCCACCGGATTTGGTATCTTCATCCGTTCCAACTGCTGCCGCAGTCCCATCTGTTTTGAGAAGTCCACATAGGTCTTATTAGTCAGCCGCAGCCGGCACTTTGCAGCTGTGATATCATCCTTGTCAGCTCCTGCCGCCTCCAACAATTTCACATCCTGCTTCTGCTTTCTGATTGTGCGTTCCAGTTTCCTTTGATGCTGCAACGCTCCATAGGTGTCAAACTGCTTTCCGTGATACTCCTTCTTTTCGTTCTCTTTCCGGTTCTGCTCCGCCAGCCATTCATCGGTATACTTACGTTTGCTGATTCCTTGGATGAAAGGAAATCGAATATGATAGCAGTTAATCCCGGCGAATCCAAGCATATTGCCAAGTCCACAGACCGTTTTCATCTCATCGGAAGAATAAACCTTACCCTGCCAGCTCTGATGGTTCATGTATCCAGTCCCTGTGTTTCTGGCACCCATGTGCCAATCAACCTCCCAGTAATCCGTACCAAGCTCTTTAGCATTGTGTGCATTGACCTTGTCCGTCATCTGAGCAACCCCAGTCATCACGGCCCGTCTTGCGGCAACCTCAATCCGGTCTGTTCTTCCTGATGCATAATCAACCACCCGGACACCGCTGGCCGTCATTTCGTCCACCACATCACCAATAGCCTGACTGTAAGTCTTCGCTCCGGTAGCAATTCCCATCATGGCCTTATCCAAACTTCGTTCTAGATACTCAGACAGAGGAGTGAATACTTTCTTTCCATCGCCCATTGGAACATTAAAACCAGTTGTCTTCGTGATATTTTCCATCGTCCGCAGGCTATCCTTTGTCTGCTGGTTGACAGCCTCCACCACCTGCTGCATCCACTTGTTGTCCTCATAAGGCTGGTAATCCTGCCCTGCATCCTCATAAATCTCTTTGGATCGGATATGATCTGATTGTGCCGCACGCTCATAAAGCTCATTCACTTTTATGTCCGACTCTCTCAGTGCATCAGAGATCAGTTTCTTAATCCGACGCTTGCCCGCACCGATAGCAGTGAGACGTATAATCAGCCAGTCAACCACAGGCGTGATCTCAGCTGCATTCTTGATTCTATCGATAATCTCTGCCATAATGGACAGTTCCAGATTTGTCATGGTTCGTTCCAGTGGTTTCGGCAGCTTTTCCAGTTCTTCTGGCGTCACTTAGATCACTCCTCCGTCAGTGCCGGTTCCGGGAGATTCTTAGCAGCTTCTTCTAATGTCTCCCCATACCATTTTGCTCTGTACTCTTCCAGCTTCATTACACCCATTGCTACATCCTTTCGATCCTGCTCCCGCTCCTGCTCCGCATCGATGATAATGCTGTCATCCCACTTGAAGGACAGCTCGTAAGTCCCAGTCAGAGCCAGATGATACAAGCTACAGTAATAGTCCATTGCGTATACTGCATCTTCCAGCGCCTTCTGCAATGCCATCTGACAGTCAGACACATAAGTGTAAGATCTCTGCTTACTGGCCTTGATCTCCGTTGCCGTTTTGTCGATATTTTGAGGATCGGAAAGCGTGCCATAGGCAAGGCAGCAGTTGAATTCAATCCGCCTCAGCAGATTATTGAATCCATTATAGAGCGACACATCGCGTATATCCGGAGAGAAGGTCTCAAAGAATGGTTTATCCGTTGGTCCGGTATTATAATCGACCTCACGGTACAACCTTTCTTTCCCTTTTGGAAGCTCCGGCTTCTGAGTCTCCTGATTACGCTTCAGCAGAGATGAATTTGCGTGGATTGCTGCCTCTTTCGCGCTGTACTCCCAGTTGATCTGGCTATTCCGCCTGTCTGCCTCGCTCGTAAGTCCGATCGCTCTGGAATAGGTGGATACCCCCAGCGGGCTATCAGAATCATCTGCATTGGCCAGAGGAACCTTGAAATATCCAAACAGTTGCCGATCAGATGGCAGGATTGCCGTGGGTGCCAGTTCCGACCACCTGTCCACCATAGCTATACTGATTTCACTGCCAAGCGTATAATCATTGGTCGCCAGGAATGCCCTGTTCGATATCTTAGCATATCCATTTTCAAGCAGATGCACTTCCAGTCTAGAATAGATCTTGTCCCCTTTCCTGAACTGATCAAGGAACACGCACCGTGTAATGTTCCCGGATGCATCAAAGTCGATCGGGAAAAAGCAGTCTGCCTGCACGTACTGTATCTCAATGCCCCGGCTGGACACATAAGGCTTAATAATCAGTCCACCTTTTGCACATCCATACTCAACATACCTGCGCAATGATCCGAGCAAAGTATTGTACGGATTCGCAAGATACTCCGCTCTTGCACTTCCCGTAATTTCTGACTGCAACTCCAAGGTGATGAGCCTTGCTGTTTCACTTGCGATCGCCGGTGACAGCTCTGCGTCCTGCACAGTTTCAGACAACCATGGAGCTCGGCCTTCATACATTCTCGACCACAGCTCTATCCTTTTTGCCATCTTTGCTGTCAGGGCAAAATCTATTCGGCCGTCATCCTTGCTCAAAACCTGCTGTATCATACCCAACATTTTACTGTATTTCACTCTCATCACCTCCCGTTATCCATATTTGATCAAGCGGCTGATCAGTCGCTCAAAAGTATACTCAAAACTGTCCAGACTATCAATATCACTGGTGCCATCATCCAACCGGACATTCTTCGTGACCTCTTCCGGATCCCATACAGCCGTGCTGAGTGCATCCACCAGACTCCGGCACTCATTTCCGACATAATAAAAACGCCCCTGTGCCATCAGTATGGAGGTAGCGTTGATACGGTCATTTATCTCTGTTTTCAATGCATTTTCCACGCGAATCCAGCCAAGTCCATGCTTCCGCAGGCTGCTGCGAATGCCGGCGATCAGGGTCTGCTCCGCGCTGTCAGCATAAACCATCGTGACGTATCCGTATCGGCTGATGACCTTCTGCGCAAAATTACAAAACATATTGCCCAGCATCTCCGGATCTATCTCAATCTGATTACCTTTTTCATCCTTACAGCCGATCCACTGCGTTGCCAGCGCAACCACGTTATGATATCCCCGCGTGATTGCAGTAGCTGTAAAGGAATGGCCAGAACTGCTGCCACCAAAATCAATGCCTAAATTGATTTCCATAATGTCTTTCGGCCTATCGTCCAGTCGGAATGTATCTTGCTTCGTGCTGATACCATCCGCAAACCGACGATAGATCAGGCCGCTTGCAATTACCCGCATCCCCTTGATATCACGCATGTACCAGATGCTGTTTTTATCATACCGGATCTCTATCTCATGCAGGCGCTCCGGGGTGAGATTGATATTGTCATAGATCGTACAATGCATGTAATTGTACCCAGCCGGGAAGTTTCCTTCCTTTGCCTGCTTCTGGTATTTGTCAATATAGTCTGAATATATGGCCGCCTTCGGATTGTCCGGATTCAGATCCCAGAATATCTTTAACCGCTTGGCCGCCAGCTGACGGTTGAATGCCTCCTTGATCGTGTTGTCGTGATGCAGGTTGATCTCTGTTGCGATCCACATGCCGTAAGAGTTACCACGAATCTTCTTGAAACTGTCTGCCTTTCCGCCGCCAGCAAAGATGATGATTTTTTGCTTGTGTCCTGTGTCTGGCCCATTTACAAACAATGCTTCGTTGTCCTTGTATTTTCCCCAGTGACACTGTCCCCGGAATATCCACTCAATTCCGAATCCGTTGGCATCACCTATATTCAGTTTGGCGTTTGCCGTCGTGGAGCCCGTTGCCAAGTGGATGCGGTCTGGTGTGGTCTTCAGCTCATGGGCAAATGCAAACACATTGTCCACCGTCTTACCTGCACGCACCGCCCCTTCCGCCACGTTATAGCTGTTGGCCGCGCACTTCCGGATGTATTCCTTGTGTTTCTCAGAAAAGTTGAAAGGGATTGTTTTCTTCCTGCTGAATCTATTTGCTGTTGCCATAAATATCACCCTCTATATCGCCTAAATCCTCAATCTCCTGATTATTTCCGGTGAGTTTATCAGTTTGCGCTTTCATCTGCGCAATTCTGGCTCTCTGCTCTTCGCTGGCCAGATCCATGTGATCCGCGATCCATTTTAATGCAGCCATACGGTCTGCCACCTTGATGCTGGCCCCGTCTTTTCCCTGCTTGACCTCCGTGATCAACGTTCCATCCACCTGCGTTGATTCCCGGAGCCGGACGCTGTTTATCTCTTTCATCAGCGGTACTTTCTTTCCGGTGGCGGGATCTTTTACCTCTACTGGGCCAAAGGCACCCATTACCTGGACCTTCTCCCTACCAAACTCTACATAATCCGTAATGTCGGAAAAGGCAATGTCCATGTACTTTTGAAAGATGTCGTGCTCATCCAGCATCTCACGGTTGAGGCGATTCTGCTTAAGCCTCATAATTTCATCTTTAACACAAGGCTTTACAAGGAGCTTGTATCCCTCTGCGTTAGCCACATCATATGCGCATTCATATGCTTTCCGGTAGGCCTTCGTAGCGTTAAAACATCGAACATAATACAAACAAAAAAGCCGCTGCTTATCCGTCAGATCAGGGTTTTCAACCACCTGCCTGACTTCCTCCTCAACGACTTCCTTTTTCGCTTTCCGAACGTTCGCTTTCTTTTCCGAACGCTCATTATCTTTATCCGAATGTTCGCTATTCCATTTGTAGGTTGACTTCCACCGGCGAACCGTTCCTTCCGGCAAACTTAGTTGACTTGCAATCTCAACTAATTTCATGCCAGACAGGTACATGGCTTTCGCTTCGGTTATTCGTTTATCTGGCGCTCTGGCCATGCCTTACCACCTCGATTCGTTTGTTTTGGGTATAGAAAAAGAGACAGCCAGGGCTATCTCTCTGCTTTTGAATCCTTATTTTATTTCAGTATCTAGCTTTATTTCGCTCGCCTTATTATGCATCACTTCAAATTCCTTAGTCCACAATTCTTTCGCTATTAAAATATCTCTAGTTTCTAAATAATCTTCATCTGTCAGAATAATTGTAGACATAAAAGCACTATACTCTGCATCCGGCTGAGCCATTCTAAGAATATCTCTTATTCCATTCACTATTTTAGTTCTATTGTACTGTTTACCATCCTGTCTCCCTGCAAGATCTACTGCCTTTTCATGTATATTTTCTAACTTCTGTCTCATTGTATCCGCAATCAGAATCCTAGGATTAACAAGACGTTCTCGATTATTTAAATCCAGTAATTCTACTGTCCTTCTCCCAATACTTCCCAATTGATTATCTTTACTTTTAATCATAAAATATTTTAAATATAAATATTCCTTAGGATTATCGATAGTAGGATTAATAATTAAACCATCTTTTATAGTGTCATGTTTTCCTTTATTTGAATTGCATTGTCCACATGAAGGTAAAAGATTATCCCACGTTACTACCTCATTTGGATAAGCCTCTTTGCAATGAAAATGCTCTACGTTCATAGGTCTGGCTTGAGTTCCGAGAACTGTTTCGCAATAACAGCACTTACCATGTGACATATTAAATAACGGTTCTGTAATATAATCTTTTCTCCAAACAGCACGCTCCGTATCTTTGAATTCTTGAACTAACTCTTTTTCTTTTTCCTCAGTTAATTCGGATGGTTTATCCGGTCGTTCTAATTTTATCACTCCTACTCCTCCATTCCTGCCATTTGGATTTGTAAAAGTTTTCTTAATGTACTGTCTGGATGGAGCATTTTATCTAAAATTTCATAATTCCTCTTAATTTCTGGAATGTTTTCATCATCCATAGCCTTATCAAATGCTTTTATGGTAACTTCGTATAATTCTGATGTTGTACCTGGCATCCCCATAACATCTTGTAATATTTCTTCTAAAGTCCATCCCTGTAACCCATATTCGCCTAAATTCAGTTCCTCTATTATGGTCTCGCCATTTTCATTTAATGTAAGTGCAATGATTTCTTCTTTCTCTATACTTTGTAAGATACTTGGGCTATGTGTTGTAACAATAATTTGCGAATTCCGAAAAATTGTCTTCAAAGCGTTCAATAATTTAGTCTGCCATGTTGGATGTAAATGAATATCCACTTCATCTATAAGTATAATCCCACTATATGTGTCATACAAAACGTCTTTAAACCTAAATTCTATCTCTTTTAATATTCCAAGAATAATAAAAATGCAAGTTTTATATCCCGATGATAAATATTCAAAATAAATTTCTCCTTTTGGAGTTTTCAAAATTACATCATTGCTACGTGGATCTATATAATCAAATAATGTTTTTTCATCCAACATACCAAATGATTTTTGTGCCATCTCTAAATTTTTTCTCATAACTTCCGTAAATCCACGTTCTTGTCTTGAGTAAAGACAGCGGTTTACAAACCAACCTTTAATTTCATCAGAAGATAATCCGGCTGTTGCTTGCTGTCCCAATTGATAATCTGGGCGCTGCGTATCACTTGGCACTGCATTTAATTTACAATATTTTATATCTCTGTTCACGCGTAAATTCATTAAATACATTGCATCTCTATAGTTATTGCGCATACCACTGTGATCCTCTGGATCAAAATCCGTCACCTCTTCATTAACTGCTTTTACATCGAATTTAGCCGTATATGTTCCTTTTTCTACAGCAACATTTCTCTTAATTGCTCTATTTGTATACGAAAAAGCATCTGCGATTATATTTAATACTGTCGTTTTTCCAACCCCATTTTCTCCACAAATAACGTTTAATCCAGGATTAAATGTAAGTGATAACTGCTTAATTCCTCCAATGCCATTAATATCTAACTTCTCAAGTTTCAATTTTTTCCCTCCATCCAAAACTAAAATAGATATGTTCATGTTATCACCTTTCTTTTATTTATTCAATATGCACCTATGTATGTCCACACAAAAAGACACCCTATTTTTCAAGGGTGCCTCATGCGCCTGGAATGTCTGGGTGGAGATCCCTAAACCAGGCGAATTGCGAAGGCAGGATTTGAACCTGCGACCTCCAGGGTATGAACCTGGCGAGCTTCCGACTGCTCCACCTCGCTACAGTACCGGGTCGTCCCCGGTATGGGACGGGATCTGCGCTATGCACTGGTGTTAACCGTCATCACCTAAATGGCGGCCAAGCTGTGGCACCTGGCCGCCATATTTGCGGGGGAGGATAACCGGCCACTGGCTTTCGCCCTTTGGCCTAATTCTACTTTAACACGATATTTCCGATATAAACGATATATTTTAAGAAATCGCGTTATCTCTCAGATATTTATCACGAATATACAGCCTCGGATAATCCGGACTGCTCGCATATCCTGTCTTGCCGGCGATCTTCTCCCAGCTCATCCCATCTATGTAAAACATTCGAAACACGCATCGTGTCTGACCATCCTCAATCGCGTCGATCCACTTTTCCACTGCTTTGCACTTGGCCTTTTTATTTTTGACCACCATCTCCCTGCGCTCGTACAACGGCCAATCAAACCCCACTACGCTCTGTGGCCGCGGCTCCCCGGTGCGATAATCAAATATGGTGCTGTTGTTAAATCCGTTGTCTCCCTGCTGCATCTCCCGCAGCTCCAGTTCCAGTAACGGTATCTCCCGTTTTAGCTTCCGGTACTCGTCCAACAGCCTGCGGGTTATCTTAATTCTCATTGGCATCTCCTCCCTTCTGCCCTACTTCCGGTACCGCCGGTCCGGACACAGCACCGTCCCGTAGTATGCCGGATGTGTCGCACTCCACGTCTTAACCGGCGGGTCCTTGGCGACCGCTGCCTCCATGATCATCTCGATCTGCTTGCGGGCGGCGCGGCGCTCCTTGCTGTCTTTTCTCATAGGTCTCCTTCTTTCGCTAAATTTCAGTTTAGCTAAAATAGTCGTTATACTCTGCACCATGATTTTTCTTTGCTATCCTGTATGATTTCCACTTTTCATTCCATCCGATTTTACGCTTTCGTATTTCTCCTCTAAACCATATT
>JAQUVX010000006.1:136163-178548 GCA_028693165.1 Lachnospiraceae bacterium | reverse complement strand
AGGGCAGAGGTGGAAGCACGGCAACGTGTGCAGCTGACTGTCACTAATAGGTCGAGGGCTTGACCAAGACGGTTTAGGTAACAGAAAACGGATGATATTCAGTATGTGGTTTTGAAGGTACATGTAAATAATCCTCGATAGCTCAGTCGGTAGAGCACGCGGCTGTTAACCGCGCTGTCGTAGGTTCAAGTCCTACTCGGGGAGTTCGGTCCATGGAGACCAGAGTAGATTCGGCCCCATGGTCAAGCGGTTAAGACATCGCCCTTTCACGGCGGTAACACGAGTTCGAACCTCGTTGGGGTCATTTAGTAACATTAAGAGTTTGGACCTTTAGCTCAGTTGGTTAGAGCAACCGGCTCATAACCGGTCGGTCCCGGGTTCGAGTCCCCGAAGGTCCATTGAACCGTATTTGTATTGCAAAGCATCATCATATTAGTTTGGCCTGGTGGCTCAGTTGGTTAGAGCGCCGCCCTGTCACGGCGGAGGTCGTGGGTTCGAGTCCCATCCGGGTCGTTGGTATCAAGTGCATGAATAAGGGATCTTAGCTCAGCTGGGAGAGCATCTGCCTTACAAGCAGAGGGTCATAGGTTCGAGCCCTATAGGTCCCACTTGGTTATGTGTTAGCCAAATGCCGCAGTGGCGGAACTGGCAGACGCACAGGACTTAAAATCCTGCGGGACTAATCTCCCGTGCCGGTTCGATTCCGGCCTGCGGCATTCAAAAAAGGAACTTCATTGAGAGGTTCCTTTTTTGGTGGTTGATTCGGCTTTTATGATCAGCGTCCTTCGATATTGAGAACGAGTGTATCGGCTGCAAGCAGCACTTCAATCTCCGGTACCTTTGAAATGGAAAGATCGGATACCTTCACACGATCTCCGGTGCGGAGCTTGGAAAGGTCGATTTCGACGATTTCTGTCAGGTTTGCAGGAAGTGCGCGGTACGGGATCTCGTGAACCAGTTTTTGAACCGGAACATTTATTTTGTCAGCATTTCTCAGGACGATCTGGGCTGCGCCGTTGAAGGTTTCACCTTCTGTAAGAACCTGGAACGATAAATCCTGAATCTGTCCGTCGAGCGGAGCACGGGTGATTTCCTTCAGCAGAACATGGTAAGAAGCGCCGTCACAATTCAGAGTCAGCTCTGCGCCCTTTCCCTTTTCTCTCAAAAACTTCTTTGCGGCCACAGCGGACAGCTGAATCAAAAGGTTCTCAGGAAGATGGCGTCCATTGATACTTCCCGGGATGATTCCCATTCTTCTTAACTTTTTCGCCTTTGCGGTACAATCTCGCTTTTCAACATCTAACGTATACATAGAAAAACCTCCTTTTATTTTACGAGTCGTTTGGTTTAAAATAATGTCTGATGGCACAATATGCTACATCCATGGCAATCACCTCCTTATGTTAAAAAAAGAAGAGCTTTCTATATTACGCAAATGCATAATAATAAAAGCCCTTCCCAAAAAGACGGTTCTTTTTATATTCGATTACTATAATTCTACCATAGAACAGGAGAAAGTCAAGATGGGTTTTTCGAAGAACGCAAATACCAACGCAAATATCGGTTGCAGGCGGGGGCCAAGTTGTATTATGATAGGAACAAATCAGAAAATAAAGGAACAATATGAAAATGAAGAAGATGCGATGGAGAATGAGTCTGGCAATGGTGCCGATTCTTGTTTATATTCTTTTTGAAATGAGAGATGGTCTGTCCAGATTTCAGTTCAATTTAAGAACGTTCATATGCATGTATCTGTTGGTGACAGCTACGATGGTGATACACAAAAAAAGAGCAGAACAAACGGATGGATATTGGGGGCAGGTGATCCTGGGGGACACGAAAAGACCGGGGCGGATTTTCTATCTGGATTATTTGAGAGTGCTTGCGGCCGTTCTGGTCATTCTGGTGCATGTGCTGTCCTCTGTGATGGAAGAGATGACGGAACCCTCTACAGCCAGAACCGTGATTGCTGTGGTGAACAGCTTCTGCTTAAGCTGCAATCTGCTGTTCCTCATGATCAGCGGCGCGATTATCATGAATATGAAACCGGAGAAATGGAATGGTTCGGTCCTGACCTTTTACCGCAGACGTCTGCTGCGGGTCCTGATTCCGTGCTTCGCCTATTATCTGTTTTATGCGTACAATGCGCACGGTGTGAGTTATTTCATGCCTGCCAACTGGATTGATCTGGTGCGGCATTTTGTGGCAAACGATACAGGGATGGTGCCGCATTTCTGGCTGATGTTTGTGATCGTGACAACCTATTTCGCGGTGCCGCTGCTGGCGCTGGGACTGCAGGCCATGACGGATCGGATGTTAGACGGGCTGGCGATTGCCGTTCTGGTACTCCATGCCGTTTACGTCTATGGGCCGATGCTGGGGTTTAACTTTGTGTCCAGTACGTTTCTGGCATCCTGGGAATCGCTGATTATCCTGGGCTATTACTGCACGACGAAAGCGGCCGTAAGGCATTACCGGCTGATCATGGTCGGCGGGGGCTGTGCGGCGCTTTTCATGATTTATGCGGTAGTGACGCTGGATCATTATGATGAGCTGATTTACAACAATGCACTCCCCATGGTGCTGCTGACGGCGTCCATCTTTATGTTCTTCCGAAAGCATAAAGATGATCTGTTCGCAAAAGGGTCAAAGCTGCTGTCTGTGCTGAGCAAATACAGCTTTTCGATTCTGCTGATGCACTGGTTTATCCTGTTTGAAGTGGTGGAGAAGCAAATGAGTCTTGGCGGGATTCTGCTTCCTGCGGTACTGACGCTGATACTGGGGACGCTGTTTGCGATTCTGTTTGACAATACGGTAGTTCTGGTGATGGATACCGTGATCAATGCGGGGATTGATTTCCTTTGCAGAATATGCGGGAAACGCACAAAATAATGCAGAAATTCGGGCAATCAATTGCAGTTTAGATGGAATTCATATTCTGCAAGGTGTATAATAAAGAGGATTTACACCCTGTGCCAGACGAAACTTGGAGGAAGAACAATTATGATCAAACGAAATAAAGTGCGTGAGACGGTGCTCTATTTTACGCCGGAGCCGGCGGCTCATGTGATGAAGTTAAAAGGGGTTCTGGTGCAGATGGGAATCCGTATCAGGAACGTGGCACCGGAACAGGCAGGGGAGACGATCGGAAGCCTTCTGGGGCTGGAAGGATATGATTCTGACCCGGCATCGGAGCAGACGACGGAGATTATGGGGCTTACGGAGATTACGGAGGAGATGCTGGTTATGCACCAGTTTTCCGGCAGCCGGATGGACGAGCTGCTTTTGAATCTGCGCAGGGCCGGAGTTCCGAAAATCAATTTAAAGGCAATCGTGACGGACAGCAATATTGGCTGGACCTTTCATCATTTATATGAGGAAATCAAAGAAGAACATGAAAAGATGCGGGAAACGAATCAGTAGGTTCACAGGCTGCGCTGCAGGCATTTTGGCATTCCTGCTGTGCCTGACAGCGTGTGCGCGTGTGGAGGAGGAGCCGGAGCCGGTGAAGGCGACGCTTGATCTCTGGTATTATTGGGATGCACCGGTGGTGAGACAGACGCTGCTTGCGATGATCAGCAAATTCAACAATACGCACAGCGACGTGGAGATTGTGGCAACATGCGTCCCGGATGAGGATTTCAAAAAGACATTGGCGCTGGCGATCGCGGATGGAAACATGCCGGATCTGGCGATCGTGGACTCCTCCGATGTACAGTATTATAACCATATGAAACGCCTTACGGATGTATCCTCCTGTATGGATGAGCAGAAGTATCTGGATCAGGCGATGACCTCCTGTCGACAGGCGGATGGGAGTATTATCGGGCTTCCGATGGGAGTTAATTTTCTGGCCTTTTATTACAATACCGATATATTGGAGCGGAACCATGTGAAACCGCCGACCAATTTAAGAGAATTTGTCGATGTGGCACATCAGACCACATCGGATACCGTGTATGGATGTGCGTTCCCTTCGCTGCAAAGTGAGGAGAGCACTTTTTGTTTTTTGCCGATCTTATGGGCATCCGGAGGAAGTCTCGATGCAATCAATACAGAGGGAGCGAAACAGTCCTTTGACTTTCTCCGTCAGCTTTCCAGGGACGGATCTATGAGTCACAGCACCATCAATATGACGATTTCTGATATCATGAAGGAATTCACCAAGGGAAATCTGGCCATGATGTTTATTAACTCTGGTCAGGAGTCGAAAATCAAACAGGACAATCCGGAGCTTCAGTTTGAGGTTGCTGCACTTCCCATGGGAGAGCATCCGGTCACAGTTCTTGGCGGAGAGGTTTTGACAGTCATGAGTTCGGATCAGCAGGGGGAGGCAAAGGAGTTTGTGCGTTTTATGGCAGAACCCGAGCAGATCAAAGGTTATTTGGATGCGCTTGGATACCTTGCGCCGCGAGAGGATCTGCTGGAGTGGCAGGTGGGGCAGCATCCGGAACAGAGAAAGTATCTGGACTACCTCCAGTCGGCCCAGATGCGGGAATTTACGCCGTATTGGCCGGCGGTATCGATGGCGGTTGCAGATGTGATCAATCAGGTGATTCTTCAGGAGGATGAACCGGATGCGCTGGAGAAACTCGATGAAAAAATCAGGAAGATCCGGGAGGAATACGATGAAGGAAAGTAGGACCCTGCGCCAGTCGCTGATTGGTCTGGCCGTTGTATTTCTGGTGGTGCCCCTGATGCTTCTTTCTGCGTTGACGCAGGTAAGAATCTGGAAGCTGCTTTATCAGAACATGGAAAATGATATGCGGGAGGAGCTGGTGTCGACAAACCAGCTCTTCGATATGGTCATGGATAAGTACGGCACGGTTCTGTATGATTTCTGCACGGATGATGACATGATTGACCTGGTGGAGCTGATCAATGAGAAGGAGGATGTGCTGGAAGTCAACAGCAACCGCCTGAGGCGGGAACTGAGCCATATCTGCAACCGAAACGAAGGGATCGAGGGCATTACGCTGGTTACCCGGGAGGGAAAAATATTTTTCTATGATCGGAATGCGGCCTCCTTTGTGATTACGACCTGGGCGGATTCCGTTTCGGTGCCGAAGGTAAAGCAGGGGGTTGTGTATCAGGATGGATCCGCGGTTAACAGCGGAGACGACCGCATGCATCTGATTCAGATCGCACGGCGTTTTGTTGATTATCAGAATATACGCAAGGAAATCGGTACCGTTATCATCAGTATCAATAAGAAAACGTTGTGGAATGTCATCCAGACGAAGGCGGATTCTGTGTTCTATCTGTGTGACGGAGATGTAATCGTTGCAGCCAAGGACGATTCCGTGATTGGAAAACACATCTCAGAGATGGATGCACGGGGAAGAAAAACGCTGGCGCTTCAGAATGTAATGACCGGCTGGACGTTATATAATTATTATTCGATGCGCGAGTATAATCAGGCGATGACCAGCAGGATGACATTGGAGCTGTTCAGCACCGTGGGAAGCCTTTTGTTTGTGATTGTATTGCTGATCATGGTAACCGGTCCCAGCCTGCGCCAGGTCAATCAGCTGGTTGGAGCGATGGAACAGGTGCAGCGTGGAGATTTTTCTGTAAAAGTGGACTATATGCCATATCTTCCGCGCGAGATTGTGCAGATTGTGGATGGTTTTAATACCATGGTGCAGAAGATCGGTCTGCTGATGGATCAGCTCAGACAGTCACTGGTGGAGCAGAAAAATGCGGAATTGTCCGCCATGGAAGCGCAGATCGACCCGCATTTTCTGTATAATACACTGGACACGATCAACTGGAAGGCAATCGAGCAGGAGGAGTACGAGATCAGCGGTATGGTCGGTGCGCTGGCGGATATCCTGCGTTATTCGATTCGAAATCCCGGAGAGACGGTGTCAGTCGGCCAGGAATTGTATTGGCTGAGTCAGTATGTCATGCTGCAGAAGGAGAAGCTGGAACAGCCGCTGGAGATGCTGACGGATGTTCCGGAGGAGATTAAAAAATATCGCCTGCATAAGCTTTTATTGCAGCCGTTTATTGAAAATGCGATCAAGCATGCTTTTTACCGGAAAACGGAGGCCTGCCGTCTGGAGATTGGCATGAGGCTGATTGAAAAGCAGATTCATATCATCATCCGGGATAACGGAAAAGGGATTCCGGAGGATGTTTTGCGCCAGCTCAATGACAGCAAGCGGGAGATGAAGGGGCATGTGGGACTTGCCAATGTTCGAAAGCGCCTGAAGCTGTACTATGGAGATGAGGCGGCGGTTTATTATGAAAGCCGGGTGGGGGCAGGAACGACGGTACATTTGTTTGTAAAAGCAATTTGTGGAGAGGATGAGAAGGATGAAAATCGTAATAGTTGAAGATGAAAACTCGATCCGAAATGGGCTTTGTAACATCCTTCCAAAGCTGGAGCCGGGGTATATGGTGCTGGGGACGGCGGCCAACGGCCAGGAGGGGCTGGAGCTGATTGAGCGCACGAGACCGGATGTGGTGATCATGGATATTCAGATGCCGGAGATGGATGGTCTGACCATGCTCGGCAAGCTGCGTGAGAAGGGGATCTTGAGCCGGGTGATTGTGCTGACGGCCTATTCGGATTTCAGTTACGCCAAGCGGGCGATTGAGCTGAATATTGAAAATTATCTGTTAAAACCGATTAAGATCCCGGAGCTGCGGGAAACGTTGAGGAATATTCAGGCAGAGCTGGAAGAAGAAAAGGGACAGGAGAAGCTACAGGAACGATTACTGTCGCTGGAGCAGATTTTTCGCGGATGTATTCTGGCAGAGCTCCCCATTGACGAGGAGCTGAAGCGGATTACCAGAGAACGGTATGGATTGGATGTGCAGGAGCCGCTGGGTATGTTTGCCATTTGGCTCGGTGACCGGTACGAGGCAGAGTCTGAGAAGGTCAGAGAGATTATTGAGTCTTATACGGGGAAGGCCAGCGATTATGAGCACTGTCTGATCATGTCGGTGCGCTACCAGATGGTCACGGTGATCCTGTATCATATGGGAGATGTGGAAAAGATCCAGAAGCGGAGCCAGGCGGCGGTGCTGCCAGCATTGTGCCGGGGCTTAAATCGTGCGCCGGTAGTCAGCTGGGGAGAGTGCCAGGGGCTGAAAGAACTGGCGGAGACGTTTGCCTCCATGCAGAAAGAACAGAAGTGGAACCTGAGTTTTGAACCGGGAACACTCATCAGCCATGAGAAAATCCAGAATACGGTTGTCGTGCCTCTGAAATATCCCATGGAGATCGAGACTGGAATGAAGAAAGCGGTTACCGGGCAGGCGAGTGTGGAGTTTTACCGGTTATTTTGTCATTTTTCCAAATCCTGTGTCGGTGCCGGGTATGATCCGGATGAGATTCGGGAGGCCTGCATTCGTTTTTGCCTGTCGCTGTTGTCGCTGGCGAAGAGCCTGGAGCGCATATCGTCGGATACTTCGGCCAGACTTATCGTGGGCGAGATCAGTCAGGCGGTGACCTGGGATGAAATCTGGAATATTTTTATGAGAGTTCACGGACTGATTTTTCTGGACAAGGGAAGGAAAGAGGAACCGACGACGAGTTCGCTGGTTAATAAGGCAAGAGCCATCATCGGAGAATATTATAATCAGGGGATCACACTGGAGGAGCTGGCGCAGCGCCTCTGTATTTCGGAGGAATATCTCAGCGCGCAGTTTAAAAAGGAGACGGGGTCCACGTTCACGGAGACGGTGCGCAGATACCGTATTGACCGGGTCAAGGAGCTTTTGCTGCACTCGGAACTGAAGCTGAACCAGATTGCGGATATGGTCGGATATTCAGATCCCAAGTATATGAGCAAGGTATTTAAGGAGGAAGTTGGGATGCTTCCGGCGGAATTTCGCAAGCAAAATCGATAAAAATCGACAAGGCACCTTAAATAGTTACTCCTTTTTGAAAAATTTCCCCTTTGTTTTTTGTATGGGGATGTTAGAATAAGGAGAACAGAAAAACTACTGGAAGTGAAACGGCATAACAGAAATATCTTGACAACATACAAAAATTTAAGGAGGATTATACGATGAACGAAGTAAACGTAACATTTAAGAACCCGTCGGAAGTGCTGGATTTTGTAAGCCGAGTAGAGAAATATCCGTATGACATGGATTTGAGCCGCGGCAGCATTGTGGTAGATGCAAAATCTTTGCTTGGAATCATGAATCTTGGATTCAATCAAGTTGTGAATCTGATTGTTTACAGTGAAGAGTGTGATGCCCTGTGCCAGGATATCGAGAAATATATCGCTGCATAAGCATCATCGAATGAAGACATTCTCAATTTATTGTTCCCCATACTGAGCAGAATAGCGGAAGCTATTCTGCCTTTTACTTTTTGAAAAAATGTGTTACACTGATGCAAGGATTATTTTATGACAAGGACAGGAGAGGATAAAGGATATGTATAAGATTGTTTCCAGACTGTTGATTTACGGCGACATGCCAAAAGATACCATATTGATGGAGCTGGCAGATATCATTCGCAAGATGGATGACAAGAGCCAGACGAAGGAGGAGCTTTCCACCCGGGTATTTACCCAGTTAAAGCATCTTTTGCAGGTTGCGACCGATTATGGATTTGATGAGAATCTGTGGCACAACTATCTGACGTTTCTGCTGATCACCAGCGAGAATCCGTTCAGCATTACCTGTGAGAAGGTAGGGGCCAATGACGGCAGCGTCAATTATTTTGCAAAGAGCGATTTTAAGGCATTTATGGATCTGTTTCATTATGATTTCAGCGCGCTGGAGTCTTATCTCGGAGTGGACTGCTTCAGCCGCATCTCGAATTATAAAGCGATCGGAAAGAAAGAGCTGATGTACAATAAGAATGTCAGCGAGAAGGTGCGGGTTCTGAGCAGAAAGCTGGCTGCGGCGAAGGACCAGGATGAATTCTTTGATGCCGTGACCGGATTTTACAAGGCCTATGGTGTCGGCATGTTTGGCCTCAATAAGGCGTTCCGCATTCAGTCCCGTGAGGACGGCGGTGTGAATTTCTGCGCCATCAACAATATGGATGCAGTGATGCTGGATGACCTGATCGGCTATGAACTCCAGAAGAAGAAACTGGTGGACAACACCCTCGCCTTTGTGGAAGGCAAGAAGGCCAACAACGTGCTGCTGTTCGGTGACAGCGGAACCGGTAAATCCACCAGCATTAAGGCGATTGTCAACGAATTCTACGACCAGGGCCTGCGCATGATCGAGATTTACAAGCATCAGTTCAAGGATCTTTCCGCGGTGATCGCACAGATCAAGAACCGCAACTACCGCTTCATTATTTATATGGATGATCTGTCCTTTGAAGAATTTGAGATCGAATACAAGTTCCTGAAGGCGGTGATCGAGGGAGGCGTGGAGACCAAGCCGGACAATATCCTGATCTACGCAACCTCCAACCGCCGTCACCTGATCAAGGAGAACTGGAGTGACCGGGACGATGTGGAGGTCGGCAACGGCATGCACCGCTCCGATACCATGGAGGAGAAGATGTCGCTGGTCAACCGGTTCGGTGTGACCATCAACTACTCCAAACCATCACAGAAGGAATATTTCAACATCGTGATCGAGCTGGCGCACAAGGCCGGTCTCACGCTGACGGACGAGGAACTGTGTGCGGAGGCAAATAAATGGGAGCTGAGTCACGGCGGCATCTCCGGACGTACAGCCCAGCAGTTCATCAACATGCTTCTGGGACAGCAGTAATATGCGGCAGCAGTAACGTGCGGCAGCAGGGGTAAAAAAATAAAATACAGGATAAAACCCGAAATTTGATTGACACTTTCTGAAATCGGTGTTATGCTTACGCAGTAATCAATAAGAATTTTAAAGCTGACCGCAGAATAACAAGTCGTTTAAAATGATTTGTTATCGTGGGTCAGCTTTTTTTCCTTGATTCGAATATTATATGGAGGTACTGATTATGAATAACGGTACAGTGAAATGGTTTAATGCACAGAAGGGTTACGGATTTATTACGAATGATGACGGCGGAGATGATGTATTCGTACATTTTTCATCTATCGTTTCTAACGGCTTTAAGAGCTTAGAAGAAGGACAGAAAGTTACATTTGATACGGAAAAAGATCCTAAAGATTCCAGAAAATTAAAAGCTGCTAACGTTCAGATTGCATAATATATTTCGGATGCCGGACTCGTATGGAGTTCCGGCATTTTTTCTGTGATATTCTACACAAAATAAAATATAGCAAAATAAAATATGAAAAATCTCTTGACAAAAAGCTGAGTATGAAGTAAGATATATAACGTTGCAGCGGTGATCGCAGCGACACAAACAATCAATATGTGTGCGTAGCTCAGCTGGATAGAGCACTTGGCTACGGACCAAGGTGTCGGGAGTTCGAATCTTCTCGCGCACGTATGAGAAAGAGGAATCTGAGAGATCAGGTTCCTTTTTGCTGTCGTATAAAAAAGCTCCGCGCATTACGCTCTCTGCGATAAGGGTGCTTACAAAAAAGGGTAACGGTAAGGGATACAGCCAACCCACTAACCGTTAAAAATTAGTGGGTTGGCTTGCTTATAATACTCCTATTATTCGCAAAAGGGATCAATAAGTTATACACCGCTTGCATCGTTGAGTTCAAACAGATTTCCTTCCGGGTCCCTAAAATAGGTGCATCGCATCCCCCACGCTTCAATGCGTTGAGGCTCACCCAAAAACGGTACGCCCGCTTCCTTCAGCCGCAGATAGTCTCCATCGAGGTCAAGCGAGGGGATGACCGCCACAACGGTGTCGGGCTGTGCGTTTCCGGTCGGCTGCGTATATCCCTCAAACATCGGCATGGCATCCCCCGCAAAAATGGCAAAGCAAGCCGGTGCATCGCCGCCAACGGCAAAGGAGGTGTAAGGGCCGTTCCTATCGCCCCAAACCGGTACCAGGCCCATTTTCTCCGTGTAAAAATCGAAGCATTCCCCATAGTTCTTCCGCACCAAAATACGGTTGGTAATTTCATTGAATTTCATCGTTTCATTCTCCTGTCATCTTTTTTGGTTATGATACATTTCAATGATACATTAAAACTTTGCGATCTCGCTGTAAAAATCGGACATGTTGTTTCGATATTCTTGGGGTGTCATTCCGCAAACAGATTTAAAATCCCGGATAAAATGCGGCAAATCGTAAAACCCCGTTCCATAAGAAGCGGAGGTAATGCTGCACCGGGGGTTTTGCATAAGCCGGATTGCCTTGTTGATACGAACCATGCGGGAGAAGGTTTTTGTGTTCATGCCTAAATACTGTTCGAATATGCGATTGAGGTGTCGTCCGCTGTAATAGACGGAAGCGGAGAGTTCTTTGCAAGAGATGCTGCCGGTACTTTCAATCATCATTCTGGTCGCAATTTTGAGCGCCGAAGGATAAGCAGTCTGCAAATGCTGAAGTAAGAGTCTGTCAAGGCGGTTAATCAGTTCATCCGACCGACCAGCGCTTTCCAATGTTTCCAAAATCAATCCGTTTAGTACGGGATTTATCATTTCAAAGGAAAATATTTGGTCAGTAAGTTCTTTTTGGTTTGCACCGGTAAACGCAGATAAACCCGCCGGTTGGAATTCTATAATCAGAAGCATCTCGCATTGATTTGCTATGCCGCCGACCATGCACGGCTTTGTGATCGGGCCGAATAAATTCCCGTACCAACCATTCCTGTCAAGAGAAAATACCAAGGTCGCGCTCCCATGAGGAACCACGGTGTAGTTGTCCGATATTATGTTTTTGTTTGGAAAGGTAATCGTATAATTTGAAATTTGCTCTTGCAATGCCGGATGCGGCAAGATATAAATAAAATCGTTTGCACGAAGTAAAATGCGATGAGCTGCGTCTAAAGTCTGTATGTCTTTTCTTGCAATCATAAGTTGTTCTCCACGCTCGGGTGTCAGCCGTCAAATATAAATTGAGCCCATCCCTCCGCTGTCATCAAATCGCAGGAGGTTATCTTCTTAATCCAGTATACCAAAAATATCTGCAAAAATATATAAAATTCTACTGACGTGAACGTGGCTGTCCGTGAATGCAGTGAGCCGTGGAAGAAAAAGAACTGCACCCAACAGGTCGATGTCTGTTTCAGCTTTGTAGGTCGGGTTTAGGGCAAAAAAAACCGTAGGATACAGGGTGCGTATCCTACGGCTTTTCTCAAGGATGGAAAACATCCTTATTGGGTGGAGCTTTTCGCGCAGAGCTTTTAAGTAAGAAGAATTAGTTCTTTGCAGCGTCTAACACTGCGTTTAAGTAACCTGCAGCATCAACCAGGGTAGCACCGGAGATTGCATCAACCGGAGAAGCCTCGCCGGCCAGAGCGGTTACATCAGCGATGGACATGCCGTCGATGTGGTTCTGGATGGCATCGAAGTTCTTGTCGATGGCAATGGTGGAGCCGCCTTTTTCAGCCATGTTCTTGCTGTAGTATTCGGTGTTGACACGCTTGGAGCAGAGTACATTGCCTTCTGCTACGTTCTCGCCGAATTTTTCTGTGCTGTTCGGTACGCCGGTTACAGCGGCATCGCTGCTGATGAACTGGAAGTCATCAATGTAGCTTAAGAGTACGTTTTCGCCGTCGGTCAGAGCAGCAGCGGTGGTAAAGCACTTGGTGCCGTGAGCAGCCGCGTAGGCAACGTTCAGCTTCAGTGCAGAAGAATCACCGGCAAACTCAACAGCCTGGGTATCTTTTGCAGCCTTTGCAGCGTCAACAATCGCGGTGAGGTAACCTGCGGTGTCTGTCAGAGTAGCGCCGGATACAGCATCGATCACGTCGCTCTTGCCTGCGGCAGCCTCTACCTCAGCGATGGTTTTGCCTACGACAAAGCTCTGGATTGCATCGTAGTTTGCATCGATTGTGACAGTAGCTCCGCCCTTCTCGGTCATCATCTTGCTGTAGTATGCGGCATTGTCTCTCTTGGAAGCAAGTACCTTGCCCTCAACATAGCCTGCGCCGAAATCTGCATCACTGTTCGGTACGCCGACGATGTCAGCGCCTTTGTCTAAGAACTGGAACTCATCAATATAAGCGGCGATGATCACATCATCCTGAACCGCTGCAACAGCCTCGGTAAAGCAGCTGGTGCCGTGAGCAGCAGCGTAAACCTGACCAAGCTGAATTCCGCCGTCGATCTGAACGAGCGCAGCCGGAGCAGCAGTCTCTATAAGAGTAGCTTTGATCTCTTCCTCAGCAGCTTCAACACCCATGGCGGAAGCAACTGCTTTTTTAACTGCGTTGCTGGTCACAGTAGCACCGGATACGCCGTCGATCTCAGGTCCGCCTGCGGCTACGACCTGCTTCTCCAGCTCAGCAAATGCCTTGATGCCGATATCGGCGGTCTCTTTGTCGCCGGAAATCTTACAATCGGTAATTTTTCCGTCAGCACTGGTCAGTGTGACGGTCACTTCGCCGCCAAAGCCCTCAGCGCTTCCGGTTAAGGTCTCGCCTGCGGCAGCAGCCGTGGTTTCCGCAGCAGGTGCAGCCGTGGTGGTGTCAGCAGTTTTGCCTCCACATGCAGCCAGGCTCAGTGCGGTAGCACCGCAAAGTGTCAGGATCATTCTTTTCTTCATAAACTTATCCTCCAAGTTGATGTTTGATACGCAAAAATCATTGCGTCGTGAGTAGATAACATATAGCTGTCCGATCTCGAACAGCTACGATAATATTTTAACATACTATGGGGGATACGGCAATGGAAATATATAGAAAGAATCTATAAAGAATACATAAACTACAGAAAACCTTATTGTTCGCATCTGCATCACATGCAACATTTCATTTTTGGATAATTTTCAAGTTATTGACCAGAAATTATCCAAACGCATGAAATGAAGTGAAATGTTTCACAAGACCGGTTCTTCCGAACCGTCCGAAACCGCAGGATAAGTGCAGCAATTTAGCATCTGCGTACAGAATACCGCTGAACAGAAACCAGAAAACACTAAAAGTGCGGGCGAGGTAACCGCAAACGATTTGTGACCGCATTGTAAAAGCCGACCGCAGTCTCACGGCTGGCACACAGCTTGTCGGCAAGGCACACAATCCAGGCCTCCCGGCAGACCGGCGGAATCGGAACCAGCGGGAACATGTGGCGCAGGATGATGTTCTGCTCAAGGGGGGAGAGATCGTAGTCCCGCTCCGCGTTGCGCAGTGCCTTGGCCGGGTGGGTGAACCCGTGCAGCCGGTGATCCGCCGACTTCTCGTGCCAGTCATAGAGAAAATAGTCATGCAGCAGGGCACCGCGGATCAGCGCGGTCATATCGACGTGGATGTGGAGTGCCTCTGCGATCTGGCAGCTGCGGTTTGCCACGGCGACACAGTGCTCGTATACCGAGATCGAACCATGCTGGATATAGGCATGGTTTCGCACAAACTGTCCGTTCTGTTCAAGGGCAGCAATCTGCTGCTGAATCTTCACGCTATGATCGTTTTCGTTTGACAAATCCCACACCTCCTTTTCCGGCCTCTTTATAGTCTGAATTATACTACATCGGATCAGAAATTGAAACAGAAAATTGAAACAGGAAATGCAATTGCAGCGGGACAAATTTAAGCTCCTGTGTTATCATGGAAAGTAGGGGAAACTTTGCACTTGAAAGGAAACGCGATGTTATATCAGATTGAAGACGGGACGGTGTCCGTGGGCGGGCAGACGATTCTGTCGCACATTGATTTTGAGATAAAAGGTACGGAGAAGATCGCCGTAGTCGGGCGCAACGGAGCCGGGAAGACCACGCTGTTAAAGCTGATTGCGGGGCAGCTGACCCTGGACCGGGACGACCGGCGAAATGGCACGGGGATTCTCTGTTCGCGGGCGGTCACCATCGGTATGCTCAGCCAGCAGATGGCGGGAGATCCGGACCGGACGGTGGAGGAAGAACTTCTCGGCGCCTGTCCCTGTCAGGATTTGTATGCAAGAGAACGATTTGAATACGAACGGGAGTATGATCGGCTGTTTACCGGCTTTGGTTTCGGAAAGCAGGACAAGCGCAGGCGTCTGGCGGAATTCTCCGGCGGAGAGCAGACGAAGATTGCGCTGATCCGCCTGCTCCTGGAACGGCCGGACATCCTGCTTTTGGATGAGCCGACCAATCATCTGGATATTCAGACCAGTGAATGGCTGGAACGGTATATGAAGCGCTATGACAAGGCGGTGGTGATGGTATCCCATGACCGTTTCTTTCTGGATCGGACGGCCGACGTGGTCTACGAACTGGAGGGCGGTACGCTGCGGCGTTATCCGGGCAATTACACCCATTACCGCCAGGAAAAATTAAAGCTGATCCGTCTGCAGACGAAGGCTTATGAGCGGCAGCAGGAGGAGCTTGCCCGTCTGGACGGACTGGTGGAACGCTTTAAGCACAAGCCGACCAAGGCATCCTTCGCGCGGTCAAAGAAGAAACAGATGGAACGGATGGAGCGGATCGAGAAGCCGATACAGGACGGGGTGCATATGTTTGCCGGGGCGATGGAGCCGCTGATTCCGGGAAGCAAGTGGGTCTTTGAATCGGAGCATCTGAAGCTGGGGTACGACCGGGAGCTTTTGGAGATCACCATACGGATTCGCCGCGGTCAGAAGATCGGACTTCTGGGGGCGAACGGAGCCGGAAAAACCACATTTTTGAAGACGGTGGCAGGGCTGATCCCGGCACTTGCGGGAAAGGGCGTACTGGGGCAGAACATTACCATTGGATATTTTGATCAGCACTCTGCGGAGATCACTTCGGAAAAAACGGTGGCGGAGCATTTTCATGACCTGTTCCCGTCGATGACGGAGAAGGAGGTGCGCTCGACCCTGGGGGCCTATCTGTTCGCCGGACGCGAGGCCGGGAAGAAGGTGAGTGCGCTGTCGGGCGGAGAGCGGGCGCGGCTGATTCTTGCGGAGCTTTTGCAGAGCCGGCCCAATTTCCTGATTCTGGATGAGCCGACCAACCATATGGATGTGCAGGCGAAGGAGACGCTGGAATCGGCATTTCAGGCCTATACGGGCACGATCCTCTTTGTATCCCACGACCGGTACTTCATCCGTCAGGTGGCGGAGTCGGTGCTGATCTTTGAGGGTCAGTCGGTGCTGTATTATCCATTTGGATATGAACATTATCTGGAACGGCGGGAGCGGGAACAGGCGGGTGAGACCATCGCAGCGCAGGTGAAGGCGGAGGATCAGGCCTTGATCGCCGGGATGCGTGCCGTGCCGAAGGCAGAACGCCATCGGCTGCGGGAGATTCCCACGCAGGAGGCGTATCTGGACTGGAAGCTTCGTCTGGCGGCGGAGCGGATGGAGGCAGCAGGCGGGCGGTACGAAATCCTGTTGGGCGAATGGGAAACGCAGATGCAGGAGTGGGCGTTTCTGGAAACCCGGCCGCCGGAACAGGAACTTCTGTGGGAAAAACTGGAACATGCCTGGGAGCTGTGGCATGGCTGCTGTATGGAGTGGGCGGATGTATTTGCGGAATCACCGAACTGGTCAAAGCCGGTTTGATGTGATAAAATAGGTGTAGTGAACACATTTGAATTGACATTTGAAATAACATGCATGAGGAGGATGACTGCATGGATGACGCGATAAGACAATTTCTGGAGAGCTACAAGAAAAACTTTACCTTTTATGAGAATGCGGCCAGACTGGCGGCGGGGCAGCTTGAGCTGGCACTGCAGTCTGCCGGTATCCGGGCGATCGTAATCTCCCGTGCAAAGAACCCCGGAAGGCTTAAGAATAAACTGATTCATCGAAATGCGCAGCGCGAGGTACCCTATCAGACGACGGAGGAGATCTATGAGGACATCGCGGATCTGTCCGGCGTGCGCGTGTCTCTGTACTTCCCGGGTGACCGCGAAAAGACGGATGGCCTGATCAATGATCTGTTTGAACTGCTGGAGAAGAAACAGTTTCCGGAGCAGGCCAAGCACCCCTCCTATCAAAAGCGGTTTTCCGGCTATTGGGGCAACCATTACCGGGCGCTGATCGGTGGGGAGAAGCTTGCGGAGAACCAGAAGAAATACGCTGGTGCCAAGATCGAGATTCAGGTGGCATCGGTGCTGATGCACGCGTGGTCCGAGGTGGAGCATGATTTGATTTACAAGCCGCTGCAGGGCACGCTGTCGGATGAGGAGTATGTGATTCTGGACGAGCTGAACGGCCTGGTCATGGCGGGTGAGATTGCCCTGGAACGGCTGCAGAGTGCGGGCAATGCGCGGATACAGGACAAGAGCTCTTCCTTTGGGAGTCAGTATGATCTGGCCTCCTATCTGTACAATTTTTTGAGCAGCCGGTTCGAGAAAGAGGATGTGGAGCTGCGCATGGGTAATGTGGAGCTGCTGTTTCGTTTCCTGCGCAAGCTCAAGCTTCTGAAGGTAAAGGAGATCGAGCCGATTCTGCGGTCGGTGCGGTTTGAGAAGGACCGGCGCAACATTTCACAGCAGATCATCGATCAGATCATCACTGGAAATGCAAAGCGCTACCAGATTTATCAGAGGCTTCTGGGCGACGAGGAATCGACGGACGGGGAGCTTCATCAGGCGATCGACGCGTTCTTTGCGGACTGGGTCCCGCTGGAGGAACTGCTTAACCAGGCAGGTGCGAAGCATTCGCTCAAACAGCCGGGGGCCTTTAACATCAATACGCTGAAGCGGATGGAGATTCTGGACAAGGAGCTGGCAAACCGGATCGGAATTCTGCGGAAACTCCGTAATGTGCTGGTGCATGAGATCGAGAAACCGGACGCGGCAACGATTCTGGCACAGCGCCAGGAGATCCTGGATGTCACGAAAGAGGTACAGCAGCGGCTTGCGCAGCTCGCTGATTTAAATGAGAAAACGGTTGAAAAATAAAAAGAGGTATGATATCATAGAAAACATTAGGCAGTTGAAACAGAAACGTTGAAAAATGCAAAGGTGCATTCCCTCTGGGATTGTGCCTTTTTTGCAAGAAGGCGGTGTTTTTGAAATGGATTGTCATAAGAGGAGGATAATATTATGAGAAAACCAATCAGTTTGGTACTTGCCACAACGATGGTGCTTAGTCTGGCGCTGACTGGCTGCGGCAGCAACGGATCCGGGACGACCGCAGCACCGGCAGCAGGCGGAGATACCGCAGCCTCCACCGAGGCATCAGCTACCAAGGGAACTGCCGTAGATACGACCGGTTATCTGGTGAGTGTTTTAAATGCCGATATTCAGACCGCAGATGTGCAGAAAACTTCTAAGGATTATCAGCTTCCGATGAACATTTACGATCGTCTGGTCGAGATCGAAGTGAGTGACAGCGGTGAAACCAGTATTGTTCCGTCTCTGGCGGAATCCTGGGACATCACCGATGACGGACTGGAATATACGTTCCATCTTCGCCAGGGCGTCAAGTTCAGCAATGGCAATGATTTCACGGCGGAGGATGTGATCTACACCTTCAATCGTCTTCTGAAGGTCGAGGGTGCAGTCAATGCGTCCTTTATCGATCAGATCGTCGGTGCGTCGGACGTGATCGGGGGAACCGTCGATTCTCTGGAGGGGATCGAGGCTGTGGATGATGCCACCGTTAAGGTGACCTTAAAAGAGCCGTATGCAGGCTTCCTGGCTTGTATTTCTACCCCGGGCGTATCTATTTACGACAGTGAGGCGACAGAGGCAGCAGGAGATCAGTTTGGTCTTGACCCGACCGTGACGGTTGGTACCGGTCCGTTTGTATTCTCTTCCTGGACCCTCAACGATCAGATGGTTCTGACCAAGAATGACGATTACTGGGGCACAGCAGCTACCGTTCCGGGTGTTGTAATCAAAATCATCCCGGACACGGAGACTCAGACCATGATGTTTGAGAACGGTGAGATTGATATTCTGGATCTCGACTATGTCACTGATGCGGTGGATCGTTTCCAGGCAACCTACCCGGATCAGATTGTGAGCGGGCCGCGTGTGGCGATCACCTATCTGACCATGAATGAGAACATTGAGCCATTCAACGACGTGAAGGTCCGCAAGGCGGTACAGATGGCGGTCGACAAACAGACTATTCTCGATTCCTTATATGGCGGCAGAGGTCAGGTGGAGTACGGCATTTACCCGCACGGCCTGATCGGATTCAATGAGAACCAGACCAAGATCGACTATGATCCGGAAGCAGCGAAGGCACTCCTTGCAGAAGCGGGCTATGCAGACGGATTTACCATGGAACTGGCAGCAGACAGCTCCGCATCCGATACCACTACCATGGCGCTTGAGATCATCAAGGAGCAGCTGTCAGAGGTTGGCATTACCGCCGAGATCAAGAACTACGATCAGGCGACCTGGCTTGACACCAGAAAGTCCGGAGAGCTTGGCTCATTCCTGGCAACCTGGACCGCAGATTTCAACGACCCGGACAACTTCATCTACACCTTCTTCGGAAACGCCGAGAATGCCAAGATCCGTTCCATCAACTATCCGGATACGGCGGTGATGGATCGTGTTGTAAAGGCCCGCGCGATCGTGGATGATACGGAGCGTATCGCGGAATATCAGGCGCTGGAGGAGAAGATCATCCATGAGGATGCGGCCTGGGCACCGATGTATTCCAGAACCCATCTGTTTGCAGTGAGCAAACGTGTAACGAAATTCGTTCCGGTATGGAGCGGTATCAGCGATCAGTATTTCAACAAGATCGAGCTGAGTGAATAAAAACTGAGATTCGAAAGAAAATCTGATGTACAAAGCAGGGGGGGAGGATGTCGCAGAATGAATTCTTATTTTGCGGCATCTCCTTTCTGTAAATAAGGAGCTAACAGACAGGAAGGGGATTCCCAGTGTTAAGAAAAGTGCTAAAACGTATTGTAATATCAATCCCGGTGCTGATCGGTGTCGTACTGATCATCTTTGTCATGCTGCGTATCGTTCCGGGCGACCCGGTCACGACCCTGATGGGAGAGCATGTGAATCCGGCGCTTATTGAGAAGCTCAGCAGAGAGATGGGGCTGGATCAGCCCATGTATATCCAGTTCTTCAAATATATCGCAAATGCGCTTCACGGCGATTTCGGTACGTCCTATCGCCTGAACCGCAATGTTACCCAGATCATTTTGGACGCGTTTCCGAACACCGTCAAGCTGTCGCTTCTGGCGGCGGTGGTGGCCTGGATCATCGGCATCACGGCGGGAATCGTCGCGGCCGTCCGCCAGAATCAGCTTCTGGACCGGCTGTTTATGGGCTGCGCGCTGATGGGGGTTTCGATGCCGGTATTCATGACGGCGCTGCTGCTGCAATACGTTTTCGCATTTCGGCTGAAATGGTTTCCGGTTTCCGGTTTTGATTCGTTCAACGCCATGATTCTTCCGGCCATCGTGCTGGGCTGGAACTCGGCGGGAAGCATTGCCCGTATGACCCGCTCGAATCTGGTGGAGATCATGCAGAATGATTTTATCCGCACGGCGCGGGCGAAGGGTCTTCGGGAGCATGGCGTCATCATCGGCCATGCGCTGAAGAACGCGATGCTGCCGGTTGTCACCATGATGGCGCTGCAGATTTCCAGCATGCTGTCCGGCGCAGTACTGACGGAGAGCGTGTTTGGCATCCCCGGCATCGGCCGTCTGGCAGTCAATGCCATCGAGACGAGAGATATGCCGCTGCTTCAGGGAACGGTTATTTTTACTACGGTTCTGATCATTGCAGGAAATCTGATCGCAGATCTGCTCTATAATGTATTGGACCCGAGAATCAGGGAGGGCGCATAATATGGCAGGATTACATCATGATTCCCTGGAGAAGGACGGTTTGGCGAAGGGATATCCGGAGCAGGAACAGGTCGGACGGCTGAACGGGATCGATGAGGCATCCCAGATCGGTGAGTCAGACACCTGGCTTGACAAGTTAAAGACACTGGTGCGGCAGAACAAGCTGGCGGCTTTTTCGGCGGTCTTGATTATACTCATGATTTTGATTGCAGTTTTTGCTCCGCTGGTGGCACCTTATGACCATCTGAAACAGAGTCTGGCGGAGCGGCTGCAGCACCCGAGCATGGCACACTGGCTGGGGACGGATGAGCTGGGACGCGATGTACTGAGCCGTATTATCTACGGCGCGCGGATCTCTCTGACGATCGGTCTTGTCCCGACTCTGATTTCCATGGCGATTGGTACGGTGCTTGGCATGTGCGCAGGGCTGTACGGCGGCAAGACGGACTTTATTATCATGCGTCTGGCAGATGTCATGCTGGCGTTTCCGTCCCTTCTGCTGGCGATGGTTGTCATGTATACGATGGGCGGAGGTCTGATCAACATCTTTATTGCACTGAGCCTCGTAAACTGGGCCAGTACGGCGCGGGTGGTGCGCTCGCAGACACTTTCTCTGAAGGAAAAGGAGTATGTGGAGGCGGCGCGTTCGATCGGTGTCAGGAACTGGACGATCATGTTCCGGCACATTCTGCCGAACTGTCTGCCGTCCCTGATCGTGTTGTTTACATTAAATATTCCGTCGGCGATTCTTTCGGAGGCTTCCTTGAGCTTCCTGGGAGTCGGGGCACAGCCGCCGAGTGCGAGCTGGGGTCTGATGGTGGTGCGCGGCAAGAAATATCTGTTTAGTGAGCCGTGGCTGTCCATCGCGCCGAGTGTTGCGATTATGATTATTACGATGGCGTTTAATTTCCTGGGCGATGGTCTACGCGATGTGCTGGACCCGTACTTAAAAGAGCAGTAAGGAGGAAGCGAGGATGAGTGAATCCATTATATTAGATATCCGGAATCTGAAGTCGCACTTCTTTACGGCGAAGGGCGAGGTTCCGGCGGTGGACGGAGTCAGTATTCAGGTTCCGGCCGGCAAGATCATCGGTATCGTAGGAGAATCCGGCTGCGGCAAGAGCATGACAGCCATGTCGGTCATGGGACTTTTGCGGTATCCGGGCAAGGTTGTGGACGGCACGATCACACTGGATGGGCGGGATATTACCCATTTGAATCCCAGAGAAATTTCCAAGGTGCGCGGCAACGAGATCTCCATGATCTTTCAGGAGCCGATGACATCCTTAAACCCGGTGTACCCGGTGGGAAGACAGGTGCGGGAGGCGATTCTGCTGCACCAGAAGGTGTCGAAGGAAGAGGCAAAGCAGCGGGTGCTTGAGATTTTCCGGGCGGTGGGAATCCCGGAGCCGGAGAAACGCTACGACAGCTATCCGCATCAGCTTTCCGGCGGTCTGCGCCAAAGGGTGATGATCGGGATGGCGATGGTCTGCAAGCCGAAGGTGATGATCGCGGACGAGCCGACCACGGCGCTGGATGTGACGATCGAGGCGCAGATTCTGCGTCTGATGAAGAAGCTGTGTGAGGAGCAGGGAACCTCCATCATTCTGATCACGCACAACATGGGCGTGGTGGCGGAGATTTGCGATTACGTCTATGTCATGTATGCGGGGAAGGTCATGGAGCAGGCGGAGACGTTTGAGCTGTTTGAGCACACACAGCATCCGTATACGCAGGGGCTGTTAAAGTCGATTCCGAAGCTGGATGAGAAGGCGGACCGGCTCTACACCATCGAGGGTGTGGTGCCGAACCTTCTGCATCTGCCGGCGGGCTGCAATTTCTGCACGCGCTGTAATCTGGCATCGGAGCGTTGTTATAAGGAAAAGCCAGGTCTGTATCAGACATCAGAAGGGCACGGGGTACGGTGCTTTCAGTACGAAAGCGAGGTGCAGATCGATGGGAAATAAGACGGAAAAACGGGTCTTGCTGGAGGCGAAACATCTGGTGAAAGAGTTTCCGATCGGCGGCACGAAAAAGGAACCGCTGGTGGTCCATGCGGTTTCGGATGTGAATCTGGAGATCTATGAAGGGGAGACCCTTGCGCTGGTGGGCGAATCCGGCTGCGGCAAGAGCACCCTGGGACGTGTGCTGATCCGGCTTTTGGAGCCGACCTCGGGGGAGGTCCAATTTGAGGGAGAGGACATCGTCGGCATGAGCACCGCGCAGTTTGCAGAGCGGAGAAAGCAGATGCAGATCATTTTCCAGGACCCGTACGCATCGCTGAATCCGCGTATGAGTGTCAAGGAGATCATTGCGGAGCCGCTGACGACGTATGGCCTGAAGGATAAGAAGGAGCTGGAAAAACGCATTCGTGAGCTGATGAAGGAGGTTGGAATTCCAGAGGAGTTCTACAATCGTTATCCGCATCAGTTTTCCGGCGGGCAGCGTCAGCGTATCGGGATCGCGCGGGCGATCGCGCTGAATCCGAAGCTGATCATCTGCGATGAGCCGGTGTCGGCGCTGGATGTGTCGATTCAGTCGCAGGTACTGAACCTGCTCAAGGATTTGCAGGAGGATTATAAACTGACCTATCTTTTCATCTCGCATGATTTGAGCGTGGTCAAATTCATCGCGGACCGGGTGTGCGTGATGTTCCTGGGAAGTCTCTGTGAGGTGGGAAGCACGGATGAGCTGTATGAGCATCCGCTTCACCCGTACACGAAGTTTCTGCTGAATGCGATTCCGAAGGCAGATCCGAGACTGCGGTCGGAGGAGAAGGAGCTGCTGACCGGAGAGATCCCGTCGCCGGTGAATCCGCCGTCCGGGTGCCGCTTCCACACGCGATGCCCCTATGCGCAGGAGATCTGCGGGAAGGTCGTGCCGGAGTGTAAAGAGGTGGGAGAGCGGAAGGTGTTTTGTCATTTTCCGCTGTAATGTGGTATAGAGTGGATTAGCTGTGAGGTTTGGGTGTGAGGCTTGGTTGTGAGGGCGTCCCGCGGTGTTGCCGCGTGGGCGCCTTTTGAAATGGATTTTTGGGGTGCTGAGGTATGCGGGGGCGGCGAAAATGGATTTATGTCAACCGTTTGGACAGCAAACACAAATTTGACCTTGAAATATCCAATTTGGGGTTGCTGATTGGGCAAAATGTGCTGGTTTGGATAATTTTGCTGCTAAAACACGGAAGTTTTCCATGAATCTGAACTTCTATGGTTAGCCAGCTTGATATTGGATGAAAATTGTCCAAAAGGCTTCAGATTTCATGATTTGTAGCTGCAAATTGGATTATGGTGCGATGATTCGCTTGGAATTGTCCAAACCTGATTCTGCGATAAAAGTTGAGCCTAAAAGTTGAGCCTAAAAGTTGAGCCTGGTTCACATGCAGTAAAAAACGCGTGCGCGCCAGGCTCGTATTCAATTCAAATAATTCCGCATATTCTTCAATGCACTTTTCTCCAGGCGGGAGACCTGGGCCTGGCTGATATGGATCTCTTCGGCCACCTCGGTCTGGGTTTTTCCTTCGAAGAAGCGCAGGTCGATGATATGCCGCTCGCGCCGGGGGAGGCGGTTCATGGCTTCGCGGAGGGAGATTTCTTCGACCCAGTTTTCCTCCAGATGCTTCTTGTCGCTGATCTGATCCATGACATAGAGCGGGTCGCCGCCGTCGGTGTAGATGGGTTCGTAGAGGCTGACCGGACTCTGGATGGCGTCCAGGGCATAGGTGATTTCCTCCTTGCTGACTCCGATTTCCTGTGCGATTTCCATCAGTGTTGGTTCCCGGGAGTACATGCGCGTCAACCCTTCCCTTGCGTAGATCGCCTTGTAGGCGGTGTCACGGAGTGAGCGGCTGACGCGGATGGAATTGTTGTCCCGCAGATAACGGCGCACTTCGCCGAGGATCATCGGAACCGCATAAGTGGAAAAACGGACATTCTGGGTAATGTCAAAATTGTCGATGGCCTTGATCAGACCGATGCATCCAATCTGGAACAGGTCATCGATATTTTCGCTGCTGCTGGAAAAACGCTGGATGACGCTTAACACCAGGCGCAGATTACCTTTGATATATTGCTCCCTGGCCTCCTGGTCACCCTGTAAAATCCGCTGGAACAGGGCTTCTTTCTCCTCATTGGTAAGGAGCGGCAGTTTTGCCGTGTTTACGCCGCAGATCTCAACCTTGTATCCTGCCATGTTCATTCCCTCCGCAAATCAGATTCAATGCTTGGTTGCCGTACATAGAACATGATTTACGGATTTGGGATGGTTTATACTTCCAATTATTTCAATTTCAAAAAGCTAAATCTTGAAAAAACTCAAAAAGGCTTATCCGCAGAAATGTTGGGTTTCTTTTTTAATCCGGTTATAAAGGAATATCATCTTGCTGATGTTCCAAAGAATGTAAGTTGTCTTGGTGGAATTTCTGCCTTGGCAAATTATACGATGCTGGGGGATAATTCATATAGAACTTATGTCTGTGGTAAGGAAGATGCTAAAAAACATGGTCTGGATTCCTGTCTCAAAATACCGAAGTATGAAGTACCGGCATGTAATGTTCAGGTGTTAAAATATGTGATTGAATGGAACGGCTGTATAGATCCTATTAGTGCTGTTTTAAGTATTTCTGAGAAAGACAGGCGCGATCCACGTGTGGAGGGGGCAATAGAAGAAGTATTAGAGGAGGTTTTTGATGGTAGGTGGAATCGAGAGATTTAAGGAGTTCTTTAAAGACTTTAAAGAACAGTACGTATTAATCGGCGGGGTAGCATGTGATGTTATTCTGGAACAATCAGATTCTTCCTTCCGTGCAACAAAAGACTTGGATTTGGCTTTAATCGTTGAGGCATTGACACCAGAATTTGCAAAAGTGTTTTGGCAGTTTGTTGAGGCTGGTGGATATCGTAACAAATGCAAAAGCAATGGAAGTCCACAATTCTATCGTTTTTGACGGAAGTTGGCGAGGCGCACTTGCAGCCACGGCACTGGAGCGTTATGCCGGAATGATGCAGCGAAAGCCTGGCTTGATTCCGAAGAGGCCAGAGCAGGCGAAGGTAGTTAAGACGGTTCCAGCAGTGGATGGAAAGACAGGAACGAGCGGCGCAGATACTTCCGCGCCTGGAGATGGCATCTTCGAACCGGATATGCCGGCACAGCTGCAGATGGTATTCGGCAAGATGGAAAACCCGCTTGAGCTGATGCTGTACCTGGATGACCGGACTGTTTCTTCCGAATTGAAAGCTTATATTACGGAGCTGTGCAGTCTGACGGATAAGCTTACATGGAGTGAGGAAAAAGATACCGGGGGCGTGGAGTGCCCATGCGTGAAGATCTGCCGGAAGGACGGAAGCGCCAGTGAACTTGCCTTCCATGGAGTTCCGGGTGGTCATGAATTTACTTCCTTCGTGCTGGGACTGTACAATGAATCGAGTGTGCCGTGCATGGTGATCAATCATGACAAGGTAGTGTTCGGGAAGAAGAATGTGGAGCAGGTATTATCTTTGTTGTGATAAAAAAATATCATATGGCCAGATTGCTATTTTTGTGAAAATAAGATAAAATAAGAAATAGTTAGCAAAGACTAACTAGTGCGAATAAATCATGTAGACTCCTCCGAAATCCGGAACTGCTGAATCCGGATCGACCGAAAGCTTGTCCTGGCTTTCGGGGAGGAAGGTCTCATACAACTGGAAGGAGACAGGTTGTTATGAATTATCTGGAAATTGAGAAAGTAGTGGGGAGAGAGATCCTGGATTCGAGAGGCAATCCTACGGTGGAAGCAGAAGTGTATCTGGTGGATGGAACCATCGGGAGAGGCATGGCACCGAGCGGAGCCTCCACGGGTGAGTTCGAGGCACTGGAGCTGAGAGACGGAGACAAGTCCCGTTATCTGGGCAAGGGTGTTACCAGGGCGGTAGAGAATATCAACACGACCATTCAGGATGTTCTTGCCGGTATGGATGCTTCGGACACGTATGCGATTGACCGGGCGATGATCGAGGCAGATGGCACTCCGGACAAGTCAAAGCTGGGAGCCAATGCGATCCTTGCAGTTTCTATCGCGGCAGCCAGAGCGGCAGCTGTTTCTCTGGACATTCCGCTTTATCGTTTCCTGGGTGGTGTCTCTGGAAATCGACTTCCGGTACCGATGATGAACATTTTAAATGGTGGAGCACATGCGGCCAATACAGTCGATGTACAGGAATTCATGATTATGCCGGTGGGAGCCGGAAGCTTCCGCGAAGCACTTCGCTGGTGTGCGGAGGTATTTCATTCCCTGGCAGCACTTCTGAAAGAGAACAAACTTGCAACCTCGGTGGGAGACGAAGGAGGCTTTGCGCCGGATCTTGCCAGCGATGAGGAAGCAATCGAATATATCTTGAAAGCAGTTGAAAAAGCAGGCTATAAGCCGGGCACTGATTTCATGATTGCCATGGATGCGGCAAGCAGCGAGTGGAAGGGATCGAAGAGGGGTGAGTATGTGCTTCCGAAGGCCGGAACCAGATTCACTTCCTCTGAGCTGATCGCCCACTGGAAGAAGCTGGTAGACAAGTATCCGATCATCTCAATCGAAGACGCATTGGATGAGGAGGACTGGGAAGGCTGGAATGAACTGACGAAAGAGCTGGGAGACAGGGTGCAGCTGGTCGGAGATGACCTGTTTGTAACCAATACACAGAGACTGAAGAAAGGCATTGAGAACCAGTGCGGCAATTCCATCCTGATCAAGCTGAACCAGATCGGTTCGGTATCCGAGACACTGGAAGCCATCAAGATGGCGCACAAGGCCGGCTACACCTCCATTGCCTCTCATCGTTCCGGTGAGACGGAGGATACTACCATTGCAGATCTGGCCGTAGCACTGAACACCTGCCAGATCAAGACCGGGGCACCGAGCAGAACCGAGCGTGTAGCCAAGTACAATCAGCTTCTCCGCATCGAGGAAGAGCTGGGAGCAGCGGCGGTATACCCGGGTATGAGCGCATTTAACGTGAAGAGATAAGGATAAGATTTGATCCATGGAAAGACAGAATCTGAAATGATAATCAGATTCTGTCTTCTATCGTAATATCATGAACTGCGAAAGGGAAGGATGGGAATAAAATGATGAAACTGGGAAATGTACAGGAGACTATGCTGATTCCGCTGGCAATTAAGGCGAATGAAACCCTTCGGCCGAATGCCAGAATCAGGGATGAAAAGGCGGTGGAAATCATTCGGGAGCTTGAGGCTGATACAGATCAATATGATAAATTCATGAGCCATGAGGGCGTGATAGCAAGGACAATCATGTTTGATCGGACACTGAAGGTACTTCTGGAAAAGCATCCGGACGCCTGCTGCGTCAATCTGGGGTGCGGGCTGGATGCCCGGTTTGACCGTGTGGATAATGGGCGGTTGCTCTGGTATGATATTGACCTGCCTGATGCCATGGCGGTGAGAAAGCAGTTCTTTCAGGAGCAGGAACGAGTAAAGCAGATCAGTGGTTCCATTCTGGAGGATGGCTGGACAAGGGAGATTGAGAAAGGGCGATTCATGATCTTTCTTATCGAGGGCGTGCTGATGTATTTTTCAAAAGAACAGGTACAGTGCCTGCTTGGGATTCTCTCGTATGCATTTCCTGAATTTGTACTTCTGGCGGAGCTGATGCCGCCATTTACGTCAAAAATGTCGAAGCATCACGACACGATCAAGAATACGAAAGCGGTTTTTGGATGGGGAACAAAGTCGGGTAAGGAGCTGGAAGAACTGTGCCCGGGACTTACCCTGATTCGCGAAAACAGCTTTAATGATGTCATGAAGAAGTACACCTTCCGTGGCTGGCTCTTTGGTACGCTTCCGAAGATACGGGATTTTAATAATCGACTGGCGGTGTATCGGAGATAGGGCGATACATATTGGGAGGAGGAGAAGACGTAATGGTTACGATGGAGATTGCTTGATCACCCAGCGGACTGTCCCCAGGCTATAGCCTAACAGAAGTAGAAGTTTCTGCTGCCAGGATGTAATTCTTCTTTTAAAGTTTGGATCGTCGGTATTGTCCGGATGGGTTGAAAGTAACTCTCGCAAGCAAATGAGAAATGTTGTCAATTTAATAATAGTAATCATTATTGACAAAAGCAAAAGGTTAGTGTATGCTAACTACAGCAAAAGCTTACACAGATTTGTTGGTAACTTACAATCGGTTTTTACAATGACTCAGGAGGTTAGACCATGAAGAAAGAATTAAGTACAAAGATGAATTCCTACCTTGCCAATATTGCGGTAGAGTATGTGAAGCTTCACAATCTGCACTGGAATGTAGTCGGAGGACAGTTCAAAGCAGTGCACGAGTATCTGGAAACCCTGTATGATGCACTTTCTGATGTGCTGGATACAACGGCTGAGGCTCTTAAGATGAATGGCGAGATGCCGCTTGCGAGCATGAAGGATTATCTTGCCGCTGCAACTGTGAAGGAGTTGGACAGTGCAGAGATGAACGTAAAACAGGTACTTGAGATTACCCTGGCAGACATGGAGCTGTTGAAACAGCAGGCAGAGGATATTCGCAGGGAAGCCGCAGATGAGGACAACTACAGTATCTCCAACCTGATGGAGTCCAATCTGGAGAACTATGCGAAGACAATCTGGTTCCTGAACTCCATGCTGAAATAATATGGCAGGTGGACAGACAGTGATCATGAATGCAAAGAAGGTACATTATTCCAGACAGAGAGAACAGATCTATGGATACCTGTCCGGACGGGATGACCATCCGACGGCAGAGCAGGTATATATCTACATGAAAAAGGAACTGCCCAATCTCAGTCTGGGAACTGTCTACCGCAATTTGAAATTTCTGGAGGACAGTGGAAAGCTGCGGCGAATCTCGACTCCACAGACCGCAGAGAGATATGACTGGCGCTGCGAAAATCACGCACATTTTGTATGCAGGCAGTGTGGCAGAGTCATGGATTTGCAAAACATCAATCCGGAGGCAGTTGGAGCTGCCTATGGTGTTACAGAAAAGGGCAGAATACTCTTTGCCAATGTGACGGTGGAGGGAATCTGCGAAGACTGCCTGGAGGCAGAAGAGAGTAATCATACAATGACCGCCCATGAGGCGGAATAAGAGGAGGAAAAATATATGTCAATGATTAACAAAGAGGTCAATGATTTTGCAGTACAGGCATTTCAGGGCGGCGAGTTTAAGACCGTGAAGAAGGAGGATATCCTGGGGAAATGGAGCGTATTCTTCTTCTACCCGGCAGATTTCACCTTCGTGTGCCCGACAGAGCTTGAAGATCTTGCAAACAAATATGAAGAATTCAAAAAGATTGGCTGCGAAATCTATTCCGTATCCTGCGACAGCCATTTTGTACACAAGGCATGGCATGACGCATCCAAGACCATCAAGAAGATCAGCTATCCGATGCTGGCTGACCCGACAGGAAAGCTTGCCAGAGATTTTGATGTGATGATCGAGGCTGACGGCATGGCTGAGAGAGGAAGCTTTATTGTCAATCCGGAAGGAAAGATCGTGGCCTATGAAGTCATTGCCGGAAATGTGGGAAGAAACGCAGATGAGCTGTTCCGCAGAGTCCAGGCATCCCAGTTCGTGGCTGAGCATGGAGACCAGGTGTGCCCTGCCAAATGGCAGCCGGGGGCAGAGACTTTGAAACCAAGTCTGGATCTGGTGGGACTGATCTAAGTGACCGGTGTACTGGCTGGAAAAGGAGAACCATGACAGATAACGAAAATTTATATGACCTGGTGATTGTAGGTGGCGGACCGGCGGGTCTGTCTGCCGCCATCTACATGGCCAGAGCAAAATACAAGGTGCTTGTGCTTGAAAAAGAAAAAACAGGAGGGCAGATCACCATCACCTCGGAGGTGGTGAACTACCCGGGCGTGGAGCTTGCAAGCGGAAAGAGCCTGACAGACAGCATGAGAAAACAGGCCGAAGGCTTTGGAGCAGCCTTCGCCATAGCTGAGGTGAAGGATATGAACCTGGATCAGGAGATCAAGGAAATCCACACCAGTAAAGGCGATTACAGGGCATTCGGTGTGATTCTTGCCGTAGGTGCGAACCCGAGAAGGCTTGGCTTTGAAGGAGAGAATACGTTCAGGGGAAGAGGTGTTGCATACTGCGCTACCTGCGACGGAGAATTCTTTACCGGTATGAATGTGTTTGTGATTGGCGGCGGCTTTGCAGCTGTGGAGGAGGGGATCTTCCTTACAAAATACGCAAAGCACGTAACAATCATTGTGAGATCCGAGGATTTCAGCTGTGCGAAAACAGTTTCGGATAAGCTGAAGGAGCATGACCGGATTACCGTGAGGTTCTCTACCGAACTGAAAAAGGTGGAAGGAAGCCAGAGGATGGAAAAAGCGGTTTTTATGGACAGAACCACGGGTGAAACCTGGGAATATGATGCCGGAAAAGAGGGCGGCTTCGGCGTGTTTGTGTTTGCAGGCTATGAGCCAAACACCCGCTGGCTGCCGGAAGCGCTGAACCTGAACGAGCAGGGCTACATCCTGACAGATGCAAACCAGAAGACCAACTTGCCGGGAGTATATGCGGCGGGAGATGTGTGTGTGAAAAACCTGCGGCAGGTAGTGACGGCGGTGGCTGATGGCGCAATCGCAGCAACCTCACTGGAAAAAGATGTGACAGAGCTTCATAAGAAGCTGGGGATTCCTGAGTTTACGGTCAATATTCCGAAAAAAATGCTCCAGCCCGGAACCGGAGAGTCAGGACAAGAACCAGATGGGCAGGCAGAAGCAGGAGAATTCCTGAATGCTTCCATCAGAGCACAGCTTGCACCTGTATTTGCAAAATTCCAGAACCCGGTGCACGTGCGTGCCTGGCTGGGAGAAGACAAGGTTTCCGATGAGGTGAAGGGCTTCCTGGATGAATTCACAGAGATGACAGACCGGATATCCTGGGAGCAGGCTCCGGCATCAGAAATGGAACCAGAAGAACAGCCGGAATACCTGCCTTCCATGGAGATCCTGCAGCCAGACAAGACACCTACGGGCATGATATTCCACGGTGTGCCCGGCGGACACGAGATCAATTCCTTCGTGGTGGCACTCTACAACGCAGCAGGACCCGGAACGGGAATTGCAGATGAGGAACGGGCAAGAATCGAAGGCCTGTCCAAAAAGCTGCATCTGGAAATCATGGTATCCCTGTCCTGCACCATGTGCCCGGAGCTGGTGATGTCGGCACAGAAGATTGCCTCTCTCTCAGACCATGTTACAGCAGAGGTCTTTGATCTGGCACATTACCCCAAGCTGAAAGAACACTATCAGGTCATGAGCGTGCCATGCATGGTAGTTAACAGACGAAAGGTATATTTTGGAAAGAAAAATGTGAGTGAGCTTCTGGATATTCTGGAAGCAGAGTGATGACAGGAAAAAGGGGAAGTTATGTCACCAGATGGTGATATGCTTCTCCTGTTTTCTGCGAATGTACGGACAGTGGGAGAAAAAATATTGGAGACAAAGAGACTTTCCAGAACACAGATGAATTATCTGAGAACATGGCTCTCTCAGGATGAGAGCAACCGAAGCATGGCCAATGCGGCTTTGAAGCTTCATGTGAGCAGGGCGGCGGTGCAGAAGATCCTGAACACGATCCGGGAGCAGGGCTTCCTCGGTGAGAAATATGAGCTTACAAAGCAGGGAGAGGATTATTACGGCTGGTACAACCTCCGATACCAGTCTATCGTCAAATGGTTCAAGCTGAATGATATCAGTGAGGAGGAGGCTATGGAGACAGCGAACCTGCTGATTGCAGAAGCACCTCTGTCTGTCAGCGAGATGCTGATGAACAAGAGTGTGGTCTGCAATATCTGCCATATGCGTGCATTTGAACCGGAGGATACAGACCAGAAGATTGAGCTGACCGGAGAGAAACTGTCAGAATTTCTTGCAGAGGGCATCTACACGGTCAATGTGGAATTCCGAAAGGTGAAGAATGAAACAGAACTGTCTATGGCAGATAAGGCATTTGAAAAGCCGGGGAAGCTGCTGATCTCAGCAAATCGCGGATATATTCTCCTGCGGAGAAAGAAGATCAGCTACATATCCAACATCTTACAGCGGGCAGTCAGTGGGAAGATGCGGTCATTGGAATACTGCGTGCACGACAGAACCAGAAGTCCCCGGGTGGAGAACGATGTAGTGAGGATTCCGGTCAGAGATATCCTATGGAGCTGTTCCGGTCCGGGAGGGGTATTGACCGGACGGCTGCAGATGGCTTTCACCTGTACGGTGGGGAGTATGCATATGCCAAAGGCTGAGGCCGTTATGTGTATCAAAATCACGGACCAGAAACTGGCATAGCTGACACTCCAAAAAAAGTGTATACCAATGGTTGCACTATTGTTAAAGATATAACTATCAAGCAATTTCGGGGGTTTGCAGACCGATGGAAAGAAAAAATGTGGCGAATTGTAAACCTGCGGTTATACAGTTGAGCGTATTTTTTTGATTGACTTTTGAGGGGAAACCAATTAGCATCAAGTGGAAAAAGGCAAATCGAAACAAGGATGGAGAGAAGACTGCCTGTGGTGGACAGTCTCTTTTTATAATTAAGAGTTAGCGGTAACTAACACATATTAGAACCATGTACATGAAGGCGGAGGAGTGGAAGGATGAGTTTAGAAAAGAAGCTGAAGCAAGTTCAAAAACAATGGAAACAGGGAAAATACAAGACAGCGGTTCGTACCACAGGCTTCTGTGTGGCAACGGCCTGTGTGGTGCTTCTGGGGGTGTACTTCTTCCGGGGGAGACAGGCAGAATCGGATCTGGATGCTTTGCGTCAGGCGAAGCAGAACGCTATTGAGAGCGGGGAAAAAGGGGAACCACTGCAGATCACAAATAAAGAAGTCATGAGCCAGTACCGGGATCTGTTCCTGCAGAATCCGGATATGATTGGGTGGCTTACCATAGAGGGAACCAACGTGGACAGCGTGGTGATGTGGGTTCCAGAGCAGAATGATTTCTATCTGAACCGGGGGTTCGACAAGCAGGAAAGCCAAAACGGACTCTTCTTTCTGGATGAAGCTTCCAACATCAACGAAGATGGCGGGAACCTGATTGTCTATGGACACAATATGAAAAACGGTTCCATGTTTGCCGATCTGCTCAAGTATGAAAAAGAGTCCTTCTGGAAGGAACATTCGACGATTCTGTTTGACACCTTATATGAATCCAGGGTATACGAGATTGGTGCGGTGGCAAAGAGCACTGACTTAAGTCTCTTCCCATACGATTTTACCTCAGCCAGCGAGGAAACTGCCAGGGCGGCTATCAGCCGGATGCAGGAAGCGTCTCTGTATGATACCGGCGTGGATATGCGGTATGGGGATGAATTCCTGACACTCAGCACCTGTGATTACAGCGAGCCGGATGGAAGGTTCGTGGTGATGGCACGGAGGATACAGTAGATGGAGGCAAACAGAAAAACAGCGAGTTGCTTCCTGAAAACGAAATCGGTGATTCTGGCAGTGACAGTCCTGCTTCTGACCATGGCGGGAACGACCCAGACCTGGGCACTGGCTGCAGGAAGTTATCTGGTGACGGTGCGGCCAAGCTACACAGATCCGGAGACAGGAAAGGTCGATGATCCGGGAAATAACGAAGCCATCGGACAGGGCATGACGGAGCGGATGTGCGGCTCCACCGGACTTCTGGAGATCGATGCATCCGGAACCATGTACCTGACTGTGAGATATTATCTGAGCCAGTTTATTCGCGACGTAACCTTCGAGGAACGAACCGGCGGCTCCTATATCTCGAGGAACTATCAGGAGATGCAGACGAAAGCCCCCATTGACGGGGCCAGTGATATCAGTGACAAATATGGCTATACCGATTATCGGATACCTGTCAGCAGCATTGATTCTGTATTCCGGGGAAATGCCTACATCGAGGCCATGGGGCGAAGCGTGGTATTCTTCTTTACCGCATCCAATCCGGTAAGTGGCAGTGGGGATTTCGTGGTAAGTACGCAGAACACCCAGTCCGCAAAGCCGCAGACGGCACAGACACAGGAAATCCGGCCACAGGAAACACGGGTCGTCGATAACCGTGTTGCAGAGGAATTATACGAACCGGAAGGAACAACACAGAGTCGAACAGAGCGGACGACGGAACATAATACATCTGGTGCATCGTCTTCGGTGGAGGACGGACGCTTCATCAACGGAAGCGGAGATGTGGATGACCCAGTGACCGGACTTCCGTCAAAGCCGTCGGCAAATGGCACGACAACCGGAGCACGAACAACCGGTACAGCAGAAACAGCTGCGGCCTATACCATCGACCCGGAGACGGGCATGCCAGTCAGAGTTACTGAAAACACACAGAGCAACGAAGCCGGCAGCAAAAACAGTTCTTCCGGAACGAGAGAAAGCTACCACTTGAAGACGAAATACGATCTGTCTCGGGTGTCCCTTTCACAGGCCAGAAAGCTGACGGAGCCGATGCTGGAAGAAGCAACCGGCATCACGGGCATGACCGGACCGGCTGAATATCAGGCCAGCGCAGCTTCCTTTACTTCAGAAAACGGAGAGAAGAATCCGAACAAAACGATCATGATGGTGCTGCTTGGAATTTCGGCAGTGCTGATTGCAAGATTTGGATTTGCTCTGGCCGGGCAGAGAAGCCGCAGGCTTGCGGCCATAAAAAACAGCCCGGAACGGCAGATGGAACAGGATCCGGAGTTTCAGGCAGCCCTGGAGAAGCTGGATATACAGTACCAGGAAGCGGCAGCACGGCTGGAACGGGAATACATGGAAAAACAGCAGAACATGACAACAGCGGCTGCGGAGGAGGAACAGTGAGACAGAGGGCGACATTTTGTACAAAGAGAATAGCGGCAGCGGTTCTGGCAACGGCAATGGTTCTCCTGACCGGCTGCGTGAGCCAGAAAGCTCCGGCGGCGGAAATTGCCGACGCAGATGAGCTGCGGATTGTGGCAACGTCCCCGGCCGTGACGGATATCATGGCAAGGCTGAATGTCAATCTGGTGGGTGTACCCAACTCTACCCTTTCTGTCATACCGGCAAGGTATGATGATGCGGTCAGAGTCGGAACCGCTATGGGGCCGGATATGGAGATTATCAAGACACTGAATCCGGACTATGTGATCGGGCCTGCATCTCTGCAGACGGACATGGAACCAAAACTGGAAGCGGCAGGACTGAATGGAATATTCCTGAATCTGGAAAGTATAGAAGGCATGTATAAAGGCATCCAGCAGCTGGGAGATCTGTTCGGAAGACAGGAGGAAGCACAGGCACTGGTGGATGAGTTTTCCGCTTTCTATTACGAATACAGCAAGGTCAATACAGACAAGGGAAACCCGACGGTGCTTGTGCTGATGGGACTGCCCGGAAGCTATGTGGTAGCCACAGATAAAAGTTATGTGGGGAGTCTGGTCAGACTGGCAGGTGGAACCAACGTCTATGACAACGAAGAAAAGGACTTTATCACGGCGAATACGGAAGATATGCAGAGCCGGGATCCGGACATCATCCTGCGGGCGGCTCATGCTATGCCGGAGGATGTGGTGCAGATGTTCCATGATGAATTCGACACCAATGACATCTGGAAGCATTTCCGGGCGGTACAGGATGAATGTGTCTATGATTTACCTTATGACCAGTTCGGCATGAGCGCCAAGTTCAACTTCCCGGAGGCACTGGAGACATTGCAGCCCATGCTGTACGGGGAAGATGAGTAGGAAGATAGGCGACGGAAAGGACAAAAAAGGATGACAGAAGCAAGCATAAAGGGAAGCAGAGGAATCGGAATGGAAAAAGCGGGAAAAGAAAGCGGTAAAAACAGCCGCGCCGTAATTTCCTTTTTCGTAATCATTTTCCTGCTTCTGGTGATGATCTATATATCTATTAATACAGGAAGTCTGAATGTATCCATGGGGCAGCTGTATCGGGGGCTGTTCGTGGCATACGACCAGCAGGTGGCGACGGTGTGGGATCTGAGATTCCCGAGAATCATCATCGCCTCCCTGGGTGGAGCGGCACTGTCTGTATCCGGCGTGCTGTTCCAGGCAACCATGAAGAATCCCATCGCAGACCCCGGCATCATCGGCGTCAGCTCGGGAGCCAGCTTTGTGGCGGTACTGATCGCGGGAATCTTCCCGTCGCTGTACTTCTTCACCCCGGTGATGGCGTTTGCAGGCGGAATTCTGGCCTGTGGGCTGGTGTATCTGCTGGCCTTTAAAAACGGGCTAAATCCCTTACGGGTTATCCTGGTAGGCGTGGCGGTCAATGCGGTATTCTCCGGGCTGACCCAGGCGTTCAACAGTATGACTGGAGGAAACTTATCGGGAGTCGCATCCATCGCCAATGCAAACATCTCCCAGAAAACCTGGGATGACGTCTACATCCTGTCCGGCTACGTGATTCTGGGACTGGTGCTGGCATGGATGAGTTATTACAAATGCGATCTGCTTTCTTTAAGCGACCAGACCGCAAGAGGTCTGGGAGTCAATGTGACAGCAACACGAATCGCAATATCACTGATCGCGGTGGTTCTGGCCAGCATATCCACGGCGGAGCTTGGGGTAGTGTCCTTCATCGGACTGATCGTTCCCCATATCGCCCGGATTCTGATTGGCTCTAATCATAAAGCACTCATACCTTTTTCGATGCTGGGCGGTGCGTTCCTGCTTTTGCTGGCAGATACACTGGGGCGCACCATAGCAGCACCCTATGAAATCTCGGCATCCATCCTGCTTTCCATTGTGGGTGGACCGATGTTGATATTCTTGATCCGAAGGAGTGATAAAACCTATGGCATCTGATACAGGAAGCAGTGCAGCTGTAAATTGTGCAGTTGATGATAATAGGAATACAGAAAATACCCGGACAGAAACGGTGATGGAGGTGCAAAATCTCAGCTTCTCCTATGACGGAGTCAATTCGGTTCTGGATCATCTGAACCTGAAGATCCAGAAGGGAAAGATCACCGTCCTGATGGGGGCCAACGGCTGCGGCAAGAGTACCCTGTTCAATCTGATGACGAAGAACCTGTATCCGGATGATGGAATCATCACGCTGGCAGGGACGGACATCGATGAGATGGGGGCAAAAGAATTTGCCCAGAGTGTGGCAATCGTTCATCAGAACAATACCGCTCCCCCGGATCTGACCGTGGAGAAGCTGGTGGCCTATGGGCGGACACCTTACCTTAAGATGTTTCAGTCGGTAGGCAGCCAGAATGACGAGGATGCCATCGACTGGGCACTGAATGTAACCAATACCCAGAAGATACGAAAAAAGCCGGTAGCAGAGCTGTCCGGCGGGCAGAGACAGAGAGTCTGGATTGCCATGGCTCTGGCTATGGAGACCGACATCCTGTTCCTGGATGAGCCGACCACGTACCTGGATATCCGGTATCAGATTGAAATCCTGAAGCTGATCCGCAAACTGAACCAGACCTATGACATGACCATCGTTATGGTGCTCCACGATATCAACCAGGCTATGGAGTACGGGGATGTATTCGTGGGAATGAGTGGCGGAAAAATCGTGGTGGAAGGTGATCCGAAGGAAGCAGTGGACAGCGAAATCCTGTATGAACTGTACGGAATCCGGCTTCCGGTTGCACAGCTGGATGGAAAGAAGTTTGTGGTAACGATTTAAGGGATGAAAACATCTTTGATTTTCTGTATGAACATCATAAGAAGAAAACTGCCCTGTTCTTGAGGGGAACAGGGCAGTGAAAACAGGTGAGATTCCCTCCGGATGGAATCAAACCACCCCGAAATAAATCAGAAAGCATAGCTGCAAATTCATTTTTATGGTAAACGAGGTAGGCGAAAAAGTCAACTGCTTTGTTGACCAATCAGTCTGCTTTATGGTGGAATTTTGGGAAAGTAACTATTGTTTAGTGGGAAAAATCCCCACAAGTTTATTCCGCAAAGACGGAGGAAGGAAAGAAAAATGAGAAAGAGCATTAAAACAGTAATTGCAGCAGGAGCAATGTCAGCAATGATGGCAATCACCGCACTGGCAGGGAACACTTCAGGAAACTATATTTATCGCGATGCAGCGTTGAACAACCTGTATCCGGCTCATGCACAGGCTTGCATCACTGGCATTGACACAGATTATGATACGGCAGGAGGAACAGTTGATGTTACTGTGAACGTGCAGACTGTTAACTATGGCACTGTAACAGGAGAAATCACGTCAGTAACTCTCGCTGGTATAACATCTGAAGTTATACGTGATGAAGCCGTTATTAAGAAAGTTCCGATTTCGGCAGTTGCTGAGAATGGAGCTGTTTCAGCTGGCTTTGTTTTGAGCTATGCTGGACATGAGAATGATGTAACTAACGTATATCTGGATATCGAGCAGTAGTAATTGATAAAAGGATAATAACCGCAATAATAGTGGGAAGCCCCTGCTGACATTTCTTTGTTCAGCAGGGATTCCCATATTATAAAGACTAGGGGGTATTATGAAAGAAAAACGTATAATCAATAGGGCGTTGAAATCTGCATTATCCTTTTGCATACTGTGCTTTATGATGGTCATAATAAGTGCATTCCGTTCTCACGCAGACGAGAGTGAAACTTTTGTGGTGGGTGAAAAATACTTAGTACCCATGGAATTTTATAGTGCTTCATCTGAATGGGAGTCTTCTCAATTATCGGGTGTGTTCGTGAATAATAATTTAAGAATTCAAGACAATGCATTAGTTAGAAAATTGGAAAATGGTAAATACGAAGTTTCTCTTTTTTATCACGGATATCATGTTTCGGAGATGATTCAGGTTTTAGATATAAATGGGGCAAAAAATGCAAAAGTGACATATAGTAAGCCGTATTCATTGTCTATGGGAGATTTCAACGTACCAGATTCATTTCATTCTGGGGCATCATCAGCTTCTTTGTCAAAATATTTCAGTAGCGATTCGAATCAGTATTTTAGGCAAGATGTTAGCTTTAGCCTTGTGGATGAAGCTATGGATACAGGAAAAATGGTTTTTACAGTGGACGATTTATCGGATGGATTCTATGTTTACACATTTTATTCCTTGGGTACATACAAAGAAATGTCACAATATGTACGTTTAGAATCTTCTGAAAAAAAATTATTAAAAAATTATGAAGATGGAATCTATGAATTGGGATATGGATGGTACAATTATGCAGAAGTAAGGGCATGGAGTGATGGAAGTCGAAAATATACAGACGCAAGTGTTGCTATGTATGAGAAAATCAGCCAGTTATTTGAAAATATTGTTAAAGTTGAAAAGAAAGATGCTAAGTTCTATGCAACCTTTACATTAAAAGACATAGATAATATAAAAGCAATAGAAATTGCCACGCAAAAAGCATTGGATCTTACAGGAGAATCCCAAATGGCAGAAGATCTGCAAAATGAATTCGTGGCAACTTCTTTTACGGAAATATGGAACCGGGAATCCGGTGAAAAAACAATTAGCCTGAGTTTCGACAGTATGTTGGAAGCAAAATATTTGAGCATAGTGACGGACGAAATTGAGGAATATAATTCAACTCAGCCAACTGCGGCAACATACAAAGGGTGGTATGCATTTTTAATGTTGGAATCCGATGCTGCGTCAGAAAGCCAGGAACTGACACTAAAAGATGATGTTGCCGAAGTGACAGTATCATCCACAGCAGTGCCGGAAGGAACCACATTCACCTTTCAAAAGGTGGGAGGGGATATAGCACCGGCTTATTATAGCGAATACACAGCGGACGGATACCGGAGATTTGCGAAGGATGATGATTCCTGTGTGATTTATAACAGTGCATTGATGGCTGGCGGACAGAGGGTGGAAAGCTTGTCGGGGCAGGCCACAATCAAGGTAAAACTCCCGGACAATTTTAACATGAAAACAACCACGGCATTGTTAAAGCGTTGTGATGGCGTTTCTCTGCTGAATGCCATGAGCCAATATATTGACGAAGACGAGCATGCGTTCATATATACAACCTCTCAGGCGGCGGAGCTGACCGGTACATGGACGTTTATCGACTATGGAACCTATATGTCCCATGATGAGGTGAAGGAGCTGGGCATCGGTACCCATAAGGTTGAGATTCAGGTATCACACGCAAGCTACAACTTCCGACCATCTATGGCAAATCAGTCCGTGGTGGACAACACAGGCTATATAGTTGTATCGGCCGATGAGAGCGGAAACAAGAGCTATCAGCTGTTTTACGAGATGGAGCCGGTTATTGTAAGCACCATCACTGGATATATGACAGGAGAGGCATACTGCGACAGCGATAACCGAAATGACTATACGGACGCTGAAGTTCTGGAATATTTCGCAGATGCCAGTGGAAGTCTGGGCTACGATGCATGGGCGAAGGAGCATCACTTCCAGTACTTAAAGAGGCTGTCCTTCCCGCTGGAAACCCCGGTGGACAATAATGGCTACCTGATCCGCTTTACTGTTCCGGCTATGGATGTGCAGACCGGTGACGGAAGCGGCGTACAGTGGGCGCTTCTGCGGGTAAGAAATGCGGAATCAGTGGAGGATAATCCGCTGGAGGGATACGATAAGTCTGTCCTGAAAGCAGTCATTGACAAAGCCAATCTTCACCTGGAAACTCTGGACAAGACAAGTCAGGAATGGCAGAACCTGACGAATGCCATCACTGTGGCGCAGACCAGTTATGACAGCAATCCCGACAGCACTGAGATTGTAAAACAGAGGGAAGCACTCTTAAAGGTTCTCAAGGAATCTGGCGGAGTATCTGACGGAACGCTGGCGGACGGAGTTTATGAACTGCCATTTACCATATTAAATTCCCAGCAGGAGACTTCGCCGTTTGCACAATATTTCAGCGGCAACGCCATTCTGAAAATGGAAGATGGAAAAATGACGGTTACCCTGACTGGTACACCGTTAGAGAATGGCAGTGATTATGTCAACTATTTCTTCTACGATGATGGAAACGGAACAAGCGCAGATAAGGAAGCGGTAATTGCGGAGAATGCCGCAGGGATACCGGAAACCTATCAGATCACACGGAATTATACCGACGAACCGTTTGATCTCAGTCTGAAATCAGTAACCAGAGATCAGTTTGCTTATTCCTGCTCTTTGGAGCTTGATTTCTCGCAGGTTCAGAGAAAAAAAGCATCAGAAGAAGAAATTACAGCATTAAAAAAAGCAATTGAAACCGCAAAGACGATTACGAATACGGATTATACGTCTGGTTCCTATCAGACGCTTCAGGCGGCAATCGAAAAAGCGGAAACCTATTTGGAGCTGGACGAGCCATCCTATGACATTGTTTCCAGCCAGACAAAGGCACTGGAAGAGGCAGCGAACGGACTGGTTTCTCTGGTTGACCTGCGGACAAAAATTGTAGAGGCAGCGGCAATCAGCAGCGAAGGGTATACGGCAGCTTCCTATGAGACACTCGCAGTTCGGTTGGCGGAGGCAAGAGAAGTGCTGGCGACTGCGGCAGCAACGAAAACCGCAGTTGAGGAAGCACTCAAACAGCTGACAGCGGCAATGGAAGGTCTTACCCTGAAAGGGGAGGATAAGGTGAACCTTGCGGATGGCGAGTACGATATCCCGGCAACGATCTACAAGCAGGGAATGGATACGCCCGCCTCCAGCAACAGCTACTTAGGCAGTGCAGAACTGAAAGTCGAAAACGGCAATATGACCGTGAAGCTGAAC
>JAQUVX010000006.1:0-136063 GCA_028693165.1 Lachnospiraceae bacterium | reverse complement strand
ATGGCTGCGGATGCGTCGGGAGAGTGGGTCAAGGAAATGCAGTACAGCCTTGACGAAGGAACGACCCGCGTGGATGTGACAGAAATTGAGACAGACAGCAGCGGAGTCAACAGCAGCTACAGCTTTACGATCCCATACACAGAAGACCGGTTCCTGATCTACACGAAGAAGAACACGGAATTTGCAGGCTGGATCAAGGGAGAACTGGCTCTGGATTTTGCCAATGCAGCGGTAAAGGCTCCGTCAGGAGAAACGCTTGCAGATGGCGAGTATGATATCCCGGCAACGATCTACAAGCAGGGAATGGATACGCCTACCTCCAGCAACAGCTACTTAGGCAGTGCAGAACTGAAAGTCGAAAACGGCAATATGACCGTGAAGCTGAACATGGCTGCGGATGCGTCGGGAGAGTGGGTCAAGGAAATGCAGTACAGCCTTGACGAAGGAACGACCCGCGTGGATGTGACAGAAATTGAGACAGACAGCAGCGGAGTCAACAGCAGCTACAGCTTTAAGATCCCATATACAGAAGACCGGTTCCTGATCTACACGAAGAAGAACACGGAATTTGCAGGCTGGATCAAGGGAGAACTGGCACTGGACTTTGCCAATGTGACGGCAAAAACCGAAAGACCGGCTGTGGACAAGACTGTTCTGGCAGGTTATCTGACAGATGCAGAAACCATCGTGGCGAATAAGACTCTTTACACAGTGAGCAGTTATGCAGAATTCGATACTGCTTATCAGGCTGCGGTTAAGGCCAATGAGGATAAAGATATCGGGCAGACGGAGATTGATGCGGCAGCAAAAAATCTGAAGGATGCCATGGATGCTCTTGTGCCTGCGGGGGACACCTCAAAACTGGAAGCGGCAGTCAAAGCAGCGGAAGACAAGGTGAAGAACGAATCAGGCACTTACACATCAGATTCCCTGAAGAATCTGGAAACGGCAGTCAAAGATATCAAAGAGCAGCTGTCAGACAAAAAGGGTGATTTAAGCGCAGCTGATATCACGCAGCTGATGGAAACTCTGGATGCGGCAGTGAAAGCCCTTGTCACAAAAGCAGATGTAACAAAACTTAACAAAGCGGTTCAGAATGCGGAAGCATTGATTTCAGAAAGTGCGGACAAGTACACGAAGGAGTCCATGGACAACCTGAAGACCGTCCTTGATGCCGTAAAATCCACACTGGAAACAGCGGGGGATGGAATCACTCAGGAAGAAGCGGATGCACAGCAGCTGAGGCTGGAAAAGGCAGTGAACGCACTGGTGGAAAGCCAGATACCGGCTCTGAAACAGACACTGACCACACTTCTGGAATCCTGCAGGCAGTATAAGGAGGATGACTATACAGAAGATAGCTGGAAAGCGTTTAAAACTGCGTATGAGAAAGCTGAAGCAATCTTTGACAATGCAGATGCAATGGAGGCAGACTATACCAGGCTGATCAATGAACTGAAAACTGCAGTTCAGAAGCTGGTTGTGGATGAAACCTCAGAACTTCTTGAAGAACTGATAAAACTGGTGGAGAAAGAGGAAGCAGAAGCCGGATCGATGGACGGGCTGTATGAGATTTCCAGCTACAATGCTTATTTATCAGCACTGGAAGCGGCAGACACAGAAAACCTGTTCTGCTTAAATGATGTGCAGATCCGGACGCAGATTGACTGGATTAAAGCAGAAAAAGCGGCACTGGTTCCGGCATCCATGGAAAATACTTCCGGCATGGCTACGGCGGTCCTGCTGTATGATGATTTTGAGGTAGGATATACCTGGGAGACTTATCTGGAGGAGGAAGAACTTGAGGAAGAGCTTGAGGAAGAATTAGTCAATGACCTTCCGAAGGAAACCGAAGCAGTGAAGGAGACCGAAGGCCAGAAGGAAACTGAAGCAGTGAAGGAAACCGAGGCAGTCAAGGAGACTGAGGCAGTCAAGGAGACCGAGGCAGTCAAGGAAACCGAGGCAGTGAAGGAAACCGAGGCAGTGAAGGAGACCGAGAGCCACAAGGAAACGGAGGCAGTGAAGGAGACCGAGAGCCATAAGGAAACGGAGGCAGTGAAGGAGACCGAGAGCAAAAAGGAAACCGAGTCTGCTGAAGAAAAACCGGTTCTCAGCATGTCCCGTTCTCCATTGTCGGAATTCCGGTTGATGGCATCCATGGCATCGTCCAGCAACGCGACTGTAAATACGACCACAAACAGTACGACAACCGGCACCACGGGAACCACCAATACCACACTGTCTTCTGGCAACAAGAATATACGTGTGAGTGTTCCGGATGATGGAACTTATACGATCAATTATGCATTGTGGAATTATGATATGAATAAGGCATCTATGGGAAATCCGTCCTTTGTTAAACCGGCTACAATGATTGTTAAAAACGGCGAGCCGATGATCTACATGCAGATGCAGGGAATGACTTACAGCGGTCTATATGGACACTTACGGGCTATGTACCTGATGACCAATATCAGGGAAGATGAAAACGGTCTGGTATATGGAAAACAGGCAGCTTCATACATTATTTATTCGAATGAATCCGATAAATGGGGAGCGGCAGGATCGTATCCGCAGATCATGGGATTCCCGGTTACTCTGTATCAGGAATACACACCGGTGGAGGTTGATGTTCCGGTTATGGAAGGAAGTTCCGTCCAGCCGGCCCGGCTGAGAATTTACTGGGACACCCTGACTTACCAGAGCGCATCCACCAATATTGATGGAAGCATAGACAAGCCGACAGAAGACGAGGTGAAGTTAGAAACTGCGAATCTGAAAGCAGCAATTGAAACCTTTGATCAGCTAAAGGCTTCCGAGTACACCAGCGTATCTTATTACGCAGTAATCCGGAGTGCAACCGCAGGAAAAACCTTACTTACTCTGTCGGGAGCGACACAGGAACTGGTGGACAGCCGCGTGAGTGCCATGGAGGCGGCTCAGAAGGCGTTGGTTCCGATTGCAACCGATGCGGAAAAGGCAGAACTGGAAAAAGCAATCAAAAAGGCAGAACAGTATAACATTGTGGATTATACGGAAGAAACCTATGACATACTTGCGGCGGAGCTGATTTCCGCAAAACAGGTACTGACCACCAAAGACCTGACGGCAGGAATGATTAGCCGTTCGGTCAATGCACTGAACCACGCAGTCAATGGACTGGAGAAGGATGAATCTGATACCGTTAAGAAATCGGAACTGGAACTCTGGATTACGGCGGCGGAAGGATATCTTGCATCTGGTCAGTACACCTCTGCAAGTATTGCAAAACTGAGAATTGTTTATGCAGCGGCGGTGCGTGTATCAGCAAAAGACTCTGCAACACAGGAGGAAGTTGACGCACAGACAAAGGCACTGAAATCAGCGATTGACGAATTGGAGAGTGTTGTGGACAGGGGCGATCTGCTTAACCTGATCAACAAGGCAAAAGGCTACAGCTCCGGTGATTATACGGAAGGTTCCTACATGGCACTGGCAGGTGCACTTCTGGCAGGCCGTGCGGTATACGAGAACACAAGCGCAACACAGGCAATGATCAATCTGGCAGCAGAGGATCTGGAGACTGCTATCGCAGGGCTGGTGAAGTCTTCTTCATCCGGCTCCAACACGACAGTAGATGTTTCAACTGCAAAGGAAAGTCTTCTGACCTACATTACACTGGGATCTACATACAGTGCAGGCAATTATACGTCAGAATCCTACGCAGTTCTGGCGGTGGCATTATCCAGCGCACGCCAGATATACTATTCGTCATCACCGTCAGCGGCGGAGCTGTCAGCAGCGGCAGCTTCGCTCCAGGCAGCAATCAGCGGACTGGTAACGACATCCGGAAGCACCGGTGACGGCAGCACAAGTACAGACACAGACAATGACGATGGTTATTATTCTGTAAACGTCCGTCTGTGGCATGCAACCCTGAACAAGGCATCCATGGGTGACAATGCGGTGAACAGCAAGGCCTATGTACACATTAATGACGGTAAAGTTACCATGCGTCTTGTGACCAAAAAGATGACCGTCAGCGGAATCACAGCCCATCTGCATGCTTTCGAGATTTATCAGGACGGAGACTATGAGTCTGCAGATCTGGTATCTACAGAGAAGAGCAAGTGGATTTATGAATTTGAACTGCCGAACGACAGCTCACAGTATTATAAGTGTAAGGTTGACCCGCAGGTAGATGTGATGGGGGATGACCCAGTTAAGGCACGTTTGAAAGTAACCTGGAGTTCACTGAAAAAAGCAGATGAGGATGACTGGGACGACCTGGCGGGAGATACCGATGACGAGGATGATGACACCAGCACCTCCGGAAGCACAAGCAGCTACACCACAGAGCTGACGGATTCCACAACCGGCATCCGTGTTCAGGGTAATACCGGAGGACCGGGAGCTGTACTTGAAACGAACAAGCTTGAAACCGGCAGCCAGTTTGACCAGACCAACAATACATTGAACGACAAGGTCAATAAGTTTGTGCTGTACGATGTGAAGCTTCGTTCGGGCACCACCTACATCCAGCCGACCGGAACGGTAACACTCCGGATTCCAGTCCCAGCAGGCTATGACACCAGTAAGCTGATACTGTATTATATCGATGACAGCGGAAACCACACCGAAGTCAGCGGACGGGTAAACGGAAGCTACTATGAAGCAGCTGTGAGTCATTTCAGCCTGTACGCACTGGCGGAAACGGATCAGGTACGCAACACAGGCGCTGCTGCAGCAGGCGGAACCACTGCTTCGACAAGGACAACTACCTCTGGAAGCAGCACGACCAGCCGCAGCAACACCTCCGGAAGCTCGTCAGGAGGCAGATACAGCCTGGTTAATACGGAAGGATCCGGCACCGCTGTAATTGGAAATAATACGGCAGCGACTGGCTCTCATGTGATAGCCGGAAGGTCAATCCCTTACACAGGAGATAAGATGCCGGTACGGGAACTGATGATCCTCACATTCCTGGCACTTCTGGCAGTGGGGGCAACCTTCCTGCCGATGCACCGGAAAGAAGAGAACGGAAATACCGAAATATAGATTTATCAGGACCCCGTTCCGGGGTCTTGCCGGAGACCGGAACGTTTCAGCCATCAGGCGAAGCTGGTTCCGATTTCCGGCAAAGCCCCGGAAGAAGCAAAGGGAGAGGCATTTTTGCCGGAGCAATCCGTGCGGTCGGGCAGAAATGCAAATGCGGATAGAAAAGAAACGGAAAGAATACAGGATAACGAGAAGAAGCAGGAGGAAAATAAGATGAAGCGAGTGATTAACATGATCTGTGTAGGTTTGGGATTTATCTGCATCGGTGTGGGGGGTATAGGCATTGTACTGCCCATCCTGCCGACCACGCCGCTGTTTCTGCTGGCACTGATCCTGTTTGCAAAGGGATCGGAGCGGTTCCATAAGTGGTTTATGTCCACTGGCCTTTATAAGAAATATCTGGAGGACTTTGTGGAGACCCGTTCCATGACAAAGGCGGTAAAGATCCGGGTGCTGAGCCTGGTAACGGTACTGCTGGCCTTCGGTTTCTGGTTTTCGCCATGGTTTGCTAAGATTGTGATTGCATTTGTGCTGATCTTCCACTGGCTGTATTTTCTCTTTGGAATCAAGACGGTGGAGAAGACAGAACCACAAAAAGACGGTGTGGCGGAGGAAGGATTATGATTAAGAAACGACTGATCGCCCTGATGGGGGATTCGAAAAAATACATCATTCAAAACGTCGCATGGCAGTGGCTGTCGCTGCTGACCTCGATTGTGACCATGATACTTGCAGGACATTTGCTTGCGAGGGCATTTGCAGTGGCAGGTCTGGCAGATAGAATCGAAGGTGGCGGATACATCAGCAGAGGTGAGCTTGTGGCAGATGCGACGGTCATCCTCCTTTGTGTCTTTGTGAGGGCGTTTGCCAACCGGAAAGCGGCAAAGGCTTCGGAACTGGCGGGAAGCGATGTACGTAAGGTCTTGAGACGTACCCTCTATGAGAAACTGACCTCCTTCGGTGCAGGATACCATGAGAAGGTACCGACCGCAGAGGCCGTGCAGGTAGCCGTGGAGGGGGTGGAACAGCTGGAGGTTTACTTCGGGCGTTATCTTCCACAGCTGTTTTACAGTCTGCTGGCACCGCTGACACTGTTTGTGGTATTGTCCTTCGTGAGTGTGAGAGCAAGTCTGATCCTGCTGGTCTGTGTGCCGCTGATCCCGGTCACGATCATGGCGGTGCAGAAGCTTGCAAAGAAGTTGTTGAACAAATATTGGGGGATCTATACTGGGCTTGGCGACAGCTTTTTAGAAAACCTTCAGGGGCTGACTACCTTAAAAATCTATGAGGCAGACGGAGAGAAGGCCCGGCAGATGGATGAAGAGGCAGAGCAGTTTAGAAAGATTACCATGAAGGTGCTGATGATGCAGTTAAATTCCATCATTGTCATGGATGTGGTGGCCTACGGCGGAGCAGCGGTGGGCATGATCGTGACGCTGATGGAGTACCGGGCCGGGCATATCGGTCTGGCCGGGGCATTTGCCATCCTTTTATTGTCCTCGGAATTTTTCATTCCCATGCGGCTTTTAGGTTCCTTTTTCCACATCGCCATGAATGGCATGGCGGCTTCAGACAAGCTGTTCGGGATACTGGATATGGAGACCGGGCAGTGGGGCACGGAGCAGCTGGCGGATGGCCCGGTGGAGGTCAGTCTTTCAGAGCTGATGTTTTCCTATGAACCGGAACGGCCAGTGCTTGAGAAGGTGTCCCTGGAGATTCCGAGAAAAGGCATGATATCCCTGGTTGGAACCTCCGGCTGTGGAAAGAGTACCATCGCGGCACTGCTGACTGGGAAGAACAAAGGGTATGAGGGAAGCATCGAGATAAACGGAATCGAGCTTTCCCAGGTGGCGGAAGCCAGTCTGATGCAGCATCTGACCTTGGTAAGCCATGACAGCTATCTGTTTAAAGGAACAGTGGAGGAAAATCTGCGCCTGGCAGCGCCGGATGCCAGCCGGGAGCAGCTGATCCGGATCCTTGAGGAAGTGAATCTCTATGGATTTTTAGAGGAACAGGACGGTCTTTCCACAATGCTTACGGAGAGGGGGAAGAACCTGTCCGGAGGTCAGCGCCAGAGACTTGCTCTGGCCAGGGCGCTGCTTCACGATACACCGTTTTATATCTTCGACGAAGCAACCTCAAATATCGATGCGGAGAGCGAGGAACAGATTATGCAGGTGGTCTATCAGCTGGCGGAGAGCCGGGCGGTGCTTTTAATCTCCCACAGGCTTGCTAATGTGGTAAGGTCCCGACAGATTTACGTGCTGGAGAACGGACGAATCATGGAGCAGGGAACCCATGGGGAACTGTTGGCAGCGAAGGGAAGCTATGCAGAGCTGTATTCCATGCAGAAAGAACTGGAAATGTATGTTCAAGGCAAGGAACCGGCGGTGGTGGTGAAATCACTGCTTGATTCCCTTGCGGAAGAAGCGGTCGGAGAGGCAGGAGCGAAAGGAGGCAGACAATATGCGTAGATCGGGAATCCGGATCATGGGGAAGCTGATCGGGCTGGTGGGACCGCTGCTTCCAGTTATGCTGGCAGCCGTCGCCATGGGTGTGGCAGGGTATCTCTGTGCCATCTTTCTGACGATCACTGCCTCGGCGGGGATTCTGGAAGTTCTGGGGATCACAAGCCCATGGATATTTCCAAAGAGCCTGTCCCGTATTTTTCTGATGTTGATCGTCATGGCGGTGCTGCGGGGCGTCCTGCATTATGTGGAACAGGACTGTAACCATTTCATTGCGTTTAAGCTGCTGGCGATTATTCGCCATAAAGTATTTGCCGCACTGCGGAGCCTGTGCCCGGCGAAGCTGGAAGGGAAGGACCGGGGAAACTTAATCTCCGTGATCACCAGCGATATCGAGCTGCTGGAGGTATTCTATGCCCACACCATTTCCCCTGTTGCCATCGCGGTGATTACCAGTATTCTGATGGTGGGATTTATCGGCAGCTTCCACCCCTTCTGCGGTCTGTTAGCTCTGTGCGGTTACCTGGCAGTGGGCATGGCGGTGCCCCTGTGGAACTCCGGCCGGGGAAAGAAAGCCGGGATGGAGTACCGGGAGAAATTCGGAGAGATGAACAGCTTCATCCTGGACAGCCTCCGGGGGTTGAAGGAAACCATCCAGTACGGACAGGGCGGAAAACGTCTGGAAGAACTGGAACAGAGTTCCGATGAACTGGCCGACAGGCAGGGAAGGTTAAAGAAGCTGGAGGGCGACCAGACGGCAGCGACGGGAGCCTGCATCACCCTGTTTTCCTTTGCCATGCTGTTTCTGACCCTGTGGCTGCAGAGACAGGGAAGCCTTGGGACGGAGGGAGTGCTCCTGACGACCGTTTCCATGATGGGCTCATTCGGTCCGGTCACGGCTCTGTCCTCCCTGTCCAACAACTTAAACCAGACCCTGGCCTGTGGGGAGCGGGTGCTGGCGATTCTGGAAGAAACGCCGCAGGTGGAGGAAGTGACCGGACAGAAACCGCTTACGGAGGATGAAAAGAAGAGTGTAATAGCAGCCGGACTATCCGGAAGCACTGCCCTCCGACAGGTGAACTTTTCCTACGGGGATGAAATGATCTTAAAGGACGTGAACATGGTGGTTCCGGAGCATAAGATCCTGGGAATCCATGGGCGGAGCGGTTCTGGCAAATCCACCATCCTGAAGCTGCTGATGCGGTTCTGGGATGTGCAGAAGGGCGAGGTGACCATTGCCGGCAGGGATGTCCGCAGAATCAATACTTCCAAGCTGCGGAAGATGGAGAGCTTTGTCACTCAGGAAACGGTACTGTTCCACAACTCCATTGCGGAGAACATCGCAGTAGGGAAGTTGGGAGCATCCCGGGAAGAGATCATAGAAGCTGCGAAGAAGGCTTCTATTCATGATTTTATCGTGACCCTGCCAAAGGGCTACGACACCCTGGTCGGGGAGCTTGGAGATGCCCTGTCCGGAGGGGAACGGCAGAGAATCGGACTTGCCAGAGCCTTCCTTCATGAAGCACCGTTTCTGCTTTTGGATGAGCCAACCTCGAATCTGGACAGCCTGAATGAAGGAATTATTTTGAAATCCCTGAAGGAAGAACAGGAGAACCGGACAGTGGTGCTGGTGTCCCATCGACGTTCCACGCTGAATATCGCAGATGAGGTGTTTGAGATGGATGGCGGCAGAGTGTCGTGACGACATGGAACAGTTCACGAAACAGTTCACAGAACAGTTGTAAATGTGGAAAACAGACAGAAAGAGAGCAGAATAAGAGACTGAAGGAACCGCCATGGCAGCATGGCTGCGTGGAAGGAGGCTGGATTATTTCATGGAACGGAAAAAAGCTGTAAAAGCTACAGATAGGAAAAACGGAAGTACGCAGGGGCTAAAAGCTGAGCAGAAAACGGGGCAGGGCTGGAAGTCCGGCCCGGAGGCTGGGCGGATCTGGAAGTCGGATCTGGGAACCGGGATCGGCTATCTGGTTCTGGCGGCGGCGCTGTCCTGTTTCTATCCCCTGTCCATCCGGGCATCGGATTATATTGGAAGCGTAAAAGTGAAGTTTGTGCTGGATGAGGTCAGCGAGAGCGGACAGCCGCTCATGGAGGGGGAGACGAACAGCACCAAATATTCCATCGATGAAGTCCTCACCCTGGAGGAGTATATGGAGCAGTGGAAGGACAATGATGACGCTGATGATGACGGCAATGACCGGAAGGACAACAGTGACCTGCTGGCATTAAATGCAACCTACCTTTCCATGAAGAATTACTCGGAGGTAGTCTATGCGGCGGTTGTTGATTCCGATGGAGAACAGATCTTCTCCTCCGACCGTGCAAAGGTCAGTGTTTCTGGCCTGGGCGCATCCTGTATCCGCCTGGAACGACTGAATGACAAATCGACCATGGTGCTGTTTGTGAAGTTTGCGGATCTGGACAGCCTGGCCGGGGAGATTGAAACCGCCGGCTGGACGGAAAACGGCTATGGAAGCTGGAGTCAGACAGTGGGAACCAGCGCCGCCTGGTATGAGATGCGTCTTTATGCAGACGGGAAGCTGAAAGGTGGTACAAAGATCACGGCAGGAACTTCATATGATTTTCGTCCTTTGATGCAGAAGGCGGGATTTTACCGATATCAGGTGCGGGCGGTATCCGCATCCGGAGATACCGGAGAGTGGAAGGAGTCGGAATCTTTGACTGTGACGGCAGAGATGGCAGCGGCGTATAAGGAAATGTTTGCGCTGGATATGCAGACCAACAGTGACGGGAGCGCTCCGCCCAGCCAGGTTACCTATCTGAATCTGGGCTGGCAGGAGATGGAGACTGGGCGGTACCGGTATCGGGAATCGGACTGCAGCTACCCTCAGGCAAACTGGAGGAAGGAAGACGAAAGCTGGTATTATTTTGACGGCGATGGCTATCTGGTTACATTGCAGTACATCACATGGGGGAATGAGCGATACTATGTAAATGAATCCGGGAGGATGCTGACGGAAGGGAAAGCACCGGACGGTCAGGAGGTTCAGACGGATGGCAGGCTGAAGTGGCCTGACATATAAGGGCGGTGGAGACGTCTGCGTTCATGGGGAAGCAGCGAAGCGGATTCCGAATGTCCGCTTTACAGAAACAAAAATATATTGCAAAATACGGAACATGAGCTATAATAAAAAATGCGAGTTAGATATGGCTAACTGAGAAGGCTTTGGGAATAGAGGATGAAAGAAGATAATAAAATGCACAATCAGGATAATAAGCACTTCTGGCAGATGGCGGCAGGGTTCTATGAGATATTCATGAGGAAGGACAGAGGGATGTATCAGGAGCTTTGTAATTCTATTGGAAAATATCTGGAACCCAAAATGAATGTGCTGGAGCTTGCCTGTGGTACAGGGCAGCTGTCATTTCCGCTTGCAGAAAAAACGCATCAATGGGAGGCGACGGACTTCTCGGAGAAGATGATACAGAGAGCAAAAGCAGGGAGGGTTCCAAGGAATCTGTATTTTTCTGTGCAGGATGCAACCAGGCTCCCTTATGGTGATGGTTTTTTTGATGCAGTGGTCATAGCCAATGCACTGCATATCATGCCACATCCGGAACTTGCGCTCACGGAAATCCACAGGGTGCTGAAAAAGGATGGATTGCTGTTTGCCCCCACATTTGTATCAGCGGATCACCAGCATGAAAAGAGGGGAAGACACTGGATTGAGCAAGTGGGCTTCCGAACATTTTACGAGTGGGATGAGAACGAATATATCAATTTTCTGACAGAGCGCGGATTTGATTTGCTGGAACACAAACTGATTCCTGGAAAAAGGCTGACAGAGTGTTCTGCTGTTCTTTCGAGAAAATAATTCTATAACATATTACAGGATGAGCGAGTTTTTCATGTATGATGGAGATCCAGATAAACTGAGATACTATGAAAAAGCATCAGAACTGTTTTTTCAATATTACCATGAGTACTTTGATTATGGAACAGTGAAACAATATCAGGTGCCATTCCAAAAAGGATATCTGCCAGTTATGGTAACAAAGGCAGTGGGAGAGCAAAAAGGTACAATTTTGCTTCATGGAGGGAATGATTCTTATTATGAAGAACTGTTTTATCCGATGCTGTATCTGGCAGAACAGGGATATGATGTGTATTTGTTTGAAGGTCCGGGGCAGGGGGGAGTTCTGCGCAGACAGAATATGAAATTCCAGTATGACTGGGAGAAATCGGTAGCTGCAATATTGGATTATTTTGCACTTGATGACGTAACGATAATCGGAGCATCTTTGGGAGCATATCTGGCACCAAGGGCGGCGGCATTTGAAAGGATCATTCGCCAAGGCTCATCAAACTTTTGGATTGGATGTTTTCTTCCCCACTTTCAGGGCTGATGAACCTGTTTTACAGGCGCATGATGAAAAACAATGAGCTGGTTCGCTGGAATCTGGAGCATGGAATGTATGCCTATGGGGCGAAAAACCCATGCGACTACATCCATAAGATCAGACAATTTACTCTTACTGGTATTGGAGAGAGAATCACACAGGATGTTTTGATTATAGGCGCAAGGGAAGACCATTTTATCAATCCGAGATTATTCCACCAGGAATATGACCAGCTTACCAGGGTGAGATCCTTGACCTATCGGATGTTCACGAATGAGCAGAATGCGGGAGCACATTGCAATGTGGGGAATACGAAGCTGGTTCTGGATACGATGCTTGATTGGATTTCTGAAGTTTCCGATGAGTCTGAAATGGAAGTTAATCATAACTAACTATGGCGACTTATAAGGAGTGCCCCATGACGTACTTTTCCTAACTGTAATGCGTAGAAAGCACCGTGTCTATCGTAATTATTACGATTCTACGGTGCTTTTTGTTAAGTGAAAACCTCAATATGAAGATGAGATTAAGATAATTATATTTAATCATAAAAATTTGCATTTAATCATAAAATATGATAAGATATAAAAAGAGGTGATTGGATTATGGAAGAAACGCTGGAAAAACTGTTTCACGTAGAAATATCTGAAAATGAAAATTACAATCTTCCTAAGATGCCATTGTTTCTACAGAATGGATATGACATTAGAGTATTTAGTATTCAGGGTGAAAATATTCTGTTTATGAAACCAAAGGAAATGATTGCATTTTCGACTTTGAAAAAGCATTGGAAACGGATGTCAGAGATTGTGGACATGGAGTGTGTAATTTGTGGTGATAAATATTCTCGATATGGAATGCAACACATGATAGAATTGGGCATACCCTTTATGTTTGGGGAGGATCATGTATATTTGCCGAATTTAGGTATAATTTTACGGAATAAGAGACAGGCTCAGTTGCCGGAAATCGAAAAATTTTCTACATTTACACAGAAAATGATATTACAGGCAATATATGGGGGCTGGAGTGAGAAGTCAACGAAAGAAATTTCTGAAGCGATGGGCGTGTCAAGAATTACAGTGAATAGGGCACTGGTTGAATTTCAGGCACTGCATATTCCGATTACTGTTTTAGAAGGGAAAACCCGATATCTTAGAATGAACCACCCAATTAAGAGTATATACGAAATGTGTGAACCGTTCTTTTTTAATCCGGTTATAAAGGAATATCATCTTGCTGATGTTCCAAAGAATGTAAGCTGTCTTGGTGGAATTTCTGCCTTGGCAAATTATACGATGCTGGGGGATAATTCATATAGAACTTATGTCTGCGGTAAGGAAGAGGCTAAAAAATATGGTCTGGATTCCTGCCTCAAAATACCGAAGTATGAAGTACCGGCATGTAATGTTCAGGTGTTAAAATATGTGATTGAATGGAACGGCTGTATAGATCCTATTAGTGCTGTTTTAAGTATTTCTGAGAAAGACAGGCGCGATCCACGTGTGGAGGGGGCAATAGAAGAAGTATTAGAGGAGGTTTTTGATGGTAGGTGGAATCGAGAGATTTAAGGAGTTCTTTAAAGACTTTAAAGAACAGTACGTATTAATCGGTGGGGCAGCATGTGATGTTATTCTGGAGCAATCAGATGCTTCCTTCCGTGCAACAAAAGACTTGGATTTGGTTTTAATCGTTGAGGCATTGACACCAGAATTTGCAAAAGTGTTTTGGCAGTTTGTTGAGGCTGGTGGATATCGTAACAAATGTAAAAGCAATGGAAGTCCACAATTCTATCGTTTTGATAAACCTGACAAGCCAGGGTATCCGTATATGCTTGAATTGTTCTCAAAAGAAGCCTTTGAATTAACCGAGCCAGATAGTGTCTTAACTCCGCTTCACTTTAGCGATGAAGTGTCGAGCCTGTCAGCTATTTTGTTAAATGACGTTTATTACAATATGTTGTTGAACGGGAGAGTGGAGATGGATCATTTGGTTGTTCTGGCACCTGAATACATTATTCCGTTTAAAGCAAAAGCATGGATTGATTTAACAGAAAAAAGGCAGCAGGGAATGCATGTAGATGAAAAAGATATAAAAAAGCATAAGAATGATATCGCTCGACTTGCTACAATTCTGAACGGAGATGAAAAACCAGAGATACCGGATGAGGTTAAATCTGATATGAGACTCTTTATTGACAGTTATACAGTATCGCCAGTTGATCTCAAGTCCATTGGAATAAGAATGATTGCAAACGAAGATATTGTTGCGAGACTGAAGGAGGTTTACCTTGAGGATACCAATACCGTCATGTAGTATCGTAGAAATTTCAAACTGCAATTACCCGAAATGGAGATACTATGAAAAAAAACATAATAATTGCAAGTTATTGGAATGAAATACAATAACTCTTGGAAATTATAAAGTTTTGGGATATAATTGTAATAGAAATTCAGTTCTCCGGAAAGAAGGTATTTATGAACAGAATCATATTACGAGATGAATATCTCCAGACATTAAAAGACTTTAAGGATAAAGATATTATAAAGATAGTGACAGGAATCCGACGCTGTGGTAAGTCTACCTTGATGAAGATGTTTCAGAACTATTTAAAAGAGGCAGGAGTACAGGCAGATCATATCATTGACATAAATTTTGAAGATTATGATTATGAAGAGTTGAAACAGCCCAAGGTGTTGTACAGTTATATCAAGGACAGGCTTGTAGATGATAGGATGCATTATGTGTTCTTTGATGAGATTCAAAATATGGCAGACTTCCCGAAGGTCGTGGATAGCCTCAATCTGAAATCAAATGTGGATTTGTACCTGACGGGGTCAAATGCTTATATGCTATCCTCAGAGATTGCAACATTTCTATCAGGAAGATATGTGGAAGTCAAGATGCTTCCGCTTTCATTTAAGGAATATGTGAGAGCAACCGGAGATGAAAAGGAGTTGTCCTTAAAATACCAAAAGTACCTGAAATTCAGTTCATTTCCATATACGATGATGCTGGGTGATAAGGAAGAAGTAATCAATCAGTACCTTGAGAGTATTTACAGCACGGTTATGTTAAAGGATATTATCTCAAGAAAGAAGATTACCGATGTAATGATGCTTGAAAGTGTCATACGATTCATGTTTGATAATATCGGTAATCTTACCTCTACTAAAAAAATAAGTGATACAATGACCTCTGATGGAAGAAAAGTAGATATTAAAACTGTTGAGAAATATATAACTGCATTGGAGGAAGCATTTGTTGTATATCAGGCAAAACGATACGATGTGAAAGGCAAGAATTACTTAAAAACACTCGATAAATATTATGTGGTAGACATTGGACTGCGTTATATGCTGCTTGGATCCAGAAATGCAGACACGGGTCATATTCTGGAAAATATCGTTTATCTGGAATTGATTCGACGTGGATATAAAGTTTATGTTGGTAAGGTGGAATCAGAGGAGGTAGACTTTGTTGCAATGAATAGTAAGGGAACCATTTACTATCAGGTAGCTGCAACCGTTAGAGAAGAGTCAACACTGGCGGGAGAATTACGGCCGCTGCAGAAAATTACAGACCATTATCCAAAGTATATCATAACCCTGGATGAAGATCCTGACGCTGATTATGAAGGAATCAGGAGAATCAACGCGTTGCAGTTTCTGCTGAGAGAATAAGGTATATGACATCATTTGTTAAATAGATTTTAAATTTACTTATGGAACAGAGGAACGGATATAGATAAAAGCACTGTAGAGTCGTGTTTGATATGAGACAACTACGGTGCTTTTTGTTAAGTAAAAATGGAGTGGATGGCTGCCATAATCCGTGCTGTTGGTTTTCATGTGCATATTCAGGTGAGGAGGTACTTGAAAAGAAGTGTAATTTGGAGTATACTACTTGTGAGTATACAACTTTGCAGGAGGGAATATGATTGGAAGAAAACAAGAATTAGAACAGATTGAAAAAATGTATGATAGCCCAAAATTTGAATTCCTGGTGATGTATGGGCGAAGAAGAGTTGGTAAGACAACCATTCTGCAGCAGTTTGCCAGTGAGCACCGTGCCATTTTCTATTCTGCGCAGGAGAAGAATGACAGCCTGAATCTGCAGGATTTTTCCAGAACAGTCCAGTTCTATTTTGATAAGCAGTTTATTGCACCTTTTCAGAGTTGGGAAGATGCATTGTCATATATTACAATTAAGACAAAACAAGAAAAAGTGATCCTGATTATCGATGAATTTCCATTTATGGCGGGTCCCAATCCATCTATTAAAAGTATGTTACAACATGAAATCGATCATAAATGGAAAGATATGAATATGATGTTGATTTTGTGTGGCTCAAGTGTCAGCTTTATGATTAATGATATTATGGGATATGAAAGTCCCCTCTATGGAAGAATAACGGGATCAATGGAGGTTAAGCCATTTAATTATCTGGAAGCGGCCAAGTTCTATCCGCGGTATTCCAATGTAGACAAACTGCTTGCATATGGCATTCTGGGAGGAGTACCAAGATATTTAAATGTATTTTCGGATGACCAGTCTATTCAGGATAATATACAGAATAGAATCATTGCAAATGGTGCATTTTTAAATGATGAGCCTCAGATGCTCTTGAAAATGGAACTGCGTGAACCAGGAGTATACAACAGTATCCTTGAAGCAATTGCAAGGGGATATAATAAGGTTACAGAAATAGCGGATTGTATTCATGAAGATAAAACCAAGTGCAGTAAATACCTTATGACTCTACAGACGATTCGTTTGGTAGAGAGGATTACCCCTTGTGGAGAATCAGAAAAGAGTAAAAAGACAATTTATGTACTGACGGATAATTTTTATCGCTTTTGGTATCAATATATCTTTAGCAATAAAAGTTATTATGAAATGCTGGGTGATGAGGAATCAGCAATTGAGATTCGGGATTCGTTATCGGATTTTATGGGACTGGCCTTTGAGGAGATTTGCAAACAGTATTTGATTCAGCAGGCGAAGAAGAGAGCACTTCCATTTGTACCTGCAGCGATTGGTAAATGGTGGGGGAATAATCCAAAGATAAGGGCACAGGATGATGTAGATGTACTGGCTTTTAATAAGAACAAAACAGAAGTGTTGTTTTGTGAGTGCAAATTCACGAATAAAGCGATGCCAATGGATGAATATGATGATTTAGTAATTGCTTCAGAGTCGTTTTCAGAGAACATCAAAAAGCATTTTATTTTTATCAGCAAGGGAGGATATACAAAACCTGTACAGGAGCGAGCTAAAAAAGAAGGTGTTGTATTACTCACGATTGATGATTTGTTTTGTTGAGCAGCAGCACTGTAGAGTCGTGTTAATATGCGACAACTACAGTGCTTTTTGTTAAGTGAAAATGGAGTGGATGGCTGCCATAATCTGTGCTATTGGTTTCATGTTCTTTTGTAATCCACTTCTGTACTCGTGCTTCAACTGCGCAGTATGGGGAGAATAGGATTACTGGAAATACATTGTAAACTGTGATTTTCTATGACAATGGATTCAGAGCTGCATATAAATAAGTTACAAAAATAGTATTATCAGAAGAGCCATTCCTAGCGGAGTGGCTCTTTTTGAAAAAGAGCCAAATAAAATCTATAAATTCAAAAAACAAATCATAATTAAAACAGCAAAAACAAAGAGGCTCTTCCCCAGAATTCAACTTTTTAGTCCTTGCAATGGCAACGTATTATTCAGGCAAGGAAGGAAAAGCAGAATCGGGCGCAAACACGGCGCAGTATCGCGGCCTGGTATGCAGAAGTAGAAAAATGCGAACACTTAGTCGAGGAAGGCGGATTTTTACACGGTATCACACCTGGTGGCGAAGTAAAGTATGCCATGGAAGAGTAGCTAAAGGTTACATCCTTCATGGAACCCATACGGATGATATCCCGATTGCTTCTGGTGTGAAAAAAGGGCAATTCGTTCCTTATAGAAAAGCAACTGCAATCCTTGTATTATTAAGGAGTTACAACTGCTTTTCTTATTGCAAATATAGTATACAGTTAATCTTTGATATATTCAATCAGCTCACCAACATTGCAATCAAAGTATTCACATAGCTTACAGATGAGATTGGCATCTATTCGTTGGAATTCGTCACGGCAATAGCGATTAAAATTGCCTCTTGGAATGTCCAGTTCTCGGCAAATGGTGTTCTTACTAATATTATGTTCTTGAAGCATTTCTACAATCCGTATATGCAAATGTGCCATGTAAGTGCTCCTTTTTTCTCTAATTTTATCAGAGAAGTTACCAAATAATAATTTACAAAATAGTGAGTTATGATATAATCAGTTATTATAAAGCAACTTACTATATGGTAACCCTGCATGTTTCTATGCCCTGTTCGTGGACGGGGACAAAATTGTCAGAAGTATGATGGTAAAAAGTGAAATGATTTTTTTAAAAATATTAAAACCTTTTGATTTACTTCTGCGTCTACATAAATGAAAACAGAAAAAGATAACGATCGAAATGAACGATGGTTCTGCAAAAGGAAAGAGAGGATGTTAGTATGAAAGAATTGGAAGTGTTGCGTGAGAAATTCGGAAATAAGGAGATGAGAGGTATCCTCTATCTGGCTGCATTTATTATGACTGTAATCAACATGATAATATTTATACATTGTATGAATGGAAAATCACTGGTTCTATGGATTCTTCTGGCATTGATTAGCGGAGGAATTACCCTGGCGCTGTATTATGTTACAGATACATTGTCATCACTGATTTCAGTTATATTATTTGCAGCAAAAATAGGAAAAGCATTCGCAGCTTTTATGGGAATGTTGACCATGTGGATGGTGGGACTCGGCTTTTTGATTCAGATTATGCTGACAGTTATGACGTATATGGCTGTCATTGTGGGAGGAGCTGCGTTGGCTTATATGTACCCGATTGTTATTATCCCGATTTTTGTCGTATGCGGAAACTTTGTGAAGAAGTTATCTGAATCGAAAGAAATGATTGATTCTGCTCAGACCCAGGGAACATCGGAGATGAATATGAACTGGAATCATATATATGAAGAGGTTATGTCCGCAGTAAATGAGAACAAATAGGAGAAAACAGTACAAATGAACGAAAAACTGGTGAGTGCAGCAACTGCAATTTTGGCTAAGGAAGGGGATAGCGATGAGCTGTTTCGAATCCTGTTTGATGAGTCAAAACAGGTTACATTGTCGGTTATCCGTAGATACACACATGCGACGGCAGAATATGAGGATATATTACAGGAAACATATATTCAAGTATATAAAAAGATTCATATGTTGCAGGATTCCCGGAAAGTACAAGCATGGATCAATCGAATTGCAGCAAATATAGCCATTCGAACCGGAATGAAACAGAATTCCATGATGTTTACAGATCTGGAAGATGAAGATGGACAGATGCCGGAAGTAGAAGACGAATCTGGTTATTATAATCCGGAACAGATTGTAGAACAAAAGGAAGTCGCAAGAATTGTTACTGAAATTCTGGATGCGTTACCGGAAGATCAAAGAGCAGCACTTTGGATGGTCTATGGACAGCAGGTAACCATCAAAGAGATGGCAGAGAATCTTGGCATCTCAGAGAATACCATTAAGTCCAGACTGTATCAGGGGCGACAAAAGCTTGTGGCACGTAAGAGCGAATTCAAAAAAGCGGGAATCGAGCTTGCGCTTGTTCCGATTTCTGCACTTGTTGCAATGGCCTTCCACGAAAATGTATATGCAGCATCTGCAGGATTTGCGGCAGGAACATCGAAAGCAGGGAGCTCCGGAGAGAAGATGGCAGCGGTCAGGAAGCGTGCAGAAAAAATTGAAGAAAAATTGAAGCAGACAGCAAAGGGTGCAGCTAAGAAAATAAAAGAAAGCGAATCCTTAAGAAAACTTTCCCGGATTGGAGGACAATGCATTTCCAAATCGATTACAACTCTTTCCGGCTTGTCGGTTGGAGCGAAAGCAATCGCCGCTGGTTCGGCGGTGTTGGTAATGGCTGTTGGAGGAACCGCTGTGGGATTTGCTGGAAGCGGCAGCTATATGGATCCAATTAAAGAGAAAATCAATGGTTACAATCATCGGGAATATACGGTTGCTGTTGATACAGGTGTTTATTATCCAGAGGAGGTAGTGAAGCGAATTAACAAGCTCCTGAAAAATGACAAGGGCATTGATGTATCAAACAAAAGAAGAATCTGGGGTATAGATAAAGGAGATCAGTATTATACCAGTCTTTATGTTGCTGATGCAATGACATTTGATCGTGTATATGGAAAAGATTGGAAAATAACATATAACAAGGTATCCACAAAAAAGGTCACAGAAAAGGAATTGAAACAAATTAGGCAGTACTATGAAAATAATACGGATTTACTTTATCCAAAGAGTCAAATTATGTATATGTTCAACTGGGAGGAGGACGAGAAAGAAAAACTGGATGTATATCTGGCCAAACTTAAGGTGACAAAGGCATATCACATGGAGCTGGACATGAAAATCGAGGGTTCCAATGGAAGCGGCAAGGGCACGGCAGAAGTGGTAGTCGTAAAGTATGGAAATGAGTGGGTGTTATACTCGGAGAAATCAGAGGATCTTGTCTTTACCCTGGATTTTTATAAGGTGAATGAGGACGCAGAGGAACTGGATTCTGTGGAAGAGACAGACGCAATCACAGAACCACAAATGTCGGAGAAACAACAGGAAAATGAGACATCGGAAACATCTCAGGAGGAATTACAACCTTTACAACTGAATCAGGAAGGTAATGAATATGATAATGAAAGAAATCGTGCTGCAATAGCAGCTTATCAGGATGCATTACTGCATCGACCGGAGCTGCAGCCAACAGAAGACACTTCTTCGGAATCTTTTGCAGTAATGGATGCCGATAGTGACGGAGTGATGGAGGCGGTTGTATTTCTTCATGATGGTCGATGGGGAGTGCAGATTTATACTCTGACGTATTCGTCTGAATTGAAGATAAATGAAACTTTTGAAGATGCACAAGGTGATCTGGCTGTTCTTCCAGGTGGAAATCGTATTATAACAGTTGGAACAGTGCGCGATTGGCACACAGGAACGCTCTTTGATTTTTCAGATACAATGCTGCAGAAATTAGATGCATATAAGATTCGTGATGAATCAGAGTTCACTTTAGATTCACAACGAGACGACAACAAAGTCGGAGTACAAAAGATGTATCAGTGGCTTGCTAATGCAGATTTTTGTACGCAGGTCGCATTGACAGAAGAAAATATTCAGAGATATTTATCCGGTACTGGGGAGCTGACTGGTATGACCCGGTTGGATGAGAATGATTATGGCAGGTTAGTTGTGCGTCATCCATTTGAAAAAACTCCAGAGTGGGATGGAGGAAGAGAGATTTGCAGTGTGGAGCAATATCAGATGGGAGAGGAGATGAGTTTGGGCGAGGTGACTGAAAATAATGAATGATATAGTCAGAATCTTGAAGAAAGTCAAACTTTGGCTGGTATAGATGGAGCAATTGACGAGATTCGTTAGATAAATGAGTGCACAAATGATCATATCAATGGGGGTGCGAAAAAGCCTGCCAAAGGACTTTGATGTGGTTATCCAGATTGGGAAAATGCAAAGGAGAACAAATATATGGGATTATTTTCAAAGAAAACAATTGTATGCGAGCGATGTGGAAAAGAGTAATAAATTAAATATGTAAGTATTTGAATGCAGGTAATATCGGAGTTGGATTGCATGATTATGAAGGAGAAAGAATATGAAAAAACAATTATGGATTGGGATTATAACAGTAGCAGTATCAGCAGCCATGAGTATCAGCGCATTTGCAGGTACCTGGAAACAGGAAACAGCAGGGTGGAAGTATGATAACGGTGACGGAACCTGCCAGCAGGGCGGCTGGTTTACGGATACAGATGGAAAGCAGTATTATTTTGATGCCAATGGCTATATGCTGAGTAATACTACAACGCCGGATGGATACCAGGTTGGCGCAGATGGAGCCTGGATTCATGCGAACCAGAGTGCAGATACTTCTGCATATAATCTATGTGGGTGGTATGCCAGTGGCGAAGAGTCTATCTGGGTTCAGCTATCGGATGTTAATGTAATGAATGTAAATGTTTATCGCCAGTGGGAGGATGAATTCACTTTCCAGCCGGGAAATTTGACTTATACAGTCTGGAATGGAACACATACTCTGCAGTTTGCTGCAGATGGATCCAGTCTTACATTAGATGGAACAGTATACAAAAAGACAGCACCTGGACATCAACAATACAATGCCAATAACGGCGTCTATAAACTGGCACAGTTTCACTGGGAAGTTGTCTACAATTGGGGAGAAAAAACAGTAAATGATGAGACAGTAGAGGCAAGTCTGGCAAATTATCTGAGCCTTTTTTATGAGACTGACGGCACTATTGCTATGTATACATATGGGCACCATTCTTATGATGACAATTGGAACGCCCACGTGGATCAGGCCACGATGACAGGTATCAGCGGAGATCATGACGGCAATGTGAGATCTACTTGGGACGGATCGTATTTTACTGCTGGAGATTCTGTGACAATTGTTGATGATAATACGATAGTATTACGTTATAAAGGCCATTGGGCTGGCGATTATGGAGGCGACGTAGAGGTGACAGAAACTTATAAACGTTGAAAGTTATATCTAAGTTCATGGAAAATCATGGAAGAAACCTCAGTGACTTTTATGATATGGAGAAGGGAGATACGAATCATGGAAACATCAGAAGAAAAATCAGAGTTGGGCATGAGCTTTGAACTGATGGAACAGCTAATTAAAAATCAAATACAGGTAAAAGATGAGTTGATTAACAAACTGCATGGAGAACTGGAATATTACAAGCAGGATTCAGCAGAAAGATTTGTGAAACAGTTGATGAAAGCAGTCATTAAAGTTCGTGTAGACATGAAAAGGCAGATGGCATCAGAAAAATGGGACTCTATGTCGGTGATGGATATAAAAAAAGAGTATTTGGAGGTCTTTTGGGACCTGACGAATCTGCTGGAACAACAGAATATTGATGAATATGAAACAGCCAAAGGAGAAATGTTTGATCCGGCCATTCATCAGTCAAAAATCATAGCTACAAAAGAAATGAAGCTGGACAGACGAATAGCAGAAAGTTTAAATGCCGGTTATAGAAAGGACGATAAAATACTGATTCCAGAGAGGGTTGCAGTATATCGCTATAAAGAAAACGAATAGAGGAGATCACAAGATGAAATATGCATATGGAATTGATTTGGGAACTACTTATTCCTGTATCGCTTATGTGGATGAGTACGGGAAACCTGTTGTATTAAAAAACAGCGACGGAGATCACACGACTCCATCGGTTGTTATGTTTGAATCCGCAGAAAATATTATCGTGGGGATGGAAGCAAAGCGTTCTATTGAAACAGATCCAGATAAGACGGTACAGTTTATCAAGCGTAAGATGGGAGAGGAAAAGGATACAATTGTTCTTAATGGAAATACATACAGGGCACCAGAGGTTTCCGCCTATATCTTAAAAAAGATGGTTCGGGATGCTAACAAAGATCTGCAGCAGACCGGAGTCCTGCAAGATGGAGAAGAAATCAAAGATGTAGTTATTACCTGTCCGGCCTATTTTGGTGTAAATGAGAGGTCAGCGACCATGGAAGCTGGAAAACTGGCAGGTTTAAATGTTTTGAATATTATCAATGAACCAACTGCTGCTGCAATCAGCTATGGTGTATCTGGAAGTAATAAAAATGAAACCGTTCTTGTTTATGATCTTGGAGGTGGAACCTTTGATATTACGGTCATGAACATACAGGGAAATAATATTTCAGCGATTTGTACTGGCGGTGATAAGCAACTGGGGGGAAAAGATTGGGATGAAAGTTTGATGGAGTATGTGATCCAGCGCTATGAGGAAGAATACGGAGAAGACTTGACCGATGATCCTGATGCAATCGCAGCTCTGTATGTAGATGTAGAAATATGGAAAAAATCATTGACCACAAGAGAAAAGGTTAATATATCCGTAAATGGGTCAGCAGGACGATTAAGAGAAGAATTAACAAGAAAAAAGTACGAGGAACTTACTGAAAATCTGCTGAACCGAACAAGAAATCTTTTGGATGAAACACTGAAGCAGGCAGAACAGAGCGGATGCAGCCGAGAAAATATAAATAGAATTCTTTTAGTTGGAGGATCATCACGGATGCCGCAGGTGTCAGCCATGTTAGAGAAACATTACCAGATTACACCAGTGCTGGCTGATCCAGACGAAGCAGTAGCCAAGGGAGCAGCAATTTATGCCGGCAATGAAAAGATGTATCATGATTTCATTGGAAAAGAGGCAGAACGAACTGGGAAAAGTTTGGAAGAGATCCAAAATGAGAATCTGGTAACTGGTAGTATAGATAAGGCATTTGCCAGAGCAACCGGTGGAGCGAGCCAAAAAATCAGTATCACGAATGTTCTGTCAAGAACCTATGGCACCGCTGCTTATGAGGGCAATGAAGAAAAAATTGTTAATATGCTGATGATTAATGATAAGCTCCCTGCAAGCAATACAGCGATATTTCAGACCAGAGAGGACAATCAGGATGGAGCTGTGCTGGATATTTATGAGAGCCGCAGTACATCTGAGGTGACAGACATAGAGGATAAAAAGCCGTTGACATCAATTTATATGAAGTTTCAGCGATCAGTACCAAAAGGAACTGACATTCAAACAACTATGGCACTTGATAATGCTGGGGTTCTGCATATTATAGCGGAAGAAGAACGATACCACTCTAAGTTGGACACTACTTTTCAACTCACAGGTCAGATGTCTGACACAGAGCTGAAAGATGCACAAAAAAGGATGTCATTAGCGAATATAGAGTAGGAAGGAGATAGAACTGTGGCAACTTTAAAAATTTTCTGGTCCTCTGTACTGGGGAGTATCATGCTGATTTTAAGCATGATTTGTAAAACCGTCTATGCATTGTTGACATGCATTTTAAAAATGTTTGGGGGAATTCTGATGATTGTTGGAATCCTTTATCTCGTTTATTATGTTGGAATGCTCATGCAGGAGGGACTGGATGCTGGATACTCGCTTATCTCAACTATCGCTGAAAATTTTGCGGATCTGTGTGTGATAATTATTGCCTGGTATGTGATATTTAAGCTGACTGTGATGCTGTTTGCCATAGTGAGAATTGCTATCAGCAATTTTTTGTCATTTGTTTTGGAAGGTCTGGGAAGTGCCTGTGATAGAAAATATCAATATTTTATTGGAATCATCTCGAAAGAAATTAATTAGGCAAAGGGGAACTGAATATGGCAAGCATACGGGATACCATATTAAAGCGTTATGGTATAGATATCAGCCAGGAAAATCTGTTTAAGATATATAGATTGACAGGGGGAAATATTCCGGCCGGTGAAGTGAAGCAGAGGCTGGACGACCAGCGCAGAAAGTGGGAGCAGACAGTCAATAACAGCAGTAATGCAAAGCTGTTGGAAAAAGCAGAGGACAATCTGAAAAAAGCATCAAAATATGAGGAAATCCTGATGGATCCTATGCTAAGGTCGAAGCTGTACCAATACTATCATTCTACAGCAGAGGCAAATGATTCACCGAAATTTGCAAAAGAATATTTTGATTTAATCAAGTCAACAAAGGAAATTGATCGCAGTGATGTTGATTTTTTCTTTCAGTATTTTGCCGAGCAGAGAAAGAATAAAAAAGAAATTTTATTAATGCTGAAGAAAAATTATAAAGTAAGGGGTCTTGCAAAAGAAGGAGAAAATCAGGAAGATGATTATGTGGAACTGGAAGGGAAAAAGAAAAATCCTGAAAGCTTAATGATAGTCAATCAGTTTAAGGAAGCAACAGTAATTAAAATAAAAAAGTGTCTTGAGCAGTTTCAAAGCTCAAGGCAGAGGACAGGCGTGCGAGCGCAGTATTCAGAATTAGATGGTACTTTATATCAGATGCTGGAGTTGGATGATATTGAGAATCTGGAGCAGTTTGTGGAATTGATAAAAACCTGGAGACAGGATGTTTATACTCAAAAGCAGGAAAAAGGAGAGGATTTTGCACCGCTGGTTGATTTATTTAATACCTTAGCTGATATTTCTGAATATCAGGATGTGGTTGATAACTTTGACTCATTTAAGCTGCTGTTCAAGTATCCGGAACTTACACCTTACATGTATGGGCTTGTAAACATAAAACCACGATCTCTTCAGAAATTGTACGAAATTGCTAATCAAACTTACGCATTTCGTGATATTTATGATTTCCTGCTGAATTATTTTTTGCCCATCTATCAGCACTTTAATATTCAGGAACGAGCAATCAAAGGTGTCATACATAAAGCACAGACCAAAGCTACTGCTAATAAAATTTTAAATCGTATTGATGAAAAATTAGGACGTGATAAGCAGAAGAGAAGTTCTATGATGGTTAATGCAGTCCATTTCCTGGTATACTGGCCGATCTTTATGATGTATGCTGTTTTTGGGTTATTCAGATTTACAGTACAAAGGTTTCTGTTTATTGCATTGCCATTGGGAGCCATTCTGGCTGCGAGACTTTCATGTGCATACCTTTGCTTTCAAAATTCATGGTGGCTGAACTGGGGAATGGGTGTATTTCGTCCGGATCTGGAGCTGATTCGGCTGTCAATACAACGTCTGCAGATTCAGCTCCAGATGTTAGATACTAGTGGTCTTCAATACCAGAAAGTGTATCTCTTTTTATACATCATTGTTTTCCCTGTGCTTGCAGGCCTCTTTGTCATACTTCTCTTTTGGAGAGTATCCAAAGTCCTTTTAAAAACAATTGACTGGATCGGAATTGATAGAACATTTAAGAATATTTGCCATAAAAGCCAACTCAAGACAGAGAGACAGTATGAACAGTGGAAAAACAAACTGTTTAGAAAAAGTGTTTTGAAATTTGGAATCAACCTATTAAGCGTCATTTTGTGTGTTTGCTTTGTATCCGGAGTCTCATTTGGGTTGTGTTCTATTAAAAAAACAGCAGATACACAGGATGAACAGTTGTCAGATATGAAGTATTTCCTTGGGTTCTATATCATAAACACAGATTTTTATAAGAGTAAAGAACAGCAGGAAAAATGGAAAAGGGAAGTGGAGGAGAACATAGAAGGATGGAAAAAAAGTTGGCCTGAACGTAAAGCAGCGATAGAAAAAGAACTGGCGAGGACAGGACCAGCCTGGTATGTAAGCGATTTTGCAGATTGCTATGTGTTTAGCAGACCTAATGGAGATCATCGAGCAGGAACTATAAGTAGAGGAGTATATTATCTTGGAACTGGAAATAGGAAAATGAGTTCCAGCGGTATCTCTTACTGGTATGAAATTTACTTAGATGACACAAAGACAGAAACTGGATGGGGATATAGTTTAAAAGAAGTGAAATTGCCTTGCTTTACAATAACAGTCGATGAAGCGAATATACGAAGTGGCGCGGGCAATGATTTTGATGTACTTAGGCAGGCAAAGCCGGAGGATTGTTTTGTGGGCACTGGAAATGAAGGGGCTGATGATGTTGGAACGATATGGCATGAAATTTATTTAGATGGAACACAGACTCAGACAGGCTGGGTCAGTGAAACAATAATACGGAAAGATAATTAGATACGGGGGGAATGGAAGATGAAGATTAAGAACAACAGAAGAAACGGCTTGTCGGGAAGAAGGGTAATTGCCATGACGACGGCATGTGCTATGACTTTATCCATGGCTGGTACTGCATTTGCGGGGAGTTGGCAGCAAAATGGCGCAAAATGGTCCTGGCTTAAGGACGACGGACAGAAGGCTGTGAGCGAATGGCAGCAAAGCGCAAGTGGCGGCTGGTATCATTTCAATCAGGTGGGAGATATGGAAACTGGTTTTCTGAATCAGGATGGACAGTGGTATTATCTGGAACAGGATGCTGCTACCGGTGTGCAGGGAATGATGTCAAAGGGTTGGAAGCAGGTGAATGGCCGGTGGTATTTCTTCCTTCCGGCAGCGACGGCGGGAGTTAGTGTACCTGAGGGCGGTATGCTTACAGGCTGGCAGTGGATAGATGGTAAATGCTATTATTTTGAACCGGAAGCAGGGGAGAATCAAGGTGTTATGTATGCAGGAACTGTAACACCAGATGGCAGCAGTGTAGGTGAAGATGGAGCCTGGACGCAGGGTGGAACCGTGACTTATATTGCTGGAAAGGGCATCAGCACAGCAGTTACTCCGGCTGGCATGGGAGCGGCCACTGCTGGTCTTGCATCTGTGAGCGCGAGTGGTGTCGGTGCAGGTGGCGGATCATCTTCTTCAGGTGGAGGCGGTGGATCTTCTTCAGGAGGCGGTTCATCTTCTTCCTCGGGGAGTTCAGCGAATCGGATCGATCAGGAGTGGGAAGATTACGATGATGATATATCGAGCTACTCAGGATCCAGCAGTTCCTCATCCGGAACAGATTATTATATGACGGCCGAGATGCGGAGAGAAGTGAAAGACGTGATTGACCAGTTTAAGTCGGAGTATATTAAGGCTGGAATGACAGATTTTGAAAAAGAATTGCAGATTATTCAGTATATTGTGGAAAACTGCAGTTATGAGAAGGCAAATGACAACTCCAGAGCAACCAGCTATGCCTGCCTGGTGTTAGGAAAAGCGCAGTGCTGTGGTTATGCCAGTGCTTTTCTGGATATGGCAAAAGACTGCGGCCTGACGGTAAATTATGTTGTTAGTAAAACTCACGCATGGAACCAGATTAAGCTGGATGGAAAGTGGTATCATGTGGATGTGACCTGGGAAGATCCGATTGGATCGAATGATTATGGATTTGGCAACGCGAGAAATAAATATATCAATCTGGAGGATGCAGAAATCAGACAAATGGGTCATCACAAGAGCTGGACACCATCTTCAAATACGTGTAATTCTCACGACTATGGTCCGGGGGTGGTAAGCCACTATCTCCAAACCGGCGAAGTTGACTTATCTAAAGGGGAAGCATTTTCAGATAAGGCGAATGCGGTTATCGAAAAATATATGAAGGACGATAAGAGCAACGTATTCGAAATTGCAGATGCCGCAGATGGTGTGGAGAAGGTATATCAGTATTTAAAACCCATGTTGCAGAACAATAGTATCAATTATGGTTATGTCCTGAATCTTCCGAAAAAATTTAACAAGAGTGATAGTGGAAGCTATTCAAAGATGACAACAGTGTCGAGGGAAATAGCATCAAAAGTGAGTGAGCGAATCAACAACGAATTCTCAGACAGACTTAAAAAACCGGTAAATATTTATCATACGATATGCAACTACGGCGACGGAACATTTGCATTCGTATATTCGGGTAAGTTTGTTTATCAGCCGATTCCGTTGAATTACACAGTGTCCTGGGTTGATGAAGCGGGGAACACGTTGCGCACAGACAGCGGAACGACGATGGCTGGTGAAACCTTGAAATTCAGCACTCCCGACGGCTATATCTACGACAGCACGAAATCTGAGGCCAATAAAAATGTTAGTATCTATACGCTGACCACAATTATTAAGATTACGCCAAAAGAAACTTACCGAAAGGACTTTGATGTAGTGATCCAGGTTAGAAAGAAAGCCGGAAAGCCAGCGAAAAAGCCAGCAACGATAGTTGCAAGTCCTTCTAATATGGAATGATAAATTCGTGTGGAATTAACGGAGTTTACGGATAGGGTATGGGCTTTGACAAATGGAAGACCAGCTCTGATTTTTGAACGCAAGAAGATCAATGAGTATCGATTTACAATTGATGGGGATTTGCAGAATAGCTTGAAGGAAAGAAACTCTGACAACAAATTGTATCTGTCTACGGCAGCGAATTGGAATTATGATAAAGTGAAACCAGTTTTTGAGTGGTTTGCGTCCTGCCAGATTATTACGAAAAACTCGATTGCATCAGCTTATGGTATAGAAGCAGAAGCTCTCAGAGATGATGATTATCGAAAGGCGATTGCCGCAATGCTCCGGGTTGCTGATTTTGGAATCCAGTCAATAGGAGTAAAAGAAGGCAATGTTCTACAAACTTCCGGTAAGAACCAGCTTGGTACTTTTGCAAACATTGAAGCCACTCATTCAGTAAAAAATGTGGCAGGAGAGGAAGTAACTTATACACTTAATATGACGGAGGAGTCTGACGGTACAAAACTTTTGGATCTGGACTTGTTGAGGAGAGATCAGATTTGGTTTACTGAAAAAGATGAGAATTCCGCTGCGACAGAGTTATTTTCACTGTATGATTTCTCTGTGAGAAAGGATGCGAAGATTGAAAAGGGATACTTGATTGGCCGATATGGGGCAATTCCTTTTATTAAGGGAGGGCTCATATAGATGACCAGAGGAAAAGTTGAGAAGCGTGGCGCCAAACGCAGGTAAAAATGCGGATTTCACAGAGATGCGGATTGCAGTCCCGCCAGTATTTTGTTATGATGACAGAAGAAAACCTGTGGTGGAATTCATGTAAGAACGATTTCCCTGAATTTACCACAAAAAGAAAGGACGGAACAGCATGAACTATATCGAATTCGGAACAGAAAAGAAAAAGGCATCTTCGGTGGTCATGGGGTGCATGAGAATCGCGGGGATGGAGACGGAGCAGGTGGCAGAGCTGGTCGAGTGTGCGCTTGAGGAAGGAATCAACGCATTTGACCATGCGGATATCTATGGAAAAGGGGAATCGGAGTTGGTGTTCGGAAGAGTTCTGGCGCAGAAGCCGGCGCTCCGGGATCAGATGTTTTTGCAGTCCAAGTGCGGAATCCGGCCCGGGTATTTTGACTTTTCCAAAGAGCATATTCTTCAGTCGGTGGAGAACAGTTTGTCCAGGCTTCATACGGATCATCTGGATGCACTGCTTTTGCATCGGCCGGACGCATTGATGGAGCCGGAGGAGGTGGCGGAGGCGTTTGGCCAGCTGAAGGCGCAGGGAAAGGTTCTGGACTTTGGCGTGAGCAATATGAATGCGATGCAGATGCAGCTTTTGCAGCAGGCCATCAAGCAGCCGCTGGCGGCAAATCAGGTGCAGCTCAGTGCGGCGCATACCTGTATGCTGGATGCGGGATTTAATGTGAATATGAATGCGGAGCATGGAATCATGAGAGACGGAGGCGTGCTGGAATATTGCCGGATGAATCACATTGCGGTGCAGGCATGGTCCTGCTTGCAGTATGGTTTCTTCGAGGGAACCTTCCTGGGCTCGGATCGGTATCCGGAGTTAAACAGCGTCCTGGAGAGAATCGGACAGGAGCAGGGCGTGGACAAATCCGCCGTGGCGCTCGCGTGGATCCTGCGTTATCCGGCGCAGATGCAGACCATAGCAGGGACTACGAAGGTCGTCAGACTGCGCCAGCTGGCCAAAGCGGCAGATGTGGTTTTGAGCCGCCAGGAGTGGTATGAGATCTATCGGGCGGCGGGAAATGTGCTCCCGTAATGCTTGGCAATGCACTCTCATAGCGCTTGGAAACATCCTGACCAAGCAGAACGAAAGAAGCGCTTATGCTTCTGGATTTTTCGAAACAGTCTGATTCTTTTCGTATAAAATCAGGAGTCCCTTTAAGAGCAGGGCATCGTCGTAGATGATGTTGTGACGGCAGAGCGGCACGATGAAGCGGGATAATCCGCCGGTGGCGATGACGGTGGGTGTCTCGCCCAGCTCGTCAATCATGCGGTCAATGATGCCGTCAATCATGCCGGCGTTGCCGTACATGATACCGCTGCGCATACAGTCAATGGTGTTCTTGCCGATGACGGCCTTCGGGATATCCAGGCTGATGGAGGGAAGCTGGGCGGTCTTGCTGCTTAAGGAATTTAAGGATACGCGCAGGCCCGGAAGAATCACACCGCCGATGTAGCTGCCGGAATGGTCCACCACGGACATGGTGGTTGCAGTTCCCATATCGATGATGATGATCGGGCAGGGATAGTCCCGGATAGCGGCCACGGCATCGACGATCATGTCGCTGCCGACGGTCTTGGGATTGTCCATCTGGATGTTCATGCCGGTCTTGATGCCGGACCCGACCAGCATGGGGTGATAGCCCAGGATCTTCTTGACTGCGGAGGAAATCGCTGCATTGAGCGGCGGAACAACCGACGAGAGAATGGCTCCCTCAATTTTTGTTTTATCAATCTGATGAATCTCTAAAATATTCTTGATGTTGATGGCATACTCGGTGCCGGTCTTGTCGTGGCTGGTGGTCACACGCTCCACAAAGTAGGTGCGGTCTGAGTCGATGCATCCGATTACGATGTTCGTGTTACCCATATCAATCGCTAAAATCATGCGGAAAACTCCTTTCAGATAAAAGATCATATACAGGCTAATCCTATCATATTTCGGTTGGAAAGACAATGCGTATGCCTTTAAAATCACGGAGAGATATGCTATACTATTGGTATTGCGACTGACAAACGAACGCAGAGGAGGAACTCCATGTTACAGGGAAAAACAGTGGTACTGGGAGTATCGGGCGGAATCGCCGCCTACAAGATTGCGAGCCTGGCAAGTATGCTGGTCAAGCAGCACGCGGATGTGCAGGTTATTATGACAGAGCATGCGACGAATTTTATCACACCGACGACGTTTGAGACGCTGACGGGGAATAAATGTCTGATTGATACGTTTGACCGGAATTTTCAGTTTCAGGTGGAGCATGTGGCGCTGGCGAAGCGGGCGGACCTCTTCATGATTGCCCCGGCGACGGCCAATGTGATCGCCAAGGTGGCCCATGGTCTGGCGGATGATATGCTGACGACCACATTTCTGGCCTGCAAGAAGCCGAAATATATCGTCCCGGCGATGAACACGCAAATGTATGAAAATCCGATTACGCAGGATAATGTAACAATCTGCAAACAATATGGCATGCATGTGATCGATCCGGCCAGCGGATATCTGGCCTGCGGGGATACCGGGGCGGGGAAGATGCCGGAGCCGGCGGAGCTGTTTGACTATATTATGCTGGAGCTGGCCTGCGAGAAGGATCTTCTGGGAAAGCGCGTGCTGGTGACGGCCGGACCGACCCGGGAGGCGATTGATCCTGTGCGCTATATCACGAACCATTCGACCGGGAAGATGGGCTATGCCATCGCGCGGGCGGCGGCGCGGCGCGGGGCAGAGGTGACGCTGGTGAGCGGACCGGTGGAGCTTGCGGCACCGCTTGGTGTCAACCTGGTGCCGGTGGTCAGCGCGAAAGAGATGTTTGACGCGGTGACAGCGGTCAGCGACGGACAGGATGCGATCATCAAGGCGGCTGCGGTGGCGGATTACCGGCCGGCACACGTGGGCGCAGAGAAGACGAAAAAGACCGACGGCGACATGAGCATCGCCCTGGAACGCACGGATGATATCCTGGCATGGCTGGGCGCGCATCGCAGACCGGGACAGGTGCTCTGCGGATTTTCCATGGAGACGCAGAATATGCTGGAGAATTCCAGGGCGAAGCTGGAGAAGAAGCACCTCGATATGATTGTCGCGAACAATCTGAAGGTGGCCGGCGCCGGGTTTGGGACGGACACGAATCTTGTCACGGTCATTACCAGAGACGGGGCGGAGGAACTGGAACTGATGTCGAAGGACGCGGTGGCGCAGGAGCTGCTGAACCGGATCTTTCGCAGAGAAGGTTGAGTGAAAGCGAAAGACGGAGGAGAGAACAATGAATTTACAGAAAATACAACTTACGGTGCCGGGGCAGCAGACGGGCGCCGCTGTTTTGACCACGTATCTGCTGGATGGCATCAGCGCGGTACCGGAGAAGCAGCGGCCGGCGGTGATCGTGGTGCCGGGCGGCGGCTATTCTTTTTGCTCGGATCGGGAGGGTGAGCCGATCGTCATGCAGTTTCTTGCCATGGGATATCAGGCATTTCTGTTGGATTACAGTGTGGCACCCAACCATTTCCCGGTGGCACTTCAGGAGCTGGGACTGGCAGTGGCCACGGTGCGGGAGCATGCAGCGCAGTGGCATGTGAATCCGCAGGCAGTTCTGGTCTGCGGATTTTCGGCGGGCGGGCATCTGGCGTGCAGCCTGGGCACCTTCTGGAACCGGGCACAGATTTTTGAACTGATTGAGCGGACCCCGAAGGAGGTGCGCCCGGATGGGCTGATTCTCGGCTATCCGGTGATCACAGCGGGAGCGTTCCGCCATGACGGTTCCTTTGAAAGTCTGCTGGGCGTGGATCTGTCTGGCGATATGGGATCGGATGAGATGGTATTGACGGAGAAAGCACTGTCGGTGGTGTCTCTGGAGCAGCAGGTAAGCGAGCAGATGCCGCCGGTATTTTTGTGGCATACGCTGGCGGATCAGAGCGTTCCGGTTGAAAACAGTCTGCTGCTGGCGAACGCCATGCGCCGAAACGGAGTGGAATTTGAACTGCACATTTACCCGGAAGGAAGGCATGGACTTGCGTTAGCGAACGAAGAGACAGGCGGAAATGACAAAACTTTGACCGTCCCTTGTTGTCAAACATGGATTTCTCTGGTACAATTATGGATTGGGAACCATTTTAAAAAGTAATTCGATTAGAGAATTTGGAGGACAAACCTTTGTCAAATATTGCAGAAGAGATTAAGAAACGAAGAACCTTTGCCATCATCTCCCACCCGGATGCCGGTAAGACCACCCTGACGGAGAAATTCCTGCTGTACGGAGGAGCGATCAACCTGGCCGGTACCGTCAAGGGACGAAAAGCAGCGAAGCATGCGGTGTCGGACTGGATGGAGATCGAGAAAGAGCGAGGTATTTCGGTTACCTCATCCGTTATGCAGTTTGAGTATGACGGATACTGCATTAATATTCTGGATACCCCGGGACATCAGGATTTCTCGGAGGATACCTATCGTACCCTGATGGCGGCGGACAGCGCGGTGATGGTCATCGACGGTTCTAAGGGTGTCGAGGCGCAGACGATCAAGCTGTTCAAGGTCTGCGTGATGCGCGGGATTCCGATCTTTACGTTTGTCAACAAGATGGACCGGGAAGCGCGCGATCCGTTTGAACTGATGGATGAGATTGAGAATGTGCTCGGTATCCGCACCTGTCCGATCAACTGGCCGATCGGCTGCGGAAAGAATTTCAAGGGCGTGTATGACCGTCACACCCGCGAGATCACCACATTTACGGCGGCTATGGGCGGACAGAAAGAAGTTGCATCCCAGACCTTCGACGTGGAGGGGACTGATGTGGAAGCGGTGATCGGGGCAAGCTATCATCAGCAGCTGTTAGACGAGATCGAGCTGTTGGACGGTGCGGCCGATGAATTTGACATGGACCGCGTCAGCCGCGGTAATCTGTCACCGGTATTCTTTGGGTCGGCGCTGACCAACTTCGGCGTGGAGACGTTTCTGAAGCATTTCCTGAGCATGACGTCCTCACCGCTTCCAAGAAAGACGACGACCGATGTGGTCGATCCGTTTAAGGAGGATTTCTCGGCGTTCGTATTCAAGATTCAGGCCAACATGAACAAGGCCCACCGCGACCGCATCGCGTTTATGCGTATCGTGTCCGGCAAGTTTGAGGCAGGCATGGAGGTCAATCACGTGCAGGGCGGCAAGAAGCTGCGCCTGTCGCAGCCGCAGCAGATGATGGCACAGGACCGCAAGATCGTGGAGGAGGCTTACGCCGGAGACATTATCGGTGTGTTTGATCCTGGTATTTTTTCCATCAGTGATACGCTCTGCGCTTCCAATAAGAAGCTGGAGTACGAGGGGATTCCGACCTTCGCGCCGGAGCATTTCGCCCGCGTGCGTCAGATGGATACCATGAAGCGCAAGCAGTTCTTAAAGGGCGTCAGCCAGATCGCCCAGGAGGGTGCGATCCAGATCTTCCAGGAGTTTAATACAGGCATGGAGGAGATCATCGTCGGCGTGGTCGGCGAACTGCAGTTTGAAGTTCTGACCTACCGTCTGGAGAATGAGTATAATGTAGAGGTGCGGCTGGAGAAACTTCCGTATGAATATATCCGCTGGATCGAGAATAAAGAAGAAGTGGACGTGGAGAAGATTCAGGGAACTTCGGACATGAAGCGGATCAAAGATTTACACGACAATCCCCTGCTGCTGTTTGTAAACAGCTGGAGCGTGGGAATGGTTGCAGAACGAAACCCAGGACTAGTGTTGAGTGAGTTCGGACGCAGCTAACAAGCCATAAAAAACGACCTTATCAAGGAGGAACCAGAACATGAGCAAGATTGACATTGTAAGAGCAGCGATGGTAGAAGCGATGAAGGCGAAGGATAAAGCGCGAAAGGATTCTCTTTCCATGCTGCTGAGTGCGCTGAAGAACGCACAGATCGACAAGCGGGAGGATTTGACCGAAGAGGAAGAGAATGCGATCGTAAAGAAGGAGATCCGTCAGACGCAGGAGACCTATGACACAGCACCGGAGGACCGCACGGAAATCCGCGAGGAAGCTTTGGCAAGACTGACGGTGTACAAGGAGTTCGCACCGGAGGATATGAGTGCGGAGCAGATTACCGAAGTGATCAGGGGCGTGCTGGCGGAGCTTGGGATTGAGACTCCGACCGGAGCAGACAAGGGCAAAATCATGAAGGTCCTGATGCCGAAGGTAAAGGGAATGGCTGACGGAAAGCTGGTCAATCAGACCCTGGCTGATATGATGAAATAAACCACATTAACTAAAACGGAGAAGGGGAACGCTGCCATGTTGAAAGAAAAGATTGACGCATTTATTGAGGAGCACAAAGAGGAAATGATCGAGGATATCTGCGAGCTCTGCGGTATTAACAGTGAAAAGATGCCGGCGGAGGAAGATATGCCGTTCGGACCGGGCGCTGCGGAGTGTCTGGATACGGCGCTGGACATCGCGGAGGGCTATGGCTTTGATGTACAGGATTATGATGGCTACGTGGGCTGTGTGGACTTGAATGAGCTGCCGCGTCAGCTGGATATTCTGGCACATCTGGATGTGGTTCCGGCAGGAGAGGGCTGGACCGTGACCGAGCCGTTTGCCCCGCTTGTCAAGGATGGCAAGCTCTATGGCCGCGGAACGGCGGACGACAAGGGACCGGCGGTGGCGGCTCTTTACGCCATGCGTGCGGTGAAGGAGCTGAAGATTCCGCTGAAGAAGAATGTACGTCTGATTCTGGGAACGGATGAGGAGTGCGGCAGTTCCGATATCCGGCATTATTACAGTGTGGAGAAGGAAGCACCGATGACCTTCTCACCGGATGGCGAATATCCGGTGGTCAATGTGGAGAAGGGCCGTCTGCCGGGCCATTTTACGACGACATTTGCACCGTCGGATGCGCTTCCGAAGCTGGTTCACATCAAGGCCGGAACCAAGATCAATGTCGTTCCGGGCAAGGCAAAGGCTATGACCGAGGGGCTGGAGATGGCTGCGCTGGAAACAGCGGCAAAGGCTGTGGAAGCGGAAACCGGTATTGCATTTACCTTTGCGGAGAATGGAACGCAGATTGAGATCACCGCTGTCGGCACCGGAGCCCATGCATCCCTGCCGCAGGAGGGCAACAATGCGCTGACCGGACTGCTGACCCTGCTTGTGAAGCTCCCGTTTGCGGAGTGCGGGCAGATCGCAGCACTGAAGAAGGTGCTGGGTATGATGCCGCACGGCGATGTGAATGGAAAGACGCTGGGCGTGGAGATGGAGGACGAGATGTCAGGAGAGCTGACTTTGGCCTTTTCCATGCTGACGGTGGATGCGGGAAGTCTTGACGGTGAGTTCGATTCCCGTGTGCCGGTGTGCGGCAATGAGGCGAATGTGCTGAATGTGATCAAAAAGAACATGGCAGATCAGGGCGTTTCCCTGCTGAATGATCAGATGACACCGCCGCATCACGTATCCGGGGATTCCGAATTTGTAAAAACGCTGCTGCGTGCATATGAGACCTTCAGCGGTCAGAAGGGCGAGTGCATGGCAATCGGCGGCGGCACCTATGTGCATAATCTGGAGAACGGCGTTGCGTTCGGAGCGACGATGCCGGGAACGGACAACAAGATGCACGGTGCAGATGAATTTGCCGTGATCGAGGAGCTGGTGATGAGCGCCAAGATTTTTGCGCAGGCGATTGTGGATTTGTGCAGCTGACGAGCTGAAGAAAGACTGTGCGATTGGAATTGTAGGAGAAGAGACAGAAGAATACAGCAATATGAGGGTCTGCGGGAGCAGGCCCTTTCTGTTTTTTGGAGGAATTGGCAGGCCTTGGACACATCGCCATAAAAAGTTGGAAAGTTGCTAATAATTTTGTGCAAAAAAGCGATTGATATTTATTTAACAAATTGATAAAATGAAATCACAGCAAATGTTAAAAAAATAACGATCAACCAACCAGCAACATCAACCAAGAACCAAAGTAGTAATCAACCAAGCAGTAATCAACCAATTTACAGGAGGTCCAGTATGGCTAAGAAAGCAGAAACAACCGTACCAGAAATCATCGACAGTGTAGAAGCGCTGACCGCGAAAATGAACGCAATGCGCGAGGCACAAAAAGTATTTGCCACCTACACCCAGGAACAGGTAGACGAGATTTTCTATGAGGCTGCAAAGGCAGCAAACCAGCAGAGAATTCCTCTTGCCAAGATGGCAGTGGAAGAGACCGGCATGGGTATCGTAGAAGATAAGGTCATCAAGAACAACTACGCAGCAGAGTACATTTACAATGCCTACAAAAACACCAAGACCTGTGGTGTGATCGAGGAAGACAAGGCATACGGCGTGAAGAAGGTTGCAGAGCCGATCGGTCTGATTGCAGCCGTAATCCCGACCACCAACCCGACCTCCACAGCGATCTTTAAGACACTGATCGCACTGAAGACAAGAAATGCAATCATCATTTCCCCACATCCGCGTGCAAAGAACTGCACCATCGCAGCAGCTAAGATCGTACTGGATGCAGCAGTGAAGGCAGGAGCACCGGAAGGCATCATCGGCTGGATCGACGTACCGTCTCTGGAGCTGACCCAGGAAGTCATGAAGAGTGCAGACACCATTCTGGCAACCGGCGGCCCTGGCATGGTAACCGCAGCTTACTCCTCCGGAAAACCGGCACTTGGCGTAGGCCCTGGCAACACTCCGGTCATCATCGATGATACCGCTGATATCCGTATGGCAGTCAGCTCCATCATCCACTCCAAGACCTTCGATAACGGCATGATCTGTGCTTCCGAGCAGTCTGTGACCGTACTGGAATCCATCTACCGTGAAGTGAGAAGAGAGTTTGAGCTCCGCGGCTGTTACTTCCTGAAGAAAGACGAGCTGGACAAAGTCCGCAAGACCATCTTAATCAACGGCGCACTGAATGCAAAGATCGTTGGACAGAGCGCGTTCAAGATTGCACAGCTGGCTGGCGTAGTAGTTCCGGAGGATGCAAAGATCCTGATCGGTGAAGTAGAATCCGTTGAGATCTCTGAGGAATTTGCGCATGAGAAACTGTCTCCGGTACTGGCAATGTACAAAGCAAAAGACTTCGACGAAGCAATCGCAAAGGCGGAGCGCCTGGTTGCAGACGGTGGTTATGGCCACACGGCTTCCCTGTACATCGATCTCAATGAGAAAGAGAAGATGGCAAAGCATGCAGCAGCCATGAAGACCTGCCGTATCGTAATCAATACCCCTTCCTCCCACGGTGGAATCGGCGACCTGTACAACTTTAAGATGACTCCTTCCCTGACACTGGGATGCGGTTCCTGGGGCGGCAACTCCGTATCCGAGAACGTAGGTGTAAAACATCTTCTGAACATCAAGACCGTAGCCGAGAGGAGAGAGAATATGCTTTGGTTCCGCGCACCTGAGAAGGTATATTTCAAGAAGGGCTGTATGCCTGTTGCATTAGATGAGCTTAAGAACGTACTGGGCAAGAAGAGAGCCTTCCTGGTAACCGACTCCTTCCTGTACATGAATGGATATACCAAACCGATTACCGATAAGCTGGATGAGATGGGCATCGTATATCAGTGCTTCTCCGATGTACAGCCGGACCCGACCCTGGCAAATGCACAGGCTGGTGCCAAGGCTATGGCAGCGTTTAAGCCGGACGTGATCATCGCACTGGGCGGCGGCTCCGCAATGGATGCCGGTAAGATCATGTGGGTTATGTATGAGCATCCGGAAGTAGATTTCCAGGATATGGCAATGCGTTTCATCGATATCCGGAAACGTGTTTACACCTTCCCGAAGATGGGCGAGAAAGCTTATTTCGTAGCAATCCCGACTTCCTCAGGTACTGGTTCCGAGGTGACTTCGTTCGCAGTTATCACCGATCAGGAGACCGGTGTAAAATATCCGCTTGCTGATTATGAGCTGATGCCAAACATGTCCATCGTAGATGCAGACAACATGATGAGCCAGCCGAAGGGCTTAACCAGCGCATCCGGCGTTGACGTTCTGACCCACGCACTGGAGGCATATGCTTCAGTTATGGCTTCTGATTACACAGATGGTCTGGCACTGAAGGCAATGAAGAACGTATTTGATTTCCTTCCGAGAGCATACGCAAACGGCGATGACATCGAAGCACGCTGCAAGATGGCAGACGCTTCCTGTATGGCTGGTATGGCATTTAACAACGCATTCCTGGGTGTCTGCCACTCCATGGCACACAAACTGGGTGCATTCCATCACATCCCGCACGGTGTTGCAAACGCACTGCTGATCTCTCTGGTCGTGGAGTACAACGCAGCAGAGTGCCCGAGAAAGATGGGAACCTTCTCTCAGTATGAGTATCCGCACACGATGGCAAGATATGCAGAGTGCGCACGTTTCGTAGGTGTTCAGGCAAAAGACGATGCAGAGGCTGTGAAGAAACTGATCGAGAAGATCGAAGAGCTGAAGGCAACCGTCGGCATCAAGAAGACCATCGCAGACTATGGTGTTGAAGAGAAAGCATTCCTGGATACGCTGGATACGATGTGTGAGAATGCATTTGATGATCAGTGTACCGGTGCAAACCCGAGATATCCGCTGATCCGCGAGATTAAGGAATTATTCTTAAAGGCTTACTACGGTAAATAATGTGGATGTAGAAGGGAGAATGCAAGATGAAAAACGATAAGATTTTAGCAACTCGGACCCATAAAGTGATCTATCAGGTGGGCAATACCGCTGTGAAAGTATTTGATACAAACTTCCCAAAGACGGACGTGCTGAATGAGGCACTGAACCAGGCCAGAGTCGAGGAGACCGGTCTGCCGATCCCGAAGGTGCTGGGCGTCAACGTAACCGAGGACGGAAACTGGTGCATTACTTCAGAATTCGAGGCAGGCAAGACCTTAGAGCAGCTGATGGAAGAGAACCCGAAGAAGCTGGAGCAGTATATGCGTGAGTTCGTAACCCTGCAGCTGGAGGTTCACAGCAAAACAGCGCCGCTGTTAAACAAGCTGAAGGATAAATGGGACAGCAAGATCGCGGCATCCAAGGCAATCAATGCCACCACCCGCTACGAGCTGCGTACCCGCCTGTCCAGCATGCCGAAGCATAACAAGGTGCTTCACGGCGACTTCAACCCAAGTAACATCATCGTTGGAGAAGACGGACAGTATCATATCCTGGACTGGTCTCATGCGACCCAGGGCAACGCTTCCGCAGATGCAGCAACCACCTACCTTCTGTTCGCACTGAAGGATCAGAAGACGGCAGATCTGTACATGGATCTGTTCTGCGAGATGAGTGATACCGCAAAACAGTACGTTCAGAGATGGCTTCCGATCACCGCAGCTTCCCGCCTCTCAAAAGGCATTCCGGCTGAGAAAGAGCTGCTGGAGAACTGGCTGGATGTTGTAGAGTACGAATAAGCCGGATCAGACATCAGAGAAACACCGCAGATAAAAGTCAGAGACGAAAGGGGCCTTCGGGCCTCTTTTGCTGCGGCTGAGGCTTCAAAACCACAAACCGCAGCGGTGTGTAAAGATTTGCTTGACAAATGCCCGCGCCTGACGTAAAATACGCCTCATAAGAGTTTTTACACCAAGACAGCAGCAGGAAGTAAAGTGACAGAACAGAAATCGAGGAACCGATATGACTCAGCAGACGACGATGCAGATGAATATGGATATGATGTGCGGCATGATGATGGACATGTGCCGTATGTTCGTATGCGTAAAAAATCACATATAGTTTGCATAGATGATAAGTCGAATCGGATAAGATACCGGGACAGAAGACACCGGAACCATGATCGCAGGTCTATGCAGACTTGCGATTTTTTTCATTTGGTGGAAGGATGAGCGAGAAGAAAGGAAGGAACACGATATGGCAGCAGAAGAAACCATTATCCAGCTCCGGAACATGGGAAAGGAATTTAAGACGGCCAATGGACCGGTGGTAGCGCTGGATGATATCAATCTGGATATCCAGAGAGGCGAGATCTTCGGAATCATCGGACTCTCCGGTGCGGGCAAGAGCACCCTGGTACGATGTATCAACATGCTGGAGGTACCCACCTCCGGGGAAGTGGTTTTTGAGGGAGAGAATCTGGCGGCGATGAGCGAATCCGGTCAGCGCAAAGCCAGACAGTCCATGGGAATGATCTTTCAGCAGTTCAATCTGCTGGCGCAGCGAAATGTCGTAAAAAATATCTGTTTCCCGATGGAGATTGCGGGAACCCCGAAGAAGCAGGCGCGGGAGCGGGCGATGGAGCTGTTAAAGCTGGTGGGCCTGGAGGATCGGGCCAAGGCATATCCGGCACAGCTGTCCGGCGGACAGAAGCAGAGAGTCGCCATTGCCAGAGCCATTGCAACCAATCCGAAGGTGCTGCTCTGTGACGAGGCCACCAGTGCGCTGGACCCGAATACCACCAAATCGATCCTGCAGCTCTTAAAGCAGATCAACCGCGACCTTGGGATTACCGTGATCGTGATCACGCATGAGATGGCAGTCATCGAGGCGATCTGCGACCGGGTGGCGATCATCGATCAGAGCCACATCGCAGAGGTGGGCAAGGTGTCCGACATTTTCTCGGAACCGAAATCCAGGATTGGGCGGCAGCTCATCCTGGGCGATGCGGTGACCAACGTGAAATTCGACGTGGCGCGGAAATACCGGATTATCTTTGACGGAAGAGAGTCCATGGAACCGGTTATCGCCAATATGATTCTGGCCTGCAAGGTTCCGGTCAATATTTTATATGCCTCCACCAAGGATATCGGGGGCAAGGCAGTCGGGCAGATGATCGTTCAACTGCCGGAGGATGAGACGGATGCCAATCGGGCGCTAACTTATCTCAAATCAGTAGAAATTCCATACGAGGAGGTGCGGGAACATGACATTTAGTCCACAGGTGATCGAGATGATCAAAACAGGAATCGGCGAGACGCTTTTCATGGTATTCGCCTCCACGATTATTTCTTATTTAATCGGCATTCCGCTGGGTATTATCCTGGTGGTGACCGAGAAGGGCGGCATCCGTCCCATCCCGGCTTTGCAGAAGGTTCTGGGGATCGTCATCAATCTGCTTCGCTCAGTACCATTTTTGATTCTTCTGATCATGGTGCTTCCGATAACCCGCAAGATCGTGGGAACCACGCTGGGCGCCAAGGCCGTCGTTCCGCCGCTTGTCATCGCGGCCGCGCCGTACATCGCGCGTATGGTGGAGTCTTCCTTTAAGGAAGTGGATGCCGGAGTCATCGAGGCAGCCAAATCGATGGGAGCTTCCACGTTTCAGATTATCTGGAAGGTACTGCTTCCGGAGGCAAAGCCCTCCCTGCTGGTAGGAGCGGCGATCTCCACGACGACGATCCTCGGTTATTCGGCGATGGCCGGAGCCGTAGGCGGAGGCGGACTGGGCGGCATCGCAATCAACTATGGTTATTACCGTTATCAGACCGATATGATGTTTTTGACGGTGGCGATTCTGGTCATCATCGTTCAGATCATTCAGGAGATCGGCATGAAGCTGGCGCGGGTCAGCGATAAGCGAATCCGCTGATCAGCAAACACAGCAAGACAGGATTTAGCAGCCCCCACAGGACTGTTGGCAGACAGCCATATAAATCAAGTAAAAAACGAGGAGGAAACAAATTATGAAAAAATCAATCAGCATCATCACAGCAGCCGTACTGGCAGCAGCGGCACTGACCGCATGCGGCGGAAGCAAACCGGCAGAGACCACGGCAGCAGCAAGTGAGGCAGCAACCACTTCAGCAGGCGAGGCGGCGGCAGAGAGCACCGAGGCAGCTCCGGCAGAATTAAAAGAGATCGTGGTAGGCGCAAGCCCGGCCCCGCACGCTGAGATTCTGGAAGCAGCAGCACCGGTTCTGGAAGCGATGGGCTACAAGCTGGTAGTAAAAGAATATACCGATTATGTTCAGCCGAACCTGGCACTGGATGGCGGAGATCTGGATGCAAACTATTTCCAGCATCTGCCATATCTGGAGCAGTTCAACGAGGAGAACAACACCAAGCTGGTGAGCGCAGGCGCAATCCACTATGAGCCATTCGGCATCTATGCAGGCAAGACCGCTTCTCTGGCAGATCTGGCAGACGGCGCAAAGGTAGCAGTACCGAACGATGCAACCAACGAGGCAAGAGCACTGCTTCTTCTGGAAGCACAGGGTCTGATTAAGCTGACCGACGGTGTTGGCTTAAACGCAACCAAGAACGATGTGGTGGAGAATACCAAGAATCTGGATATCCTGGAAATCGAGGCAGCGCAGGTTCCGCGTTCCTTACAGGATGTAGATATCGCAGTCATCAACGGCAACTACGCAATCGAAGCCGGCTTGAAGGTATCGGACGCACTGTCTGTTGAGGCAAGCGATTCCGAGGCAGCTACCACCTACGGCAACGTTGTGGCAGTTCAGGAAGGCAAAGAGAACGATGAGGCAACCAAAGCACTGATCGAAGCACTGACCAGCGACGAGGTGAAATCCTTCATCGAAACCACTTATGAGGGTGCGGTTGTTCCGTTATTCTAAATTCCGGTAACATTGAGACATCATACGCATAGCATATACCAAGGAAACTTCGGGTGTGTGCCATGCGTATTTTTGATTTAAAAAAAAAGAAGTCATCAACGTCTGCGACTGTAAGCGTCTGGGCTATGTGGGGGACGTGGAGTTTGATCCCAAGACCGGCTGTATCACACATCTGATCGTGCCGGGGCCGGGATGCCTGTGCGGGATTTTCGGGCGGGAAAAGGAATACGTGATTTCGTTTTGTGATGTCTGCCAGATTGGCGACGATATTATCCTGGTACAGGTGCGAAAGCTCAAGGATGTGGAGAAAGCCTGCAAGACGGATTGATCGGCGGAAAAACAGCTTGCGCATATCCGTCCGGTAGAGTAAAATAGAAGCAATATAAGTTGACGTAAAACCACCGATGGTGGAAAGAAACAGGAGGAAAAAACGTTGAAGTGTCCATATTGTAACACAGCAGATACGAAAGTAATTGATTCCCGCCCGGCCGAGGACAACAGCTCCATTCGCCGCCGCCGTCAGTGCACAGCCTGCGGAAAACGTTTTACGACCTATGAGAAGCTGGAGACGATGCCGCTCATGGTGATCAAGAAGGATAATTCCAGAGAACCCTATGACCGTTCCAAGATTGAGGCGGGCGTGGTTCATTCCTGTCACAAACGTCCGGTGTCCATTCAGCAGGTCAATGCCATGATTGATGAGATCGAGAATCAGATCTTCAATATGGAAGAGAAAGAGGTTGAGACCTCTGCGATCGGCGAGCTTGTCATGCGCAAGCTCAAGCAGTTAGACGAGGTGGCTTATGTTCGTTTTGCATCGGTTTATCGGGAGTTCAAGGATGTGAACACCTTTATGGACGAGCTTGGCAAGCTGCTGAAGAACAAATAAGGAGAACCAGACATTGATATTGGAACCGTTTTATCCGAAGGAGTGGCTGGACAGTACCTACCTGATCCCGTGGGGAGAATGGTACGATCAGGGCATCCGGGGAGCGATCTTTGATGTAGACAATACACTGGTACCCCATGGGGCACCGGCAGATGAGAAGGCCATCGCGCTGTTTGAACGGCTGCACGGCATGGGGATGAAGACCTGCCTGCTGTCCAATAACAAGGAGCCGCGGGTGGCTTCTTTTGCGGCACAGGTGGACTCGCCATATATTTACAAGGCGGCGAAGCCTTCCGTGAAGAACTACCGCCGGGCCATGGAGATCATGGGGACGGAGACAGGCACGACACTCTTTGTCGGCGATCAGCTTTTTACCGATGTGTACGGGGCGAACCGCGCCGGAATCTATGGGATTCTGGTGAAGCCGATCAATCCGAAAGAGGAGATTCAGATCGTGCTGAAGCGTTACTTAGAAGCAGTGGTGCTGTATTTTTATAAACGGTCGGCGAAGCAAAATAAATGAGCAGCAGAGGAACAGAACGATGAAAACGAGAGGAACGACAAAAGTATACGGCGTGATCGGCTGCCCGGTGGAACATTCCCTGTCTCCGATGATGCACAATTTATACAGTGAGCGGACGCAGGTGGACATGACCTATGTGCCGTTTCGCGTGGAGGAAGGATGCGTGGGTGACGCGGTGCGCGGTGCGTATGCGCTGAATATCGGCGGTCTGAATGTGACGGTGCCGCACAAGCAGGCAGTCATGGAATATCTGGCAGAGATCGACGAGGATGCCAGGGCGATCGGCGCGGTCAATACGCTGGTGCGGACGGAATCCGGATACAGGGGATACAATACCGATGCGGAGGGATTGTGGCGTGCCATGCAGGGCGCCGGGATGCAGATTCGCGAACAGGTCTGCATTCTGATCGGTGCAGGCGGTGCGGCCAAGGCGGCGGCTTACGTGCTGGCGCGGGAGGGCGCGCGGAAGGTCTATGTGCTGAACCGCAGTGTGGAGAAGGCACAGCAGCTGGCGGAGGAAATCAACCGTCATATGCAGCAGGAGCTTTTGACTGCGCTGCCGCTTCATGCATGGGATCAGATTGGAGAAACGGGCTGCCTGGCGGTGCAGACGACCAGCGTGGGGATGTTTCCGAATATGGATGCGGCACCGATCGAGGACGCGGCATTTTATCAGAAATTAAGTCATGCGTTTGATGTGGTCTACACGCCGATGGAGACACAGTTTATGAAGCGTGCCCGTGCGGCGGGCGCGGTGGTCTGCAACGGCCTGGATATGCTGCTCTATCAGGGGATCGTGGCCTATGAGCTGTGGAATCCGGAGGTGGTGATCTCACCGTCGCTGATTGCGGAGGCCAGGGAGCTTCTCAAGCGTTGTCTGGGAGGAAAAGCCGGATGAAGCAGAAGCTGATTTTGATTGGATTTATGGGGGCGGGAAAGACCAGTGTGGGACAGGCCTGTGCCAGAGCGTTTGGCCTGCCCCTTCTGGACACGGATCAGCTGATTGAGGAGCGGGCAGGGATGGCGATCTCCGAGATTTTTGCCAGACAGGGAGAAGCGGTGTTTCGGCAGACCGAGACGGCGGTTCTGGAACAGCTTCTGGCGGATCGGAAGCTTGCGGTAATCTCCGTGGGCGGCGGACTACCGCTGCGGGAAGAGAACCGTGTGATGTTAAAGCAGCTGGGAACGGTGGTATTTCTGCGGGTTCAGAAGAAGACGGTTCTGGAACGCTTACAGGGCGACACGACGCGGCCGCTCTTGCAGGGACCGGACGTGGAACAGAAGGTGGAGGCGCTGCTGACATACCGGAATCCGATCTATGCAGAGGCGGCCGGAGTGGTTGTGGATGTGGACGGAAAGGAAGTTTCGGAGATTGTCCGGGAGCTGACGCAGAGACTGGAAGAGGAAACCATAGGAGGAGAATAGGATGAAACTGCTGGTTATGAATGGGCCGAACTTAAATTTCCTGGGGATTCGGGAAAAAGGAATTTACGGAACGCAGGATTATGCAGATCTGGTATCCATGCTGGAGGAAAAGGCGGCAGCAGAGGGACATGAGCTGGAAGTGTTTCAGAGCAATTACGAGGGCGGTTTGATCGACAAGCTTCAGGAGGCTTACCACAGCGGCGTCGAGGGGATTGTCATCAATCCGGGGGCATTTACCCACTACAGTATTGCGCTGCGGGATGCGCTGGCATCGATCGAGGTGCCGATCATCGAGGTGCATATTTCCAACGTCCACAAGCGGGAAGAGTTTCGTCATGTTTCCGTGACGGCTCCGGTCTGCACCGGTCAGGTGGTGGGACTTGGACTGAGAGGTTATGCGCTCGCGATGGATTATCTCACGCAAAGTGATGCAAAGTGATGCCAAGTAACGCAAAATAGCCATAAAACAGCCACAAAACAGGTATAAGCTGAAAAAAATAGTTGAAAAAACGTATTTTTTAGTATAGAATATAGAAGATTAAGCGCGAGTACGCAATTTAAGGAGGAATATCACATGATTTCAGCAGGTGATTTTAGAAACGGCATTACCCTGGATATCGATGGTGCAGTATATCAGATTATTGAGTTTCAGCACGTAAAGCCAGGAAAAGGCGCCGCTTTTGTAAGAACGAAAATTAAGAATGTTATGACCGGTTCCGTAATAGAGAAAACATTCCGTCCGACCGAGAAATTCCCGGCAGCAAGAATTGACCGTGTTGATATGCAGTATCTGTATGCAGACGGCGATCTGTTCAACTTCATGAACATGGACAACTACGAGCAGATGGCGCTGGCAGCAGATGTCATCGGCGATGCACTGAAGTTCGCAAAAGAGAACGAGGTATGCAAGGTTTGCTCATACAACGGAAAGGTATTCTCAGTTGAGCCGCCGCTGTTTGTTGAGCTGGAGATCACCGACACCGAGCCGGGCTTCAAGGGCGATACCGCACAGGGCGCTACCAAGCCGGCTACCGTTGAGACCGGAGCTACCGTATACGTTCCGCTGTTCGTCAACACCGGAGACAAGATCAAGATCGATACCCGTACCGGTGAGTATCTGTCAAGAGCATAATTTAACCGAATAAGATTATCACAGAGAAACTGTCTGCTGGATTGCGGGTGGTTTCTTTTTTTGTCGGATTTCTCTGTACAGTTGCATTTTAAGAAGAAATCCAGTATAATTAATGTTTAGTCAGAAGAACTGTGACAAGGTTCGATAGAAGAAGGAGACCGGGAACGTGAAGAAAATTCTTGAATTGATTGCAGCGAAGATGGAAGCTGCATTTGCAGAGTGCGGGTACGACAAATCCTACGCGAAGGTTGTATTGTCCAACCGGCCGGATCTGTGTGAATATCAGTGCAACGGCGCGATGGCGGCGGCAAAGGCATATAAGAAGAAACCAATTGATATTGCAAATGAGGCACTGGAAAAGTTGACGGGAGATGTGATGTTTTCCGAGATCAATGCCGTGATGCCCGGATTTATCAATATCCGGCTGAATCCGCAGTATCTGGCGGATTATATGAACGGCATGCAGAAGGAAGAGAAGCTCGGCCTGGAAGAGAGCGGACACGGCGAGACGATCATCGTGGATTACGGCGGAGCGAACGTGGCGAAGCCGCTGCACGTGGGACATCTGCGCTCGGCTGTCATCGGCGAGAGCATCAAGCGCATGGGGGCATTTTTGGGCTACAACATGATCGGCGATGTGCATCTGGGAGACTGGGGTTTGCAGATGGGACTGATCATCGAAGAGCTGAGAGACCGCAAGCCGGAGCTGGTTTATTTTGATGAGAGCTATACCGGCGCATACCCGGAGGAGCCGCCGTTTACCATCGGTGAGCTGGAGGATATTTACCCGACGGCCAGCGGCAAATCCAAGGAGGATGAGGCCTTCAAGGAGCGGGCGCAGACAGCGACCTTCCGGCTGCAGAAGGGCTACGCACCGTACGCGGCCATCTGGAGCCATATCATGAAGGTTTCTCTGGCGGATTTAAAGAAGAATTATGACAATTTGGACGTGCACTTCGAACTGTGGAAGGGCGAGAGCGACGCGGAAAAATATATTCCGTGGCTGATTCAGGATCTCCAGGACAAGGGATTGGCTTATGAGAGTCAGGGTGCCCTGGTCGTGGATGTGACGGAGCCGACGGATTCCAAGGAGCTGCCGCCCTGTATCGTCCGCAAGTCTGACGGTGCGGCACTGTATGCGACCTCGGATCTCGGAACGATTATCGAGCGGGAGAAGGATTTCTCTCCGGTGAAGTATATCTATATCACGGACAAGCGTCAGGAGCTTCATTTCAAGCAGGTATTCCGCGTGGCGAAGAAGGCCGGCTATGTGAAGGAAGCGACGCCGATGATCCACATCGGTTTCGGCACCATGAACGGCAAGGACGGCAAGCCGTTCAAGACAAGGGACGGCGGCGTGATGCGTCTGGAGCATCTGATTGCGGATATCGATGAGGCGGTTTATGCGCGTATCATGGAGAACCGCACCGTATCCGAGGAAGAGGCGAAGGAGACGGCGAAGACCGTAGGTCTGGCAGCACTGAAATACGGCGATTTGTCCAACCAGGCGGCGAAGGATTACGTCTTCGACATCGACCGCTTTATCTCCTTTGAAGGAAATACCGGCCCATACATTCTGTATACGATCGTGCGGATCAAATCGATTCTCGCAAAATACGAGCAGCTCGATGCGAAGTATACGGGGACACCGGTGATCCTGCCGGCGGTGAGTGATGCGGAAAAGGCGCTGATGCTGGAGCTGTCCAAGTACAACGATGTGATGGAGTCCAGCTTTGCGGAGACGGCTCCCCACAAGATCTGTCAGTATATTTATGATCTGTCCAATGCATTCAACAGCTTTTATCACGACACCCGGATCATCGCGGAGGAGGATCAGGCGCGTCAGGCAAGCTGGATTTCGCTGATCACGCTGGTAAAGGATGTGCTTGCGTCCTGCATTCAGGTGCTGGGCTTTGAGGCACCGGAGCGCATGTAAGGATTGTTTGCTTTTAATGGAGGCATGTTATGAAGATTACGGATTGGAAAGTCAGTACGTTTTGGAAAGGCGAGCTGGGAATCCGTGCGACCGTAGCCGAGGATGAGGCAGAGTATAAGGTGAGTCTATATATCAAGGGTAGTCAGGTTTATGACTACTCTTGTTCTTGTATAAACGGAAGTTCCTACAAGGGGATGTGCAGGCATGCAAACGCTGTGTTTGCGGCCTGGAAGGAGCAGCAGGCGAGCGGCGGCGGAAAAAGCGTGTCCACGTCGCAGGAGATCCGCACCATGATCCGGGAGTATACCAACCGGGAGGTGGCGCAGATCATCCAGGAGGGCGAGGAGACGAAGGTGCGCCTGGTGCCGCGTCTGATGCTGCAGCGGGGAGAAATTCGTCTGGAATTTCGGGTGGGCCGGGATCGGCTGTATGTGCTGAAGGATCTGACTGCATTCGTACAGGCGATCGAGAGCGGCGCGATGGTTTCCTATGGAAAACAGCTCAATTTCCATCACAGTGTTGCGGCCTTTGTGGAGGAGGACCGCCCGCTGTGCGCGCTTTTGGTAGAGTTGGTCAATGTATACCAGGAGCACTATGAGCAGTTTCGGCGCAGCTCCTACGTGACGGTACAGGGCCTGCGGGAGCTGAACCTAAGCCGTGCGAACCGGGATCGTTTCTTCCGTCTGATGGAAGGGCGGGAACTCGAACTGGAGGATAATGCGGGAACGCGGCATCTGGTCACGGTAAAGCGGGAACCGCTGCGCCTGTCTGTCACGATCACCAAAGCGGGGAAGGACGGGATTCGGGTGGCACTGGATTCGGGGCTTTACGGATTCTCCGGGGAGGAGCACTGGTATGTGGGAGATCGGGAGCGGCTGGTATGCCTGGATCAGGCAGACAGCATGTGCCTGAATGTCTTTCTTGAGGAGACACTGCGGGATAAGAAAAGTCATACGCTGGAGGTGCAGGAGCGGGATATACCGCTGTTTTATGAGCGGGTATTAAAGAAGATTCTCCCCTACTGTGACCTGGATGCAAACGAAGTCAATCTGGAGGCATACCGGCCGCAGGAGTTGAAGGCGACCTTCACCTTTGACAGTAGCAGACCGGGGGAGCTGACCATGCGCCCGGAGCTTTCCTATGGGGAATATTCCTTTCAGCCGATGGAGGACGAGAAGGTGCCGCGGACGATCTGTCGGGATGTGCCGGGAGAATTCCGCATCAGCCAGCTCATTACCCGGTATTTCAAATATCGGGATGAGACCTCGGAGTATCTGGTCATCCGGGATGATGACGATGCGCTGTACCGCCTGCTGAGCGAGGGGATGGCGGAGTTTATGGAGCTTGGTGCCGTCTATATGTCGGATGCAGCCAAAGCCATCCGGATTCTGCCTCCGGCGCGGGTTTCGGTCGGCGTGCGCAGCGAGAGCAGTTGGTTAGAACTTACCGTGGATGTGGAGGGGATGGAACCGTCTGCGCTGCAGAAGATTTTGACCGAGTACGATCCGAAGAAGCCGTATTATCGCTTGAAGAGCGGAGAGTTCCTGCGTCTGGATGAGAGTGGTCTGGTCACGGTGGCGAAGCTGGTGGACGGGCTGGCGATCAGCAAGGCAAAGCTGTCGGAGGACAGCATTCGGATTCCGGCCTATCGGGCGCTCTATCTGGACAGTGTGCTCAAGGAAGGAAATGGAATCACGTTCTACCGGGATCATCTGTTCAAGGCAGTGGTGCGCGGTATGAAATCGGTGGAGGACAGCGACTATGAGATCCCGTCCTCGTTGCTGTCGATTCTGCGCGGATATCAGAAGGCAGGCTTTCGCTGGCTGAAGACGCTGGATGCGTATGGCTTTGGCGGCATTCTGGCCGATGATATGGGGCTTGGGAAAACGATTCAGGTGATTGCGGTTTTGCTGGATGAGGCGAAGCGGGCACCGGAGAGCGGTTCTCTGATCGTGTGCCCGGCTTCTCTGGTTTACAACTGGGAGAATGAGCTTCACACGTTCGCGCCGGAGCTGACGGTCACGACGGTAGTGGGAACGGCGGCGGAGCGGGAAGCGATCCTGGCGGCGCAGGAGCGCAGTCAGGTGCTGATCACGTCCTACGATCTTTTGAAGCGGGATATCCAGTTTTATCAGGACAGGGAGTTCCGGTTCCAGATCATCGATGAGGCGCAGTATATCAAGAATCCGGGGACGCAGAGTGCGAAGGCGGTAAAGCTGATTCAGGCCAGAACCCGGTATGCCCTCACGGGTACCCCGATCGAGAACCGGCTCAGCGAACTGTGGAGTATTTTTGACTATCTGATGCCGGGATTTCTGTTTACCTACTCCCGGTTTAAGAAGGACTTTGAGCTGCCGATTGTGCGGGAGGGCGAGGTGAAAGCACTCAAGCTGCTGCACCGCATGAGCGGCCCGTTCGTGCTGCGCAGACTGAAACAGGATGTGTTAAAAGAGCTTCCGGATAAGCTGGAAACGGTGGTTTATTCGAGGGCGGAGGCGGAGCAGAAGGAGCTTTACACGGCGCATGCCCTACAGCTCAAGGAGCAGCTCAAATCCATGTCCGGAGCGGCCGTGGGCAGCGACAAGATGCAGATTCTGGCACAGCTGACCCGGCTGCGGCAGCTGTGCTGTGACCCGACTCTGTGCTTTGGAAGCTACAAGGGGGGATCGGCCAAGCTGGACACCTGCGTGGAGCTGATTGCCGGAGGCATCGAGGGCGGACATAAGATCCTGCTGTTTTCTCAGTTTGCATCCATGCTGGAGCTGATCGGGAAACGGCTTAAGAAAGAAGGAATCGCATATCACATGCTGACCGGGTCCACCTCCAAGGAAGAGCGGATTCAGATGGTGGGCGCGTTTCAGTCGGACGAGGTGCCGGTATTTCTGATCTCGCTGAAGGCGGGCGGTACGGGACTGAATCTGACGGCGGCGGATATCGTCATTCATTATGACCCGTGGTGGAATGTGGCGGCGCAGAATCAGGCAACGGACCGGGCGCACCGCATCGGACAGGAAAAGCAGGTGTCGGTATTTAAGCTGATCATGAAAGACACCATTGAAGAAAATATCGTCAAACTGCAGGAACAGAAGAAGAGCCTTGCGGAGCAGATCATCACCGAGGGAACGGTCTCGCTGGGAAGTCTGACGCGGGAGGATCTGTTGGAAATTCTGCGGTAGCAGTGAGCGGGAAAACTGTCACCATAAAAAGAACGAAGCAGGAAGGAGAATACAGCATGGCATTATATGACTACTTTGGGGCACTGCGCCTTGGACGCAGGCAGTATCAGGCAGCCGTGGCGAAGGGTGAGTACCCCTATCTGCCGGTGTTGGATGATATTCTGGCAAATGCAGACATCGTTTCAGAAGTCAGTCTTGGCGTTTTGGATCTGCCGCTGGAGCGGATTGTCGGAACCAAGACACAGGGGCGGACGCAGGCTTTTGCCAGCAACTTCATGCCGCTGCTTGGGGAGAAAACCGAGTTTGCGTCCAAGTGGGCGCAGCTTTATGATTATCAGATTACCGAGGGCATTCAGGACCCGATCGTGGTGTATGAATTTATGAACCGCTACTACGTCCAGGAGGGCAATAAGCGGGTCAGCGTGCTGAAATATCTGCAGTCTTACAGCATTTTGGCTTCGGTGATCCGTCTGATTCCAAGACGCAGCGACGACCATGACATTCGTCTGTATTATGAATTCCTGGATTTTTATCAGGTGTCCTTCAACTGCAACGTGTGGTTCAGCAAAGAGGGCAGCTACGACCATCTGCTTGAGCTTCTTGGAAGGAAGCCGGGAGAAGTCTGGGACGAGGAGATGCGTTCTTACTTTAAGGGGGCACATGACCGGTTCAGCCGGGTATTCGAGGAGCGGCGCACAGAGGAGCTGCAGCTGACGGCCTCGGATGCGCTCCTGCTCTATATCGAGATCTTTGGCTACGAGCAGATCAAGCAGCGGACGGAAAGCCAGATGCGGGCGGATTTGAACCGGATCTGGGATGAACTGCTCCTCGAATCACGGGGCGGCAAGATCGAGCTGGTCGAACAGCCGCTCAAACCGGAGTCCTCGGTTCCGAAGCTGATGAACTGGCTGATGCCGAGTACCGGAATCGACGCGGAGCAATTAAAGATTGCATTTATTTACGCCAAGGACCCGGAGCATTCCAGCTGGGTCTACGGACATGAGCTGGGGCGCATGTATCTGGAGGAGCACTATGGCGGAACGCTGCGCACGGTGGCATTTTCCAATGCCGGCAATGAGGCAACACTTGCCAGTGCCATCAACCTGGCGCTTTGCGCGCACTGCAATGTGATCTTTACCACCTCCCCGGAGATGGCCGTACAGAGTGTCAAGACGGCGGTGGAGCATCCGGAGATCTGGGTGTTCAACTGTTCGGTCAATGTGTCGTTTACTTCGATCTGCACGTACTATGCGCGGATCTATGAGTCCAAGTTTTTGATGGGAGCCCTGGCGGCGTCCATGAGCGAATCCAACAAGCTGGGCTATATTGCAGATTACCCGATCTATGGCCGGGTGGCGAACATCAATGCCTTCGCCATGGGAGCGCGCATGATCAATCCGCGGGCACAGGTTTATCTGACCTGGTCGGGACTTAAGGATGCGAACTGCCGTCAGGAGATGGAGCGGGAAGGCATCTCCTATGTTTCCGGGGATGATATGATCACGCCAAACCGGGCATCCCGGGAATTCGGACTTTACCACAAATTGGACGACGGGACAGTGGAAAACCTGGCGACACCGATCTGTGACTGGGGAAAATTCTATGTGCGCATGGTGGAGCTGATTTGCCGCGGCACACAGGCACCGAGAGAAATGAAGGGAAAAAAGGCGATCAATTATTGGTGGGGCATGTCGGCAGATGTGATCGATGTGATCTATACGCAAAACCTGCCGCCCGATACGCAGCGCCTGATTCGTTTCCTGAAGAAATCCATCTGCCGCGGTGCGTTCCACCCCTTTGAGGGACGGATTGACGCACAGGGAGACGTGGTGATCGGCGCGGATGACCATACCCTGACACCGGAGGAGATCGTGCGCATGGACTGGCTGGCGGGCAATGTCATCGGTGAGATTCCGGAGGCGGAGTTGTTTGCGCAGGACGCACAGGCGATGATCCGGCAGCAGGGCGTGAAGACGGAGGAAAAGAAGACGGAGGAATAAGGCATGAAAATTCTCGTGTTGTCAGATCACGAATCGAAGTCATTGTATGAACATTACAGTGCGGAAAAACTGGAGAACGTGGAGCTGATCCTGGCCTGCGGGGATCTGCGGAAGGATTATCTGGATTTCTTTGCATCCATGAGCCATGCACCGGTTCTGTTTGTCCTGGGCAACCATGATTACTGGCACCGGCGGGGGGAGGATGACGGCTGTATCTGCATTGAGGATACGATCTATGTGTATCAGGGCATCCGCATCCTGGGGCTCGGCGGCTCCATGCAGTATGCACCGGGGGCGGTCAACCAGTATTCGGAGGCGCAGATGGCAAGACGCATCCGGAAGCTCTGGTGGAAGCTGAGGCGGCACGGCGGGTTCGATATTCTGGTGACACATGCGCCGGCGCAGGGAGTTCATGATCTGGACGATCTGCCGCACCGGGGGTTTGCGTGCTTTCGGACGCTGCTGGAGCAGTATCAGCCAAAACTGTTTGTGCACGGTCATGTGCACGCGAATTATGGCAATGGCTTCTGCCGCGAGGATCAGTTTGGGGCGACGCGGGTGGTGAATGGGTATGAGCACTATCTGCTGGACTATCCGTGTGAAGAAATGTGAAGAAAGTGAAAAAATCGGAAAAAGCACTTGCGTTTTTTTGCAAGTGCTTTTATAATGAGTAAATAGTTAGCTATCTAACGATTTGCAAGCTAATAGTTAGCGGGCAAAGTATAAAGGAGAGTATGATGGAGAAAAAATGTCCGAAGGGGAAAGAATGGCATGGGGGGCGCGAATGGAATTCGCCGTATCATAAGCTGATGGATGCATATGTATGTGTAGGCCGCCTTCACCGGCTGATCCTGGAGCGTGAGCTGAACCAGAAGACGGGGGTCTACCGGGGGCAGCATCAGCTTCTGATGTTTATCGCGGATCATCCCAATATATCGCAGAAGGAGCTTGCAAAGCTGAGTCACATCACCTCGGCGACGGTGGCGGTTTCGTTAAAGAAGCTGGAGCAGGGCGGCTATGTGCGCAGGGCGGTGGATAAGGAGGACAACCGCTTTAATCAGATCTGCATTACGGAGAAAGGACGCAGAGTGGTGGCGAATAGCATCTGTTTTTTCCAAAGCACGGAGAAGCGGATGTTTGCCGGATTCTCGTCGGAGGAGACCGAGCAGCTTTGCGGCTATCTGGGCCGGATTCACGGGAATCTCGTGCAGTATGCAGAGGAACTCAGCCTTAGCGATCTTGTATCAAAAGACAGCTGTGTGGAACATAATAAGACAGAAAGCGAGGAATAACTATGAAACAATATGCAAAATACGCGAAGCCATACATGAGTGCCTTTATCATCGGCCCGTGTCTGATGCTGACGGAGGTGTTCGGCGAGATTATGCTGCCGAAACTGATGTCCATGATTATCAACAACGGTGTGGCGAACCGCGACAGCGGATACATCCTACGGATCGGCCTCTGCATGGTTGCAATCGTGGCCGTGATGGCGGTCAGCGGAATCGGAGGGGCCTATTTTTCGGCGAAGGCTTCCATCAGCTTCACCAGTGACATGAGGCAGGATTTATTTGACAAGGTACAGAAATTTTCTTTCAAAAATATTGACCAGTTCAGCACCGGTTCGCTGGTGACGCGTCTGACCAATGATGTGCAGCAGGTACAGCAGGTCCTGATGCTGGGACTGCGGCTGGCGCTGCGTGCACCGGGTATGCTGATCGGTGCGCTGATCATGGCATTTTTCATGAATGCCCGCCTGGCCGTGATTATCCTGATTGTGATTCCGGTACTGTCTCTGATCATCGCCGGAATCATGATGACTGCGTATCCGAGATTTGGTGTCATGCAGACCAAGCTGGACAAGATGAACTCCGGAATTCAGGAGGCGCTGACCAACGTGCGCGTGATCAAATCCTTCGTCCGGGAGGACTATGAGAAGGAGAAATTCCGCACGGCCAATGAAGATTTGCAGAATACCAGCTTAAAGGCGATGAACATTGTCATCGCGACCATGCCGGTCATGATGCTGGCGATGAATATTACCACCATTGCGGTGGTGTGGTATGGCGGCAATCTGATTATCGGCGGCAGTATGAAGGTGGGGGATCTGACTGCGTTTACGACTTATATTGTACAGATTCTGATGTCCCTGATGATGCTTTCCATGGTGTTTTTGCAGTTTGCGCGCGCCATGGCATCCGTCACGCGAATCAACGAAGTCATTCACACCGACATTGATCTGACCGACGACGATGCGAAATGCAAAGACCGCCAGGTGACCGAGGGACGTGTGGAATTCCGCGATGTGGCGTTCAGCTATCAGGAGAATGGAGAAGACAAGGTGCTGGAACACATCAGCTTCACGGCCGAGCCGGGGCAGATCATCGGCATCATCGGATCGACCGGAAGCGGCAAGACCTCTCTGGTACAGCTGATTCCGCGTCTGTATGATGCGACAGAGGGAGAAGTCCTGGTGGACGGCATCAACGTCAGGGATTATTCGCTGGAACACCTGCGCGACCGCGTCGGCATGGTGCTTCAGAAAAATGTATTGTTCTCCGGCACCATCGAGGAGAACCTGCGATGGGGCAAGGAAGATGCGTCGATGGAGGAGATCCGGCAGATTGCGGATGCAGCGCAGGCGGACAGCTTCGTGAGCAGCTTCCAGAATGGATATGACACAGATATGGGACAGGGCGGTGTCAATGTATCCGGCGGTCAGAAGCAGCGCCTGTGTATTGCGCGGGCATTGCTCAAGCATCCGAAGATCCTGATTCTGGATGACTCCACCAGTGCGGTGGACACGGCAACTGAGGCGAAGATCCGGGAATGCTTCCGGACGACCCTCAAGGATACCACCAAGTTCATCATCGCACAGCGGATCGGCTCGGTGGAAGAGGCGGATCAGATTCTGGTGCTGGATGACGGCAGGATCATCGGCATGGGTTCCCATGAGGAGCTGATGAAGTCCTGTGAGGCTTATCAGGAAATTTATTATTCCCAGCGTGAGAAGACAGCGGAGGTGAGTGCATGATGGATGACAAACAGCGTATGGAAAGTCTTAAGAGACGTTATGGAAGACAGTCTTTTGCGAAGGCACCGGCAGTGTCGATGGGCGGTGCCGGCGGTGCGGGCAGACGCGCTATGACCGTAAAGCATGGCAGGCCGAAGCAGACGAAGGAAACGGTGCGTCGCCTGATGGCATATTTGAGGGAAGATAAGAGCCGGATGGCGCTGGCCTTTGTCTGCGTGATTTTAAATACATTGGGAACCCTGGTTGGTTCTTATATGCTGCGCCCGATCATCAATACCTACATCGCACCGATGGACGGCAGCCGCGGAAGTGCGGCAGGTCTTGCAAAAGCGCTGGTGGTGATGGCCGCGGTCTACCTGATCGGCGTGGCGGCGAACTACGCGCAGGCACGCATTATGCTGACCGTAGCGCAGAATGCATTAAAGAAAATTCGAAATGATCTGTTCAGCAAATTACAGATGCTGCCGGTGCGCTTTTATGACACCAACAGCAACGGCGATCTGATGAGCCGTTTCACCAACGATGTGGATACCATCGGTCAGATGCTGAGCAGCACGCTGGTGCAGCTGTTTGCCGGTGCACTCAGCATCATCGGCACCGTGATTTTGATGGTCTACACGAACATCTGGCTGACGCTCGTGACGCTTGTGATGATTCCGCTTATGATGAAGGCCGGTGGGGTCGTGGCCGGGCGGAGCCAGAAATATTTCTCTGCGCAGCAGGCATCGCTTGGCGCGGTAAACGGCTACATCGAAGAGACCGTGACCGGTCAGAAGGTAGTCAAGGTATTCTGTCATGAGGAGGTGGCCGAGGAGGAATTCAATCTCTTAAACCACAACCTTCGCGACAACCAGATTCGTGCCCAGTTCTTCGGCGGCATGATGGGGCCGGTTATGAGCAATTTAAGCCAGATCAATTATTCCCTGACAGCCACCATCGGCGGACTGCTCTGCATTTTCCGCAGCTTCGATGTGGGCGGATTCACGGTGTTTTTAAACTTTTCCCGTCAGTTCAGCCGTCCGATCAACGAGATCTCCATGCAGGTCAGCAATGTGTTTTCCGCGCTGGCCGGTGCTGAGCGGGTATTCTCCGTGATGGATGAAGCACCCGAACCGGCAGACGATGCGGATGCCAGAGTGCTGCACCCGATGACCGGATATGTGCGTCTGGATCATGTGACCTTCGGCTACAACCCGGATAAAGTGATCTTAAATGACATCAGTCTCTATGCGAAGCCGGGGCAGAAGATCGCCTTTGTCGGCTCCACGGGCGCAGGCAAGACGACGATCACGAACCTAGTCAACCGCTTCTATGACATTCAGAGCGGCACCATCACCATCGACGACGTGGATATCCGCCACATCAACCGTGACAATCTGCGTCAGAATATCGCCATGGTGCTTCAGGATACGCATCTGTTCACCGGAACTGTGATGGAGAACATCCGTTACGGCCGGCTGGAGGCAACTGATGAGGAGGTCATCCAGGCCGCAAAAACCGCATCCGCCCACTCCTTTATCAGCCGTCTGCCCCATGGCTATCAGACGATGCTGGAGGGCGACGGCTCGAACTTGAGCCAGGGCCAGCGGCAGCTCTTAAACATCGCCCGTGCGGCGCTTTCCAAAGCACCGATCCTGATTCTCGATGAGGCGACCAGCTCGGTCGATACCCGGACTGAGAAGCACATCGAGCACGGCATGGACCGCCTGATGGCTGACCGCACCACCTTCGTCATCGCCCATCGCCTGTCGACGGTGCGCAATGCCAACGCCATCATGGTACTCGAACACGGTAAGATCATCGAGCGCGGCGATCACGATGAGCTGCTGGCGATGAAGGGGCGGTATTATGAATTGTATACGGGGTTGACGGAATTGGATTAAACAGAAAAAAGGGTAAGGAAGGTATTTTGAAACCTTTCTTACCCTTTTTTGACAGCCGGTTGAGTGTTGGGTTATGCAGGCGCGTACGTCACGGCAAAGCTTGTGATCAATGTGATTGCGTGCGCAAAATCAATGCGGCCACACGAGGCTGACCGCGCACAAAGCGAGCGAGGCGGCCATCACGATATCGACCGCTTTTTTGTGATTCACAAATAATTTCTGGAGAGAGGCTCCCGCAAAAACCCAGACCAGATTTGCTAAAGGCCCGGTAAAAGGCAGGAACAGCCCGATCGCCAGCAGCGCCCCAAACGAACGCGTGTAAGGCAGCACAAAGGAAGCCAGGGCAGTCAGGCAAAACACCATAATTTTCACATTGGTCAGGTTGATCAAAAGCCCTGTGCGAAAGCAGGGAACCGCGGTGTCATCCTTTTCTGAGACGCCGGAGGAGCGCAGCATATGCCAGGCCAGCCACAGAATATAGCCCGCCCCGATCCAGGTCAGCAGCCCGACATACTGGTTCAGCACGGTTCCCAGCAAATAGGTAATCAGGACAGAAAGCATGGAAATAATAAAAAATCCCGCAAGCAGTCCTCTCCACTGACGCAAAGCCACCTTCTTTCCATACCGAATCCCGGCCGCCAGCGAAGACAAATTCGCCGGCCCCGGCGTAATGGCCCCGACATAGCAGTAGAGCAGGAACGTGGGAATCATAGATAATGGCATAATAATCAGCATGAGATGGGGGTATCCTTTCCGGTGCGTATGTTGGGGGAACGATGTGTAAAATATGATTATTGTAAAAGAAGTGAGCAGATTCGTCAAGAAAAATCGCAGATTTGATATTTTGATTTGATATTTTGGTAATTCTTATCTAATCACCCTGCAAATTACCAAAATCAGCGGCGTCCAGGCATGGGAAACAGCTGATTTTGGTAATTGCGAGGCGGATCAGTGCCCTGCTACCAAAAATTCCTCGGTTTTGAGGATTTTTTTGGTAGCGGATGCCATTTTAGAAGCCCAGCTACCAAAACAGCCTGTTTTCCCGCCTGGATGATCTGAATTTTGGGCAGCGGAGATGCAAATAGTATGTTTGTTGTCCAACCGGACAATCTCATCACAAACCACAAACCAAAACCACAAATCACAAATTCTTATTCGCCGTAGCCAGCATCAGCTTCAGCCGGTTCAGCTGGTTCACCTCGCTGGCTCCCGGATCATAATCCACCGCAATGATATTCGCATCCTGATGCGACCGCCGCAGCTCCTTGATCACACCCTTGCCGACGATATGATTCGGCAGGCAGCCAAACGGCTGCGTGCAGACGATATTCTTCACACCGGAATGGATCAGTTCCAGCATCTCCCCGGTTAAAAACCATCCTTCGCCGGTCTGGTTTCCCAGCGAGACATACTCCTTCGCCATCTCCGCCAGTTCCCAGATTCTGGACGGCGGTGTAAAGTGCACACTCGCGGCCAACTCCCTGCGGGCGACCTTGCGGAAATACTCCAGCAGAGACACGCCCATATTGCAGAGCCATGCTGTCGAACGCTTGCCGCCCAGGTGCTCCGCCTTGAAATTGCTGTTGTAGAAGCAGTACATCAAAAAGTCCATCAGATCCGGCATAACCGCTTCCGCACCCTCCGACTCCAAAAGCTCTACGATATGATTGTTCGCCAGCGGCGAAAACTTCACCAGAATTTCGCCTACGATACCAACCTTCGGCTTCTTCACATCGATACGCGGCAGCGCGTCAAATTCCCGCACGATGCTGCGTATGTTCCGGCCAAATTCAATCATGTTTGCCGAAGTTTTTGAGAGAGAAACGATGCAGCGTTTTTTCCATTTCTCATGCAGCGCGTTGGCAGAACCTGGCTCCTTCTCATATGGGCGGGTCGCGTACAGCACGCGCATGAAAATATCGCCGTATACCACGGCCTGCATGGCCTTGGTGATCAGCGCCGGAGTGAAGCGAAAGCCCGGGTTAGTCTCCATGCCGTTGGCATTGACCGAGATGACAGGGATCTGCGGCATCCCGGCTTTTTCCAGCGCACGCCGGATGAAACCGACATAGTTGGAGGCACGGCAGCCGCCGCCGGTCTGACTCATCAGGACAGCGGTGTGATCCAGATCATACTTGCCGGATAACAGTGCGTCCATGATCTGACCGATGACGATCAGAGAAGGATAGCAGGCATCGTTGTTGACATACTTCAGTCCCACGTCGATGGCGGAACGATTGGCGTTCTGCAATACTTCAATCTTGTATCCGAAGGCGCGGATCGCGGGTTCCACAAGATCAAAGTGAATCGGAGACATCTGCGGACAGAGAAGGGTGTAATCCTTCTTCATCTCCTTTGTGAAGATCACACGGTTGTAGGAGCTGGAGATGACCTTTCGCTCATAATGCTGCTGTTCCCGTACCCGCAGCGCCGCGATCAGGGAGCGGATTCGGATGCGTGCCGCGCCTAAGTTGTTGACCTCATCGATCTTTAAGACCGTATAGATTTTGCCGGAGCCGGTCAGAATATCATGTACCTGATCGGTGGTCACGGCATCCAGACCGCAGCCGAAGGAGTTGAGCTGGATCAGATCCAGACAGTCACTGTGCTTCACGTAGGAAGCTGCTTTGTACAGACGGGAATGATACATCCACTGGTCGGTCACGATCAGCGGGCGTTCCACCTCGCTCAAATGGCTGATGGAATCTTCCGTCAGTACGGCCAGACCGTAGGAGGTAATCAGCTCCGGAATTCCGTGATGAATTTCCGGATCCACATGGTAAGGCCGGCCGGCCAGCACGATGCCGCGGCGGTTGTGCTCCTTCAGCCAAGCGATGGTTTCCTCACCCTTTTGCTCCATGTCGCGGCGGGAAGCAAGCAGCTCCTGCCAGCCGGCGTGAGCCGCTTTCTGGATTTCTACGGAAGAGATACGGTATTCCTTGCCAAGCTCCACGATCAGTTGTTTGGTCAGCACTTCCTCGTTGGTAAAGGCGAAGAACGGGTTCATGAAATGAATGTCATAATCGGTCAGTTCTTCCATATTATTCTTGATGTTCTCCGCGTAGGAGGTCACCATCGGACAGTTGTAGTGATTGCCGGCATCCGGGGTCTCGTTCCGCTCGTAGGGAATGCAGGGATAGAAAATCTCCTTGATACCCTGACGGATCAGCCATGCAATGTGTCCGTGCACCAGCTTGGCCGGATAGCACTCCGACTCACTGGGGATGGATTCGATGCCAAGCTCATAAATGTTTTTCGAAGACTGCGGAGACAGCACGGTACGGAAGCCCAGCTCCCTGAAAAATACTGCCCAGAACGGATAGTTCTCGTACATGTTCAGCACCCGCGGGATGCCGATGGTTCCGCGGGAAGCCAGATCCGGCGTCAGCGCCTCATAGTCGAACATCCGGTGGTATTTGTAATCAAACAGGTTCGGAATCTCTTTCTTTGCTTTTTCCTTTCCAAGCCCGCGCTCGCAGCGGTTTCCGCTGATGAACTGGCGGCCGCCGCCAAACCGGTTGATGGTCAGCACACAGTGATTGGTGCAGCCCTTGCAGCGCGACATGGAGGTTTCATATTTTAATGCGAGAATTTTGTCAAGCGGCAGCATCGAGGTGCTCCTGGAGTGCAGGCAGCGTTCCCGCGCAATCAGGGCCGCGCCGAAAGCTCCCATGATCCCGGCGATGTCCGGGCGAACCGCTTCACAGTCGGAAATCTTTTCAAAGCTGCGCAGGACGGCATCGTTGTAGAAGGTGCCTCCCTGAACGACCACATGGGAGCCGAGATCCGCAGCGCTTGTAATTTTAATTACCTTAAATAAAGCATTCTTGATGACCGAATAAGCCAGGCCGGCGGAGATATCAGCGACGGTTGCGCCTTCCTTCTGGGCCTGCTTGACGTTGGAATTCATGAATACGGTACAGCGGGTGCCAAGATCGGTGGGATTTTTGGCAAACAAGGCTTCTTTGGCGAAATCCTTGACGCTGAAATTCAGAGATTTGGCAAAGGTCTCGATGAAGGAGCCGCAGCCGGAGGAGCAGGCTTCGTTTAACTGAACGCTGTCCACGGTATTGTCCTTGATCTTGATGCACTTCATGTCCTGTCCGCCGATGTCTAAAATACAGTCCACATCCGGTTCAAAGAATGCGGCAGCGTAGTAGTGGGCAATGGTCTCGACCTCGCCTTCATCCAGCATCAGTGCAGATTTTAAAAGCGCCTCGCCATATCCGGTGGAGCAGGACCAGGCGATGTGCGCGGTATCCGGAAGCTGCTCTTTGATCTCACCGATGGCCCGGATGGCCGTTGCGATGGTGCTTCCGTTGTTGTTGTCGTAAAAACGGTAAAGCAGACTGCCGTCCTCGCCGACCAGCGCCACTTTTGTGGTGGTGGAGCCGGCATCGATGCCGAGATAGCAGTTTCCGCTGTAGGAGGCAAGCTCCGCCGTCCGAACCTGATGGCAGTTGTGACGCGCGAGGAACGAATCATAATCGGCCTGAGAGGCAAACAGCGGTTCCATGCGCTTTACCTCGAAGTCCATCGGAATGCCGGAGGTAAGGCGGTCAATCATGTCGGTGAGGGAAACGGAACGGTCTTCCTTCGCGTTCATGGCGGCGCCGATGGCAGCAAACAGATGAGAATGATCCGGTGCGACAATGTGTGCGGCATCCAGATTCAGGGTGCGGGTAAACGCGCGGCGCAGCTCCGATAAAAAGTGCAGCGGACCGCCGAGGAATGCCACGGTTCCGCGGATCGGTTTTCCGCAGGCCAGACCGCTGATGGTCTGATTGACCACGGCCTGGAAGATGGAAGCGGCCAGATCCTCGCGGGTCGCGCCCTCGTTGATCAGCGGCTGGATGTCGGACTTGGCAAATACGCCGCAGCGGGCCGCGATCGGGTAGATCATCTGATAATTTTTCGCATATTCATTCAGACCGGAAGCATCAGTCTGAAGAAGTGATGCCATCTGGTCGATAAAGGAACCGGTGCCGCCGGCGCAGATTCCGTTCATGCGCTGGTCAATGCCGCCGGTAAAGTATATGATTTTGGCATCCTCGCCGCCCAGCTCAATCGCCACGTCGGTCTGTGGTGCCTCGGTCCGCAGGGCTGTGGCGACGGCCACGACCTCCTGTGTAAACGGTACCTCCAGGTGCGAGGATAAGGTCAGACCGCCCGAACCGGTGATGCTCGGGCAGACATCCATCTCACCAAGCTGCTCCCTTGCCCGGGACAGCAAAAGAGCGAGCGTCTCCTGGATATTGGCAAAGTGACGCTCGTAGTCGGAAAACAATCTATGATTTTCGCTGTCTAACACAGCAATTTTGACGGTGGTGGAACCGATATCGATTCCCAATCTGTTCTGTGATTTCATATGTAGGGGAAAAACTCCCTGCCTCCTTACTATAAAAAGGTAGATAACTACCTTGTGTGCGGTCTTAGTTTAACATAGAACCTCGAAGATTACAATTTACAAGGCCGTAAAAAAATAGTTAAGAATTCGTGAAAAGTCTGTATGATTTTAAAAATGAGTATCAATAGGTTTGACAAACGGACAGTCAGAAATTATAATGGTTAAGTCACAGAGGCAGAGGGAAGGAAAAGATATGATTCGTATTTTTAAAACAGAAGATGGAATGATCCATCAGATTAACGAAGCAGAGAACGGATGCTGGATTGCGCTGACGAATCCGACCGCCACAGAGATATTGGAGATCGCAGAGCAGTACGCCATTGATCCGGATCATCTGAAAGCACCTCTGGATGAAGAGGAACGCTCCCGTATTGAGATGGAGGACAATTACAGCCTGGTATTGGTGGATATCCCCATGATTGAGGAACGCAACGAGAAAGACTGGTATGTGACGATTCCTATGGGTATCATTATGACCAATGACATTATCGTGACCATCTGCCTGGAAGATACTCCGGTGCTGACGGCCTTTATGGACGGACGGGTGAAGGAATTCCACACGTACATGAAAACCCGGTTCATCCTGCAGATCCTGTACAAGAACGCATCCTTATTCTTACAGTATCTGCGTATCATCGATAAGAAGAGCGAAGTGGTGGAGCGCGAGCTTCACAAGTCTCAGAGAAACCGGGAGCTGATCGAACTTCTGGAGCTGGAGAAGAGCCTGGTGTATTTTACCACCTCCCTCCGTTCCAACGAGGTGGTGCTTGAGAAACTCCTGCGCAGTGAGAGAATCAAGAAATATCCGGAGGACACCGAGCTTCTGGAGGATGTTATCATTGAGAATAAGCAGGCCATCGAGATGGCTAATATTTACAGCGGCATTTTGAGCGGAACGATGGATGCGTTCGCTTCCGTCATCTCCAACAACTTAAATATCGTGATGAAATTCCTTGCGACGATCACGATCGTGCTGTCGATCCCGACCATGGTGTCCAGCTTTTACGGCATGAATGTGAACGCGGCGGGGATGCCGTTTGCCACGAACCCTTATGGATTCTGGATCGTACTGGCATTTGCGGCGGTACTGGCTGGTGTGGTTGCCCTGATTTTCTCCAAGAAGGACCTGTTCTGAGAATAAGAGAAGAAGATCAAGAGAGGATTACAAATGGATTTTTTTAAAAAATTGGAACGAAAGTACCAGAGGTATGCGATTCCGAATCTGATGTATTATATCGTCATCCTGTACGGAATCGGACTGGTGCTGCAGGTTATGCCGGGCATGTCGTCGATCTACTGGAATTACCTGTGTCTGGATGCGGCGGCCATTCTTCACGGGCAGATCTGGCGCATGGTCACATTTTTGATCTATCCGCCGGCGCTGGGAAGCATGGTGTTTACGTCCGTGTTTTTCGGGGTGATCGCCCTGTTTATGTATTACAGTCTGGGTCAGACGCTGGAGCGGATCTGGGGCGCTTTCCGGTTTAATGTGTTTTTCTTTATGGGAGTTTTGGGACAGATTGTGGCGGCGCTGGTCGCTTACCTGGTGTTTGGAGAGTGGATCGTGATGACCACAGGCTTCCTGAATTTCTCGATTTTTCTGGCGTTTGCGATCTATTTCCCGGATGCGGAGTTTCTGCTGTTTTTTGTGCTGCCGATCAAAGCGAAATGGCTGGCGGTGGCAGAATGCGCGCTGTATCTGTACGGCTTCGCGGTGGGCTCGTTAAGCACGCGTGTGGAGATCGTGATCTCCCTTGCCAACGTCATCGTGTTCCTGCTTCTGACGCACAACTTCAAACGCTATGCGCCGAAGGAGATCAAACGAAGAAAAGAGTTCAATCGGGATATCAAGATTATCGCTCCGGGCAAAACCAGACATCGCTGTGCGGTGTGCGGCAGAACCGAGCTGGACGGTGCGGATCTGGAATTCCGTTACTGTTCCAAATGTGAGGGCAATTATGAGTATTGCCAGGATCATTTATATACGCATCAACATGTCACAAAGAATACAAATCAACAGTAAAACTTGGAGGTTATTTTAATGAAGAAAACTAAGATCATCTGTACCATGGGACCAAATACCAACGACAGAAATCTCATGAAGGCACTGATAGAGAACGGCATGGATATTGCGCGTTTCAATTTTTCCCACGGAGACTACGAGGAGCAGAAGGCGCGTCTGGATATGTTAAAGGAGCTTCGTGAAGAGCTGGGGATTCCGGTTGCGGCACTTCTGGACACCAAGGGCCCGGAGATTCGTACCGGACTTCTGAAGGATGAGAAGAAGGTAACCCTGGTGGAGGGACAGACCTACACCCTGACGACCCGCGAGATCATCGGCGACGATCAGATCGGCCACATCAACTATGACGGACTGAATGAAGATGTAACCGCAGGCAACCGGATTCTGATCGATGATGGCCTGATCGAGCTGACCGTGCTGGAAGTCAAGGGTACCGATATCGTCTGCAAGGTCATCAACGGCGGCGAGCTGGGCATGAGAAAAGGGGTCAATGTACCGAATGTCAAGATCAAGCTTCCGGCACTGACCGATAAGGATAAAGCAGACATTCAGTTTGGTATCGAACAGGGCTTTGACTTTATCGCCGCGTCCTTTGTGCGCACCGCAGATGCTGTCGAGGAGATCCGCGACATCTTAAACGCGGCCGGTTCCACGATTCAGATTATTGCAAAGATCGAGAACGCGGAGGGCATCGAGAATCTGGATTCCATCATCGAAGTCAGCGACGGCATCATGGTAGCCCGCGGCGACATGGGCGTGGAGATTCCGGCAGAGGAAGTTCCGCACATTCAAAAGACGATCATCCGCAAATGCAATCTGGCCTGCAAGCCGGTTATCACGGCAACCCAGATGCTGGATTCCATGATCCGCAATCCGAGACCGACCCGGGCAGAGGTGACCGACGTTGCCAATGCCGTGTACGACGGCACCGATGCGGTGATGCTTTCCGGCGAGACCGCTATGGGCAAGTATCCGGTTGATGCGCTGAAGATGATGGCGCAGATCTGTGAGGCTTCGGAAGGGTATCTGGATTACGGCGCATATCGCCAGCGCAAGGTATCCGCGGAGAATGAGCGCAACATTTCCAACGCAGTGTGCTATTCCTCCGTGTCGACGGCACATGATCTGAAAGCCAAAGCGATTGTCGCACCGACGATCAGCGGCTTTACGGCACGCCTGCTGTCCAAGTGGAGACCGGGCGCACAGGTGATCGGTCTTTCTCCGAGCGCATCCTCGGTTCGCCAGATGCAGATCTATTGGGGCGTGAAGCCATATCAGGCAAAACGTGCAGAGTCCACCGACCTGCTGATCGAATCTTCTCTCGATATGCTGAAGGAAAAAGCCGTGATCGAGGAAGGTGATCTGGTAGTCGTGACGGCGGGTGTCGTGACCAGGTCAAACCGCCATGAGCCGGCAACCCACACCAATATTATGCGTGTGGTAATAGTTGACTAAACCTTTATAATATGATATAAAGAACTGGACAAAGAAGTCTGATGTGGGTTACAATCATAGCGATTGCAGCCCATTCAGGCTTTTTCTTGAATCATAGGAAATTACGTCCTATGATCCAATAACCCTCCGGGGGATGCGCACTCCGCGCTAAGGAAGATGGCCGCTGAAGCGACCGCGCTCCGGCGCGAGAGTCCGGCAAGCCGGACTCTTTGTTCTTAGGAATATTCAGATTATTGCGATTGAGAGGAAAAAAACATGGAGAAAAGACCATTTGTTACAAAAGCACAATTAGATGAGCTGATAAAAACTTACCCGACGCCGTTTCATTTGTATGACGAGAAGGGCATCCGGGAGAATGCGCAGAAGTTAAAGGACGCGTTTGCCTGGAACAGGGGATACAAAGAATATTTTGCGGTAAAGGCGACCCCGAATCCATACCTGCTTCAGATTTTGAAGGAGTATGGCTGCGGAACGGATTGTTCCTCCGACACGGAGCTGATGATGTCCGATGCCGCCGGATTTAAGGGACACGACATCATGTTTTCGTCCAATGACACACCGCTTTCTGAGTTTCAGCTGGCGGAGGATCTGGGGGCGATCATCAATCTGGATGACATTACCCACATCGACTGTGTGGAGCAGACGTTGGGCTACATCCCCAAGACAATCTGCTGCCGCTACAATCCGGGTGGATTGTTCAAGATCAGCAATGATATCATGGACAATCCGGGAGATGCCAAGTACGGCATGACGACGGAGCAGATTTTCGAGGCCTTCAAGATCCTCAAAGCCAAGGGCGCAGAGGAGTTCGGCATTCACGCATTCCTCGCGAGCAATACGGTGACCAATGAGTATTATCCGATGCTGGCGAAGATCCTGTTTGAGCTTGCGGTACAGCTGCAGGAGGAGACCGGTGTGCACATCAAATTCATCAACCTGTCGGGCGGAATCGGAATCCCGTATCGCCCGGATCAGACCCCGAACGATATCATGGCGATCGGCGAAGGGGTACACAAGGTATACGATGAGGTTCTGGGAGCAGCCGGCATGGGCGACGTGGCAATCTACACCGAGCTGGGCCGCTTTATGATGGGGCCGTATGGCTGTCTGGTGACGAAGGCCATTCATGAGAAGCACACCCACAAGGAATACATCGGCGTGGATGCCTGTGCCGTCAACCTGATGCGCCCGGCGATGTACGGAGCTTATCACCACATCACCGTTGCGGGCAAGGAAGATGCGCCGTGTGACCATAAATACGACATCGTCGGTTCTCTGTGTGAGAACAACGACAAATTTGCCATCGACCGGATGCTTCCGGCCATCGACAAGGGCGATCTGCTGGTCATTCATGACACCGGTGCCCACGGCTTTTCCATGGGCTACAACTACAACGGCAAGCTGAAGTCCGCGGAGCTTCTGCTGAAGGAAGACGGTTCCGTCCAGATGATCCGCCGCGCCGAAACGCCGCAGGATTACTTCGCCACATTGGATCTGTGTCCGATGATGAAGAAATATTTATAAGCTCCCTGAAAGATATGCAAACGAAAAAAACGGGCAGAGACTCATCATAAAGTCTCCGCCCGTTTTTCGTTTGCAAATCGATTTTGGATTACACATTAAACCGGAATAAAATCACATCTCCGTCTTTCACGACATAATCTTTTCCTTCCAGTCCCACCAGCCCTTTTTCCTTCGCCTTGGCGTAAGTCTGGCAGTCCAGCAGATCCTGATAGTTGACCACCTCGGCGCGGATGAAGCCACGCTCAAAGTCGGTGTGGATCTTGCCTGCGGCCTGGGGAGCCTTCGTGCCGACCTTGATGGTCCAGGCGCGGGTCTCGTCCTCGCCGGAGGTCAGATAGCTGATCAGACCCAGCAGGCGATAGCTTGCGGCGATCAGTTTGTCCAGACCGGATTCGGTGAGGCCCAGGGCTTCCAGGTATTCCTGCTTTTCGTCGTCGTCCAGCTCGGCGATCTCCTGCTCAATCTGTGCGCAGATGACGAACACTTCGGAATGGTTCTCGGCGGCATAGGAGCGAACAGCAGCGACATGCGGATTCGATGCACCGTCCCCGGCCAGATCGTCCTCGCCCACGTTGGCGGCAAAGATGACCGGCTTGCAGGTTAAGAGCGTCAGCGAATTGACAAATGCCATTACGTCCTCATCGTCATTCTCATAGGTGCAGGCCATCCGGCCTTCCTCGAGAATCGCTTTCAGCTCTTTTAAGACGACCAGCTCCTTTGCAAGAGCCTTGTCATTGTTGGCGGATTTTGCGGTCTTGGCAATCCGGCGTTCCAGAATCTCCAGATCGGAGAAGATCAGCTCCAGATTGATCGTCTCGATGTCACGCAGCGGATCCACGCTTCCCTCCACGTGGATGACGTTCGGATCCTCGAAGCAGCGGACGACATGAACGATCGCGTCCACCTCGCGGATGTTGGCAAGGAACTGGTTGCCCAGACCTTCGCCCTTGGAAGCGCCCTTTACCAGCCCTGCAATATCGACAAATTCGATCACGGCCGGGGTCACCTTCTTGGAATGATACAGATCTCCCAGCAGCTTGAGGCGGCGGTCCGGAACCGGAACGACACCTACATTCGGATCTATGGTACAGAACGGATAGTTGGCGGACTCGGCGCCGGCCTTGGTCAGAGAGTTAAACAGGGTACTTTTGCCAACGTTTGGCAGCCCCACAATACCTAATTTCATATCGGTTACCTTCCTGTTCTTTGAAGTTTGGATGAAATTTGTACTTGATTTTCATGCGGATTAATTGTAGCATAGAATCTACGCAATGAAAAGACCAAATACCCGTTTTTGTCGAATCCTGTCAACATTAGTCGGACGAATTTGTTTGATTTTCGGGTATCTTGGCGGTAAAATGTGATTAACATCGAAAGGAGATATAAATCATGGAGGGAGCGGATATCAGTTTCGTACATCTGGGTATCGCGATACAGCATTTGCGAAACAGTGTTTCGGTGTTTGGATTCCGAATTGCATACTACGGAATCATAATCGGGCTTGGAATGCTTGCAGGCATCTGGATCGCGCAGTCCGATGCGAAGCGAAGAGGTCAGGACCCGGAGCTTTATATGGATTTTGCTTTGTATGGGATTGTGTGTTCCATCATCGGGGCGAGAATCTATTATGTAGTATTTGAGTGGGACTACTATAAGGAAAATTTAATGCAGATTTTCAATTTAAGGGCAGGCGGCCTGGCTATTTACGGAGGCGTGATCGCTGCGGTTCTGACGATGATTGTCTATACGCGCATCAAGAAGGTGTCCTTCTTTTCGATGGCGGACACGGGGGTTCTGGGACTTGTAGCGGGACAGATCATTGGACGATGGGGCAACTTTTTTAACTGCGAGGCATTTGGCGGTTATACGGACAGCCTGTTTGCCATGCGGATCCGCCGGGCGCTGGTCAATGAGAATATGCTGAATGCAGATGTGCTCAGTCACAGCATTGTGGCTGATGGTGTGGAATATATCCAGGTACATCCGACCTTTTTGTATGAATCGCTCTGGAATCTGGGACTTTTGTGTTTTATGCTCTGGTACCGCAAACGCAAGAAGTTTGACGGTGAGATGTTGTGGATCTATCTGTTGGGTTATGGTGCGGGACGCTTCTGGATTGAGGGACTGCGCACAGATCAGCTTATTTTGTTTGGAACGGGAATTCCGGTGTCACAGGCCTTGTCACTGGTGCTCATGCTGGCGGCGGCAGTCATGCTCCTTTTGCGGCACAGAAACCTGCATAAACTTGAAAAATCAACATAAGGAGAAGATGGAAATGAGAACTTCAAAAGAAGAATTGATGAAAAAAATTGAGACAGCAAGATATAAACTGAATACCAGCATTGAAAAGAAGGAACACTACGAAGAAATTTATGAGAACAGTGTAAAACTGGATCAGTTGATCGAACAATATGTTGTAGCCGGATTTTAAGAAGATACATAATCTGGAGGCAGTCGCAAAAACCTTGCGGCTGCCTTGTTTTTTTGTGTTTTTTTATTTAAAATTCCTTGCTATTTTCTTACGGATGTACTAAAATGAGTGTACAAGTGGTAGGAAGTGGAACAAAGTGGTAGATAATGGTGCTAAGGTGGCGTGATAGGGTAGCGGGTGATACGTATGTTCATGGGTGAGTATAATCATACGGTAGATGCGAAGGGCAGATTGATTGTCCCTTCCAAATTCAGAGAGCAGCTGGGGGAAGAGTTCGTCGTAACGAAGGGACTCGATGGCTGTTTATTTGTCTATGAAAATACCGAATGGAGCGCCCTGGAAGAAAAACTGCACGCACTGCCGCTGACCAATACCAATGCACGAAAGTTTTCCCGGTTCTTTCTGGCAGGAGCAACGACCTGCGAGGTGGATCGGCAGGGACGTATCCTTTTGCCGGCGGTACTTCGTGAGTTTGCGAAGATCGACAAGGATGTAGTGCTGGTAGGTGTCGGAAGCCGGATTGAGATCTGGAACCGTGAGACCTGGAATCAGTCCAATACCTATGATGACATGGAAGAAATCGCAGAAAACATGGAAGGCCTTGGTATATAATATGGCATTTGAACACAAATCAGTCCTGCTGGAAGAGACAATCGACAGTCTTGCAATCAAACCTGACGGTATTTATGTGGACGGTACACTCGGGGGAGGCGGACATGCATCGGAAGTATGCAGACGCCTGGGTGAACAGGGACGCCTGATTGGAATCGATCAGGATGCGGATGCGATTGCGGCGGCATCGAAGCGGCTGGAAGCCTTCGGAGAGAAGGTGACCATCGTGCGGAGCAACTACGAGAACATTGCACAGGTTCTTCAGACACTTCAGATCGAGAAGGTGGATGGGATCTATCTGGATCTGGGAGTTTCCTCGTATCAGCTTGACACCGCACAGCGCGGTTTTACCTACCGGGAGGATGCACCGTTGGATATGCGGATGGATCAGCGGAACATGCAGACCGCAGCCGATATCGTAAATAATTACAGTGAATCCGATTTATACCGGATCATCCGGGATTACGGGGAAGATAAATTTGCCAAGAACATCGCCAAGCATATCGTGCGAGTGCGGCAGGAGAAGCCTTTCGAGACGACAGGAGAACTGATTGAGACGATCAAGGCGGCGATTCCGATGAAGATCCGGGCGACCGGCGGACATCCGGCGAAGAAGACGTTTCAGGCGATCCGGATCGAGTTAAACCATGAGCTGGATGTGCTGAACCGTTCGATCGACACGATGATCGAGTTGCTGAATTCAGGCGGACGGCTGAGTATCATCACGTTTCATTCGCTGGAGGATCGGATCGTGAAGACGCGGTTCCGCAACAACGAGAATCCATGTGTCTGTCCCCCGGATTTTCCGGTATGCATGTGCGGTAAGAAGAGCAAGGGGATCGTGGTCACACGAAAACCGATCGTGCCGTCAGAAGAAGAAATTGAGGAAAACAAAAGGGCGAAAAGTTCAAAGCTCCGCGTTTTCGAGCGCAGATAAGCGTTCGGTCAGGCGGGTGAAAAGGGAATGGGAGGAATGAGTATGGCTGCAACAAGTGTAAACAGAATGCAAAGAACGTACGTCTCAGGAAACACAGTACGTGTAGCAGCACCGCAGAGGGAAATGCCGGTAAGGACAAATCCGCGAGAGCAGCAGCGTACCGATCATCGTGTTCGCAGAAATCAGGAAAAAGCACTTCAGATGGATCTGCCATACATTGTTCTGCTGACGATTGCGGCGGTGTGTGCACTTTACATCTGTGTGAGTTATCTGCATGTACAGTCTTCAATTACCGGCCGTATTTACAACATCGAAGCGCTGGAACAGCAGTTAGAACAGCTGAAATCAGAGAATGATGCACTTCAGACGCGGATTAATACTGACATTGACCTGGATCACGTTTACAAAGTGGCTACGGAGGAATTGGGCATGGTTTATGCAAACCGTAAGCAGGTGCTTCTGTATGACAAAACAGAAAGTGAGTATGTAAGACAGTATGAGGACATCCCAAAACACTAATTCAGACAGAGACAAACGCGCCGGACGCAATACAGGCAGACGGCGCATTTTCATGAAATATATGCAGGAAAAGCTGGCGATCACAGTCGTTGTGATTACGCTGGCTTTGTTTGCTTTAATTTACGTCTTATACGATATCGTAAACAAGAATCAGGACAGCTACAATCAGATTGTCCTTTCCCAGCAGGAATATGACAGCCGCGTCATTCCCTATCGCCGCGGAGACATCGTGGACCGCAACGGGACCTATCTGGCGACCACGGAGAAGGTGTACAATCTGATTATCGATCCGAAACAGATCATGTCGGACAAAGAGGATTACTTAGAGGCCACCGTGACGGCGCTGGTGACGGTATTTGGCTACGATGCCGATGAAATGCGGAATCTGATAGCGGCCAATCCGGAAAATGCCTATCTGCGCTATGCGAGACAGCTTTCCTATGATCAGAAAGAAGCCTTCGAGACCTACCAGACCGACACCAACAAGGCCAACGGAAAGAATGATTCCAAGGCGCGGGTCAAGGGCGTGTGGTTTGAGGATGAATACAAGCGGATCTATCCGTACAACTCCCTTGCCTGCAATGTGATCGGCTTTGCGACCAGTGACGGCGGCACCGGAAACGGCGGAATCGAGCAGTCCTACAATGGTTCCCTGATCGGCATCAATGGCCGTGAGTACGGTTATCTGAATGACGATTCCAATCTGGAGCGCGTGATCAAATCTGCGGAGAACGGCAACACCGTTGTGTCTACGATCGATGTCAATATTCAGAACGTGGTGGAAAAACAGATCAATGTATGGCAGACAGAGGTAGGCTCGGACCGTGTGGGCGTGGTTGTGATGGACCCGAACAGCGGAGAGGTGCTTGCCATGGCCAATGACCGGATGTTTGATTTAAATAATCCACGGGATGCGGCCAGCCACTACACGGATGAAGAGATTTACCAGTTTGGTATCCAGGAGGCGGCGGACACCTACAAACGCCAGCACCGGAGCACCGGTGAAACTATTACGCCGGATCAGGCTTCGGCCCATTACACCCCGGAGGAGATCCGTTCGTTCGGTATGCAGGTGGCGTGGAATCAGGAATGGCGTAACTACTGCGTGAGCGATACCTATGAACCGGGTTCGCCCTCCAAGATTTTCACCGTGGCGGCGGCGCTGGAGGAGGCTGTGATCAGTCCCAACGATTCCTTCTTCTGTGACGGCTTCCAGGAAGTCGGCGGCCATGTGATCCGATGTGTCAAGCGAACCGGCCACGGGATGCTGACACTGGCGGAATCGCTGATGCAGTCCTGCAATGATGCGATGATGCAGATTGCGGCACGTACCGGTGTCAACACCTTCTCGAAATACCAGCATATGTTCGGATTTGGAGCCAAGACCGGGATTGATCTTCCGGGCGAGGCAGATTCCAAGGGGCTGGTCTACAATACGGAAAACATGAAGTCGGCGGATCTGGCGACGAACTCATTCGGCCAGAACTACAACTGTACGATGATTCAGATGGCGGCGGCCTATTGCTCCGTCATCAATGGCGGTTCCTACTACGAACCCCATGTGGTTAAGCAGATTCTCAATGAGCAGGGTTCCATTGTGAAAAAGCAGGAACCGAAGCTGGTGCGCGAGACTGTGTCGGAAAGTACCAGCAACTACATCAAAGAAGCGCTGCGCAGAACCGTTGCGGAGGGTACCGGTAAGGCGGCGGCCGTGGCGGGCTACGATATCGCCGGAAAGACGGGTACCGCAGAGAAATATCCGCGAGGCACTCACAACTATCTGGTTTCCTTCTGCGGCTTTGCACCGGCCAATGACCCTCAGGTGCTGGTGTATGTCATCATCGATACGCCTCATGTGGCGGATCAGCCGCACAGCACCTATGCCAGCGGCGTGTTCCAGAAGATCATGCAGGAAATTCTGCCTTACTTAAACGTGTTCCCATCCATCGATTTTGATGCGGAGGAGAGTCCGGTGACCGACCAGCTTCCGGCAGAGGAGGGCATCACGGACAACAGCGGTTTACAGCCGGATGGCACCCCGGCCGAGGAGACGAAGGTCTATGAGACCGATGAATATGTGGACAGCCCGGCGGAGGACAGCGGCGTTCCGGAAGATCTGCCAGAGGGTGCAGCCGGAGAGGATGCGGGCTATCCTGTGGGAGATCTGCTGGAGCAGGCGGGATCGGATCCGCAGTCGGCGGGGCCGTCACAGCCATCGGAAACGGTGCCGGAAGAACCATCGGCAGCGGAGGAAAGCGCGGCAGAATAAGACAGGCCGGTTCTAAAGTCTGAATGGATTCATATAGTATAATAATGAGCGTTTCGGGAGTCGGTTATGAGTTCAAATCAGACCCACCATCGAAAAAGAATTGCCGTCCTGTGTTTCCTGTTGTGCCTGTGTATGGCGGGACTCACAGGGCGGCTCTTTTATCTGATGCTGTACCGTTCGGAATATTACAGTGCGATGGCGGAGGAGCTGCACCAGCGGGAGCGCGCGATCAAGGCGGCCCGCGGGCGGATTCTCGACGCAAAAGGAACTGTGATTGCCGACAACCGTACGGTCTGCACGGTCTCAGTGATCTACAATCAGGTGAAGGACCGGGAGGAGGTGATCCGCGTCCTGTGCCGGGAACTGGCACTGGATGAGGAGACGGTACGGAAAAAGGTGGAGAAGCGCAGCTCCCGGGAGATCATCCGCACCAACGTGGACAAAGCGACCGGGGATAAGATTCGAAACTTTTATCTGGCGGGCGTCAAGGTGGATGAGGACTTCAAACGCTTCTATCCCTACGACAGCCTGGCTTCCCGGGTGCTTGGCTTCACAGGGGGAGACAATCAGGGAATCGTCGGGCTTGAGGTGCATTACGAGTCCTGTCTAAAGGGCATCAACGGCACGATTCTGACAATGACGGATGCGGCGGGGGTGGAGATCGAGAACGCCTCCGAGGACCGGGTGGAGCCGATCGCAGGCAATGATCTGCAAATCAGTCTGGATGTCAACATTCAGCAGTATGCGCAGCAGGCCGCCTATACGGTCATGGAGCGCAAAGGTGCAAAGCGGGTGTCGATTATCGTCATGAATCCGCAAAACGGGGAGATCATGGCGATGGTCAATGTGCCGGAGTTTAACTTAAATGAGCCCTTTGCACTGCCGGAGGATTCCCCGGCGGTCCGCTCGCTGAAGGAGAAGCAGGAGCTGCTCAATCAGATGTGGCGCAATCCTGCCATCAACGATACCTACGAGCCGGGCTCCACCTTCAAGATCATCACGGCTGCCGCCGGTTTGGAGGCGGGGGTGGTCACGCTGGAGGATCGTTTTTCCTGCCCCGGTTTTCGCGTCGTGGAGGACCGGAAGATCCGCTGTCACAAGGTGGGCGGACATGGGAGCGAGAACTTTTTGCAGGGGGCAATGAACTCCTGCAATCCGGTATTTATCGATGTGGGACAGCGGCTGGGGGTGGACAATTATTACCGGTATTTTGAGCAGTTCGGACTGAAGGAAAAGACGGGGATTGACCTGCCCGGCGAGGCGGCGACCATCATGCACAAGAAGGAGAATATGGGGCTGGTGGAGCTGGCGACGGTCTCCTTCGGGCAGTCCTTTCAGATCACGCCGATCCAGCTGATTACCACCGCGGCCTCCATCGTCAACGGCGGGAACCGGATTACCCCGCATTTTGGTGTCCGCTCCATCAGTGCGGATCAGACCATGATTCACACGTTTTCCTATCCGGTCCGGGAGCATATCGTGTCGGAGCAGACCAGCGAAACCATGCGCTATATTCTGGAGCAAGTGGTGGCGGAAGGAAGCGGCAAGCGGGCGGCCATTGCAGGCTACCGCATCGGCGGAAAAACGGCCACCTCAGAGAAGCTGCCGCGCAGTATGAAAAAATATATTTCCTCGTTTATCGGCTTTGCGCCGGCGGATGATCCGCAGGTCATCGCACTGATTACCATCGACGAACCGCAGGGAGTTTATTACGGAGGAACGATTGCAGCTCCGGTTGTTTCGGATATTTTTCAGAATATTTTACCGTATTTGGGAATTGAGGAAAGGTCGGAAACAGGTTGATTATTCCTATAAAAAGACGTATACTATTGAATGTGCGCAGGCACATATGACTACATAACTGATAGGAGTTCAACATGATTAACGAAACCATACTGGCGATTATTATTGCCTTTGCAATCAGCGCGATCCTGTGTCCGATCGTGATTCCGTTTCTTCACAAGCTTAAGTTTGGACAGCAGGTGCGGGATGACGGCCCGCAGGCACATTTAAAGAAGCAGGGAACTCCGACGATGGGCGGCCTGGTGATCCTGACCAGCATTGTCATCACGTCGCTGTTCTATTTAAAGGATTATCCGAAGATCATCCCGGTGCTGTTCATGACTGTGGGCTTTGGCATCATCGGATTTCTGGATGACTATATTAAGATTGTGATGAAGCGGTCCGAGGGACTCAATCCCATACAGAAGCTGATCGGACAGTTTATCATCACCGGTATTTTTGCCTATTATCTGGTCTGCTCCAAGGAGGTCGGGACGACGGCGCTGATCCCGTTTACCGGAGGCTTTCGGGACGGATATTTCCTGAATCTGGGATTTTTGTTTGTGCCGTTTGTATTCTTCGTGGTTCTGGGCACGGACAACGGCGTGAATTTTACGGATGGCTTAGACGGCCTGTGTACCAGCGTGACGATTCTGATTGCCACCTTCATGACCATCGTGGCGCTCGGTGAGAAGAGCGGCATCAGCCCGATTACCGGTGCGGTGGTGGGAAGTCTTTTGGGCTTTCTTCTGTTCAATGTATATCCGGCGAAGGTGTTCATGGGGGATACCGGTTCTCTGGCGTTAGGCGGTTTCGTGGCATCCAGCGCCTTCATGATGCAGATGCCGTTTTTCATCCCGATTGTCGGACTGATTTATCTGGTGGAGGTACTTTCCGTCATCATGCAGGTGTCTTATTTCAAGGCGACCGGCGGAAAACGGATTTTTAAAATGGCTCCGATTCATCATCATTTTGAGCTGTGCGGCTGGTCGGAGACAAGGGTTGTAGCTGTTTTTTCCATTACAACCGCAATTCTTTGCCTGGTGGCATACTTGGGACTATAGGAGGAAAGAGACATGAGTGAACAGAAAGTGTTAGTGGCAGGCTCCGGCAAGAGCGGCATCGCCGCGGCAAAGCTTCTTTTGAAGATTGGCGGAGAAGTGGTGCTGTATGACGGCAACGAGAAACTGGAGGCGGAGAAGCTCAAAGCGCAGTTTGACGAGGGCGCAAAGGTGACGGTGGTGCTGGGCGAATTGTCCAGAACAGACCTTCTGGGCGTGGAGCTTTCCATCATCAGTCCTGGTATTCCGCTGGATGCTCCGTTTGTCGCGGTGCTGGATGAGGCGAAGATTCCGATCTGGAGCGAGATTCAGCTGGCGTATCATGTGGCGAAGGGCAAGCTGATCGCGATCACCGGAACCAATGGCAAGACGACGACGACGGCTCTGACTGGCGAGATCATGAAGTCTTATTTTGAAGAGGTATTTGTGGTCGGCAATATCGGAATCCCGTACACGGAGACCGCACTGGACACCACGGAGCAGTCGGTGACGGTGGCGGAGGTTTCCAGCTTCCAGCTTGAGACCATCATGGATTTCCACCCGAATGTCAGCGCGATTTTGAATATTACACCAGATCATTTGAACCGCCATGGCACAATGGAAAATTATATCGAAATCAAGGAACGGGTTACGATCAATCAGACGGCGGAGGACTGCGTGGTACTCAACTATGACGATCCGGTGCTGAAGGAATTCGGCGAGCAGGAGACCTTGAAGCCGGAGGTGCTGTTCTTCTCCAGCACGCAGGTTCTGAAAGAGGGACTGTATCTGGAAGGGACGATGATCGTCTATGCTCACGGAGGCAAGAAAGAGGACATCGTGGATGTGCGTGAATTGCAGCTTCTGGGCAAGCACAACCATGAGAACGTGATGGCGGCAGTTGCCATGAGCATCCGCATGGGCGTGCCGATGGATTCCATCCGCAGGACGGTGAAGGAGTTCAAGGCGGTTGAGCACCGCATCGAGTTTGTGCTGGAGCGCTGCGGCGTGAAATATTACAATGATTCCAAGGGAACCAATCCGGATGCGGCCATCCAGGCGATCCGTGCGATGCCCGGTCCGACGGTGCTGATCGCAGGCGGCTACGACAAGTACAGTGAGTATGATGAATGGATCGAATCCTTTGGCGATAAGGTGAAGTATATGGTGCTGATCGGACAGACGCGGGATAAGATCGCGGAGTGCGCCAGACAGCACGGATTTACGGAAATCATGTACGCGGAGGATATGGCGGAGGCGGTGCGTGTCTGTGCGGCCTATGCCAATACCGGTGACAATGTGCTGCTCTCTCCGGCCTGTGCAAGCTGGGGGATGTTCGATAATTACGAACAGCGCGGCGAGATATTCAAGGAGTGTGTAAGAAATCTGTAGGAGGAAATTATGGCAAAGAAGAACAGACCAAGACGGTTTTATGATTACAGCCTGCTGTTCTGTATTATTTTTCTGACAGCGTTTGGACTGCTGATGATCTACAGCGCCAGCTCCTATACCGCTCAACTGAAATATCACGATGCATCGTACTTTATGATGCGTCAGTTAAAGATTGCGCTGGCCGGTCTTGTGCTGGCCATCATCATATCGAAACTGGATTACCACTGGTATGTCAAGTTTGCGGTCTTTGCCTATATCCTTTCTTATGTACTGATGATTGCGGTTTCCATCTTCGGAAGAGCGGTGAACGGCAAGAAGCGGTGGCTGGGAATCGGACCGCTCAGCTTTCAGCCGACGGAATTTGTCAAGATTGCGCTGATCGTACTGCTGGCGGCGGTGATTACCAAGATGGGCAAGCAGGTCAGTACCTGGAAATCCATGGGGATCATCATGTTGCTTACCTTTCCGATCGCGGCGATCGTGGCGGCGAACAACTTAAGCTCCGGTATCATCATTGTGGGCATTGCCTTTGTCATGCTGTTTGTGGCAAGCAAAAAGGTCTGGCCGTTTCTGGCGTGCGGCGGCGCGGGACTTGCGGCGGTTGCGATTGCGGGTCCGCTGTCGATCGCCCTTGAGAAGATGAAAATCTTAAAGAGCTATCAGCTCAACCGAATCCATGTATGGCTGGATCCGGAGGCGTATCGTCTGGACGGAGGCTATCAGGTGCTGCAGGGCCTTTACGCCATCGGTTCGGGCGGTCTGGTCGGCAAGGGTCTGGGCGAGAGCATCCAGAAGATGGGCTTTGTGCCGGAGGCGCAGAACGATATGATCTTCGCGATCATCTGTGAGGAACTGGGCCTGTTTGGCGCGGTTTCCGTGATCCTGATCTTTTTGTTCATGATCTACCGTTTTATGCTGATTGCGGGCAATGCGCCGGATCTGTTCGGAGCGCTGCTGGTGGTGGGAGTTATGGCCCATATTTCGATACAGGTAATCTTAAACATTGCGGTGGTAACCAACACCATACCAAACACCGGCATTACGCTGCCGTTTATCAGCTATGGAGGTACGTCAGTCCTGTTTCTGATGGTGGAGATGGGGATGGTGCTAAGCGTCTCCAATCAGATAAAGCTGGAAAAATAAAACACGGACGAAAACTTTTTTGCCATGGAATACATAGGATGGAATAGAGACAGTTGCTGCAGGAGGGAATGTGCTTGTCTGTGATTCATATCCACGGTTACCATTGCTTGGAGGGAGAAATAGAGATACAGGGTTCTAAGAATGCGGTGCTGCCGGTGATGGCAGCTTCGCTGCTTCATAGGGGAACCACTGTGATAACCAATGTCCCCAATATACAGGACGTGTCCTGCATGTTGGGGATATTGGAGCATTTGGGGTGCAGATGTGCGTTCCGGGCCGGGACCGTGGAGATTGATGCCAGTCAGGCTTCGATGATGCCCATATCCGATACGATGGCCAGACAGATGCGCTCCTCAATTATGCTCCTCGGTGCGATGCTGGGGCGCTTCGGGGAGGCGGTCAGCAGCTGTCCGGGAGGCTGTTCCATCGGGAAACGGCCGATTGATCTGCACCTGTATGGCCTTCGTCAGCTGGGGGCCTCGGTTCGGGTGGAGGGGGAGCGGATTACCGCGTCGACCGTTGGTCTGCGCGGCAGCCGCGTGACGCTTGCCTATCCCAGCGTCGGAGCGACGGAGAATGTGATTCTCGCGGCGGTTGCGGCGCGGGGGATCACAGTTTTGGAGGGGGCGGCCAGAGAGCCGGAGATCGAGATCCTGTGTCAGTTCCTGACGGAGCTTGGTGCACGGATCGATGGAATCGGAAGCGCGCGGCTGCTCATCGAAGGCGGAAAATCGCTTCACGATGTCACGTTTTGCATCCCGGGAGACCGGATTGTGGCGGGGACTTATCTCGGCGCTGTCATGAATGCGGGCGGAACGCTTTTGCTGCGCGGTGCGCCGGTGCGCCATATGGAGGAGAACCTGCGCGTGGCGCAGCAGATGGGAGCAGAGTTAAAACAGGTGCCGGAGGGGGTTTTGGTGCACATGGCGGCCCGGCCGAGGCCGGCGGATTTTGTGACGGGGCCTTATCCGGGATTTCCTACGGATTTGCAGTCTGTGATGCTGGCAGTGGCGTCAACGGCTGACGGCGTGTCCCATATTGAGGAAACCGTGTTCGAAAATCGTTTTTCTACGGCAAAAGAATTGCAGAAACTGGGCGCACATATTATAATAGAAAAAGGTGTGGCCCGAGTGGAGGGACATTTTCCGCTGACGGGGGGCTGTGCAGAGGCGCTGGACCTGCGGGGCGGAGCGGCCCTTGTGGTGGCGGGGCTGGCGGCAGACGGACTGACACGGGTGACCGGCTATACACATATTCGAAGGGGCTATGAAGACATTTGCCGGGACCTGCATCGTGCAGGGGCGGATATTATGCTGGTCCGGGAGGCAGAAGATGAAAGAGACATTACCAGATAAAAAGAAAATCGGGGTTCTGGCAGCGGTTGTGATTCTGCTGCTGCTTGTGCTCCTGATCGTGTCGGTGAAGATCACCCATATTACCGTGACCGGAAATGAACGTTACACGGACGAGCAGATGATCGCGCTCCTGTTTCCGGACAATGTGAGCCGCAATGCGGGGGTGTGTTATCTGAAGGACCGGCTTCAGGAACACGAGAAGATACCGTTTGTGGAGGATTACAAGCTGGTCTTTCAGGGACCGAACAGGGTGGAAGTGATCGTTTACGAGAAGAGCGTGGTCGGCTACGTATCCTACATGAGCAGCTATATGTATTTTGACAAGGATGGTATCATCGTGGAGAGCGCGAATCAGATGCTTCCCGGGATTCCGTGGATCACGGGACTGAAGTTCGGTCAGATCGTGCTGTATCAGAAGCTTCCGGTGGGCAGTCAGGCGGTTTTTGATGAGATCCTGAATCTGACGCAAATTTTGTCTATTTACGGGCTACAGGTGGATCGGATTCAATATAACAGTTTCGGTGAGGCGAATTTGTACATGGGGGATATCGAGGTGGTGCTCGGTAGCAATGACAGCCTGAATGGAAAGATCGCAGAACTGAATGATATGATACCGCAGTTGACTGGTTTGAGCGGGACTCTGTATCTGGATACCTATGATGAGACCAATTCAGGGGCCATGTATGCCTTCAAGCCAAAAAAGTGACCCCGAAGGAAAAAATTGTGCAGAAAAACTGCAAATTAGAGGTTGATATTTTTTCGAAAATCACATATAGTATTAGATAGACTAGTTTTGCTTTTATTACAGATGTGTTACAATGTTAGGCCCAAGAGGTTAAGGAGGAAGAAGTCTTGTTAGAGATTAAGATAAATGAAGCGGAGAATTCCGCCAGAATCGTGGTAGTAGGTGTCGGCGGCGCAGGCAACAACGCAGTGAACCGCATGATCGATGAGAATATTGCAGGAGTTGAGTTTATCGGCATCAACACCGATAAGCAGGCTTTGCAGTTTTGTAAAGCTCCGACTGCCATGCAGATCGGTGAGAAGCTGACCAAGGGACTCGGCGCAGGTGCGAAGCCGGAGGTTGGTGAGAAGGCTGCCGAGGAGAGCTCCGAAGAGCTGGCACAGACCATCAAGGGTGCTGACATGGTATTCGTGACCTGTGGTATGGGCGGCGGAACCGGAACCGGTGCAGCTCCGGTGATCGCAAAGATTGCGAAGGATATGGGTATCCTGACCGTCGGCGTTGTGACCAAGCCGTTCCGTTTCGAGGCAAAGACCCGTATGAGCAATGCTCTGACCGGTATTGAGCATCTGAAAGAGAGCGTTGACACGCTGATTGTGATTCCGAATGATAAGCTTCTGGAGATCGTAGACCGCAGAACCACCATGCCGGACGCATTGAAGAAGGCAGATGAAGTATTGCAGCAGGCCGTACAGGGCATCACAGACCTGATCAACGTACCGGGTCTGATCAACCTGGACTTTGCAGATGTACAGACGGTTATGACCGACAAGGGCATCGCACACATCGGTATTGGACATGCCAAGGGCGATGACAAGGCCGTTGAGGCAGTGAAGCAGGCCGTTGCAAGCCCGCTGCTTGAGACGACCATCGAGGGTGCTACCCACGTGATCATCAACATTTCCGGCGATATCAGCCTGATCGAGGCCAATGAGGCTGCAAGCTATGTTCAGGAGCTGGCAGGCGACGATGCCAACATTATTTTTGGTGCGATGTACGATGAGAACGCGCAGGACGAGGCTACCATCACGGTGATCGCGACCGGACTGGATGCACATGGTGCAAACACCGCAGTAAACAAGGCCATGGCTGGATTCAACACCTTCAAGCCGAAGATGCCGACCAACATGAACTTAAACATCCCGAATATGAACCACGCAGCGGCAGAGGCAAGTGCGACCGCAGTAAAGCCGGCAGCACAGCAGCCGACGACACCGACGCAGAGACCGGCAGCAGCAAAACCGGCAGCGCAGCAGCCGACGACACCGGGCGCAGGTGCTTTCCGTCCGATGAACCAGACCCAGATCAATATTCCGGATTTCTTAAAGAACAAACGTTAATTGTGCAGTTGTGATACATAAACAGCATAGAGAGAAAGAGTCAAAGATCGTAACGTGCGATTTTTGGCTCTTTTTTGCGTTACAGAAACTTGTATCCTGTGATATCAAAACGTTCTGCGAGGATGCGCATGCCGCGCCGGTGGAAGAAGACTGCTGCGGGGGACGCAAATTTTGTCGCTCAAAAAGCCGGTCCGCTCCCCTCGGATTGACAAAATATGCTCTTGAGAATGATTATAATGGGGTCTATCGAAGGTTTGAAAAAGAATCTTCGGCAGGTTGAGAATGAGGTGGAAGCAGGGAGGAACGTGACTGTGGGACAGTGATCGTCTATCTGGATGTATATTTTGCGGTGAATGCTCTGATGAATTATCTGCTGCTGGTGCTGACGCGGCAGATAATTGGAGCCGCGGCAGCAGGGCGCGTGAGAGGCGGTCCGCTGCGAAGAGGCCTGCGGGTGATCGCGGCTGCCGCGTTTGGGGCACTCTGGTCCTGTGCGTGGCTGTACCTGCCGCCAAAGGTGTGGTGGGTCGGCAGTGCATGGAGCTGGGTGGTGGCAGGCAGTGTGATGCTGGTGATTGCCTTTGGCAGATGCAGCATGCCGGTGCTTGGAAAGGAACTGCTGATGTTCTGGGTGCTCAGTACCATGGCGGGCGGTGTCTTTGAACTGTTCGGACAGAGAAGCATTGGTCGTTTTCCCCTTTCCGTACTGCTTTGCATTGCCTGCGGCCTTGGGCTTGCGGGGCATCTGCTTGCGGGGGTGGGCAGAGACTGGCTGCGTATGCGGCGCTGTCTCTATGAAGCGACGCTGCGGTACCAGGGGCGGGAAAAGACGCTTCCGGCGCTGTGGGATACGGGAAACCAGCTCTACGAGCCTTATAGTCATCAGCCGGTTCACGTGATTACCTATGAGGCATGCCGCGGGCTGTGCGATCGGGTTCCGGGAGTCATCTATATCCCGTTTCACTCGGTCGGGGCAGAATATGGCATGCTGCCGGGAATTCAGATCGATGAGATGGAGGTGGCACAGGGCGGAAAACTGATCCGCCGTTTCGAGAAGCCGTGGCTGGCCGTCAGCCGCAAATCGCTTTCAACCGGACATCAATATGAAATGCTTCTGCATGGAGAACAAGAATAGTTGACAGAACAACAGAGAGTGGAGGACAAAATCATGATAGTAAAGGTTTCCATACCGAACCGATTTCAGTTTAAGGCGGTGTCGTCGTTCAAGACGATGCTGTGGCAGAAGCAGGGGGAAGTACATTACATAGGCGGTGCGGATATTCTTCCGCCGCCGCTGGACAGTAAGAATGAGGCGGAGATGATCGGGCGGCTGGGGACGGAGACCGAGAAGGAGGCGCGTGCGACCCTGATCGAGCATAATCTTCGTCTGGTGGTATACATCGCCAAGAAGTTTGACAATACCTGCGTGGGTGTGGAGGATCTGATTTCCATCGGAACCATTGGTCTGATCAAGGCGATCAACACCTTTAAGCCGGACAAAAACATCAAGCTGGCGACCTATGCATCGCGGTGCATTGAGAATGAGATCCTGATGTATCTGCGGCGAAACAACAAGACGCGGATGGAGGTGTCCATCGACGAGCCGCTGAATGTGGACTGGGACGGAAATGAACTGCTGCTGTCCGACATTCTCGGGACGGACGAGGATATCATATACCGGGGTCTGGAGGACGAAACCGAAAAGGAGCTTTTGAAATCAGCCATCAGCCGTTTAAATCCACGGGAGCGAAAGATCGTGGAGCTGCGCTATGGACTGAAGGATGCGGAAGGAACCGAGATGACGCAGAAAGAGGTGGCGGATCTGCTTGGCATCTCACAATCTTACATATCCAGGCTGGAAAAGAAGATTATGAAACGTCTGAAGAAGGAAATCGTCCGGTTTGAGTAGCGTTCTGGCCTGGGTTTTTCAGGGCATCGCCCTGGCATTGCTGCAGCTTCGCTGGCCGGCGGCAGTGCCGGCCCGGGAAAAACCATTTCGGGAACCGGACCCGGCCTATGCGGTTTATCAGAGGTACAGGTATGCGTATGATACATACGGATACCTGTTTTTGGCGGAAGAAACCGGGGAGGGAATAGGGGAAGGTGGTGCGGCGGCAGAGGCAGGCGGCACGGGGGCGGGAGCAGGCGGTGCTGGGACACAGGTAGGCGGTGCGACGACGGAAGGAAGCGGCGCAGGGGCACAAGCAGGTGGCGCAGCAGCGGGAGCGGAGGCAGGTGGGGCGGCAGCGGAAGCAGGCGGCGCAGGGGCCCAGGTGGGTGGCACTGCGGCACAGGCGGGGCCGGGAGTAGCGCTCTCCGAGGCACTGAGTTCCATCAGTATGGAGCAGCTTCAGGATTATGATTTTCTCATGCGCCATTTTTACAGCGTCCATGCTTCGACGACGGCGGACCGGGAAGTGGTGCGGGCGGATCTGCTTTTGGGAACCAGTCTGCGGCTTGAGAAGGATCCGTCGGTTCCGCAGATTCTGATCTATCACACCCACTCTCAGGAGACCTACGCGGACTACGGGCCGGATAACCGGGGTGCCAATGTGGTGGAAAACGGCAGATATCTGACTGAGCTTTTGCAGGCGAGAGGCTGGAATGTCATCCATGACACCAGCACCTACGACATTCAGGGCGGCAAGCTGGACCGCAACCGGGCCTATACGTATGCGCTGGAGGGCATCACCGGGATTTTACAGGAGCATCCGACGATCCAGGTCGTCCTGGATCTGCACCGGGACGGCGTGCGGGAGGGGCTGAGGCTGGTGACGGAGGTGGAGGGGAAGCCCACGGCCAACATCATGTTTTTCCAGGGGATGAGCCGCACTCCGGACGGTGTGATTGAATACCTGCCCAACCCGTATCTGAAGGAGAATCTGGCGTTTTCCTTTCAGATGCAGCTTGCGGCGCAGCATGAATACCCCGGCCTCATGCGGAAGATTTATCTGAAGGGACTGCGCTACAATCTCCATCTGCGGCCGCGCTCGGCGCTGATCGAGGTGGGAGCCCAGACCAATACCGGGGAAGAGGCGCGCAATGCCATGGAGCCGTTGGCCAAACTTTTGGATATGGTGTTGCAAGGGAACTGAAAAAATGTTATATTCTATGAGAATCCTTTGAGAGATACATTGAGAGAAAGAAGAGGAAAACAGATATATGGCAACAATAGACCAGAGCAAGATCCGCAATTTCTGTATTATTGCACACATTGATCACGGCAAATCCACGCTGGCGGACCGGATTATTGAGATGACCGGACTTTTGACCAGCCGCGAGATGCAGTCGCAGGTGCTGGATAATATGGAGCTGGAACGGGAGCGGGGCATTACCATCAAGTCTCAGGCAGTGCGTACTGTTTATCACGCCAACGACGGAGAAGAATATATATTTAACCTGATTGACACACCAGGGCACGTGGATTTCAACTATGAGGTATCGCGCAGTCTGGCGGCCTGCGACGGTGCGATCCTTGTGGTGGATGCGGCACAGGGAATCGAGGCACAGACGCTGGCGAACGTTTATCTGGCACTGGATCATGATCTGGATGTGTTCCCGGTGATCAACAAGATCGATCTGCCGAGCGCGCGGCCAGACTGGGTGGCGGCTGAGATTGAGGACGTCATCGGAATCGAGGCACATGATGCGCCGAGAATTTCTGCGAAGACCGGACTGAATGTGAGCGATGTGCTGGAGGCGATCGTACACAAGATTCCGGCACCGGTTGGAGACCCCACGGCACCGCTGCAGGGACTGATTTTTGACTCGCTGTACGATTCGTATAAGGGCGTGATTATTTTCAGCCGGATCAAACAGGGTACGGTGAAGAAGGGCACCCGCGTCCGCATGATGGCGACGGGAGCGGAAGAAGAAGTGGTGGAGGTCGGCTATTTCGGTGCGGGGCAGTTCATTCCCTGTGAGGAGCTGAGCGCCGGCATGGTTGGCTATATCACGGCCAGCATTAAGAATGTAAAAGATACCCGCGTGGGCGATACGGTGACGGATGCGGCCAATCCCTGTGAGAAGCCGCTGCCGGGCTACAAGAAGGTGACTTCGATGGTGTACTGCGGCCTGTATCCGGCTGACGGTGCAAAGTACAATGACCTGCGGGATGCGTTGGATAAGCTGCAGCTCAACGATGCCTCCCTGTTCTTCGAGCCGGAGACTTCCGTCGCGCTGGGCTTTGGATTCCGCTGCGGATTTTTGGGACTTCTGCATCTGGAGATCATTCAGGAACGCCTGGAGCGCGAATACAATCTGGATCTGGTTACCACGGCACCGGGCGTTGTGTACCGTGTGTACAAGACCAACGGCGACATGATCGAGCTGACGAATCCGTCCAATCTGCCGGATCCGACGGAGATCGACTATATGGAAGAACCGATTGTCAAGGCGGAGATCATGGTGACGACAGAATTTGTCGGTGCTATTATGACCCTGTGCCAGGAGCGCCGCGGCATCTACAACGGAATGGAGTATATCGAGGGAACCCGCGCACTGCTGCGTTATGATCTGCCGTTAAACGAGATCATTTATGATTTCTTCGACGCGCTGAAATCCCGTTCGAAGGGTTATGCGTCGTTTGACTATGAGATGAAGGGCTATGAGCGGTCTGAGCTTGTGAAGCTGGATATCCTGATCAACAAAGAAGAGGTGGATGCGCTCTCCTTTATCGTGCATGCCGAATCTGCCTATGAGCGCGGAAGAAGGATGTGTGAGAAGCTCAAGGATGAGATTCCGAGACATCTGTTTGAGATCCCGATTCAGGCGGCCGTGGGCGGCAAGATCATTGCCCGCGAGACGGTCAAGGCCATGCGCAAGGACGTTCTCGCAAAATGTTACGGCGGCGATATTTCCCGTAAGAGAAAGCTTCTGGAGAAACAAAAAGAAGGAAAGAAGAGAATGCGTCAGGTGGGTAATGTGGATATCCCGCAGAAGGCATTCATGAGTGTGCTGAAATTAGACGATGAATAAAAAAGAACTGGAATTATATATTCACATTCCGTTTTGTGCGCGCAAATGTGCTTACTGTGATTTTTTGTCCTTTGCTGCGCCGGAACGGGTCTATGAGGAATACGTGAACAAATTGATCGAGGAGATCTATGGACAGAGCGGCAATTTCGCAGATACGCATGTGACCACGATCTTTCTCGGAGGCGGCACGCCTTCTATTTTGCCTGCATATCTGATGGAGGCTTTGTTTGGCGCGCTTTACGAATGCTTTGAGATTGATGCGGATGCGGAGATTACGATCGAGGCCAATCCGGGGACGCTGACGATGGAAAAGCTGGAGGTGTACCGCCAGAGCGGCATCAACCGTCTGAGCCTTGGTCTGCAGTCGGCGGACGATCAGGAGCTTAAGTATCTGGGACGGATTCATTCTTATGATGATTTTTTGAAAAGTTATCAGAGGGCGAGACAGGCGGGTTTTACCAACATCAATATCGATCTGATGTCGGCGCTGCCGGGGCAGGACGTGCATTCGTGGAAGACGACGCTGCGCAAGGTTCTGATGCTGAAGCCGGAGCATATTTCGGCGTACAGTCTGATTATTGAGGAGAAAACGCCGTTTTATGAACGCTTTGGGGAAGATGCGGCAGATCCGAAGCATGTGCCGGTTCTGCCGCAGAATCCGCACACGGCTGCGGAGCTTGCGGCCCGCGCATCGGTGATGACGCTGCCGGATCTGCCGGAGGAGGATGTGGATCGGGAGATGTATCATCTGACGAAGGAACTGATGGCGGCGCAGGGATTTTTCCGGTATGAAATTTCCAATTACGCGAAGCCGGGCTTTGCATGCAGACACAATATCGGCTACTGGACCGGTGTGGAGTATCTGGGGCTGGGGCTGGGCGCGTCGTCCTATACCCACGGCTATCGCTACCACAATACGGGAGATTTGAAGGAGTACCTTTCACTGAATCTGTATGAGGCGGGCGCGGCGGCACGGGAGATCGAGCTTTTGAGTGTAGAAGAGCGCATGGAGGAATTCATGTTCCTGGGACTTCGCATGACGGGCGGCGTGTCGGGAAGCGAGTTTCTGGCGCGGTTTGGACAGAATATGTGGAACGTGTATGGAGATGTGATTGAGAGGCTGCAAAAGGAAGGACTTTTGGAAGTGGAGATTCCGATGGTGCGGCTGACGGAACTGGGTGTGGATGTGAGCAACCGTGTACTGAGTGAATTTTTGCTGAAGTGAGTCAAGCGATCTGCCTGTGTGTTGGACTTCCTATTGGGTCATTTTGCTATCTGGATATGTGCAGCTGCCCAATACACGCACGCATAGAGTATGGCACTTTTCGTTTTTGGACAATTTTACTGTCTGGATACGCACTGCTATCCAATATACGCCCTCGCGATCCTATCAAATTTAGTTTTTTGGTAGCCGAATGCCATTATAGCGCTTGGCTACCAAAAATATGATGAGATTTTGGTAGCCAAGCCTATATTGGAGAGGAAATTACCAAAAGGGCCGGTTAAATAGGGGCTATTCGAGCGAAAAACAGCGTGAATTTTGTAATTGAAGATGTGAAATTGCGGAAATTACCAAAAGAGTAATTGCCGCAGAGGTAATGCGTCGATGTTTGGACAACTCCAGCGATCTTTATTTGAAAATGATCCAATCACGCAGGGGAGAGCAGAAACAGAGCAAATAGACAGGACGCACAGGCAGCACGAGCAGAGCAGAATAGAAACAGGACGCACAAACAGTACAAGCAAACACAGGGAGGTACGAGAGATATGCTGTATATCGCGAAACAGGAAATGGAAACGGTGATGGAGCGGGCGCTGGGGAAGGCCGGGTGCGACGAGGTTCGGGCGCGGCGGCTGGCGCAGATCGTGACGGAGAATACGATGGACGGCAGTGCAACCCATGGCGCGAATCGCTTTCCAAGGCTGGTGGATGAGGTGAAGTCCGGCGTGATCCGGCTGGATGGAGCCATGACGAAGGTGTCGGGCTTTGGCGGATTGGAAGTCTGGGACGGCGGATTTGGATTTGGCCCTCTGAATGCGGAGGAGGCGATGAACCGGGCTGTGGAGATGGCGAAGGTTCACGGGATTGGCTGTGTGTCTCTGCGCAACTCGAATCACTGGATGAGACCGGGGCGCTTTGGCTGGCAGGCGGCGGAGGCCGGGATGATCGGAATCTGCTGGAGCAACACGGGCGGCAACATGCCGGTCTGGGGAGCGAAGGATGTCCGCATGGGCAACAATCCGATCGTGATCGCGGTTCCGGGCAAGCGTGGGCCGGTCATGGTCGATATGGCGATGAGCCAATTCGCGAACGGAAAACTGGAAGTGGCAAAGCAGAAGGGCGAACAGATGCCGATGCCCTGCGGCTGGGATGAGGACGGCAATCTGACGACAGACCCGGAGACGGTGCTGCGGACGAAGCGTCTGCTTCCGACGGGGTACTGGAAGGGCAGCGCATTTGCCATGGTCATGGATTTTGCCTGCGTGGTGAGCAGCCTTGGCATGAGTACGCCGAAGGTGAGTGAGGCACGGGCTGAAAATGGTGCGGAGGCCGGGCACTGCCAGATGTTTATTGCAATCAACTGCGCGGCGGTGGCAGACCCGGATCAGGCAGACCAGCTTCTGGAAGAAGCAGAGGCGGCATATCTGGCGAGCGAGCCGGATGGCTCCGGAACCGAGATCCGCATTCCGGGTCAGTCGATTCTTGAGAAGCGCGCGAAGGCCGAGGCGGAGGGCGTACCGGTTCTGGAAGGAACCTGGGAGAAGATTTTGGCGAAGGCATGATGCCTTGTGTGATGAGACAATCAAAAAGTACCACGGCGGCAGAATATGACATCTGCTTCCGTGGTACTTTTTCGTTTCCATTTGATTGGAGTTTAGAATTTGTTCTCGTGAAACATGGTTTCAATATAAGCCAGTATCAGCGGAGCGACGCCTTTGGCCTCGTTCTTTACGATCGGCTCACGCATATAGTAGTCGAAGGTTCCTTCGCGCATCTCCTTGTTTCCGAGGCCGGCCACGAGGCAGATGCCGCCGAGCTGAAGCTCTCCGTCCTTCTCGGAAAGGTAGTTGGCGCAGATGCCGTCGAAGGCTTTTTGGCCATAGCCGAAGTAGGATTCGTCCAGGATGCCGAGGCGGACGCTCTTCATGATGGCGTAGGCGAAGATGGCGGAGCCGGAGGTCTCTAAGTAGTTGGGGCTGATGCCACCGCGGTTCACGACCTGATACCACATGCCGGTCGCCTCATCCTGATAGGGCAGCATGGAGTCGATCAGCTCTTTGTAGATGCGGATCAGCTCGTGCTTCTCTTTGCCGAGTGTCGCTTCCGGCATCACATCCACGGTGTCGATCAGGGCCATGGCGTACCAGCCGAGCGCGCGCAGCCAGAAGTTGTCGGACAGCCCGGTGACTTTGTCACACCAGAAGGCCTGGCGGGAATCGTCGTAGGCGTGGTAGTAGAGCCCGTTTCGCAGATCGCGCATCAGATGGTAGACCTGGAGGAACTGGTTGTAGCTGTCCAGACAGTGTTCTCCATTATGATAGGTCACTTCGTACTGCATGTAAAAGGGCTGCGCCATATAGAGACCGTCCAGCCAGATCTGATTCGGGTAGATCATCTTGTGCCAGAAGTTTCCCGTCGAGGTGCGCGGCTGATGCTTAAGCTGGCTGTACACGGTATCGATGGCCTTGCGGTATTTCTCTTTACCGGTCAGCTCGTACAGAGCGAACAGGGTTTTGCCTGCATTGACATTGTCCAGATTATATTCTTCGGGGGAGTAGGACTCGATGGAACCGTCCTCCCGCACAAAGTAATCAATGAAGTTGTCGGCGAAGGCCAGATATTCTTCCTTCTTTGTAATATGGTACAATTCCAGAATAGCGTTGATCATGCAGCCATCCATGTAGTTCCAGGAGGACTTTGATCCCTGCTTGATTTTTTCAATATTCCAGACTGGCATCTGGGGGCTGCTCTTTTCCAGCAGCTGGTCGATATAACGATCGAGAATCTCCATGTTCATGAACTCCTTCTATAACGAAAATACAAACGTTTGCAATTAAGGTAATTCTATCACAAAACAGAGGGGAAAAGAATTGGACATAATGCACAAAAAGAAAGATAAAAACTAAGCGAATTAGCTAATTGACAGAGAAAGTGAACGGTGTTATAGTAAAAACATCAACAAACTAGTGTAGGACTGCTGGATATTAAAAATTGTAATTGCTTACAAATAGCAGAAATGCATAATTTTTTGTCACATGTATGCAAACCTTTGCAAAACGGGTAAAACGTGCACGGTGTGACAAAGGAAAGAAAGGGAGAACAATCTTATGAGAAGAAGCATGAAACAGGCAGCAGCATTGACCATGGCAGTTGTTACCGCAGCATCTCTGACCGCATGTGGAGGCGGAAGCACCGCAGCAACCAATGCAGCACCGGCAGCGGGAGCAGCACCGGCAGCAGGCGGAGAGGCAGCCGCAAGCGACGAGGCAGTTGAACTGAAGTTTTCCTGGTGGGGCGGCGACTCCAGACATGAGGCAACCGAGAAAGCCATCGCAGCATTTATGGCAAAATACCCGAACATCACCGTGACACCTGAGTACGGCGCATGGACCGGATGGGAAGAGAAGCAGTCCTTAAATATCCTGGGCGGCAATGCGGCAGATGTCATGCAGATCAACTGGAACTGGATCGAATCTTATTCGAACAACGGCACCAATTTTGCAAACCTGGAGGATTATTCCGATGTGCTGGATCTGACGCAGTTCCCGCAGGCATCTCTGGATCTGTGCAAGGCTGACGGAAAGCTGATGGCTGTGCCGGTAGCACTGACCGGACGTCTGTTCTACTGGAACAAGACCACCTTCGACGAGGTTGGCTGTGCACTTCCGACCGACGAGGCATCTCTGATGGCAGCAGGCGAGGCGTTCAAGGCCTTCAACGAAGATTACTATCCGCTGGCACTTGGCGAGTACGACCGCATGATCTTCATGGTTTACTATCTTGAGTCCGTATACAACAAACCGTGGGTGGCAGACGGCGAGATCCAGTACACCGCAGAAGAGATTCAGGGTGCGATGGACTTCATCACCAAGCTGGAGCAGGGCCACGTGATCCCGACTCTGGCAACCATCAACGGCGACATGGCAGATTCGCTTGACAAGAATGCAAAATGGATCGACGGCAAATACGCAGGTATCTTCGAGTGGGATTCTTCTGCAAGCAAGTTCGAGAAGGCAGTAGTAGAGTCTACCAACAAGCCGAACCAGGAATTCGTGATCGGCGATTTCGTCAAATTCGGCGATTATGCGGGCGGCTTCACCAAGATCTCCATGGGTCTGGCGGTAGCAGCAACCTCCGCTCATCCGAAGGAAGCAGCAATGCTGATCAACTTTCTGTTGAATGATCCGGAAGGCGTTGAGATCTGCTCTACGGAGCGTGGTATTCCGTGTTCCGCAGCAGGTGTGAGCGTTCTGGACGAGAAGGATCTTGGCAATGCACTGGTAAAAGAGGCAAATGCGAAAGTGCTTGCATACTCCCCATTCCCGCTGGACACCAAGTTTGAGCACAACGATCTGAAGGCGAACCCGGACGGCGTTTACTACAAAGTATTCGGTAAGCTGAGTGCAGGCGATATCGACAGCGCAGAGGCAACAAAAGAGCTGGTTGACGGCATCAACGAGTGCATGGGCAACTAATGATTACTGCATAACAGTTTGACAGCATGATGGAGCATAAGCCGCCAGGGCGTAACTTTGGCGGCTTCTATCAAGAAAAGGATTCAATATGGATATCAAAACGGCCGTCAAAGACAAGGCAAATTATTCTGAGATTGTGAGCTGGTTTCAGGCGCAGAGACCGCTGGAGCCGGATCAGCTGGTAGTTCTGGTGGATACCATCGACGCGATGTCGGAAGAGATATTTGAATATTATAAGGCACTCCTGGATCTGCTCCGGGAGGAGTTACAGAGAATCCGGAGAATGGACCGGGAGAAGGGAACCCCTGATGGGTTCCTGGATGCTTCCGGCCGGAAACAGATGGCCTACGTGCTGCGCAAAGCATGTGACCGGAACATGATCCTGTCCGAGAAATACGAGGACATGGTGGCGCACTTATCACAAGGATAACAGGAGGTAACCGTATGCAGAAAAAAAGCATCAGCAAGATCATGGCAGAGAATGTCGGCTTCTTTTTTGTAATACCGTGGCTGATCGGATTTTGCTTATTTAAAGTATATCCGTTCGCATCGTCTTTGTATTACAGCTTTACAAACTACGATTTATTCACTGGCATTACAAAGACCGGTATCATGAACTATCAGAAGATTTTTACCAACGATGACATCATCAGGGCATTTGCAGTAACCTTTAAATATGCGATCTTCGATGTGCCGATGAAGCTGGCATTTGCGCTCTTCATTGCATATATTCTGAACTTTAAGCTGAAGGGAGTCAACTTCTTCCGTACGGCTTACTACATCCCGTCCATCCTGGGCGGTTCCATTGCGATCGCGATTCTGTGGAGAGCCGTATTCAATACAGATGGTCTGATCAATACGGTTGTCACCTTCTTCGGAGGAGAAAAGATCAACTGGATGGCCAGTGCCAACGGCGCATTGTTCGTCATCGTCCTGCTGCGTGTGTGGCAGTTCGGTTCCGCCATGGTCATTTTCCTCGCAGCCTTGAAAGGCGTGTCGGAGGATTTGTATGAGGCGGCTTCCATCGATGGTGCCGGCAAATGGACGCAGTTTTTCAAGATTACCGTGCCGATCATCACACCGATCATTTTCTACAATCTGATCACACAGCTCTGCCAGGCATTCCAGGAGTTCAACGGACCGTTCCTGGTAACCAAGGGCGGACCAAACGGTGCGACGACCCTGATTTCGATCCTGATTTACAACAATGCATTCCTGCGTCATAAGATGGGTATGGCAAGTGCTCAGGCATGGGTTCTGTTCCTGATTGTAATGACGCTGACGGCAGTTGCATTTATCAGCCAGAAGAAATGGGTTTATTATTCTGACGAGGATGGGAGGTAGAAGACATGACAAGAGAACAAAAAGCAAAGATCAGCGCGGTTGTGCGTTATGCAGTCCTGGTTGCAATCGGATTCATCATGGTTTATCCTCTGATCTGGATGGTCGGTGCTACCTTTAAGACCAACTCGGAGATCTTTACCAGCGCATGGTTCTGGCCGAAGAACCCGGTATTTGACGGATATGAGAATGCATTTAAGAGCTACGGCGGCAAGATTAACCTGCTCACCTCCATGATCAACACCTACAAGGTCGTGGTTCCGAAGGTCATCTTCACCCTGATCTCCGCAACGGTTACCGCCTACGGATTCGCACGCTTCAACTTCAAGGGCAAGAACAGCCTGTTCGCCCTCATGATGGCAACGCTGTTTCTGCCGCAGGTGGTGCTGAATGCACCGCAGTACATCATGTTCAACCAATGGGGCTGGACAAACTCCTATCTCCCGCTGGTGATTCCGTCATTGTTTGCAGCGGACACCTATTTTGTCTACATGCTGGTGCAGTTTACCAGAAGTATCCCAAAGGAGCTTGAGGAGGCGGCCAAGATCGACGGCTGCAATGCGCTCAAGACTCTGTGGTATGTCATTGTTCCGATGCTGAAGCCGTCACTGGTATCCTGTGCGCTGTTCCAGTTCATGTGGACCTCCAATGACTTCATGGGACCATTGATTTACATATCGGATATGCCGAAATACACCAACTCCATCTACCTGCGTATGTCCATGGACGGTGACGTAGGGTTCCAGTGGAACCGTATTCTGGCGATGTCACTGATCTCGGTCATTCCTTCTCTGATTGTGTTCTTCTGTGCGCAGGACTCGTTCATTGACGGTATCGCAGCCGGCGGCGTAAAAGGTTAATCACAAGGGGACTCCGCTTTGGAGTTCCCTTTTTTCAAAAAATGAAGGAGCAGAGGAGCTTAACGATGAGAGTTAGCAGTATTTTTAAGACGGCAAGATGTGTGACGATTGAACTGGCAGACGGCGGCATCTTTCAGACCGGACAGCCGTATGACATTTATGTAAATGATCGGCTTTACGGGAAAACGGAGCGGGTCATCACCAGCATCTATGACCTGAAGCCGGATACGGAATATGAGATTCGTGTGGAAGGCGACGGGGCGCGCGCGGCCCTCACTGTGAGGACGGACACCGAGTTTGTGACACTCAATGTCCGCGATTTCGGGGCAAAGGGCGATGGGATCTGCGACGACACGCTCTTTATCCAGGCGGCGGTCATGGCCTGCCCGAAGCAGAGCCGGGTGCTGATCCCGGAGGGGACGTACCGGATCACCAGCCTGTTTTTGAAGGATGATCTGAATCTGGAGCTGGTGAAGGGGGCCGTGCTTTCTGCTGAAACCGACCGGACGAAATTTCCGGTTTTCCCGGGACTGATCCAGAGCTATGATGAGGAATCGGAGTACAATCTGGGCACCTGGGAGGGCAATCCGCTGCCGATGTTTTCGGGAATTATCACGGGGGTGCATGTAAAACACGTGAAAATTTACGGACAGGGCACGATTGAAGGAAATGCGAGTGACAAATCGGATAATTGGTGGTATCATGCTAAGGAAAAACGGATTGCATTTCGTCCGCGGATGATCTTTTTAAATCACTGTGAGGATGTGGTATTGCAGGGGATTCGGGTGCAGAACAGCCCGAGCTGGAACATCCACCCGTATTTCTCCGACCACCTGCGGTTTATTGATCTGACCGTCTTAAACCCGAAGGATTCCCCCAATACCGACGGACTGGATCCGGAGTCCTGTAAGGATGTGGAGATCGTGGGGATCTATTTTTCGCTGGGAGATGACTGCATTGCGCTCAAATCCGGCAAGATCTATATGGGAGCGAAGTACAAGACGCCCTGTGAGGACATCACCATCCGCCAGTGCTGTATGCGGGACGGACATGGTTCGATCACCATCGGCAGCGAGATGGCGGGGGGCGTGAAGAACTTAACCGTGAAGGATTGTCTGTTTTTCCACACGGATCGCGGACTGCGGATCAAGACCCGGCGCGGAAGAGGGCAGGCGGCGGTGATTGACGGGGTGCTGTTTGAGCGTATTCGGATGGATCATGTGATGACGCCGTTTGTGATCAACTGTTTTTATTTCTGTGATCCGGACGGACACACGGAGTATGTGCGCAGCAAGGAGGCGCTTCCGGTGGATGAGCGGACGCCCAGGATCCGGACGATGGTATTTCGCAATATTGAAGCGGAAAACTGTCATGTGGCGGCGGCCTATCTGTACGGCCTGCCGGAGCAGAAGATTGAAAAGGTCATCATGGAGCATGTCCACGTGACCTACGCAGAACATCCAAGCTGCGATGTGCCGGCTATGATGGACGGACTGGAACCATGTTCCAGAGTGGGGATTTTTGCAGAGAATATTGAAGAACTGACGCTGCGTGACGTAAGCGTGGAAGGCCAGGATGGAGAGGCTTTTATCCTGAAACATATTGACAGACTGGAAGAGTAGACCGCACAGGGGGATTGTGAAGGCGTGCGGTCGGCAGAAGATGGAGATGAGCAGGTATGGCGGTGACAATCAAAGATGTAGCAAAGCGGGCGGGGGTGTCGTATTCCACCGTGTCGCGTGCGCTGAATGGGATCGGCGGAGAGAATAACGACCGGCGGAAACGGATTCTGGAGATCGCACAAGAGATGGGCTATGTGCCGAATCAGGCGGCCATCAATTTAAAATTATCCAGATCCTGTGTGATCGGACTTTATTTTTCGACCATCAGCAAGATGTCTTCACCCTTTGTACTGCATGATGTGTTGACGGGGGTCTACAGCATCGTGGGAAGTAAATACAATGTGGTGGTCAAGGGTATTGATATGCATGAACCGGGCACGTTAAACCCGAGTTATTATGATGGAATCATCGTGCTGAGCCAGCGGAGCGAGGACCAGACCTTCATGGAGGAGGTCATGGAGAAGAACATTCCGATGGTGGTCATCTGCAGGACGGTGTTTGTGGACGCGCCGAATGTGACGACCGACGAGGCGAAGGCGATGGAGAAGGCGATGGATTATCTGATCGAGAACGGGCATCAAAAGATCTGTGTGATCGAGGGCGGCCCCAATCTCGATTCCACCCGGCTGCGCCACCGCGGCTGGCAGGCCTCGCTGCGCAAGCACGGCATGAATCCGGAGGAGATCCCGGTCATTGGCGGAACCTATCGCTACGCCAGCGGCTATCAGGGGGCGAAGGTGCTTCTGGAGCATCATCCGACCGCGATTCTCTGCTTTAATGATGAGATGGCCTTTGGGGCCCGCGAGGCGATTGCCGAGGCCGGGCTGAAGGTGCCGGAGGACGTGTCGCTGATCGGTTTTGATAACTGGGATCTGTCCGGCTACAACAGTATGCGTCTGACCACCGTCGAGCGGAACATGAGCGAGATCGCCCAGGAGGGAACCCGTGCGCTGCTTCGCAGACTGGAGGACGGAGTCGTGGATAACCGGAGAATTTATCTGGATAACAAGCTGATTATCCGGGACACGGTGCGGGATATCCGGCAAAAATGAAGAGTTTCTTAAGTTGTTGTTCTTTCCCATAGAATTTGCTATACTATCCATATCTGGCAGTTACTGGAAAAAAGAAAGCCGGGAGGGTATATGAACAACAAACGAAGAATATTCTGTTATTTACTGACTTGTATTTTATTGGTGGGCAGCATGTCGATGCAGTCGATGGCGGCGACCGCCATGAAGACGAAGGATGAGAATGAGCTGCGGGGAGTCTGGATCTCCTATCTGGACTGGGAGAAGCTGCCGACGGCAGAGGCGGAGTTTCGGGCCTCGGTGGATCGGATGCTGCTTCGCTGCGTGGATTTGAAGATGAACGCGGTCTTTGTCCATGTGCGGCCGGATGCCGATGCATTGTATCCGTCCTCCTATTTTCCCTGGTCCCGTTTCCTGACGGGAACGCAGGGGGAGAATCCGGGGTATGACCCGCTGGCGTATTTTGTGCAGGCGGCCCACAGCAAGGGATTGCAGTTCCATGCGTGGATCAATCCGTATCGCGTGACCGGATACCACAATACCTGGGATCAGGTTTCAGCGCAGAGTCCGGCGAAGGTCTGGCTGAGCGACAGCGATCCGGCGAATGACCGCTGGGTGCTGAAGCAGAATGGTGCCTACTACTTGAATCCGGCTGTTCCGCAGGTTCGTGACCTGATCGTGAATGGAGTGCGGGAAGTGGTGCAGAATTATGATGTGGACGGAATTCATTTTGATGATTATTTCTACCCGGAGGTAGACAACGATGACCCGGGCCGCTGGTTTGATAAGCCGGAGTATGAGGCGTCCGGCAGCCGGATGACGATCACCAACTGGCGCCGTGAGAACATCAACAGTCTGATCCGCAGCGTCTACAGCACGATCAAGGCGGTGAAGCCGGCGGTACAGTTCGGCATCAGCCCAGAGGGGTATGTGGATCATCTGCGCAGTGACAACAGGCTGTTTGCGGACGTGGATACCTGGATGTCACAGGATGGCTATATCGATTACATTATGCCTCAGATTTACTGGGGATTTGAACACAAGCTAAGCAGCGGGAAAACCGCGCCGTTTGCATTTTCCAACAACCTGCGAACCTGGACTGCGCTGAAGAAGCGGGGAAATGCAAGGCTGTATCTGGGGCTTGCCATGTACAAGACCGGATCGAATACCGCGGACAACAACGACGTGTCGGAGTGGCTGCGCTACGATGACATCATGAAACGCCAGGTGGAGGCGGGCCGGGCGACCGGAGAGGTTTCCGGATACTGCTTCTACGCGTACAGTTCCTTCCAGGAGGAAGCGTGTCAGAAGGAAGTAGAGCAGTTGATGAGTGTTTTCCGATAAGTGCTTTTCGCTGAGCCAGATCCCAGCCGAAATTTGATGACAGAGAAGAGAGGAACAAGAAACGATGAAACAGTTAGCAGATTATGTGAAGAGTATCCCTGATTTTCCGGAGCCGGGCATTATTTTCCGCGACGTGACCACGATTTTGCAGGATGCAGACGGACTGCATCTGGCGATTGACAAACTCCTTGAGATGCTGCATGGCGTGGAGTTTGATGTGGTGGTGGGGCCGGAGGCCCGCGGTTTCATCTTCGGAATGCCGGTGGCTTATGTGGATCACAAGAGCTTCGTGCCGATCCGCAAGAAGGGCAAGCTGCCGCGGGAGACGGTCTGTGCAAAATACGATCTGGAATACGGCACCGCAGAGATCGAGATTCACAAGGATGCCATCAAACCGGGCCAGAAGGTGGTCATCATCGACGACCTGATCGCGACCGGCGGCACGATGGCTGCCATCATTCGCCTGATCGAAGAACTGGGCGGGGAAGTGGTCAAGATTTGCTTCATCATGGAACTGGCCGGGCTGAACGGCCGTGAATGCCTGAAGGGATATGACGTGGACTCGGCGATTGTGTACGAAGGAAAATAGGATCGATAGAGAGCATGGGCTGGGATGGCCTGTGCTCTTTGTGCATCATTCGGGGAGATTGCGTGCCGGGCTGTTGGGACTCTACGCTTCGCAGGTTGCGGGGCGAGCCGGGAGATTTTATACTTAGCTCATCTTCTGGAAGATCTGGCCTTCGGCGGACTGCCGGGGGAAATTGGAAGAAAAGAAAGTGAGCATGTCGTATGAATTATGTAACAGGAAGTATCATAAAAGAATTGCGGGAAAAGAAAAAAATGACGCAGAAGGAGCTGGCGGAATGCATTCTGGTCAGCGACAAGACCGTTTCAAAATGGGAGACGAATCGTGGACTTCCGGATATCGGGATCATTGACGAGCTGGCCAGGGCGCTGGATGTCTCTGTTGCAGAGCTTCTGACCGGGGAGTACAAGGAAAATGAAAATCGTTCTGCCAACATGAAGAAAATGCTGTTTTACGTCTGCCCGGTCTGCGGAAACATCATTACGGCGGTGGGGAAAGGCAGTTATTCGTGCTGTGGGATTACACTGCATGAACTGGAAACGGAGCCTGATGACGAACAGCATGAGATAAAGGTCGAGCTCATCGAACATGAATATGCAGTCAGTATGCAGCATCCGATGGAGAAGACCCATTACATTTCGTTTTTGGCGTATGTCACATCCGACACCTGCGAGATGGTCAAGCTCTACCCGGAACAGGATGTGATCGTCCGTTTCAGGAAACGTGGACATGGGATGCTGTATGGGTACTGCAACCGGCATGGATTGTTTCGGAAGCGGTTGTGATGGCTTTTTTATCATGGCACTTTTATCATGGCTTGAAAGGAAGAAAAATGGATACTGCCGAAGCATTACGGAGCAGTCTGGCGCGGCTGCATACTACCGCGCTTGGCATCGGACGCATTCGGAAAAATCTGTCTCTGGATACCGCGGATGTCGTTGCCTGGTGCAGAGAAAAGATCGAATCGTCGGGCGCGGAGATTACGCGGAATGGAAAGAACTGGTATATCGCGGTCGATGGGTGCGTGATTACGGTGAATGCCTATAGTTTTACGATTATAACTGCGCATAAAAAGAAGGGATAAGGGGGAATCTGTATGGCAGTTTCCAATGCAACAGCAGTATTTTCAAATGATATTCAAACCGTGTGGGACGTGGTAACGTCTCTGGAACAATATGCCTGGCGCAGTGATTTGAGCAGAATTGAGGTTGTAAATGAGCATCAATTTGTCGAATACACGAAGGAAGGATACACCACAAGCTTTACCACCACGGCAAAAGAAGTGTGCAGACGCTGGGAATTTGACATGGAAAATGAGAACCTGAAGGGGCATTGGACGGGACTTTTTTCGAACAAGGACGGTCAGACCGTGATCGATTTCACCGAAGATGTCACGGCGAAGAAGTTGATCATGAAGCCATTTGTTAAGGGGTATTTAAAGAAGCAGCAGGCACAGTATGTGCAGGATTTGATGAAGGTGCTGAAAGAGAAGGAAACGACGCGTGGGATTTGGTAATGACGTTGAAAGAGAAGGAAACGACGTGAGGGATTTGGTAACGACGTTGAAACAGGAGGGAACTAAGAAATGAATACAGGAATCAGGGAAATGCTTGCGAAGGATCGGGAGTGTGTGCTTGCTATGATGCGCGTATTTTATGCATCACCGGCGGTGTTAAGCGATGGATCGGAAGAGATTTTTTGCAGTGATTTTGAACAGTGTGTCAGCGAGAATCCTTATATTGAGGGCTATGTTTTTGAGGTGGGTTTGGAAACAGGATCCGAAATCGGGGGCTACGCAATGCTTGCCAAGAGCTTTTCCACAGAATTCGGGAGACCCTGCATCTGGATCGAGGATATTTATCTGAAACCGGAGTGCCGCGGATTGGGGATGGGCCGACAGTTTTTTGAATTTATTGAGGATAAGTACCCCGGCGTGATCTTCCGCCTGGAGGCCGAGGCGGAGAACGAAGGGGCCGTGAAACTGTATGAGAAGTGCGGATATGATGTTTTGCCGTATCTGGAGATGAAGAAGCTTGTATGAGGTTGAGCGGGGCGGAGCAGGGCGTTTGGATTGTACTCCTCGCAGCGCTACATGTTCGATGTTTTGGTAATTTCCATCTAATTACCCTGCAAATTACCAAAATTAGTGGCTTCCAACCATGGAAAATAGCGTGTTTTGGTAGTTTTGCGGCTTATTGATGCTGGGCTACCAAAAATTTCTTGATTTCGAGGATTTTTTTGGTAGCGGATATTGTTTTAGGAGGCCAATTACCAAAACAGCTTGCTATCCTTCACAGTGGGAGTATATATTTGGTAAAAATATGCCAGATGATGTGCTGGCTACCAAAAAGGAAAAGAACAGGTGCAACCAACGGGCAAAATCGCGGACAGGAAGCGATTTTGCCCGTATTTTGATGCAAAATAATGAGTGATATGCTATGATACATCAGGTAAGAATTGAAATCGGACTAACATTTGAGAAAATAGATAAGAGGTGGAATGCGTGATGAAGGGACTGGGCGAATATCAGGATGCGCGTTATATGAAGGAAGCAGGAACGGAAGCAGGAACAGAAGCAGAAATGCAGGCAGAAGCCTTACGTCACATCGACGTAATCGGCATGGGGCCGGGGAGCATGGAGCAGATGACGCTGGAGGCGCGGCAGGCGCTGGAGCAAAGTGACATGATTGTGGGATATACTGTATATGTGGAGCTGCTTCAGACGATGTTTCCGGAAAAGGAATATCTGACGACGCCCATGCGTCAGGAGGTGGATCGGTGCCGCATGGCATTTGAGGAGGCGCGAAAGGGCAAGCGTGTGGCGATGGTTTGCAGCGGAGATGCGGGGGTGTATGGCATGTCCGGGCTGATGCTGGAGCTGGGCGAGGAATACCCTGACTGCCGGGTCAATGTGATTTCCGGCGTGACTGCGGCGCTGGCTGGCGGTGCGGTGCTTGGCGCTCCGCTGATGCATGATTTTGCGGTCATCAGTCTGAGTGATCTGCTGACTCCGTGGGAGAAGATTGAAAAACGTCTGCGCTGTGCGGCGGCGGGGGACTTTGCAGTCTGCATCTACAATCCGTCCAGCAAAAAGCGTGCGGATTATCTGCGGCGGGCCTGCGAGATCATGATGGAGGAGCTGGACGGCGAGCGGGTCTGCGGAATTGTCAGCCAGATCGGTCGGGAAGGCGAGATGGCGGAAGTGATGACACTTTCCCAGTTAAAGGATCGCCAGGTGGATATGTTTACCACCGTGTTCATCGGCAATTCGCAGACGAAGGTGATCGGCGGCCGAATGGTGACGCCGCGGGGATATAAGATTGGCTGACAGGGCCAGCCAGATCATGCACAAAAGGAGTGACACAATAATGGAAACTTATTATCGGCAGCAGCTTGCCTGCCTTTGCAAAAATATTCATCCGGCGGATCCGGCGTCGATGGACGCGGCGCGCAGGCATTGGGACGGAATCGCAAAACCGCTGGAGGGGCTGGGGCAGTTTGAGAAGATGATCACGAAGATTGCCGGGATTCAGAAAACCGAGGCGGTGTCGCTGGAGCGAAAAGCCGTGGTCGTATTCTGTGCGGACAATGGCGTGGTCGCGGAGGGCGTGACCCAGACGGACAGCAGCGTGACCGCCGTGGTGACGGAAAATTTTGCAAAAGGCATTGCAAGCGTCAACCGCATGGCGGCGGTGGCCGGAGCCGATGTGCTTCCGGTGGACATGGGGGTTGCAGGCGAGATTCGGGAGCCGGGGGTGCGAAATTGCAAGATCGCCCGCGGGACTGCGAATCTGCGCAGGGAGCCGGCCATGAGCGAGGAACAGGCGCTGGAGGCAATCCATACGGGGATTGCGCTGGCGGGAGAGCTTAAGGATGCCGGATATGATCTGCTCGCTGTAGGCGAGATGGGGATCGGCAATACCACGACCAGCAGTGCACTGGCCAGTGTTCTGCTGGGGCAGCCGGTGGAGGCGGTGACCGGGCGCGGCGCAGGCTTGTCCGGAGACGGACTGCAGCGGAAAATCCAGGTTATCGAGGATGCGATCCGCCTGCATCAGCCGGATGCGTCCAGACCCCTTCCTGCATTGGCGGCACTGGGCGGCTTTGACATTGCCGGAATGACGGGACTTTTGCTGGGCGGGGCCATTTATGGGATTCCGGTCGTGCTGGACGGGATGATCTCGGCGGTGGCGGCGCTTCTGGCCCAGGCATTCTGCCCGCAGGTCACGGATTACATCCTGCCCTCCCATTTGGGAAAAGAGCCGGCCTGTCGTCTTGCGATGGAGAAGCTTGGGCTGGAGCCGGTCATTTATGGGGCGCTGGCCCTGGGCGAGGGAACCGGTGCGGTCATGCTGTTTCCGCTGCTGGAGATGGCTTACACCGTCTATCTGGAGAACAGCACTTTTGCAGAAATTCAGATTGATGCTTATGAAAAATTACAGTAATTGCACATAGAGGCCGGCCGGTTATGCGGCGGCAGTCAGGATGGAGGAAAACCCATGATACATTTTATCGGAGCGGGTCCCGGTGACCCGGAGCTGATTACATTGAAAGGAAAACGGCTGATCGATGAGGCAGATATCATTATTTATGCAGGCTCTCTGGTCAATCCCCAGGTGCTGCAGGGCGCAAAGCCGGAGGCGGAGATTTACAACAGCGCCACGATGACGCTTCCAGAAGTGATCTCCGTGATGCAGGCGGGCGAGGAACAGGGCAGACAGGTGGTGCGGGTGCATACCGGCGACCCTTCGATCTACGGGGCGCATCGGGAACAGATGACGGAGCTTGACCGTCTGGGCATTGCCTATGATGTGGTGCCGGGAGTCAGCTCGTTTCTGGCGGCGGCCGCGGCGATGAAGCGGGAATATACACTTCCGGAAGTCAGCCAGACCGTTATTCTGACCCGCATGGAGGGCAGAACCCCCATGCCGGAAAAGGAACAGATCGAGGCATTGGCGGCGCATCAGGCGACCATGATCATTTTCCTGAGCGTCGGGCAGATGGACGAGCTGAGCAGGCGGCTGCAGCAGGGCGGATATCCGGCGGATACCCCGGCGGCGGTGGTGTACAAGGCATCCTGGCAGGATGAAAAAATTGTGCAGGGAACGCTCACAGATATCGCGGCGAAGGTGCAGGCGGCGGGCATTCGGAAGACGGCGCTTGTGACGGTGGGCAGATTTTTGGGAGACGAGTTTGCCTTGTCGAAGCTGTACGATGAAACGTTCACCCACGCGTACCGAAAGGGGAAGGCTTGATGGCAAAGAAACTTATGATTCAGGGCACCATGTCCAATTCCGGGAAGAGCTTTCTGGTGGCGGCACTGTGCCGCATTTTCCGCCAGGACGGATACCGGGTGGCCCCCTTTAAATCGCAGAATATGGCGCTGAACTCCTACATTACCAAAGACGGGCTGGAGATCGGCCGCGCTCAGGCCATGCAGGCGGAGGCGGCGGGGATTGCACCGACGGTGGATATGAATCCGATCCTGTTGAAGCCGACGAGCCAGATGGGAAGTCAGGTCATCGTAAACGGTGAGGTTTACGGCAATTTAAAGGCGATGGAATACTATCGGCGGAAGCCGGAATTTATCCCGGTCATTCGGGAGGCGTTTGCAAGGCTGGAAGAGCAGTACGACATCATTGTGCTGGAGGGAGCCGGAAGCCCGGCGGAAATCAATCTGCGGGACAATGACATCGTCAACATGGGTATGGCGAAGCTGGCAGATGCACCGGTTCTGCTGGTGGGAGATATCGACCGGGGCGGTGTGTTTGCATCTCTTTACGGGACCGTCAGTCTTTTGGAGCCGGAGGAGCAGGCGCGGATCAAAGGACTTCTGATCAACAAATTCCGCGGCGATGTGAAGATTCTGGAGCTGGGGCTTCGCATGATCGAGGAGCGGCTGCATATCCCGGTGCTTGGGGTCATTCCCATGGAGCAGATTGATCTGGACGACGAGGACAGCCTGTCTGACCGGCTGAGTCAGGTGGGATCTGGGCAGAGCGCAGGGGATGCATCCGCGAATGGACTGGATATCGCGGTCATTCATCTGCCGCATATTTCCAACTTTACGGATTTTAATGCGCTGGAGCAGTTTGGCGGTGTGGCCTTGCGCTATGTGAACCGCGCGGCACAGCTTGGAAAGCCGGATCTGATCCTCCTTCCGGGGACGAAGAATACCATGGCGGATCTTGCATGGCTGCGGGAATCCGGGCTGGAGGCGGCCATCGCACATCAGGTGTCGGAGAAAATACCGCTCATCGGCATCTGCGGCGGGTATCAGATGCTGGGAGAACGGCTGGCCGACCCGGAGCAGGTGGAGCATGGAGGAACCATGCGGGGCATGGGACTTTTGCCGGCGGAAACGATTTTTGCAAGCCGGAAGACCCGGACGCAGATTCAGGGTGTCATGCAGGCTGCGGCCGGAATGTATGCAGAGGGAGCAGAGCTCCCGGTTGTGGGATATGAGATTCATATGGGAGTGACGCGCCTGTGCGACGTGCCGGAGTCGGACGCGCAGGGATCAGCCCTGACATCTGCGCTTGCCCCGGCATCTGCGCATCCGGCCATGTCTTCAACGCACCCCTCCGCCACCCCGGCGATCCTTCTGGAGGATGGCCGTCTGGACGGTCTGGTGCGGGACGATGGTCTGGTGTTTGGAAGCTATCTGCACGGACTGTTTGACAATGAAGCGTGGACGGAAGCATTGCTTTCCCACCTGGCAAAGAAGAAGGGGATTTCCCTGGAAACAACCGGCGAGAGCCGGAAAGACTATAAGGAGCGGCAATATGACAAGCTGGCAGATCTGGTGCGCAGTTCCCTGGATCTGGAGGCGATCTACCGCCTGATGGAGGAATAAAAATGCTGGAACAGATGCAATGGGTTCGCCCGGAAGAGATCGAGGCGCGGAGCATGGAAATCATTGAGCAGGAGATGCCAAAGGGCGACTGGACAGAGGGAGAGCTTGCGGTGGTCAAACGCTGCATTCACACCTCGGCGGATTTTGACTATGCGTCTGCCCTGTATTTTTCGCCGGAGGCGGTGGAACGCGCACTGGATATCTTCCGAAGCGGAACCGGATTTACGATTGTGACAGACACCAATATGGCCGCCGCCGGGATTAACAAGGGTGCGCTGCAAAAGCTGGGCGGATCGGTGCGCTGTTTCATGGCGGAGGAAGCGGTTGCCGCCGAGGCGAAACAGCGCGGCGTGACCCGTGCCATCGTCAGCATGGAACATGCGGCGCGGCTTTCCGGTCCGGTTCTGTTTGCCATCGGCAATGCGCCGACCGCGCTGATCCGCCTCTATGAGATGATCGGCAGCGGTGAGCTGCATCCGGCGTTCATTATCGGTGCGCCGGTTGGGTTTGTGAATGTGGTGGAATCCAAGGAGCTGATCGCACAGTGTGCGATTCCCTGTATCGTCGCGAAGGGGCGGAAAGGGGGCAGCAATATCGCCGCCGCAATCTGCAATGCCCTGATGTATCTCGTGACCAGATAGCGTCCGGTAAATTGGATATGGTTGGGTTAAGATTGTTATTTTTGATTGTTATTTTTTCTCTTATACTGGAAAAAGAGTGCCGAATTTAGTATAATAAGCACAAAGTTTTAGAAAAAGAGGTCAATCGTATGACAAACCAGATGAAGATCCATTTTTGGGGAACCAGAGGTTCCTTCCCCAGCACAAAAGAAAACCATATGCGGTATGGCGGCAATACCAGCTGTGTTTCTGTTGAAACCGGCCAGGGACTGCTTGTTTTCGATGCAGGAAGCGGACTGGCGGAGCTTGGAAACTGGATCAGGCATCAGGAAGATACGGGTTATAAACAAGGAGAAAACGAGTTAAAACCACAGATGATATGTATATTTCTCAGTCATGTACATATCGATCATGTCATGGGGTTTTATCTCTTTTCTCCTTTTTTTGATTCAGGAAGAGAAATTATACTGTACGGTGAGGAAAAGGATGGGGTCTCGATTCAGTCGCTGCTTACCGATCTCATCCGGCCGCCTTACTGGCCGGTAAAGCTGGCTGACATGCCGGCCCGAATCCAATTTCGCACGATCCGGGCAGGAGATTGTGTGCAGTGTCAGGGCGTGACGGTTCGCACCGCAGCCGGGCAGCATCCGGACGGCACCCTGCTTTTCCGGGCGGAGCTGGGGGAGAAATCCTTGTACTACGGGCTGGACTGCGAGATGGATGCAAAGCTTTTGGACAGGCTGACACCCTTTTGCAGAGATTGTGATCTGCTGATCAGCGACGCTCAGTATCTGGAAGCTCAGCTGGAAGAAAAAAAGGGCTGGGGTCATTCCTCCTGGAATGCGGGAATCCGGCTGAAACAGCGAAGCGGAGCGAAGAAGGTCATATGCACGCATTATGACTGGCAGATGACCGATCAGGAATTGGAGTTTCAGGAACAGTTGGCGCAGCGCGAGGATCCGGATTGTATCTTCGCAAAAGAGGGGATGGAGATCGTACTATGACGACAGAAAAACTGCAAAAAATATTGGAAATTGGCATCGCATTATCCGAGGAAAAGGATTACAATCGTCTTCTGGAACAGATTTTATCCGACGTGATGTGGCTGACCAACTGTGACGCAGGGACGCTGTATTTGAAGACTGGCGATTATTTGAATTTCAAGATCATGAGAAATGACACCATGAAAACCTACCAGGGAGGCGACGGCGAGGCGGTGGATCTTCCGCCGGTACCCATCTCATCCGGGACGGTCAGCGGACTGGCGGCGCTGACCGAGCAGACGATCTGCATCGACGATGTGTGGAACTGCAGGGAATATGATTTGTCCGGTCCGATTCAGTATGACAAGATTACGCACTATCATTCACAGTCCATGCTGGTCGTGCCCATGAAGAACCGGAGAGGAGAGATCAGCGGCGTCTTACAGCTCATCAATGCTCAGAACGAAGCGAAGGAGACGATTCCATTTGCGAAGGATTGTGTCCGCCTGGTCGAATCCGTGGCTTCTCAGGCGGCGGTAGCGATCCAGAATATGGAATATTTAACGGCGATCAAGGGCCTGTTTCACTCCTTTGTGCAGGTCATGTCCACCGCGATTGATGAGAGGACGCCGTACAATGCCACCCATACCAGAAATATGGTCCGCTATGGGGAGCGGTTTGTCGATTACCTGAATCAGAAGCAGACCGATGCGGGAGAAGAGGTGCTGTTTGGGCCGGAGCGAAAAGAAGAATTTCTTATGAGCGTATGGTTTCATGATATCGGAAAACTGGTGACGCCTCTGGAGATCATGAATAAGGCGGCACGCCTGACGCCCCAGGAAATGAAGGATATTCAGTATCGTTTTGAAACTATGAGGCTGCGGCTGAAAATTCAGCTATTGGAACAGAAGCTGTCAGAGGAAGATTACAGCACTGGCATTGCGCGCATGGAGGAGGGCGAGAAGCTGATCTTTCGTGCCAATGAGGCGGGCTTTCTGCCGGATGAGACGCTGGCGGAGATTGAGCGGCTGGCAGAATATACCTGCCCGGAGAATCCGAAGAAACACTGGCTGACGGAGGATGAGCTTCATCGTTTGCAGATCCGGAAAGGAACGCTGACCGGGGAGGAGCGCCAGATCATGGAGGAACATGTCAAGATCACGCGAAAGCTGCTCTCCGAGATTGAATTTCCGAAGCAGTATGAGCATGTGATTCGCTGGGCATCCAGTCATCACGAATATATCAACGGGACCGGTTATCCGGAGCACATAAGCGGGGAAGCGGTGCCCTACGAGGTCCGTATTCTTACCATTCTGGACATTTACGATGCCCTGACGGCGGACGACAGACCATACAAACCAGGTATGCCGGCGGAGAAGGCATTATCGATTCTACAGGCCATGGCGGAAAAAGAGGGAAAGCTTGACATTGCACTCACGAGGCAGTTTATCGAGAGCAGAAGCTGGGACAATGCAAAGGAAGCGTAAGATATGATACGCAAGAGGGTATGCATATGGAGAAGAGAAACGGAGTACACCAGTGGAGACGCAGAATCTGTGCGGTTGCGCTTATGATCTGCATGGTCGCGGAGGGAACCTTTCCTGCATTGGCAGACAATGCGCGGGCGACCACACTGCGGCTGAGCCAGACAGAGGGAACGGTCAAGGTCAGGAACAAGAATGGAAGAGAAGTTTCGCTGATCAATGACATGAAGCTATATAATGGATATCAGGTCAAAACCGAGATGGGGAGTTATGCTTACATAGGGCTGGACGAGAACCGAGCAGCTAAAATGGACGCAGTCAGCCAGGCGGAGATCCGCCAGCAGGGGAAGGAGCTGGAGCTGATGCTTCAGTCAGGCAACCTGTTCTTCAACGTGGCTGCGCCGCTGAGCGGGGAAGAGAATATGAATATCCGGACTTCGACCATGGTCACGGGAATCCGTGGAACCGCGGGGTGGGTCAAGGTGATCAATGACCATTACAGCGAATTTTATGTGCTGGAGGGACTGGTCGACTGTATCGTGCGCAATCCGGTCACCGGAGACGAGGATCGGTGTTTGATCCCGCCGGGCAAGGTGGGAAAAGCCTTTGTCTATGACGAACCGGTCAATGGCAGACGCGCGGAGATCATTCTGGAGGACTACACAGAAACGAATATTCCGGGTTTTGTGCTTATGGAGATCACAGGGGATTCTGAGCTGCGCCGAAAGATCGAGGCCGCCACAGGCTTTGACCTGACGCTTACGCTGGAACAGGCCAGGGAACGTCTGGCGCAGGATGAGGCGGAGACAAGAAGAAAGATGTTGCAGATTCTTACGATGCAGGAGCAGCAGGAGAGCCAGAAACTCGTGGATCCGGTATTTAAGACCGGGACCACGGACAAGGATTCTGACGGAACTATGGCCACGACGGGCAGAAAGACCACAACCCTGTCCATGCCAATCACCGCAGAGGTGCTGAACCGTCATCTGACAGACAGCAACGTGATCTTAAATTCGGGAGGAGCACATCAGACGCTGCAACTTGATCATGATGTGCAGATTCCTGCCGGTGGTTTTTTAAACATGGAGCAGGGGGTGGATACTGTGGTCAATTCCGGCCGCACCTTCCAGGTCGACGGTACCTACACGACGGATGGTGCGGTAACAAACAACGGCACGATCAACAACACCAGCATGCATACCTATACCGCGAACCGGGGCATGGTCAACGCGGGAACCTTTTTCAATACGGGACGTGCGGTGGTCAATGAATCCTTTGACAATCAGGGGACGTTTCAAAACGATGGGACGCTGGAATTGAACGGCAGCTCGGTGAATCATGGGAATCTGACAAGCACAGGTACCTTTACGGCCAATGCAGGTTTTGTCCATGATGGAAGTTTGTCGGCAGCGGCCAGGCTGACACTGGCTGATGCCAAAATTAACCGGCTGGAGATCACGGGCGGATCGTGTCAGATCGGTGCGGCCATTGTGACAGGTGGCGTTGTGGTAAACGGCGGAACCTATACCATGGAATCCGGGACCGTCCGGTCGGGCGATGCAGAGGCTGCGGTTCACAGTATCGGAGCCGGAAGTACCGTTGACATCCGTGGCGGTCAGATCATCGCTGATTCTGACCGCGCTTATACCTTGAAATGTGACGGCGATTCCGTGATGGAAATTGGCGAAGAGGTGGAGCTTTACGCCAGAGAGCTGAAACAGTTTATGCCGTCCGGTGTCAGTGCTGGTATCCGATTCCGAAACCAGAGACGGTATCCGGAAGACCCGACTCAAACAGAGCTGACAGAGGTTAATGGGGAAGCGGCAATTCTCATAGCGGAGCCGTCGCCGGATTATGGACTCCGGATTGCAGACATATGGAATATAGAGGAAAATGATGATCATTTGGTCATGAATATCATAAAACCATTGCTTGAGTCCGCAGAGAACAAGCGGCAGATACTGCTTCCGATATATAGAAATTTCCAGGAAAGCGAACCGTTCCAGATCACAGATGCAGGGGGCGAAAAGGAGATTACACTGAATCTCAATGGCAGCAGGCTGTATAGTGTCGGAGCAGCGACAAACGATCCCGGTGATGCAACTTTGATGGGAAGTGTGACCTTGAACCTGAGAAACGACGGTTATATAGAGGGCAGTGATGCTGTGGCCAGCGTCAACTTGATTCCATCGGGGGAGGGTGACCGTGCGCTCTTTTACCTGGAGGATGGTGCTTCCCTGAACATTGATCAGGTAAATTTGTACGCAGACAGCGACATCGTAGATGGGGCGGGATTGATCTGTGCGGTATCGGATGCGGCACCGGTATCTGTGAAGATAGAAGGCTCCGAATGCATCGGCTGTCTTACATTCGGGAACCCGGGAGAGGAGCCGCTGATGGATGGTCATATGGTTGCGAACATCAACAATTCGACCATATTTTCCAATCCCACGAATTCTGCCATCCAGATTTACGATGAGAATGTACAGGTGAATTTAAATGATGGAACCGAGATATCCAATGAGCCAGGTGCCGGCGATGCTGCCGCTGATTCAGCCCTGATCTATGTTGCCGGAAGAGCAAATGGTACGGAACTGAATTTTAACGGGGCGAAGGTGATTGATCAGAGAGAGGGTGCTTTCGGAGCGTTATATATTGATTGGGATGAGAACCGGGATCTTTCGACAATCAAATTGACCGGTGATTTTGACCTTGATGGTCAGGATCAGATGATAAGCCACGGAAGAGATTCTCTCGTAGTAAAGATTGAGAACGGAACTGATTTGGAACGTGAGAACTGGCTTGAGGAAAACGATCCTGGTCTGAAGATCTATCAAGTGCTGACAGATACTGCCGGGATCAGCTACCTCGGCCTGCGTGAGCCTGCCCGCATGACCCTGCTCCCGGAAGTGATCCTTTCACCGACTTATGTGGATGATGAGGATCAGGGCGAGGACCAGGACGTAGATCTGATCAATGATCTGGCAAGCCCATCCGATGCGACACCGTCTGATGCAGCATCATCCGACGCGGCGCATGCACAGGGAAGGCCGGAGAAAGAGGAAGTACCAAAAGCCACGCAGTCCAATGCAGAACCGACGGAGACCGACGATCCTGCGAAAACCGCCATACCGGCCGCAGGTGCAGCACCGACCGACCTGACTGACCCGAAGGCGACAGAGAGCATGATTGATCCCGCAGCCACCACAGGCGGCCGAAAGGGGGAAGAATAACATGAAAAAGAATCGTTCAAAAGCAATTTCGATTCATGGAATCCGGCATCATATCCTTACCGCAGCAGCGGCCGCCGCAGGTGCGCTGCTGCTGGCGGGAACCGCGTGGGGCGATGCGAGTGCCATGGATATTATATGTGCCCCCTCGGACGTGATCTTTGCCGGAGACGGCAGCATGCTGGTGACGGATACCTACCACAAGGTCGTATGGAGTGTGAAGGACGGTAAGAGCACCTTGTATGCGGGGCGGCTCAGCACGCAGGATTTATATGGAGAACCTTTGGGCGGCTACCACGACAGCGCCCGGTCAGAATCCTATTTTAAGGAACCGTGGGCGATCGTCCCATTTCTGGATGGATATGCGGTGTCTGACCCGGGCAATCAGGTGGTGCGGTTTATCGATACCACGCTGACCAGAACCGCAGTGGGGTCCGGCACAACAGGCGCAGCCAATGGCATCGGAACAGCGGCAGCATTTTCCAATCCGACCGGCCTGGCGGTGGATGAGGGCGGCAGCTTGTACATTGCCGATACCGCCAACAACAGAATCTGTAAGGTCGACCTCACGGGAAAGGTCACGACTTACGCCGCTGATCTCTCAGAACCAACCGGCCTGTGCTATCAGAATGGAAGCCTCTACATCGCAGAGTCCGGCAATCACCGGATCATCCAGATCAAGGACGGGCAGAAGACCGTCATAGCAGGCGACGGCATGGAGGGCAGTACCGGAGGCCCGGCAGCACAGAGCCGCTTCTCCAATCCGCAGGGTGTGGAAGTTGCCGAGGATGGCACGATCTATGTGTCCGACACGGGCAACAGCGCTATCCGCAGAATATCCGGCGGACAGGTGACGACCCTGCTGGTCAACAATGAGAAGAATATGGACATGATTCCGGTCAGCCCCATGGGCATGGCGATTCAGGGGAATACTTTATACATCTGCGACAATTTTTCAAAAAAGATCATAACAGCAGCGAGATAGCGGGGAACATATGGAAAAGAAGAGATTAAAGAAGCTTGCGGCGGCAGGTGCATTATCCGGTCTGCTGACCCTGGCGCTGGCGGGTGGTGTATTAAACACGGCCGATCAGCTTGTGGCCGACCGGCTTTGCCAGAGGGGAGAGGGCACCGAGGAGAACATTGTTCTTGTGGGCATCGACCAGAAGGCGCTGGAGGATATCGGACCGTTTCAGAATTGGGGGCGCGACATCCTGGCGATGACCATAGAAGCCCTCAATGAGTCCGAGGCGTGCAGGCCGGCAGTTATTGGCGTGGACGTGATTTTTGCGGGCGAAACGGACCCGGATATGGATGCCTGGCTTGCTGAGGCGGCGGGGCAGTATCACAATGTGGTCACCGCTTCGGCGGCAGAGTTTGGCAGCCGTCTGGTCGAAGATGCTGATAAGAGTTTCTATGTAGATCCCTTTTCCGTGCTGGCTTACGACGCGCCCTATGAAGCATTGCAGCGGGTCACGGAGCAGGGACACGTCAATGCCATGCTGGATCAGGACGGAATTCTTCGCCACAGCCTTTTGTATATCACGCTGGAGGATGGGACGCGGGTTCCATCCTTTGCATCTGCTGTCGCGCAGGCATATCAGAAGGAACGCAAAGTGAACCTTCCTCCGACGGATGCACAGGGCTTTTGGTATGTGCCCTATTCGGGGAAACCGGGGGTCTACGACGAATCCATATCCGTGGCAGATCTGATCTCAGGTGAGATCGGCGCAGATTATTTCGCAGGAAAGATTGTTCTGATCGGACCTTACGCGGCAGGTATGCAGGATGATTATACGACGGCCATCGATCACGCGCGTCCGATGTACGGCGTGGAGTATCAGGCCAATGTGATTCAGGCCATGCTTCGAGGGGATTATAAGCAGGAGACCGGGGACGGCATCCAGCTGGCGGTATTCTTTCTGCTCATGCTGGCGGGCGGCCTGTTTCTGACGAAAAAAGATTGTTCCTTCAAGGCGGGGGCGGCGCTCTGGCTGGCGGTCACCGGCGGAAGTCTCCTTGGCAGCGCATGGCTGTATCGGCAGGGGCAGGTGGTTCATCCGCTGTGGATTGCCTGCGGCATGACCATTTTATATGTTGCCTCTGTCCTGTATCATGCGGTCGTGAATCTGCTGGAAAAACGTCATGTGACCGATACCTTTAAGCGGTACGTGGCCCCGGAGATCGTCAATGAGATCCTCCGGGAAGGAACAAAATCCCTGGGACTGGGGGGAAAACTGTGTGACATTACCGTGCTGTTTGTGGATATCCGCGGCTTTACCACGATGTCGGAATCGCTTGAGCCGCCGCAGGTAGTCGGCATTCTGAACGAATATCTGACGCTGACCTCCTCCTGCATCATGAAGCATGGAGGAACCCTGGACAAATTCATCGGTGACGCAACCATGGCATTCTGGGGCGCGCCGCTTCCTCAGGAGGACCCGGTCATGAACGCAGTGTTAACCGCGCTGGACATGGTGGAAGGCTCTAAGGTTCTGGCGGAGAAGCTGCAAAAAGAATTCGGGCGCAGCGTGTCCTTTGGTATTGGCATTCACACCGGCCCGGCAGTCGTGGGCAATATCGGTGCCGCCAACCGTATGGATTACACTGCTATCGGTGATACCGTAAACACCGCCTCAAGGCTGGAGTCCAATGCTCCGGCAGGCACCATCTACATCTCCCGCGCTGTGGCGGACGCCCTGGGAGAGCGGATCAAGACGCGTCCGTTAGACATTCCGATCAGACTCAAGGGCAAGAAGGAAGGCTTCGAGATCCTGATATTGGAGGGCGTAAACACCGTCCGGTAAAGCCTGCCTGAACGCCGTCCGCCCGGCGGTTTGAGCGGTTCCTGAGCGGTTCCATGAATCTGCTTGCATTTTCCGACAAATATATTTATAATACTAGTTATCTATCCCAAAATGCGGGCCGATCCAGATCAGACGCATTTTGACAGACAGGCATTACCACAACTATGCGCAGAAAAGGTGGCTTTTTCTATGGCAAATGAAGAGACGGACAAAAAATTGGGTATCGAGCTGGAGAATCCCGCGGATTTTACCAGCCCGGAAGAATTATATCAGGATTTGATCCGAAGCATCAGGAAGTACCATCCTTCTGATGATATTTCCATGGTTGAAAAAGCATATCGTCTGGCCAGTGATGCACACAAGGACCAGAAGCGGAAATCGGGTGAACCATATATCATTCACCCTCTTTGTGTTGCCATTATTCTGGCAGATCTGGAGCTGGATAAAGAGACCATCGTGGCAGGTATTCTGCACGATGTGGTCGAAGATACGATTCTGACACTGGATGAGGTGGAGAAGGAGTTTGGCTCTGAGGTGGCACTGTTAGTGGACGGTGTTACCAAGCTGACCCAGTTGTCCTGGTCTATGGACAAGGTGGAGATTCAGGCGGAGAACCTGCGCAAGATGTTCCTTGCCATGGCAAAGGATATCCGGGTGATCTTGATCAAGCTGGCCGACCGCCTGCACAATATGCGGACGCTCCAGTATATGCGCCCGGAGAAGCAGAAGGAAAAGGCCCGCGAGACCATGGACATCTACGCGCCGATCGCGCATCGTCTTGGTATTTCCAAGATCAAGGTGGAGCTGGATGACCTTTCTTTGAAATATCTGCAGCCGGAGGTCTATTATGAGCTGGCAGAGAAGATCTCGCTGCGGCAGGACGCGCGGGAGGCATTTGTAGAACAGATTGTAGCAGAAGTGTCGGAGCACATGAAGGAAGCCAGCATTGATGCAAAGGTGGACGGACGTGTCAAACACTTCTTTAGTATTTATAAGAAGATGGTGAATCAGGACAAGACGCTGGATCAGATTTATGATCTGTTTGCGGTCCGCATCATCGTGGAGACGGTCAAGGACTGTTATGCGGCGCTGGGCGTTATCCATGAATTGTACAAACCGATTCCGGGGCGGTTCAAGGATTACATCGCCATGCCGAAACCGAACATGTATCAGTCTCTTCACACGACGCTGATCGGGAGCAATGGTCAGCCCTTTGAGATTCAGATCCGAACCTTTGAGATGCACCGCACCGCCGAATACGGTATCGCGGCGCACTGGAAATACAAAGAGAGCGGAAGCGGCACCGTGGCTGCGGGCGATGAGGAGGCGAAGCTTTCCTGGCTGCGTCAGATTCTGGAGTGGCAGCGCGACATGTCCGACAACAAAGAATTCTTAAGTCTGATCAAGAGCGATTTGGATCTGTTCTCGGACAGCGTGTATTGCTTTACGCCGACCGGCGATGTGAAGAATCTGCCCAGTGGTTCCACCCCGATCGATTTTGCCTACGCGATTCACAGTGCGGTCGGCAATAAGATGGTGGGGGCCAGAGTCAACGGCAAGCTGGTGACCATCGATTACGTGATTCAAAACGGAGACCGGATCGAGATCATCACCTCTCAGAACTCCAAGGGACCGAGCCGAGACTGGCTGGGCCTGGTCAAGAGTACCCAGGCGAAGAACAAGATCAACCAGTGGTTCAAGAATGAATTAAAAGAAGACAACATCTTAAAGGGAAAAGAGCTGATCGACCGCTACTGCAAGGCCAAGGGGATCAACTTCCCGGATATCAACAAACCGGAATTCCAGGAGAAGGTGATGGCGCGCTACGCGTTTCGCGACTGGGAGTCGGTGTTGGCTTCGATCGGCCACGGCGGCCTGAAGGAAGGCCAGATCATCAACAAGATGCTGGAAGAGCAGACCAAGAAGCAGAAGAAGGAAGTCACGGACAAGAACATTCTGGACGGCATCGGAGATATGACCAACAAGGTTCCGGTTTCCAAGAAGTCCAAGAGCGGGATTGTGGTCAAGGGCATTGATGATATCGCGGTTCGGTTTTCAAGGTGCTGCAGCCCGGTTCCGGGGGATGAGATCGTGGGCTTCGTGACCAGAGGCCGCGGCGTATCCATTCACCGAACGGACTGTGTCAACATCATCAATCTTCCGGCAGATGAGCGTGCGCGCCTGATTGACGCGGAGTGGCAGACACCGGAGAGCGATGACAGCAAGGAGCGTTACTCGACAGAGATTCAGATTTATGCAAACAACCGGATCGGTATGTTTGTGGATATTTCCAAGGTATTTACCGAACGTCAGATCGATATTACTTCGATGAACGTCCGAACCAGTAAGCAGGGCAAGGCGACCATTATTATGACCTTTGACATTCACGGGGTCGAGGAGCTGAACCGTCTGACGGACAAGCTGAGACAGATTGAGGGTGTACTGGATATTGGAAGGACTGCGGGGTGACCTTCGCAGTCTTTCGTTTTGAGCGGCTGTGAATGATAATGTCTAAGAAAGACGAGGATAAGATGATGAGCGATTTTCGGATTAAGACCTGTGTGCTGGGCGGTGTCAGCACCAACTGCTATGTGATTTACCGGGAGGGCGGAACGGAAGCCGTGCTGATCGATCCCGCGGACAACGGCCCTTATCTTCTGAATTTGTGCCGGGAGCTTGGCGTGGAACCGGTCGCGGTACTGCTGACTCATGGACATTTTGACCATATTCTGGCGGCCGATGATATCCGCCGGGCATTCCGCTGCAAGATTTACGTGGGAATGAACGAGGAGAGGATGCTTGGGGATCCGTCGCTGAATCTGTCGGGCACTCTCGGCACGGAGCAGATGGGAATCAACGCAGATGATCTGATGCGTGACGGAGAGGTGCTTAAGTTTTTGGGGCGTGACTGGAAGGTGCTGTTTACGCCGGGTCATACCGAAGGCTCTGTGTGCTTTTACATCGCCTCGGAACAGGTGCTGTTTTCCGGAGATACGCTCTTTGCAGATTCGCTGGGACGCACGGATCTGCCGACGGGAAGTTCCGCGAAGATCGTTCGCTCCATCACGGAGACGTTGTTTGCATTGCCGGAGGATACGATGGTATATCCGGGGCATGGCGATCCGACGACCATCGGACACGAGAAACAATTCAATCCGGTAGCAGTTTACTGTAACCGCCACTCATAATGTCAGGAAGAAGAACATGATAGGAATTCTATTAAATGATAATGCATACGAACAGGATATCCGGGAGCTGCTGATGGCGTTTTTTCCGGGCGAGACGTTTGGCCACGAGGTGCAGCCGACCATGTCGTTCTGCGTGAAGGGTACGCTGAGTGAGGATCGGAAGCAGTTTGCGCTGCTGGCGGTTGCGCGGGGACAGATGCCGTTTCATCCGTGGGCGATGAGCGCGCAGGAGCGGCACGAGATGGAGATTTTCGATGAGCCGCTCGCGGTGGATTACGAGGATCGGTTTGAGACGAAGAACAAGATCAAGCGCCGGCTCTATGTGGTGTTAAAGTCCTGCACTGGCAAACATCTGCCGTGGGGCACGCTGACGGGAATCCGTCCGACCAAGATCGCCATGACGAAGCTTGACGAGGGGATGAGCGAATCCGAGATCGCTTCCTATATGAAGAATACCTACTATACCAGTGATGAGAAGATCCAGCTCAGCATCGAGATCGCGAAGCGGGAGCAGGAGCTTTTATCCACCATCGATTACCGGAATGGCTACAGCCTTTACGTGGGGATTCCGTTCTGCCCGACCACTTGTCTTTACTGCTCTTTCACCTCCTATCCGATCGGGAAATGGCAGGGGCGCACACAGCTTTATCTGGATGCGCTGTTTGAGGAGCTGGACTACGTGGCGCAGAAAAAGGCAGGCTGCACGCTGGATACGGTGTATTTTGGCGGAGGCACGCCGACGTCCTTATCCGCGGAGGATTTGGATCAGTTGATCACGAAGCTGAAGCATACCTTTGATTTTTCCACCGTGCAGGAGTTTACCGTGGAGGCCGGGAGACCGGACAGCATTACCCGCGAGAAGCTGGAGGTGCTGAAGGCTCACGGCGTGACCCGTATTTCCATCAATCCGCAGACCATGAAGCAGGAAACCTTAAAGCTGATCGGCCGCCATCACACGGTCGAGGATGTGAAGGATCGGTTCCGTCTGGCGCGGGAGCTTGGCTTTGACAACATCAATATGGATCTGATCATCGGGCTTCCGGAGGAAGAGCTGGAGGATGTGCGTGCCACCATGGAGGCGGTGAAGGAGCTGGCACCGGATAGTGTGACGGTGCATTCACTCGCCATCAAACGGGCGGCGCGGCTGAACACCATGAAGGAAGTCTACAAGGATTTGAAGATCACGAACACCCAGGAGATGATCGACCTGACGGCTCAGTATGCGCGCGAGATGGGGCTGGAGCCGTATTACCTCTATCGCCAGAAAAACATGGCGGGGAATTTTGAGAATGTCGGCTATGCCTTGCCGGGAAAAGCCTGCATCTACAATGTCCTCATCATGGAGGAGAAGCAGACCATCATCGGCTGTGGCGCGGGCACGACGACCAAGCGTCTGTTTGCGGAGGAGAACCGTTTGGAGCGCGTGGAGAATGTCAAGGATGTGGAGCAGTACATCGGCCGGATCGATGAGATGATCGCACGCAAGGAGCGTCTGCTTTAAAAATAGCGCTTTAAAAAATGCCTGAAAAACATTGCTATTTGACAGGGACAATAGTATAATCGTAAGACAAAATGGGATATAAAAGAAGACGAATGGAGACTATACCATGGCATTGAAAAAGAAACCGGTTACCGGTATGAGAGATATCCTTCCTGCGGAGATGCTGATTCGCAATTATGTGACCAGCCAGATCAAGGAGACCTATCAGAGCTTTGGCTTTACGCAGATCGAGACTCCCTGTGTGGAGCACATTGAGAATCTGACCAGCAAGCAGGGCGGAGACAATGAAAAACTGATCTTCAAGATCTTAAAGCGCGGCGAGAAGTTAAATCTTGAGACGGCCCAGGCGGAGAATGATCTGGCAGACAGTGGCCTGCGCTATGATCTGACCCTGCCGCTGTCCCGCTATTTTTCCAATAATGCGGCCCAGCTTCCGGCTCCGTTTAAGGCGCTGCAGATGGGCAGTGTCTGGCGTGCGGACCGTCCGCAGAAGGGACGTTTCCGGCAGTTCACCCAGTGCGATATCGATATTCTGGGGGATGCCACATCGCTGGCGGAGATCGAGCTGATTCTGGCGACCACCACGGCGCTGGGCAGAATCTGCCCGGACAATGGCTTTACGGTTCGGATCAATGACCGCGAGATCTTGAAGGGGATGGCGGTGTACTGCGGCTTCCCGGAGGACAGCCTGGATCAGGTATTTATCATCCTGGACAAGATGGACAAGATTGGCATGGAGGGCGTGGAAGCGGAGCTTCTGGAATCCGGCTATGCGAAAGAGAGTGTCGATCAGTATACGAAGCTTCTGGCCGGCGTCGGCCTGGATGCGGCGGCGGTCCGCGCGCTGGGCGAGACGCTTGCCACGGTGCTTCCGACGGCTGTGGCGGACAATCTGGCGACGATCATGGAGACAGTTACCGAGGTTGCCGAGACCGAATTTGCATTGCAGTTTGACCCGACGCTGGTACGCGGCATGTCCTACTATACAGGAACCATCTTCGAGGTTTCCATGGAAGGCTTCGGCGGTTCCGTGGCAGGCGGCGGCCGTTATGACAAGATGATTGGCAAATTCACGGGCGTGGATACTCCGGCCTGCGGATTTTCCATCGGTTTTGAGCGTATCGTGACAATCCTTCTGGATCAGGGCGCAAGCGTGGAGAATGCGGCGGCAAAGAAGGTATACCTGGTGGAAAAAGGGATGGATTCCGCCCGTTTCAGCGAGATCATGAAGCAGGCGATGGCAGAGCGGAAGGCCGGCGTGCAGGTGCTGGTATCCCAGATGAACAAGAACAAGAAATTCCAGAAGGAGCAGCTGGGCAAAGAAGGCTACGAGGAATTCCTGGAGTTTTATAAAGATACGCTGAAATAGAAGCGGCGAACTACAATCACATGGAGACAGAGAAGGAGAAGAATCATGGCAGAGTCAATGCTGGGACTGAAACGGTCCCATCGATGTGCAGAACTTGGCGAGGCAAATATCGGTCAGAACGTGACCGTGATGGGCTGGGTTCAGAAAAGCAGAAATAAAGGCGGTATTATATTCGTGGATCTGCGGGACCGTTCCGGTCTTTTACAGATCATCTTCGAGGAGAGCGACTGCGGCGAGGAGAGCTTTGCGAAGGCAGAGAAGCTCAGAAGTGAGTTTGTCGTTGCAGTGACCGGCCACGTGGAAGCCCGTTCCGGCGGTGCCAATGAGAATCTGGCTACCGGTGCCATCGAAGTGCGCGCGGAAAGCATGCGGATTCTGTCCGAGTCCGAGACTCCGCCCTTCCCGATCGAGGAGAATTCCAGGACCAAGGAAGAACTGCGCCTGAAATACCGTTATCTGGATCTGAGACGCCCGGATATGCAGCGCAACCTGATGCTCAGAAGTAAGATTGCGATTCTGACACGCCAGTTCCTGGCCGAGGAGGGCTTTTTCGAGATCGAGACGCCGACCCTGATCAACAGTTCCCCGGAGGGCGCCCGCGATTATCTGGTGCCGAGCCGTGTACATCCGGGTTCCTTTTATGCACTGCCGCAGTCTCCGCAGCTGTTCAAGCAGCTTTTGATGTGCTCCGGCTATGACCGTTATTTCCAGTTGGCAAGATGTTACCGTGATGAGGATCTGCGTGCGGATCGTCAGCCGGAATTTACCCAGATCGATATGGAATTGTCCTTCGTCGATGTCGATGATGTCATCGATGTCAATGAGCGTCTGCTGCACAAGCTGTTTAAGGAGATCTTAAATGTGGAGATTCCGCAGCCGATCCAGCGGATGACCTGGCAGGATGCGATGGACCGTTATGGCTCCGACAAGCCGGATCTGCGTGTCGGCATGGAAATCCAGAATGTATCCGACGTGGTGAAGGACTGTGAGTTCGTCGTATTTAAGGGCGCTTTGGAGCACGGCGGCACGGTGCGTGGTATCAACGCAGAAGGTCAGGGAGCGATGCCGCGCAAGAAGATCGACGCGCTGGTTGAGTTTGCCAAGGGCTATGGTGCCAAGGGTCTGGCTTATGTTGCGATTCAGGAGGACGGTTCCATCAAATCTTCCTTTGCCAAATTCATGACGGACGAGCAGATGGCGGCATTGATTGCGGCCATGAGCGGAAAGCCGGGCGACCTGCTTTTGTTTGCTGCCGATAAGTTCAAGACAGTCTGTGACGTGCTGGGCAGCCTGCGTCTGGAGATCGCAAAACAGCTTGATCTGCTGAAAAAGGATGACTTCAAGTTCCTGTGGGTAACCGAGTTCCCGCTGCTTGAGTATTCGGAGGAGGAAGGCAGATTCATGGCGATGCACCATCCATTTACCATGCCGATGGACGAGGACTGGCATCTGATCGACAGCGATCCGGGTGCGGTGCGCGCGAAAGCCTACGATATCGTGCTCAACGGCACGGAGCTGGGCGGCGGATCGGTTCGTATTCACCAGAACGATATCCAGTCGAAGATGTTTGAGGTGCTGGGACTGACGGCAGAAGAAGCACAGGACAAGTTCGGCTATCTTCTTGAGGCGTTTAAGTATGGCGTTCCGCCTCACGCAGGACTGGCTTACGGTCTGGATCGCGTAGCCATGCTGATGGGCGGCTGCGACAGCATCCGTGAAGTGATTGCCTTCCCGAAGGTAAAGGATGCCTCCTGCCTGATGACGAAAGCTCCGACTCCGGTCGATGCAAAGCAGCTGGAGGAGCTTGGGATTGAGGTCAGCAAGGCAGACGAGACCGAAGCGTAAGAATTGAGATTAGGTTGTGTTGTGACAGCAGTGCGTTGTGATGAATGCGCGGGGGCGCTATGGAATGTGGTGACCCCGCGCTTTTTGTATTATACGAAATTACGTCCTATGATCTCAAAATGCGTGAAGGATGCAAGAACGAACTGTGAAATCTCTGTGAAAAAGTAGCAAACCTGTCAGCAATCTGCTACAATAAAGCAAAGACAGCGAGGACAGAGAGGAGTGGTGCAGACGATGGAGACATTGAAAGTGCTTGTGGTAGATGATGAGGCCAGAATGCGGAAACTGGTAAAGGACTTCCTGATGGTCAAGGGATTCCAGGTGGTGGAGGCGGAGAACGGCGAACAGGCCGTGGATCTGTTCTTTCAGCAGAAGGATATCGCTCTGATCATTCTGGATGTCATGATGCCGAAGATGGATGGCTGGGAGGTCTGCAAGACGATTCGCCAGTATTCCAAGGTGCCGATCATCATGCTGACGGCCAGGGCGGAGGAGCGGGATGAACTGCAGGGCTTCAAACTGGGCGTGGATGAATATATTTCCAAACCGTTCAGCCCGAAGATTCTGGTGGCGCGCGTGGAAGCGATACTGCGCCGGACCAATACCACCGTGTCGGATGCTTTTGAGGTCGGCGGAATTTCCATTGATAAGGCAGCCCACCAGGTCAGCATTGACGGGAGCAATATCGATTTAAGCTACAAGGAATTTGAACTTCTCACCTATTTCGTGGAGAATCAGGGCCTGGCCCTGTCCCGCGAGAAGATTCTCAATAATGTGTGGAATTATGATTATTTTGGCGATGCCCGCACCATCGATACCCACGTGAAAAAGCTGCGGAGCAAGATGGGGGAGAAGGGCGATTATATCAAGACCATCTGGGGTATGGGCTATAAGTTCGAGGTGAGCTGAGAAAGAGGTTTGGCTAATGAAACGGAATAAAAGAAATCAAAGGCATTCCATCCGATACCGGATCATGGCGATTTTTATCGGCCTGATGGCCGTGATGCTGTTTGCAATCTGGGTGGTCAACAACTGGTGGCTGGAACCGTATTATCTGAACCAGCGTCTTGGCGTGATGGAGGATGCCTATACCAATATCAACGCCGTCATCATGGAGAAGGTCAATGCCGGAGAAAATATTGGTGATCTGATCCAGAAAGAGGCGGCCAGGGAGTGGGCGCTTTGGGGAGAGGCATCGAGAAAAGATGACGAGCCGGGAAACGACGCAGCCGATGACGATGCAGAGAAGCCCGATGATTCCGGGAATCTTCCGAAACCCCGCAGACGGTCGGATCAGACTCCGGACCCGGAGCAGGACAATACACTGTTGGGCGCGATCCGCTCATACGGGGAGAAGAATAATATTACCACGGTATTGATTGACAGCAATACCGGAAGTGCGCTCTTAAGCTCCGGCCGGGAGAGCGATTTTCTGGCGCAGAAGGTACAGCGCTATGTGCTTGGCAAGGGAGAAAACCGTGCCACGACGATGAAGAAGCACAAGAATTACGTGGTGGAAACCAACTATGATTTCCGTACGAATTCCATCTATATGGAGAGCTGGGGATTTTTCTCAGATAACAGTACCCTGTTTATCATGTCCATGCCGTTGGCGAGCATCCGCGACAGCGTAGCATTGTCCAACCGGTTCACCACCTATGTGGGCTTGATTGCCCTGGTTCTTGGAGGTGTCCTGATGTATTTTGCGACGAACCGGGTGACGAAACCGCTGATGAAGCTGGCAGATGTGTCCAAGGAAATGTCCAATCTGAATTTTGACGTGGCCTACGAAGATGATGCGCAGGATGAGATCGGGGATCTGGGCCGAAGCATGAATGTGCTCTCGACTACGCTGAAGGATACGATCGGCGCCCTGCAGGAGGCGAACAGGCAGCTTCAGCACGACATCGAGGAGAAGATCCAGATCGATGAGATGAGAAAGGAATTTATCGCCAACGTATCCCACGAATTGAAGACTCCGATCGCCCTGATTCAGGGGTATGCGGAGGGGCTGACCGAGGGGATGTGCGAGGACGAGGAGAGCCGCGATTATTATTGTGAGGTCATCATGGATGAAGCCAACAAGATGAACAAGATGGTAAAGCAGCTCCTGACGCTGACGGCGCTGGAATTTGGCAATGATACGCCGGTTCTGGAAACATTTGATGTTGCGGAGCTGATCCGCGAGCTGGTCAATTCCGCCTCCATTCTCATGCAGCAGAAAGAGGCCAATGTGAAGCTGGAAGTGCCGGAGGAGCTTTTTGTGACCGGTGACGAATTCAAGATCGAGGAGGTCGTGACCAATTATCTGACCAACGCCATGAATCATCTGGACGGAGAGCGGAGGATTCAGATCTGGGCCGATCAGCGGGAGAACAAAGTTACCGTGCATATCTTCAATACGGGAAGTCCGATCCCGGAAGAGGATCTGCCGAATCTGTGGACGAAGTTTTATAAGGTGGACAAGGCGCGGACGCGGGCTTACGGCGGAAGCGGCATCGGTCTGTCGATCGTCAGGGCGATCATGGATGCGCATCATCAGACTTGCGGGGTATGCAACCGGGAGGATGGCGTGGAGTTCTGGTTTACACTGGAAGCAGCGCGGCCGGAACATCAGGCGGAAAACGAACTGGCCGGCAACGCGGAAATTTAAAGTAAAGTTTCTGAAAAAGAGATTGACAAATCAGAAGAATGTCATTATTATAAAATATAATTCTATATTAATTGAAACCGATGAAGCGGAGATAAAAACAAATCGTGCACTTACAGAGAGATGGGAGGCTGAGAACCATCAGAACGCAGCTTGTTAAATGGACCGCAGAGGGCGCAGTCAAAGGTCTTAAATATGAGACCAAGTATTCTGCGACGTGAGGCACACGTCAGATGCCGGGGATATGTTGGTATTCCGTTAAGCGCACGGAAGCCGGAGTTTATGCAGTATGCTTCCGGCACGTGAATCAAGGTGGCACCGCGGGAAAAGTTTAGCCCGTCCTTGACAGACTATATGTTAGATATGGTCTGTCTGGGACGGGCTTTTTTGTATGGAAATATAAAAACAGGAGGAATAGAGCGATGATGACAATGGACCAGGTACAGGCACTGATTGCGGAAGGCGGCTACGGACGCATCCCGCTGGCAAGAGAAATTTATGCGGATATCCGCACCCCGATCGAGGTGCTGCGGATTCTGAAAAAAGTGAGCCGGCACTGTTATCTACTGGAGAGTGTCGAGGAGTCCAAGCGATGGGGGCGTTACACCTTCCTTGGTTTTGACCCGGTATTGGAGCTGACCTGCACCGATGGCAGTCTCCGCATCAAGAGCGGTTCCACCATAGAACAGAAGGTCGAGCATCCGGGCGAGGCGATTCGTCAGATTCTCAAAGAGAACCGGAGCCCGCGGCTGCCGGAGCTGCCAACCTTCACCGGTGGTCTTGTGGGGTATTTTTCCTACGATTATATCAAATATGCGGAGCCGTCCCTGGATCTTGGAAAGGCAGATGCGGATTCCTTTCAGGATGTAGATCTGATGTTGTTTGACAAGGTGATTGCGTTTGACCATTTCCGGCAAAAGATCATTTTGATCGTCAATATGAAGACGGATGCACCGGAAGAGGAATACCATAAGGCGCAGTTGGAACTGGAAAAACTGGTATATCTGCTTCATCATGAGTCACCGGCTCCGGTGCAGCCGCTGAAGCTGAAAAGTGATTTTCACCCGGTATTTTCAAAGGAAGCCTACTGTGAGATGGTGGAAAAAGGAAAACAATACATCCGCGAGGGAGATATTTTCCAGGTGGTCCTCTCCAATCAGCTGGAGGCAGACATGGAGGGAAGCCTTCTGGATGTTTACCGGGTGCTGCGGACATCGAATCCATCGCCCTATATGTTTTATTTTTCCAGTGACGATATTGAGATCGCGGGGGCATCGCCGGAGACGCTGGTAAAGCTGGAGGACGGAAAGCTCTTCACCTACCCACTGGCGGGCACGAGACCACGCGGGCTGACCGCTGCGGAGGATGAGGCGCTGGAGAAGGAGCTTCTGGAGGATGAGAAGGAGCGGGCCGAACATAATATGCTGGTCGATCTTGGAAGAAATGACATCGGAAAAATCAGTCAGATCGGGAGTGTTAACGTGGAAAAATATATGGCGATCGAGCGTTATTCTCACGTCATGCACATCGGTTCTACCGTGAGCGGACAAATCCGCCCGGAATGTGACGGTGTCGACGCGGTGGATGCAATCCTTCCGGCAGGCACACTTTCCGGGGCACCGAAGCTCCGCGCCTGCGAGATTATCCATGAGCTGGAAGGCGGACGAAGAGGCATCTACGGCGGTGCGATCGGTTATCTGGATTTTTCCGGCAACCTGGATGTGTGTATCGCCATCCGCATCGCCTACGCGAAAAAAGGAAAGATTTATGCCAGATCCGGGGCGGGCATCGTGGCGGACAGCGTGCCGGAGACCGAGTACGAGGAGTGCTTAAACAAGGCAAAGGCCGTGATACTCGCAGTGAAGACCGCACAGGAGGGAATGGAACGATGATTGTACTGATTGATAATTATGACAGTTTTTCTTATAACCTGTACCAGCTGATCGGAAGTATCCGGCCGGATATCCGAGTGATTCGAAATGACAAGATCACGGTGCAGGAACTGGAGGCGATGCAGCCGGAAGCCATCATCCTGTCGCCGGGACCGGGACGCCCGGAACAGGCCGGTATCTGTATCGAGGTGGTGCAGGAGCTGGGGCCAAAGATTCCGATCTTTGGTGTCTGTCTGGGACACCAGTCCATCTGCAAAGCTTACGGCGCGGAAGTTTCCTATGCGAAACAACTGATGCACGGAAAGGTTTCCGAGATTCGGATGGAACCGGACAGCGGGTTGTTTGCGGGAATGCAGTCGCCGATTACCGTCGGACGTTATCATTCTCTGGCGGCGGTGCCGGAGACGATGCCAAAGGACCTGAAGGTCACGGCGCTGACCGCGGACGGCGAGATCATGGCAGTGGAGCATGAGACGTATCCGGTGTGCGGCGTGCAGTTCCATCCGGAATCGATCCTGACCCCGGACGGCAGACAGATTGTAGAAAATTTCCTGAAAAATATTACGATAAAATAGTAGAAAGATGAGGACAACGGCATGATTAAGGAATCCATTTTAAAAGTATTTCGCAAAGAGAATCTGACTTATGAGGAAGCGGAGACGGCCATGAATGAAATTATGGAGGGCCAGGCCAGCGCAGTGCAGATGAGCGCTTATCTGACCGCACTCAGCATGAAGGGTGAGACCGTGGAGGAGATCACCGCTTCGGCAGCCGGGATGCGCGGCCACTGCGTGAGACTGCTGCACGATATGGATGTGCTCGAAATCGTGGGAACCGGCGGCGACGGCTCCAATTCCTTCAATATATCCACGACCTCCGCGCTCGTCATCTCGGCGGCGGGAATTCCGGTGGCAAAGCATGGCAACCGCGCGGCTTCCAGCAAATGCGGGGCAGCCGATGTGCTCGAAGCGCTGGGGGTCAACATCACGGTAAAACCGGAAGTCAGCACGGAGCTTTTGAAAAAGATCGGCATCTGCTTTTTATTTGCACAGAATTATCATATCGCGATGAAGTATGTGGCACCGGTCAGAAAAGAACTGGGAATTCGGACTATTTTTAATATCCTTGGGCCGCTGGCGAATCCGGCCGGAGCCAATATGGAGCTGATGGGCGTGTACGATGAGATGCTGGTGGAGCCGTTGGCGAGAGTATTAACCAACCTCGGTGTTAAACGCGCGCTGGTTGTGTACGGGACTGACGGGCTCGACGAGATTTCCATGAGTGCTCCGACGAAGATCTGTGAGGTGAAGGACGGGCAGTATACGTGCTATGAGGTCACACCGGAGCAGTTTGGATTTACCCGCTGCAGCAAAGAAGATCTGGTGGGCGGAACTCCAGAAGAAAACGCACAGATCACGCGCGAAATTCTGGACGGAGAGCCAGGCCCGAAGCGGGACGCAGTCCTGATCAATGCCGGCGCCGCCATCTACATGGCAGGCAAAGCGGATTCCATTCAGGCCGGTATTGATCTGGCAAAAGAAATTCTTGACAGCGGCCGGGCAAAGCAGCAGCTGGAACAGTTTATCCGATATTCCAACGCGGAGGAAACATTATGATTCTGGATGAGATTGCGGCGAGAACCCGGGAACGGATTCAGGCGGAAAAACAGCGCATTCCGGCAGAAAATGTGCGGCGGATGGCGCAGGAGGCAGCAAAGGCCGGAGACAGAGCGGAGTTTCCGTTTGCGAAGGCTTTGCGGCAGCCGGGACTGTCCTTTATCTGCGAGGTGAAAAAGGCGTCGCCCTCAAAAGGGGTGATTGCTCACACATTTCCCTATTGCCAGATTGCGCGCGAATATGAGGAGGCTGGGGCATCGGCGATCTCTGTTCTGACGGAACCGTTTTATTTTCAGGGAAGTGACCGCTATCTGCAGGAGATCGCGCAGCAGGTGCAGATCCCGATCATTCGAAAGGATTTCACGATTGACCCGTATATGATCGATCAGGCGAAGGTACTCGGCGCGTCGGCAATCCTTCTGATCTGCGCGATTTTGGAGGACGGAGAGCTGGAGGAATATCAGGCACAGGCCAACGAGCTGGGGCTGTCGGCGCTGGTGGAGGCCCACGATGCCCGTGAGGTGGAGCGGGCGCTTCGCGTGGGGGCACAGATCATCGGGGTCAATAATCGTGATCTGAAAACTTTTCAGGTAGATGTGAACAATTCCATCCGCCTGCGCGGCATGGTTCCGCCGAACATTATTTTCGTGTCCGAGAGCGGAATCAAGGGACCGGTAGACACCCGGCAGCTCTATGAAAATGGCACCGATGCGGTGCTGATCGGCGAGACGCTGATGCGAAGCAGCGATAAACGCGGCATGCTGGAACGATTGAGAGGACAGGTATGACAAAGATCAAAATCTGCGGTCTGACCAGACCGGAGGATATCGAAGCCGTGAATCGTCTGAAGCCGGATTATATCGGCTTTGTGTTTGCAAAAAGCAGGCGGCAGGTGGGGGAAGAGCAGGCGGCATATTTAAAGAATCTGCTTCACCCCAATATCTGCCCGGTGGGGGTGTTCGTGGACGAGGACGAGGAGCGGATCTGCCGGTTGGTGGAGAGACACACGATACGGATCGTACAGCTTCATGGTCATGAGACCCCGCAGCAGGTGAATGCCCTGCGCAGCAGGCTGAACTGTCCGATCATCAAGGCCGTCCGCATGGAATCGGGGCATAGTCTTGAGCTGTGGCAGGAGAGCGATGTGGATTTCCTTCTTCTGGATGCTGGGGCGGGAGGAACGGGCAATGCATTTGACCACGATCTGATCCTGCGGGCCGGTCAGATCACAAAGCTGTGGTTTCTTGCAGGCGGGATGAATCCGGACAATGCAGCCGATGCCATCCAACGATTTGCCCCCTTCGGAATTGACGTGAGCAGCGGTGTGGAGACCGGCGGAAAAAAGGATCCACAAAAGATCGAGAAGATGATTCGAAACGTGCGCGGGGCGCAAAAAGAAAAATAATGGGTAAAAAGTGAAAAAGTTGTTGACTTTTGTATCCCCGTTTGGTATTATAAATCTCGCCCCGTAAAACCGGGGCAAACATCTTGAAAAAAAGATGAAAAAGTTGTTGACAAAGACGACACAGAGTGATATACTAAACGGGTTGTCGCCGAAAACGGAAGCAACAAAGCGAACCTTGAAAATAGAAGATTGAACAGTGTTTAAAACCCTGAAAATTCTAATGAAAAAGAGTCTTATGGTTAAGACATCTTTGAAAGAGATTTCAGAACAAAAAACAAACCAAACAACAGTAGAACGGTTTAATAATTAGCTAGCATAGTTGATTTTGAAACCGGGACACAAACGAACAA
>JAQUVX010000025.1 GCA_028693165.1 Lachnospiraceae bacterium | reverse complement strand
CAACTGGCAGATTATTTGGGTGTACAAAGACCTTCTCTATTTAGAGAGCTTAAGAAATTAAAAGAGGAAGGTATTATTGAAATTAATAACCGTACAATCACAATAAAAAAATGACATACCTTAGTATAACATAAAGTAGGATTACCAAAGCTGATCTTGACTACTACGAAAGTGTGGGCAACCTTGGCTTGGTTGCCCACTTCCTATTCCAATATCATAATCCAAGTATCGTCCAGTCAATCCTTGCATAAAGTAGGTGCTCGAATAAAGTAAATCAATTTTTGTTTCCTCCCTGTTGACAAAATGAAAGTTTCTGCATATACTATACATATCAAGTAATTTTGATGTGAGGTGATAAACTTGAAAACCAAACATGCGAAAAACGCAAAAGTGTTCAAAGCATTTTGTGATGAGAAGCGGCTTGCAATCTTGGAGCTGCTTCAAAGTGGCGAAAAATGTGCCTGCGTACTGATTGACGAAATGGGCATCGGTCAATCCGGTTTGTCCTACCACATGAAAATACTTTGTGAGTCGGGTGTGGTGGAGGCAAGACAAGAGGGCAAATGGACACACTATAAAATAAGCAGGGCAGGCAGCAAGTCTGCAATGGTTCTGTTGGAGGCACTCACTACTCCTAACGCACAAGCGGGGGTAGATTCCTGCGGATGCAAATAAAAGCCATCTGTTTCGAGATGGCTTTTATTCGACACAATATATCAAAATTTCTTGATACGAAACTTTAACTAAGAAAGCGAGGCGTACCTTTCTATGCAAATATTACAGTCAGCTTGGGACTTCTTTCAAGGGCAAATCCTCGGAATGAAGTGGCTCAATGATCTCCTCGGCTGGGGACTTTCCTCTATGGGACTTGACCTTTCCAACCGATGGGTAGCAAGTATTCAGTTTTTCTTTTACGATGTCATCAAAATTACCGTGTTGCTCTGCTTCCTGATTTTTATAATCAGCTATATTCAGAGCTATTTTCCGCCTGAACGGTCTAAGAAAATTCTCGGACGATTTCATGGCATCGGGGCAAACATCATGGCGGCACTGCTTGGTACGGTAACGCCCTTTTGCTCATGCTCGTCCATTCCGCTGTTCATCGGCTTTACCTCATCCGGCCTGCCGCTGGGCGTAACCTTTTCCTTTCTGATTTCCTCCCCAATGGTTGACCTCGGCTCGCTGGTGCTGCTGATGAGTATTTTCGGCACAAAGGTGGCGGTCATCTATGTGCTGGTGGGGCTGCTGATTGCTGTGGTGGGCGGTACCATCATCGAAAAGCTGCACATGGAAAAGCACGTTGAGAGCTTTATTCTCACCGCAGGCAGTGTGGATATTGAAGCTCCCGATTTGACCCGCCGTGACAGGGTGGTCTATGCCAAGGAGCAGACCTTTGAGACCTTCAAAAAGGTGATTCCGTATATTCTCATAGGCGTTGGGATCGGCGCTGCAATCCATAACTGGATACCGCAGGAATGGGTGGCTTCGGTGCTCGGTTCTGACAATCCCTTTGGTGTAATTCTGGCTACCCTCATCGGTATCCCCATGTACGCGGACATTTTTGGCACCATCCCCATTGCGGAGGCACTGCTTGCCAAGGGTGCACAGCTCGGTGCAATCCTCGCCTTTATGATGGCGGTTACCACATTGAGCCTGCCGTCCATGATTATGCTGAAAAAGGCAATTAAGCCGAAGCTGCTGGCTCTGTTCATTGGCATCTGCGCTGTCGGTATCATCCTTGTGGGATACTTCTTTAACTTCCTGCAGCCGTTTATTGTGTAAATAAAATCAATTTAGAGGAGGACTATATTATGGCTTTGTTCGGTTTTGGAAAGAAAAAAGAGGACACTACCCCCTGCTGCGGTGGCGGCGGGGAAATCAAGGCAACCTGCGCCTGCGGTGGGCAGTGCGGCATCAGCGATGTTGAAAAGGCTCGCTTTATCGTGCTGGGTGCCTGCTGTCAGAAAAGCACCGACACCTTTGCCAATGTAAAAAAAGCGGTGGCGGAGCTGGGCTTGGCCGACGAGGTGCTGAACATTGGCGATGACGCGCAGATTGCAGGGTATGGTGTCATGCAAACTCCGGCATTGGTCATTGACAGCAAGGTTGTCAGCTACGGCAAGCTCATCAAGGTTGAGGAGGCTAAAAAGCTGATTGAGAAAGCCGGGGTGTAGCCATGAGCAAAGAGAAAGCGCAGGGTATCGGCTTTTTTGAGCGGTATCTGACCGTTTGGGTGGCGCTGTGCATGGTGGTGGGCGTGCTGATTGGCAGATTTATTCCCGCCATCCCCGCCTTTCTCGGTAGGTTTGAATACGCAAATGTATCCATCCCCATTGCCATTTTAATCTGGCTGATGATTTATCCCATGATGCTCAAGGTGGATTTTCATAGCATTAAAAATGTGGGCAAAAACCCAAAGGGGCTATTTGTGACTTGGGTGACCAACTGGCTGATTAAGCCCTTTACCATGTTTGGTATTGCGTGGCTGTTTTTCTTTGTGGTGTTCAAGGCCCTGATTCCACCAGAGCTTGCCCGCGATTATCTGGCTGGAGCGGTGCTGCTGGGGGCGGCTCCCTGCACCGCAATGGTGTTTGTGTGGAGTCATCTCACCAAGGGGGATGCCGCCTACACGGTGGTACAGGTTGCCACCAACGATTTGATTATCCTCATTGCCTTTACGCCGATTGTGGCCTTTCTGTTGGGTGTTGGCGGCGTACAAATTCCGTGGGATACGCTGATTTTGTCGGTGGTGCTGTTTGTAGTGATCCCTCTGGCGGGCGGCGTACTTACCCGCACCCTTGTCACGAAGAAAAAAGGCGCGGATTATTTTCAAAATAGCTTTATCCCCAAGTTCAGCAATATTACGGTGGCGGGGCTGCTGCTCACACTGGTCATTATCTTTTCGTTCCAAGGCAAGGTGATTTTAGAAAATCCGCTGCATATTGTCCTCATTGCTGTACCGCTGATTTTGCAGACAATATTGATTTTCGCCATAGCCTACATCGCCTCAAAGCTACTAAAGCTGCCACACAGCATTGCCGCCCCTGCGGGGATGATTGGCGCATCCAACTTCTTTGAGCTTTCGGTTGCGGTTGCCATTGCCCTGTTTGGCACTGGCAGTCCTGTGGCACTGGCTACCATTGTGGGTGTGCTGGTGGAGGTTCCTGTCATGCTGATGCTGGTGAAATTTGCGAATAAAACAAAGGGGTGGTTTCCAGCATGAGTAAGCCAAAGGTAGCTTTTATTTGCGTCCACAATTCCTGCCGCAGCCAGATGGCCGAGGCGTTAGGCAAGCTCCTTGCCGCCGATGTGTTTGAGTGTTTTTCTGCTGGCACAGAGGTAAAGCCGCAAATCAATCAAAATGCGGTGCGACTGATGAAGCAGCACTATGGCATTGACATGGAGCAGACACAGCGTTCCAAGCTTCTTGCCGATATTCCGACCGTGGACATTGTGGTGACTATGGGCTGCAATGTGCAATGTCCGTTTCTGCCCTGCAAGCACAGGGAAGATTGGGGCCTGGATGACCCCAGCGGCAAAAGTGATGCGGAATTTGAGCAGACGATGCAAGTAATTGAGAAAAAGATTTTGGATTTGAAACAGCGGATTACAAGCGGATTATAGGCTTAAGGCTGGCAGGCATTTCGCTTGCCAGCCTTTTGTTACATTCCAAGCACAGACCAAATATATGTCGGGGCAGTCAAGGTAAACACAAGGCAGGCGAACAAAATCGCAGGTGCCGCCCATTCAAACTGCCCACTTTTTCGGTAGTCAAAATACGAAAGCCCGAGCTTCGCAAAGAAGAACACTGCCAAGATTAGGTCAATGGCTGGAAACACAACCCGATTGACCACCGTTTTAATCTGCCCCGAGGCATCGCTCCATGTGCTTTCGATTGCTCCTGCAACATCGCCTGCGGCAAAGGCTGTAGTGCTGAATGCCAAGCATAGAAGCAGTGCCACCACAAGACACAAAATCAATTTTCTTTTTTTCTTCATAAAATGTTTTCACCTTTCCTTTAATAGCAAAAGCCTTGCAGTGTAGGAGCTTCTTCGGCTCTCAGCTGCAAGGCTTCGCTTATTTCTATGATTTCGGGACTTTCCCGAAATTTCATATCTCCACGATACCCGATTTTCAGTTCACTGAATTTTTTGGCTTGGTCAAGCAGTTCCTGTGAGCTGTTTGGCGGCACTTCCTGCTGCCATCTGACCCAATCACCATTTTGATATCTTGGTGTGAGCTTTAGAATGACATAATCATCCGGCACAAATTTCGGATAACGCTTTGGGAAGCCATTGGTATCAATATACAGACCACCCTCATGCATGACGGTAAGCTCCATCAGCTGTAGGGTATCCTCTAAGGACGCACAAAACCAACATTCCTTATCCTTAAATTTTCGAATCCTGTCATCTGCCAAAATCTTCGGCAGACTTTCTTTTTTAGTGTAGTGATACAACTCCGCTTTGGGAGCCGCTATTCGTTTATAAGCCATTTTTCCTCCTAATTTCAAGGGGCAAGCGGGCCGATGTGCCAGTCCGCCCAGAGCGATTCTCTGATGGTCAGAGAGTCGGTCAGATTTGCAGAAAGCATACCCACGGGGGTCCAGCTGTCGATTACCCATGTGTTGACGGTGTATGCTCCGTCCGGCATCCATATCGGGGTGAAATGGGTTCTGTTCTTATAGGTGGAATAGCTGTTTTTCTTAAATTCAAACCTCCCACTGCCCATTCTGTCAAGCAATCGCCAGTAGGTGTTATAGTTGAATTCCGGAAAATAGCTGACCGCATTTTGCGGTTTAGATACTGCCGAGGACTGATTGGTGCTGACAGATGCCGACACCTTTTCATTGATGCCGTACCCACTTTTCATAACTGAGCCACTTGCAGTTGGGTTTTTGCTGTCGCAGGTGATGTCCATATTGGCAGAGAAGGAAGCATAATAACGGTCTAAATCGAATTCATACCATCCCTCGTCAACCCAATTTGACACCCAATAGCTACTTGAGTGGGAATTGCCCTCGCTGTCCGTCCAGTCATCGGATTCCCAATGACCTCTGTCCACCCAATACTCCTGCCACCACGGACGCCAGATGCTCCAGTCTGCTCTTGCTTTTTCTGCTCTTTGGGGAACGGCTTCCTGCCGGAAGCTATCGTTTCGGTCATCGGCAACCGGATTTGGCGGAGGATTCTTATCCAAATCCACGATTTTGCAGTTGATGGTGGTCTTGTCTGTTCCGCCCGGGCCACGCACCGTCACATGAATGACCATGTCCTGCTCGGTGGTAGGGGTAGTCCATTTTACCCACGCCAGCTGGCTGTCGCCCTCGGGATAATAGACATTCCCCACGTTGTAGGTGCTGCCATTAATATTAAAGCTGACCGTTGTAGGGGTATCGGGATCAGACTGACCACCGCTTACCCAAACAGAGGTAATAACCTCGGTATCCACACGATATTCGTAGTCATAGGCAGAAACAACAGGCTGTTCCGGCTGCTCGGTAAACCGTACCACACCAAGACCAAGTGAAGATTTAATCTCCGCATTGGAGGCGGCCTTTGTGGTGCTGCCGCCCCACGCAGGATATCCCAAATCTGACACCTCCAAGAACATGGCAAGAGGTAGATTCTTATGGGAGAGGGATACCATTCTGCTGCGAAGTAAGCCACTGACCTGTTCATCGTACATGGCGGCTTCGGTTGCCGTGGTGAGTATCATGACACCCTCAAACTTGTAAAAAGCGAATGGCTCAAGAAGTAACTTGTAATCACCGCCGATTAACACATCGTAGTTCATGCCTGTAAGTTGGGCGATATATCGAATAATTAGCTCATCTGTAAAGTAGCTTTTTATCGCAGAAATGTTATTACTTCCATTAGTGCTGACAATTCGAGGCAGTTGCTGCTGTGGTGTGTATGTTTTAAATCCACCTTTTTGCGGAGTTAGCGACTGACCACTGCTATAACTTAATTTTGATTTTTTTCCAAAATTATAAATACCATTGCTTGGAGATTTATTTGTTAAGTCGATTGGAGTTGTCACTGGTGAGTGGGTATCTGCTTTAACCACAGTTACTCTCACTCCATCATTACCCGGTGACCATACATTGGTGCTTGTGCCACTGCCCATGCCACCGCCTCCTGCATCAATATTTCCATCGCCTACAGCAAATGCAGGAACAGAAAAACAGCAAACAAGGGCAAAAACCAAGCAGAATGCTGATAGAATTTTTCTCATTAGGGTTCCTTTCTGCAAAGAAAAATGCACCGTTTTCACAGTGCATTTCTTTTGCTATTCTTGATTTAGTCCATAATTCCAATTTTGTTTCCATTTTCTTTCATACCGTCTACATAAATGTTTTCGCTTTCTCCTGCATTTGGTACATTATCGAAGCCCGGCAGCCCACCGCCGGTAGAAGCACTTGGCTGTTCCTGCGGGTTATCCTGTGTCTGCGGCGGAGTCGGATTTTCCTCTGTCGGAGGGTCTACCTTTTCACCGTTTGGCTTCTGATTGGGGTTTGTCAGTTCTTCCTCGGTGTAGGTAGGCTTTTCTTCCACATCCGGCTGAATGGTCTGCTCGGTGCCGGTGTCCACACCGTTTGAGGATTTTACTTCCTCTGGGATGTCGATTGCAGGGACAGTGATGTCATTTTCTTTCTCTGTAATATCAGGTGCATCCACTACAATGTCCTGCACCTCACTGCTGCTTTGGGGGATGTCTGCATCCTCGACTGCCGGAGTTTTGAAGGCTCCTGCAATCAGCACCAGCAGCACCGCACTTACAGCAAGACCGCCTGCAACCACAAGCCATTTCTTTGTTTTATCATTCATATTCTTCATAGGGGTTTCCTCCTTATATTTTTGTTAAGCCACACATTACCACAGAAAGTAAGTAATAGCTATTAAAAGATTGTGAAGTTAAGGGAAAGTTAAAATTTCGGCGTGTAACCGGCACTGTTTTTCACCTTTATTCGCATGGGTGGCAGCAATTTCCCGCCAAAGGATACGGGAACTTCCAACATAATGGTGCTGTCAATGGTAAACCTATCGCCTGAATAATCAGCTGCGGCAAGAGGTGCATTTTCTATTTCCACCGCTAAGCCCCATATCTTAAATTGGGTTTGGGTGGTATCACTTGCAGGCTTGATATGATAACCGTTTTGCACGGTAAGCCCAAGTATGGTATCCATTTTATCATAGATATCACCATAGTCCAAGGCTTCCTCGAAGTCCTCCGCCATAGGCTGATATCCACCCGAATATCCCTCACGGACACCGTGATATACATTGCTGTAATTCTCCGTAACGGTGGAAATAACAGCGTCCTGCAGGGCATCTCGGACACCCTGTGCCACAATCATCAGTCGAAAATATTCGGAAACACCTGTAAAAATCATAATAAGGATTAGAGTAATGGCAACAGCTAAGGGATAGCCATTGCCACGATTATTTTTAAGGGGATGTAACAGCTTTTTCATCATTTCCAGTACACCTCGCTTTTTCCCATTGCTTCCCCTCGCAAGGTGACAGGGAATGAGCCAAATTCTCCGAACAAGCCAATCTCCATACGGTATATGACCACCACAGAAACTTCCTCATTCAGCTGAATTTTGCCTGTTCGTGACCAGCTGACCTCGGGACTGATTCCTGTCTGTTCCACAAGAAGCTGCTGCCGTCTTGAGGTTTCCGAGCCGACCTGTCCTGCAATTTCCGCTTCACGCACAAGCTCTGTGGCGAAGGTGTCCACCCTTTGCTTGGCGATATAGGCGGGGAACACCTTGACCGCAAGGGCAATCACAAGCATGGCACACAAAATCAGCACCACCACATCGATGTAGCCCTCGCCACGATTGTTTTTAAGAGGCTTCAACAATTTCTCCATTATGCACCTCCTACAGCATTCCGCCAAGGGATCGGATAATTTCAAAGACAATAACCACCATGTACATCATGAGAAAGCACATTAGCATTAAAAAGCTGAACACTCGGATTTTAGGCGGTATCTTCATTGCCTGTGCCTTTAATCTCTGCAGCTCCAGCTGCTTCATGTCGTGACTAAGCATTTGAAAATACATACCGCCGTCATCGCCACGAAGCACGCCAATAAGCCCTCTGGTAATATCCGAAAGCATGGGGGAATTGAGCCTTGACTCAAATCGGGTGAGAGCCGCCTCATAGCTTGATGAGCGCATATCGGCAGTTACAATGTCCAGCTCCTTTGCAAAATCTTCGCCTGAATTTTTCTTGTAATGCTCCAGCATTGAAAGGACATCTCGGCTTGCCTTTAGCTCCTGGGTGATGGTGGCAACAAAGCGTGGCAGTTCTATTTCAATCTTTTCACGCTTTGCGGTCAGCTTTTCATCTGCCTTGCGGATTTCTTTGAAATACACAATGACCGACAGGAACAGTACGATTGGAGCAATCAACGGAAAAATTAGCAGACACGGCAAGATCAGTGACGCAATCAAAGCCGATTTTAGCAGTGCATATGCTGTAAATTCCTCCGGCGTTTCTGCCATGCCTGCAGCACTTAGGGTGTGCTGCATTCGGATTTTCTTGTATTCATCCATCGGCAGGTATTTGGCAAGCTTGACCGCCCAGCCGTTTAAGAGTGATTCAAGGCTTTTTGCCCTTTCACCGCTTCGCTTGGTGGCGGTGAGCATGGCCTTACCCGTGGCAAGGCTTGGGAGCTTCAGCACATCGGCAAGAATGAAAAATAATCCCAAGCCGAAGAATGTGCCAAAAAGTATCATTAAAAATTCCATCGTATTTCTCACCTCCTGTATTCGATGGGCTGTGTCAGATTAATGACAAATGCCATAGATACGAACATAATGACAAAGCACGCTGCCAACACCAGTTGCCCCGGTACGCTGTGCATCAGTGTTGCATACCAATCCTTGTTGAGAAAGTACAACAGCGGAATGTTGGCAAGCATCAGCACCTGCATGGAGATAAACTCTTTTCTTGGTTCAAAAACCATGTTCTCCAGTTCGCCGTTTACCACTCGCATATCACTGAGCTTTGTTACAATGGGTGTCAGTGTGCTTTTTAGGCTTCGGTCATGCTGGCAGGCAAGCATGGCATCGCACCATTCGTGAAACACGCCATTGTCAATCTGCTCACGCATGGCAGTAATGGCAGCTGTAATATCAGGGTCAATCATCTTAATTCGGTAGGTAAATGCCTTAAATACCGCCAGTACAGGTGGGTTTAGGTAGCCGATATTTTCCTCCACAGCTGTTACAATATCCTCATTTCTAAGGTAGGCGGTGGTAATGATGGAAAGTGCTGTTTCAAGCTCTGCGGCAATATCCTTCTTGAAATGGCTTTGGGTTAGGCGTACATACCAAAATGGAAGAAGCATAAATCCCACAGCAAGCACCGGTACAGCGAAGAAGTTTCCGAGCATAATGGCAATAGACGCCCCCACCGCAAACAGTGCCAAGGACAGCAGACAGAGCACGGGGAAACGCTTACTTCTGCCTGTGACGGCAAGGATTTCCTGCACCTCCTTGATTTCTCTTTTGAAGAAGCCTGTCTTTTTGCGGTTGGTGCTTTCCTTGATTTCGCTCTTAATGCTCTTGGAGTTTGACAGCAGTCTTGTAAAAATGCCGTCTGTAAACTCCGCAGGCGATAGGGAAAACAAAACAAAAAAACCTGTTATCATTCCGATACAGGCAATGAGTAGGATTAAATTCAAGCTGATTTCACCTCATCTTTCTCTTTTAGGCTGTTAATCTGGGCAAGGGACATACCATTTTCCAATAGTCGCTTGGACAGACTGTCGGAGATGGTGTTCCTCTGTTCATGGTGTCCGTCGATAATAAATCTGCCATCCTCCATGCGGTTTTCCGTAATCACATATTGGAAAATAGTGCGGTAATTGCGTGTACCATCGGGGAGGATTTCACACTCCATAATCTCCATCATGCGGCGCTGCTTATTTTCAAGCTGCTTGCAAAACACAATGATGGGATAGGCTTCGGTGACATACTGCATCAAGGTTTCATCACTCATATCCACGGCTCGCTTGCATAAAGATACCATTCGGCGGTAAGTGGCTTCACAGGAATTGGCATGGATGGTAGTCATAACGGCAATACCAGTTCGGGCTGCCTCCTGTGCTGCATTGGCTTCTTCTCCACGCATCTCACCGACCACGGCAATATCAGGATTAAATCGCAGTGCCATATCTAACAGCTTGATTTGGTCAATGCACTGGCTTTGGATATCGCTATCCCTCGTCAGAGTATGAATGACAGAATTGGTTGCCTTACCATTTTGAAAGCGTGTGAGGTCAAGCTCACGAGAGCCGTTTTCAATGGTGTAAATACGCTTGTTATCCGGAATAGTAGTTAGCAGCCAGCCAAGGACAGTTGTTTTACCGCTTGAGGTAGCTCCTGCAACACAGATGGAAATGCCATAGCGAATGAGTGCCGACAGAAAATCCAGCATTTTATCTGTTGCCGTACCTGTGTTTACAAAATCCTCTTTTTTCATGCTTTGTGGATTGACAATACGAATGGAGGCGGACACGCCTACATCCTCATCCACAATGGGTGTTTTCATGGCGGCAATACGAATGTTTTTGGATAGATGCCCAAGCACCACAGGGCTTGCATTATCCAGCACCATGCCCGACACATGAAGCATTCTTCGCACCACATTGATGGCGTGTTCGGGAGAGTCAAAGCGTTCATCCAGCTTGACAGTGCGACCATCGGAATACTGCACCTCAATGTCCTGCCAAGAGTTGATGTCGATTTCCTCAATGCCCTTGCCGAAGATATATTTTGTCAAAAAGCCGTATTCCGCCATTTCGGTGTAGAGGGCTTCAATCAATGCATTGCCGTTCATGCCCTTGACCGCAATTCGCTTTTCCATAACAAACTGAGAAATATACCGCTTCATCTGCTCCTTGGCATCCTCAAGAGTACTGTCGGTGATAAGCTGGGCATAGTTTTCCGAAATGTATTCCTGCACCGATTTTAGAACTGTGGAGAAGTCCTTGCCCTCACTTTCCGGGGCAAAAAATAAGGAGTGGGCATTTTTCTTCATGCCCAGCTCCACAGGTACTGCATTCTCTTTTTCAGCTGTCATCAGCTCATCGGCTCGCACATTCAAGGTGGTTTCCTCAGCGATTTCCTGCACTGCCTCCACTGTGTCGGCTTCCACTTCTACGGTATCAATTTTCATTTCCACTGTCACTTTCGGTGCTGTATGAGCTGCCACTGGCTTTTCCTTTTCAAAAATAGAGTTTCCTCGCTTTTCGCCTAAACCCATTAGCCAAACACCTCCCTTACGATTTTTTCAATCTCACGGCGGAACTCTCGGCTGTCCTTGAGGGTTAAATCATTAAAGAGATTGCCCTCCAAGTATTGCTGCTCCACCTCGGACGAATAAGGCAGCTTAAAGCTAAGACTGCCCATTGCACCACTCATGTGGTCGATGCCGTGATTGGGCTTGACATTGGATGCACATTTATACTGCTTTTCAAAATCAAGCCCTGCGCTTTGCAGAGTGGACAGCTGACTTGAGAGGTAGCTGATGGATTTTAGATCGCAATTGGCAAGGCGAACAATGGCATCACTGTCCATAAGTGCCACTGCCGACAGCACATCATTGGCAATATAGCTGCCGCAGTCAATGATGATAAAGGGTGCAATTTTGCGAAGTGCCGAAATCAATTCCTTTGCCTGTACCTCGCCAAAGGGCGTGTAGCTGTATTCATTTTCTCCCTTGAGCATACCCAAGATGGTGAGATGCTCCATCTTCTTATGGGTAATCATGTGGTACTTCACCAAGCTTTCATTGACATGGGGTGCTGCAAGAATGCTTCCCAAGGATTTTTCGCATTCCAGCTCTGAGGGAGGGCAAATGCAAGGCAGCATGGGTGCTGTCATATCGCAAAGGAGCAGTACCACATTTTTCTTTTTATCGGCAAGGTGCTTGGCAATTTTCGTTGCAACAGTGGTCTTTCCGCTTGATGGACTGCCCCAAACCGCAAGAACCCCGCCGTGGAGTACCTGCTCCTTGGGCTGTTCGGATTTACCGCTTTTGCTGAAGATGGAGTTTTTCTTAAAGTTCATTACTCGCCCTCGCTTTCTCCTGTCTGCGGATTATGGGATTCCTCAGACTGATTGGGCTGAGGTTCTGTTGCAGTATCGGCACTTTCTTCTTCAAGCTGGGGATTATAGATTTTTTGGATAACTTCCTCCTGCGTAGCAATAAACTGCTGTGCTGTTTCATTATCTCCACGGAACACAAGGGACAGATGACTCTCGCCCTCGGACTCAAGCTCGGCTAAGATATTGCCCTGTTCCACAGTGACCAACAGCGTTACGGTAGATGGTAACTCACGCTCATCCTCTGAAAGCTGTTCGCCGGTATTGGCATCATAACCACTGGAGGCTGTCACAGAAATGACCTCAACATATTTAAGCTCCGGCGGAATGACCGTTAAGCCCTGTTCCTTGTAATTTGGTGCAATCACCGATACGATATCACCCGATTGCAGCTTGCCCGAAAGACCGCCTGCAAAGGTTTTGATGGTAAGGGAAATTGCCTGCTTACTGCCATCAAGATTATAGAGATAGGCATTTTCGTATGCAGGTGTTTGGGACACCTTGGTGTTTAGAATATAGTCACCCACCACAAGGTCTGCTGTGGCATAGGTGCCAATAACCGTATCAGTGGTCTTGATGATATTTTCCGGCAGATTATATCCACCCACTTCCACGGTCTGCACCATATCATTGGTGATTTCATCGCCTACCTTAATGTCCTTTGCCACACGGACAATCTCGGTTTTCTGACTGATGCTCCGATTAAAAAGCGGTGTAATGCCAAAGCAGATGGCAAGGGATACCACGATGCAAAGCACACCAACCGCTGTTCTGTTTTTCATAAATTTCATGTTCTGCGTCCTCCTTAAAATGATTCTGTGTAGGTTCTTTTATGATGTGCTTTCAGCATTTTCGGTACAAAGGCAAGTGCTGTGACAATAGGTATCATCACGCACAGAATCACAATGTTCTTTTTGTTTCTCATAAACTATATCCTCCGATTTTCATAAAATAGGTGATTAAAAAACCAACTGCTAAAAATGGTGCAAGGGGCAGACCTTCTTGATCCGCCCCTTGCTTTGCTGCTTTTTTGCGGAGTGTAAGAAACCATATCAGCTCCGCTGTAAATGCGATAATCAATCCATAGGCTGTGGCAGTAAAGCCAAGCACCATGCTAACAGCAGTGATCAACTTAATATCTCCGCCGCCGATTTGCTCGGGGCAAATCCACACACCGCAGACATAGACAATCAGTGCAATGCCAAGCCCCAAGAGATTTCCTGCTCTGAAATCAAGCAGTGACACCAGTGCCACAGCTATGCAAAGCTGTGGCGGTATTTCTCTTGTTTTTCCATCCTTTATGGCGGCTGCAATCAGCAGTGCTGTAAATACAGCCGCTTGTATCCCTACCATTAACCAGCGTAGTTGAACATGGACTGAATTTTGGATTTGAGGGTAGGCATAACTACATCTCCGAACAATGCGTAAAGACCGGCAAGGAGCAGACCGCCCAGCACAACTGCGATAAGAATTTTGACAGCAGAGTCGACATAATTTTCGCCGCTGTTATTGGCGATTGCATGACGCATTTTGTGCTTCTGCACACTGGCAAAGGTTGCTGCCTTGATGGCGGTTGTGTTTGCAAAATCAGTAGCCTTGGTGATCATATTTTTCATAGTTTTCATAGTGTTTTTCCTCCAATGTTTAATTGTTTGTGTTGGGTTACATGGACATTTCGGGAGCGTTTACTTGCTCCTGGGTGTGAGCTTCTGCCATTTCCAGCTTCTGCTCATAAGCGGTAAGCACCGCACTACTTAGGGCTGCACGGCTTTCCTTGGTGATGGGGAAGAAGATGTCATCATACTCGCCCTTGTGGTTTTTCACGCTGGGCATTGCTACAAAAAGACCTTTACTGCCCTCCACGACACGCAGGTTCTTCACGGCAAAGGCACTGCCGATATTTACCGAAGCATACGCCTTTACATTGCCGCCATTTTCGATGGGAGTTACCCTCACATCGAGCTTTAAGTTACTGTTTTGTTCCATTTCTGACCTCTTGTTTTTTCATTATTTTCTTAACTATCGCAACACCATATAAAATGTACACGATAGAAAATCACTGCTGCATTTTCATATCAAAGTCTTGTTTCGGCTCTGATGGCTCGAAGTCGATTTGCTGAAAGCCAAAGCGGTCTACATAGTGGAAGCTGCTGCCGTCCTCGTCATACAGCTCCACCACATCGGACATGGACAGGGAATGTCCTTTGTAGTCCTTTGGGTGGTTCATGTTACAAATATTGTATATTTCCTCTAAATCGTTTGTGCCAAGATTTCCGTCATAAATGACCTCGTAGCTGTCTGCCTTGGGCTGTCCAAACTGATGCTCAAATTCCTCCAAGGCAATGAAACGCATAGAAAAGTCCGAATCGGCTTTCAGCTGCCAAATTCGGACATTTTTAAGGGATATTTCATTTTCCATAAACTGCGATATACTCTCCTTTCCAACAAGCCTATCAAAGATACCATCGGTAAAAACAGCTTCATAACGGCTTTTTCTGCACCAGTCCTTCAGCTCATCACATTCAAACATGGTATCAAGGGTTGCTTTGCCGTTTTGCAGGTATCCCGAGGGGCTTTTGTAATAATAAATAATGCTGTTTTTAAGCTTTATGGCTTCCATCGCATCCTCCTTAGTGCATTTCCATCCCTCCCATCGCAGGCTCTGACGGCTTTTGCTCCGCCATCTCCTGCAAGCGTTCTCTTGCCCAATCGGGGAGATGTTCTTCCTTTAGCTCCCCAATAAAGTCACTGCGGTCATACTGGCATTTTTCACCGTCAGAAATAAATCTGCCAAACACCTTGCGGCCGCTGGCTGTGGGACTGCAGCCGAAGCCGCCCTCACACAAAATCAGCTGATCCTTGGGTGTTTTGTATTCGTCCTTTAGATTATCGGGGCGAAGCACCATGACCTTGCCGGTATAATCAAGGCTGGTTTTATCATTGCAGTGGGTGTGATTCCACAAATTAAGACTCTGATATTCCTTTCTTGCCTGATTGACAAAACCGTCAAGGACTGCAGGGTGGCAGGTTACCACAAAATCGTTATTCATATTGATGCCATGACTTTTGTTCTCGGGAATGTAAATACTTTTTGCCCATTCCTTGTTATCAGGAGAAAATCTGCCGTCACTTTTTAGCTCCTGCAAGGAGTTGGCAAGCACATAATTTACTCGGTCATAGCCAAATTCGGAAATGACCGCCTTTGCCGTATCCCCGCCTAAATGCATCCCATCAAAGTTTTTGCTAATGATTGCTTTGATTGTCTCGGCACAGCGGATATTTTCCCGAAAGGATTCCCGATACTGTTCCACCTCTCCAAGCTCCTTGGCTTCCTTTAGGCTGTAAGGGTAAACATATTTTTTATCCATGCAGCAAATCCCCCCTGACCAAAAGTGCATCAAGCTCCCCAAAGCAGATACCGTAATCCATAAACAGCTGTAACAAATGTGGCGGCACATCGGCAATGTCGTAATCATACTCGGCAGGCTCAATGTGAATGACTCCGCCATCTTCCTCCACAAAAGCATTCAGCTTTGTGTTCTCCGGAATACCGGCAATTTTAAGTACCTCCGCAGGCAGATGGATGCCCTCGAAGCCCAAATCCTTGCAGTGGTCGCATTCCTCACACTCACCGCAGTTGTCCATCAGTGTAGACAGACAGCCCTGCACAATATCCGACAGCACATCAATGAGCTTTACCACATCCATTGCCGTCATTTTTGTCTTGGTAAGCATAATCATGCCGTCAGCTGCTGACAGATGGATTTCATCTCCCAGCTTTGCACGTTCCAGCATATCCGTGGTGATAAGCAGTCCTTTTTCCTGAATGGTCTTTTTCATAAACACATACCTCTTTCTTATTCATATATTTTCAAAGCCGTAGCAGGCTCATGAATCAGTTTATAATCGCCCTCACTCACAAAGCTGAAAAACGAGAACAGATTCATTTGGTGATTTTTCTGCTGCAAAAACGGCTGTGGGTCATAGTTGGTCATTATTAGTTCCTCATAGACATCGCCCTCCTTGTGGGACATACTGTTTGGTCTTGTGGTAAGGAAGATATAAAAATCCTGATATAGCTCCACGATTTCCGGTGCGTTATTGTAGCTCACCATCACATAGCCACTGGCTTTCGCCAATGTATCGTGAAGCCTTACATGATCCTCCTTTGGAAAAATGACAGCATAGAAGCCCTCGGCATCGAAGTACGGTGGGTCGCAATAGATGAGAGCCATTGGTCTGTCATACTGCTTGATGAGGCTTTCAAAGTCCTTATTTTCCACAGTGACATCACGAAAGGCATGGCTAAAGCTCCAAATATCCACAAAAAAGCGGCGGACATCACATTTCTTTCCGCCATAGGTATCGCCATTGGCATTGAAGCTGTACCGCAAGAGCTTATAGTAGATGGCGGCTCGCTTTACATCCTTTTCTTCTGCATTCCTAAGGAGCAGCAGCTTTGCCTGTTCTGCTGTCGGTGGGGAGAGCATAATCTCCGTCAGTTCCAGCTCTGCCTTTAAGTCATTTTCCGTAAATTCTTCCTTACTGATAAAGCGTTTGAACACCTCAAAGTCATCACGGGCATTGAGTGTCAAAAAGCCGATTTCACGCATCAGTGCCAGTGGTTTATCTCTGGCACAGCGCATGAGGTTTACAAGATTGGCATTAAAATCGTTGTACACCTTTAGGGTGCTCCCCGAGCAGTCAAGGTTTAGAGTCACCGTTGCACTGCCCCCGAACACATCCACGCTCCGTTCATATCTTGGCGGAGCAAGTAGGTTTATCAGCCACATGAGCTTGGATTTACCGCCCACCCAGCTGATAATACTTTTGGTCAATTATCATCACCTCCCCAAAATGGCATAAAAAAAGACCGACTGCTCGGCTGTAAATACAGCAAAACAATCGGCCTTCAGACACGATTTTCTTTTTGAAGCTCCTCCAATAAATAGAGCTTGCCATAAACGGTTATCAGGGTTTGCTTTCCGTGATAACCATGATTGCAAAAATCCTTAATCACAAACACACCGTGATGGACATAGGGCTGGTACGGAAGCACCTTTTGGTTTTTATCTCGATAGACATATTTGTTTTCTATGAGAAATTGGGTAAATGCCATCGGCTTTATGCCCAGCTCGTTGGCAGTGGTGCGAAAATTGGTGAGCATTTCGGTTTCAATGAGCCTGTCGAAATATTTGCCCTTGGGAGCAAGGACAGTCAGCTTTTCTTCCAACTCTTTATTCTTCTGGATTTGGTCAAGAAGCTGTTTTAGGAGAAGCTCCAAGCTTTCAGGATTCGAGATAATATCTTCAAGCTTTGGTGGGGTGATGTATCCGCCGTATTTGCGAATAGAGGGTAAAATCTCGGTAGTAACCCATCGCTTGAACTTTTTTGCGGTTGGGAGCTTGCTTGATAAGATAAGGGAGTACAGACCGCTTTCGTTGATAATAACAGGATTTTGCACTCTGCCGATGGAGTCACGAATCGTTACCCCATCAGCCTTATCTTCCTTGTCCACATGGTCAGCAAGAGCTTTTCTTGTATTGGAATATTTCAAAATACTTGCTACATCCTTGCCTACAAACCACGGCTCACCATCAATGAGCAGCGTTCGGATTTGCCCAAATTCCTCGCTTTCAAAAATCTTTAATTCATGCATTTTCCTCATTCCTTTCCTTGTGAAAAACAAAAAAGGCCGCCCCATCGGTGCAACGCTGCACCAATAGGACGGCCATAATTTTTTGTTCTGTTACATTGATATGGTCATTTCCATATCATTATTTTGCTTTTGCATTTGCTCTGAGAGCCGGATACCGTTATCGGGAATTAACATTCCATAGGAGGTATTGTCCACACCGTTATGCTCCATCAGAGCTTTGCCATATCCATTCTTGGAAATATGTCGGCTGAGCTGCTCTTTCATCGGCAGGTCAAGGCTGTCCAGTATTTTATCTGCATAATCAGTGGCTGTACCACAACTTCGATCGAGGGTGAAATCGTCCATTTTCTCATAGATAGTGATTGCAGTTTCAATATCCTGGCACTGTGCTGCTTCAAGCATTGCTTTATATTTTACAAGCTCATCTCCGTTAAATCGGTTGATATTCTCGGCAAGATGATTGAGGGGATCGAAGTCCTCGTTGTCACCATAGCAATCGGCAAGCTGTGGTACGACCAAGCTTTCATAGCCGTAAAAACAGCAGTCATCCATGCTGTCTGCACCGATTTCCTCCAAGGTTCTCTGCACATCTGCTTGGGATGCAGGAAGCTTTAGACTAATTGTATTTTGGTCATTCGGCTCATCACCTTGGGGAACAAGGGCAAGCTCCAATCGGAAGATGTAATCGCAGGGTTTCGGAACAATAGGAGTTCCATCATACAGCTGTTTGATTTCCTCATTTTTTACAAAATATCCAGCACTGGTAAACACACCTTTTTCCTGATCACGCATTTCTCTGCCTATTTTTTCTTCATCCAAATGCTCACGCACCCATTCATACTGTTCATCGGTTAGATTCTCCAAATCGGTAAGCTGTGGTAGCAGTTCGTTGTCGATGTAAAAGTCACCCAAATCCTTATCGCAGGTGGCGGGTGTATGGTAGCAATTAAGAGTGGGGAGGTTAAGTGCAAGGTTGATAAGTTCTTCCATCGTAGGGCATTCTGTACTTTCTGCTTCGGTTAGACCAGCAAATTGCAGCTTTCGGTAATCTTCCATGTTGTCCACCAATGTAGCAAAGTAGTTCATTTCATACAGGTTGCATGGCTGAACCGTCTTGTTTTCCAGCAGGATCACATCTCCCAAGAAGTGTCGTATATCCGTAGCACAACTTTCATTGCTGCCATTTAATATCTGCAAGGTGTCCTCTAATTCCTCATACCTTGCAGGAAGCTCAATGTCTGCAAAGGCTTCATTTTGCGGATTATATACTTGTGCCTTTAGCACTCTCATAAGTTCATACCTCCGATTCCATCCATTTTGGGCGATTCCATTTCCTGTTCCTCCGGTTTTGAAATCACTTTGAAACTGTCCTCGCCAGCCACCACACCAAGCGATCTCCCATTGCTCCATTTCATATGCAAAGTGCCAACATCATCGATTGAAGAAATTTCGCCCTGAGTTCCTTTTGGAATGGGAGCGTAGACATCCTCCATATCTGCGGTCAGCTCAATTACTGTGCCGATGGGGTATCGCTCTTTGATTTCGTCTACCTGTTCTCTTGTTGGAAATCCACGCATTTCACATTCCTCCCATCGTCATTTCCTGCTTTGGTTCATCAATGCCAAGCTCTGCCGCAGTCTGTAAGCTCCAGTTTTTGCTCTGCCAGAAGCTTACATAAACTTCTTTGCCGTTGCAGTCTATCTCTCTTTGCTCAAAGCCCTCGCCCCAGCCGTCTGAGCATTGCCCGGAAATGGTTCCTTTTATTTTCTCAAGTTCGGCAGTATCAAGAGGAGCATTTAATGTAAGAACAGCCACACCCATCAGTTCACCACGGACATTCTCTACTGAAAAATCATAGCGTTTGACCTTTGCATTAACCGAATCGGTTTCACCGTAATAGCTCATGAGTCCACGCTGATTTTCCTCGGGCAATCCGTTGTTTTTTATAGCTTGCAAGATTTCATCTTCATATTCGGCAAGCTCTGATGGATAGATATCTAATTCAACATCCGTCTGATAAAGGTCACCATAGTCGTTTTCATCATAATAAGTGGTGGCTTTCAGCGGCATATACAGCTTTAGGGTCTGGGTTTGCGGCATCGGGGGTTCAATACCGATTTCAGAAAGCATATTGGCAAGCTCCATATTATAGCCGTGGTAGATAATATATCCAGAGTGGGTAAAAGCTCCATTTTCATTTTTCAGCCTTTGGCTGCCGTAGCCTTCAAAATCAATATATTCCTCTAAATTCTCATCGTACTCAAAATGACCGCTGTCACAGATCATATATCTGCCGTAGTCCTTGGCGGAATGAATTCCACGATACAATTCAAACTCGTAGGCACTGTCGAGCAGAGCGTCCAAGTCCTGCTCTGTTTGGGGCTGCAATTCGTTCATAAGGGTGTTCAAAAACGGCATTTCCTTTATACCGAAGCTCTGCACTTTTTTAGCAAAATGATTGAGTCTATTTATGGTTTCAGCGGTTGGCTCATTTACTCTGCCAATGATATTTTTCATTTCATCATTAAAGACACGACTGTCAAGCTCTGCGGTGCAGCCTGTAAAATCAGTTGTACCCAATCGCTCCATAGCCTTATTAAGTTCCGCAGGCTCAAAGGGCAGATACAAAAATTCCTGTTCACCATCCTTGCTAAGCGTTAGCGTACCCATGTTATCCTGCCATTCATAACGGGGGAAATGGCTGCCATCATAAATGTGTTCATATTCGTTACCGTTGCGATACACGATACCGTATGGGGTAATTGCAGGGTTTGGATTATCTGCACGAACCTTTTCGAAGTAGCTTTGTCCGTCAAGGCTGTCAAGCTCTGCCACAGTGGTGCCGCCATGCTCCGTTAGGTACATTCTTCTGCCCACCGCATTCAAGTCGCTAAAATCGCTTACAACGCTGTAACAGTGGGTGTTGAAGGTGAGGTTGATGAGACTGTCCATATCTTCAAGCTTTTCAGCACTGGCGGCTGCATAAAAGGTGGTTAGCTCATTGGCATCGAAGCTGTCAAGCCTTTTTGCAAGAAAGTTTAGCTTATCCAAATTAACTGTTTTTCCTGACAGCAATGTGTTTATTCTTTCATTGTCATAGCCTGTGGCTATCTGCAATTGGGTTTCTGTAGTGTTGGGGATATCAAGGCTGTCGCATAATATCTGCAACTCCTTTTCTCCGCTGGGGAACGCATGATTTTTGTAATTCTCTCCATGAATAAATTGAAGCATTGTACGCATATTTTTTCCTCCTGACATTAAAAAAGAGCCACTGTGAAGTGACTCTAAATATCTGTTCCATATAGATTTGTAATTTTCAAGTTGTGCTTTTCTGCATATTTTACTGTGTAGGCTGTTCCACCACTGCCGCCATCATAGTAGCAAATCATCTCACTACTTCGGTCAACCATATACCGATTTCTCTCATGATAGCAGCCACGCTGAAAGTGCGTGTGCAGGGTGATTACTTCATCGCACTGTGCCAGCGTGTTGTAATAGATTTCTCGATTTGCTTCGTTCCATCGAACGGCTTGATCTTCCCAAGGTAGAACACCGACCAGTTTAATTTGCTGTGGCTTGTCCATTCTGATTATTTTTCTCTGATTTAATACTGTTTCAGCACACAATAAATCCCAGCCATAGCAAGCCCCAAAGTAAAATGTGTCAATACCTCCTTCGATTGCTTTCTCAATTTCTTCCCATAATAATTGCTTTAGCTTTTCAAGCTGTTCTTCATCTTTTGGCAGCTTTTCGCTGCGATGACCTGTAAACATAAGTGCGTGTTCTTTCTTCTGCATAGGTTCACTCTCCTTAGATAATACTATATAAATAGTATCTATATATGTGTAGATAGTCAACCGGTATTCACTTGGATAGACTATTTACAGAGAGGTGATAACTATGGAGAGTGCAAACTCTATTTTCGAGTTAAAGGATTACGGCAAAATATCCTTTCATATCAAGGACATGATGGACAGCAAAAACTTAACCCGCAGTGCCTTAGCGAAGCTTGCCGATGTTCGTTTTGAAGTTGCGGACAAATGGTACAACGGCAATATTGAGCGAATGGATATTGATGTGCTGACCAGAATCTGCTATGTGCTGGACTGTAATATCAGCGATTTGATGAGCTACAGCAAGTAGTGAGGGAGCCTATTTTTATAGGTTCTCTTTTTTAGGGCATGTGAAAGTTTTTCTGTAAATAAAGATTTCCAAGGTCTTCTATGATAAAATAAAAAATCATAGGAGGCCTTTAATTATGGCAAGAGAAAAGAAACCAGTACACAAGGTACAAATGACAGAGGGGAAAAGGAACATTATCCAGCAGCTCCTTCAGGAGTATGACATCCAGTCCGCAGAAGATATTCAGGATGCACTTAAAGATCTGTTGGGCGGCACGATTAAAGAAATGATGGAAACAGAGATGGATGAGCATCTGGGCTATGAAAAGTCAGAACGTTCTGACACGGAAGATTACCGTAATGGCTATAAATCTAAGCGCATCAATAGCAGCTATGGCAGCATGGATATTCGGGTTCCCCAGGATCGCAAGTCCACGTTCGAGCCACAGGTAGTCAAAAAACGTCAGAAAGATATATCTGATATCGACCAGAAAATCATTTCCATGTATGCCAAGGGAATGACCACAAGACAGATTTCCGATACGCTGGAGGATATTTATGGCTTTGAGGCATCGGAAGGCTTTATTTCTGATGTTACAGATAAAATCATGCCACAGATTGAAGACTGGCAGAACCGCCCCCTTTCAGAGGTATATCCGGTACTCTACATAGACGCCATCCATTACTCGGTTCGTGATAATGGAGTGATCCACAAGCTTGCAGCCTATGTGATACTTGGCATAAATCAGGATGGACGTAAAGAAGTCCTGACCATCGAGGTTGGCGAAAACGAAAGTTCCAAATATTGGCTATCTGTACTAAACGGCTTAAAAAACCGAGGAGTAAAAGATATTTTAATCATTTGTGCAGATGGACTCAGTGGCATCAAAGAGGCAATCGCAGCAGCGTATCCAAAGACCGAATATCAACGCTGTATCGTGCATCAGGTGCGTAATACCATGAAATATGTGTCAGACAAGGAAAGAAAGCCCTTCTGTGCAGATCTCAAAACAATCTATCAGGCACCAACGGAAGAAAAAGCCCTGGACGCCCTGGAACGGGTCACTGAAAAATGGAGCGAAAAATATCCGGGTTCCATGAGGAGCTGGAAACAGAACTGGGACGCCATTTCCCCGATTTTCAAGTTCTCCACAACGGTCAGGAAGGTTATTTATACGACCAACGCCATTGAGAGCCTGAATGCCACATATCGCAAGCTAAATCGCCAGCGAAGCGTGTTCCCAAGTGATACAGCACTTTTGAAAGCCTTGTACCTGTCCACGTTTGAAGCCACAAAGAAATGGTCTATGCCCATCAGAAACTGGGGTCAGGTCTATGGTGAACTGAGCATCATGTACGAAGGTCGGCTGCCGGAATAAAGCAATTTATCTTATTTTGCTCAGGCGGATTATTCGCCTGCTCTTGACATGCAATAGCATGTGCTGTTATATATAAAGCAAGGGCTGAAAGTCCAACAAGGAACTTTCAGCCCAGTTATTATCATAGAAGAGTAGCATTTACAGACTTTTCTTCACACACTCCTTTTTTATGTTCTGATACCAAACACTTTGCCACCATATTTGGCAATCACTATACCAACGATAATTGCTTTAAATGCAAAATCGCCGATGAGCTGGTCATCGGCGATTTCATTAATATATATGTGCTTTTTTCCTGTGCTAACTGTTCTTGCCGTTTGGTAGATGGCATATCCATCTGTGCTAATTCCCCGAAGTGGAATATCCGTTACGGTTATCCTATCTGCATAAATACTCCTGTATGCTCGCTGCCATAAATCCTCATCAGCAGAAAGCAGATATAATATCGCACAGTTCTTTTTGTACATATAAGGATTATACTTGCTCATAAATCTTTGTTTATGGTTTGTGTTCAAAAAGCAGTCACCCTCAAAGCTCTGCATTAGCTTTTGCAACCTCTTGTTTAAGTAGCGGTTGCGATAAGTTGTAAAACAGCTTTTCACCAACCTTTTATAATTGGTATCGTTTTGGCTGCATTCAGCCGTTAAACTTTCCATAATAATCAGTCCCTTCTTTCTTGGAATAAAATTTGGCACAAGCATCATCATCTGTTCAAATTCAGAAAATCTTGTGCCATATAAAAAATATCTTGACATTTGAAAAACTCCTTTCTTCAAAATTTATGGCATAAAAAATAGGCAGTGGATTTTATCATTATCCACTGCCTATTTGGCTGCTTACTATTCAATTTTATCGGCACATCTTATGAAATACCCTATGTCATCTATATTTTGGCTCTTTTTCAGGGGTCAAAAACGGCACTTTTTCACCCGTTTTTTCGCCCCAAAATCGCTCCAAAACCACTACATCTTGTGGTTTAACCCTCGTTTTTTGCCTTGTCACCACAATACGTCATCAGAATTATCGTTTCTACGTGTGCCGTCATCGGAAACAAATCAAACGGCCACGCTTCTTTTGCCTGATACCCCGCCTTCCTAAACACTTCCAAATCCCTCGCCAGAGTATCCGGGCCGCAGGAGATATAGACTACGCGCCTTGCTTTCACGGCGGCGACGGCACGGATGAACTCCTCGGTGCTTCCGGTACGGGGCGGGTCCATGAATACCACATCTGCGGTATCGCCGCTCTCTGCCATCTGGAGCATGAACTGCGTCGCATCGTTGCTGAAGAAACGGATGTTGGTAATGCCATTGCATTTGGCATTCTGAACGGCATCGCGGACAGCATCCTGATTGAGTTCTACGCCGATGACCTGCTTGGCTTTCCTGCTTGCAATGATACCGATGGTGCCGATTCCGCAATAGGCATCCAGAACCGTCTCCTCTCCGGTCAGTCCGGCCAATGCGATGGCTTTTTCGTACAGGTGCTCGGTCTGTACCGGATTGATCTGGTAGAAGGATTTCGGAGAAATCCTAAAGCGGCAGCCACAAAGTTCATCCTCAATATAGCCTTTTCCATATAGCACATGTTCCTTGTCTCCAAGCACCATACTGGTTCCGCGATTATTGAGATTCTGGACAATCGTCGTGATCTCCGGATGCTTGTCGCGCAGCGCCTTGACGAAATTATTCTTTGACGGGAATACCGGTGAGGCCGTCACCAGCACCACCATGATCTGTCCGGTCGTAAAGCCACGGCGGATCAGCACATGACGCAGAAGGCCATAGCCGCTGTCCTCGTCATACGTGCGGATTTTAAAGGATTTGAGCATTCCACGAATCGTGCCGATGATCTCATCAGCTTTCTGATCTTCGATCATGCAGCTCTCCACTAGAAGCAGGTTGTGCGTACCTGACTCATAAACGCCGGATACTGCCTCGCCTTTGCGATAACCAAATACCGCATGCACCTTATTGCGATAATGCAGCGGGTCCTTCATCCCTTTGATGGCATGCACCTTGCAAAATCCGCCCAATAATTGCTGCATCTCGGACTGTTTGCGTTTCAACTGCTCTGCGTATGGCATATCGAGATATTGACAGCCGCCGCAATGCCTGGAAATCGGACATAAACTTTTTACCTTGGGTGCTCTGGGTGCAGGGCGCCCAGCCGACTTCTCAGCCCTGTCAGATCTGCCAAACGTTTTCTCAGACCGTTCGCCCCGGCCAAATGACTTCTCAGCCCGTTCTCCTCTACCAGCCGACTTCTCAGACCAATCCCCTCTGCCAAATGGCCTCTCTACCTTCGCGCCACTCTGCTTCCGCTCGCCGCTCTGCTTCCGCTCGCCACTCTGCTTCCGCTCCTCACTCCACTTCTTCTCTCCACTCTGTCTTTTCGCGCCGCTCCACTTTTTTTCTCCGCTCTGTCGTTTCTCTCCGCTCTGTCTTCTCTCAATTCCTGCCACAATTCTCTCCTTCATCTCTGCCCCCTGCCATCCCGGCAGCGGCTGCAGTCCCACAGCTGCACAACTACGCAGCTACTTGTATTTTCTTCTAAAATAGACTATAACTATTCATAATCATCAAACTACTCCAGGAGGACCTTTCCATGACCCAGATAACCCAGACGACCATTTCCACTGACTCCTTTTATTTGGACCCGACGCTTTATACCGGACGTCCGGCCGACACGACCGGGCGGCTTCCTAAGGAACTGTGCACCTACGATCTTCTTGATGCGCTGCATATCCCATACTGGCGGCTGGATCACGATGCGACCGCAACCATCGAAGCCTGCCATGATGTAGACAAGCGGCTGGATATTGAAATATGCAAAAATCTGTTTCTGTGCAATGCACAAAAAACAGATTTCTACCTTCTTATGATGCCCGGACACAAAAAATTCAAAACGGCCCGCCTCTCAAAACAGATCGGGAGTTCCCGCCTGTCCTTTGCCGCGCCCGAATACATGGAAGAATTCCTGGACATTACCCCAGGCTCCGTCAGCGTTCTTGGGCTTATGAATGACAAACACCTGCGCGTCCGGCTGCTGATCGACAAAGATGTGATCGACCACCATGCCTTCATCGGCTGCCATCCCTGTATCAATACCGCGAGCTTAAAGATCCGCACACAGGATATTTTGGACATCTTTCTGCCTTATGTGCGGCATCCCTATACCATCGTCGACCTCCCATGGGAGGACTGACCCTTATAATTTTCTCAGAGGCTGTGTGACTTTCTTCAGCCATGCGGCCTCTTCCCCGGTCAGATACGGGGCAATCTTTTCGTACACCTGCGCGTGATATTCGTTTAAGTAAGCGATATCCTGTTCTTCCATCAAAGATACATCCACCGGCTCCAGATCAATCGGTGCGTAGGTCAGAAACTCAAAGCACAAAAATTGTCCAAACTGCGTCGTCTCCGCCTCTTTGCAGAAAATCATATTCTCGGTCCGGATTCCATGGCTTCCCTCAATATACAGACCCGGTTCATCGGAACACACCATCCCCGGCAGGAACGGCGCACTGTCCTGGCGCTCCGGCACAACCCGGAAACGAATGCCCACCGGACGCTCATGCACGTTCAGGAGATAGCCGACGCCGTGACCGGTACCGTGGTTGAAGTCAAGTCCCCGCTTCCAGAGCGGTTCTCGCGCTGCATAATCCAGGCTCAGACCGCTGCAGCCCTTCATGAATTTCACGTGTCCCAGCCGAAGCATTCCCATCAATACGAGAGTATAATGCTCCCGCTCCGCCTCCGTTACCGGCCCCAGCGCCAAGGTTCTCGTGATATCCGTCGTCCCCTCCAGATACTGTCCGCCGGAATCCACCAGATAAAGCCCCCTCGGCTCAAGCGTTGCACAATGTCCCGGCACTGCATGGTAATGGCACATCGCCGCATTCGCACCATACGCCGAAATCGTCGTAAAGCTGAGTTCGATCGCCCCCTGTTCCCGGCGAAGGGTTTCCAGATAATCCTCCACCGAACACTCGGTCATCGGAATCTTGCCGATATTGTGTTTCAGCCAGTAAATATATTTGGTCATCGCCACGCCGTCTTTGATGTGCGCCGCCTTTAAATTCTCAATCTCCACCGCCGTCTTCTGGGCCTTTGCCAGCACTGTCGGATTCATCTCGTCCAGAATCACATTGGATTCATCCAGACACTGCACGATCATGTAATTGACCTTGCCCTTCTCCAGAAGCACCCGGCTGCAGCGAATCTGCTGTGCATTCGTGTAAATCTCCTGATAGTCACAGATGGTCACGCCCAGTCCCTCCAGATAAGCACGAACCTCTCCAGACAGCGTCTTTTGATTGATAAACAAATTCAGACTGTCCTTCGTGACAGTCACATAGGACAATACCACCGGATTGCACGGAATGTCGTTGCCACGGATATTTAACAGCCACACAATGTCATCCAGCGTCGTCAAAATATGCACATCGGCGCGGCGTTTCTCCATCTCGGCGCGCAGATCTGCAATCTTCTGAACGGCCGGTTTCCCCGCATAGCGATCCTCCAGAATCCAGACCGGCTCTGCTGAAAGCGGAGGGCGGTCCTCCCAGATATCTCCGACCAGTGCCTCCGTGTATGCAAAGGAAATCTTCTTGCTTTCCAGACGCTTCTTCAGTTCCTCGCCGATCTTACTGTTGATAACCCGGCCGTCAAATCCCAGCGTTCCCAGCATCGGCATATGTTCTTCCAGATATTCCTCCAGCGTCGGCACCTCCGGCTGCCCCATCTTCATCAGCGTCACACCGCTGTCTGCCAGCTCCGCAGCCGCCTGCACAAAATAGCGGCCATCCGTCCACACACCGGCCCAGTCCTGCATGATCAGCGCCGTACCAGCCGATCCGGTGAAGCCTGTCATATAGTTCCGGCAGGCAAAATGCTCGCCCACATATTCTGATTCATGATAATCCGAGGTCGGAATCAGATATGCGTCAATCCGTCCCTCCTCCATCAATTCGCGTAATGCTGCAATTCTCTCTGGAACCTCACTCATTGTATTTTCCTCTTTTCTACTTTATCCTTCATCGCGTCTTCAATTGCAACCGTAATGCCCTCACCGTAGGTCGGATGCGCTCGCATCGCCCGTGAAAGCTGCTTTGCAGTCAGACCATTTGCAATAGCCGTCGCCATCTCGCCAATCATATCCGTCGCTCTCGGGCAAACCATCTGTGCCCCCACGATCGTATTGGAATACGACTCAAAAATCAGACGGATAAACCCGTCCTCCTCCTTGGCAATGATCGATTTGCCGTTGCCGTCCATAGTGTAAACGCCGCAGCGCACCTTCATGCCAAGCTCCTTGGCCGTCTGCTCCGTGATCCCGACCGTGGCAATCTCCGGCACCGTATAGATACAGTTCGGCACGATCGGAAGTGAGACGTACATCCCGTTCGGCACCGCCTCAAGGCGAATGCTGTGTGCACGTCCTGCAATGGTTTCGACCACATAGGTCGCCTGCGCCATCGCCACATGCGCCAGCTGCGTCTTCGCCACCATATCGCCAACCGCGTAAACACCCGGCTCACTGGTCTGAAAATCGCCGTCCACCACCAGGCGTCCCTGATCCATCTCAAGCGTTACGTCTTCTCCGACAAGCCCGTTTAAATACGGTGTTCTGCCTACTGCAACCACAACCTGACTCGCTCTCAGGCAGCTTTCCTCCTCCGTGGTATGATCGTGAATTCGGCAGATCAGGCCTTCCTCTCTGCTGATTTCTTCCACAGTCGTGTTGCAGTGAATGCTGATGCCCTTCTTCGTCAGCTGCTTCTCCAATGCAGCCGAAACCTCCCGGTCCATCGGCCCCAGCAGATGCGGCCCCTTCTCGATAATCGTTACCTTCGCGCACAGCGCCTGAAAGATCGTGGCAAACTCCACGCCGATCACTCCGCCACCCAGAATCACCACCCGGTCATAATTCCAGTTGGTCACCGCCAGCAGACGGTCACTGTTGATAATCCCCGGCTGATGAATCCCCGGGATCTCCGGCATAATCGCTTTCGCACCCGTGGCAAGGATAATCTGCTTGCCCTGGAAATACTCCCGGCCATTTTCATTGTTCACTTCCACCATCCGCTCGCGGCGCAGCGTGGCCGTCCCTTTGATAAAATCGATGCCGTTTCGCTCAAACAGCTTCTCGATCTCCCCGCGGTACTTGCGCACGGAACGTTTCTTGTAATCCTGCATCTTTGCAAAATCAAATGAAATAAAATCCGTGGAAACACCAAATTCATCACAGTGCTGCATCATGGAAAAAATATTGGACGCGTACAGCAATGCCTTCGTCGGAATGCACCCGCGGTTAATGCAGACGCCGCCCAGCTTGTCCTGGTCAATGACCGCCACCTTCATGCCGAATCCCGCCGCCTTAATCGCTGCCGTGTATCCACCCGGTCCCGCACCAATAATAATCAAATCATAATAATTTGCCATACCTCATTTTCCTTCTTCCTGCCGCAAATAATAACATCAAAACAGGCGCAGCGCTTCACATGCATTCCACACGCCATCTTGGTCGATCGCCGTCGTCACATAGTCCGCCACCTGTTTAATCTGTTCGATTCCATTGCCCATCGCCACGCCGATCCCCGCCAGCTTCAGGATCTCATAATCGTTCATGCTGTCGCCAAACGCCACCGTATGGGAAATCGGGATATCGTAATACTGGCACAGGCGCTTCAGCCCCTCCGCCTTAGATGCCTCCAGCTCGATAATGTCTGCGCCCTCCCTGCTGGAAAACAGCGGAAATTTCAGCTCCGGAAATGCGTTCTCCAAAAGCTCCGTGCCGTCCTCCCTGCCGATATACGTCATCGTCCGCACATCCATCGCAAGCAGCTTCCATGGGTCCTTAAAGTTTCGGTCCGACTGCCCCCAGCGCCTCATGTCGTGCACGCGGACAAACTCCGGATTCATATAATAATCCTCGGTCCCCGTCGTGATTCCCACTGCAAATTCTTTTCCTTCCGAAAAATGCAGCAGCCGTTCCACCAGCTCCTTCTTCATGAGATGCTCGTAAATAAGCGTGTCCCCTACCGTAATCTTGGTTCCATTCAAATGGATAATGGCATCAGGATTTACAAGCTCCGTCAGCCCTTCGCTGAACTTGCTGTCCATGTCGCGTCCCGTGGCAATCACGATATAGTACCGATCTCTCAGCCGCTTGATCGCACGCGTGGCGCTCTCCGGAATCTTAAAATCCGCATGATTCAAGAGCGTCATATCCATGTCAAAACAGGCTATCCCCTTCATGTCCTTTTTGTCCTCTCATCGCCGGTAATCATTTCTTTATTCCTACTCACAATGATAACAAATTCGAAACCTGATGTAAACCTCTTTTCAAAATCTCAATTATCTGCTATAATAACAGAGCTTAAGTTTATCGGGGTATGGCGTAGCTTGGTAGCGCGCTCGGCTGGGGGCCGAGAGGTCGCAAGTTCAAATCTTGTTGCCCCGATTTTTTATTCTTCTTGCAAACGCTGGGACACCTCTAAAATAAAGGGGTTCCCAGTGTTTTTGTTTTTCGGTAATATACTTGTCAGCAGTCCCCCTGCCACCACCACGCTTTAAGTCTTACTGCACATACCAGATTTCCTGCGCTCCATTGTCCCTGGAATGCCAGCATGCACCTTCAAACGGACCGTTTGTGGTGTTATCCAAAAAGTACCAGTCACCGGTACCATCCGCCGGATCTGTGACGGATCCGTTCCACCTGTGCCAGCCGGTGCACATGTAACCATTTTGATTAAACAGATAATAATGGCTGTTGATCAGCAGCCACTTGTTGGCCGGATTTGTGCCGTCCTCGTACCGATACCACCAGCCGGTGCCATTCTTAATCCAGCCGGCCTTCTCCTCGGCTGACTCCCATGTTTTCATAAATTCATCCGGTGTCTTGTACAGTTTTTTGATTTCGGAGGTGCCGGAACCCCAGTCAGGCAGCTGGAAGTGCGGCTTATCCACGATAGATTTCCAGTTACCGCCCCACTCCAGGCCAATGCTCACACCAATCACTCCGATCTTATCAAAGAAATTGTCTGCCTCATGGTAGGCTCCCTGACCATCGTTACGGTAAACATCAAACGCTGTGCCCCACTGATGGTAGGAACTGTAGCTGCTGCCCGGTGCGTTGGTCACAATGTGTCCCGGCCTGGTGCGTCCCTGCCCGTACAGAGCATCCTGCTCCGCTGCCGTGCGCAGGGTCTCACCGATCTTGATTGCCAGCCCCTGTTTGTTGCACTCCTCCACCAGGCGCGATGCCAGTACCTGCAAACGCGGGTGGCATAATGTAATATCTCTCATAGTCATACGCATAATCCAATGCTCCTCTTTTGAGGCGTTGAATTATTCCCCTTTCTCCCTTTCATCGGGAACTATTTGGATACTACATTATAATAGTGAAGCACTGTAAATTTATTCCCATTTACTAGTAATTATCTGGTTCATGCATCGACATTTGTATTTACGTCAAACCATATCGAAATACCACAAAACAGCCTTGAACTTTTTACATTTCAAGGCCGTCTTTCTTTTCTATTTATGGGTTTTCCCGTGCATCGGATGGTGTTGCCCCGCCGCTGACTCCTGCCGTAATCACTGCTGAGGCCGCGGAAGCCTTCATCGCCTCCTCCGACGGAATAATATGCCCTTCCTCATCGAGCTGGTAATTCATGCCATGTCTGTCGGTGATCCACTGTCCGCTCTCCATATAGCCATCCGCGCCAAAATAGTACCACTCTCCATCAATCATGACCCATTGGTCGGCCGCATAATCTCCATTCTCATAGCGATACCACCAGCCTCCGGCATCATAGATCCATCCAATCGTCGGATTGCCCGACGCATCGGTCAGAGGGGTGTACTCTGAATTTTCCTGATCCTCCGCAGTCTCGTTCTCATCGTCCAGATAAACCGGATCTTCCATCGAATAAGACGATTCCATATACTTCACGCCATCCACATAATGCCCATAGTAGGCCATCGCATATGGAATCCGGACGGATGCAAGACGCGCTTTCGCCTTGTTAGGGCGCTCCCAGTCATTGCACCATGCAATCGCCGCCTCGGCTGCGGAAGAAAAATCCGTCTTCATATAAGTCCGCACGTAAGAGCTCTCTCCCGGCTCCACCATCAGATAATCCAACTGCATATAGATATCATTGACCGGCTTTCCAAGGCTTTTCGCATATGCTTCAAGTCCTGCCCTGCGTCCAAAGCTCCATTGTCCCAAGCCGTAACCGATTCCATTGCTCTCAATCAGGCTCGGACTCAGATGACTCTCCTGCTGGAAATTGCCAAGCATACCAGCGATCGCCGTATTCGTCCATCCCCTTTTCTTGAGATATTTCCAGATCAAATCACCCGCGCCAAGATTCAGGCGCAGATTTTTATCCGAATACTGGAATTCCGCATACTCTGCATAGCCATCATCCACGATCTCGCCGTTTACATCCATCAGATAGCCATCCGGAGTCACTCCATTCTTCAAAATAGAGCCATCCTCCGACAAATACAGCCATTCCTGTCCATGAAGAATCCAGGTTGAAAAACTGATCAGACCGTCCTCATTTGCATAATACTCTTTTTCTCCGTCCGAAAATCGGCCGCGATTCACTTTCCCGTGCTCGTCCACATGGTAGAGGCCACCCTTCCAGACCACGAACACATCCTTCGCCAGCTGATCTGCATCATTCAGATAATAATCGCCGACCCAGCAGCTTCCCACCGTTTTGCCGTCTTCATAGTAGCGCTGTATCCCCGCCTCCACCTTCCAGCCCGTAAACGCTGTCTCCCCGGACGTCTCCGCCTCCTGCTCCCGGATCATGGCAGCGGCCGGAGTCGCCACGGACTCCAGAGCGGCCCGCGCAGGCTCTCTCCCAGCAACTAAACTGATCAAAAGTAATGTGAAAACGGCGAGGACTGCAAGCCCGGAAACGGCTGCAATATACTTTGCTTTTTTTGTAAATTTATTCATTGATCTCTGTCCGAAAAAGAGCGGACTCCTCCTTGTACTGAGCTATATCCGCAATGGTATGCTCACTCATATGGTATTAATATACGACTTTGTGAGGATATCGTCAAGTTGTATCCTGTAACGCAAAAAAGCCCCGCATCTGCAAGGCTTTCAAAGTGGAGACAACGGGATTCGAACCCGCGACCTTTGCGTTGCGAACGCAACGCTCTCCCAGCTGAGCTATGTCCCCTGAATATTGTGGAGGCTGGTTCCTCCTATGTATAAATTGCGCTAAGGAATGTTCCCGCGAGCGGGTCTTCCTTAGCACAACCCTAGAGACAACAGGGCTCGAACCTGCGACCCCTTGCGTGTGATGCAAGTGCTCTCCCAGCTGAGCTATGCCTCCGTCTCTTATTGTAGCACTTAACACGAAAATTGCAACAGTTTTTTACAATATCTCTATTGAAAATAATCCTTATATTCCACCTCAATGGCATACTTCATACGCGTCATGCTGATATAGAGATGCTGCTTCAGCGCTTCCTCAAGGCCACACTCCGCGTTCTGCTCCAGAAGCTCCAGCAGATGAGAATGTTCCTTGATAATGCGGGTGAAATCCGTCTCCGTCACGAAATCCAGCATGCGAAACCGGGTATAATGGAGCTGCTGTGCCTGGATGAAATCCCACAGCTTCATGCGGTTCGTCGCCTCAAACCAGATACTGTGCATCTGGGCATCCATGCGGTAGAACTGCTCCGGCTCAAAACCCGGTTCCTGAATCAGAAGCTTCTGACAACGAATCTGGTGCCGGATCTCCTCCAGCAGAAGCGGCGTGGCAATCTTCATAAAATCCCGCATAACCATCAATTCCACCGCAACACGCATGTAGATCATCTGTTTGATGTCGTCCAGATTGAGCAGGGTCACATACGTTCCCGAATAGGGAACCGTATTGACAAACCCCTGCTCCTGAAGACGCCTGAGTGCCTCACGGACCGGTGTCCGGGAGACGTCGAACCGGGAACAGATCTCGTTCTCACTGATGGCCTGTCCCGGTTTCAACTCCAATGTCAGAATTTCTTCCTTGAGGGTGTCAAACACATAATCGCCACGGTTCTTATAACCTTTTTCGCTCATGCCAATCCCCCTCGCATCTGTATACTGCTGTGATTAGGACGGCTGTTTTCCGATGTAAGCCTGGATGCCGCCATCGACATACAGAATCTGTCCATTTACAAAATCAGATGCATCGGATGCCAGGAATACTGCCGGTCCGCCAAGATCGGAAGCCTCGCCCCAGCGGCCAGCCGGAGTCTTGGATACGATAAACTGATCGAACGGATGTCTGGAACCGTCTGCCTGCTTCTCGCGCAGCGGAGCCGTCTGAGGCGTTGCGATGTAGCCAGGTCCGATACCGTTGCACTGGATGTTGTACTCACCATACTCAGAACAGATGTTGCGGGTCAGCATCTTTAAGCCGCCCTTTGCTGCTGCATATGCAGATACGGTCTCACGGCCAAACTCAGACATCATGGAGCAGATGTTGATGATCTTTCCGTGACCCTTCTTGATCATGCTCGGGATAACCGCTTTGGAAACGATGAACGGAGCATTCAGATCCACATCGATTACCTGACGGAAATCTTTTGCTGCCATCTCGATCATCGGGACTCTCTTGATAATGCCTGCGTTGTTGACCAGAATGTCGATCACGCCCACTTCCTGCTCGATCTTTGCTACGGTTGCATTCACGCCGTCCTCGTCGGTAACGTCGCATACATAGCCATGTGCCTTGATGCCCTCTGCCGCATAAGCTGCGATTCCTTTATCTACCAGCTCCTGCTTGATATCGTTGAACACGATGGTAGCGCCAGCGCCAGCCATTGCCTTCGCGATTGCAAAGCCGATTCCATAAGATGCTCCGGTGATCAGAGCAACTTTGCCTTCCAGGGAATAATTCTTAATGTAGTCCATCGTTTTTTCTCCTTTTACTATGCCTTGTCATTGTATACAATCATTTTTAATTGTATACAAGTTACTTGTAAGTATACAATAGCACAACTGCCCACTGAAATCAATGGGCAGTTTATACAAATCGTTTTCCCTGTTTTTGTATATAATAGAGACAGGTACTCAGCTATTGCAGCCGGCGCGGTCAAATGCCGGATTGAATGCATAGAAATTCCGGCTGTCCAAATGCTCCTGCACATCCCGCAGGGCTTCACCGAACCGCTGGAAATGCACCACTTCCCGCTCTCTCAGGAAACGGATCGGATCGCACACCTCCGGGTCTTTGACCATGCGAAGAATATTGTCGTAGGTGGTTCTTGCCTTCTGCTCCGCCGCCAGATTCTCGAACAGATCTGTGATCGGATCGCCCTTGGACTGGAATTCACAGGCATTAAACGGTATGCCCCCCGCTGCCTGCGGCCACACTCCGGTCGTGTGATCGATATAATACGGTCCAAAGCCCGACTCCTCGATCTCCTTCGGTGTCAGGTTACGGGTCAGCTGGTGCACGATGGCCGCGATGATTTCCCAGTGATTGAGTTCTTCGCTGCCAATATCCGTGAGAACCGCTTTTCCTTTGTCATAAGGCATGGCATACCGCTGACTCAAATACCGCATGGCTGCCGCTGATTCTCCATCCGGCCCTCCATACTGGCTGATGATAAACTGAGCCAGCTTCGGATTTGTTTGAGAGATATTGACCGGGTACTGCAAACGCTTTTCATAATTCCACATTTATCGGCTCCCTCCTTCCCATGGCCATGGACTCTCCACCCAGTTCCAGTTTTCCGAGGTCACCTGATCTGCCGTCAGTGGACCACAGGACTGCTCATAGGCGCGAACAGCATCCCGATGGGCGCGGCGGACATAATTGTAATAATTCATGGCATCCTGATCATCCACATGAGTATCCAGGTAAAGTTTGATGTCATCCAGCGCAAATCCGGTCTGGTAGACCATCCAAAGCTGCTGCTTATTGCATCCACACATCATCCGCGGCACCTCCCCATCACAAACGGCAGATCCAGCTCCGGGAAAATAGTTCCCCGTATCAGCCCCTGCTCCAGCGGATAGGTCTGGCTCCACTGCTGCCACGGCACATATCCCATCGCAATCGGCATTCCCCGCAGGCCATCGTGCCCGGACCGGTTCCATGCCTCCAACATCGTTCCAGGCATCGTTCCCGCCATCGTCTCCGGCATCGTTCCACGCATCGTTCCCGGCATCGTTCCCGCCATCGTCTCGGGCATCGTCTCCGGCATCATTCCACGCATTTGCATTTTCCCAGACATCGTCTCCGGCATCATCCCCGGCATCGCCCCTGTTGTATTCGCCGGCATCATTCCTGGTATCCTCTCCGCATTTCTGTCGCAATTCGTATTCATACACGGAGGATTCTGCACCCGCGGTCTCGGCGGGCAGGTACTCCGTTGATTACAATCACAATCCATTGCTAGCTCCTTTCCTCTCGGAAGTTTCTAGTATCATGGTATGATTGTGATCGTCCTCTGGTTCCCTTTTTCATGGTTGTCACACCCGTCCCACTGTCCACATACGATAAAGTACAAACCAAATTAAAGGAGATTTATCATATGTGTGCATGGAATAGCTGTAATGGATGCGGAAATGGATGTAACAGATGTGGGGGATGCAATGGCTGCGGCACTGGCAGCAATGAATGCGGGAACATCAGCAATCGGATTCGGCAGGCTTACCGCGCAGGGTTCGCTGCCGGCTACCGGGAAGGCTTTGAGGACGGCTGCCGCGCAGCAAACGCTTCCGGTGGATGCGGAACCGGCACCGGATGTGGCTGCGGATGTGGCACTGGCCGTGGATGTGGCTGCGGCACTGACCGTGGGTGTGGCTGCGGCACTGACCGTGGGTGTGGAGGCAGACGCGAAGCGGCCACAGTAGGCGGTAGTGACTGTGACTGTGGCTAAGAGCATTCTGATCTGCACAACGTAGCGAGGAGCAGGGGTTTTACGCCCTGCTCCTCGTTCTTTCTGTACTCTGACAATCTTATTTCAGGCAGGATTCCCAATCCAGGGTAAAGCTCCCGTCCTCTTTCTCCACACAGGGAATGCCGATGCCGTCATGCGCCCGGATGTCGGCAAACATGGGATCTGCATCGCGCAGTTTTAAAAATTTCTTCAAATAATCCAGGTCATCCTTAAAATCGCAGAATGTAAAAGCAATCCCCTCCTGCTCGTATTTCTCCACACAGGCTACACAGTCCTTACAGAGCATCGTTCCATAGACCTTCAGCATGTCATCACCGTCTCCCTCATTCTGCCATATCCTTCACAGCGTCTTTCGCAGCTCCTGTCTTGCCGCCGCCATTGCCCCGCTCCGCATAATATCGAATGATGTCTTTACGGGTAATGATACCGATGAACAGCCCACGGTCGTCCACCACCGGCACAAAATTCTGGTTTAACGCGCGATCAATCAGATCTTCCATGTTCGATTTTGCAAAAACAGGAAGATAATCCATCCTGCGGCGAATCCGGGTAACCGGAATATCCTCCGCTTCCTTCAGATTCAAATCAAACTGATTCTTAATTCCCCACAGCAGATCGCCCTCCGTGATCGTTCCCGCATAATAACCGTCTCTTGTCAAAATCGGCACTGCTGAAAACTTGTGGTATTCCATCTTCTCCAAGGCCTGACGGATGGAATCCTCTTCATGGATATGTGCAATCTCACTCTTTGGGGTAAGGAAAAATAAAATGTTCACAGGCAGCTCCCTTCTCCTATTCGTTTACTTGAAAACTATACCATATTTTCCCTGTAAATGTATGAACAAATCATGAAAATCTCATGAATTCTTTCATAATGATTCCTTTTGATCAGAAACACTGCGCGCATAACGCGCAGGCAGACGGTGTGGTCGCACAACCGCCCTGAGCCGTCTCACGCAGTTCTGAGGGGAGCTTTTTTCCTACGGTATACATGGTGTCGATCATCTCGTCCAGCGGGATCAGCTGCGGGACCTCACTCAGCGCCAGTTCCGCCGCCGTCAGCGCATTGGCAACTCCGGCCGCATTGCGGTTCTGACACGGGTATTCCACCAAACCTGCGACCGGGTCACAGACCAGACCAAGCATATTCATCAATACCGTCGAAGCCGCATCCAGACACTGTGACGGTCTCCCGCCCATCAGCTCCACTGCCGCTGCCGCCGCCATGGCCGACGCCACACCGACCTCCGCCTGACATCCGCCGACCGCTCCCGCTACCGTGGCATTATTCATGGCAAGGTAACCGATCGCACCGGCTGTCATCAGCGCATCAAGAATACGTTCATCCGAAATATGATACTCCTCCTGAAGTGCCAGCAGCAGCCCCGGAACGACTCCCGAAGAGCCTGCCGTCGGCGCCGCCACAATCAGTCCCATGGTGGCATTGACCTCAAGGACTGCCATGGAATACATGATGGCGCGGCCCAGGACACCGCCGCAGATGCTTTCCCCCCTGGCGCGGTGAACATCCAGCTTCTTTGCCTCTCCGCCGATCAGACCGCCCATTGAGCGAACCGGCGTCTTGATTGGCTGGGTTGCGGAATTTCGCATGATCTCAAGAACCCGGCGCATCTTGTGGTCGATGATGTCGCAGGTCGTCTCCCCCATGTCGCACTCTCGCTGCCGCATAACCTCGGAGATCTGCATATGTTGTTCTTCGCATAATTTCAACAATTCTTTTGCGTTTTTAAAATCCATACCTTTTTCCTCCCAGCGGTCCTATGACTGTATGACCATGACGTCATGCACGTTGCTGTTTTCTTTCAGACTCTCCACGATGTTCTCCGGCAGATGATCGTCGGATTCCACAATCGTGTACGCCGTGTGCCCTCTGGACTCGCGGAACAGACGCATGAAGGCGATGTTGGCATTGCGGTCGCTTAAGCATTTCGTGATGTGCGCCACCACGCCCGGCTTGTCCTGATGCACCACGATGATCGCGCTGTATTCGCCGGTAAAATCCACCTCGACGCCATTAATCCGCACGATGCGCACCTTGCCGCCGCCCAGGGATTCGCCGCGGACGGTCATCGTCTGGCCAGCCTCGTTCGTCATCATGATATCCACGGTATTGGGATAAATATCGGTCTCGGTCTCGTTGATTGTGAAATGATATTCCAGCCCGCGCTCCTTCGCAATCGAAAAGGAATCGCGAATCCGGGTATCATCGGTTCCAAACCCCATGATTCCGCCAAGCAGTGCCCGATCCGTTCCGTGTCCCTTGTAGGTCTTGGAGAATGAACCATAAAGTATGAATTCCACCTGTTTGATCGGCCCGGCGATCATCTTGTGTGCCAGATAAGCGATCACCGCGGTTCCTGCCGTGTGAGAACTGGATGGCCCGATCATGTTCGGTCCAAGAACATCAAATACGCTGATAAATGCCATTGCACTGCCTCCCGCTCTGTTCTGAGTATGTATTTTTCTAAAAATTGATCATTGACCCTGTCTTGACATTATTGTATCATGGCAATATACGCAAATCAAATTCATAGATTTTATATAGTTGTTGAATTATTTTCATCGATGAGAGGAGGATTCCATGGAACTGCGTCAGCTCAATACCTTTATCCGCATCGTTCAGATGCAGAGCTTTTCCAAGGCTGCGGAGAGCCTCGGCTACTCCCAGTCTGCCGTCACCGTCCAGATCCGGCTGCTGGAGGAAGAGTTAAACACCCGCCTGTTTGACCGCATCGGCAAGCGGATCAATTTGACCTCGCAGGGGAAAGAGTTTCTCTCCCACGCCCACAGCATTCTACATGAGGTGAACAAGGCACAGCTCTCCGTCGGCGATGAGACGGAGCTTAAAAATGAATTGCACATCGGCACGATCGAATCCCTGTGCTCCACCAAGCTGCCGCCGATCCTGCATCATTTCCGGCTGTACCATCCGAACGTCGCCATCCGCATTACCACCGCCTCCCCAGAGGAACTTCTCGAAATGATGAATCACAATCAACTGGATCTCATCTATATTTTGGATGAGCCGCGCTACAACAACCGTTGGAACCGTGTCATGGAGACGAAGGAATCCATCGTGTTCGTCTCCTCCCCCACCTGCCGCCTCGCCGGAATCCGGAATCTGAAGCTGGAAGAACTGCTCAGTATGCCCTTTTTCCTGACCGAGCAAAATGCCAATTACCGGCGCGCCTTCGACCGTTTTCTCGCCGCGAAAAAGCGCATCGTCACACCGTTACTCGAATGCAGCAACACGCAGTTTATCTTAAAAATGATCGAACAGAACGAGGGCATTTCCCTGCTCCCCTATTTTGCAGTTCAGGAAAGTGCCGAACAGGGCAAGGTGGCCGTCTTAAACGTGACCAATTTCCGCCTCTCCATGTACCGCCAGATTTTCTATCACAAGGACAAATGGAAAACCCGCGAGATGGACGAATTCATCCGTCTGGCCTCCAGCGTTTACCTGTAGCCGCAAAGGCCGCGCCCAAGCAAAAAGAGACGTTTCCGTCTCTTTTTCTCATTCCATATAATTCAGCGGATCGACGGCCTGTCCGTCATGCTTCAACTGAAAATATACGTTGCTGCCCTCGATTGTGTAATACTTGGTCGGCTCTGCGACGTAGCCGAGAAGCTGTCCCTGCTCCAGATATTCTCCTGCAGCGACCGCCACATCCTTAAGCTGTCCGCAGACAGCCGTATAGCCGTTGCCCAGATCCAGCGTCAGATAGCCTCCGATCTCCTCATTGGTGCCCGACTCCAGCACACGGGCGTTGGCCGGCGCATAGACCGGATCACTGATTTCGCCCTGAATAACCAGACCGGAATTGCATTTGTACTGATCCAGCGTCGGAAAATAGACGGTGGATTCCATGTTGTAGTCCAGCACGATATTGCCTCGCACGGGCCATGTCATCCTGCTGGTTTCCGCAAAATCAAGCACCAGCGCTTTCGCCGCAGAAAGTCCGGTTCCGACGGCCTGCGCGTCCTCCCGGTCTGCTTCCGACACTTCGTATGCATCTTCTGTCACAACCGTATCCGTATTTTTCGGAAGCTCGGCCTTCTTGATTTCTTCTTTTGTCTCCTGTGATGCAGTTTCCTGAGCATTGGATTCCCCTGCGACCGGTGCCTGCTCTGCCGATTCCTCCGCAAGAAACTCTCCCTGCCCCTGCATGTCCACATATGGATTTTCTTCCTGTCCGCTGCCTTTCTGCATGGTCATGATTCCCGCCGCAGCTACTATAGTCAGCAGGCCCAGGACCAGCATGACAAGGAACAATTTGTCCTTGAACATCTGATTCATTTTCTCTTTCACCGTTTATCACCTCGGTACTATTCTTACCAAAGCGATTGATCTTATTCAGTGACAATTAAAATATTTTTATAATAATATTGCAGAATTTCTTCGTAGCCCCAGTTCTCCGCAGCCATCCCCTCGGCACCCGCCTGACTGAGCCCGTACCCATGGCCGCTCCCCCGCACGACAGCCTTCACCTCATCGCCTGACACACTGAATGCAAAGCAGGAGGATGAAAGACCCAGCGCATACTGGATCTCCTCCCCGGAGTAGGTTTTCGCCCCGATCTTCATCTCCAGCACATACCCGGAATCATCCTTCTTCACCGTCTGGATCTGTCCGGCAAGCTGATCCGGCGTAACCAATGACGCCTCCGGAATCTGATTAATCCGCTCCGCAAAGTCTGCCAGACTCCAGATTTTTGTCAACTCACTGTCCGCCCTCCAGGTATCCCATTTGCTGTCAACTGCCTGCAAATAGGGATATGCTGCGTCCCCCTGTCTGGTTCTTCCATTGTTCCTCGCATGAAACAGTGGCAGAATGCAGCGGCCATCATACTTCATGACGACGTGCTGGGTCTGCTGCACCGCCTGGCGGAAGCGGCTTAAATTCTCCACTATCCGCTCCTTTGCCCGCACCATGGAAGCACCGTCGGAATCAGGCGTCTGTGTCCGCTCCTCCAGGTAATCCAGATCCAATTCTTCCTCCTGAATCTCCCCCCGCCCATCCATCAGACGATAAATATAGGTACGCGCAATGACAGCCTGACATTTCAGCGCCTCCAGGCTGTAATCCGGATTAATCTGACAGGCAATCACTCCCGGAAGGTAGTCCTCCAGCGCCATATAGGTGGAAATTCCATCCCGCTCCATGAGAATCCGCCGGTCTGTGCCGTCGGGTTGTGTTCCCTCCCCGGATTGCATTCCCGTCCCGGATTGCGTTCCCGCCCTGGATTGCACTCCCGCCTCAAGTTCCGTCTCCGCTCCGCTTTCTGTTCCCTTTCCTATTCTAAGTATGCCAGTCGCCACCGTCTCAGACGGTGCCGGTGTCCCTGCTGCGGCCTCCGTGCTCTGCCGGGCCGCCCGCATCCAGAAAAGTGACAATATCCACGGCAAAAGCAGCAGAATTATTCCTGCCAGCAGTCTTTTACGCATAAAAAATCCCTCCTGACTCTTAAAAGTCTATGGAGGGATTTTAAAAATATTCCTGATTTATTCGCTTATCTGTCCGAAAACGACTCTGCCTGTTTGATCATCCGTTCAAACGATTCTGCAAATCTCAAATCATCCTCCTCTGTCCGTTTTCGTGGTCCTTTTAAATGATTCTTCGCCGACTTTCTCCTGTATGCTTTCGCAAGATGACGTTCCATGAGGAGCTGATCTATATTATCATTTGTATACCATTTGCCCAACTGATGGATTGCATAACTTCCTTTTCCGAGAGCCATAGCCGCCACACCATAATCCTGAGTGACCACAAGATCTCCTTTGCGGCACAGACTGATCAAAGCAAAATCAACTGCGTCCGCTCCGGCACCAACGATTTTAATCTCACTGTAATCGGACGTGAATACATGATTCGTGTCAAAAAGCAAAACCACCGGAATATTATATTGTTTGCCGAGTCGCTCCACGATATCCACCACCGGGCAGGCATCTGCATCCACATAAATTTTCATTTAAATCCTCTCGCATTTCGTTATTCAAATGTACTGTCTTTCTGCTCATTTCCCGTCAACTGGACGCGGATCATATACAGGAAGAAATTCTTTCAGTGCCAGCATATATTCTGCCTGATCCTGCGCAAACAGTTTCATCAGATTTGTATCATTTCTGTCAATTTGCGCATCATGCAGCGCATGGTAATAGTCTGCTTTTCGTTCATCCTTTATTATGACAGGGATGATCTCTGAACGAAGACATTCCCGAAAAACGAGTGCGCGTCCTGTACGTCCATTGCCATCCTGGAATGGATGAATCTGTTCGTAGCCGGCATGAAGGGCAGCGATTTCTTCCAGTGTGTGTTTTCTGTCCGGTTCATAGCATCTTAGCAGATTCGCCATATCTTCATGAACAGCGGACGGAGCAGACGTTCTTATATCCGATACCATGTTTGCACGATTCTTGTATTCACCAATCGGATAGCCATTTGCAATATCTTCAAATACTCCGGCCTTGAGTGCAGAATGAAATTCTTTTATCATTGATTCCGACAGTGGTTCCGACAACGTTGACAAAATCTTATTAAACATAACAAAATGTCCTGTCATTTCCTCGACATCTTTTGCCCGAAACATCATCTCTCCCGACGACCGGATCGATCCAGTATCAAACAGGGATGCTGTTTGGGCCGGAGTTAACGTGCTGCCCTCAATCTTGTTTGAATTGTATCCCATTGTTCTTTGCGTATATCCATAAATTCCACTTCGATCATTCTTTTGAAATTCTATTTGCAGTCGTTTAACCAGCGCATTGACTACAATCGCTTCTTCCTCTTTGGAAATGTTCTCTTTTGATAAAATCGCATTTATGTTCATAGATACCTCTTTCTAAAAACAATCGAACCCGTCTGCACTCATTATAGACGAAACCGATTAGATCTGCAACATAATGCGACCGGCCAGACGGAAATCCAGAGAAAAAGCCGCCCAGTGTGATCATTCGCACTGGCGGCTCTTCCCTTCTTTATTTCAATTCCACTTTCACTTTCTTCAAATGCCAGATATCCTTCACATACTCTTCGATCGTACGGTCAGAACTGAACTTGCCGCTGCAGGCGGTGTTGAGCATCGCTGCCTTCGCCCACCATTTCTCATCGCGGTAAGACTCATCGACACGCTTCTGCGCCTCTGCGTACATCCGGAAATCCTTCAGGATGAAGTAGGTATCTGCGCGGTCGCTGCTCTGTGTGTTCAGGAGCGAGTTGTAGATATCGCGGAACAGCTCCGGATCCTGCGGAGAATAGTAACCGTTGATCAGCTGCATCAGCACGCGGCGGATGTCCTGATCACTGTTGAAGATCTGCATCGGATCGTAGCTCCGGTTGTGCTCCAGCTCGATGATCTCGTCGGAGGAGGTTCCAAAGATAAAGGCATTCTCCTGGCCAACTTCTTCCACGATCTCCACGTTGGCACCGTCCATGGTTCCCACAGTGAGAGCGCCGTTCAGCATAAACTTCATGTTGCCGGTACCGGAAGCTTCCTTGCTGGCTGTCGAAATCTGTTCGCTGACATCCGCTGCTGCAAAGATGGTTTCTGCGTTGGATACACGGTAATCCTCGATAAATACAACCTTGATCTTGCCGTTGATGGAAGCGTCGTTGTTGATCACGTCCGCTACGGAGTTGATCAGCTTGATGGTCAGCTTCGCACGCTTGTAGCCTGCCGCCGCCTTCGCGCCGAAGATAAAGGTTCTCGGAACCATATCCAGGTTTGGATTGTCCTTGAGCTGATTGTACAGATACATCACATGAAGGATGTTCATCAGCTGGCGCTTATACTCATGGAGACGTTTTACCTGCACATCAAAGATGGAGCGCGGATCTACGTCGATGCCATTGTTCTGCTTAATATATTTTGCCAGACGTACCTTGTTCTGATATTTGATGTTCATGAACTCGTGCTGGCATTTCTCGTCCTCCACATACAACTTCAGCTTGCTGAGCGCAGACAGATCCGTGATCCACTCGTCGCCGATCTTGCCGGTAACCCAGTCAGCCAGCAGCGGATTGCCGTGCAGCAGGAATCTTCTCTGGGTAATACCGTTGGTCTTGTTGTTGAATTTCTCCGGCATCATCTGATAGAAATCCTTCAGCTCCTGATTCTTTAAAATCTCGGTATGCAGACGTGCAACGCCGTTGACGGAGAAGCTGGCTGCGATCGCCATATGTGCCATCTTGACCTGACCGTCGTAAATGATCGCCATCTTGGCAACCTTGCTCTGGTCGCCCGGATACTGCTGCTGGATCTTCTCGATGAAGCGGCGGTTGATCTCCTCCACGATCTGATATACACGCGGAAGCAGTCTGGAGAACAGCTCGATCGGCCATTTCTCCAATGCCTCTGCCATGATCGTGTGGTTGGTGTAGGCACAGGTCTTGGTGGTAACCGCCCACGCCTCATCCCAGGTCAGACCATACTCGTCTAACAGGATGCGCATCAGCTCTGCCACTGCAACCGTCGGATGGGTATCATTTAACTGGAATACATTCTTCTCATGGAAGCTGCGCACATCGTCGTGCTTCTCCATGTATTTGATGATCGCGCGCTGTACACTTGCGGAGATGAAGAAATACTGCTGTTTCAGACGCAGCTCTTTTCCCGCATAGTGGTTGTCGTTCGGATAAAGCACCTCGCAGATATTCTTTGCAAGGTTCTCCTGCTCTACGGCCTTCTGATAATCGCCGCGGTCGAAGGAATCCAGACTGAAGGTGTTGATCGGCTGTGCATCCCAGATGCGCAGGGTGTTGACCACGTTGTTGCCGTAGCCCACAACCGGCAGATCATAAGGTACTGCCATAACGGACTGATAGCCCTCCTGCACGAATTTCTCCTTGCCATTCTCCCAGACGGTTTTGACATAACCGCCGAATTTGACTTCGGTCGCATACTCGGAACGTCTTACCTCGAAGGGGTTGCCCTCCTTCAGCCACTCATCCGGAACCTCGATCTGATAGCCGTTCTCGATCTTCTGCTTGAACATACCATAGCGATAACGGATTCCGCAGCCGTAAGCCGGATATCCCAGCGTCGCCAGCGAATCCAGAAAGCAGGCTGCCAGACGGCCAAGACCGCCGTTGCCAAGCGCTGCATCCGGCTCCTGATCCTCAATCAGATTCAGGTCAAAGCCCAGCTCATCAAGCGCCTCCCGGATCTCGTCTTTCGCCATGATGTTGATGATATTGTTGCCCAGGGCACGGCCCATCAAAAATTCCATGGACAGGTAGTACAGAGTCTTGACATCCTTCTTCTCGTACTCCTTGTGTGTGGCGATCCACTCGTCAATGATGACATCCTTCACAGCAAATGCCACTGCCTGAAATACCTGCTGCGGGGTTGCCTCATCAACGGTCTTGCGGTACAGACTCTTCACGTTGTAGGTAACGTTCTTTTTAAATGTTTCCTTGTCGAATCCCTTATTCATTCTGGCTTTCCTCCTGTTCTGCCGTGCTCTCTAGTCACGGTCAGTCTTCTCGACGCCTAACATTCCATCCTCACCGTTGATGTTCCACTCTTTTGCGTATCCGCCCATCTGGCCCGGCAAAATGTCATCGGCAAGTACCTCACGTTTGATTGTTTCAGCATGTACGTTCAAAATCTCTGCAATCTTTTGATTCTGATCCTGATATACCCGGATATGATCGGTCACCTCGAAGCCGGCTTCCTTTCGCATGGTCTGAATCTTGCTGACCAGCTCGCGGACAAAGCCCTCCTCGATCAGTTCCGGTGTCAGATTGGTATCCAGTGCTACCGTAACCTTATTGTCGCTCTCAGACACATAGCCTTCGGTCTGTGCCATGTCGATCAGCAGATCTTCTTCTGTCAGTACCACTTCCTCTCCGCCAAAATCGAACTTCAGCGCACCTTCTGCTTTCAGGGTATCCATCGCGGCATTGCCGTCGATCTCTGCCAAAGTCTTTCGGATATTTCCAAGCTGTTTGCCATATTTCGGTCCAACGGTTTTAAGCTGCGGTTTAAAGCTGTAAGAAGTGAAGCTGCGGACATCCTCCACAAACTCAACCTTCTTTACATTCAGTTCATCTTCGATAATCTCCACATAGAATTCGGACAGTCCGTGATCGGCTTTCACATACATGGTTCCGATCGGCTGGCGGTTCTTGATGTTTGCCGTATTTCTGGCGGCACGGCCAAGTACGACGATATCCAGAACCTCATCCATGTCATCTTCCAGCTGCCGGTCGATATGCATCTCATCCACCGCCGGGAAGTCACACAGATGTACACTCTCCGGAGCGGTCTTATCAACACTTCTTACCAGATTCTGGTAAATGTCCTCTGTCATAAACGGAATCATCGGTGCGGCAGCCTTCGCTACAGTCACCAGAGCGGTATAGAGCGTCATATAGGCATTGATCTTATCCTGTTCCATGCCCTTCGCCCAGAAACGCTCACGGCTTCGTCTTACATACCAGTTGCTCATATCATCGACAAACTCCTGAAGCGCTCTCGCCGCCTCCGGGATCCGGTAACTGCCGAGATTCTCGTCCACAGCCTTGACCATGGAATTCATCTTGGACAGCAGCCATTTGTCCATAACGGGTAGTTTGTCATACTCTAAAGTATATTTGCCCGCATCGAAATTGTCAATATTGGCATAAAGTACAAAAAATGCATAGGTATTCCACAGAGTTCCCATGAATTTGCGCTGTCCTTCCTGAACAGCCTTGCCATGGAAACGGTTCGGCAGCCACGGTGCACTGTTAACATAGAAGTACCAGCGGATCGCATCTGCGCCGTAGGTTTTCAGCGCGTCGAACGGATCAACCGCGTTGCCCTTGGACTTACTCATCTTCTGTCCGTTCTCATCCTGTACATGGCCCAGAACGATCACGTTCTTATAAGGAGCTTTGTTGAAGATCAGGGTCGAGATCGCAAGCAGGGAATAGAACCATCCTCTTGTCTGATCCACCGCCTCGGAGATGAAATCTGCCGGGAACTGCTGTTCAAACAGATCCTGATTTTCAAACGGATAATGATGCTGTGCAAACGGCATGGAACCGGAATCGAACCAGCAGTCGATCACCTCCGGCACACGCTTCATCTGCTTTCCGCATTTCGGACAGGTGATGGTCACATTGTCGATGAATGGGCGGTGCAGCTCGATATCATCCGGGCAGTTCGGAGACATGCTCTTTAATTCCTCGATGCTTCCAATGGAGTGCTGCTCGCCGCACTCACACTCCCAGATGTTGAGCGGAGTTCCCCAGTAACGGTTACGGCTGACGCCCCAGTCCTGAACATTCTCCAGCCAGTCGCCGAAACGGCCCTTGCCGATGCTCTCCGGAATCCAGTTGATCGTATTGTTGTTGCGGATCAGATCTTCCTTTACCGCCGTCATCTTGATGAACCAGGACTCTCTCGCATAGTAGATCAGCGGGGTATCACATCTCCAGCAGTGCGGATAGCTGTGCTCGAACTTCGGTGCAGCAAAGAGAAGACCTCTGCTCTCCAAGTCCTCCAGCACCTTCGGGTCCGCTTTCTTGACGAACAGTCCGGCAAACGGAGTGTCCTGCGTCATATCGCCCTTGGCATCCACCAGCTGAACAAACGGCAGGTCATATCTTCTGCCGACTTTGGAATCGTCTTCACCGAATGCAGGTGCGATGTGAACTACGCCGGTACCATCGGTCAGCGTAACATAGGTATCACAGGTTACATAAAACGCTTTCTTGCGCTGCTTTTCTGCAACCTTTGCGGCGCAGTCGTACAGCGGCTCATACTCCTTGCCTTCCAGATCTTTACCGGTATAATGTTCCAGTACAGTATATTCTTCGCCAAGCACTTTATCACAAAGTGCCTCTGCCATATAATAGGTATAGCCGCCGGACTGAACCTTCACATAGGTCTCATTCGGGTTCATGCACAGCGCCACGTTGGACGGCAGGGTCCACGGAGTTGTGGTCCATGCTAAAATATAAGCATCCTCGCCTTTGGCCTTGAAGCGCACAATCGCGGAGCGCTCCTTGACATCCTTGTAGCCCTGAGCCACCTCATGGCTGGACAGCGGGGTTCCGCAGCGCGGGCAGTAAGGAACGATCTTGAAGCCTTTGTACAAAAGTCCCTTTTCCCAGATCTGCTTCAGTGCCCACCACTCAGATTCGATGAAATCATTATGATAGGTCACGTAAGGATGCTCCATATCCGCCCAGAATCCAACGGTGCCGGAGAAATCCTCCCACATCCCCTTGTATTTCCAGACGCTCTCCTTGCAGTGTGCGATGAACGGCTCCAGACCATACTGCTCGATCTGTTCCTTGCCGTCCAGTCCCAGCAGCTTCTCCACTTCCAGCTCCACCGGAAGTCCGTGGGTATCCCAGCCTGCCTTACGCGGCACCATATAACCCTTCATGGTGCGGTAACGCGGAATCATGTCCTTGATGACACGGGTCAGCACGTGACCGATGTGCGGCTTGCCGTTAGCGGTAGGCGGTCCGTCATAGAAGGTATAGGTCTCGCCCTCTTTTCTCGAATCCATGCTCTTCTGGAAAATGTCATGCTCTTCCCAGAACGTCTCCACGTTTTTCTCGCGGTCTACAAAGTTGAGATTTGTAGGTACTTTCTCGTACATAGTTCATTGCCTCCATTCGTATTTGCTTCTGACTTTCTTTAAAAAATAAAAAAAAGCCCACCCCCTGCGAACAGGAGAAGGACTGTATTACGCCATTCTAACCACCTATTACTGCATACTGTCATATGAGTTCCTGTTAACGGGGGAAATCCGGCTCGGCCTACTCGCGATCCATGTTCCCGGATCACCGCTTCAGTCTGCGACTCGGGAGTGATTTTCAACGCTGCTGTACTGGCTCCGGGCTCTCACCTTCCCCGGCTCGCTTTGGCGTTCCATGCAGTTCTACTGTCTCCGTCTTCGTCTCTGTTTATACGTATTCTTCACTATTATATTGATTCTGGCAGGAAATGTCAAGCGATAGGCGCGAAAACATGCCGCGCATATTCGCTTCGCATCGCACATTTGATGTTCTTTATATCTTGGAAGGTCATTCATATTTTAACGCAAGCGCATTCTCCACACTATATCTTTCAGACATCCGCTGAAATTGATAGCGGAAAATAAAGCCATCATCCTCCCATGCAATCTGGTAAGCGTTTTCTCTTGCCGGGCTAACATTTTCGCAGGAATAATTGCCCATCTTTTTCATAAATAAAGGGGATACCGTTTCATAGACAGTTCCATAATTAAGAAACATTCCTCTGTATTCGTATAACACAATAACGTGTTGACCATCCGGAGAACTCACTTCTGCTATATAACTATGTGCCGCGCGCTCTTGACCATATCGGACCTGGAAACATAAAACCGTAATAATTCCTGCAATCCCTGTGAATATAATCCACCTCAATGGTTTCTTTTTGTATATTTGATTCCCTACTGCCATAGCAAAAGCGAGTCCCACAATGATACATATCATTGCATGGAAGTAAAGATACGAGTTTACGTAAAAAGTATATCCAATTCTATTTAGAACCCAAATCGCAAAACCAAATATCAGAATTGCATACCAACATTTTTTTCCAAATCGGTACATTGTTTCAGCGCTCTCTTTTGACATCAATATAATTCTCCCCGTTTATGTATGCTCAGGTTTCTTACTGATAGTATACAATTTGTTATTTTTTTATCAATCATTTGTATTTTTTTACATCCAATGTTATACTACACTTTAATCTTTACCAATATTTTACAAATAAAGGAGATCCCCATGAGTGAACACAACCTGACCCTGCTGACCGATCTGTATGAACTGACGATGATGCAGGGCTATTTTAAAGAAAAAGATGCCAACGAGACCGTAATCTTCGATGCCTTTTACCGCAACAATCCCAACAGCGGCGGCTACGCAGTCTGTGCAGGACTCGATCAGGTCATCGATTACATCAAGGATCTGCATTTTGATGCGGATGATATTGATTATCTCCGCTCGATCGGACTATTCGAGGAGGATTTCCTTGCTTATCTGAAAAACTTCCGCTTCTCCGGTGATATCTATGCAATTCCGGAGGGTACCGTGATCTTTCCGCGTGAACCGCTGATCAAAGTCATTGCGCCAATCATGGAGGCACAGCTTGTCGAGACCGCGCTCCTCAACATCATCAACCATCAGTCCCTGATCGCCACCAAGGCGGCCCGCGTGGTCTATGCGGCAAAGGGTGACGGGGTCATGGAATTCGGTCTGCGCCGCGCACAGGGTCCGGATGCCGGCATCTACGGTGCCCGTGCTGCGATGATCGCCGGATGTATCGGCACCTCCAACGTGCTCTGCGGCAAGATGTTCGATGTTCCGGTCAAGGGCACGCACGCCCACAGCTGGATCATGAGCTTCCCGGATGAGCTGACCGCATTCCGTACCTATGCAAAGCTTTATCCGACCGCATGCATTCTGCTGGTTGACACCTATGACACCTTAAATTCCGGCATTCCGAATGCCATCAAGGTTTTCCAGGAGATGAAGGAAGCCGGCATTCCGCTGACCTTCTACGGCATCCGCCTCGACAGCGGTGACCTCGCTTACCTCTCAAAGAAAGCAAAGAAGATGCTGGATGCAGCCGGATTCCCGGATGCGGTGATCTCCGCCTCCAACGATCTGGATGAGACTCTGATCACTTCCTTAAAGCTTCAGGGCGCCACAATCAATTCCTGGGGTGTCGGCACGAACCTGATCACCTCCAAGGACTGCCCGTCCTTCGGCGGCGTGTACAAGCTGGCTGCCATCATGGATAAGGAGACCGGCAAATTCATCCCGAAGATCAAGCTCTCCGAGAATGCCGAGAAGATCACCAACCCGGGCAATAAGACCATCCAGCGAATCTACGACAAGAACAGCGGCAAGATCATCGCCGATCTGATCTGTCTGGTGGATGAGAAATTTGATTCTTCCAAATCCCTGCTGCTCTTCGACCCAATCGAGACCTGGAAGAAGACCCATCTTGCTCCGGGCAGCTACACCCTGCGCGAACTTCTGGTTCCGATCTTCCAGGACGGCAAATGCGTCTACGAATCTCCGAAAGTCATGGACATCCAGAAATACTGCAAGCAGGAGCTGGCGACGCTCTGGGAGGAATCCCTTCGTCTGGAATTCCCGCACCGGGTGCACGTGGATCTCTCCAACGAGCTGTGGCACATGAAGAATCAGCTCCTGGACAGCTATCATTACAACGACTGATGTTCCATCTGATACCAGCTCTTGATTAAAACCTTGGTGAATTCACTGGTCGCCCTGCTTCGGTATTCGCTGGGATAGGTAAGTCCCAGATCGATATAAAGCCGCTCTCTCCCAATGGAAAGATAGACGACATCCTCCCTCTCTTCCATGCAGGACCGGTAAGTAAATGCCAATCCAAGCCCCTGTCTGGCCATCGCTGCTGCGAACTGGGCGGACAGGCTTGTGTTGGCACTGTGGGGGCGGATTCCATGCAGCTGAAACTGCCGCTCTGCAACATTTCCAAGGATCGTGTCATGGCTGCTCAGCAAAAATTCATAATCTGCAATGTCTTCCAGTTCTACATATGCAAATCCATTTTCCCCTTCCATGATATTCGCATACTTCAAGGCCGGATGCTGCTTCTGTGCCACGATCATGACTTCGTCCTTCATCATAAAGTTGATGGGGGTCGTCGCTTTCTGCATGGGCAAAACGACCAGCGCCATATCAAGCCGCCCCGTCGAGACCAGCTCCTCCAGCGCCAGGCTGTTGTGCTCCCGGATGATGATCTTCACCTTCGGACAGACCTGGGAAAACTCCTTCAAAATATGCGGCATCAGATAGGTGCCCCGGTAGGTGCTGATGCCAAACAGCACCTCACCCGCGCCGACCGCCTCCATATCACTGATCTGACTCTGGATCTGCCGGAAATCGTTCAACGTCTTGTAGGCATAATCCACATAGATCCGCCCTGCATCGGTCGGCCGGATTCCGGTTGTCGTCCGGTGAAACAGCGAGGTTCCCAGCTCTTCCTCCTGCTTTTTCAAAAACTGGCTCAGGCTGGACTGCGCCATATAAAGCCGTGCCGCCGCTTTCGACACGCTGTGCTCTTCCGCCAGTGCAACGATATATTCCAACGCTCTGTGATCCATACATTTTCCCCCTCTCCATGAACCTGTTTCTATTGATTTTCGCCATCGGTTTTTCCGATATCGTTCATCAATTTAAAGTGTTTCCATCGATATCAAATTTAGTATATGATAAATACAACGATAATTCAACCGGTAAGAATCATCTTTCACAGAAAGGAGAAGCATTTCATGTCAGAGGTATCTTTACAAGGGGTCATTGATATGCACGTACATACCAATCCCGACCTGCGCATCCGCGCCTACGATGATTTCGAACTGTGCGATGCGGCTGTCCGCGTCGGCGCAAGGGCCATCGTCATCAAGTCCCATCTGGGCTCTACCGTAGAACGCGCGTGGCTGGTCAATCAGTACAACAAAAAAATGCATGAGGCAAATGCATTCGAGATGTTCGGAGGTATTGTCTTAAACCGCGGCATCGGCGGGATCAATCCCACCGCCGTGGAGAACGCATTAAAACTGGGGGGAAAGGTCGTATGGCTTCCCACACAGTCTGCCAGGAATCACCTGCTTCAGAACAAAAAAGATCCAAAGGACTGTGTTGAGGTGGTAAAAGACGGCAAGGTTGTCCCGGAGCTTCTCGCCATTTTTCAACTGATGAAAGAACACGATGCCGTCCTCGGCACCGCGCACATTTCTCCGGACGAATGCTTTACGGTTGTGGAGGCTGCGAAAAACTGCGGAATCGAGAAGATCGTTATCACCCACCCGGAATGGTGGCTTGTGGGAATGAGCGTCGAGGATCAGTACCGTCTGGTCAAAGACTACGGCGTCATCCTGGAACACTGCTTCGCGCAGCCAATGGGCGGCGGAAGGTACAAGAGCAACATGGAACTTAATCTGGAAGCCATCGAGGCCTGCGGCTACGATCATGTCATGGTCGATACGGACGGCGGACAGACAGAGAATCCGCACTGGGAAATCGCACTTTTGCAGTACATGCAGTATTTATCCGATCACGGAATCACAAAAGAACAAATTACTTATATGACGCAGACCATTCCGAAGAAACTGCTCGGTCTCTCATAATCAAAGGAGGTTCACATGCTTAGTTTATTGATTGTTGCGGCTATTATCATCTCGATCGCACTCGGCTACAAGACCAAGATTAATACCGGATTTTTCGCGATCGTGTTCGCATACCTGATCGGCTGTTTCGCCATGGGTATGAAAACCAAAGAGGTCATCGGCGGATGGCCGGTCAGCACGATGTTCGTCATTCTGGCCGTATCCCTGTTCTACAATTTTGCCCTGGTCAACGGCACCCTGGAAAAAACGGCGCGCTATCTGCTGTACTTCTGCCGGAAATTCCCGGGACTGCTTCCCTTCGCGCTCTATCTGGCAGCCGCCATCATCGCAGCACTGGGCGCCGGATTCTTTACCGTCATGGCCTTCATGGCTCCGATCACCCTTCTGATCTGTGATGAAGCCAGAATGGATAAGATGGCCGGTGCCATCGCCGTCAACTGCGGCGCTCTGTCGGGAGCTAATTTCATGACAAGCGGCAGCGGCATCATCTTCCGCGGTCTGATGGACGAGGCGGGATTTGCAGACCAGTCCTTCGGCTTCTCTGCTACCATCTTTGTTGCCAGTGTCCTGTTTTCCTTCCTTTTGATCGCGGCCTTCCGCTACATTCCAAAGGCCAACCGCAATATCGGAAAGGGCGTGAGCTTCGAAAAGCCGGAGGCATTTACCTCGAAACAGAAGCTGAATCTGTACCTGATCGTCATCATGATGGCCCTCGTACTGGTCTTTCCGATCCTGCATATCCTTCTGCCGCACGCTTCGGTGATCACCTTCATCAACAGCAAGATGGATGTGGGGCTGGTTGCAATCCTCTTCTCCGTGATCGCTCTGTTCTTTGATCTGGCACCACAGAAGGATGTGATCGCAAAGGTTCCCTGGAACACGATCCTCATGATCTGCGGAGTGGGTATGCTGATTCAGGTTGCGATCGCCGCCGGCACCATCGACGCGCTCTCCTCCTGGGCCGGTTCCAGTCTCCCGGTATGGGCAATTCCGGTTGTATTCAGCATCGTAGGCGCCTTTATGAGCTTCTTCTCCAGCACACTTGGCGTGGTATGCCCAGCCCTCTATCCGCTGGTTCCTGCTCTGGCAAGTTCCACCGGCATCGCTCCGATCGTCCTGTTCGCCTGCATCGTCATCGGCGCACAGTCCGCAGCGATCTCCCCGTTCTCTTCCGGCGGAAGCCTGATCATGGGTTCCTGTCCGACCGAGGAAGAGCGTAACGCGATGTTCCCGCGCCTGTTGTTTATCGCAGTACCGGCCAGCCTGCTGGCATCGACGCTGTTCAGTGCGGTTATGTCGTTGGTTTTAAAATAAAACAGGAAAGCAGAACTTCTATGCTTGTATAGGTTCTCATAATCAAAAAAAGCCCCCATAAAAAGGGAGGAGCCGGCGATTCTGTTATCGCCGGCGATTATGAAAAAAATTTTATCAAATTGTAGTTGGTAGCTTTTCATTTGATAGCTTTAGTATAAAGGTCAAATATGAAAGAAATTTAGCTGTTTTGTAGAAATTCTGTATCTTGTCTATGAACAAATTATGAACGCAACTCTTCTCCTGTCACATTTCCCGCAGAATCCACCGTCAGACGATAGACCTTCTTCTGCGATGGCTCGACACTCTCCCATGGACGAAGATAGGAAAAAGTCACCTCGGTCGTCCCTTCCTTCATTCCCCGAAAATCAAAGACATAGGTTCCCCCTGCTCCAACCAGATCACGCGCGTGGTAGTCCCGGTAATAGCCCGCCGCGGCCTCCTCCACAATCCCTTCCGTCTCTATGGTGTAAGCCCAGATATAACCGGTGGTCGGATTGCCGTCGAGAGCCACACGGTAGTCTCCCGCTTTCAGCTCTGGAGCCTTCCCCTCATCGCTGTTGGTCTCCTCGATTCCGAAGTTACCGCGGATATAATCCCGTCGTGCCACCATCTCCGCATAATCATAAAAGAACCGGATCTTCTCCGAAGCGATGCTGTCATCGGTCGGCCGGCTGCTCAAGACAAACAGCATGAACGATTCTGCAATATCCTCCGAAGCGTTGGTTGAAGCATACGCCGAAACAAATTCATCCGGGTGCGTCTGATAGCGCTCACCGCCGCTCTTTACATCCAGATCCTTCCAGAATTTCTCATAGTAAGCCCGCATATAGGAATCCGCTGCATACGTCTCCTGATCATACATGATGGACGGCATATCTGCATCCTGGCGGGTGATGTCCACCTGCGTCTGGTTCAGCGTTATCGCATGACCATACTCATGAACGGCCGTGCGCAGCGTCTTATTGTAATTGCGAAAACTTCCATCCTCGCGCAGAGCATCCGCATAGTCCAATGCATAATCCATCCTGGAATTATCCTCCGCCGAGATGCCTCCGGTCACGCCGGTGCTGGCATTGATCCCGTCCGTATACACCCGGAATTGTATCATCGAACGGTCCTCCGGAGCGATGCCCCCCTTGACCAGCTCAAGCATCGCCTCATCTTCCGCGCTCTCCGGTTTCAGTGCCTCAAAGCCCTGACTCAGATCGTACGGCTCATGATATTCTCTCACATTCGTGTAGCCCATGACAAGCAGATGATACGATCCGTCCTCCGTCGGTTCCAGGGAATCATACCGATGGTACATACTCTTCTCCCAGCTATAAGCAATTCCCGCATCCACCTCATTTTCGATGGCTGTCTTGCCAAACACCTTCTCTAAAAATGCCTTCGCCTCCCCGATATCTGCCCCCAGCGCTTCCTGTGCCGGAATCTCGATGGTCTCCAGAAAATCGTTGCGGTAATAAAACTTCGTTTCGATCGGTTCGTCCATCCCAAACCAAATGATCGGATACGACCAGGTCTCTACCTTGTCCTGGTATTCATTGGTGCCCTCCTCCAGGAGTGTCCCGGACAGGCTCATCATATTCTCCACGTAATTTCGATTCATGTCAAACTGAAGGACCGTATCCGGCTGTACCTCATAGGCGATCTGCCCGCGGCAGGCGGCGTAAGCCTCCTTCTGATAAGAGCCTGTCTCCTGTGACATGACGGCAGCCGCCACATCAGCCACAAGCTGCGCCGTCTGCTCCAGCTTGACGGGATCGATGATCGTGATCTGATCCTGCGTGGAGTGGTTTTCAAATGCAAAGCTGTCCTGCCCCAGCATCACTGCTGGCATTCCGCCGGTATGAAACGAATTATGATCACTCATGCCCTCTTTGATATACGGAATCACTCTGCCCACATTGCGCGTCTTCTGAGCCTGTTCCGAAAGCATATCCCCCAGCATGGTCGCTTTTCCATCCACGGTGGAAAGCTGCAAATACTCGCTGCCCTTATAGCCGAGATCATCCAACTGGATATCGCCGATCACACGGCTTCGCTCCTCCGGGGTCAACTGCTCCACATGGAAGCGGGAACCGACACGTCCGGGTTCCTCCCCGCCAAAGCTCACGAAGCGCAGCTCTGTGTCGGTGGAAAGCCGACTCAGCAGCCGTGCCGTCTCAAGCAGCACCGTCACACCCGCCGCGTCGTCCTCGGCTCCCTGTATCCCAGGCTTGGCATCGTGATGGGCTGTGATATAAAGGATGTCTGCCTTGTCGGGATTCGCATCCGCCCTTTTCACAGCCACCACGTTGCTGCCGCTGACATCGGCCTCATCCCCCATCCCCTTCTGATCAAAAGCGTCCAGCCGGGTCTCATATCCAAGCTGCTGCAAATAAGCACCAATGGCCTCAGCCGCCTCGTTCTCCCCTTTTGTTCCGCTGGCGCGGGTGTAGGACGTAATCATGGCAAGCTGCTCCTCCACCTTCTCGCGATCCGCTTTGCCCGGCTGCTCTCCGGCTGCCGCCTGCTCCGCTTCTCCGATCGGCTCCTGATCGGTCCCGCCGGACGTCGTTAAGTCCGCTGCCGCTGAATCCGTACCGGTCCAGGTCTTTGCTGCTCCGCCGCACCCGCTCATCATAAGCGCTGTGGCCGTCACCACCGCTGCCGCCATCCAATATTTTTTCATTTAAATTCCCTCCTCGCCTCACGCTGCTGATAGAAAAACATCCATAGCGCCATGCCGCACACGATGACATATCCCAAAAAGCTGTATCCATCCGGAATCTGACCGAACAGAAAGAAACCGAACACCGCCGAAAAAACAATCTGCGAGTAGTCAAAGATCGAGATCTCGCGCGCCGGAGCATGGAAATATGCCGCCGTGATTCCAAACTGACCGCCGCAGGCCGCAAGTCCTGCCAGCAAAAGACACGCAAGCTGTCTCCCGCTCATCGGCGTGTACGAAACCAGCATGACCGGAAGCAGGCACAGTGTCGAAAATCCAGAAAAGAAGCACACGATAAACGGCCCCTTCTCCCCCCGCGTGGACAAAACACGGACAAACGTATAAGCCACCCCGGCTCCCAATCCGCCGCACAGGCCGATCAGTGCAGGAATCCGTGCCATACCAATCCCGGTCGGCTTGATGATGAGCAGACTTCCCAGAAAGGCTCCAATCACCGCAATCAACTGAACCGGCTTAATCTTTTCTTTTAGTAGAAGGAAACTGAACAGGATCGCAAAAAAAGGTGACATCTTGTTCAGCATGGAGGCATCCGCCAGCACCATGTGATCCACCGCATAGAAATTGCACAAAATACCAATCGTACCAAACACCGAACGTGCCAGCAGCGCACCGATATTTTCTTTCTTTCCAGAAAACCCCACATGCTGCTTTTTCATGATCGCCAGGGCAAAAAAGAAGCACAGCAGATTTCGAAAAAAACTTTTCTGCATGGAGGGCACATCGCCGGCCATGCGAACAAACACATTCATCAGCGCAAAGCTGAACGCTGAAAGTATGATACAGATCATTCCCTGATGTTTTTGATTCATGGATGCTTCCCTTCCCCCTACAGCAGTATCACTTCTACGGCGTCACCGGCCGCCAGCGGCGGCGTTCCCGCAGGAATATCGATCAGGCAATTACACCCTTTCATCGATGCCAGAATCCCGGAAGCATGCGCATCCGTGGAGGGAACACATACATGCCCCTGCTCGCAGAAGCCGCGGATCAGACGCCGCTGGCCGCTGGCCTTTGAAAATGCCTGGTCAACCACGGCCGAAATCCGTCGCAGCGCCTGGTTCGCATTGCCGCCCAGCTTTTCCACCGCCGGACGCGCCAGCAAATCAAAGGTTACAAGCGCCGCAAATGGGTTGCCCGACAGATGAAGCATCGGCATCCCTTCATAGAGCGCGAACATGGCCGGTGTACCCGGTTTCATCCGCACCCGCCAGAACAGGCGCTCTGCGCCCAATACGGGAAGTACCTGATGGAAAATATCCTTATCTCCCACCGACACGCCCCCCGTTGTGACAATCAGATCCGCGCCTGCGGCGCGGGCGTTTTGAATCTCCGCAGCCACCGCCTGCGGATCATCCGACACTGTGGCTGCTTTGATGATCTTTGCACCCAGCTCCAGGAGACGTCCGTAGAGCAGATGCAGGTTGGACCCATACAGCTTTCCGGGCGGCAGAGGCCGTCCCGGTTCTGCCAGTTCATCTCCGGTCACAAAAAGTGCCACCCTCGGCTTTCGGAAAACAGTGACGGAGGTTCTTCCCACCGAAGCCAGAATTCCCATCGTGGCAGAATCGATCACAGAATGTGCTTCCGCCATCAAGGTTCCCTGCCTGTAATCTTCTCCCTGAAAGCAGTAATTCTGCCAGGGCTGAAGCTCCATCGGAATCTTCACCCGACCGGAAGCCAGATCTTCCGGAGCCTCCGGACTTGGCAGCACCTCCACATCCTCTAAACGGATCACACAGTCACAGCCCTCCGGAATCGGTGCACCGGTCATAATGCGCACAGCACTGCCTGCCGGAACCGGTTCCCTGCGGTATTGCCCCGCATAGATACAGCCCGCCACCTGCATCACCGCCGGTGCATCCGCCCTGGCCCCCACGCTGAACCGCGCAGCAAACGCGTAGCCATCCAGCGGAGAACGCGGAAAAGGTGGATTATCATGATCAGCCAGAACCGGCTCCGCCAAAATCCTTCCATGCGCCTCAAAAAGCGACAGCGTTTCCGTCTCCGCGATCTGTTTCGTGTGTTCCAGGATCAGGCTTACCGCCTCCTCCAGTTCGATTCCAATTCTGTCCATGGTGTCCTCCCCGCTCTCCATCTATCCTTCTATCCTTCTATCATTCTATCCTTTAATCCGTAAACTCATCCGGTTCGCAAAGCGCCTTGGCATACACCGGCGTCATGCAGGTATCCGAAAACAGATACCGCACCCCTGCGCTGTTGGTAATCTGCCGGATATCCTTGTATTCTTCCCGCTCCTTCATCAGATCAAGCGCGCGCTCAATCTGCGTTTCCGTATAGAAATAAGGGTGATTTTCAAAATAGCGCATGGGGGTCGGTGCCGGATAGGTTTTACAGTTGAAACGCACCATCTGTGCGATCGTCACCACAAGATCCTTCTCCTCCACATACATCGCAATCATCGCATAGTTGTCGCTCATATTGCCATTGGAATAATAATAGTGATCCCGGCTGCCCTTTACCGAAACGATATCGCCGCAGGTCTCATCCTCCTGTAGTTCCGCCAGAAGTGTATCAATCTCCGGATCCTCAGTTTTCAGCATCTGGTAGGCTGTCAGATGCGCGCCCTGGGAACGGCTGCGGATAAACTGTGCAAGCTGCTGGGCCCGGGTCATTTCCTTTTTCTGTTCCAATGCCTCTTCGGCAGCTTCCATGGCCTCCTCCAGCGCAGTCGTCCCCGCATACGGATCCTCTGCATCCGGCTGTTCTGCCAAAAAATCAAGTAAATCCTCTTTGTCTGTGCCGTCCTGTGTCTCATCGTGAACCGTGATCACACCGTCCTTATCGATGGAAGCACTTGCGCCTTCTTTGATAACGCCGCCCTGCACTTCCTCTTCCTTTACAAATCCAGGCTTCTTTCTCCCAAATAACATGACAGACTCCTCTCTTACAGGAAAACCCGGCATGAATAACTATGCCGGGATCTCCGTAATCTCTGTATCAAGCTTATGCCGGCAGGATGCCTCTCTTCTCAAGATCATCTGCCATATCCTTTAAGTCAAATTTCTCCAAGGTTGCTCTGGTCGGAATACCCGTTGCAACATCCCAGCCCATCTCTTCATAAAACATATCCTTCGCCAGTTCCATGTCCGCGCGATCCAGCTTGATCGTACCTTCCTGGAATGCCTGGAAATCAGGCTCTTTTTCAAATACCCATGCCGGAATCGCATCATGTGTATTGCGAAGCTCCGTCGCACCGAACTCATTGTGGAAGGAAATCGCAGTCATGACACGCAGCATCTGGGAAATGCGCTCACTGTCAAACTCCAGGCTCTCACGGGTGTAATCGACACCGGTCACTGCCTTCATGAAATCGGCTTCCAGATTCAGATCGCCTGCATAGCCGCGTTCTTTCGACGGAGACTGGGTCATCGGCCACATCCAGTTACATACCGTTCCGCTGTCGTGGAACTGCTTGCCGTTGAAGGCCCACTTCGCGACTTTCGCTTTGTTGCGGTTCATCGGAGTATACGCTTTCTTGTTGTCGTAGCAGCCTTCGCCGAAGAAGCCTTCCATAACCTTCTTGGATACTTCATACGGCGCACCGGAACCGGTAATATTGACAAGGTGGTGAATCATGCAGTCACGGTTGTACATCAGGTTGAACAGCATACCGATCTGGGCGCTGTCCTCCGGGCCGTGGTGCTTCGGATAACCATTGTACGTGATGTTCTGGTTGTTGCCGGCCACCATGTCCATCCATTCCTGACCAAGATTCCATTTTTCCTGAACGGCAATGGTTCCTTCGCCAAGCGTTGCCAGCTCGCCTTCCTTGTAGGCAATCCGGCGCATGATCTCTACGACGAAACGCGGATCACAATTTCTCTCCCACTCCCATGGGATACTGTTGTACTCTGCTTCCGGCAGAACTTCCTTGATCTTTTCACTCTTGCACAGCCAGTTAAACTCACGGTATAAGTTGCCGTAGTTGCACCACACGCCAAGATCGTCCTGTGCGTGGGAACCTGCACCATTTAAAATTACCTTTGCATCGCCCTGATCTACGAAATCCTTAATGCCGTCCGGGTAAAAATAATCTGCATACAGCACCGGCATACAGGTGTTGGACGTCGCGGTCGGCAGATCATAATCAGCCAGCGGGTCCATGTCATACTCGGTGTAGCAGCGGATCGGACAGGAGGAGCATCCGCCCTGCTTCACGATATACTTGGATGCAACCTCGCCGTAGTCAAAGACACCCTTCAAGGTACGGTAAGCAATCTTGTTGATATCGCCGCATGGCTGCTCGCCCATATCGATCGGGCCGCCCTCGGCCTTCTCCCATCTTCTTCCAGGAGCGCCGGACCAGCGGTTCTTGCCGCCGACTGCGGAATACTCTGCCCAGCTCTGCGGTACGGCCGGTACGTTGTGGTTGTTGTTTGCGCCGATCAGATCCTTCAGCATATAATCGTTCAGACGTTTCAGCTCTGTCACGTCCGCAATCTTCACGGAACCGGTTCCGCGGATCGCGATACCTTTCAGGTTCTTCGAACCCATCAGTGCACCGATACCGGCACCTGCGGAGTTGCCGAAGGACGTATTCAGCGTAGAATAATTTACCTGATGTTCCCCTGCCGGTCCGATCGCTGCGGTCTCGAAATCACGTCCGCATGCCTCGGTCAGCATCTTGTTGGCCTCGAAGGTTCCCTTGCCCCATACTGCGGAAGCATCCTCGATGGAGACCTTGTCATCATCGATCTTGATATAAACCGGTGTTGCAGACTTGCCTTCCACGATTACACCGTCATAGCCCGCATACTTCAGCTGCGGTCCGATATGTCCGCCCATATGCGCGTCCAGAATCGAATGTCCCTTGCTCCAGGAAGACAAGAAGGTGATGTTCATGCGTCCGGAACAGGGAACCCCCGCACCGGTCAGCGGGCCTACGCCCATGAAAAACTTGGATGCCTCATCGCGCGGCGGTGTGTTCATCGGAACCTCATCGTAAAGGATGCGGTACCCCATACCCATACCACCGATATATTTCTGTAAATGTGAATCGTCTTCTGTTGTGATTGCTCCGGTTGTCAGATTAATTCTTAAAATCTGACCAGCCCATCCATATGTAGCCATACTGATCTTTCCTCCTTATACGATTTCCTGTGCTGCTGACGTCACTGCATCCCATGGGATGATCGACAGCGCACCACTCGGGCAGCCGGCTACGCAGGCACCACACGCGATACACTTGCTGGACTTTTTCGTCTCCGGATTCACAGTCGGCATATGCCACGGACATGCCTCGACACAGGCGCCGCAGCCCACACACTTGTCCTGATCCACCATCTTGATTCCCTGCTCATTGGCATAAATCGCCCCCTGCGGACATGCATTGCCGCAAGCCGGGTCCTGACACTGGCGGCAGGTATCCGGGAAATAGGTAAAGTTTCCGTTCAGCATACCATCCTTGCCGTGCATATGTAAGTTTCTTCCCACCTTCACGCGGGAAATGTAAGTGGAACACACTCCATCGTTGTTCAGGGTACAGTTAATCTCACAGCGCTGGCATCCGGTACACTTCGCCTCGTTTACCACCAAAAGCCCCTGTGGCATCGCCCAGGTCATAACCTGCTCTTCATCTACCTGCTGCTGCGTACATCCAAATAAAGACAGCATCGTCGCCGACACCGTCAGACCCGCAAGGCTCTTTCCAGAGACCTTCAAGAACTGTCTTCTTGTCATCTGTGCGTCAAGAAAACTTCCCTTTTTTTCATTCTCCATAGACTGACTCCTCCAAAGCAGTATCTTCACTGCTTGTCATGTTTTTCACTTTATTATACATAATTTATCAGCACTACGTCAAGAAAATAACAGGAAAAATATAAATTTGTCAAATTTCCTTTTATCCTGTCATGCACTTCTTGATTTTTGACGGATTTTCATATATACTACCTGTACAG
>JAQUVX010000024.1 GCA_028693165.1 Lachnospiraceae bacterium | reverse complement strand
TTTACTTATGCTCTTTTTTTATGTTTTTTCTAATTTCTCTTTCTGCGTTTCTTGACATTTGGGACAATGAGCGCATCTTCCTGCTTTCCAAAGAGAACATCTACCACATAATTTCGATTATGTGGTATTTTTCTTTTCTCAGATCAGCAGCCCCAGCCCGCCGATCTGTCTCTGCTGCTCGCTCCCATCTTTGATCGTATAGCGCCTCGTCGTGTCCACACTGCTGTGCCCCAAAATATCCGCCAGACGGACGATGTCCTTGTATCGCTCATAGAAGGATCGGGCGAAGAGGTGGCGCAGATTATGCGGAAATACCTTGCTGGCCGATACATTCGCGCTGCCGCACAGCGATTTGATCATTTTCCAGATGTTGCTGCGATCCAGTGGCGTTCCATTTTTTGTAATGAAAACACTTCCGGATGAGATTCGATATTGCCTGCAATAGCTTTTCAACTGCCTGCACAATTTCTTAGGGAGCAGAATCAGGCGAATCTTGCTCTTGGAGTTAATACTGCTTCTTCCGTGTTTCAGGCTTTCAACCGTGATCGCTTTTAATTCACTGACACGGATTCCGGTCGAACAGATCGTCTGCAGCAGCATGGTCAGCCGATCATTGCCCTTTTCCTGTGCCGCGCGAACCAGTCGTTCATAATCTGCCCGCGTCAGATCCCGTCCCTGCTCTGTGAAGGTCGCATGCTGCACCTTCAAAAAATGAAGCTTCCAATCACCGGCACCGGCATAATCCAGATAGCGGTTGACTGCCGCAAGAATCGAGTTGATGCTGGACGGAGCATAGCCGGCTGCGAGAAGTTCCCCCTTGAAGAGTATCAACTGTTTTTTATCTGTGATTTTTTCACCTGCATAGGCAGCCAGCTTTCGGATATCCCTTAGATACTTCTGAATCGTAGCATCTTTTTTCTCCTGTTCTTCCAGATACAGTGCAAATGATTTCTGTTCTGGTTCTCTGATATACAACATGTTTTCTCCCCCTTATCTGTTCTTGAATAACTGCCTAGAAACGTGCGCCGCCAGGCGCACTGAACCAAAAGAAGCGCCGGAATCCATACGTTCCAGCGCTTCTTTTGTAATTTCCTGTATTCTTCTGTTTATATCACCCTGCAACAGGGTATCGTCTTCCTCTAAGTCATGCAGATACACAACTTCTTAGTTCTTCGGCACCATAACTTCCATCCCGCCCATATACGGCTGCAGCATCTTCGGAATCTTCACGCTGCCGTCTTCCTGCAGGTTATTTTCCAGGAATGCGATCAGCATACGCGGCGGAGCCACTACGGTGTTGTTCAGGGTATGAGCAAAATATTTGCCGTCCGCGCCGTCTACGCGGATCTTCAGTCTGCGTGCCTGCGCATCGCCCAGGTTCGAGCAGGAACCAACCTCAAAATACTTCTTCTGACGCGGGGACCAGGCCTCTACGTCACAGGACTTTACCTTCAGATCTGCCAGATCACCGGAGCAGCACTCCAACGTACGAACCGGGATGTCCAGGGTGCGGAACAGGTCTACGGTGTTCTGCCATAATTTGTCATACCATGCCTTGGAATCCTCCGGCTTGCAGACTACGATCATCTCCTGCTTCTCAAACTGATGAATCCGATATACCCCGCGCTCCTCGATGCCATGCGCGCCCTTCTCCTTGCGGAAACATGGAGAATAGCTGGTCAGGGTCTTCGGAAGCTGATCCTCTGCGGTGATTGTGTCGATAAACTTTCCGATCATGGAATGCTCACTGGTACCGATCAGGTACAGATCCTCGCCCTCGATCTTGTACATCATGGCGTCCATCTCTGCAAAGGACATCACGCCGGTTACCACATTGCTGCGGATCATGAACGGCGGTACGCAGTAGGTGAAACCACGGTCAATCATAAAGTCTCTTGCGTAAGAAATCACAGAAGAATGCAGTCTTGCGATATCGCCCATCAGATAGTAGAAACCATTGCCTGCTACCTTGCCAGCTGCGTCCAGATCAATCCCGTCAAACCGCTTCATGATATCGGTGTGATACGGAATCTCGAACTCTGGGACAAATGGATCGCCAAACTTCTCGATCTCCACATTCTGACTGTCATCCTTGCCGATCGGTACGGACGGGTCGATGATATTGGGAATGGTCATCATGATCTTGGTGATCTTCTCATCCAGCTCTGCCTCGATCTTCTCTAACTCTGCCAGACGGGCCGCATTGGCTGCAACCTGTGCCTTCACGGCTTCTGCTTCTTCCTTCTTGCCCTGCGCCATCAGCTGACCGATCTCTTTGGAAAGCTTATTGCGGGATGCGCGAAGGCTGTCTGCCTCTGCCTTGGCGGCACGGTTCTTCGCATCTAAATCAATCACCTCATCGACCATCGGAATCTTGTCGAGCTGAAACTTATTCTCAATATTCTTCTTCACAATATCCGGATTCTCACGGACAAACTTTAAATCTAACATGGTTCCCTCCTGTTTCCCTCTATCGTATAATCTACAATCATTCCCAAATTATACTACATTTCCAGGATAATGAAAAGCCCTTTCTTTTTTCAGGAAATCTTTCAGGAAACCCGAATGAACAGCCCCGCTTTTTTCAGCACCGGTCTCACGGCCAGATACACGACCACAACCACGATCGTTCCGACCACGGCGTTGATAAAGGTGACACCCGCCGCCCAGGTGGACATGATCTTTGCCGCATCCGACTGCACGCCGAGGATATAGTTCTTGTAGAAATATCCGACGATCGGGTCCATGATCACATTGAAGCCCAGACCTGCGATGGAGGCAATCAGCGACCATTTGAAAATATAGTTTGCATCGTGCTCCTCGGTGATGTGTGCAATCCGGTGTGCCACAAACCCGGCGATCAGTCCGATGCAGAGCTTCAGCACAAAGGTCTTCGGGGCGCTGGTGATATAGACCGGATCCAGGAGATCCGCTATCGTCATACCCAGAGAGCCGGCCAGACCGCCGTACCAGCCGCCCAGCAAAAGTGCCGCCAGAACGCAGAACGCATTTCCGATATGTAATGCCACATAGTCTCCGCCAAAGGTCGGAATCGGGATCTTTAAAAACGTGAATGCCACGTAGCAAAGCGCTGCCATCAGTGCCGTCAGCACAATCTTATAAACCTTATTATCTGTCTTGTTTTCCATAATCTACACTCCTCTTGTTGTTTGATGTTAGCTATCATAGCACGCAAGTGGAGTGTTAAAAATATCCAGTTTATCGCTTTTTGGCCAGTCCAGTTTTGTGTGACCGGTGAATGCCGACCACAGTGACCACACCTGTGATCATCTCTGCTGCCGGAAATGCCAGCCAGACTCCATTGAGCCCCAGAAGTACGGACAGGGTCAGCGCACAGAGCACGATCGCCACGATTCCCCTTGAGACCGATGCCACAAATGCCCAGCCTGCCGCCGCCACCGCACTCAGATACCCAGCTCCGATGATATTGAATCCGGCAAACAGAAATCCCGTAAAATACAGCTTGATTCCCTGCACCGCATAGGCTTCCATCTGGCGGTCCCCCGCGCTGTTAAAGACCGCCACGATCGGCTCCGCCAGCACATGAGACAACGTGATCATGATCAGTGCCAGAACCACTCCGGTCGCAATGCTCAGATGCAGGACGCGCCGGACGGATGCCGTATCGCCCCTGCCGTAGAGATCACTGAACAGCGGCTGAGAGCCCTGCGACACCCCGTTAAATACGGAAATCGCAACCAGTGAGGTATTGGCAATCACCCCGTAAGCCGCCACGCCGACATTGCCGGCCAATCCCAGAATCAGAACGTTGAATACCACCGTCGTCACCCCGGAGGCAAACTCGCCGATAAAAGCCGACACCCCCAGTTCACATGCTTGAAGCAGCCGTTTCACAGACGGCAGCCCGAACTGAAACCGGATGGTATTCTTTTTGGAGGCAAAATGGATGCAGCAGATTAAAATCCCGATGATCGGAGAAACCGCGGTCGCCAATGCCGCCCCCGCCATGCCCATCCCCAGCGGAAACATCAGCACGTAATCCATGACAATATTAAACAGACTGCTGCACACTGTGGCGATCATCGCCATCGTAGGCGCCCCGTCATTGCGCACGAAGGCATTGCAGACATGGTTCCACATAAAGCAGGGTGCAAACAGCATGAAGATCCGGGTATACGCAGTTCCGGTCTGAACGATGACCGCATCCGCGCCAAGCAGCCTGAGAATGCGGTCCGGAAACATGCCCCCCAGCACCATAAACACAACACCGAACAGCAGCGTAAATTCGATCGCATTGGAAAAATACCGTTCTGCCTCGCGCTCCCCCTGCGCCCGCAAAATCTTAAAGCGGATGGCCGATCCGACGCCGATCATGGCACCAATCGCCAGAATGACACTGTAGATCGGCAGCACCAGATTGAGCGCCGTGATACCGTTGGCCCCCTCGGCCAGAGATATAAAAAATGTATCTGCCAGAATGTAAAAGGAGATTCCAACCATCCCAAACACATTCTGCGATACATATTTTACAAATAATTTGTTGATCGATTTCATAAGATTCTCTTCCTCTTTCAGTCGCAGGACTCCACACAGATCAGGATTCCCTCATCAAAGTGCAATCTGGCCGTGTCCCCTGTCAGCTCATTGCTGATGCAAAGCCCCACTTCCTCTCCTCTGCGAATCGTTTTGTCCTGGAGCGGGTACTTAAACCCCTCCAGCGTAATGCCCTTCACTTCCTCACTGTAAGGCAGAAAAGATACATAGTTCCCCCACAGAGACGTGCGGGTAAACGTCCTGTCCGCATCCAGCAGACAGACCCGGTTCTGGCGATCCACCAGATACGCCTCCACGCCGCTCTGCATACAGGCATACAGCGCATGGAGATTGCCCATCATGTGATCCAGCCGTCCCCCGGTTGCTCCCAAAAATACAATCCGGCTGCAGCCGAGCGTCAGCGCCCGGTTCCGGGCCAGCTCGGTATCGGTCTCATTCTTCTCCGGCTTATGCTGCTCCCACACGATGAAGGGCAGTCTGCGGAAGCGCTCCAGCACCGATGGGTCTACCGTGTCAAAATCTCCCACGATATAATCCGGCTCCAGACCGAGCGCCTCGACATATTCCAGACCTGCATCCACTGCGATAATTTTCTGAAATGATTCCTTCTCTAAAAAAGACCGGGCGAAAGCCAGATCCAGCTTTCCCCCTGTCACAATAAGACATGCTTTCATCGTTCCATTTCCTCGAAAATATGGTGAAATGCCTGCACGTTGGCGGCTGCGTCTCCGCCGAACACGGCAGAACCTGCCACGATCACATTGGCTCCGGACTCCATGACGTCCTTCACATTGCCCAGACCGATGCCGCCGTCCACCTGGATGTCCGTGGCAAGTCCCCGCGCATCCAGCATAGCTCTCAGTCTGCGGATCTTATCCAGCACATAGGGCAGGAATTTCTGCCCGCCAAAGCCCGGATTTACCGACATCAGAAGCACCATGTCCACCTGATCCAGCACATATTCCAGTGTCTCCACAGGAGTCGCCGGATTGAGTGCCACACCGGCCATCATACCAAGTCCCTTAATCTGCTGGATGGTGCGGTCCAGATGGCAGCATGCCTCCTGATGCACGCACAGAAGATCCGCCCCCGCATCCTTCATGGCCTCCGCATAGCGTCCCGGCTCCTCCACCATCATGTGTACATCAAACACCTTGTCCGTACAGGAGCGGACACTCTGAATCACCGGCATACCAAAGGAAATACTCGGAACATACATCCCGTCCATCACGTCGATATGAATGTACTCTGCCCCGGCCCGGGATATCGTCTCGATCTCCTGTCCCAGCTTTTTGAAATCTGCCGCCAAAATGGATGGTGCTAACTTATACATCGTTCATTCTCCTTAATATTTTCTGCGTTCTTTCAGATCCTGATACAAAAGCAGGTAATTGTCATAACGGCTCTGGCTGATCTCGCCCCGTGCCACAGCGGCCTTCACGCCGCACACCGGCTCTCCCACATGGACACAGTCCGCCAGAAACCGGCATTCCGACTCATAATTGCCAAATTCCGGAAAATAATATTTCAGTTCCCCGGCTTCAATCTCTTCGAGGTGCATGGAGCTGAAGCCTGGCGTGTCCATCAGATAGGTATCCGTTTCCACACAGAACAGCTCCGCATGGCGGGTCGTATGCTTTCCGCGCTGAATCTTCTCGCTGATGCTTCCGGTCTCCATCTCGGCCTCCGGCTGCAAAAGATTGGTCAGAGAAGATTTTCCCACACCGGAGGGCCCGGCCAGAATCGTCGTTTTGCCCCTCAGAAAGCTGCGTACCGCCTCGATTCCGCAGTCCTCATAGGTGCTGACAAACATGACCGGATATCCCGCCTTCTCATAAATCCGGCGATAATTTTCCTGCTGCTCACCGTCCAGAAGATCAATCTTGTTAAAGCAGATGGTGACCGGAATCTCCTGCACCATCATCATGACCAGAAAACGGTCCAGAAGGTTGAGGTTCGGCTCAGGCTGCGTGATAGCAAACACCACCAGCGCCTGATCCACATTGGCGGATGCCGGCCTCACGAGGACATTCTTTCTGGGAAGAATCTGATCGATATTCCCTTCCAGAGCCGCCTCGTCCAGCACGGTAAATTCCACATCATCCCCTACAACCGGCTTGATCCCGCGGTTGCGGAAAATCCCCTTGGCCTTGCACGCATACACCCTGCTGTTCCGGTCGTGGACATAATAAAATCCTGCAATTCCTTTAATTATTTTTCCTGTCATCTGTCCCGTCCTGCTAATCCATCGGGAAGAATGTGAGCGGATAGGTTTTCAGAACCACGCCTGAATTCACATCCACAACCTCCAATTCTCCCTCCGAGGTTCCGTTCATACTTTCGATACTGGTATAGCTGATCGGCATCAGTACATCTCCCTTGACCGTCACGGCACTGGTCAGCACTTTATACTGCGGATTATCGTCCGCTCCCTGACGCAGACGGATCATGATCGTCACACTGGAGCTTCCGGCTCCCGGTCCGATCAGGTAACTCATATCATACACCTCGTTGATCGAGGCCACATAGCGCTGATGGCGGATCTCCGGACCGCTGCTGACCACATAGCCAACCTTGCCGCCCACCTCCACCTGCGTTCCGATTTCTCTATCCTGGCTGATAATACTGCCGCTTTCCACGGTATCACTGTTCTGTGTGCTGGTGTTTCCCGGTGAAAGCCCTGCTTCCGCCAGCAGTGCGATGGCTTCGACCTCCGGCTTACCCACCAGCGCCGGAACCGGCACCGTGTCGATATGAGGGCCGGTGCTGACATAGAGCTTCACGTTTCCGCCCTCTGCCACCCGTTCCGGATCGTAGCGCAGTACCTTGCCCTTCGGTACGGTATCACTTTCTTCCTCGACCACCTCAACCACCAGATTCTTGCTGGTAAGGAACTTCTGGGCCGTCGCGCCGTCCAGCCCGCTGATGCCAAGTTCGGTCAGATTCAGCTTGTCCGAACCGTTGCTCACCACAACATTTACATTGCTTCCCTTTAAGACCACCTCACCCGACTCCGGGTTCTGGCGTGCGACCTTGCCTTTCTCCACATCATCGAAGTATTCATAGGTCCGCTTCATGGTCAAGAGCTTTTCCTTCAGCTGTGCTTCCGCCATATCCTCTGACATCCCGCGCACATCCGGCATATAAACCTCGGTATCCTTCAGTGCCGATACCTCCAGATCCGTTTCTGACATCAGTTCTGTGGCCGTCTCTCCCGGAAGCTTTCCGGTACCGGAATGGAACAGTCCGCCAAGCTTTGAAAATACCACAATCAGTACGGCAACGATAATGATCGCCACAATGATGCCTGCCCCTGCCAAAAGCCGCTCAATCTTCGGATTGACTGCTTCCTCCGACGCATTTTCACGCTCCGTCGGTTTACGGGTGGCCGCTGTCTCCGGCACATACTCCCGAACCGGCGTTCTCTCCCTGACCATCGTGCGAATCGATTCCGGCTCCGTCGGACGCTTTCCTTCCTTGATCCGTGCCAGCTCCTCTTCACTGATCGGGACGGTCTCTCCGTTTAATGCCCTCACCTGGACAGAATCCTGTACGAACCCGCCGTCCGGCTGGATCAGCGCTTTCCGCAGATCCGCAATCACGTCATTGGCACTGGCGTAGCGCCGTTCCGGACGCTTCTCCGTACATTTCATGATGATACGTTCCAGGCTGACCGGAATCTCCGGGTTATATACACTCGGCGGAACCATCGCATCCTCCAGATGCGCCAGCGCGATGGAAACCGTATTGTCTCCCTCATAAGGGACGCGGCCCGTCACCATCTCGTACATGGTGATGCCAAGCGAATAGATATCACTGCGCTCGTCACTGCGTGCGCCCTTGGCCTGCTCCGGTGAAATGTAATGCACCGAACCGATCGCCGCGGAATTCAGCGTCTGTGCCGACACCGCGCGTGCAATGCCGAAATCTGCAACCTTGACTTTGCCGTCCTTGGAGATAATCATATTCTGCGGCTTGATATCACGGTGGATAATGTGCTGCTCATGTGCCGCCGCAATGCCCTGCGCCACCTGAATGGCAATTCCGATACTCTCCTTGATCTCCAGCTTTTCCTTCTTCGCGATATAGCTTTTCAGGGTAATGCCCTCGATCAGCTCCATGACGATATAATGGATCTTCCCCTCATCGATAACGTCATAGACACTGACGATATTCGGGTGAGATAGTCCCGCGGCCGCCTGCGCTTCCATCTTGAACTTGCTCACAAAATTGCCGTCGCTGCTGAATTCTTCCTTCAGAACCTTGATTGCCACCAGACGGTTCAGCTTGTGGCATTTGGCCTTGTATACGACGGACATTCCGCCGGAGCCGATCTGCTCTACAATCTCATAACGATCCTGTAAAAATGTACCCGGTCTCAGTATCATAAGCTCACCTCGCTTATCTGCGGTTCGATCAGGGCAACCGAAATATTGTCCTTACCGCCGCCGCGGTTTGCAGCTTCTACCAGACTCTCTGCCTTTTGCTCCACGCTCTCTTCCGAGCGAATGATATATTCGATTTCAAATTCATCCACCATATTGCTCAGTCCGTCCGAACACATTAAAATCGTGTCCCGGCTCCTCAGCTTCAACGCAAACAAATCGATATCCACATCCTCTGCGGCACCGACTGCTCTGGTGATGATATTCTTTTTTTCCTGATAATCCCTGCTGCCCCGCTTCATCTTGCCGAGGGCCACCAGTTCCTCCACATAGGAGTGGTCTTTTGTGATCTGCTGCAATTCATCCCGCAGCAGGTAGAGACGACTGTCGCCGATATTGGCCACATACAGCACATTCCCCTTGATGGTGGCAAGCACCAGCGTGCTTCCCATGCCTCGAAGATCCGCATTCTCGCTGGCCTCCTCATACAGCTCCCGGTTGATTTTCCGGATTCCTTCTTTCAAAATGCCGTGAACATCCTTGTCCGAATGCTCGGTCTTAAAAAACTCCACCAGATTGTCCACCACGTAGCGGGACGCGAAATCCCCTGCCTGATGTCCTCCCATCCCGTCTGCCACGATAAACAGATTGTCCAGGGAGCCAACCGGAGTCGTTGAGGAATAGATAAAATCCTGATTCATGCTTCTTTTCTGTCCCACGTCCGTAAGCGCACATGCCTTCATACTTCCTCAACCTCCTTTCCTTCTTCCTCCAGAAAGCTCTTTCTGAGCTGTCCGCAGGCACCGTTGATGTCACGCCCCATCTCTCTGCGGACGGTGACGTTGATGCCGTTCTTTTCCAGATAATTCTTGAAATCCTGTATGGCCTTCTGGCCTGACTGCACATAATCCCGCTCCTTGATCGGATTGACCGGAATCAGGTTCACATGGCCGTGCATCCCCTTTAAGAGAGCCGCCAGCGCCCTGGCCTCGCCCAGATTGTCATTGACCTTGCTGACCAGACTGTATTCAAAGGTCAGCCGCCGTCCGGTCTTCTCAAAATAATACCGGCAGGCATCCAGCACATCCGCGAGCGCGTAGCGGTTGGCGATCGGCATCAGAGTCTTTCGCACCGCATCGTTTGGTGCATGCAGGGAAAGCGCCAGTGTAATCTGCAAATCCTCCTCCGCCAGCTTCCGGATGCCAGGCACGATCCCGCAGGTGGAAACCGTGATATTCCGCTGGCTGATATGTAAGCCGTGATCATCGGAAATCATATGAAGGAAACGAATCACATTGTCATAATTATCCATCGGTTCGCCAGAACCCATGATGACGATGTTAGACACCCGTTCGTTTGTCAGGCTCTGAATCCGGTAGATCTGATCCAGCATCTCTGCCGCCGTCAGATTCCGCGCCAGACCGTCCAGTGTGGAGGCACAGAACCGGCAGCCCATACGGCAGCCCACCTGCGATGAGATACACACGGAATTGCCGTGATGATACTGCATCCAGACACTCTCGATCACGTTGCCGTCTGCCAGACGAAACAGATATTTGCGCGTCCCGTCAATCTGAGAGATCTTCACATCCACCGGCTCCAGCGCTGTCAGGTAAAAGTGCTCCTTCAGCTTTCCCCGAAGCTCCCGGGACAAGTTGCTCATCTCATCAAAATCCGTGACCAGTTTTTCGTGCAGCCACTGGTAGATCTGCTTTGCGCGGAAGGGCTTGTCCCCAAGGCTGCGAACCGCCTCCTCCAGCTCTGTCAGATACAGTGACTTGATATCCTTCTTTTCCATGATTGTTTCCATGATAACCTCAATCCTTATGTTTTTGGAATGCTGCAATGAAGAACCCGTCACAGGGATAACGCCCCGGAATCAGCTGTACATAGCCATCTTCCAGCGTCTCCTCGCTGATTGATTCCCCAAGCAGTCCCGTTAAGCTGCTGCTCTCAAAAGGAAAATGCTCCAGAAACCAGCTTCGCTGATCTTCGTTCTCCATGCGGTCGATGGTACAGGTGCTGTAGATCAGCTTTCCGCCCGGTTTGACATAGCGGGAAGCCACCGTCAGAATCTCCTGCTGCAGCTTCACCAGCTCCTGCAGTTTCTCCGGGGATGCCTGATATTTGATATCCGGTTTCTTTCCGATAATGCCAAATCCGGAACAGGGAAGATCCGCCATCACAATATCCGCCTTTTCCTCCCACGCAGGATCAAACTCCCGCGCATCCCATACCTCGGCACGCAGATTGGTAAACCCGGTCCGCTCTAAATTGTCCTCCACCAGACGGATCTTCGCCTCCGTCAGATCGCGGACTACCACAAGTCCGGTTCCCTTTAATTTGTCCGCCAGATGAAGGCTCTTGCCGCCCGGCGCGCCGCAGACATCCAGAATCTGATCTCCTGCCCTGGGGTTTGCCACCTCACTGGCAAAGCCGGAGCTTACATCCTGCACCTGAATCCAGCCTTTCTGAAATGCCTCCAGACCGTCCAAATAATCATAATGCTCCAGAAGCAGCGCGTGCGGTGCCAGCGGACTTACCGTGACCTCCACGCCCTGCCGCTCTAGGCTGTCGGAAATCTCCTCCATGGAAGCCTTGTCCAGATTGCAGCGTACCGTCGTGGGAATATCCTCCAGAAATGCCTGCAGCATCGATTCCACCACAGCCGCCGGATACTGGCGCTTCCACAGCTCGATCAGCCAGTCCGGCATCGAATAGCGTCTGGACCAGTCCGTGAATGTAAAACTGTCCTTCTGCCGCACGATCGTCCGCAGGACTCCGTTTACAAAGCCCTTCAGACCCTGAAAATGTCTGTGAATCGTCAGGTTTACCGCCTCATTGCACACGGCGCTGTCCGGAATCCGGTCCATCCAGAGAATCTGATAGACCGACATCCGAAGAATCGTTCGGATGACCGGTTTCATCTTTGCAACGCTTACCTTCGAGCACTGATCCAGAATCGCATCGATCGTCAGCCGGTATTCGATCGTCCCCTCCACCACACGGGTGATGAACGCACGGTCCGACTTTTCCAGATATTGATACTTTTCCAGCGCCTGTCTGAGAATCACGTGGCTGTATCCGCCCTTCTCCAGAATCTCCATCAGGACATCCAGGATGATCTCGCGGCTCTCAGTCGGTTTTGTTGTCGGTTTAGTCATTTCTTCTTCGTCCTCCAAACAGGATAACCAGACGCAGCAGCTGGAGCAGAGATGCCGCTACCGCCGCCACATAGGTGAGTGCCGCTGCACCCAGAACCTTCTTCGTCCCGTCCACCTCCTGCGTTTGCAGGATTCCTACCTGATCTAACAATTTGACTGCGCGGCCCGAAGCATTGAACTCCACCGGCAGTGTGATCACCTGAAACAGAATCGCGAGCACAAACATCCAGATGCCGATCTCGATAAACGGCGTCATGCTCAAGAACAGCCCGATCAGAATCAGCGGCCAGGAAAGCTTGCTGCCCAGGTTTGCCACCGGGACAAACGCCGCACGCAGGCGCAGCGGAACATAGCCCACATTGTCCTGAATCGCATGGCCGCACTCGTGAGCTGCCACACCGATCGCCGCCACAGACGTCTGTCCATAGACCGCCTCCGACAGATTCACCGTCTTGGTGCGCGGATCATAGTGATCGGTCAGCTGTCCGCTGATCGGCTGAACCGTCACATCATAAATCCCCTGAGAATTCAAGAGCTTCTTCGCGGCCTCCGCTCCGGTCATACCGGTCATGCTGTGCACCCGCGAATATTTCTGAAACGTACTGTTTACGCGGGAAGATGCCCACATGGACAGCGCCGCCCCGATCAGTACCAGAATCATCGTCGGATCCAAATAGCCAAAGCCCATTCCATATCCAAGTCCATATCCCATGATTATTCACTCCTCTCCAACACGCTGCCTGCCTGCACCGGATAACCGCGCAAAAAAGCAGCCACATCCATCCGTTTCTTTCCTTCCAGCTGCAATCCGGTAATCTTGAGAATACCGTCTCCCGTCTGAACCTTCAGTGCATCACCGGCTGCTTCCAAAACCTCGCCGCAGGCGGCTTTCTGTGCGTCCCCGCCCGCTCTGTCCGGGAGCACCTCGGCCTCCCACAGCTTCAGCATCTTGCCGTTCCAGTGTGTAAAGGCACTGGGCCATGGATTCAGACCACGGATGAGCCGCTCGATCGCCGCCGCATCCTTCGTCCAGTCAATATCGCCCATAGACTTCGAAATCTTCTTTACATGGGTTGCCTCATCGTGGTTCTGCGGAATCCGTACCAGAGTTCCCGCTTCCAGTTTGTCAAGGGTTGACAGGATTAAGTCGCCCCCAAGAAGGCTTAACCGGTCAAACAGGCTTCCGCCGGTCTCGTTCTTCTCCAGCGGTACCACCAGCTTCTCCAGCATATCTCCCGTATCCATCCCCACATCCATCATCATGGTGGTGATTCCGGTCTCCGCATCGCCATTTAAAACCGCCCACTGAATCGGAGCCGCTCCACGGTACTTCGGAAGCAGCGATGCATGAATGTTCACGCAGCCGTACTTCGGCACCTCCAGAAGCTCCTTAGATAAGATCTGTCCAAACGCAATCACGACCATCACATCCGGCTGCAGCGCCCGCATCTCCTCCACGAAGGATGCTTCCCTGGCGCGCACCGGCTGATAAACCATAATCTTATGACGCAGCGCCGTCTCCTTGACCGGGGACATGGCGATCTCCTTGCCGCGGCCTTTCGGCTTATCCGGCTGCGTCACCACCCCGATCACCTCATGACGGGATTCCAGCAGCCGTTCCAGCGTCGGTACCGAGAAATCCGGTGTTCCCATAAATACAATCCTCATGTCCGTCCTCCAAAAAATCTATTCTTCTTCCTCTGCATTGACATCCATCAAATCGCCTTCCACCAGATCCACAAAAAGCTGACCGTGCAGATGCGCACATTCATGACAGATGCAGCGGGCGAGCAGCTCTTCGCCCTCCAGCTCATATTCTTCCATATTTTCATCAAAAGCACGTACCTTCACGTGATTCGGTCGTGTCACCGTACCGGATTTGCCAGGTACACTGAGGCACCCTTCCGGGCCTGTCTGAGAGCCGCTGGTCTCGATGATCTCCGGATTGATCAGGACATACTGGTTGCCGTCATCCACGTCCATGACCACGATCTGCTTCAAAACGCCGACCTGCGGAGCCGCCAGCCCCACACCGTTGGTCTCATACATCGTCTCAAACATATCCTCAATCAATTCCTGCACACGCGGTGTGATCTCCTTGACCCGCTTGCACTCCTTCGTCAAAATATCGTCCCCTATGGTTCTTACCTGTCTGATTGCCATCCTCTGTTCTGCTCCCTTTCCTGTCATTCTAAAAACTTGCCGGCGCTTATGAAAAATCATACTGTATGGTCAGCTTTTTACAGCTTTCCGTCTCATCCCAGCGCTCCTGCACATACTTCTGGATTCTAATTAGTATATCATAGTTTTCCTGTTTCATATATAAAATTTTTCTGTAAATATCATTAACTTTGTAGACCGGCGCGGGAACCGGCCCGATGAGCATGACCTCCCGGCCGAATTTTCTCTGCACGGCTGCCTGTACCTGCTCCATCATATGCCCCGCCAGTTCTTCGTCTTTTCCCGCAATCTGTACCGTCAGCATGTGGCAGGACGGCGGATAATGCATCAGCTTCCGATACCCGGTCTCCTGCTCAAAAAACGCCTCATAATCCTGCTTTGCCGCGGTCTGAATGCTGTAGTGCTCCGGCATATAGGTCTGAATGACCGCGATGCCCGGCTGTGCGGCTCTTCCCGCCCGGCCTGCCGCCTGCACCAGAAGCTGAAACGTGCGCTCCGCCGACCGATAGTCCGGCGCGTATAAAGAAACATCCGCCGCCAGGATTCCCACCAGCGTCACCCCCGGAAAATCATGACCCTTCACGATCATCTGCGTGCCGATCAGAATATCCGCCTCCCGCTTTGCAAACGCCGACAGAATCGACGCATGTCCGCCCTTGCGCGAGGTGGTATCCAGGTCCATCCGCAGAATCCGCGCCTGTGGAAACATCTGCCCCGCCAGCTCCTCAATCTTCTGGGTTCCGATTCCAAAGCCGGCCAGGTACGAAGATCCGCACTCCGGGCACTGCTTCGGCATCGGAATCGCATAGCCGCAGTAATGACACACCAGCCTGCTGCGGTTGTGCAGGGTCAGCGTCACATCACAGTGGGGGCACTTCATCGCCTCCCCGCAGGAACGGCAGGACACAAAGCTCGAGTAGCCCCGGCGGTTCATGAACAGCATGATCTGCTCCTTTTTTGCCAGACGGTCCGCGATCAGCTCCTGGAGACGCCTGCTGAAGATGGACTTGTTGCCGGCCTGCATCTCCCCGCGCAGATCCACCACCTCGGTGGATGCCAGACTGCTGCCGATACCGGCGCGGGCATCCAGTGTGAACAGGCGGTAAATTCCGGCTTTTGCCCGGGTGTAAGCCTCCACCGACGGGGTCGCAGAGCCCATCACAAAAGCAGCCCCATTCATCTCGGCCAGCTTCTCGGCCACCTCGCGGGCGTGGTAGCGCGGCGCGCCTTCACTCTTGTAAGCGCCCTCGTGCTCCTCATCCATGATGATCAGCCCCAGATTGGAAAACGGCGTAAACAGCGCAGATCGGGCACCGATCATGATATCCGTCTCGCCGCGTTTCGCCCGCTCAAACTGATCAAAGCGTTCTCCGGCAGAGAGCCGCGAATGCATGACGCAGATTCGTTTGCCGAATCTCCGGTAAAAACGCATGACCGTCTGGTAGGTCAGGGCGATCTCCGGGATCAGCACGATCACCTGACGGCCCTGCGCCAGAATCTCGTCCATCATGGCCATGTACACCTCGGTCTTGCCGCTTCCGGTAATCCCGTGCAGAAGACAGGGTTTCCGGTCCCCCGCGTCGTAGGCGGCACGAAATTCCCGGACAATATCCTGCTGCTTCTCATTTAACGCAATCTCGAAAAGCTCCTCCTTCTCATCGATCCTTGCACCGTCCAGACCGGCGAACACATCGCTCTCCCCCACCATAGACTCCACGATCGTCTGATTCCGGGCCTTGACCTGCTTCTTCACCGGAAGCACGGTCTTCAGCGCCTGATTCATCGTGGAGCCGTAGCGTTCCTTCATCCACCAGGCCAGCTCGATGAGCTGGGAACCGGCCGTCACACTCTTCGATACCACCTCGATGATGGTTTTGATCTTTGCGGTATCATAGTCCACACGCTCGCCGATCTCCACCACGTATCCCTTCCGTGTACGGTTTCCTGCACCAAAAGGAACGCAGACCTGCACTCCGATCCGAATCTGCGGAAGAAGCTCCTCCGGAATCCGATACTGGAATACGCGGTCTACGTTTTCATGGGATATGTCTATAATAATACTGGCATACTGCTCAGCCATACGCTCACCTGTCTGTCACTTTTTTATGTTTGCTGTTGTTGCCTGCACCTGTTATTTCCCGATCAGACGCGCCGCAACCTCGCCCAGCTTCATGCTGTTGGAGCCCTTTAAGAGCACGCAGTCCCCCGGTGTTAAGCAGTCCTCCAAAGCCGTGCAAAGCTCCTCCCGGTCCTCCGCCTCAAAATGAAAGCAGAGGGTGGCCGCCTGTCTCGTTCTTGCCCCGCGCTCGATCTCCAGCGCCAGCCCGCCCAGGGTAAATAATACGTCCACGGGATGCGTTTCCATCCACTCGCCCACCTCGCGGTGAAATCTCGCCGCGTCCGGTCCCAGCTCCTTCATATCGGCCAGCACCGCGATCCTGCGCTTTGCCTGCTTCATGGAACCAAGAACCTCCAGTCCGGCTTTCATGGACACGGGACTGGCATTGTAGGTATCGTCGATGATCGTAACGCCGCCGCGCTCGTAAATCTGCTGCCGGTTCTGGAATCCGGTAAACGTCTCCAGCTCCTTCACAGCCGCCTCAAGCGGCACGTCATACGCATCCGCCACAGCCAGTGCCACCATGGCATTGAGCACGTTGTGGCTTCCCATAATGTGCAAATGTACCGGAAGTCTTCGCGCCCTGCATACCGCAGTAAAGACCGGACAGCCCTCCTCCAGCCGGATATCCTCCGCCCAATAATCGCTGTTTGCCCCGGTTCCGTAATACACCGTACTACAGCCCGCCTTTGCCTTCGTCTCCCTCAGCATGGGATCATCTCCGTTTAAGAACAGCACGCCGCCATCCTTTAAGCCGTCCTGGATGGTCAGCTTCTCCCGGTAGATGTTCTCCTGGCTTCCCAGCTGCTCAATGTGGGTAATGCCCACGTTGGTGATGACTGCCATATCCACCTGTGCAATCTTCGCGATGACGGTCAGCTCCCCCGGCATACTCATGCCAAGCTCCAGCACCCCGATCTCATCATCCGCGCAGATCTCCGTGAGGGTGATCGGAAGTCCCACCTGGCTGTTGGAATTGCCCGGTGTCTTGTAGACCTGATATCTTCCGGAAAGTGCCGCAGCCACCATCTCGCGGGTCGTGGTCTTGCCCACACTTCCCGTAATGCCCACCAGCGGCAGGGTCAGACGGTTCCGGTAAAAGCGGCCGATATCCTGCAATGCCTGCTTCGTATCCCCAACCAGAATCCAGGGATGACTGTCCGTCTTTTCCTCATGCTCACTGGTCAGCGTCGCCACCGCTCCGGCAGAAAATGCCTGCTCAATAAAACGGTGCGCGTCCACATTCTCCCCCACCAGAGGAACAAACAGATCCTGTCCCCTCATCGTGCGTGAATCGATGCTTATATGTATCAGCGGCAGCGTCTCATCACCGCACAGCAGACGGCCTCCGGTCGCCTGTACGATATCCTTTACCGTTATATGTTCCATAGTTCGTTCTCCCCTGACGTTATTTCCAATCTGCTTTTTGCCTGTGTTCTCCGCTTCAGCCCCTGCTGCTTTCGTCCTTCATCGCAGCCGCCACATCCTCCACAACCGCACGGTCGAGGAACGGGTAGCGAACACCCTCGATCTCCTGGTAGTCCTCATGTCCCTTTCCGATGACCGCGATCATATCTCCCGGTTCTGCATGGGTAATGCTGTAGGTAATGGCCTCACGGCGATCCGGGATCTCGATAAAGGTTCCGCCGGTCTTTTCAATGCTGCCGCGGATATCGGCGATGATATCCTCCACCTTCTCATAGCGGGAATTGTCCGCTGTGATGATGGACAGATCCGCCAGTTTTCCGCCGATCTCTCCCATGGAGTAGCGGCGGTCCTTCGAACGGTTTCCTCCGCAGCCAAAGACCACAACGAGACGCTTCGGGTGGTACTCCCGCAAAGTCTCCAGCAGGCTCTCCATGCTGACCGCATTGTGGGCATAATCGATGATGACACAGCATTTCTCGGACGTGTAGGCAATCTCCATGCGCCCGTTGATCTTGCAGTGCTCCAGCGCGTGCTGCAGCCGATCCGACGGCACCCCGGCCATCAGCGCTACCGCCGCGGCCGCCAGCGCATTGTAGACATTAAACTTACCCGGGATGCTGACGCGAACCGGGATCTGATGCTCTCCGCGGATGTCAAATTCAATTCCCACAAAATCCGGCTCCGATACATAGTGGATATCCTCCGCCTGATATCCGGCCCCGGCCCTGAGGCCAAATCCCATCCAGTCACACGGAATGTCCTTCACGATTTCATCGATATGTTCGTCGTCCACGTTGATCAGTGCAAAACGGCTCTGCGCAAACAAACTGGTCTTGCAGTGCAGATATTCGTCAAAATCCGCATGCTCATCCGGTCCGATGTGATCCGGGGAAATGTTGGTAAACAGCGCATAATCAAAGGTGATTCCCGCCACGCGGTTCATCTTCATGGCCTGGGAGGAAACCTCCATGACGCAGCACTCACAGCCGGATTCCACCATCTGCGCGAAGTATTTGTGCAGGTCGTAGGATTCCGGAGTGGTGTTCATGGTCGGATAATGCTCCTCTCCCATAAATACGCCGTTGGTTCCGATCATGCCGGTCTTTCTTCCTGCCGTCTCGAAGATCGTCTTGATCATGTGCGTCGTCGTCGTCTTGCCCTTGGTCCCCGTCACGCCGATCATCAGAAGCTTCCGGGACGGGTTTTCAAACCGCGCTGCAGAAAGCACAGCCAGCGCCTCTCTGCCGTTCTCCACCAGAATCACGGTCACCTGCTCCGGCACCTCGATGCTTCGCTCCGCCACGATCACACGCACACCGGCCTCCACGACCTGCTCTGCGAAATCATGCGAATCGATCCGGGTTCCCTTCATGCAGATAAACACCGCTCCCGGTGCAGCTTTTCTGGAATCGTAGACAACCTCGTCCACCTCCTGCTCCAGGCTTCCCTGCTGCACTGTATAGGTCAGTCCTTCCAACCAGTCCCTTATCTTCATACCAGCTTCATATCCTTTCTGTCATCCATCTCTTGTAGTCATTTCAGCGTTTACGTCCGCCTGTGCTCCTTAGAACAATCCGGTAATTACGCCGTCGTCGGTCACATCGATTCCATCTGCCGCCGGTTTCTTCGGAAGTCCCGGCATGGTCATGATCGCGCCGGTCAGCACCACCACAAATCCGGCTCCCGCGGATACATAAGCATCGCGGACATTGATCGAAAATCCAGTCGGACGTCCCAGCTTCGTCTGATCATCCGACAAAGAATACTGCGTCTTTGCCATGCAGACCGGAAGACCGCCAAAACCCATCTCCTCAATCTTTGCCAGCGCCTTCGCAGCAGCCGGTACATAGGTCACACCGTCTGCACCGTAGATCTCGGACGCAATCGTCTTTACCTTATCCTTCAGACTCATGTCATCCGGATACAGCGGCTGATAATGGCTTTCTTTGCTCTCCAGTGTATTGAGTACCTTCTTTGCCAGAGCTTCGCCGCCCTCGCCGCCCTTCGCCCATACCTCAGACAAGGCAAACTCACAGCCGCGCTCTTCACAGAAATTGCGGATAAATTCATACTCCGCTTCCGTATCGCTGACGAAGGAGTTTAAAGTCACGACAACCGGAACACCGAATTTCTGAATGTTCTCAATATGTTTTTCCAAATTCACGATTCCCTTTTTCAGTGCTTCCAGATTCTCTGCGGACAGCTCTGCCTTCGGCACACCTCCGTTGTATTTGAGTGCACGCACAGTCGCAACCAGAACCACTGCGTCCGGCTTTAAGTTCGCCATGCGGCATTTGATGTCCATGAATTTCTCTGCGCCCAGATCTGCACCAAAGCCTGCCTCCGTGATGACGACATCCGCCAGCTTCAGAGCGGTCTTGGTCGCGCGCACGCTGTTGCAGCCGTGTGCAATGTTGGCAAACGGTCCGCCGTGAACCATGGCTCCGGTATGCTCCAGCGTCTGAATCATGTTCGGCTTGATCGCATCCTTTAACAGTGCCGCCATCGCTCCGACTGCGTTTAACTGTGCCGCCGTCACCGGCTCTCCTGCATAATTATATGCAACGATGATCTTGCCGAGGCGCTCTTTTAAGTTTTTCATGTCATCGGCCAGGCAGAGAATCGCCATGATCTCCGATGCCACCGTGATGACAAAGTGATCCTCGCGCACCACGCCGTCGCCCTTGTTTCCCAGTCCCACCACGATATTGCGCAGCACCCGGTCATTCATGTCCAGGCAGCGTTTCCAGAGAATCTGTCTGGTGTCGATCTGAAGCGCATTGCCCTGCTGGATATGATTGTCCAGGAGCGCCGCCAGCAGATTGTTCGCGGAAGTGATCGCATGGAAATCGCCGGTAAAGTGCAGGTTCAAATCCTCCATCGGCACAACCTGCGCATAACCGCCGCCGGCCGCACCGCCCTTGATGCCAAAGCACGGTCCCAGAGAAGGCTCGCGAAGCGCCAGAAGCGTCTTTTTGCCAAGTCTTGTCATGGCATCGCCCAGACCAATGCTGGTGGTCGTCTTCCCCTCTCCCGCCGGGGTCGGGTTGATCGCGGTCACCAAAACCAGCTTGCCGTCCGGACGGTCCTTCACCTGCTGCCACAGCTCGTCGGTCAGCTTGGTCTTGTATTTTCCGTACAGCTCCAGGTCATCTTCCTCGATTCCATAAGCCTTTGCAACCTCTTTGATCGGAAGCATAACCGCCTCCTGTGCAATCTGAATATCTGTTTTCATCTCGCTCATCCTCCTCTGCTCGTCCTCAGCTAAAACCTGTCTTCTTTATTCGCCGCGCTGTACCATCTCTTCAAAATCCTCCATGGTCATCAATACCTTCCGCGGCTTGGTTCCTTCTTCTTCTCCTACTACTCCGGCCTCCGAGAGCTGATCCATGATGCGGGCCGCCCGGTTGAAGCCAATCTTAAATACGCGCTGCAGCATCCCGATGGATGCCTTTTCCTTCTCGATGATGAATTTCCCGGCCTGTTCGAAATACTCGTCCCGGCCGTTGCCGCCTCCTGCTGCCGCTGCCGCCGGGGCCGTGTTTATGGAAACTTCCACATCCGGATTGTAATCCGTGGTCATTCCCTGCTCCGTCAAAAAGTCCACGACCTTCTGAACCTCCTGATCGGAGACAAATGCGCCCTGCACACGCTGCGGTTTCGGAAATCCTGCCGGATAGAACAGCATATCGCCCTTTCCAAGCAGTTTCTCAGCACCATTCATATCGATAATCGTCCGGGAATCCACACCGGAAGATACGGAAAACGCAATTCTCGACGGTACATTGGCCTTGATCAGACCGGTAATGACATTGACCGACGGACGCTGGGTCGCGATCACCAGATGGATTCCGGCCGCACGGGCTAACTGGGCCAGACGGCAGATCGCATCCTCCACCTCTCCCGGTGCCACCATCATCAGATCCGCAAGCTCGTCCACGATAATCACGATCTGCGGCATCTTCTTCGGTTTATTTTCATCGTCGATATCCTGGATCGTCTCTACTTTCGCATTGTAGCCCTTCAAATCCCGGACATTGTACTGTGCAAACTTCTTATAGCGGTCGGTCATCTCCGCCACCGCCCAGTTTAAGGCGCCGGATGCCTTCTTCGGATCGGTGACCACCGGGATCAGCAGATGGGGAATGCCGTTGTAGACACTCAGCTCCACGACCTTCGGATCGACCATAATCAGCTTGACATCCTCCGGACTCGACTTGTAGATGATACTCATAATCAGCGTATTGATGCACACCGACTTACCGGACCCGGTTGCTCCGGCGATCAGAAGATGCGGCATCTTGGCAATATCGGTGACCACGACCTGTCCGCCGATGTCTTTGCCCACGGCAAATGCCAGGCGGGACGGATGGCTTTTGAAATTCTCCGCCTCAAGCAGATCGCGAAGATATACCATATTGTTTTCTTTATTTGGCACCTCGATTCCCACCGCTGACTTGCCGGGAATCGGTGCCTCGATCCGGATATCCTCAGCCGCCAGACTCAGCTTGATATCATCCGAGAGTCCGACGATCTTGCTGACCTTCACGCCCTGCTCCGGATGCAGCTCATATCGGGTCACGGACGGGCCGCAGCTGATATTGGTGACTGTCACGCCCACACCGAAGTTGCGCAGCGTCTGCTGCAGCTTGATGGCCGTCTCCTTGTATTCCTTCTCGGAATGATTTCCGGCGATCCGGCTGCCGCGCTTTAAGAGGCTGACCGGCGGGAATATGTATTCTTTCTTCGGAGCTTCCTCCTTCGCCTTGATCTCCTGCAGGACGCTGGTCTCTCCGGCCTCTTTGGCCGCCTGCACTTCCTTCTTTTTCGATTCCAGCTTCTTCTGGAGCATCTCCGTATCGGTCTCGATGATCTTGCCCCCGGCCGTGACCACGCGCTTCGCTTCCTCCGGGATCGAAAATTCGCTCTGAATGCTTACGGTTCCTGCCGAAGCTGACAGAATCGGTGCTTCCGGTTCTGGATTTACCGGTTCCGCTTTGAACGCAGGCTCCGGCGTCGGCTCCGGCATTGACTCCGCCTGTGTCGGTACCAGCGGTGCAGGCACATCGATCTCCGGCTCTTCCCCCATCAGCCCGGTTCTTACCAGGCTCTGCGCAGATTCTGTCGGAACCGGCCCGTCATCCACATCAAACGGCACGGTATCGTCCTCATCCTCCGGATATTCCGGCGGCAGCGAAATGTTGCCGGTAAAGACATCTGCACGGAGCGGCTCTGCCGCCGGTTCCTGCATGGCCGGTATCTCCAGTCCAGCCGCCGGATTCTGCATGGCTGCTGTTTCTTCTGCCTGCTGGTTCACCGGAATATCCGGGTATGCTGCACCGTCATATTCCTCGTCATATTCTTCGCCCTCATAAGCTTCCTCATAAGGCTCTTCCGTCGACAGATCGGTCGATCCGAGATTCACACCGCGAACCCGCTGCTCCTCCCGCAGGCGTCTTCGCTCTTCACTGCGCTCCCTGCGGCGATCCATATCCTCTTTGGCATGCTGGTACGCCACATCTCCGCCCTTCTTAACTGCACTCACGAAGGAACGTTCTGTGATGCACACCGCACTGATAATCAGGCAGACCAGCAGCACCAGAAAGGCACCAATCGTCCCCAGCGCATTCTTAAGGCTCATGCAGACCAGGCCTCCCACAAGACCACCGCCCAGACCATTCTGGGACGAGAGCTTATAATAGCCCAGAATCCCAGCCTCCGCCCCAGGGTCCTTGCCAAACAAAAGCTGTGCAAATCCACACAGCACAAGAAATGCCGCCAGCGACGCAACCATCTTGCGCACTGCCGTCATATTACCGCGATTGGACAGGTAAAAACAGGTTCCCACAAACAGAAGAAGCGGGGCTGCAAACCCCACCATGCCAAACAGCCCAAGCTGAAGGCTGCGGAAAAAGTCTCCAACTACACCACACAGATGAAAATTGCTCAAAAAAAGCAGGACCGCCGCCGCGAAGGACAGAATTACCATCACTTCTGCACGAATAAAGCTCTCCGGCCCTCTCTCCGGTTCCGGTGCCGGATTCTTCCTCGGTCTGCCAGGTTTTCTGGTTGATGCTCCTGCTGCCTTTCCACTCGTTTTTCCCGAAGCTGTTGTTTTCTTGCCAGTTGTTGTCACGAATGTATGCCTCCTCTTTCCCATTGAGGATAGTATACAAAAAAATGAAGGGAATTGCAACCTTCCCCTCATTTTTCCCCTGCCCGCTCATCAATCATGGCATACAATTTTTCCAGCGCCTGCTGAATTCCGCCCACCGCATCGATCAGTCCGGCCTTGACCGTCTCCTCTCCCACCAGAACTGTCCCCAGGTCACGGGTCAGCATCTTTGTGTTCAGCATCAGTTCCTTCACCTGATCATAGGCAATTCTGGAATGATTGCTGGTAAAACTCAAAATCCGGTTCTGGATCATATCAAAATACTCATAGGTCTGGGATGCGCCGATCACCAGCCCGGTCATCCGCACCGGATGGATCATCATAGTTCCTGTCGGCACGATAAACGAATAATCTGTGGAAACCGCCAGCGGCACACCGATGGAATGGCTTCCGCCCAGTACCAGTGACACCGTCGGCATACTGAGGGATGCGATCATCTCCGCAATCGCCAGACCCGCATCCACATCGCCGCCCGAGGTGTTTAGCAGCACCAGGAGTCCTTCCACGCTGTCGTCATCCTCAAGCTGCGCCAGCTGCGGCAGCACGTGGTCATACTTGGTTGTCTTGGAGTTGCCGGACAGATTTTCGTGCCCCTCCACCTCGCCGATAATCGAGAGAAGATGAATTTTTCTCCTCTGCTGATTGTTTTCCAGCGTCATCTGACCAAAGGATTCCAACTTGTCCTGTTCTTCCTTTTTCTCTTCATTTCCCATCTTCCGTTCCTCCGTCTGCTCTCATTTCCATACTAGCGTTTCCTGTGTGCCAAATTCTATACATTACTTTTTTTCGTACAGGCATCGCTTTTTTTCAGGAATTCTATTATAATAGGGAAAAGCAAAGCAATGGAGGAATGACCATGTCAGAATATACACTCAGTCAGATTAAACCAAGTGATCGGCGTGCACTGCGTCAAATGGACGCGCTGCTTTCCCAGGAAGGCATCGAGCGCGACAAAAATCTCGATTACAGCATCGGCCTTTTCGATGAAGATTATGAGCTGGCCGCCACCGGCTCCTGTTTTTCCAACACCCTGCGCTGCCTGGCCGTCTCTTCCGGCCATCAGGGCGAAGGACTGCTCAATCAGGTGCTCTCCCATCTGATCGAATTTCAGTACAACCGTGGCAATACCCGCCTGTTTTTGTATACCAAATGCAATACTGCCAAATTTTTCGGTGATCTTGGATTCTATGAGATTGCCCGTGTGGACGGCAAGGTAGTCTTTATGGAAAACCGAAAACATGGATTTGCAGATTATCTGAATGTATTAAAAGAAGAAACACAGCGCTCCGGTCTAAGCGGACTGGCCGGAAAATCCGGCGGCACGGCCGCGATCGGCGCCGTCATTATGAACGCCAATCCCTTCACGCTGGGACACCAGTATCTGCTGGAGCAGGCGGCTGCGCAGGTCGATCTGCTGCATGTATTTGTGGTATCCGAGGACGTATCCCTGGTTCCGCTGTCCGTCCGGGAACGCCTTGTGCGGGAAGGATCTGCGCACCTTTCAAACCTGATCTATCACCAGACAGGCCCTTACATGATCTCCAACGCGACCTTCCCTTCTTATTTTCTGAAGGATTCCGATACGGTGATCCGCTCCCATGCGAAATTGGACATCCGGGTGTTTTTGCAGATTGCCCGGGCACTCGGCATCACCTCCCGCTTCGTGGGCGAAGAACCATTCAGTCAGGTCACGGGAATTTATAATCAGGTGATGCAGAAAGAACTGGAAGCAGCCGGGATTACCTGCACCATCCTGCCCCGCAAAGCCGATGCCGACGGTGCCATCAGCGCCTCCATGGTCCGCACACTGGTGAAGGAAGGAAAAATGGACGAGCTTTCTGCCAAGGTGCCTGAGCCGACCTGGCGCTATTTCACATCAGAAGAAGCGCGCCCCGTCATCGAAGCCATCCGAAATACTGAAGAGGTGCGCCACTATTAAGCCCGATCCGATTGTGCCAGGTTCGATTAAGCGATCCGCACCTCCCCCGCCAGAGGGCAGGTGCCCGCCGCTACATCAGCGGCGCAAACAACCGCAGTACGCTTCCCGCAATCTTTTTGGGCAGCGGGTAGCGTCTGCACTCCTCCATGGTGATCTCCTGGCATTTGCTCAGAGTCTCCTGGAAGTCCTGCTCCACCTGACTGACTGCCGCATTCCGATACAGATACGCGGCACATTCAAAATGCAGATGCAGACTCCGGTAATCCAGATTGATCGTTCCCACGACAGCCTTGGTATCATCGCTGGTAAAGGATTTTGCATGAACGAATCCCGGTGTGTATTCATAGATTTTCACCCCGGCACCCAAAAGCTCCGCATAATAAGAGCGCGCCAGCAGATAGGCGTACAGCTTGTCCGGGATATGCGGCATAATGATGATGATCTCAATCCCGCGCTTGGCCGCAAAGGTCAGCGCTGTGATCATATCGCTGTCCAGAATCAGATAGGGTGTCATAATATGTACATAGTGGCTTGCCTCATTCAAAATATCAATATAGACATGTTCTCCCACCGTCTCCTCATCCAAAGGGCTGTCGCCATAGGGCATGACATAGCCATCCATATTCAGAGTCTCCGGATACGGATAATCGGCACCGATGGTATAGTTCTCATACGATTCTCTCTCATGCTCCGTCACATTCCACATCTGCAAAAACATGATCAGGAAACTGTTCACGGCATCGCCCTTCAGCATGATCCCCGTATCCTTCCAATGTCCGAACCGCTCTTTCCGGTTGATGTATTCATCCGCCAGATTGATGCCCCCGGTAAACGCCGTATGTCCATCAATGACGGTAATCTTCCGATGATCCCGGTTATTTTGGGCGGAGGACAGCACCGGACGCACCGGCGAAAACATCTTACAGCGAATCCCGAATTTCTCCAGCTGCTTCGGATAATGATAGGGAAGCATGGTCAGGGAGCACATGCCGTCATACATCATGCGGACCTCCACGCCCTGCTTTACTTTTTCCTTGAGGACCTCCAGAATCGTATCCCACATCTCACCGCGTTCCACGATGAAATACTCCATGAAAATGTAGTGTTCTGCACTGCGAAGCTCCTCAAGAAGCCTCGGATACATGTCATCCCCCAGCGGATAATACTGCACATACGTGTGGTCATAGATCGGATAATGACCATACCGGTTCATGTAGACCGACAGGCTCGCAGTTCCGTGGCTGACCGTCTTCAACCGCTCCATAACGCCCGCATCCTGCCCCAGATAGCCCTTCGTCTCCCCGGTCAGAACCCCAAGCCGCTGATCCATCCTTCTGGTTCCAAGCTGCAGCTCCACAAACAGATAAAGCAGGGCGCCAAAGACCGGAAAGACCAGAACCGGAATCACCCAGGCCATCTGAAACGAAGGATTCTGCCGCTTATTGATAATGTGGATCACCACAATGGTACTGAGCAGAGTAAAACCTCCATAGACATAAAATACATTATCACTCAGCCATAAAAAAGCCGAGAACAGGACGCCAAGCTGCATCAGAACTGCAAACACCAGAAACGTCGTCCTGCCGAAAATCAATCTCAACGGCCTGCCCCAGGTCTTTTTGTTAAACTGTATCTTTCCCTGTTCCATCTGATTTTCTCCAAACTTTATACAAACGCCTGCTCCAGATCCGCTATGATGTCGTTTGCATCCTCGATTCCGACGCTGAGGCGGATCAGAGACGGGTCCACACCTGCCTCCACCAACTGCTCATCACTGAGCTGACGGTGGGTATGGCTTGCCGGATGCAGCACGGAGGTTCTCGCATCTGCCACATGCGTCACGATGGCCGCCAGCTTTAGCTTGTCCATAAATGCGCCTGCCGCCGCTCTTCCTCCCTTTAAGCCGAAGGAAATCACGCCACAGGTGCCATGCGGCATATATTTCTGTGCCAGCTCATAATAGGGATCGCCCTTCAGCCCCGGATATTTTACCCATGCCACATCATCTCTGGACTGCAGATACTCCGCCACCTTCAGCGCGTTCTCACAATGACGCGGCACGCGCAGATGCAGGGTCTCCAGACCGACATTTAACAAAAATGCATTCTGCGGAGACTGGATCGAGCCCATATCACGCATCAGCTGGGCGGTTGCCTTCATGATAAACGCAGCCTTGCCGAATTTCTTCGTGTACACAACACCATGGTAGGAATCATCCGGTGTGGTCAGTCCCGGGAACCGCTCTGCGTTGGCCTCCCAGTCAAAGTTGCCGCTGTCCACGATGCAGCCGCCCACCGCCATCGCATGACCGTCCATGTATTTGGTGGTGGAATGTGTCACGATATCTGCGCCCCACTCAAACGGACGGCAGTTGATCGGTGTCGCAAAGGTATTGTCCACAATCAGCGGAACTCCATGCTCATGTGCCAGCGCCGCAAATTTCTCGATATCCAGCACCACCAGCGCCGGATTCGCAATCGTCTCTCCGAACACAGCCCTGGTGTTTGGCTGAAACGCCTTCTCCAGTTCCTCCGCCGATGCATCCGGGTCCACCAGGGTACATTCGATCCCAAAGCGTTTCAGCGTCACAGTCAACAGGTTGGAGGTGCCGCCGTAAATCGTCGCGGAACTGACCACATGATCTCCTGCGGAACAGATATTTAAGATCGCATACATGTTGGCTGCCTGACCGGAGGAAGTCAGCATCGCCGCCGCTCCGCCCTCCAGGGCACAGATCTTGGAAGCAACCGCATCATTGGTCGGATTTGCCAGACGCGTATAGAAATATCCGTCTTCCTCCAGGTCAAACAGCCGTCCCATCTGTTCGCTGGTCTCGTATTTGAACGTCGTGCTCTGATAGATCGGGAGTACACGCGGCTCGCCATTCTTCGGCTGCCAGCCTCCCTGTATGCAGATTGTAGCAAGTGACTGCTTTTGTTCCATGTCCATATCCTCCTTGGGTCATCTTTTTTGTATAAAAATAAGTCTATCACAAATGTTTTTATTTCACAAGCCTATCTGGCACCGGCTCCTTTTCGTGCGGTGCCAAGCGAAACCTTGTCCCGTCCGATCTGCTGTACGGTGATGACTTCTCCTTCTTTATAGGGTACATTGGGCGCAATCAGCCGGCCTTCCTGATAATACGGCGTATCCACTGCCTTTCCGTCAACACAGATTTTGGAGTAAGCATTGAATTGTTCTCCGAACACAATGATCTGATCTGTCTGATGCAGCGTCGTCCTCTGAATGATCGGCGTGATGCCAAATTCCAGCTTTGTCGCATGGTAAGGCATGTTCCCGCCATACACCTCCTGATCCCCGTACAATATGTCATATTCCAGAATCTTCATGGCATCCAAATAACTCTCTGTCGATGTGTCTCCCCGATCCAGATGCCTCTGGTGAAAGCGCGCCATCGTCCCCTCGTGAATATCCAGAAGATTCAGCACATGGGATGTCAGCTGATATGCCTCCACATCCATCTTCTGATTGGGCAGATCGAGATTATTCCAGATTACATATTCCGTTTGGAACAGGGAGCGGTTCTTCATCTCCTCCTGCGTCCATTCAAAGCCCGGAAGATGATCTCCGTAAAGCACGAGCACCGTCGGCTCCTTCCGCTGCTTGAGCATCCATACTAACGACTTCACGAAGGTATCCATCTCGTGAATCTGCTCACAATAATATTCAAACGAAGGATATTTCCCGTGCCCCTGCACCGAAATCGTGTAAATGAAATCCTGCCCCAGCGAGGAATCCAGCGTCTTCTCAATCTCTCCGACCAGCACCTTGTCCCTGCACCACCCGGTGGGATTGCGCTCCGTATCGTACATATATTCAATCGGCGTAAAGCTGTCAAAGCCCAACTGCGCAAACACCTTGTGGCGGTCATAAAAGGTTGCCTCATTGTTGTGGATCGCGTGGGTCTTGTAGCCAAGATTCTTCATATCAAATGCCATGCTCTCACAAACTGTTTTCTGGAGCACCGTCTTATACGGATATTCTCCCGGCCCGAAGAAATCCAGATTCATCCCGGTAATGCATTCAAACTCTGTGTTTGCCGTACCGGCCCCCACCGAGGGTACACTCAAATATCCCGATGGGAAATTCTTCATCAGGAATCGGTAAAAGGGGATCGGATCCTTCTCAAGCGTATGATTCTCCCACAGCGTCGGATCAAAAAAAGACTCCAGCTGAACCATAATGATATTCGGTGTGGTATGTTCCTTCAGCGAGTAGGGATTGGCCGGAACAAAGTCCTTTTTCTCCAGGACAGCCACCGCCTCGGAATCATACACCTCCGGCTTTTCGATGCCCGTATTGAACGCAGAATTGGCAAAGCAGTAAGCAAATCCATAATCCTCATAGGCCTGTCCGATATTGCCAAAATGAAGTGCCACAATCCCGGACAGCATCGCCAGATTTAAGCTCCCCCAGATCACCGTCATGCTCACAGCCGCCACGCAGACCGATTCCGTCACATGGATCTTTTCCTGCTCCACCGGCGCTTTTCTCCATAAAATCACGCAGAACACCCCAGCCGCCACAAACGCGGCGATCATCAGCATGATCTGCCACCAGGTCAGATACAGCGTCAAAAGACTGACTGCATACTTGAACAGGCCCAGATCCGAGGCCGTAAACGGTGTCGTCCGAAAGACCAGCAGTATGCCGTTGGCAATGCCCATCGTCAGTTCCGAAAGTACCACGATCGATGCCAGAAACACCTTTCTTCTGGTAAAAAATGTCATCAGAAACGGTGTCAGGATCAGCAGTGTATTAAGCAAAAACACCAGCGGACTTCCTATTATATAATGAAAAAGCCCGGTCAGGCTCTTTCGGCTCAACAGCTCGATCAGTACATTGACAAGCAGCGCCAAGATTACCAGCTGTCCCAGCAGCTTCCAAAGTCGTTTCATTCTCAAATTTCCTTCCTCAATTCCCCATTGGCGCATTTGAATCATACATTCCTCTCGCCTGCAATAGAATAGTACCATCTGGACGACTTGTCAAGAAAACATCAAAAATTTCTTCTGTTTCTTGACAGCCCACGGCACTCCCTCTATAATGAGGTTTATATGTCCTGACTGCACCAAATCCGGTCAGGCGGAATAAGGATGGTATTTTTATGACATTTATTACAGATATGATCAAAGGAATCCTGATCGGCATCGCAAACATTATCCCCGGTGTCAGCGGCGGAACGATGGCGCTCTCCATGGGAATCTACGATAAGCTGATCGGCGCTGTCTCCAACTTTTTAAAGGACTGGAAGAAAAGTCTGATCACATTGTTCCCGATTCTGATCGGCTGCGGGGTCGGTATCGTTGGCTTTACCTACGCGATCGAATACCTGCTCTCCGAGCACACCTTTGTCACCTGCATGACCTTCATCGGTCTGATTCTGGGCGGTATTCCGGTTCTGCTCCTTCAGTTAAAGCGCAAACTCCGGGAGTGCCGGCGCTCCATCGGACTCTCAGATGTCCTCGCATTTGTGATTTTGTTTGCTTTCGCTGTCATCATGCCGCTTCTGGGTTCTGACGAAGAGGTATTAAAGACACTGACTGCAACACCCGGAACGATGGTCATCTTATTCTTCATCGGCATCATTGCCTCTGCCACCATGGTCATTCCAGGTGTCAGCGGTTCCCTGGTTCTGATGATCCTGGGCTACTATTACGGAATCCTCGGCTCCATCAAGAATTTCCTGGAGGCGCTGAAAGCCTTCGACATCCCGGCTCTGTCCAATGGATTTCTGGTCCTTTTTCCTTTCGGGATCGGTGTGCTGCTTGGCATCTTCCTAATCGCAAAGCTGATCACATTTCTGTTTGAGAAATACGGAATTCAAACCTACTGCGCGATCCTGGGCCTGATCCTCTCCTCCCCGTTTGCCATCTTCTACAATACGGGATTGTTTGGGAAGCTCGGAGATCTGAATATCATGATCATTTTGTCTGGTGTGCTGCTGGCTGTGGTCGGCGCGGTCATTACCTATTTTGTGGGCGAGAAATAATTTAATTTTGTTTGATACGGCAAAAAACCGGTAACGGCATGGGGTAAGATTTTCCCATGCGGTTACCGGTTTTCTTTGTTATGATTTGCTGCGCTTCAGCCCCTCTTTGCCTGATCCAGCAGTTCCTTCAATGCCTCCTCGCTGTCGCTTACCCAGGCATCCTCTTCCTCTTCACTCAATCCCAGATACTGTCCCAGCTTAAGATCGGAATCACTCATGCCCCACTCCTGCGTGTAAGTGTCAATCTCCTCAAACTCCACCTCTCCTGCCAAATAGCGCTCTCGAAATCTCTTCTCCATGTTCTTCTCTCCTTCGTCGTTCCTTGTATTGTATCATTCAAGTTGATTATTCATGAATCTCCAGCGGCAGTCCGTCCGGATCTTGGAAAAAGGTCATCTTTCCCCCGGTGTAAGCATCGATCCGAATCGGCTCTGTCCGGATTCCCTTTGCATGCAGCGCGCAAACCGTGTCTTCCACACTCTCTACCCGAAATGCCAGATGCCGCAGCCCCGTTGCCTCCGGATAGCTTGGCCGCTTCGGAGCCTGCCTGATAATAAAAAGTTCGATCTCCTGCCCGCCGCAGGCCAGGTCGATCTTATAGTCATCCCGTTCTTCCCGGTAATGCTCCCGCACCACCTTAAACCCCAGTAAATCCACATAAAAATGCCGCGATCGCTCGTAATTGGTTCCGATAATCGCAATATGGTGAATCTGATGGAACATCTCACACCTCCTTGCATATTCTTCTTTTATTCTACCATGCAGTCCATATAAAGTAAACGAAAAGTGCCCCTCCCACGATCTCTCGCAGAAGGAGCACTTTTATGTTAATGATTATTTGCAATTAGTCGTTTCCGTACAGGGTAACCAGCTTGGTCAGATAATCGTATCTTTCCTTAGCCTCTTCCTCGTTCTTAGCGAACAGCTTCGCTGCTCTCTCCGGATTCTTCATAGCCAGAGATGCGTAACGAACCTCACCCTTCAAGAAGTCCTGATAGCCTTCCATCTTCGGAGCCTTGCTGTCTAAGGAGAATTTCTTCTCACCAGCCGGGTTGTAACGGAAGTTGTTCCAGTAACCGGTCTCAACAGCCAGCTTCTCCTCGGTCTGAGCTTTGCTCATGCCCTTCTTGATGCCGTGGTTGATACACGGTGCGTAAGCGATGATTAAGGACGGTCCCGGATAAGCCTCTGCCTCAGCAATTGCCTTAACGGTCTGTGCGTAATCAGCACCCATGGAAATCTGTGCTACATATACATAACCATAGCTCATAGCGATGCCAGCCAGGTCTTTCTTCTTGGTCTCTTTACCGCCAGCAGCGAACTGAGCAACCGCACCAGTCTTGGTAGCCTTGGAAGACTGACCGCCGGTGTTGGAGTAAACCTCGGTATCGTAAACCATGATGTTGATGTCTTTGCCGCTTGCCAGTACATGGTCAACGCCGCCGAAACCGATATCATAAGCCCATCCGTCACCACCGAAGATCCACTGGGATTTCTTAGCCAGGAAGTCTTTGTTCTTAACAATATCCTTGCAGGTATCGCAGTCAATGCCATCCAGTGCTGCAACCAGTTTGTCGGTAGCTTCGCCGTTGGTAGCGCCTACGCCGTAGGTCTCTAACCACTCATTGCAAGCAGCCTTCACTTCGTCAGATGCTTTCTCGTTTGCCATTACAGACTCAACCTTGGTCTTCAGACCTTCACGGATTGCGTTCTGTGCCAGCAGCATACCATAACCGAACTCTGCGTTATCCTCGAACAGAGAGTTGTCCCAAGCCGGACCCTGTCCTTTGGCATTTACCGTGTAAGGAGTAGACGGTGAGGAGTTACCCCAGATAGAGGAACATCCGGTAGCATTTGCAATGTACATTCTGTCACCGAACAGCTGAGTGATCAGTTTTGCGTAAGGAGTCTCGCCACAGCCTGCGCATGCGCCTGAGAACTCAAGCAGCGGAGTCTTGAACTGGCTTCCCTTAACGGTGTTTGCTTTGAATTTCTCAATGACATCGGTCTTCTCCGGAAGTGTTACGCCGTAATCGAAGATCACCTGCTCACCAAGATGATTTGCAAGCTTGTCCATGGTAAGAGCTTTCTCGCCCTTCTTGCCTGGGCAGACATTTGCACAGGAGCCACATCCGGTACAGTCAAGTGCGGAGATGCTCATTGCAAACTTGTAGCCTGGCATACCAGTCATATCCAGCATCTTTGTTCCTTCCGGAGCATTTGCTGCCTCTTCTGCAGTCATGGCAACCGGACGAATAACAGCGTGCGGACATACATAAGCACAGAAGTTACACTGGATACAGTTATCGGAATTCCAAACCGGAACGTCTACAGCGATACCACGTTTCTCGTATGCTGCGGAACCGGACGGGGTTGTACCATCTACATAGTCGTTGAATGCAGATACCGGCAGGCTGTTGCCTTCCTGTGCACTAACTTTGGTCTGGATATTGTTAACGAAGTCAACAACATCTTTTCTTCCGTTGGTAACAGTCTTGTAATCCAGACCTTCGTCTGCTGCGTTCTTCCAGCTCTCCGGAACTTCTACTTTTACAACGCCCTGAGCACCAGCATCGATTGCTGCCCAGTTCTTCTTAACAACGTCCTCACCCTTACGGCCATAGGTCTTCTGCGCTGCGTCCTTCATCAGCTGAATTGCGTTCTCCTCCGGAATGATACCGGTCAGTTTGAAGAATGCGGACTGCAGAATGGTATTGATACGTGTCGGGCCCATGCCGGTCTCGATACCGATCTTAACACCATCGATGGTATAGAAGTTGATGTTGTGGTCTGCGATGTATTTCTTCATCTGACCTGGCAGATGCTGCTCCAGCTCTTCTGCACTCCATGCGCAGTTCAGCAGGAAGGTACCGCCGTCAACCAGCTCCTGAACCATGTTGTACTTACGAACGTATGCCGGGTTGTGGCATGCTACGAAGTTTGCCTGACGGATCAGGTAGGTGGATTTGATTTTCTTATGACCGAAACGCAGATGAGACATGGTCACACCGCCGGATTTCTTGGAGTCATAATCAAAATATGCCTGTGCATACATATCGGTGTTATCACCGATGATCTTGATGGAGTTCTTGTTTGCACCTACGGTACCATCGGCACCCAGGCCCCAGAACTTACAGTTTGTGGTTCCTTCCGGAGTGGTAACGAGCGGCTTGCCCAGTTCCAGAGACAGATTGGTCACATCATCAACAATACCCATGGTGAACATCTTCTTGGAAGTGTTGTCGTATGCAGCAACGATCTGTGCCGGAGTGGTATCTTTGGAACCTAAGCCGTAACGGCCGGAGAAGATATCAACTGCGTCAAACTTGCTGCCCTTAAGTGCTGCAACAACGTCTAAGTACAGCGGCTCGCCAAGAGCGCCCGGCTCTTTGGTTCTGTCCAAAACAGTGATCTTCTTAACAGTTTCCGGGATCGCTTCGATCAGGGCTGCTGCGCTGAATGGTCTGTACAGACGAACTTTGACAACACCAACTTTAGCGCCGGTGGTCTTAGCCATGTAATCGATGGTCTCTTCGATGGTGTCATTTACAGAACCCATAGCAATGATAACCTGCTCTGCGTCTGCTGCACCATAGTAGTTGAACAGTTTGTAATCGGTACCCAGTTTTGCATTAACCTTGTCCATGTACTCCTGTACGATAGCCGGCAGTGCATCATAATATGGGTTGCATGCCTCTCTTGCCTGGAAGAAGATATCCGGGTTCTGAGCAGAACCTCTCTGGCAAGGATGGTTCGGGTTCAGCGCATGTTTGCGGAACTCGTCGATCGCATCCATATCTGCCATCTCAGCCAGATCTGCGTAATCCCAGGTCTCGATCTTCTGGATCTCGTGGGAAGTACGGAAACCGTCAAAGAAGTTGATGAACGGAACTTTGCCCTTCAAAGCTGCCAGATGAGCAACCGGGGTTAAGTCCATAACTTCCTGTACGCTGGATTCACACATCATAGCACAGCCGGTCTGACGACAGGCATATACATCAGAGTGATCGCCGAAAATGGAAAGAGCGTGGCTTGCAAGAGCACGAGCGGATACGTTGAATACGCCCGGAAGCTGCTCACCTGCAATTTTGTATAAGTTAGGAATCATCAGTAACAGACCCTGTGAAGCAGTGTAAGTTGTGGTCAGCGCGCCTGCTGCCAGGGAACCGTGTACAGCACCTGCTGCACCTGCCTCAGACTGCATCTCAGTTACCTGAACAGTCTGACCAAAAATGTTGGTTCTTCCTTCTGTCGCCCACTCATCCGTATGTTCTGCCATAACGGAAGATGGGGTAATCGGATAGATCGCTGCTACATCGGTAAATGCATACGATGCGTGAGAAGCAGCCTGATTACCATCCATGGTTTTCATTTTTCTTGCCATTTGATTTTCCTCCTACAAATGTGAATATTACTTGTTCCGGAAAGGTCCTCCGGGAATATCCCTCCGGTGCTTAAACCGGATTATACGCCTCTCGGAATTGAGAAGCTGACCTATTAAACATTATAGCAACTTTTTATCGTTTTGCAAAGGAGAAAACATCAAAATCACGTATTCTTTTGCATACAATCCTCGAAACATGGAAATATTAACAAAATTTGAAACTATGAGCCTGCGGTGCTCCCGCATAAGCCATGAAACTCAGGTTTATTTTTTATTTGAGACCTTTTTCTTCAATTTTAGCGTAACCCCTTTTTGCTTTGCCGTATTTTCAAAATGTTTTACCGCCACGAAAGCTTTTTCTTTCTGTGTGCTTTCCGCTGAAATCTCCCCTTCGATTTTTTCAATCGCAAATTCAATATCCGAGAGGTCTAACAGGTTGACGGCAAGGCTGAACAATGTTTTGCGGCGTCCGTCGTTGAACCTTTCAAGAAGGTGCTTGAGCAGGTTCGCCTTTTCTTCGAGTTGTGCATGATATGCCGGTATTCCACTATGTTTTGCCTTTTCCATATCATTTAATTGATTGCGATGAGTGATAAACGAATCGAACTCTGTTATGCCATCGTATTTGGCGCAGGGATATTCCCTGCACTCAAAGCAATAATTATAACCACCGTGGTCTAAACTGCATCGTGCAATGGAGCAGCCCTGATTTCCTGCTCCACCCCCACAGCCCGGGCAGTACCCATCCAGTTTCATGGTGCAGATCGCACAGTTTAAGCCACACAGCGAGAACAACAAATCGTTTCTTTCAAAATTCTTCAAACTATCCCTCCCACTTGCCGGACTCTCGCGCTGATGCGCGGCTGCTTCCGCAGCCATCTACGAAAGCCACAGGAACCGCAAGGGCTTCTGTGGCTTTTCATTTACTGTTATGACATCGGCGGAACCATCTGCGGCGCGTTGGAATCCACGACCTGGCCAGGTGCATTCATATCCGGTGTTGATGCTGCTGTCGTTGGTGTCGGGGTCGGTGCCGTCGTCACGCCCTGAGTCGGTGCTGTCGATTCTGCGCCCGGCACAGTCGTCGGCGAACCGCCCGGTCCGGATACTGCTCCGGATACTGCCCCGCTGCCACTTCCAGGTCCGGATACCGGACCGTCTCCGGCCGGACTGCTTTCCTGTGGTGCCGCTGCGGACTGATTGGGATCGATGGTGGCCGCTTCCGAAGAAGATTCCGACGGCTGTGTCTCTGCCATCGTTCCGGACGTATTGCGCAGGACAACCGGCGGATGCCCCTTGTAGGTCACTGTGTGGTCTACCTTGTCGCTGATCACTTCGCCGTTCTTCGTGACAATCAGTTTGGTCTCCCAGTAGCTTCCGATGCTTCCGTTGCTCTTGTTCTTTTCCACACCCGGTGCCAGCGTCGGATCTTCCTCATACGTCGGTGCCGGCGGGTCCATATCTTTGATCTTCGTTGATTTCAGCGCGTAGGACACGCCCTCCTCCAGAAGCGGGATCGCATAAATGGAAACCGTCATCGTCTGATCACTGTAGCTGGCACGAATGCCGATCGCAGTGTCGGAGTTGTTGACGAACTTGTAATCCGGACTGCCCCAGCTCACCGCGGCATCCGTTCCCGGAGTCACATAAGATGGTTCAAATGTATGGGATCTGCGGACTGTGGTCTTTAAGCCCGCCTTCAAAACTGCATTGTACAGGGTCGAGGATACCTGACATACGCCTCCGCCGATCTCCTCCACGACCTCACCGTTGTTGTAGGCCGCTGCTCCCTTATAGCCCTTAGCTTCCGTTCTCTCACCAACCGTTCCGTTGAATGAGAACTCTTCTCCCGGCTGAAGCACCGTTCCGTTGACCGCCTGTGCAGCCAGCTTTACGTTGGTGTTTCGCTTGGCGTTTGCCGTGGTCTTGGTGGTAAAGGTAGCGACGGTCTTGTATTTTTCTCTCGCTGTGGCCTCAGAAAACTCCGGCTCCACAGGGCTCACGGCCGCCGCGATCGTCGCGTCAAACTCCTTGCGCTTTAACGCCGCCAGAATATCGGAAACCAAAAGATCCTGATCGACTGCCTGTCCGCTCTCCGCGCCGGCAAACACAAACTTGTCCGAAGCAGCATCGTAGCTGGAAATGGAACCGTTCTTTGGTTTTTTGTCCCACTTGGCCGCAATGTCTGCCGCTGCGGTCTTCGCCGCATCCTCCAGACCGCTGGTATCCAGCGTGTAGGTTTCCTTCGGCTCTCCTGTGTAAATCTCATTTAGCAGACTGTCAACCTTGCCTGCCATCAGATCCGCCACATCGATACTCTGATCCTGCCAGGTCACCTTCATGCCCCAGCCAAAATCCTTCAGAATCGCTGCTTTCGCGTCCTCTCTTGACAATCCGGTAATATTAATTCCGTCTACAGATACTTCCTTCTGCAATTCGGTCTCTGCCTCTACCGTAGTCGTCTCGGTCTCAGATTCCGACTTTTTCGGACCACCGGACATTCCCTTGACTAAAAATACGATGCAGGCAATGGCTGCAATCAAAATAACGCCGCCTACTGCCAGCTTCACAAAATCAAAGTCTGAACCGCCGCCTCTTCTTCCTGATCCGCCGTAGCCGCTTCCGCCGCTTCTGCTTCCTACACTGCTTCGCGCCGAACTGCTGCGCGCCGTGGCTGAGCCGGAACGCGTGGTTCCGGTACTTCGCGATGTGGCTGTCTGCCGCGTGCCATAGCTTCCTCCGGATATATTTTTTGAGCTTCCTCGCCCTCTGGAACGTCCTGTTCCGGACGCTTTCTGATTATCATTTAAATTCATATTGTCCCCTGTAAATTACTTTCATTTTCTCTATGCATCTGCATACCTCATGAGTATAGCATACTTTCCTCAAAAAGATCTAACAATTTTATGAAAAATACCTATCATTTTTTATTTGTTTTTTTTTAAGACTTTGAAATAGCATATTGAACATTGTCCGGCCTTTCTTTTTCCTGAATTCTCTGCTTTATTATACATCTTTTTTTATAAAATCCTACCGTTTTTAGAGATTTTCCTCATTGTCAGAAATTGGAAATCCTGTTATACTGATCTTGTTAAAAAAATGACCAGACCGTATCATTGAAATGGAGGGAATCATTTATGAAGATTCAGAATATTCAGGATGTTGATGCTTTTTTCAAGATTATCGACGAATGTAAAGGGCCGGTAGAACTGGTGTCTCCAGAAGGCGACCGCATTAATCTGAAATCCAAGCTGTCCCAGTATCTGTCCATGGCAACCATTTTTTCCAATGGTTACATCAAGGAGCTGGACCTGATCGCTCAGGACCGTGAGGACATCGAACGTTTAATCAAATATATGTATCAGGGCGCATAAGCGCTCCTACAAAAGGCGCAGCCAATCAACGGCTGCGCCTTTTTGCGTCTTGGCAAACCTCTCTCCTGCTCTCTACCGGCTGTTTTTCTTAAGTCTTGCATGCATGGCACCCCGGAGCAGCGAATAGAACACCGAAACCAGAGGAATAAACACCAGCATTCCAAGCACCCCCATCATGCTGCCGCCCAGCGTCACGGCCACCAGAACCCAGATGGATGGCAGACCCACGGAATTGCCCACCACGTGCGGATAGATCAGATTTCCTTCAATCTGCTGAAGGACAAAGAAAATCACCACAAACGCCGCCGCTTGAAGAGGATTGGTGATCAGGATGAGAAACGCACCCACGACGCAGCCGATAAAAGCGCCAAACATCGGAATCAGCGCGGTAAATGCAATCAGCACCCCGATCAGCAACGCATATGGCATCCGCAGAAGGCTCAGTGTCACAAAAAACATGCTGCCAAGAATCACCGCCTCCAGACACTGTCCCGCAAGGAAACTGGAAAACGTATGCTCTGCCAGCGCCGCCACACCAAGCAGCATTTCGCCGATCTTCTTCGGGAGGAATGCCCGGATCAGATTCTTCGCCTGACGCATCAGCGTCTCCTTCTGTAGTAAAATGTAGATCGCAAACACCAGACCGATCCCGAGACAGGTCACACCGCTCGCGATGCTCATAGCCGCCGAAAAGGTCGTGGACAGCACCGTCCCCGCCCCATCACTCAGGAAGGACAAAAGCTGTTTTAAAACCTGTTCCCAGTCGATCTGAATCTGATTTAAATAAACAGCGATATCCGGATAACTTGCAAACAGCTGATTCAACTGCTGCTGCACACCGGCAAAGAACGCCGGTACACTCTGCTCCAGACTCATGATCGTACGAAACAGTTCCGGAACCACCAGCACCGCCACGATGATGAGAATCCCCACCACCAGAAGGAAGGACAGGATCAGGCTGACCGGGCGTCTCCATTTGGAAACCCTGCCGCCGCTGATGCTCTTCTCGATAAAACGCATCGGCACATTCAATACAAAAGCGATCGCTGCCCCCACCAAAAACGGAGCAAGCATCCCCATAAATCTCATAACCGCCGCAAACACTTCCCGGTAATGAACCCCAATCACCACAGCCGCCACCGTAAACACAACCAGCCCCCGCAGCTTTCTTATCATCTCTCGATTCAAATCCATAGACGTTGTCCTCATTCTTTCTCGTTATCCCTATTATACACACTCTTACCTCTTCCGCAAGAATATTCTTTCCAGTTTTTCAAAAAAAGCGGAAACAGTGACATGCCACCCCACATATGATTAAGTGTAAATAAGTTTTGGAGGAAAGAATATGAGTGATTTGGCAGCAACAAACTGCGGCTGTGGATGTGACTGCAACACAGGAGGAGGAAGCGGATGCAATATCATCTGGCTGATTCTGATTCTGTGCTGCTGCGGCGGCGGTGGCTTCGGTGGTGGCGGATGTTGTGAACATAACGGCTGCGGCGGCGGATCCGACTGGATCTGGATCATCCTGCTGCTGTGCTGCTGCGGCGGCGGTAACGGCAACGGCGGATTCTTCTGCTAAAAAGAAAGCCCCTTCCTATTTTGGAGGGGGCACTTTTCTTTCTTCCTGTACGGTTCCGCCCGCATCGGATGCATCCGGTCTCCGTCCACGGTTCTGATATCCGCTCTTTCGTTTCTGACGCTCCAGGCATTCTTCGTCAATTTCGTAAACTGCATTTCCATCTATAATCAATCTGATTGCCATATCGGATCACACTCCATACTTTATCCTATGCATCTGGTATCTTTTCCTTGAATGCGGCATATATTTTTTCAAAAAGGAAAGCAGCGGTTGTCTATGAAAGAAGAATCCGAACGTGATTTTCACCCGACCGATTTTGATTATCTGATGATGGAGCCACACCTGCAAATGATGAAAGCAGCCCTTCCCTATATGCCTCCGTCACAGCAGCGTGCCATCTCCATGATGATCAAGCTTCAGGAATTAAACCGCACCCGTTCTCTGTTCCAGCAGGGCGAATTGTCCGCCATGGGAGTGGGCAGCGCCGGTACACCAAAGGCCTCTCCTCTGGAGATGCTCCAGGCCATGAAGCCCTACGCCGGTCCACGGGAGCGGGAGCTGATTGAAATGTTTGAAAATATGCAGATCATGGTTCAGGCCATGCAGACTCAGAGCTGAGACGGCTCACCTCTTTAGAAAGAAAGGACTTCCTATGAATGAAAATGACTGGCGTAAGGATCCGCGCCTGGCAGCCATGGATCCCCAAAAAGTAACCTGCCTGACCGATTTTGCAAAGCGGATCTCAGGTCTTCCAAAGAATCAGATCCTTCCGGCCTTTCTGTCCATGCAGCAGGAGGCCAGGCGGCTCGGCATCGAGTTTTCCGATGAAGAGACCGGACTTTTGGTCTCCGTGATGACCTCCGGCATGTCCGCCGGCGAAAAAAAGCGGATGGAAATGCTCCGTACGCTCGCAAAAAATATGGCTGCCAGATCCTCCTGACAGCCATACCCTGTTGCTATTATTTACATACAATGTTGATGATCTTACCCGGTACATAGATTTCTTTCACGACTGTGCCGGTAATCTTGTCTGCCACGGCTGCCTTGCCGGCAGCGATCGCATCTTCCCTGGACACATCTGCCGGAAGAGAAACCACACCGCGGGCTTTGCCGTTGACCTGAACGCCGATCTCGATCTCATCGTCCTTCATCGCCTCTGCGTCACACTCCGGCCACTGTGCATGGAATACGCTTCCGGTACCGCCCAGCTCCTGCCACAGCTCCTCACCGATATGCGGTGCAAACGGTGCCAGAAGGATCGTGAAGGTCTTAAGGGTCTCTTTGTCAATGCCGCCGTTTTTCTTTGCCAGCTCGATCAGCTTGTTGTTATACTCCATAAATCCGGAGATTACGGTGTTTAAGTTGAACTGGTTGAAACGCTGCTCAATATCAAATACCAGCTTGTGGCGCAGACGCACCATCTCTCTGGTCTCGGCCGTCTCTTTGCCGCAGTTGTCCTGTACCAGGTTCCAGAAACGGTTCAGAAAACGTGCCACACCCTCGATGCCGCGGTCATCCCACTCTGCATCCAGCTCCGGCGGTCCTACGAACAGCTCGTACATTCTCAGGGCATCACAGCCGTAATCTCTCACCAGATCATCCGGAGAAACCACGTTGCCCTTGGATTTACTCATCTTGATGCCGTTTTTGCCGTTGATCATACCCTGATTGAACAGCTTGGTGAACGGCTCGTCAAAGTCGATCACGCCGATATCATGCAGGAACTTGGTGTAGAAACGGGAGTACAGAAGATGCAGTACCGCATGCTCAACACCGCCGATATACATGTCAACCGGCAGATATTGATCCGCCTTCTCCCTGGATACCAGTTCCTTGTCGTTGTGATTGTCCACATAGCGCAGGAAATACCAGGAAGAACCTGCCCACTGAGGCATGGTGTTGGTCTCACGTTTGGCAGCTCCGCCGCACTGCGGACACTTGCAGTTCACCCATTCGTCGATGCCTGCCAGCGGGGATTCGCCGGTACCGGTCGGCTGATAGCTCTCAACCTCCGGCAGACGCAGCGGAAGCTCCTCCTCCGGAACTGCCACATTGCCGCATTTCGGGCAGTGTACGATCGGGATCGGCTCGCCCCAGTAACGCTGTCTGGAGAATACCCAGTCACGCAGCTTGTAGTTGACCGTCTTTTTGCCGATGCCGCGCTCCTCGATCATGACCGGAGCCTCTTTCTTCAGCACAGAAGACTCCATTCCGTTCCACTCACCGGAATTGATCATGGTTCCGCTCGCCTCGGTGTAAGCCTCGGTCATGTTCTCGATCTCCTTGCCATCCTTGGCGATAACCTGGATGATCGGAATACCGAACTTCGTTGCAAACTCAAAGTCACGGTCATCATGCGCCGGAACGCACATGATCGCACCCGTACCGTAATCAGCCAGTACATAATCGGACAGCCAGATCGGCACCTTCGCGCCGTTGATCGGATTGATGGCATAGGTTCCGGTAAACACGCCGGTCTTCTCCTTGTCCTGCATACGGTCAACGTTGGAGCGCATGGAGGCATCAAAGATGTACTGCTCTACGGCTGCTCTGGTCTCATCGGTCGCCAGGCTCTTTGCCAGCGCGTGCTCCGGAGCCAGAACCATGAAGGTCGCACCGTAAAGCGTATCCGGTCTCGTGGTGTAGACGGTGATCTTCTCGTCACGGTTTTCGACTGCAAAATCAACCTCCGCTCCGTAGGATTTGCCGATCCACTCGCTCTGCATCTTCTTAACCTTCTCCGGCCAGTCCAGCTTGTCCAGATCGCTCAGAAGACGGTCTGCATAAGCGGTGATCTTCAGCATCCACTGACGCAGATTTTTCTTGGTTACCGTAGCACCGCAGCGCTCACAGCAGCCATTGACGACCTCCTCATTGGCCAGACCGGTCTTGCAGGACGGACACCAGTTGATCGGGAATTCCTTCTCATAGGCCAGACCTTCCTTGAACATCTTCACAAAGATCCACTGGGTCCATTTGTAAAACTCCGGATCGGTGGTGTTGACTTCCATATCCCAGTCATAGACCGCTGCGATCTCATTGATCTGACGCTTGATGTTCGCCACGTTCTCCGCGGTGGACTTCGCCGGATGAACGCCCATCTTGATCGCATAGTTCTCTGCCGGAAGGCCGAATGCATCCCAGCCCATCGGGTGAATCACATAGTGTCCCTTGAGGATCTGATAACGGCTCCATACATCGGAGATCACGTAGCCTCTCCAGTGACCTACGTGCAGGCCACTTCCTGACGGATACGGGAACATATCCAGACAATAATACTTCGGTTTCTTTCCATCATTGACATTGATCGGGTTCTTCGCCCAGTTTTCGCGCCATTTCTTCTCAATCGCGCTGTGATTGTAACTTGCCATCTTTCTTTCCTCCTGATCTGATACGGGTTCGGCTATGATGCAAAAAGCCCCTGCATCTTTGGCTGTAACACCAGAGACGCAAGGGCAAACTCACGCGGTACCACTCTGTTTCATGCTTTCGCATGCACTTAAAAATCAATCCCTGTAACGGTGGATCTCCGTCCTGACCTACCAGACTGTCTGCTTCTCATCCGCGGGCTGTCGTTTGGCCGGCTGCTCCGAGACCAGTTCCCCTGTCATCCATCTCCGCCTCGCACCACCCGGCGGCTCTCTGCAGATGTCTGCACAGCGTACTCTTTCTCTTCACTGCATTTGCACTGACTCTAAATCTAGCATAATTAGAAAAGGGTGTCAAGCCCTTTCCGTCACTGAAACAGAAATGCAATCCCACATGACAGGAAAAAGCCCCATACTCCCGGTGCTTTGATCAGCGTGAGAAACATCCCCTGCTCCGGGTATTCCCATGCCGGAAACCATCTCAGCTTTCGGTATCGGACAATCGCAAGCACAATGACCGCGATGATGCTGCCGATAACGAGAAATCCCAAAAGCGCGCCAAACACCATGGCAAAGACCGTCCCCTGATCCGCCTCCCGCACAAGCATCAGAGAAAACACCCCTCCGACCACATTAATCATCATATGAAGAAGAATATTGTAGCGGATCTTTCCCGTGTAGCTGTAAAGATAGGCAAAGATCATCCCCAGCAGCGTCGCATAGAAAAACTGATAGAAATTTCCGTGGAAGAGCCCGAAGCTTAACCCCGACAGAATCACAGCCGTCTTCTGGCCCAGCGGCACGAGCCGGTCAATCAGGAACTTGCGAAACATCAGTTCCTCCATGATCGGTGCAATGATCACGGTCGTCAGCATGACCATCCCCAGATCCATATCCTCGATGACCTGTAAAAGCGGATTGATGCTTTCACTTCCTGTCAGCTGCCCCGTCAATGCCATCAGTCCCTGTCCGACGATATTTCCGATATAGGTCGCACCAAAGCATACGACAGCCGCCAGCAGAAACTGTCCTCCTGTCAGATCCTTCTTCTCCACCATCTTCCAGGAGGGAATCTGTTTCATCATCAGCCAGAACACCGGAAAGCCTACGCCGTACATAATAAGCTGTGAAATCAAAAGCATCGTCTGGCCTCCGAACGCAGTCAAAAACATAAGGGGGCGCAGGATGTTCAGCAGCACCACCACACCGATCTGCGCCACCCCGCTTACAATCAGAAACACGACATAAGCCCATCCAATCTTTGATACGTGCCGTCTAATATCCATCCATTTTTCTCCAGTCCATGTTTTGTAGTTCGGAATTCTATCGTAATCGAAAAAAGAAGAAGCAGGTATATTCCTGCTCCCTCTTCTTGAATATCCATAACCCCATTATACAATTACACTTCCAATTTGTCTACTTTCGAGGCGCGATCCTCTACTTCCTTCTTCTGGATGTCGCCAGGTGCCTGCTCATAGCGTGCAAATTCATACTCGTATGTACCGATACCGCCGGTCATCGAACGAAGGTCGGTGTTGTATCCGAACAGCTCCGACATCGGGATATCTGCCTCGATAACCTGTTTGCCGCTATGATCGGAATTCATGCCAAGCACGCGACCTCTTCTGCGGTTTAAATCACCCATGATATCGCCGGTGAACTTATCCGGAACCGTAACCTTCAGAGAAGCAATCGGCTCTAAGAGAACCGGATTCGCCTCCATAAAGCCCTTCTTAAATGCCATCATTCCCGCTGTCTTAAATGCCATCTCGGAGGAATCAACCGGATGATAGGAACCATCCGTCAGCGTCGCCTTCACACCCACGACCGGATATGCAGCAAGCGGTCCCTTGACACAGCTTTCCTGTACGCCCTTCTCAACTGCCGGGAAGTAGTTTCTCGGCACAGCACCTCCGAATACGCGTTCCTCGAATACATACGGAGTTTCCAGATCACCGGACGGCTCAAATTCCATCTTGACATCACCGAACTGTCCATGTCCGCCGGACTGCTTCTTATAACGCGCCTGAACCTCCACTTTCTTGCGGATGGTCTCGCGGAATGCAAATTTCGGTTTGCTCAGTTCAATCTCGACCTTGTAGCGGCTGAGCAGCTTGCTCACAACCACATCCAGCTGCTGATCGCCGATTCCGTACAGCAGAAGCTGACGGTTCTCTTTATCATTGACGGATTTCAGGGTCAGATCCTCTTCCATCAGCTTCGCCAATGCGCTGGAAACCTTATCCTCATCGCCCTTCGTCACGGTCTTATATCTCATGTAGGTATACGGCGTGGAAATCTGCGGTTTGTGGTATACGATCGGAGCACTGCGCAGTGCAATGGTATCACCGGTCTGGGTCACAGAAAGCTTGGCAACCGCACCGATATCACCGGCTCTCAGCTCCGGAACCTCGATCACGTCCTTGCCGCGCAGCAGATAAACCTTACCGATCTTCTCCTCCGCGTCCTTGTTTACATTATAGATAGTGCTGTCCGGTTTCAGAATACCGGTACAGATCTTCATCAGCGAATATTTGCCGATGAATGGATCCACCACAGTCTTAAAGACTCTGGCTGACAGGGATACCTCGTCGTTATACTTGGCGGTAAAACGCTCGCCGGTCGATACATCCACGCCGATACACTCAAATTTATCCGGGGTCGGCAGATAACGGTCAATGACCTGCAGCAGGGTCTTAAAGCCCTGGCAGTTGATACCGGAACCCATCAGAACCGGCACGATGGAGCCATCTATCACATGTTCCCGAAGCGCCGCCTGAATTTCCTCCTGCGTAAATTCTTCGCCGGAGAAATAGCGCTCCATATACTCCTCACTGGTCTCTGCAACCGCCTCTAACAGCGCGTCGCGCGCGATACCCAGGTTCTTCTGGGAGTAATCAGGAATCTCACATTCTTCGTAATCACTCAAATTGGTGAATCGTCTGCCGGACATCTTAACCACGTTTACAAATCCGACAAACTTTTCATTCTCACGGATCGGCAGCTGGAACGGCGCTACGCTTCTTCCGAACCGTCTCTCCAGTTTCAGTACCAGTTCACGATAGCTTGCATGGTCATCGTCCATGTTGGTCACAAAGATGATGCGCGGCAGTCTCAGCTTGTCGCACAGCTCCCATGCCTTCTCGGTTCCTACTTCAATGCCTGCCTTGCAGTTCACGACGATGACCGCCGCATCTGCTACGCTGACTGCCTCTTCAACTTCACCTACAAAATCAAAATATCCTGGCGTGTCCAGTATATTAATCTTCATCGGGCCGCCGTCCCCCTCGTATTCGATCGGAATCAGGGATGTGGAGATGGAAAACTGACGTTTGATTTCTTCTTTGTCATAATCACTGATCGTGCTTCCGTCCGTAACCTTGCCCATACGTTTGGTGACTCCGGTTACCATCGCCAGTGCCTCAGCAACCGTCGTCTTACCGGCCCCGCCGTGACCAAGCAACACGACGTTACGGATCTGTTTTGTTCCATAAACGTTCATAAAATTCCCTCCTGTTATAAAATTTAGTCTTATGATGATATTTTACTAAAAAATTTAGATAATATCAAGCAGAACCGACAAATTGCACAATTTATTTTTCTTGTTTTGTATTTCGCACTTTAAAGCGTCAAAGTTTAACGTAATAGAGCGTTGACATTCCGACCTTCTTGGGGTAGAATACGAGGTATTGAATCTTTGAAGATTTGCTGGGAGGACCATATACATGCAGGAAACAACATTTGGCTTTATCGGCTTCGGACTGATCGGCGGCTCCATCGCCAAAGGCATCCGCCGGGCCTGTCCGACAGCCCGGATCATGGCTTATATGCGCACGCGCTCCAAGCTGGAGCAGGCACAGCGCGACGGCATTGTCGATGTCATTTTGGACGGGATCAGTGATCCGCTGAAAACATGTGATATTATTTTTTTGTGCACTCCGGTGGAGTACAACGCACAGTATCTTGCTTCGCTTCGTCCCTATTTAAAGGAGGGCGCGATTCTGACCGATGTCGGCAGCACCAAGACCAACATCCACGAGGTCGTGACCCGGCTTCAGATGGAGGACTGTTTCGTGGGCGGACATCCCATGGCCGGTTCGGAAAAAACCGGCTACGAGAGTGCCACGGATCATCTTCTGGAGAACGCCTACTACATCATCACCCCGACGGCACAGTCCAGGGAAGCTGACGTGGAGCGCATGGTCGAGGTGGCAAAGCTGATCGGATCCATCCCCATCGTGCTGGACTACCGGGAGCACGACCGGATTGTGGCTGCCATCAGTCACCTGCCGCACCTGATTGCCTCAAGTCTGGTCAATTTAGTCAAGGACAACGACAACGAACAGGAGCAGATGAAGCGCCTGGCAGCCGGCGGTTTCAAGGATATCACCCGGATCGCATCCTCCTCCCCTGAGATGTGGGAACAGATCTGTATGACCAACACCGGTAATATTGTCCAGATGCTGGAACGCTATATCGGTTCTCTGGAGCAGATTCTGACTTCTCTGCAAAATAAGGAACCATCGGCGGTCTATGACCTGTTTGACACCTCACGCACCTACCGAAACTCCATTTCCGAAGTGACGCGCGGTTCCGTGACGCCGGAATATTCCTTCACGGTGGATATCGTGGATGAGCCGGGTGCGATCTCCACGCTCTCCTGCATCCTGAGTGCCCGCGGGATCAGCATCAGCAACATCGGCATCAACCACAACCGGGAGCACGGTGAGGGTGCGCTTAAGATTACCTTCTACAATGAACATTCCATGCAGGCCGCATGGGATCAGCTAAAAAAATACAACTACGAACTGATCAAAGTCCAGTAAGGAGCTACTATGAAATTCACCAAATGCAATCGTCTTCGCGGCGAAGTGACCATACCGGGTGACAAATCCATCTCCCACCGCAGCGTCATGTTCGGCGCACTCGCCAAGGGGACTACCGAAATTCATCATTTTCTGCAGGGTGCCGACTGTCTCTCCACGATTGCATGCTTTCAGAGCATGGGTGTGGCGATCGAGAATAACGGCGACACGGTTCTTGTACACGGCAACGGACTGCGGGGCTTAAAAAAGCCGGCAGGCATCCTGGACTGCGGCAACAGCGGCACGACCACGCGCCTGATCTCCGGCATTCTCGCCGCACAGGATTTTACCGTGACACTGACCGGCGATGCTTCGATTCAGAAGCGCCCGATGAAACGCATCATGGAGCCGCTGGCCCAGATGGGCGCCCGGATCCGCAGTATCCGGGACAACGGCTGCGCTCCGCTTGAGATCATCGGCGGACCGCTCCACGGCATTCACTACCTGTCACCGGTTGCCTCCGCACAGGTCAAATCCGCCATTCTTCTGGCAGGACTCTACGCGCAGGGCGAGACCCGCGTGACGGAGCCGCAGCTCTCCCGCAACCACACGGAGCTGATGCTTTCCGCCTTCGGTGCACAGGTGCGCACCGAGGGAACCACCGCCATCATTCAGCCCGCTGACGAGTTGTACGGACAGCAGATTCTGGTTCCTGGAGACATTTCTTCCGCCGCCTTTTTCATGGCTGCCGGACTCATGATTCCGGGTTCTGAAATTCTGATCCACAACGTCGGCACCAACCCGACCCGCGACGGCATGATCCGCGTCTGTCAGGCCATGGGCGGCGACTTAACTCTGCTGAATGAAACGACTACCGGCGAGCCGACGGCAGATATTCTGGTGCGCGCAAGCCACCTGCACGGCACCGTGATCGAGGGGGCGATTATCCCGACCCTGATTGATGAGCTTCCCATGATCGCCGCCATGGCGTGTCTGGCCGAGGGCGATACCGTGATCCGCGATGCCGCAGAGCTAAAGGTGAAAGAATCCAACCGGATCGACATCATGGTGCGCAACCTGACCGCGATGGGGGCTGATGTGGAGGAGACGGAGGACGGCATGATCATCCACGGCGGGAAACCGCTTCACGGTGCCGTCATCGACAGCAAGCTGGATCACCGCATCGCCATGACCTTTTCCATTGCCGGAAGCACCGCCGACGGCGAGACCGAGATCCTGGGCGCCGAGTGCGTCAGCATCTCCTACCCGGATTTTTATCAGGATCTGGAACGCCTGAAAAGCTAAGCGATTCAATATGCTTCTTTAAAAATGAAATTTTGTCTTTCCTGATTAAGTTTCTCTTACAATATGCAAAAAGTATTGGCAATCAATTTCCAATATTGTATAATGGGGAAGCGTTAAATCTAAACTTCAGGAGAACACTTACATGAGAATACCATACAGACGTTTCAAGGCACTTCTGCTCGGCGGAATCTGTGCGTTTACCGCCGCATTTTCCGTACTTCCGGTGCAGGCAGAGATTGACACTTCACCCCTCAGCAATTCGGTTACGGTTTCAACCGGCGCAGTCTCAGGCAGCTCCTCAGGCGGTCCGAGTTCCGGCTCCTCGCCCAGCTTAAGTTCCGGCACCGGCAGCGATACCGGCATTGCCGGCGCTACCACAGCCAACTCTACTTCCACCGGCAATGCTACCACACTCTGGGTCGTCGGTGATTCCACCGCGGCGGCTTTTTCCGACGTGACCTATTACTCCCCGCGCTACGGCTGGGGAACCCAGCTTGGCAATTATTTCCAGGGGATTCAGATCCGTAATCTGGCCATCTCAGGAACCAGTTCCAAGAGCTATTCCGAGACCGATCAGTACAAGTCTCTGCTTCAAAATTTAAAATCCGGCGACTACCTGATGATCGCCTTCGGACACAACGATGAGCGTGCAGAATCCGGGCGTTACACCAACCCGAACGGTTCTTACTCCACCTCCGGTTCCTTCCAGTATTATCTCTATGAGAAATATGTGAAACCGGCGCGGGATCACGGTGCCACTCCGATTCTCATCACCCCAATCGTGCGGCGTGATGCCGGCAACAACTACACCGGCGAAAGCGGCCACATCACCTCGGATCAGACCACCGCAGAAGGCACCTTCAAGGGCGGTGATTACGCAAAGGCGATCCAGAAGCTCGGCGTCGCCAAGAGTGTTCCGGTGCTGGATCTGACCGGACGCACGCGCAATGTCTACGAGCAGCTCGGTGCACAGGGCGTCAAGAATCGTCACGCCTGGACCTCCAGCCGGGAGGCAAGCATCGACAACACACACACCAACCTGTTCGGTGCGATGTGCAACGCCTGGTTCATCGCGGATGAGCTTTCCAAGACAAGCTGCTCTCTCAAGACTTATCTGGTGTCTGATCTGCGCGTCCCGGAGTACACCGATGCCGCACTCAATGCCAATTATCACGATCAGGGCTTCGCCGCTCCTAACGAGCTCAGCAAATTTTTCACGCCTTCCGGCGAATGGAAAGGCACCGTATTTGGCGACATCGACGGTTATGAATATTTAAACAATCATTACTTTACACTGCAGCCAGAAAGCGACGGTTCCATCCACATGGCTGCCGGCGCAGGTTCCACCATAGAGCAGAAAGCATTCCTGGGCAAGATCGCCCAGACCACCGACGGCATTGCCATGTACTACCAGGCCGTCCCCGCAAATCGGAATTTCACCTTGTCAGCCGATGTCACCATCAACCACATGGACGCAAACAATCAGGCTTCATTCGGACTGATGGTACGTGATGACGTATACCTCGACACGGTACTGAAGGATACGCTGGGTGACTACGTCGCCGCCGCCCCTCTGATGATGGGTTCCTCCCCGGTCTGGAACTGTTTTGCGCGGAAGAACGGACAGCTCACACAGGGCGGTATGCTTGCCAAGGGCTACAATGCAGGAGACACGGTTCATGTCTCCATCCGCAAAGGCCCCGATGGCTACACCTGCCAGTTCGGTGACAATCCCCCCGTCTCCGCCGGCTTCGACTTCCCCCTGACCGCCCTAGACTCCCAAAACGTCTATGCCGGAATGTTCGTAGCCAGAAGCGTAGACGTCACCTTCCGAAACGTAAATCTGGTATTAGAATAAGCCAAAAAGTACGCCCCCAAAGCAAGGGCAGAGGCGCTGCTCTATCTTTCAGCGCCCCTGCCCTTGCTTTTTTTATTATAATGCCCGCCGAGCCGCAGGCGATGGAGCAGAGCGAGGGGGAGCGGAAACCCTTTTTGACGCGAGCACTTGGCGTGCGTCCTTTGCACGCCTATGTACTCCTGCGTCAAAAGCGGAGTGAGAACGCGTTTCCGAGCCCCCTCGCTCTGCTCCATCGCCGTACCTCCGCCAACATATTCCACAAAAAAAGGGCCCCAGCCATCCCAGCCAGAGCCCCATATACTCACATTCCCTTATTCATCCCAGTTATGATACACTGCCTGCACATCATCATCATCGTCCAGCAGATCCAGCAGACGATTCATATACTTGATATCCGTCTCATCCGTCAGCTCCACCCAGGTCTGCGGAATCATGGTGACATCCGCCTCCATCATCGGGATTCCAGCTGCCTCCAGTGCCTCACGCACTGCGCTGAAATCATCCGGATCCGTGATCACTTCGTAGCTGTCCTCCTCATCAGAGAAATCCTCTGCGCCTGCATCCAATGCCAGCATCATCAGTTCATCCGGGTCCATATCGCACTCTTCCTTGTCGATGATGATCTGACCCTTCTTATCAAACATAAACGATACACTGCCCTGCGTGCCGATATTTCCGTTGCCCTTGGTAAATGCACTTCTCACGTTCGCCGCCGTACGGTTCTTGTTGTCAGTCAGTGTATCCACAATGATGGCAACCCCACTCGGACCATAGCCCTCATAGGTCAGCACCTCATAGTTTACGGCATTGGCATCGCCCGCTGCCTTCTTGATGCCCCGGTCAATGGTATCGTTCGGCATGTTGTTGGCTTTTGCCTTTGCGATGACGTCACGCAGCTTGCTGTTGTTCATCGGGTCTGCTCCGCCCTCTTTGACTGCTACGGCAATCTCACGGCCGATAACGGTGAATACTTTTCCTTTTGCTGAATCATTTCTCTCTTTTTTGTGTTTGATATTGGCAAACTTTGAATGTCCTGACATAAATCACAGCTCCTTATCTTTCTCTTCTCGTCCTTGTTTAAAAAACATCTTTTCTATTCTAGCACGCTTTTTTCCATATGGCAAGAGGCAGTTCCCGCATTTCTCACGTCATTTTACAGGTTCCGCCAGCTCCACGGTCAGATTGCGCAGCCATTTTTTCTGCCGGTAACGAATGTAACCGATGACCGCCTTGTATACCTCCTCCAACATGACCATCGCATAGACAATATAGATCGCCTGACGCAGATACAGCCCGCCAAAAAATGCCATGGGAATGCCGATGAACCACACACCGCTAGTGTCAATGAACAGGCACACCTTCGTGTCTCCGCCGCTTCGCAGCACACCGACTACATTGACATAGTTAAACATCTTAAACGGCATATATATAATAAATACCAGCAGGCACAGGTTCACATCCCGGGCCACCGCCTCCGAGATGCGGTACATGCCGATGATATTCCAACGAATTCCATAACAAAGTGCCATGGCTCCCAGTGTGACCAAAAACTGCAGGATAAAGAAATTCTTCGCATACTTCTCCGCCCGCTTCATCTTTCCGGCTCCCAGCTCATTGCCCAGGATGACGGCCGTCGCCGCGGAAAGCCCCTGAAACAGCACGACCACAATATCCTGGATCGTCGTGGCAATGGTGATCGCCGCCACGGCATTGTCTCCCATCCGCCCGTAAGCCAGCGAATAGATGGTCGTTCCCAGCCCCCACATGAACTCATTGGCAATGACCGGCATGCTGGTTGCCACAAACTGTCTGATAAATGCACGGCTGTACCCAAACAGTTCCCGCACCCGGCAGGCAATCGGCGACTTCGTACCGTACACCACGCAGAGAATCGCCGTGCACTCCACAATCCTTGCCGTCAGCGTTGCAACCGCCGCACCTGCTGCTCCCAGCGCCGGAGCACCAAAATGTCCGAATATGAAGATGTAGTTCAGCGTAATATTGATCAGAATCGTAAGACTGCTGATAATAACCGGTGCCTTCACCTGCCCGACGGCCCGCAGCATCGCCACATAGGTGGTTGAGACTGCCGTAAACGGATAGGACAGCGCCGCAACCATCAGATAGGCCGCTCCAACGGAAATCGCCCCTTCACTCGTGGTGAAGATCCGCATCACCAGCTTCGGATTCAGCTCCGTCGGAATCACGAAGCACAGCGATGCCGCCAGCGCAATCATCAGCCCCAGTCCGAGCACCTTGTGAATGCTTTTCATGTCCTTCTTTCCCCAATACTGCGCCGCCAGAATCCCCGAACCGCTGACCACGCCGAACACCAGCAGCGAAAACACGAAAAACACCTTATTCGCCAGACCCACAGCGGCAATCGTCGTCTCTCCCAGCGTTCCGATCATCATGGTATCCACCAGATTCACGATGGTATTTAACATGCCCTGCAGCGCTACCGGCAGGGCAATGGTAATTGCCTTGCGCAAAAAAATACGATCCCGCAGCATATCCTTTGTATCTTCTATTACCTGTATCATCTCATCTGCTCCCATACCGAAAAAAGGAACGCCTCGTGTAAGGCGTTCTTTCTACTCCGGTCTTCTTCAACCTTCTTTTTCTTTCTTTTCTTTCCCGTTTCCTTCGGGATACTCTTCCGCTTCCTGAAGTTCCTCCGCCGGAATCTTCGATACGCGCACCGAGTGGATCATCTTGTTCTCCACCTTCAGAACCTCAAACAGATAGCCCTGATACCGCACCTCCGGCCGCTCTTCCTCATTCGGAATCCGGTCTAACAGGGAGATGAGCAGACCATTGATCGTATCGTAATTCTCCAGATCTTCCTCCGGGAACTTGAAATCAAGCTCGTCCTCCGCATCTTCCAGCGGAGTCATACCGCTCATGATCAGCGCGTCATCGTCCCCACGGACAATGAACTGCTCATCCACGTCATACTCATCCAGAATGTTGCCGACGATCTCCTCCAGGATATCCTCCATCGTGACCAGTCCGGCAATCTGTCCATACTCGTCGATGACAATCTCCATGTGAATCTTCTGAGACTGCATCTCTTTAAAAAGCGAATTGATATTACGGGTCTCCGGAATAAAATGTGCCGGCCGCAGCACTCCCGGTACATTAGCGATCTCCATCCGCGATTCCTGCAGATTCTCCGCATGTACCAGCACGTCCCGCATATGTACGGTGCCGATGATGTCATCCAGATCCTTGCCGTATACCGGAAAGCGGGAATTTTTCCCCTCCTTCAGCACAAACCGCGCAGCATCCTTAAGCGTCATGGAACCGTCCAGCGCCACAATATTCTTGCGGTGGGTCATGATATCGGATGCCTGCTTGTCATCGAATTCAAAGATGTTGGTAATCATCTCCGCCTCACTCGACTCCAGCACACCCTGCTCATGTCCCTCATTCACCATGGTCATGATATCTTCTTCTGTTACATTCTCTGCCTTGGACTTATAATACCTCCAAATCAGAAAAGCCACTGCCGCAAGGACAGCCCCCACACCTAAAATCATTCCAAGGCCCGATAAACCATCGTCCATACCTGTCTGTCAAACTCCTTTTATCTCTCCGTCTTTTACCAGTTATCCCGTTTATTGTACTAAATTTCATTTCTTTCGTCAATGGCAAACTATGTAGTCAGCTCCAGATATAAGTTTTATAATTAGTAGTATAAAGAACAAGCGTTCTTGATACTACTATTTTTCATTTAAAGGGCAATGAAAAGTCTCCATACGTTTGGACACTTTTCCAGAAAGGAGAACATATGAGAAGAGTAATAACAATCGCTGCCGCCTATGTTTATCATGCAGGTGTGGACGGAATCATGTCAGACGAGGAATTTCGCAGTATGAAATCTATGTATGCAAAAGCAGTATCGCAGGGTTATCCAGAGGATTTTAACCAGTTTTTCTGTGATTGTGCTTCATTCGATATTACTCGTCATGTTTTGAAAGTGGCAGAATTTCTTGTAACTGATGATGTATCTGATTCCACAGCAAATTAAGGGAGGTAAAATTATGGCACTGAAAGATGTAACCGATGAAGTATTAGGCACTAAGAATAACGTACCAAGCGCGGCAACACAGGAGTTGCCGATTAATCCACCTGTAGTTCAGTCTCCGCGGGACAAAGGCGTTGTGTCTGTAGAAACTACAGAATCCCTCAAGAATCTGGACAAGCTGTTTCGTAACGTAACCAAGAATTTCATTGAAATTGGTTTTGAGCTTTACCAGCTCCAGAAATCGAAACGCTATAAAGAGTTAGGCTATAGCCGTTTCGATGATTTTGTTCTCACAGAAATGAAGTTGTCGAAATCAGCGGCTTATAACTTTATCAATGTCTGTGCAAAGTTTTCTCTGCGCGATGAGAATAATCAACCATCAAAGGTTCTCGCAAAGGAGTATAGCCGCTATTCCAGTTCACAGCTTACGGTGATGCTGTCACTTGATAAAGATACCATTATCACGGTTGATCCAGAAAAGTCCGTTAGTGAAATTAAGAAGTTGACCAAGAAGTCTAAGGATGCATCCGGCGCGGGTCAGTCTGATAATGATAGCGATAACGACAATGAAAATGATTCTGATTCCGATGGCGGCAAAGTTGACAAAAGCAAGAAGAAATCCGTTCGTGATACGGTTATTCCGGTTAAGCGGATTGTAATGGCTACTGGCCGGACGTGGGATAGCGTTCTGACAGAAACCGTTCACAAGGCAAGTGACGCGTTTTTGAATGACGAGAAGCGTAAGAGTGATGGTCATGACTATCGCATTGAGGTCTGCATCGTCTATACAGACGAGGAAGCAATTTAATTCCGTAAGAGAACATTTTTACCATATATTATCAAATTACATTTATTAACATTATTGCCTGTCAGTTGGTTTCTGGCGGGCAGAAGAAGAAAAGGAGAAAACATTATGATTTTTATCGAAATGACAGCCGAGGTTATCGGCAAACCAGAGGGACGCCCGTGGAAGAATAACGAGGGCAAAGAGCAGATGAGTTACAAAGTTAATCTTGCACAGAATGACGGAGCAGATGTATCTACCGTTCGTTGTCCAGAAAAGGTGTATAGCGTCTTGCGTCGCGGCGACGTGGTTACTCTGCGTTGTTCTTACGCAGAGTATGGAGACCGCGCTGATTTCCGCGTAGTTGATGTTATTCATTATGAGAAGCAGGTTTCGTCTCCTGCAAATACTCCGGCATCTCCCACGGCAGGTATGAAACCTGCCGGTATGAAATAAGTTTCCACATGTTTGGACACTTTGTTTCTGGTATCCACGATTATGCATAATGAGTTAGGGGCTGTATAACTCCTTGGCGTTATGTATGACGTTGAGATATAGGTGCGGGGGTTCGTTCTCTTGCCCCCGCTCCGCCCTTTAAGTTTTAAAGCATTTGTTTTATTGGTTTTCAAGGGAATGACCTTAGGAAAGCGAGGTTTAGGCTATGCCGATTCGTATGATTTTTGCGATTCTCGTTTGCGTTTTGGCTCTGGATATTTTGCGCGATTATTTTATAGTTCGCACGTTTGGTGTCTGGGGCGAGGATGACTAATGATAGCGAACAGGTTTTGCCAAACCTATCCGCGGGTTGCCCTCTGGGCGCGGATGTTAATAAATATCGTGGCGGTAATCAGTTCTGATTTTATTTGTGATAAAGCCGCGGTAGGTATTTAACCCTCTCCCCTTGATTACCCAATGTGCCATGTGTCTCATGTAAGCATTTCATAACCGACCACGAATATTTGTGTTGTGCGATAGGTTTTGTATCGCAGGTCGATTATGAAGCAACGAGAAATCTATGAAAGGAGAAAGTCTCATGGGTTCTTTGGTACTTTTAGTAATGATTCTCTTTTCGTTCGTAGTGAGTTGTATGACGGTTGTTAAAACGGCGAAGGAAAAGAAGTGACTGATTGTTGTTATATCTCCCACTTGTTGTGGGTTTCAAGATATAAAGTCTTTGAAAGGAGGAACTTTCTATGACTAACCTCATTGAACGGGCGAGAAAAGCCATGACTTCTCGCATTACCGCGGTAAGAACTGTAGGCGTAGCGACTGCTATGACTGTAGTTCCGACCATGAGCGCGTTTGCGGCAGAAGGCGATGCAAGTGCGATTTCGATTAATTTCGATACCGCGCAGATGTTCACTTTTGCAAATGTCATTATTGAGAGTATGATGCCGGTAGTTTATATTACCGCAGGTCTTGGCTTAGGCTTCATGATTATCAACTCTCTGAAAGCTGCATTCCGCTAAGCGTTGCGCCAATAGGCGCGCTTGAGTGGTAAGGGCGCGTCCCTTGCCACTCTTTTTTATTACATAGAAAGGAAAAATGTTTATGCATGGGAAAGATATTCTGGTCGTTCATATCCCTGCTTCAAGCGTTACGCAGGGGGTTTTATTCAATCAAACGAATCTTGTCAGTTATGCTTCGCTAGATACTGACGATGAAGAGGGCGAGTATTTTGATGGAGATATTGATTTGTTCAATGATCTTGACGGTTCATATGTCTATGCTTCTTCCTCAAATGCCACTTCTTCTAATACCTTGTTAACCGAAGTTCAGCCAGACACGTATGAGTATGCTGTTGTTGACAGATTGAATATTATTTCAATCTCTTCCATTCTTATTACCTGTCTTTTGTTTCTTATTCTTATTCGTAGGGGGTAATGATATGGAAGTGTTAGAGTATTATTTATTCTTTTTTGTTATGGCATTAGTATGTGACGTTGCCTTTTTCGCTGTTGGCAAGTTGGCTAAGGTATTTCATTTTAGGAGGTATTGACTATGGAGGTTCAGTTAGATTTTCAATCTATTTTCGGTTTGATGCTCGGTCTCGCTGTTATTGTGCGGGCGATAGATTTTTTTAAATCATTATAAAAGTCTCCACACGTTTGGACACTTTGGAAAGGGGTATTTATGTATATTGTTGTTACATCCAGTAAGATTTATACCGCTAAGACGTTGTCTCTTCTCAATAAGAAGATGGATGCAAAGATGGACGAAGATGAGTTTCGTTCTATTGGCGGTGATTTGATTGTAACGCTTACCGATGTTGATTTGAATTTCGTGCAGGATAAGCGCAAGCTTTCTACTATTATGTTCGGTAATTTCTTTAAAAAGGATTTGTTACCTAGAAATCTGATGCTTGCGAATCTTGTTTTCAGCTTCATCATTTTAACCCGTATTATGGGAATGGGTTAAATATCGGTGTTTGTTATGCTTCATATTGTATCTATATTTTCTTATGCTGTGGGATTTGTTGCTGGATTTGGTATCGCATATATTCTTTGGCATAAATGAAAGGGAAAAATTATGGAAGCTATTTTTATTGGCTTTTTTGTCGTTTGGTTTTCCTGCGTCGCCTTGTTTTTTACATGGTTTTTAGCAGGGTATCTGTTATATCGTTATATTACATTTTATCCGATAAAGGAGGTGGACAAAAATGGCAGAAATTGATTTTGATAAAGTTTTTGGTCAGATGTCGATTCCTACAGCAGAGGGAGATCCTATCAAAAGCATTTATGAGATTATCCCAAGTATGGATTCCGTGCAGATGCACTTGAAATTCCAGTTAATGTATTTCGTTGAGAAATACGACTTGCCAGAGTGGAAAGCTGTGTTTGGCGAAATCGACCAACAACTTTGTGTGAATAAAAACATTTCCTTTATGTCCAGTCAGAATCTCCGCGCCCTGCTTTCTGCTTATACGCAGAATGAGCTTTTGCGCGGCATTAAGATTCAATCCATGAACAACGTGAATGGGGGCGATAAATAGTGGCGGGAACTATTTTAGGTGTTTTTGGTAAACAGCGTTCTGGTAAGACGTTGTTTGCTTATAAGGTGGTCAAGTTCTTCGCCAGTGAACTTGACATACCCGTGTATACAAATATCTATTCTCCTAACGATGGTTTCTATTGGATAAACTCAATCTCTGATTTTCCGCTCGATTTAGAGCCGAAAATTTTATTCATAGATGAAGTTTATAACGGAACTGATTCGCAGGATTATCGTAGGCTTAAGGAGGTATCAATATTCCTTAATACTCTCGGTAAACAGAATTGTTTGTTTGTGTATACAAGCATTGATTCCTCAATGGTGTATAACCGATTGCGGAATCAAACTCAATACGCAGTATTGGTCAATTCAGATACGCAATGTATCTATTATCGTTGGACGGATATATCAAGAGCTTATTCGCGAGATTTCCAAGTTATCAAATGTCCAGAGTTGTTTAAAAATGTATCTTACGATACAAATTTTATACCACTCGACTTTGATTGGTGTATGGATGCTTGGAAAGAAAAGCTCGCGGCTTTCTATTTAGATAGCTATAAGCTCGATATTAGTAGATATATCCAATGATTTCTTTTGTATTTATCGAGGTGCGGCTGTGTGGCTTTTCTTTGCCTAGTGCAAAGAAAAGCCATAGGCGAAACAATACATAGATATAAAAAGTCTCCACACGTTTGGACACTTTTAGAAAGGAAAACAAAATGAAGATTCATTACAAACGTGCAAGTCGGTTAATTTCATTACTGCTTGCTTTTGTGTTTCTTATTAATCTCCCTTTATCTTCTTATGCTAATGTTCAGACACCAAGCAATATAGAAGATATTAGTAATTCTGATTCTGCTTTCAATATTGATTCAGAGAATGTTATGAAGTTTGAGGATATTTCGTCCGATGAAGAATATCAATACTGGTTAGAAAATGTCTGTCCGTTTTATTTTGATGAAGATGGTAATAAAGTTTATGATATTGATACGTTCCCAGAGCGCTACTATTCTACGGAAAATTATAGTATTTCCGCTCTCTGTGTTGCCTTGATTATGGCTGGAGCGGCGGCTCTTGGTTTTGTGATTCCGAGTAGCTCTATTTCTGATTTTTCCAGTAGTTTTCTTGCTTGGGTTGATCGCTTCAAGATGGGAGTTGCCGCCGATCTTAAAGCGGGTGTTTTGGGTCTTGCTACTACGATCACTCTTTTAAAAGAGTATTTAGCAAGTTCATGGGTTTCCGTTGATTCGGGCGCGGGTTCTCTTACGGTGCAAACACGTCCTTCTGATTTTGGTTCTCCTGTGTGCCCTGGTTTTGATTCTACTATAACGTATGATTATGCTTTTCTTCTTTCAAAGTCTGTGATTGAGGATAGTGGCGATATTCTTTATTATGATTATTTTTTTAAAAAAAGTACTTTTGATAGTTTAGTAGCCGCTTCTATTATGCAAACGAATGATTCAGATTCTACTGCTTGGCTTAAATTTTTGTCTGCGTCCGGCAACTTTGGTTTTGAACGTGTGTATCATTTGAAACAACGTTATTATTCTGAAGGATATTGGGCTAATCCTAGTGTTGATTATAGTTCGTCATTTTATATTCCTTTTGATATTTTTTTAAATTTTCCGTTTCCTGTTTTTATTAATGATACGGCTTTGATTTCATGGCGTGATTATGGTACTACAGGCGGTATGCTAAATGGCGAATTGTCTAATCAAACCTCGATTATAGCTCAAAATATTTATTCCGGTATATCTGATATCATGAAAGATTATACTATTGCCGATAAGGCGTTGACGGATGAAGAAGCGGCACTTCTTCAAACGGATCTAGGAGCAACGACTACCTATGATGATGTCCTTGCAGTTCTTAAGAAGTTTTTTTCGTTTACGTCAACGGGTGGTTCGACTGATGTTCCTGTTTTAACTCCGGCTCTTTCGTACTCATTTTTAAAGTATTGTGCTTCTGCTATTGCGGGTTATTGCGGCGTTACATTGTCTGATGATTTGTTCAATGTTTTTATTCTTGAATTATCTGGTCAAGCCGTTCCTGATGATTCCGATCAACGTTTTGAAAATGCTAAATTGCAAGTTGCTTTATTTCTTTCTCAATACGTCGTTTTAAATGGCGGTTCTGGATCTCCTGATGATGATCCAGAAAAAAATAGTTATAAGATTTTAAAAAGTTTTGCAGTTTCTCTTGGCGCTTTTCTCGTTGCATCTGGTTTGGTTTCGGATAGTGCTGATTTTGATAATGAACCGCAAATCAATCCAAATCTGCAAGTTGTTGATAATTTAACTGAAAATCCTGATTCTCCTGATGGATCTACAAGTGTCGATTTATCTGGGGTTTTAAAGTTTTTGCAAAACATTTTAAATGCTTTGTCTCCTATAACAAATATATATACTTTATTACAATCACTTAGCAATCCTTTACTTTCAATCCCTACTTTGATCTCTTCTATTGAAACCGCCATTAAATCAATTCCTAAATTAATTAGTGGCGAATTAACATTGCCGGAGTTGTTCGGTAATGTAACTGGCGCTATTTTTGCAATGCCGCAACAAGTAGCTGACGCGATTGCTCACGCTCTTGGTTTAAAGCAACTATTAGATGGGCTTCGACTTTCTGAATTGTTTGATAACGTGATTGAGCTTATACCAGATAAGTTGATTAAAGGATTTGCTTTGCCTGATTTATTTGCTGGTATTTCTACTGTTGTCGGCGCTATCCCTCAACACATTGCAGACTTGTTTGGTTTGACTTCTGGATTTTCTTTGAATGATATTTTGAATAATCTTGCAGAAAATATTTCGGCTCTTCCTGATGCTTTTAAACAAAAATTTCCTGACAAGGTTGATCCTGATGATTCCTCTGATTCAGATGATCCTAACGATCCTGATTTTATTAATTTTATTAATTCATTTATGCTTCTTATTTTGATTCTTGTTCTTTTGATTATTTTATTTGTAAATTGTTTGCGTTTTATTGTCCTTGTTTTTAATATTCCCGCAAGCACAGCAATTTTAAATGATGATTTGCTTTCTGGCATCCAATATTTAAAGGATATTCAGTTACCATTGTTTAATATGTCTCTTTATTCTTTATTGCTTGCTTGTGCGTATTTCGTTATTTTCATGTCTGTTATTACAATGCTCCGCAAACGCATTGATCATTTACATATTTAAGGAGGGTTATTATAATGTTTGTTTTAATGAAAGTTTCTCCTTTGACGCCGCCATCTTGGAGTGATTTTACTGAATCATTCTTTAATGGCTTGTCTAAGTTTCTTGATTTTATATTCGCTTTTTTTGTCAATATTGTAACTGTTCTTTCAAACTTTTACGATGTTTTGACGGAGTTAAATGGTTATGTTGTTGAATTGGGCGATTCTGCTCAATCTAGTATTACTGGTGGCTTGCCATTGTTGGAATTGATTGGTGCTTATCGTTATTTGATTGGTGATCCTGTTTTTTATATGACTTATATCCTTGTTATTGCTGGTTGTTTGTTTACGATTTTTAAACTTGCAATGCTTCTTCATCAAGCATTTGCAAAAATGAAGGAAAGCATTGCAAGCAATAGTAAAACCTCTGCTGGAATAATTTCGTCTTTGGCAAAATTTTTTACATGATATTTATTTTATTGCATTTATTATAATGCATATTATGATTGCTCCTATTGAAAAATAAACTATGCATTTCGCAATGAATACAAATATTTTCGATAGTATTCTTATTGTTTTTATGTATATAGGTTCTTTTCTATTAGCAATTCTTGTTGCTTGTAGAATCATTTTATTATGTTCGTATGTTTTTGATTTTTTTCCGAGTTCATGCATTATTGCATTGATTTGTTCTGTGTTGGCAATTTGTTTTTGTGTTGGCTCGTCAAGACTTTTTAAACGATGCCATATTTTGTCGCTATCGGTTTGCGTTATTTTGGGATCATCTTTCCAATAATCTCTATCGTATGCGCCCATAGTTTTATCCCTTTCATTTTATTTTACGGTCAATATGTTTTAAGTGATTATATCACATATTGATCATATCGTCAAAAAGTGTCCACACGTTTGGACACTTTGGAAAGGATTACATATGCAAAATAGTAAATGTCGTTTTTATCAATGTATGTATCGTTATTGTAAATCGTATAAGATTTGCAAAAAAGCAGGTGCAAAGTGTGTTCCTAGTTGTTCTCGGGAGTTTGACACCCGAAAATCTTGCAAGCCTTATGGCTGCTTATTTTTTTGTCAAATTTGCAAACTTTTTAATGCGTAATAGCGTAATATATGATATAATACTATTATCTTATATTTCTTAA
>JAQUVX010000023.1 GCA_028693165.1 Lachnospiraceae bacterium | reverse complement strand
GTCAAAACTACGATAGACACAGAAAGTTAGTACGCTTTTCATAAAAATAAATAAGTCCCAGAAACTATTGATTTTTCAACGGTTTCTGGGATTTTCATCGTAATAAAGTGTCAAAGATGGGATTATAGACAAAACAGAAAGCAATTGTCAAGAACAGAATTACAAGATATACTGTTCAAAAAGGGAATAACCAAGCAGAAAGAGAGGACGATACATGTTAGGAATTATCGGTGCAATGCCGCAGGAAGTAGAGCAGTTGAAGGCAGAGATGACCAATCCGGAGATTACAGTCGTTGCCGGGATGGAGTTTTATAGAGGGGCGATTGGTGGCAAAGAGGTTGTTGTTGTCAAATCCGGTATCGGCAAGGTGAATGCGGCTATGTGCGTGCAGATTCTGGTGGATCGTTTTGCGGTTAGTGGTGTTATCAATACCGGTATCGCCGGTTCATTGCAGGCGCAGATCAATATTGGTGACATGGTTTTGTGTACCGATGCGGTGCAGCATGATATGGAGGCGGTTGCGTTTGGCTATCCGGTGGGCCAGATTCCGCAGATGGATGTCTTTTCCTTTCAGGCGGATGAGGGACTGCGGCAGCTTGCGAAGCGCTGCTGTGAGCAGGTCAACCCGGAGATTGGCGTATACGAGGGAAGGGTGCTGACCGGGGATCAGTTTATTTCTGATAAAGAGAAAAAGAACTGGCTGGTGAAGACCTTCGACGGAGCGTGTACCGAGATGGAGGGGGCCGCGATCGCCCAGGCCGCGTTCTTAAACCAGGTGCCATTTCTGATTATCCGCGCGATCTCCGACAAGGCCGATGACAGCGCCAGCGTGGACTACCCGGAGTTCGAACGCCAGGCGATCATCCACAGTGTGAAGCTGACCAGAGCGATTATTGAATTGGTGTGATGGCATTTGAATTTGATGACAGAGTAAGCCGGATGGCTAAGATCGATCATCAGGCCGGATTGGTGAGTTTTTAAAAGAACTTGAATAGCTCTCCTTTACCGAAATTTGAAACAGACATCGACAGAAACTATTTAGAGACGACGATAAAAATTCGAGATGGATTTCAGGCAATACCAGACTCCGCTCAAAAAAACGAGCGAAGTTTGAGCGAAGTCTTGAGCGGAGTTTTGAAAAGTGGAGATTTTAATAAAGTAACAAAAATTGTTGATTATCTACAGGACAATGGAAGCATAACACCAAAAGAAGCCGAGAAATTAGTTGGGAAATCAGCGGCGACCACAAGGCGCTATATGAGGCTGCTTGTAGAGACCGGATATGTTGAAATGGAAGGAAATACAAACAGTGTATTGTATAAAAAAGCGGATGTTTAGATTTGATTTGCATCATTTTTGATAGGTGAGAATCGATTTTTAGCGAAACTTGATGAACGATTCTAGGCTCCCTGAACTTTCCAAATACGATTCTTACAGCTATAATAGGAGCTGTCTGAAGAATCAGGAAAGAAAGGGGAGCTGTTTTTATGCTGCAATTACTGGAAACAGGGCGGGCACTGTATGTGCTGGCGGCGATTTGTCTGCTCGGGATAGTCACGAGAGCGATTGCCAAACATCTCTACAAAAGATTATTGAAGGAAAGTGGAAACCTGGCAATGACCAAAAACAAAAGCCTGAAAGAACTCCGGCAGCGCGCGGAGAATACATATCGGATGAATCAGGGGCTGCGCGACAGCGGCGCGTGGCTGGAGCATCAGCTTTATGAATTGAGAGTGTTCGGAATCAGTCTTTCTGGCTGGAGCAATCTGGCAACACAGTGGACCTGGCTGTGCCTGCTGGCCGGCGGAGTCGGCGCATTTTTCTCGTATTGGTATCGCCTGGATACCTACTATATTGTAATGTATGGCGGCGGAGCGGTGCTGATGGCGATGCTGACCATGCTGTTTGATAATGGGATGAATGGAAGCTGGCGGGATCAGCTCTCTGCCTCCCTGCAGGATTATCTGGAAAACGTCATGTGTCCGCGTTTGGCGCGAAATCAGCCGCTGGAGGGGAAACGGACGGATGCGGCGGCCGTGGAACGTCCGGGTCTGCGCAGCATCGGGCGCGGGGGAATCCGCGGAGAACGCGCGGATCTGGGAGGACCGGACCGCACCGGGTCCGACCTTGCTGACGCAGATCAAATCGGAAGCGGGCGGATCGGAGCGGATCGCATGGCAGCGGATCGGACAGGCACAAGCCGTCTGAATCGTGGAGGCCGCATGGGGGCGATGGACGGCGGCATCTATGAGGCGGATGGAAGTGAGAATCCGGGCGCAGCGGGGAATCTTGCCACAGGGAATCTCGCATCTGGAAACCTTGCTCCAGGCAATGTCACGGCGGTCAATACCGGAGGAGGCCGAAAGACGCAGACGCGATCAAATCGGCGGCAGGCGCAGCGGGAAACTGCGGCTGTTGCCGGGAGCGGAGAAGGACAGGGGAATGAGCGTGATATTGATTATCTGAAGCGCAGTCTGGAACAGATTGCCGCCAGCCGGGAAAAATCGCGGGTTGACGACGAGAACTGGCTGAAGGATCTGCGCCCGGAAGAGGTGGAGCTGATCGGAGATATTTTGAAGCAATATCTGGCATGATTTCTTATCGCAATTTTCTGACGAATATGCTATACTGAAAATAACAATTTTCACAAAAAGGCGGGCAAGGTACGCCATGGGTGGAACATAAGAAAAGGAGAGAGAACCATGAGTAAGACAGTGACATTTGATTATTCTAAGGTAACTGGTTTCGTGTCCGAAGAAGAACTGGCTAATTTTAAGAGTATTGCTATGGGTGCGAAGGAGACGCTGCTTGGCAAAGAGGGAGCGGGCAATGATTTTCTGGGCTGGATCGACCTTCCTGTAGATTATGATAAAGAAGAATTTGCAAGGATCAAAGAAGCAGCGAAGAAGATTCAGAACGATTCTGACGTGCTTTTGGTTGTCGGCATCGGCGGTTCCTATTTGGGAGCACGCGCGGCGATCGAGTTTTTGAGCCACAGCTTCCACAATGTGCTGGATAAGAGCAAACGCAATGCGCCGGAGATTTATTTCCTGGGCAACAGCATCAGCAGCAAATATATCCATGATTTGAAGGATGTTCTGGAGGGCAAGGATTTCTCTATCAACATCATTTCCAAGTCAGGCACGACCACAGAGCCGGCGATCGCATTCCGTGTATTCAAGGAGATGCTGATCGAGAAATATGGAAAAGACGAGGCGAACAAGCGTATCTACGCCACCACAGACAGGGCGAGAGGTGCGCTGAAGAATCTGGCAACGGAAGAAGGCTATGAGACCTTCGTGGTGCCGGATGATGTTGGCGGACGTTTCTCTGTCCTGACTGCAGTTGGCTTACTGCCGATCGCAGCAGCAGGACTGGATATTGACAAACTGATGGAAGGTGCTGCTTCCGGGCGTAAGAAAGCGCTTGAGACTCCATATGAGTCCAACGACTCCATGCTGTATGCGGCAATCCGGAACATCCTTCACAGAAAAGGCAAATCCGTAGAGATCGTAGCGAACTATGAGCCGAGTCTGCACTATGTATCTGAGTGGTGGAAGCAGCTTTACGGCGAGAGTGAGGGCAAGGATCAGAGAGGTATTCTTCCGGCAGCGGTTGATCTGACCACCGACCTGCACTCCATGGGCCAGTTTATCCAGGATGGTTCCCGGATCATGTTTGAGACTGTTTTGAATGTGGAAGAATCTCCGGCTGAGATTCTGCTCAATAAAGAAGAAGTGGACACCGACGGCATGAATTACCTGGCGGGCAAGAGCGTGGACTTTGTCAACAAGAGTGCTATGAACGGCACCATTTTGGCCCACACCGATGGCAATGTGCCGAACCTGATGGTTCATATTCCGGAGCAGAATGAGTTCTATCTTGGCGAGCTGTTCTATTTCTTCGAGTTTGCCTGCGGCGTGAGCGGCTATATCTTAGGGGTTAATCCGTTCAATCAGCCAGGAGTGGAAAGCTATAAGAAGAACATGTTTGCACTGCTTGGCAAGCCGGGTTATGAGGCTGAGCGCGAGAAATTGTTGAAGAGATTGTAAAAGAAATCAGAAAAGAAAATCAGATACAGGCAAAAGCCGCTGTGACCTTCTGGGAGAGGGTTGCGGCGGCTTTTGACGTCTGGCACTATCCCCTAATGCCAAATCCCAATTCGTTTCACTTGATAATCAATACGCCTATCCTTTATACTACAACTATCGAGGGAAGTGATTGGCCAATCATATCTTCAAACAACGTAAACGGTATAGTGGATGGAGGTAGGAATTAATGAAAGAGAAGGTACAGGTTTTTGGTAGGTTTTTAAGTGGAATGGTAATGCCGAATATTGGTGCATTCATTGCATGGGGACTGATAACGGCACTTTTTATCAGCACGGGCTGGTGTCCAAATGAGCGTCTGTCAGCACTGGTAGGGCCGATGTCACAGGTGCTTCTCCCACTGCTGATCGCATTTACCGGCGGTAATGTGATTCACGGACATCGCGGCGGAGTCATCGGTGCAGTTACGGCTATGGGCGTGATCGTCGGAAGTGATATCCCGATGTTTATCGGCGCAATGCTTGTGGGCCCGCTGTCAGCATGGCTTTTGAAGAAATTCGATCAGGTGATCGAGGGAAAGATTCCGGCAGGGTTCGAGATGCTGGTAAACAACTTCTCCGTTGGTATTCTCGGCGCATTGTTTGCAAGCGTTGCGATGTTTGCAATCGCTCCGTTTGTGACAGCGATGAACGCGATGATGGAAGCCGGGGTAGGCTTTTTCGTAAAACATGGACTGCTTCCGCTGACCAGCCTTTTCATTGAGCCGGCGAAGGTACTGTTCTTAAACAATGCAATCAATCATGGTATTTTGTCGCCGATGGGCATCCATCAGGTTGAGGAAATGGGCAAATCCGTATTCTTCCTGCTGGAAGCAAATCCGGGACCGGGACTTGGCATTCTGCTTGCTTACTGTATTGCAGGAAAAGGAAGCGCGAAGAGTTCCGCACCGGGTGCGGTGATCATCCATTTCCTCGGTGGAATCCATGAGATCTATTTCCCATACATATTGATGAACCCGCTGCTTCTGCTCTCTGCAATCGCAGGCGGCGCATCTGGTGTTTTCATGTTCCAGCTTATGGGAGCAGGTTTGACATCACCGGCATCACCGGGAAGCATCCTTGCAATCCTGGCGATGACAGAAAAGCATTCGTATCTGGCCGTGATCGCAGGTGTAGTTGTGGCAGCGGTTGTTTCCTTCCTGGTTTCAGTTCCGATCCTGAAATTTGCAGGGAAAGACACCTCCTTGGAGGAGGCACAGGAGAAGAAGGACGCCATGAAGAGTGCTTCCAAAGGGGAAGCTGCGGTGAAGCAGAACCCGGCAGCAGGCCAGAACGTCAAGAAGATTGCATTTGCATGTGATGCCGGAATGGGCTCCAGTGCAATGGGCGCAACCGTTTTGAAGAAGAAACTGAAAGAGGCAGGGCTTGAAGGAATCGAAGTAATCCATACTCCGGTATCTTCCATCCCGGCAGATATTCAGATCGTCGTGACCCATGAGGAACTGGGAGAGCGTGCGGCGCACAGCAATCCGAATGCGCAGCTGGTTCTGATCCGCAATTTCCTGGCGGCACCGGAATATGATGTGCTGGTAAAACAGCTTGTGGAAAATAAATAGAATGACAATGCGTATATTGCAGGGAGAGTCCGGGATGCCGGGCTCTTTTTGCAACGAGAGGAAATTGAGCCCAGCAGGCGCAGAAATCCGGCCTGCGGGATTCCTTTTTCCTATAGAAAACAAGGCACAGATGTGTTAGAATGTGATTATCGTAGTTTACAGGAACGTGGATCACAGGTGGGAAGTATGGGAAAAAGACGAAAAAGCGCAGGACGTTTTTTTAGCGACATTATCCTGCAGGGGATGGGACTGTTTTTGTTTGTGGGGCTGATGACAGCCTTTTTTTCGGAATCCGGCTGGCATCCGAACACGGTTCTTTTTGAGATCGGGCAGGTGGTATATCACACCGCAGTACCGCTGCTGCTTGGCTATTGCGGTGGGAAAAAGACCGGGGGAGACATCGGCGGGATCACCGGTCTGCTGGCAGTTTCCGGGCTTCTGGTTTCCTCTCAGGCGATCGGAATTCTCGGCGCGATGCTGGTTGGGCCGGCAGCGGGGTATCTTGCGGGCGGTATATGGAAGCGGTTGTCACAGCGGATTCCAACCGGTTTTGAGATGCTGGCAAAGAATCTGACGGTTGCAGGTCTGGGGTGTCTGTTTGCTGTATTTACATATAAGGTGTTTGGCCCGATCCTTTTGTTTGTCAATCGCGGCATGATCGAGGTCATCGGGCTGCTGCTGAAGAATGGAGGAATTCCGCTTCTGGCGCTGCTGATTGAGCCGTCGAAGGTGTTTTTCCTTAACAATGGCATCAACCATGGCATCATGATCCCTGTCGGGATGGATCAGATGACGACGATGGGGAAATCCGTATTTTTTTTGTTGGAGAGCAATCCGGGGCCGGGGCTTGGGATTTTGTTTGCCCTGTATCTGAAAAAGAAGGAAAAGCGCAGAAGCTATGCGGCGGGCATGATCGTGCAGTCGCTGGGCGGCATTCACGAGGTATATTTTCCGTATGTACTGTCGAATCTCTGGCTGCTGATTCCGCTGATTCTGGGCGGGGTCTGTGGGAATCTGTGCTTTTTACAGCTGAATGCCGGGACAGCGGGCCCGGTGTCTCCGGGAAGCATTTTGCTGATCCTGCTGATGAGCGGCAGAGGAGAGCTTTTGGGAAATGCCTGCGGAATTGTGGTGTCCGCGCTGGTGGCGGCGGGGACGGCGCTGATCGTGCTGGGGATGGAGGAGCGGAAAGCGTTGCCAACCCCGACCTTAGTGCCAGCCTCAGCACCGCCTACAGCACCGACCTCAGCACCAGTCTTAGCCCCAACCTCGCCCTCAACCCCAGAGGAACAGACACCCCCCATCCGCTACATCTGTGTCGTCTGTGATGCGGGGGTCGGTTCCAGCGCCATGGGTGCGGCGCTGATCCGAAGATGCCTGACGAGAGAAGGCATACAGGGGATCCGCGTGGAGGCGAAGGCGTGGGATCAGATTCCGGAGGATGTGGATCTGTGCGTGTGCCAGCATGCGATCGCGGACAGGCTGCGTGAGCATGGAAGAACAACGGGGCTGTATCCGGTGGAAAATTTTATGGACAGCACCGGGTATGAGCGTTTGATCCAGAGACTGAAAGGTGGGTAACGAAACGATGGACTTTACACCAAGATTAAAACAGATTCTGCTTGCCATGCTGCGGTCTGATCAGGTCCTTCCGGTCAAGAGTCTGGCGGAGCAGATTGGGGTCAGCAAGCGCACGGTACAGCGAGAGCTGGAATATATCGGAAGCTCGCTGAAGCCGTATCATCTTACCTTTCAGTCGAAGACCGGTATCGGCGTGTGGCTGGAGGGTCAGGAGGAAGACAAAACGCAGCTTTTGCGGGAGCTTGAGGAGGATACACAGCTGGATCTCACGAACCCCTCGGTGCGCCGGGAACGTCTGATTCTCGAAATTCTCAAGGACAAGACGCTGCAAAAGCTCTATTATTACGGAGAATTATTTGGGGTCAGCGAGGCGACGATCAGTGCGGATTTGGAGCAGATCGAGCCGTGGTTTGCGGCCCACGGGATGAAGGTCGTCCGGCGGCCGGGCAGCGGAATCCATCTGGAGGGAAGCGAGAAAGCCTACCGCCAGGCGATTCGGGATTTCATCAATGAACACATCGATACGAGTCTCATTAAGACCGCTTATGAGGATGAGGGTGCGGCCATGCTCCAGAAGATCCGCCGGAAGCAGGGGCGTGAGTTTACCAACCTTCTGGATGATGAGATCTTAAAGCAGGTGGTGTCCTGCATTCAGGAAATGCAGAATGCACAGATCACAAACATGACAGAAAATTCTTATGTGGGTCTGGTGCTGCATGTCACGATTGCCGTCAACCGGATTCTCAAGGGAGAGATCATTGAGGGAAATTATGCGTTTTTGGAGGATCTGAAAAAGGAGCCGGAGTATGCCCTTGCGCTGCGGGTGTCCGAGCGCCTGCAAAGCCGTTTTGCCGTGCCGATCCCGGAGATTGAGACCGCATATATCTGCCTGCATTTAAAAGGGGCCAAAAAGCAGAGTACCGACGGGGATCTGCCTGCGGACGCGATGGAGCAGGAAGAACAGATGACGCTTCTGAAGGATATGCTGGATGCCTTTGACCATTCCCTGACCTTTGCGCTTTTGCAGGATGAAGAATTTATCCACGGACTTCTGGCCCATCTTCAGCCGACGCTGGTGCGCCTTTTGCACGGGATGAAGATTCAGAATCCGATTCTGGAGCAGATTCAGACGGATTATCAGGATATTTACCAGAAATGTCAGAATGTGGCGAACGTGATCGCGGAGCGGACGCACTGTCCGGTGCCGGATGCGGAAATCGGATTTCTCGCGATTCATTTTGGTGCGGCGATGGTGCGGCTGGAGGGACGGAAGCTGGTGCAGCGAAAGGTGGATGCCGGAGTTGTCTGCGCCAGCGGAATCGGGATTTCCCGTCTGATGATGACGAAGATTTCCAACTGCTTCCGGGACCGTGTGGAGCTGAAGGCCTATGGAAAAAATGACTTGTCGCCCTATGTTCTGGACAAGCTGGATTTCCTGATTTCCAGTCTGCCGTTAGAGCAGGTGGATGCGGATATTCTGTATGTCAATCCGCTTCTGCCGGAGACGGATATGAAGCAGATCGAAGAAAAGATTGCCCGCTATGAGCTGACTCCGGCGCGGGAGAAGCAGGAGGATCCGTTTACCAGACAGCTGGAACAGGTCAATTACGTGGCGGTGCAGATCAAAAGTCTGATTGAGAATCTGGTGTTTCAGAAGGTGGATGAAAAGATCGGGTTTGAGGAACTTCTGGTGGCGGTCAGTGAGAAGCTGTCGCCCTATGCGGACCGCAGAGCGATGATCCAGGAGGATATCATGGCGCGCGAGAAGCTTGCCTCTCAGGTGTTTGCAGAATTCGGCTTTGCGCTGTTGCACAGCCGGACGGGAGGCGTGACAAAGCCGTGTATCAGTATCTGCATGACAAAGAGTCTGAACCTGTTTGAAGATCCCTACTGGAAGCAGATCGGGGTGGTGATCGTGATGCTGCTCCCGCGGGAGGATCACCTTGAGGAAAACAGCGATATCCTGGGATATATCAGCAGTTCTCTGATTGAGGATCCGGATTTTCTTGTCACCATCATGGAAGGGGACAAGGAGAAGATGCAGGACGCCATGTCCAGAAATCTCAAGCAGTATTTCAACCAGTATCTGAATAAACTATAGCAAAAATCCAATGGAAAAAGCATAGGGATTTGGCACTATCGAATGGTGCCAAATCCCTATTTCTTTGCGTTGAAATAAGGGGTTGCACGAGGTTATAATGGGGTCACAGAAGAACGAGAGAGACCATTCATTTCAAGAAAAGGAGAAGGCCATGTTTTTTAAAAAGAAAGAAAAAGCAGTGGAGAAAAAGAAGCTGCTCGAAATGTGCAACATCCGCATCGGCTGTCCGAGCATGGACAAAGACGATGTGATTCGGCAGGCGGGCGCAATGCTCTGCGAAAGCGGCTATGTCAACCAGGATTACACGGAGGCGATGTTAAAGCGTGAGGAAACCTTCGCAACCTGCATCGGCAACGGAATCGCACTTCCGCACGGTGTCGAGGAAGCGAAAAAAGACATTTATTCCTCCGGAATCTGCGTCATGGTATTCCCGGATGGAGTGCAGTGGGGAAGCGAAATGGTTAAGCTGGTGATCGGCATTGCAGGCGTCGGCGAAGAGCATCTGGAAATCATTTCCAGAATTGCAGAGCATTTTATGGACCCGGATGCAGTGGAGAAGATCACAGGAAGCAGCGCAGAAGAAATTTATGAAATCCTTGGAGGTGAAAAGGCATGATTGTAACGGTAACGATGAATCCGGCGATTGACAAAACAGTAGACATTGACCGCATGGAGCGCGGTGGTTTGAACCGCATCAAACGCATCGAGGTGGATGCAGGCGGAAAAGGAATCAACGTATCAAAGACGATTCAGGCACTTGGCGGAACGAGCATCGCAACCGGCTTTCTGGGCGGCAACAGCGGAAAGCTGATCCAGGAGGTTTTGATCGGCCAGGGCATTCAGCATGACTTCGTAATGCTTCAGGGCGAGACCCGAACCAACACCAAGGTGGTGGAGAGCGCCGGTGAGGTAACCGAGCTGAATGAAGCGGGTCTGAGCGTTCCAGATGACAAAATGCAGGAGCTTTTGTCAAAGCTGGAAGGCTATGCCGGACCAGAAACCCTGTTTGTCCTGTCAGGAAGTGTTCCGGCAGGTGTAGATAAAGGGATTTACGGCAAAATCACAGAGATGGTTCATCAGAAAGGCAGCACCGTTTTACTGGACGCAGACGGAGAATTATTTGTAAAGTCTCTGCCGTCCAAACCGGACATGATGAAACCGAATCGAGAGGAGCTGGAAGAGTATTACAAGATGGATTATCGTGCCAACGAAAAAGAGCTGCTGCACATCGGTCAGGATTTCCTGAATAACGGGACGAAGCAGATCGCCATCTCCATGGGAAGACAGGGAGCCCTGTTCTTATCCACAGAAGGCTGCTTCCGCTGTCCGGGACTCAGCGTAAAGGCCCATTCCACAGTTGGTGCAGGAGATGCGATGGTGGCAGCTCTGGCGTATAGCTGGGATGCAGGCTACACCAAGGAACAGACCATGACCTTATGTATGGCCGTTTCCGCAGGCGCAGTTACGACGATCGGAACCAAGCCTCCGACGAAGGATGTTGTTGAGGAACTCAAAAAGCAGGTTGTTATTGAAGCAATTTAACCCAGAAAATCAAATAGAGAAGGAGAATAAAAAATGAAAACAAGAGCAGTCAGAATGTATGGAGCACGTGATTTGAGATTAGAGGAGTTTGAGCTTCCGCAGATCAAAGAGGATGAGATTCTGGTAAAGGTAATCAGCGACAGCATTTGTATGTCTACCTACAAGCTGGTGGAGCAGGGCAAGAAGCACAAACGTGCACCGCAGAACATCGACACCAACCCGATCATCGTGGGACATGAGTTTGCCGGAGTCATCGTAGAAGTCGGCGACAAGTGGAAAGACCAGTTTAAGCCAGGCCAGAAATTCGCACAGCAGCCGGCCCTGAACTACAAAGGAAGCCTGGCATCACCGGGATATTCTTATGAGTTCTTCGGCGGAGCGTGTACCTACTGCATCATTCCTCAGGAGGTAATGGAGCTGGGCTGCCTGCTTGACTACAACGGCGAGAGCTTCTTCGAGGCATCTCTCGGCGAGCCGATGAGCTGTATCATTGGCGGCTATCATGCAAACTATCATACCAACAAGAGAAACTACAATCACGCGATGGGAACCAAAGAGGGCGGCAACATCCTGATCATGGGCGGCTGCGGACCGATGGGACTTGGCGCAGTAAGCTATGGTATCCAGTTTGAGAACAAGCCAAAGAGAATTGTGGTAACCGAAGTCAGCGATGAGAAGATCGCACGTGCAAAAGAAGTGATTTCCGAGGAGAGCGCAAAAGAGAAAGGCGTTGAGCTGATTTATGTAAACACAGCTAAGATGGCTGATCCGATTGCAGAGCTGATGGAGATCTCCGAAGGTCACGGCTATGATGACGTATTCGTTTATGTTCCGGTTCGCCCGGTTGCAGAGATGGGAGATAAGCTGCTGGCATTCGACGGCTGCATGAACTTCTTCGCAGGCCCGACCGACAACCAGTTCAAGGCAGAAATCAACCTGTACAACACACATTACACCAGCACCCATATCCTGGGAACGACCGGCGGCAACAACGATGATCTGATCGAGGCGATCAAGCTGGCATCGGAAGGCGCCATCGAGCCGGCAGTTATGGTAACCCATGTGGGCGGACTCAACAGCGTTGCAGATGCAACCCTGAATCTGCCGAACATCCCAGGCGGAAAGAAGCTGACCTATACGCAGTTTGATATGCCATTGACAGCTATCGATGATTTTGCTAAACTGGGAGAAACCGACCCGTTGTTCGCAAAGCTTGCCGTATCCTGCAAGAACCACAGAGGTCTCTGGAATGCGGAAGCAGAGAAGATCCTGTTCGATCATTTCGGAGTCGAAATCTAAGGAGTGACGCCGTTATGGTATCCAAGAATGTAATCGTGACCTGCCCAAATGGAATTCACGCACGGAATGCATCTGAGATTGTGCAGTTTGCAATGCAGTGCCGGTCAGAGCTGATGATCACCGTCGGGGAGCGGCGTGTGAATCCCAAAGAAATATTCAGCCTCATGGCGGCATCCATCAAGCAGGGAGACGAACTGATCCTCCAATGCAGCGGTGAGAACGAGCAGGAAGATCTGGAAAAACTGGGGAAATTGTTTTTATAGATGTTGACATACAAAAAGGGAAGTGAAGAGTATATATCGGCAGACAGTGAGTATTCGCTATCTGCCGATTGCTGTTTTATGCGGGTTCTATTGAGCTTTGCGGACTGAATTTATCGCGGCCTTATTTGTTTAGCTGTAATCGAAAAAAGTCGCTGTCATCATATGGATAATCGTAAACAATCTCCAGTTGTTCTTTTGTTATTTGCTCAAATCCGGCTTTTGCATAAAATTTGTGAGCGCGATTTGTATTTTTGGGTGTATCCAGAATAAGGGTTTTGAATCCATTTGCTTTGGCGAACTGCAAAAGCGTATCGTAGAGCTGCCTGCCTAAATGATGAGGCGCACCGCGATAGGCTTCGTATACAAAAAACTTCTTGAGGATTCCAACACCCTTCCCATAATTCATAAGGCCAATGCTTGCGACAATTTTTCCGCTATCTGCTGCAACCCAAAAATTTCCACCACCGGAAATGTACTTTTCCTGAATCTGTAAAAGATCTGTTTGATTCTCTACCGTGACAACAGGGCGGCTGCCGTCATTCTGACAATGAAGCACCAGCGCAATAATTTCTTCCGTATCCGATTGTATAAATTGTCTGATTTGCATGTTCGTTGCTTCTCCTTCAAAAAATTAATTTTCTTTCTGCACTTTCAGCAAAAGGGTTGACGCAGCCTTTTGAAACAAGGCAATCATATGTCCGATGGTGAATGTAATCACAATACTTCCCACGCCGAATGGGCCGCCAACCAGCAGCACCGTGGTAAAGCCCACGATCTCAATGAGCAGCCTTGCCTTGCCGATACTCCAGCCGAAGGCTGAGGATATGGCCCACATGAGACCGTCAATCGGCATCTTGGGGTATCCGGTGGCGACATACACGCCTGTACCGATCCCGACAAGCAGATATCCCGCTGCAAAGAAAAGAATGCTGCCATAAAGCGTGTTTGTATTTGGCATCACGAATAAAAAGGTTTTCGTAAAATCCAGGAGCACTCCTTTGATGGCAATGGGAAACACACACTTGATTTCCAACCTTTTTGTCAGCAGATACGCAGTCAAAAGAAATGCGCTTTGAATGATGATTGACCAGCCTCCAATGGAGACGGCTGTCTTTTGTGCCAATCCGGCAAATACACCGTTCCACGAATCAAGCCCATAGCCCGCCTGTAAAACCAGGCAGACGCCAAGACAGGTACAGTATATTCCGCCGAAATACAGCGCAAGTTTTTTTATGCTTAGACTCAATAGTTCTCCTCCTTGACCCTTCTGGCTTTCTGCTTTATAATATCACATAATAACAATTCGGTATAATGGAAATAATAAAAATGAAAATTCGATATTACTGAATGATTGAAAGGAGGGTGCTGCTTGGAACTGAAGTATCTGCAAACATTCCGCACTATTCTGGAGGCCGGCAGCTTTCAAAAGGCGGCCCGGCAGCTAAACTATGCCCAATCGACCATTACCCTGCAAATGCAGCTTTTGGAGCAGGAGCTATCGGTCAAGCTGTTTGATAAAATTGGACGAAAGATGGTTTTAACACAGGCGGGGAAGGAGCTTCTTCCCTATATGGATGCTGCGCTGGAAGCGGTTGCGCAAATGGAGAACTACGGAAAGAAGAATTATGAGCTGACTGGAACCCTTAATATTGCACTTCCAGAAACCTTACTCAATTATCAAATGCAGCCCGTGATCGAACAATTTCGCCAGCAGGCCCCCAATGTCAGACTTTCGCTGCAGCTATCGAATTGTTATTTGATTCGCGAACAGGTGCTTGGCGGCGGAGTTGATATGGGGGTTCATTACGATGTTGGCGGATATGGTTCTTCTGTCGTGACAGAACGGTTATCTTCTTATCCTCTGGTCTTGGCCGCAAGCACAAAACTGGATGAAGATGAGCTGAATTTTACAGACAGCCATCAGCGAAAAAGCAGCAGCCTGCTGACCGTGGATAGAAACAGCCTTTATCATAAACGGTTCGCCGGGTACCTTTCGGATCGGGATATTGTGATGAACGGTGAAATGGAAATTGGGAGTTTAGAGGCCATCAAACGATGTATACAGAGTAATCTTGGAGTTGCCTGCCTTCCCCGTTTTGCGGTTGCCGGGGAATTGGAGCAGGGAATTTTACAGGAGATTAAAATGTCTATGGAAAATGCAGAGATTACCGCTGTATGCACCTACCACAAAAATAAGTGGGTTACACCGGCAATGGATTTGTTTATCCAGCTTTTACGAACCGCCTGGCAGAATTATTCTTCAAGTACATGAATTTCCAGATAGTCAAACGGAATCTGTTCGATAAAGCAGTCCTGACCAAACCGGGTCTTGTCGTGCCGCTTGAAATCGGCAATATTGGAATCCAGCCAGATGGGTTTGCCAAGGTCAAATGCATAGCAGATCTCATCGAGTGCCTGAAATACCATCTCAGTACGGGTCATGCGGTAATCGGTCAGGCAGATCACGGTGTCTTTGAGCATATGATTGTCGTCGAAAATTTTGCCCCACATACGGAACATAAGCGGATCCCTCCTTTATGGTGACTGGCGGCTTCGCCAGATGTTTGTGCTTAAAAGCAGCTCTAAGTATATCTGATTTCAATGGGAAAGTAAAGGTAAAAACTGCCTGTAGAGGAAACAGTAACCCTTGTAGTCCGCGCAATTCTGTAGTAGACTAAGGAAAGAATAACGCGTGAGAACAGAAGAATTTACAGAGGAGGGCGAAAGCTATGACACAGACGGCGGAAGAATGCCTGCAATTTCTTGAGAATGCCAGAGCGACGGTGGAAGATCTGTCGATCGTTATTGATCGTGAGAAGCAGTTGGAGCAGGATGAGAATCGTTTGGAAAAGGCGCTGGAGGCAGAGAAGAAGCTGGTGGCGGACGCGATTCAGCAGACGATCAAAAAGCGCAGGGAAGAGATCAACACCAGCTATGACCGTGAAATTACCAGGGCACAGGAGCAGATGAAGAAGACCCGGACGCAGCGGGAGAAGGCCAAGAGTCAGGGCGTGAAGGAGCGGATTGCCGAGGAGACCTCGGAGCTTCATGCGCACAATCAGGAGCTGGAAGCCCGGATGAAGACCACCTTCCGGAAGAGCCATGTGCCGGCATTCTGTCGGACGCGGCTGTATTACAGCCTGTATTTTCCGCGCTGGGCGAAGGAGCTTCTCGTGCTTCTTCTGTATGTGCTTCTGGTGTTTCTGGCGCTGCCTTATGGACTTTATCTTCTGATCCCGGAGCGCAGACCGCTGTTTTTGGCGGGGATTTACCTGGCAGATATCCTGGTGTTCGGGGGTATTTATATGTCCGTCGGAAATCACACGAAGGTTCAGTATATGGAAGCGCTGCGGGAGGGACGGCAGATTCTGGATCAGATGCATGCCAACCGCAAGAAGATTCAGGTCATCACCTCGACCATCCGCAAGGACCGCAACGAATCCCTTTACAATCTGGAGAAGTACGATGACGAGATTGCCCGGATGCAGCAGGAGCTGAGTGATGTGGCGGCGAAGAAAAAGGATGCGCTGAGCACCTTTGAGTCGGTGACGAAAACCATTCTTCAGGATGAGATTGAACACAACCACAAGGAGAAGCTGGATCAGCTTCAGAATGAATATGACGGGGTGCGGGAACAGTTAAAGTCCACGTCCTCCGAGCTGAAGGAAAAACGGCTGCATCTTACGGATCAGTATGAGACCCATCTGGGCACGGAATTTCTGGACGCGTTCAAGATTCAGGATCTGATTCGCCTGATTCGAGGCGGCCAGGCGGCGAATATCACCGAAGCCATTGAGCAGTATCAGAAACAGCACGTATAATCCATTTCCCGTCCGCTTATAATAGGAGTAACAAAAACAGATACAGGCGGGATGGGATGAAAACGGGATGGAGAAAAGCACGAAGACAGAGCAGGGAAATCTATTATTTTGATTCAGCGAGGCAGGCGGAAGCCGAGCTTTGTGCAGGGATGCTGCAGGACATGATCGGCGAGATCATGCAGGAGGAGAAGCGGGACGGCGTACTCTTTTTGTGCATCGGCACGGATCGCTCCACGGGAGACAGTCTGGGCCCCTTGATTGGTTACAAATTAAAGGAACAGCGGGTTCGGCAGATCGAGATCGTGGGAACGCTGGAGCGTCCGGTTCATGCGATGAATCTGGAACAGTCCATGGCGATGATCCGCAGGCGTTATCCCGGCCACATCATCGTGGCGGTCGATGCATCGGTGGGAAGCCTGGATCATGTGGGCTGCATTACGCTGGGACGCGGTTCCCTGCGCCCGGGGCTTGGGGTATGTAAGGAGCTGCAGGCGGTGGGCGATATCTTCATCACAGGAATCGTGGGCGGCTACGGCAACTTTGATCCGCTGATGCTGCAAAGCGTGCGGCTTTCTGTGGTCATGCGGATGGCAGATTATATTTGTGAAAGCATATTTCTTGTCGAACAGTTTTTGGAACGGGCTGCACCGGTTTGACAAAATTGGCGGGCACCCCGTGCTATGATTTTTCAGATAACAAAATCTAGCAGCGGGGTGAAAATATGGGAGAACTGTACAATCCCTATCCAAAGCTGCCGAAAAATATCCGGCAGATAGGAGAACGGGATCAAATCGTAAAATTGTATGTGGAGGATTATGTCAATACATATCTGAAGCGCTTATATCCGACCGGCGGACAGGACCTGCGGGTCGGACTTTTGTTGGGAGAAATCCGAACGGAGGAAGGGGTGCCTTATCTGTTCGCCGACGGGGCGATGGAGCTGGAGGAGGTGACCCACGACCGGGAGAAGGTGGAATTTACCGAGGAGGCGTGGAAAAAAGCATATCAGACCATCGAGCAGATGTTTCCGAGGCGCAAGGTTCTCGGCTGGTTCCTCTGCGGTGCGTCGGGCTGTGCCTTAAGTCCGCTTAATTACTGGAAACAGCACACCCAGTATTTTGCGGGGAAGAATCAGCTCATGTATTTAAACAGCGGTCTGGAGGGAGAGGAAGCCATCTATGTGGCATCGGAGGACGGCTTTTACAAGCTGCGCGGACACTGTATTTACTATGAGCGCAACCAGATGATGCAGGATTACATGGTGTCGAGAAAGGATGCAAGGCGGGTCGAGAGCGGCGCGCGGGATGTAGTCACGCAGGATTTCAGGCAGCGGATGGAGGACAAGCATCAGGAGGTGGTTCGGCAGAGATCCGTGGTTGGTACACTGGGAACCGTGTGCGGGGCGCTGTCGGTTCTGGTTCTGGCGGGCGGCGTGGTGCTGTTCGGGAATTATCAGAAAATGAAGGCGATGGAGTCGGTGATCGCCTCGGCGATTCCGGAGGGCACCGGCACCGGAAACAGCGGCGGACTGAGCCGGCTTCTCACCAGAGGGGACGATAAGGACGCGGCGGATTCATCGGGAGAGGATGAGGTTGAGGTGGAGCAGGTTCCGGGCGAGGTCTATCCGACCCTGGCCCAGATCGTGATTGATCCGACCGAAGGGGAGACGGGAGCGGCCCCGGCGGGTGCAGAACCAGGCGCCGGTCAGAGTGCGGCGGTAAGCCCGGCACCCGCCGAAACCACCGGGGCGCAGGAAACGGAGGCAGCCGCTCCGGTTCAGATTCCGTCGAATGCTGTCGTTTACATTGTGCAGAGCGGAGAAACCTTGTACGGAATCTGCATGGAGCGATATCACAGCATGGCCGATATCGATACGATCTGTCAATGGAACGGACTGGGGGATGGAAGTCATCTGTCCGTGGGGCAGGAGCTTTGGGTACCGGAGGCGACAGTGGGACAGAATTGAAGAGAGAATGAAAGCCGTTTGCCGTGCTTGACCCTCATCTGGAAATGCGGTATACTTTAACCAAAATACGTCCGAAGCCGTGAAACGTAAACGGTTACGTACGTTTAACTGCAGGAGATAACCATGAGTGATTTAAGCTCCATGAACCGGGAAATAAAAAAAAGACAGCTGCGCCGTCAGATCATATCCTCAAACACAAGAGAAGAGGACAGTGAAGAGGTTGTGCGCAATGCCCATAACAGAGTACGCCGACGCAGAATGATTATCTTTCTGGTTTTGCTGATTCTTGCAGGAGCCGGAGCGGGCGGATTTTTCTACTATATGCGCAACTACCAGTACACCAGCTTTGAGACCGCATGGCAGATTGATATCAACGAAGGAAGCCTGGTCGGCTATGAATCCTTTGGCTCGAATGTACTGAAGTATACAAAAGACGGTGCGTCCTACATGGACAACCGCGGGAAGAGCATCTGGACCGAGAGCTATGAGATGAAGACACCGATCACGGCGGTTCAGGGCGACTATGCGGCCATTGCGGACAAGCAGGGCAACAGTATTTATATCTGTAATGTGGATGGCAAGCAGGGACAGGCCACCACGGTGCTGCCGATCAGCAAGATTGCGATATCTGGAACCGGGATTGTCGCGGCGGTGCTTGAGGATTCCGCATCCAGCTACATTACCTTTTTCCGAAAGGACGGGAGTGCGCTGGACATTACCGTGAAGTCCCGAATATCCGGAGACGGCTATCCGCTGGATATTTCACTGTCCGAGGACGCAACGCAGCTGATGTGTTCTTACGTCTATCTGCTGAACGGCGAGATGAAGAACCGCGTTGTATTCTATGATTTTTCGGAGATCGGCAAGAATGTGCCGAACCGTCTGGTGGGCGGGTTTGATGATCCGTTTCAGGAGACGGTGGTGCCGCGGGTGACTTACATGGGAAGTCCGTATTCCTGTGCATTTTCCGGCAACGGTCTGACCTTCTTCTCCTCGAAGAATCTGGCATCCCCGGAGCTTTTGGCGCAGGTGCCCATCGAGGAGAATATCGAGACGGTATTTTATTCCCAGGATTATGCCGCGGTCATTGTCAAGACCGTGTCGGGAGAGCATCCGAACCGTCTTGAAGTCTACAAAAAGGACGGGACGCACGTGCTGAGCAAAGAATTTACATACGAATATACCGGTGCGGATATTGACGGCGATTTAATTATTCTGTATAATGAGGATTCGTGTGAGATATTTAATACGGCGGGCGTGCAGAAGCTGTACGCGGCATTTGATTATCCGATTTCAAGGATTCGGCAGGGACGGTTTCCAAACACGCTTGTCGTGACCGGACCACAGCAGATGAGAGAAATAAAACTTCACTAAAAACAACAAGCACAAACCACAAACAGGAGGCTCTACCAATGAACATGATTGACACTCAGTCCGTTAACGCCATCCGCGTGTTATCCGCAGATGCAATCCAGAAAGCAAATTCCGGCCATCCGGGCCTGCCGCTGGGCAGCGCGCCCATGGCATATGAATTATGGATGAACCACATGAACCACAACCCGGCCGATCCGGAATGGGCGAACCGCGACCGCTTTGTATTGTCCGGCGGCCATGGCTCCATGCTGCTGTATTCTCTGCTTCATCTGTTTGGCTATGGAGATCTGTCCAGGGAAGACCTGATGCAGTTTCGTCAGATGGGCTCTCTGACACCGGGACATCCGGAGTACCGCCACACCGTAGGCGTGGAGGCGACCACGGGTCCGCTGGGAGCAGGCATGGGAATGGCAGTCGGTATGGCGATTGCCGAGGCACATCTGGCCGAAGTATTCAATAAAGAAGAGTATCCGGTTGTCGATCACTACACCTTCGCGCTGGGCGGAGACGGCTGCATGATGGAGGGGATTTCCTCCGAGGCATTTTCTCTGGCAGGTACGCTGGGACTGAGCAAGCTGATTGTTTTATATGACTCCAACAAGATCTCGATCGAGGGAGACACCGACATCGCGTTTACGGAGGATGTCACAAAGCGCATGGAAGCATTCGGGTTCCAGACGCTTCTTGTGGAGGATGGCAATGATCTGGAGGCCATCGGCAGGGCGATTGAGGAGGCGAAGGCAGATACACAGCACCCGTCCTTTATCACGATCAGGACGCAGATCGGTTACGGCTGTCCGGCGAAGCAGGGCAAGGCAAGCGCGCACGGCGAGCCTCTGGGAGTGGAGAACGTGGAAGCGCTGAAGGAGAATTTAAACTGGCCGTCCAAAGAGCCGTTCTATGTGCCGGATGAGGTGTATGAGCATTTCAGCAGAGCCGCGGAGGAGAAAGCCGATGTGGAAGCAGCCTGGAAGGTTATGTTTGCTGCCTACTGCGAGGAATACCCGGAGATGGAGACACTCTGGAACCAGTATTACGACGGCAGGAGCGAAGTGCTGCAGAGTCTGATGGAGGATGAGAGCTTCTGGGCAAACCCGGAGAAAGCGGATGCGACCCGCGGCATTTCCGGCAAGATCATCAACCGGCTGAAGGATATGATGCCGAACCTGATCGGCGGTTCCGCAGATCTGGCTCCGTCCAACAAGACCAATATGGGCGGTGAAGGAGATTTCTCCAGAGAGAACTATGCGGGGAGAAATATGCATTTCGGTGTCCGCGAGCTGGCGATGACCGCGATCGGAAACGGCATGATGCTGCACGGCGGCCTGCAGGCTTACGTGGCGACATTCTTCGTGTTCAGTGATTACACCAAGCCGATGGCACGGTTGTCCGCACTGATGGGTCTGCCGCTGACCTTTGTGTTCACCCATGACAGCATCGGTGTGGGCGAGGACGGCCCGACCCATGAGCCGATCGAGCAGCTTGCGATGTTCCGTGCAATGCCGAACTTCCATGTGTTCCGTCCGTGCGACACGACCGAGACGGCCGCCGCGTGGTACAGTGCACTTGCATCGGAGAAGACACCGACGGCTCTGGTGCTGACAAGACAGAATCTGGCTCCGATGGCCGGCAGCAGCAAAGAAGCCTTAAAGGGCGGCTATGTGCTGGAAGACTGCGAGGGCACTCCGGATCTGATCCTGATGGCTTCCGGCTCCGAGGTGGAGCTGGCGGTGAAGGCAAAAGCCGTATTGGAGGCAGAGGGCAGACGTGTGCGCGTGGTTTCCATGCCGTGTATGGATGTGTTCGCCGAGCAGAGCAGGGAGTATCAGGAATCGGTACTGCCGAAGTCTGTGCGCAGACGTGTTGCGATTGAGGCCTTGAGCGATTTTGGCTGGGGACGTTATGTGGGACTGGACGGCGCGACCGTGACTATGACCGGCTTTGGTGCCAGTGGCCCGGCGGCTCAGTTGTTTGAGCATTTTGGGTTTACGGTAGACCATGTGGTGGAGACTGCACGGTCCCTGTAGTGTGGAGAAAAGCCGCTTTCCGGTGATGATGCCGGAGGGCGGCTTTCGATGATAAGAAATAAACGGCCGGAGAAGGGCAGGAAAAAGGACAGAAAGGGGAATTATTATGGAGAAAAAATGCATTGGTGTTGATATTGGCGGGACGTCGGTAAAGCTTGGATTGTTCCGGGAGGATGGAAAGCTGCTGCTGAAGTGGGAAGTGCCGACCCGCAAGGAGGATGGCGGAAGATACATTCTTGAGGATGTTTCTGCATCGATTTTGTCGCTGCTTCATGAGAGGGAGATTCGCGCGGAGGATGTGATCGGAGTCGGGATGGGCGTACCGGGACCGGTGATGCCGGACGGTTACGTGGAGGTCTGTGTAAATCTTGGCTGGCGCGATTTAAACCCGCAGCAGGAGTTAAGTAAGCTTTTGGGCGGAATGCTGGTCCGCAGCGGCAATGATGCCAATGTGGCTGCACTCGGTGAGATGTGGCAGGGCGGCGGTATGGGATTTACCGATATCGTCATGGTGACATTGGGCACCGGCGTGGGCGGCGGTGTGATCATCGACGAGAAGATTGTCGCAGGCAGACATGGTCTGGCCGGTGAGATCGGACATATCCATATCCGCGAGGGAGAGACAGAGCACTGCAACTGTGGCGGCGTAGGCTGTGTGGAGCAGATCGCAAGTGCGACCGGCATCGCACGTGAGGCGCGCCGTAAGATGGCGGCTGGCGATGCACCTTCCGCTCTGCGCGCGTTTGGCGATCAGGTTACGGCGAAGGACGTTTTGGACGCAGCCAAGGCCGGTGATGCGCTGGCATTGGAGGTCGTGGAGCTGGTGGGACATTATCTGGGATTGGCGCTGGCACAGATTGCCATGACCGTGGACCCGCAGATGTTCGTCATCGGCGGCGGTGTGTCCAGAGCAGGACAGTTCCTGATTGATATCATCGACAGGAGCTATCAGAAGTACACCCCGATCTCCCAGAACAAGGGTGTGATCGGTCTGGCAAAGCTCGGCAATGATGCGGGAATTTATGGCGCGGCGCGCCTGGTTCTGGATTGAGAAAGAAAAACAGGTTATAACATGAGGAGACCCCGGTGGACTCGCATCCAACCGGGGCAATTATGAAAAATCTATGTGCAATTTGACTGTTCAATCAAGTTACAACCTTGATTTTTTATAGCTTTAGTATAGGAAATAGTTGTGAATAAAATATGAACATATTGTAAATAGATTGTGAAATGTAGTTAAAGTGAACAACAGAATCAAAAAAATGATTTTCAAATTGTGAAAAATGATTACAAACAAAGGAGGATCTATGTCAGAAGAGCGAAGAAGAAAAACGATTGTAATCGGCCATAAGAACCCGGATACGGATTCGATCTGTTCTGCGATCTGCTATGCGAACTTAAAGTCCGCGGTGACAGGCAAGGACTATATTCCGGGCCGGGCCGGTCATGTGAATGAGGAGACCCAGTTTGTGCTGCATCATTTCGGTGTGGAGGCACCGAAGCTGGTGGAGAACGTCAAGACGCAGGTGCGGGATATCGAGATTCGTGAGACGAAAGGTGTGGACCGCAATATTTCCCTGAAAAAGGCCTGGAATCTGATGCAGGATGCCAACGTGGTGACCATCCCGGCTGTCAGCTCCGGGGATGTGCTGGAGGGTCTGATCACAGTCGGCGATATCACCAAATCCTACATGAACGTGTATGACAGCAGCATTTTGTCCAAGGCGCGTACCCAGTACAGCAACATCGTGGAGACGCTGGAGGGCGCGATGGCGATCGGCAGTGAGGAAGCCTATTTTGAGGAAGGAAAGGTGCTGATTGCAGCGGCCAATCCGGACATGATGGAGTATTATATCGCGCCGCATGACCTGGTTATTCTGGGAAACCGCTATGAATCCCAGCTGTGTGCGATCGAGATGGAGGCGGACTGCATCGTCGTCTGCGAGGGCGCGGCGGTGTCCATGACCATCCGCAAGCTGGCGCAGGAGCGCGGCTGCACCATCATTACCACCCCTTATGACACCTACACGGCAGCACGTCTGATCAATCAGAGTATGCCGATCAGCTATTTTATGAAGACCGAGAACCTGATCACCTTCGAGGACACAGACTTTATTGACGAGATCAAGGACGTCATGGCGAGCAAGCGTCACCGCGATTTCCCGATTCTGGACAAAGACGGCAAGTACAAGGGCATGATTTCACGCCGGAACCTGCTGGGTGCGCACGGCAAGCAGATCATTCTGGTGGATCATAATGAGAAGAATCAGGCCGTGGACGGCATTGAGAATGCGGAGATCATGGAGATCATCGATCATCATAAGCTGGGAACGGTGGAGACGATCGCGCCGGTATTCTTCCGCAATCAGCCGCTGGGCTGTACGGCCACCATCGTCTATCAGATGTATAATGAAAGCAATGTTAAGATTGACAAGAAGACCGCCGGACTGCTGTGCAGCGCGATCATCTCGGATACCCTGCTGTTCCGCTCGCCGACCTGTACGGAGATCGACCGCGTGGCAGCGCTGGCACTCGCCGGTGTGGCCGGGATCGATATCGACCAGTATGCTGCGGATATGTTCGCGGCAGGAAGCAACTTAAAGGCAAAGAGCGATGAGGAGATCTTCTATCAGGACTTCAAACGCTTTAGCGCGGGCAAGGTTTCCTTCGGTGTGGGACAGATCAGTTCCCTAAATGCCGGCGAGCTGGTCAGCTTAAAGGAGCGGCTGCTTCCCTATCTTAAGAAGGCGCACAAGGAGCATGGCGTGGACATGATGTTCTTCATGCTGACCAATATTCTGACGGAGTCCACAGAGCTTCTGTGCGAAGGCGCAGGGGCGGAGAGTCTCGTTCAAAATGCATTCCACGTGGACGTGGAGGAGACCAACGCGGAGATGAAGGACTGCATCGTGAAGCTTCCGGGCGTGGTATCGAGAAAGAAGCAGTTGATTCCGGCAATCATGATTGCCTGCGAGGTATAGCCGATGGGGAAACAACACTGGAAAGGCGGAAATATGCTGTACCCGGTTCCGGCCGTGATGGTAAGCTGTCAGAGGCCGGGAGAACGTCCCAATATTATCACGGTGGCCTGGGCGGGGACGGTCTGTTCCGATCCGGCGATGCTTTCGATCTCTGTCCGCAAGGAGCGGCATTCCCATGCTATCATCTCCGAGACCGGGAATTTTGTCGTGAATCTGGTGACCTCTGATCTGGCCTTTGCGACGGATTACTGCGGTGTCAAGTCGGGGCGGACGGTGGACAAGTTTCGGGAAATGCATCTGACGGCGCAGGAATCGCAGCATATTTCGGCACCGGGGATTGCAGAGAGTCCGCTGAACCTGGAATGCAGGGTGACGCAGATTCTGGAGCTGGGAAGTCACGATCTGTTCCTGGCCGAGGTGGTCGGCGTCACGGTGGACGAAAAATATATGGATAAAAACGGAACCTTTCATCTGAATGACAGCAGGCTGGTTGCCTATTCCCACGGGACTTACTTTGAACTGGGGAAACGGCTTGGAACCTTCGGATATTCCGTGAAAAAGGACAGGAGAACAAAGAAATGAAGAGCAACATAACCTTGATTGGGATGCCGGCTTCGGGCAAGAGCACGGTCGGCGTGCTTCTGGCGAAGCGCCTCGGCTTTTCCTTTGTGGATGTGGATATCGTGATTCAGGATAAGACCGGAAAGCTGTTAAAGGAGATCATCGACGAGGTCGGCACGGAGGGATTTCTTGAGGTGGAGGACCAGATCAACAGCGAGCTGGAGGTGTGTCACTCGGTTATCGCACCGGGCGGCAGCGTGATCTACGGCGAGAAGGCAATGGCACATTTGAAGGAGATCAGCACGGTCATCTATCTGAAGCTGAGTTATGAGGATGTGGAGGAACGTCTGGGAGACTTAAAGGATCGCGGTGTGGCACTGAAGGACGGCATGACCCTTCGCGATCTGTATGAGGAACGGATTCCGTATTATGAACGCTATGCAGATATCACGGTGGATGAATCCGGCAGGACTCCGGGACAGACCGTGGACGAGCTGCGGGCGATGATGGAGGGAAAATCATGAAATATATTGTGATGCTTGGAGATGGAATGGCGGATTATCCCATGGAGGAGCTGGGCGGCCGGACGCCGCTTGCGGCGGCAAAGAAGCCAAATATCGACCGGCTGGCCCGCGGCGGCGAGCTTGGCATGGTAAAGACTGTGCCGGACGGGATGAAGCCGGGAAGCGATGTGGCAAATCTGTCCGCTATGGGATATGATCCGCTGACCTGCTATACCGGGCGGTCTCCCCTTGAGGCGGTCAGCATCGGAATCGAGATGAAGGATACGGATGTGGCATTTCGCTGCAATCTGGTCACACTGTCGGACGAGCCGGAGTACGCGGACAAGACGATGATGGATTACAGTTCCGGAGAGATCACCACGGCGGAGGCAGCAGAGCTGATCCGTGCGGTGGATCAGGCCTTCCGCACCGACGAGCGTTTATTCTATCCGGGTATCAGCTACCGTCACTGCATGATCTGGCATCACGGCCCGGTCGGCTTGAATCTGACTCCACCTCACGACATTTCAGACAGAGCGATCACGGAGTATCTGCCGCACAATCCGGTCATTCTGGATCTGATGAAGCGCAGCTACGAGGTCTTAAAGGATCACCCGGTCAACCGGGATCGTCAGGCACGGGGCCTTAACCCGGCCAATTCGATCTGGCTGTGGGGCGAGGGAACCCGTCCGGGTGTCTCAAAATTTGAGGCGGCCTACGGCGTGAAGGGGTCTGTGATCTCTGCTGTGGATCTGATCAAGGGAATCGGTCTCTGCGCCGGGATGAAGGTCATCGAGGTCGAGGGTGCAACCGGCAATATCGATACGAATTTTAAGGGCAAGGGCGAGGCGGCACTTAAGACGCTGCTGGACGGCCAGGATCTGGTCTACATACATGTGGAAGCACCGGACGAATGCGGACATCACGGAGACCTGGAGGGCAAGATCCGCGCGATCGAGCTGATCGACGAGGAGATCGTCGGACCGCTGCTGGAAGGGCTGAAGGCGGCTGGGGAGGAGTATGCGATTCTCGTCATGCCGGATCATCCGACCCCGATTGCAATCAAGACACATATTTCCGATCCGATCCCGTATCTGCTGTATCGCAGCGATGCGCCTGTGGCGTCCGGTATCGATACTTATACCGAAGAAACAGGGAAAAGCACTGGAAAATACGTGGATCAGGGCTATAAACTGATGAAAAAGCTGTTGAGCTGATTTGACATAATTTACAATAAATCCCAAACTATGAATAGCATAAGAACGAACCTATGGAACGGAAAGGTTCGTTTTTGCGTTGTATTGGAAAAATATAGCATAAGGAAAATGCTATATTTGGCATAACTGCACAATTATGAGCTTGTTGATTTCTACCAAAGTTGTGCAAACTGCATAGAAACTACTTGAATATTTCTGCTGAAACTGCTAAAATGAGCATTGAAGGGGGAGGAGATTCCTTGTGACGCAGATGATGCGAAGCAGACGAATTCTTCCATAAAATTTTTATATATAAAAGGAGAGCGTAATATGAAAAAGAAATTACTGAGCATGGTATTGGCAGCAGCACTTGCACTGAGTATGACCGCATGCAGCAGCGGAAGCGGAAGCACCGGCGGCGGAGACAAAGCAGCGGCAGCAGACGGCGAGTGGAAATGGGAGCGCAACATTGAGATCATCTGTCCGTGGGGTACCGGCGGCGGCGCTGATACAACCCTGAGACAGTTTGCTACCGCACTGGAAAAAGAGATCGGTGTAAAGGTAGTCGTTAACAATAAAGCAGGTGCAGGCGGTGTTACCGGCGTACAGTTCGCAGCACAGCAGCCGGCAGATGGTTATACCTATTTGCTGTGTACTCCGTCCCCACTGTTAGCACAGATTTCCGGAGCAACCGACTACGATGTATACGGAACCATTCATCCGCTGGTACAGCTGGTGCATGACTGCAACGTATTCGTAACCGGCAAGAATTCTCCGTACAACAACTACGAAGAGCTGAAAGCGTATGTTGATGCAAATCCTGGCAAAGTAAAATGCGGCGTTATGACCATCACCGGTCTGGATGCAGCATGTGTAGAGGCTGGTTTTGAGGGATCGGTTGAGGCAGTTGCTTACACCGAGGGTTCTCAGCTGAACGCAGACGTGATCGGAGGCCACGTAGATCTGGCTTGCGTAGGACCTGCTGAGGTTTCTGCAATGGTAGCATCTGGCGATATGAAAGTAATCATGTCCTGTACCGAAGAGCCACTGACCATGGCTGGTTATGAGAACGTTGAGAGTGCAGGTAAGCTTGGTCTGGACTGCTTCTTTGGACCGGCAAGAGGAATCTTCTACACCGAAGGAACTCCGGAGGCGGCACTGAAGGCATTCGAGGCAGCAGCAGAGAAGGCAGTTGCATCTGAGGACTTCCAGAACTGGGCTAAGGGCGAGGGTCTGGATCAGAGACAGGGCTGGATGAACACCGCAGACTTCACCACAGCATGGGACAACGATTACAAGGATCTGACCGAGCTGTTCGGCGCTGCAAAATAATTAAGTTCTGAAGTGATTTTGATGAGGTGAGATGGGGAGCTCCGGGCTCCCTATTTCTTAGAAAAAGGAGGAAAAGCGTATGGATTTGATTTTTTCCATCGGACTGTTGCTCGGAAGCATCTATTTGTTCTTCCTGGTTGGAGCGGAGTCACCGGCTGCCAGTGCGACTGAGCTGGGTGCGTCATTCTGGCCACGGATCATACTGGTACTTCTGATGATTCTGGTTGTTGTCAACATTATAAACTATATTAAAACGGCAAAGGCGGAGGGAAATTCTCTGGTTGAAGGCGTTGATATGATCGGCTTCTTTAAGAGCAAGCTGTTCATCGGTATCATCATCGTATTTGCGATGGCGCTGTTACTGCCGTACATCGGCTTTATCCCGTCCTGCTTCCTGTTCCTGATGGCTTACGGTATGCTGCTTGGCGATCACAAGATCCCGCTGGCAGTCATTCGTTCCATCATTTTGACACTGATTATTTATGCAATCTTTCAGGGCGCTCTGGATATCATGCTTGCGCGTGGTACCGGCGTATTCCGGGATTTTGCATTGTTCTTTGAGGGCATACTGCCATTTTAACAGGAGGAGGGATCGCTTATGTTTGACTTATTAGCTACAGGCCTTTCGATCGTGCTCAACCCGATGACATTCTTAATGTTGGCAGGCGGTACGATCCTGGGTGTTATCTTTGGCGCAATGCCGGGAGTAAGTGCCTCCATGGCAGTTGCTCTGGCTCTGCCTTTTGCGTATTCCATGAAGCCGGTCATCTCGATCGCATTCCTGGTATCGGTATATTGTGCGTCCATTACCGGCGGCGGTATCACAGCAATCCTGTTCAAGATTCCGGGTACTCCGTCTTCTGCACCGACCACCTTCGATGGCTATCCGATGGCACAGCGTGGCGAAGCAGGTAAGGCACTGGGATTCTCCCTGATCGCTTCTGCATTCGGTGGTATGGTTGCAGCATTTGCAATGGCTCTGATTTCCCCGCAGTTGGCAACGGTTGCTCTGAAATTCGGACCGTCCGAGCTGTTCGCAGTATCCTTTTTAGGACTTTCCGTCCTGTCCTGTCTGGACAGTGACCATATTGTAAAGACCTTGATTTCCGGTCTTCTGGGTCTGCTGCTGGCCTGTGTCGGCATGGACCCGATGCTTGGTATTGCCCGTTTTACCTGGGGCAACTCCACACTGCTGTCTGGTATTGAGATGATTCCGGTTATGATCGGTCTCTTCGCAATCACCGAGGTACTGAAACAGACCGTGAAACCGAAAAAGATCGACGCGGAGAAGGATTCCAGCTCCGGCAACGGTCAGATGGGTTCCGTCGTACCGAAATTTTCCGAGATCTGGGCAACCAAGTTTACCATGATCCGTGCTTCCATCATTGGTACCGTTGTAGGTATTCTTCCTGGCGCAGGCGCAACCATCGCTTCCTTCTTATCCTACGCGATCGAGAAGAAGGTATCCAAACATCCGGAGAAGCTTGGTACCGGTATCGCGGACGGTATCGTAGCATCTGAGGCAGCCAACAACGCAGCAACCGGCGGTTCCATGGTTCCGCTGCTGTCTCTTGGTATTCCTGGCGGTAATGCGGCAGCGATCATGATGACCGCTCTGGTCATCCAGGGTGTTCAGATCGGACCGATGCTGGTTAAGACACAGCCTGAGTATCTGGCTTCCGTATTCGGTTCCATGATCGTGACCAATATCATCATGGTTATTGTCGCACTCGGCGTAGCAAAAGTATTCGCACAGATTCTGGCAGTTCCGTACAGCATTCTGGGACCGGTGATCTGTATCTTCGCTACCATCGGTGCTTATGCGCTGAACAACAACACCGGCGATGTTATGCTGATGGCCGGCGCAGGTATCATTGGTTATCTGTTTGTAAAGCTGGGCTACAACTCAGCGGCACTGGTACTTGGCCTGGTACTTGGCTCCATGTGTGAGTCCAACTTCCGCCGTGCCTATACGCTGACCAACGGCAGCCTGTATCAGATCTTCACAAAACCGATCACCGCAGTGATCATGGTTGCCTGCATCATCATGCTGGTATATCCATTCATCAAACCGCTGATCAAAGGAAAGAAAACAGCTTAGTCGAGATTCTCAGGCTGAGTATGAGAATGAGCCCCCGGTATATGGGGGGCTCATTTTGGGATTTTAGAATGATTTGTACGGAAGGAATACCGGATATGGAGAGATGGAAGCGCTTGTGGGTAATTTTTATTGTGATGGCCAAGATCGGTCTGTTTACCTTCGGCGGCGGCTGGAGCATCATCGTTCAGATTCAAAATGAATTTGTGGAGAAGCGCGGCTGGATGACGGAGGAGCAGATTGTGGACTATATGTCTCTGGCGAAATCATTTCCGGGAATCATGATCATCAATATGTCGGTATTCTGCGGTTATACCATGTGCGGAATCACCGGTGCCTTCGCGGCGGCGATCGGACTTTCCCTGCCGGCGTTGGGAGCGATTGCGCTGGTCACTTATTTTTACAATTCGTTGAAGACCAATGTCTTTGTGGCGAAGATCCTAAACGGTGTGCGCAGCGTGGTGATTCCGATTATCTTAAGTGCGGCCGTGAAGTTAAAAAAGACTGCGCTGAAAGAGGTTCCCGCGTATGTGATTGCGGCGATTACGTTTGTCGTGTGTGCCCTGTCGTCCTTTAATAAAGCGGTCATCGTCCTGATTGCCCTGGTGGCCGGGCTGCTGATCTGGAGAGGAGGGATCGAGGATGATTTATCTTAGACTGTTCCTTTCCTTTATGAAGATCGGATTTTGCAGCTTCGGCGGCATGACGATGATTCCGGTCATCAACGATGAGGTGCTGCGCTATGGCTGGATGACGGCGGCGGAGGTCATGGATATCGTGGCGGTGGCGGAGATGACGCCGGGATCACTGGGAATCAACTGTGCGACCTTCGTGGGCCTGCGGGTGGCCGGTGCCCTGGGGGCATGTACGGCCAGCCTGGGCGTGATGATGCCTTCCCTGACACTCAGCATGGCGGCGGTGCATTTCCTGCTTCGCCTAAAGGGCAATAAGTGGCTGGAAAGTGCCCTGCGCGGCGTGCGTCCGGCCAGCCTTGGCATGCTGGTGGCGGCCGCCCTGACGCTTGGAATTTCCACCTTTGTGATCGGGACGACCGTGCAGTGGAATCTGATCATGATCGCGTGCGTGGCCGGATTTTTGATGTTTCGTCTGAAATTGTCGATCCCCAAGACCATTCTGGTGGCGGCGGTGCTGGGGTTGCTGTTCGGATAGAGCGGCGTGTAAATCAAATTGAATCGAACATAAGAATGACTCTGTAAGAGAAAAGATCTCTGCGGGGTCATTTTTGCGTGCAAATGTGCATAAAATAAAGGTAGCGCAGAAAAAGACGGAGATGGTCTGATGCCTTTTGTGCGCGGCAAAAAATCATCTACGGGAAGCAATTTGACGATAAGCCCCGGACATTTGCAGCAATGCTGAAACAGAGTATGGAGGAGATCGGGCGCCTTAGCCGAGCGGACATTGCCGCGCCGCTGAAACCATCAGCAGAAACGCTGAGTGCGGCCCAGAAGATCACTGCCTGCCGGATTGCCTGTGAAGCAGCAAAGAATGGGAACCGACATGGACAGGCTGACAAGATCTCGGTCTGCCTGTCCGCGGGGAAAAGAGCGCAGCTTTGGCTGTGGCATTTCAATTTACATAAAACTATTTGAATTGACTTCCAAATTGTGCTATGATAGCAGAACGTATCAAAAGATAAGGGAATTGAGAAGTACAGGAGGATAGTTTGAATGCAGAAAAATAAGAATCAGGAACTCTTTGAACAGGCACCCGTGCCGCAGGCCGTGGCGGTTATGGCGATTCCGACGATCATTACCATGCTGGTGGTGGTTATTTACAATATGGCGGATACCTTTTTCATCGGCCAGACGAATGATGCGATGAAGGTGGCGGCTGTGTCGCTGGCGACACCGGTATTCATGGTCTTCATGGCGATGGGCAACCTGTTCGGCATCGGCGGAAGCTCGGCGATCTCGCGGGCGCTGGGAGAGAAAAAGCCGGAACGCGCGCGCAATATCACCGCATTTTGCTGCTATGGTTCCCTGGGACTCGGCATTGTCATGCTGGTCCCGTTTTTGATCTTCATGGACGGGATTCTGCGCATGATCGGCGCCAGCGCCAACACGATCGGATACGCGCGCGAATATCTGACGTTTATCGCTTACGGCGGCCCGTTCATCATGTTTGCCACCGCATTCGGCAATATTCTGCGCGGCGAGGGCGCGGCCAAGGAATCCATGATCGGCAATATGATCGGAACCATCACGAACATTATCCTGGATCCGATTCTGATCCTGATGCTGGGCTGGGGCGTGGCCGGTGCGGCGATTGCCACTGTGATCGGCAACATCGCGGCCAGCCTTTTTTACGTGTCCTATTTCCTGCGTAAGAAATCCTCTCTTTCCATCCATCCGCGCTACTTTAAGGTGGGGGAGAGGATTGCCGCCAGCGTCATGTCCATTGGCGTTCCGGCATCGCTCAACAATATTCTGATGAGCTTTGCCAACATTATTTTGAACAATGTGCTTGCCAGCTACGGCGACACCCCGGTGGCGGCCATGGGCGTGGCCATGAAGGCCAATATGCTGGTGGTGCTCTTGCAGATCGGACTCTGTGTCGGCATTCAGCCGCTGATCGGCTACAACTACGGTTCGGGCAATGCAAAGCGTTTAAAGTCCGTGTTCCGCTTCACCGGCATCTGTGCCGTCATCATGGGAACCGTTCTGACGCTGCTGATGATCGTTGCAAGAGAGGGCATCATCCGTGCATTTATCAATGATGCGGGCGTCGTGGATGCGGGCATTCAGATGATGATTGCGCTGCAGATTTCCGGCCCGGTCATCGGAATCTTATTTCTCTGCATCAACACGCTGCAGGGCATGGGAAAAGCCCTGCCGTCTCTGATCCTGACGATTTGCAGACAGGGCCTTGTGTTTGTGCCGCTGGTATTCCTTCTGAACGCACTGTTTGGCCTGGAAGGCGTCATTTTCGCACAGTGTACCGCAGACTACATCTCGATCGTGATTGCGGTGCTGATCTGTGCGATGGTGTTTAAGCGGGTGCAGCACCGGGAGCCGGAGGTGGATTAGTGGGGGCGAGGGGTTGCTGGTTGCTGGTTATGTTTCGGGAGTGCTGGCGGGCTGAGGGCCGGGAGCGGTCGTGTGGAATTTGGGAAGCATTTGCAGCATTTTGTTCCATGCGTTTGGATAATTGCCGGTCCGCAACTTAAAAATTGTCCAAACGTCGGTGCTTTACCTGTGACAGGGTGATAGGCTCACTCTTTTGGTAATTTCCGCAATATCACACCTTCAATTACAAAAATCACTCGGTTTTTCGCTCAAATAACCGCCTTTTATCGGCCATTTTGGTAATTTTTCTTCCGATTTAGGCCCAGCTACCAAAATTTCATCATATTTTTGGTAGCTGAGCGCTATAATGGCATCCGGCTACCAAAAACCTGGATTTCATGGGATTGTGAGGGCTTGTATTGGGTAGCTGCGCGTATCCAGACGGTGAAATTGTCCAAAAGCGAAGCCAGCGCTTGCATTTTTCATCGGTGTATGCTATAGTATCCCCTGCAATTAACTTGCAGAGCGGTGTGTTCGAGACCTTCCACACCTAAAACAAAACTAAAGGAGACAATAAAATCATGAAACAAAACAACAGAAAGTCCGCGTATTTTTTGACCTATGCGGCAGCGATTGCGGCGATCTATGTGGTTCTGACTTTGGCGCTGGCACCCATCAGCTTCGGACCGATCCAGTTCCGTGTGTCTGAGGCCCTGTGCATCCTGCCGTTCTTTACACCGGCAGCGATTCCGGGTGTATTCCTCGGCTGTCTGCTGTCCAACCTGCTTGCAGGAGCGGCGACGCTGGACGTGGTGTTCGGAAGTATTGCGACGCTGATTGGAGCGATTGGTTCTTACGCGCTGCGCGGGAACAAATGGCTGGTCTGTGTTCCGCCGATCGTGTCTAACACGATCATCATTCCGTGGGTACTGCGGATCGCATACGGTTCTGCGGATTTGATTCCATTCATGATGCTGACGGTTGGAATCGGTGAGATTCTGGCGATTGGTGTGCTGGGGAATCTGCTCAGAGCGATGCTGGAGCGTTACAGCGGTGTGATTTTTAGAAAGAATCTGGTATAAGAACTATCTGGCAGTAAGAAATGAAAGGCCGGGAGAGGATGTCCGTGTGGGATATTCTCTTCCGGCTTTTTGCTGTGTGTTCGGCGGGCGATGATGACAAATCTGAAAGAAGCCGGATGGCAAATCGCTGGTGTGACGAGTAGAAATCACATCAGGCCATTCGTGAGGGGAAGACTGCGCAACAAGTCAAAGCCTGATAATTACAAGGAATCATGCTTAGGATACCAGAAAGTAAAAAGTTGTAAGAGGGAATAGTTTTAATTTACTTGTCAAATAGTAATTTATTCCTGTATACTAAAAGCAGAGTTAAGTGCAAATGGAACGATTAAAGGTGTGATTGTTGATATGAATGGAGTAATTGCTGGCAGTGGTACGACGAAAAAGAATTGCTGGGAAGTGGTGGCAGAAGCGGTGTGCACAGGTAAGGGCTGGGAGGAACTGAGAACGCAGTATAGCGGAATCCGGGAGTAAGCCAGATCCTGAGACTTACCTTTACATGTCCAATGAGCTGGGGAGTTTAACGGAGATTCCAGCCCTGATGGAACGGATTAGAAATTTAAGAAATAGCAATAAAAGGATTGACAAAAATGTATTTTTACATTAACGTTAATGCAAAGGCGGGTGAGTGGGTGAAAAGGCAAAAGAGAACAATAACATTAAAAGACCTGGCTGAAAAGACCGGCTATAGCATCAATACAGTATCAAGGGCATTAAGAAGCAAGGATGATATTGCGGAAGAAACGATTGATAAGATCAAACAAACGGCCAGAGAGATGGGGTATATTAACAACACGATTGCCTCTTCTCTGCGTCTTGGCTATACAAATACCATAGCCGTAATTCTGGGAGACATTTCCAATCCTCATTTCTCCATTATGACAAAGGAAATCGAAAATCACGGCAGAAAATATGGCTATAGTACATTTTTGTTAAATACAAATGAAAACAGTGAATTGGAACGATCGGCAATTAAAACGGCCATCAATAAAAATGTGGATGGCATTATCATCTGTCCAACCCAGGAGGATGATTCCAACATTCGTTTTCTGATGCAGTCGAAGGTGCCCTTTATCCAGATTGGACGGTATACAGAAGGACTGGATGCAAACTATGTGGTTTGTGATGATATTCAGGGCGGATACCTTGCGGCAAAACATCTGCTCGAAAACGGACATAGGAGAATTTTGTTTTTGAATGGACCCTCTTATATTTCTTCATCCAAGGAACGCTATAAAGGTTACTTGAAAGCACATGAAGAGGCAGGTGTGCCGGTGGACCCTAAACTCATTAAGACCGTTTCTGTCTCTCAAAGTAATATTCCGGATATTTTAGAACAGCTTAAAAAGGATAAAATCGAGTATACAGGCATTTTTGCATTTAGTGACAGTCTGGCGTGGGAAGCGTGGGCCTGGCTCCACAACCATGGCTATAGCGTGCCACAGGATATTTCCATTATCGGGTTTGACCATATTCAGTCCAGAATGGCAATTCCCTTTCAGTTGACGACCATAAGCTCCTATAAAGCGAAGATGTCAATCACTGCAGTCGACTGCCTTCATTGCAAAATTAATCCTGATCATAAAAACATGGAGGAGCAGGGGGCATCCTGTGAAGATATTTGTCGCCATGTGATTAAAACCGCATTGGTAAAGGGAGAAACAGTCCGAAACATTAGCGAACAATCATAATGAGCCGTACCATATTTTGTTAAAGCAGATATTGCGAAGACGAAATATGGTATTTTTTTGCTCTGCAAAAATCCCGTATGCAGGATTCTTTCCAGATTTAAATAAAAATTACCAAAAAATAAAAATAGATCTTGACATTTGTGGTTAAAACGTATACTATGAAAATACATTAACGTTAATGTGAACGTTAATGTAGGAGAAAACTATAAAACAAATGTATGGGAGGAAATCAAATGAAGAAATTACTTGCAACGTTACTTGTTTCCGGCATGGTAATGGGTCTGGCGGGATGTTCCAGCCAGTCAGCAGCACCGGCTACAGAAGCACCTAAGACGGAAGCACCGGCAGCTACAGAAGCAGCAGCGGCAGATGCAGCAGCGACCGAAGCACCGGAGGCAGGAAAGCAGTATGAGATCGCTTTCAGCTTAAAGACGGTTACAAACGATGCATTCCAGAGCGGAATCGCAGATGCCATCCAGACTAATGTGGAGGGTGCAGGCCACAAGTTTACACTTGTTACAGCAGGCGATGAGACAGCAGTATCCACACAGGTTACACAGATCGAGGACTTAATTGCTAAGGGTGTAAGCGCGATCATCGTAAATCCGATGGACGCCAACGCAGTTGTTCCTGCTCTGCAGAAAGCGAAAGACGCCGGAATTCCGGTGGTACTGGTAGACAGTACGATCGCAGAAGGTAACGAAGATTTATACATTACATATGTTGGCACAGACAACTACAGCGCAGCTAAGATCGGTGCAGAGAAACTGACCGAGAAATTGGGCAATACAGGAAACGTAGTGATTGTCAGAGGCGCCAACGGAAACTCTGTAGGTGACGCACGCGTAGAGGGATTTAAAGCCGGACTTGGCGACGGAATTAAGATTGTAGGCGAGCAGCCAGGCGACTGGAGCAACGATATTGCAAAACAGGTTACAGAGAACATGCTTCAGGCTAATCCTGATGTAAACGGACTTTTTACAGCATCTGACGTAATGCTTGACGGTATTCTTCAGGCCATGGAAGATGCAAAACGTGAGGGGATTGAGATCATGAGCTTTGATGGTTCCGATGATGGAAAAGCCCTGATCAAAGAGGGCCTTGTGCTTGGTACTATGGCTCAGTTCCCGGACCACATGGGAAAAATTGCAGTTGATACTTTAGTTGGCGTATTAGATGGAAAAACAGATCCGGCAAGTGTTGAGAAATACATCGACTCCGGTACAGAATGTGTTACCATTGAAGATATGAAGTAAGATGTAACACAATGGAGCGGCTGGATGAAGTGGCCGCTCCATTTCCCTTAAAGGCATATTTTTTATTATTCACAGAAAGGTATGGGAGTTGTGAAGGACAAAAATTTGAAGATATCTAAAAAAACAATACTGATTGCGGGGGCTGTCATACTTTTCTTAATTGTAGGATCCCGCATCCCGAATTATCTCACAGTAAAAAATATTTTTAACGTAATCAGACAGAGCTCTATTGTCTCCCTGGTGGCCTATGGTATGACCATGGTTATCATTGTAAAGGGAATCGATTTATCTGTAGGCGGAATTATTGCCAGCTGTGCAATGATCAGCGGTCTTATGATGAAGAGCGGAGTTTCCATCTGGCTTGCGATCGGTACAGGACTTCTGGCCGGTGCCCTCATGGGTCTCTTTAACGGTATTATGGTCGAAAAACTGGAGGTTCCGGCATTTATCACGACTCTCGTGGTAGGTCAGGTGGCCAGCGGTATCGCCCTTATGTTAAATGGCGGCGGATCGCTCGGCGGTTTTCCAAAGGAATATGTATTCATCGGTAACGGAACAATCCTTGGAATGCCGATTTCTAACTACATCACCTTTATTTTCTGTATCGTATCAGCGCTTATTATGGGGCGTACCCGTCTCGGCACTTATATTTATGCATTGGGCGGAAATGACATGGTTGTAAAGCAGCAGGGTATCAGTACGGCAAAAATCAATTACTTTGTTTTTGCCTTTTCTGGATTTTGCGCAGCGGTAGCAGGGATTCTGCTGAGCGCACAAATGAATACGGTTCATCCGACCCAGGGCGGCAACTATCAGTTGGATGCGGTAGCGGCCTGTGTAATTGGCGGCGTGAATATGGCCGGCGGAGAAGGAAAGGTCTACCTTTCATTAGTGGGTGCACTGTTAATCGGATTTCTGCGTAACGGCTTGAATTTGTACGGTCTGCATCCGTTCTATCAGAACCTGGTAATCGGTGTTATCATCATCGTAATTGTGGCAGTGTCCATTTACAACCGCAATAAGAAGATTGAAGCAGCCAAAGTATTCTAAGCATAAGGATAGTGAAGGGAAAAACAATGGGTAAAGAGCAAAATAATTCGGACAATAAGAAAAAGCAGGCGCTGAAGACGTATATTAAGAGAAATGGCAGCGTCGTGATTTTTATCATCATATGTATCATTGCCGCTCTCTTTGTTCCCAGATTTGCATCTGCGAACAATCTGCTCCTGATCGTGAAGCAGTCGGCGATCCCGATCATTGCCTGTATCGGCATGACGATGGTTCTCATGACCGGCGGTATTGATCTGTCCTTGGGATATACCATAGGACTTTGTTCCACGATTGTAGGTATGCTTGTAAAAACACACGAGATGGCTTACATACCGGCCATTCTGATCACCCTGGGTGTGGGTTCGGTCATCGGATTAATCAATGGATTCTGTGTTCAGTCCATTAAGGTTCCGGCCTTTATTACAACGCTGGGAACAGGATATATTATTTATGGTATTGCGGAGATCGTCAGCCACGGCGAGTCGGTTAACCGGCTTCCCAAGGGATTTCTGGCAATCGGAAAGACAGAGCTTTTAGGGCTGAATACGACAGTTTTGATCAGTGCGATCATCTGTATTGTATTTTACTATATTCTGCATAAATCCACCTTCGGAAGAAACCTGTCGGCCTTTGGTTTAAGCGAACCGGCCAGCCGGCTGAGCGGTGTGGCAACAGCCAGAATCAATGTGACGGTTTATGTGGTCAGCTCCGTGCTGGCAGCCCTTGTTGGAATTCTGCTTTCCATCGATGTAAACTGTGCACAGCCGACCATGGGTGGCGGCGGTTATACCTTTGAAATCATAACGGGGGCGGTTCTTGGCGGTGTCAGCCTGTTTGGCGGTATCGGTTCGGTTATAGGTGCTATGTTCGGTGTTATGACGATCAAGGTAATTGGAAACTGTATCAACCTGATGAACGCAGCTTACTATCTCTACGATGCTATTATGGGAATCATCATTTTAGCTGCTATCATCTTTGAAAATGTTAAAAACAGAAAGCTGTAAGGAGGCGTTCCAGATGAGCAAAACCATTTTGAAAATGGATCATATAACTAAATTTATCTTTGACGCCTACGGAAAGCCAATCCGCGGTACGGATGTCAAGATCTTAGAGGATGTTCACTTTGACGTATGCGAGTCAGAGGTGCATATCTTGATTGGGGAAAACGGCGCAGGAAAATCCACGCTGATGAAAATTCTCGGCGGTATTATTCCTCAGGATGAGGGCACTGTGGAGCTGTTCGGGAAGGAAGTACATTTTACCAATCCGAAGCAGGCAGAGGAAATGGGAGTCGGATTTATCCATCAGGAGCTTAACCTGTGCCCCAACTTAAGTGTGGCGGAAAACCTGTTCCTCGGAAGAGAAATCACCGGAAAAGGCAATGTATTCAGTAAGAAAAAGCAGATGTGTGACGAGAGCCGCCAGATGCTTATGAGATTGGGATTCGATATCGATCCAAATGTTCTGGTCAGAAATTTATCTACTGCACAGCAGCAGATCGTGGAGATCGTAAAAGCAATTTCCTGCGACTCTAAAATTATCATTATGGATGAGCCGACAGCCAGTTTGACCCAAACAGAGATTGACCACCTGTTTGATATTATCCGCAGCATGAAAAAACAGGGAATCAGTATTATCTATATTTCCCACCGCTTTGAGGAATTAAAGGAAATTGGTGACCGTCTGACCGTTCTTCGTGACGGCTGCTATGTGGGAACCATTGATATGGCGGATTTCAGCCATGATAAAGTCATCAGCATGATGGTAGGACGTACATTGGGACAGATGTATACCTGCACGCATACACCACAGAAAGAAGAGGTTCTTCGAGTGGAAGGACTTAAGATCGGACCTCATACAGAGCCATTGAATCTCCATGTAAATAAAGGAGAGGTGGTAGGAATTGGCGGCCTGGTGGGGGCGGGGCGTACGGAGGTTGCAAAGAGCGTTTTCGGAGCCAGAAAGTTTTATGGCGGAAAAATCATTTATAAAGGTGAAGAGATCACAAAACCGACACCGAAATCTATGATCCAAAAAGGTCTTATGTACCTGACGGAGGATCGTAAAATCGAAGGTCTCGTGCTGCGGATGAATATCGAGCAGAATATTACGCTGGCTTCTTTGTCTGAGATGTTTAAAAATGGATATATCAGAAGAAACGAAGAAGAAAAAGCCTCTGATGAGATGATAAAGAACTTAAATATTGTCTGCACCTCCGGGGAGCAGCTTGCCAATACTCTGAGCGGCGGAAACCAGCAGAAGGTGGCTCTGGCCAAATGGCTGAACAGTAAACCGATGCTTTTGATCCTCGACGAACCTACAAGAGGTATTGACGTTAATGCTAAATCGGAGATTTATCAGATTATCGATGATCTGGCAAAACAGGGGGTGGCAATTCTCATGATCTCTTCAGAGCTTCCGGAGTTGATCGGAATGAGTGACAGGATTTATGTAATGCGCCGTGGCACGATTTCTGCGGAACTTACGGACCGCGAAGAGTTTAAACAGGAGACCATTCTCTCCCATACAATATAAGTTCTATTATAAAAGGAGATTAAAACAATGAAAAAATTGGAAGTAAAAAACATATTAGACAGCGATTTTTCGGTTTATGGGCGATGTGCGAATCTGCTGAATCCCCAGTCTCCGAGTATTGGAGAAAATCCGATTCTGTTTTACCGGGACATGCTGCCTCTTAGCGGTCACGAGACACTTTCTCTGTCCGTAACAGCGGTGGAGCCGATGGCAAAGATCGTGGACACCATGGAATTTCATACAAAAACGGGTGAATGTTTCTTATCTCTCGATGGAGATACGTATATTTGCGTGGGACCGGCTACGGCGGATGCAGTTCTTCAGCCGGATCAGATGGAAGCATTTTTCGTGCCGTCAGGAACGGCGGTTTACATCCATCCAGGCGTTTGGCATTATGCGCCTTATCCTGCCGGTGACAGTAAGATTCATTCGCTTGTGATGCTGCCAGAGAGAACCTATGCCAATGACTGTGTCAAAAAAACGCTGGGGGATGATGAAAAGCTGGAACTGGAGGTATGAGTAAAGAGGGGATCATTTTTGACATTAAGGAGTTTGCCGTTTTCGATGGGCCGGGAATCAGAACCACGGTTTTTCTAAAGGGCTGCCCTTTGAGGTGTAAGTGGTGCCACAATCCGGAAGGTTTATCTGTGAACCCGCAGCTTATGATTTCTAAAAACGGCTGCGTCGGCTGTGGCAGATGCCGGGAGGTCTGTACTCATCTGGGAAATTGCGTGCTCTGCGGAGACTGCGTTAAGGCCTGTCCCAACCGTCTGATTAAACTCTGCGGTGACAGAATGACAGCAGAGATTTTGGCGGAGCGACTCCTAAGGGACGCCGATTATTTGAACCGACAGGGCGGCGGTGTTACTTTTTCCGGTGGAGAGCCGACCATGCAGTCGGAGTTTTTGCTTGAGTGTCTGAAACGTTTAAAGAGTATGCACCGCACAATTGAAACCTGCGGTTATTGTCAGACAGACGTATTTGCGAGGATTTTAGAAGAACTGGATTATGTCATTATGGATATAAAACTGGCTGACAGGGAACAACATAAGCTTTACACGGGGGTGGATAACAGCCTGATTCTTGATAATCTGGAACAGGTGAAACGGAGTGGGAAACCATTTCGAATCAGAATTCCCGTTATTCCGGGGGTAAATGATTCGGAGGAGAATTACCGGCAGACAGCGGCACTTTTATCAGGGGCCGGGAATCTGGAAATGGTGGAGCTGCTTCCTTATCATAAAACAGCCGGGGCAAAATATGAGATGGTAGGACGGACCTACCGGCCGGAATTTGACATTAATCAGGTCCCCAATCTGGATACAGAGGCATTTTCACAGGTGGGGATCGAGTGCCGTACAATGTGAGGTTATCAAAAGAAATTGGGAACGGAGGAAATAATGACAACCTATATAGAAAAATTACTGGATCGTTTTATTGTAGAGAAAGAGCAGAAGCAGTATAGAGAAGCTCCCGCAGATAAATACAGAGAAGCGGTGCGGTATGAAAAAGAAGCTTTGACGGATTTACAGCGGACGGTCAGACGCTTGGCCTATATGCTTAAGCATGAGAAGCCGGTGGTTTATCCGGATGAAAAAATTGTGCTTCTAAGGACAGTGACGACAGTTCCGGAGATCTTTACGGAGCGTGAGTTTGAGGGAATTAAGAAAGAACATTATATTCACGAACAGGGGAAGGTCTGCAACATTAACCCGGCTTATGATATGCTGATCGCAGCAGGTTTTGATAAGAAGCGTGAGGAAATTAAGGGGGTGCTGCAAGTTCTTACTGATGATGCGGAAGATGTGGAATCAAGTGAGAAGCGGGAGTATCTAAATGCTCTTTTAGAAGTGCTGGATCTGATTACGGAGTTTGCAGACCGCTACCGCAAAGAGGCGGAGCGGGTTGGCAATACAGAGGCAGCAGAAGTGCTAAGCCGTATTCCTGCAAAGGGCGCTGAGAATTTCCGGGAGGCACTTCAGTTTCTCCGTCTGGTGCATTACTGCCTGTGGAGCAGCTTTAACTATCACAATACCTTTGGGCGTTTCGATCAGTATATGTATTCCTACTATATTAACGATATTGAAAATGGAATACTCGATAAAGAGACGGCACTGGAACTGATTGAGGAGTTCTTTATTTCCTGTAATAAGGACAGTGATCTGTACACAGGAATGCAGCAGGGGGATAATGGCCAGAGTATGGTGCTTGGCGGTTTAAATATCGATGGTACAGAGTCTTATAATGATTTATCAGACCTTTGCCTGCAGGCCAGCTTGGAACTGAAACTGATTGATCCCAAAATCAACTTAAGAGTCAATAAGAATACACCTGTCGAGATGTATGAAAAAGGAACTATGCTGACGAAGCAGGGACTGGGGTTTCCGCAGTATGCCAATGACGATGTGATTATTCCGGCGTTAAAACGCTGGGGTTACGAGGAACAGGACGCCTATAATTATGTAGTGGCAGCCTGCTGGGAGTTCATCATTCCCGGCCGTGGAATGGACATTCCAAACGTCAACGGTCTCTCCTTTGCCCATGCCGTTATTTCCAGCATGGAAAAACTTCCGCAGTGCACTGCCTTCGAGGAGTTTTTAGAGATTGTAAAGGCAGCAGTGTCAGAGCAGGCAGTGGAACTGATGGAATCCGCAAAGAACGTCTATATGGAACCGGCGCCTCTGATGAGCCTTATGATGGAGGGCAGTATCGGGAGAGCCCAGGACGTATCTAAGGGGAATAAATATAATAACTACGGTATTCACGGAACTGGACTTTCCACAGCGGTGGATTCTCTGGCTGCGATTGAGAAATATGTGTTTAAGGAGAGGGCATTTACGGCAGAGGAGCTTCTGACTATGCTGGATCATGACTTTGCGGGGAAGGAAGAAGTTCAGAATATGCTGCGGTTTGAAGCACCGAAGATGGGAAATGATGACGATGCCGTGGATGGTATCGCTGTGAAGCTTCTGGACTGGTTTGCTGACTCTTTGGAGGGCGTACATAATGACAGAGGCGGGATTTTCCGTGCAGGCACAGGATCGGCTATGTATTATATCTGGCATGCCAGGGCGGAAGTGCCGACAGCAGACGGGCGAAGAAGAGGCGAGGCCTTAGCCTGCAACTATTCCCCCAGTTTATTTACCCGTTTAAACGGACCAATTTCGATTATTAAGTCATTTTCCAAGCCCCATCTGATGCGGGTGGCAAACGGCGGTCCTCTGACCATTGAGCTGCATGATACGCTGTTCCGCAACGAAGACAGCATCCGTAAGGTGGCCATGTTTGTAAAGAGCTTCATGGATATGGGAGGCCACCAGATGCAGATCAATGCAGTAAACCGTGATAAAATGAAGGATGCCAAGGCACACCCGGAAAATTACCGGAATCTGATTGTGAGAGTGTGGGGCTGGAGCGGATATTTTGTAGAGCTTGACGAGGTATACCAGGACCATATTATTGAGAGAATGGAGCTGGGAATGTAGGAAGAATGAGTAAAGGGTAGATTCATAAAAGGACACCCTATGAACGGCACAGAAAAATGTCTGTGTTTTGTCAGAGGGTGTCCTTTATTTTTGTGCGCCATAGGCGCGCTCTAACCGGCTGTATTACAGCATCTCCATATAAGCCAGCAACTGATCCAACAGTCCCATGCCGATGTAGATCAGGATGCCGAGGACGATGGCAGAGACGATCAGGAATATCAGCTTATAGAACAGATATGCCTTTGCGAATTCCCTGCGGTCGGTCTGCTTCTTATTGAATGCCAGGTAGAACAGGTAGATCCAGCCGGCGATGGGGATATTCATACACATGAAGGTAAAAAACCATGCGCGGGGGGTCGCCTTTTGGAGCACGGTCTCCGCCACCCGATCCGTGGGGAGCGGCGGGATGGAAGCAGTCTCATCGTCAATTACCTGCTCAATGGCTTGTTGGATTTTTTGGGTTTCCTCTGTATTCATCGTGCTCACTCTCCTTCCGGTCCGGACGTGACAACCGGGCTGGGCGATACGCCGGGGCCGACTTCCTGCGGGGGCGTGTGATTGCCGGACCATTTTTTCTGCTCCTGTGTTAAGGAGTTTTGCAGCTTCTGCTGCTCCTGGCTGATCTGCTGCTGCTCGGATGCCTGTGAGGCAGCTTCGGCAGCGGCTTTCTGCGCCTGAACCATCTGCCACTCGGTTTCCGTGGGAAGCGTGGAGACGCGGCTGATCGCCGTGTTCAGCCGCTGACTGTAGGAAGCAGCTTCCTCGTAGGTGTTAACCAGGGAAAGCTTGCTGATGGCGGTCTGGATCAGCTGCTGGGCGTTTGGGGCCTGATATTCCAGCTTCTCGATCTCCTGTAAGGCCGTTAAGAATTCGTTTTTCCGGGTCTGGACTTCCAGATCGGCTCTTCGCTTTACCGCATCCTCCTCGGCGCGTTTCTGCGCTGCGACACGTTCTCTGGCCCTTTGCTCTTCGTAGAGGGTGATGGTCTGCTGCATTTCCTTGATGGTTGCGGAAAAGGTCTCATAGCGGGTGGCTACGCGCTCCAGTAGCTCCCCTCGTTTCTCTCCCTCGTCCATCAGGTTCAGCTTGGAAACCATGCTGCGGTACTGTTCTTTCACCCAGTAAGTGTCCTCTACAGTCTCGATGGTCTTGGCTTCAAATGCGGCGACGGAGGCTTCCAGTTCTTCTTCCAGACGCGCCTGCTCTTTGTCGTGCAGGCTCTGCTCTGCGCGAAGCTGCGCCGTGGTGCTTACCAGGTCGGTGATGCCGGTCTTTGTATCCTCCCGTTCCTCAACGGTGGCGGGCTGTTCCCAATCCAACGGCTCTTTTCCGGTATGAATCTGATCCATGACCCGTTTCCAGATCTTGCCGGCATAGGTGCTTCCGTAAATGCCGGGCATGGAACGCGGGGTGTCGTAGCCGACCCAGACTGCGGTGGTGTAGTAGCGGGTGTAGCCGCAGAACCAGGTGTCCTTGCTGCTGTTGGTGGTACCGGTCTTGCCGGCCGCCGGCATCTCGCCGTCAAGGGCCAGCCCGTATCCGGTGCCGTAGCTTTCATTCAGAGTCCCCTTTAAGATATCGGTCAGAATGAATGCGGAATCCTCCTGATAGACCTGCTTGGCATGGGGCTTGAGATCCTTGGTCAGATCCCCGTCCTGCTCGTGCTCAATGCGGCGGATGCAGGTGCGGTCGTTGTAGACGCCGTTGTTGGCCAGGGTGCTGTAGCCCTTTGCCATATCCACGACGCGGACACCGTTGGTAAAGCCGCCGATGCTCAGAGACGGCACATCATTGTCGATATAGGTAATGCGCTGGAAATCCATCTCGCCCAGATAATCCAGTCCGAAATTCACACCGATATCCGAGAGAATCTGCCAGGCTACGGTGTTTAAGCTGCGGTTCAATGCCTCACGCACGCTCACGTTGCCATAGTAGTGTCCGCCGCTGTTGGACGGACCGTCCTCCCACTTGTGGTCGTTGACCATGCGGGACGGATAATATTCTCCCGTGTCAAAGGCGGGGCCGTAATCGAGCAGTGGCTTGATGGTGCTGCCTGGCTGACGTGCACTTAAATAGCCCCGGTTAAAGGGATCCTCCGTGCCGCGGCCACCCACGATCGCGGTCACATAATTGGTTTGGTTGTCCACGATGACACCGGCGCCCTGAAGGGCAAATTTGCCGTTCTCCTGGAGCTCGGAGTAGGAGGACAGCCCATCATCGATCTGTGCCTGTAATACCTGTTGCAGATCGTTGTCCAGAGAGGTGTAGATGCGGTAACCGCCTGCCCGGATCTCATCGTTCTTTTCATTATAATGTAATTTGTAGCGCTCGGTATAATCATCGTAGGCGGCTTTGTCGGCGAAGGTGTACTCGAACTGGAAATTGTCCAGCGCCATCAGATCCAGCGCCGCGCAGTGAATGGCGTAGCTGCTCTGGTAATTCTCATCGGTACCCTCGCTCTCCTCCTGCACAATGCTTAAGGACTGGGCGATATCCGCATCATATTCTTCCTGCGTCAGACATCCCACCTCAAACATGCTGTGGAGAACATCGTTCCGCTTCTTTAAGGCATCCTCGGGATTCCGGATCGGATCATAGGCGGAGGGACTGTTGCTTAAGCCAACCAGCACGGCGGCCTCGTAGGGAAGCAGCTCGCTGGCATCCTTGCCGAAATAGTAGCGGCTGGCGGCCTGCACGCCGTAGCAGTGATTGCCGTAAAAATTGGTGTTGCAGTAAAATTCCATGATGTCGGCCTTGGAATAGGTCTTTTCCACCTCTGGGGCGAGCAGAATTTCCACGATCTTTCGCGTGAAGCTCTGTTCCTGCGTCAGATAGGTGTTTTTGACGACCTGCTGGGTGATCGTGCTTCCGCCCTGCGTGATTGCGCCGCGGTTTTTGACCAGAGCAAGCCCGGCCCGGAAGGTAGCGATCCAGTCCACACCGGTGTGACTCTTAAAACGGCGGTCTTCCTGCGCGATGTAGGCATTCTGGATGTTAAGGCTGATCTGGTTGATGGGAACGTACTCGTAGTGACCGGCGTTGATCAGACCGATCAGCTGGTCGTTCTTGTCATAGACTTCCGTGTCTGACAGCATGCGGAAATCCTGCCGCTGCATCTGTGCCAGCTTGTCATATGCGACTTCCCGGCAATGATCCAGATCCGGTTTTACCCGCGCGTAAACTAACAGTCCGACTAAGGCTGCGAGAATCAGACCGCCTGTAAGAAGCTGCAGGACGCCCTGCAAAAACCATCCCAGAATGCCGAACAGACTGACAAAGAAGCTGGCAAATCCCTTGAGAATCGCCAAAATGCGAATATTTGTTTTCATTTATTTCTACCTCTTTAGTAAATAATCATGCGCAATACAAAGCCATTATAATACAAATTCCGCGAAAACGGTAGAAAAACTACAAAAACAGGGAAAAACATTGACTTTCCGGGTAAAAAGAAGTAAAAAGGTAAGGAACGAAATGATAAAGGATGGACTTATTATGTATCAGATAGATTTCAAAAAACCGCTGGCAATTCATTTTATCGGCATCGGCGGGATCAGTATGAGCGGACTGGCAGAGATTTTGCTGAGAGAAGGATTTCGCATCAGCGGCTCCGATGCACACGAATCACCGCTGACGGAGCATCTGGCGCAGTGCGGAGCGAAGGTAACCTACGGTCAGCGCGCGGAGAATATTACAGACGATATGGACCTGGTTGTATATACGGCCGCGGTACATCCGGACAATCCGGAGTATGCGGAGGTAGTGCGGCGCGGCATTCCGATGATGAGCCGTGCGGATCTGCTGGGGCAGATCATGAAGAATTATAAGGAGGCGGTTGCGGTTGCCGGAACGCACGGCAAGACGACGACGACTTCTATGGTGACGGAGATTCTGCTTGCGGCGGACACAGATCCGACGATCTCAGTCGGCGGAATCCTGAATTCGATCGGCGGCAACATCCGCGTGGGCGGCTCTGGGCTGTTCGTGACCGAGGCCTGCGAGTATACCAACAGCTTCCTTTCGTTCTTCCCGACGATGGAAGTTATTTTGAATGTGGAGGCGGATCACCTGGATTTCTTCAAGGATCTGGCGGATATCCGGCACTCATTCCGCCTGTTTGCGGAGAAGCTTCCGGCAGACGGAATGCTGATCATCAACCGTGATATCGAGAATTATGAGGAGATCAGCGGGGGGCTTGCCTGCCGCGTGGTGACGGTGGGACATTCGGCGGACAGTGATTACAGCGCCGCAGACATTACATACGATGCATTTGCAAGACCGACCTTCACACTTCTGGAGAAGGGAAATCTGGCGGAGACCATTAAACTGAGCGTGCCGGGCGAACACAATGTATACAATGCGCTGGCGGCTATCGCGGTTGCGCGGACGCTGGGACTTTCGAAGCAGGCGATCGTGGACGGACTGCACCAGTTTACCGGTACGGACCGCCGCTTTGAAAAGAAGGGTGAGATCGGCGGCGTGACGATCATCGACGACTACGCACATCATCCGCAGGAGATCGCGGTGACGCTGGCAGCGGCCAGAAATTATCCCCACAAGAAGCTGTGGTGTGTATTCCAGCCGCACACCTACACCAGAACCAAAGCCTTTTTGAACGAGTTTGCCGAGGCGCTTTCGGCGGCGGACGAAGTGATTCTGGCCGATATTTATGCAGCCCGTGAAACCGACAATCTGGGCATCAGTTCCCGCGATATTGCGGATCTGATTGAGCAGGCCGGCACCAAAGCACACTATTTCTCAACATTTGACGACATTGAAACATTTATTTTAGAAAATTGTTCCACTGGCGATTTGTTGATAACTATGGGCGCCGGAGACATTGTAAAGGTTGGAGAAAGACTGCTTGGAAAGTAGTTATCCACATTATCCACATAGTTTTCCACTTTTTATGTAAAGGGAACTATGTGGATTTTTGATTTACATAAGATAATGTCTAAAAATTTAAGAAACAACGGTTTTATCAACAATTCGACAGGGTTCGTCAAAAATAATACGATTATGTTGACCGATTATCCACATTATCCACAGAATCCACAATGATTCCTGTGGATAAACCAGCCTATTTTCTTTTGAAACCGGATGTGTTAGAATAGAAAACAGACAGGAGAGGGTGAGAATTTATGGAGTTGACGTACAGTTTTCAGGTGGAAGCAACGCTGGTTGCCAATGAATTTATTGATCGGTATATGGCGGAGGCCAACGGGGAATATGTGAAGGTGTATCTGTACCTTCTGCGCCATCGGCTGGAAGCGCCGGACGTGGAGGGGATTGCGGATGCGCTGAACCACACGGAGGCGGACGTGAAGCGGGCGCTGCTGTACTGGGAGAAGCTCGGTGCACTGAGGCTGGGCGGGGAGTCCAAACCCGCGTCCCGGACGAGGGCAGGTGCACAGCAGGATACGGCATCTGCGGCACAGAATGTGTCGGCAGCGCAGACGGCGTCGGCGGCATGGAACGCATCGGCATCACAGAATGCCTCGGCAGCGCAGACCGCATCGGCGGCATGGAACGCATCGGCATCACAGAACGCATCGGCATCACAGAATGCATCAGCAGCACAGACCGCATCGGCAGCGCAGGCACCACCGGCTGCGCTGACCCCACAGACCCGTCCGGCTTACAGTCAGGAGCAGGTGAACAAGCTCCAGGGGGACGGCGATTTTTCTCAGCTGCTCTACATTGCGCAGCGCTACTTAAACAAGATTTTTACCCAGCGGGAGCTGGAGGTATTTGCCTATCTGTATGACGGGCTTCACATGTCGGTGGAGCTGCTTGAGTATCTGGTGGAGCACTGCGTTCAGAGCGGGCACACGAGCCTGCGCTACATCGAGACTGTGGCATTGAACTGGCATGAGAAGGGACTTAAGACCGTGGATGAGGCCAAGTCCTATTCCAGCGGATTTACGAAGGATTCGTTTTCCGTGATGCGTGCCTTCGGTCTGACGGACCGCAAGCCGGGGGATGCGGAGAAGGAGATGATTGAGCGGTGGTTCGGCAATTACGGCTTTGCCAGGGAACTGGTGCTGGAGGCCTGCAACCGCACGATGGAATTCACCCACAATCCCAGCTTCCGCTACGCGGACAAGATCTTGTCAGACTGGAAGAAGGCGGGAGTCAAGAGCCTGGGCGATGTGGCGGTGCTGGACGAGAAGCGGCGCGGCCAGGGGAAGCAGTCGGCCAAATCGGGGCGCAAGCAGACAAACCAGTTCCACAACTTTGAACAGCGCAGCACCGACTATGATTCCCTGGTGCTGGATCAGGTCAAGGGCTGGATCGGAGAACAGCAGGGAGAGCAGTGACGATGAGAAGGAGAAGACACCATGGCATTGAGTAATTCTCAGTACAATGCAGTGATGCGGGAATATGAACAGCAGCAGATCAAGGACCGGCATGACCGGGACCGCCGTCTGGCGGAGGTTTACCGCAGGATTCCGCAGATCGAACAGCTTGACCGGGATATCAGCACGCGGGCGGCGGCCTGTGCACGGCGGGTTTTGGGCGGAGATCCCGATGCACACAGGCGTCTGAAGGAAGACCTGGCGGATCTGCGTGAGCAGAAGGAGACACTGCTTGCGGCGGCAGGATTTCCGGCGGATTATCTGGAGATGCGCTATCACTGCAAAGACTGTAAAGATACGGGATACATAGACGGCAGGCGCTGTCACTGTTTTGAGCGGGCACGGATTCAGATTCTGTATGCCCAGTCGAATATTCAGGATGTGCTGAAACGGGAGAATTTTTCCACCTTTTCCTTTGCTTATTTCGATGACACCCAGGTGGTGCCGGGGCTTGGCATGACGGAGCTGGCCTACATGAAGCTCGTGTTCAGGCGCTGCCAGGAGTTTGCGAAGTCCTTCCCGGAGAAGGGGGCCAACATTCTCTTTACCGGTACGACCGGCGTGGGCAAGACCTTTTTGACCAACTGCATCGCGAAGGAGCTGATCGACCGCTATGTGTCTGTGATCTATCTGTCCTCCCACGATCTGTTTGAGATCTTTTCCCGGTATAAGTTCAGCCGGGAGGCGGGCGAGGATGTCGAGGAGACCTACCGGCATATTCTGGACTGCGAGCTTCTGATCATCGATGATCTGGGGACGGAAGTGAACAACACCTTCGTCTCCTCGCAGCTCTTTTACTGCGTCAATGAACGGATCAACCGGAAGAAGGGAACGATCATTTCCACGAATCTTACCATGGATATGCTGCGCGATACCTATTCCGACCGGGTTACCTCCCGGATCATGAGCCATTATGTGACGATTCCACTCTATGGCGGGGACATCCGTATGAAAAAAAAGCAAACTTCAAGGGATTAACTTGACTTCACAAAGGCATAATGTTATAAAAGATACGTTAAAACAAACAAATTACATATCACATAGAAGCACATTGGAGGATAAGATGATATACGAAGAAAAAACCATTGAGACCATTCCTGTGGGGCCGTTAGGTCTGATTCCGCTTAAAAGCTGTTCTGAACTGGGCAACAAGGTCAATGACTGGCTGGTAGAGTGGAGAAATGCGCGCGAGAGCGAACACAAGTCTACCATCGCATTTGCCGGATATCAGAGACCTTCTTACATTGTGGAGGCCAAGACACCGCGTTTTGGTTCCGGAGAAGGCAAGGGAACCATCGAGGCATCTGTCAGGGGTGATGATCTGTATATTATGGTGGATGTATGCAACTACAGCCTCACTTATTCTCTTTGCGGGATGACGAACCATATGTCACCGGACGATCATTTTCAGGATTTGAAGCGCGTGATCGCGGCAGCAGCAGGCAAGGCGCGCCGGATCAATGTGATTATGCCGTTTTTGTATGAGAGCCGTCAGCACAAGCGCTCCCGCCGTGAGTCTCTGGACTGCGCGCTGGCGCTCCAGGAGCTGACCAACATGGGCGTGGAGAACATCATTACGTTCGATGCGCATGATCCGCGGGTACAGAATGCGATTCCGCTGAAAGGCTTCGAGACCGTTCAGCCGATCTACCAGTTCATCAAATATCTGCTGAAGAATGAGACGGACCTCCAGATCGACAGCGATCACATGATGGTCATCAGCCCGGATGAGGGCGGGATGAGCCGCGCTGTTTACTTTGCCAATGTACTTGGTCTGGATATGGGGATGTTCTACAAGCGCAGAGATTATACCTGTGTAGTGGACGGCCGCAACCCGATCGTGGCACATGAGTTTCTGGGCGCCAGCGTGGAGGGCAAGGACGTGCTGATCATCGATGATATGATTTCCTCTGGTGAGAGCATGCAGGATGTTGCCAAGGAGTTAAAACGCAGAAAAGCAAGAAAAGTATTCATCTGCTCGACCTTCGGTCTGTTTACCAACGGACTGGCGAAGTTTGATGAATATTATGAGAACGGATTTATTGACCGGATTCTGACCACCAATCTGGTGTATCAGACCCCGGAGCTGTTGTCCAGACCGTATTACATCAATGTGGATATGAGCAAATACATCGCGCTGATCATCGACAATCTGAATCACGATGATTCCTTAAGTGAGCTGCTCAATCCGACGAAGCGCATCAACAAATTACTGGACAAATATCGCAGCAAGTAGAGGCGGATGATTAGATGAAAGAAGACAAGAATCGGGAACAGGAAGTAGAGACCGTGCGGAAGCTCTACGTCGACGAGACACTGAACCGGTCGATGAACTGGGTGTCCGGCGATGATGAGACCGGCCAGACCGGTGACGATACTGCACAGAAGGCGGCAGATACGCGGCCCGGGTCGGAAGTGCAGCCAGAGCCCTGCGAGGGCGAGCGTGCTGAGACAGAGGATTCGGAAGCCGGCACGGTGTCCCGCGGCAAATCCAGAAAAGAGAACCAGGGCGGCTGGAAGCAGGAAGTCTGGGAGTGGGTCAAGATCATCCTGTCCGCAGCGGTGATCGCCTTTGTGCTGAACACCTTCATTATTGCTAACAGTGAGGTGCCGAGCGGTTCGATGGAGGATACCATCATGACCGGGGACCGGGTCATCGGTTCGAGGCTCTCGTATTTGTTTGAGGAGCCGCAGCGCGGGGATATCGCGATCTTTCATTTCCCGGACAACGAGAAGATTTATTACGTCAAGCGCATCATCGGACTTCCGGGCGATACGGTTGATATCGTGGACGGCGGGGTGTACTTGAACGGTTCCAAAGAGCCGCTGGAGGAGCCTTACATCCGTGAACCGATGATCCCGGAGGAAGCGATGCACTATGAGGTGCCGGAGGGCTGCTACTTCATGATGGGCGACAACCGGAACTATTCCCTGGATGCCAGACGCTGGCAGAATACCTATGTAAAAAAAGAAAAGATCATCGCGAAAGTGATGTTTCGCTACTACCCGAAGCCGGGTAAGATAAAGTAGTGCGCGAAAGCCTCTGCCCAGAGATGGACAGGGGTTTTTTGCCATGAAAGAAAATTGCCTTTTCTATTAGAGTATGTTATATTGAAAAGTAGATAATGCATAAGAGAAAGGATATCGGAGACATGAAAAATACAACATTGGTTATTATGGCAGCGGGCATCGGCAGCAGATTCGGAGGCGGTATTAAACAGCTGGAGCCGGTGGGGCCTGGCGGCGAGATTATCATGGATTATTCCATTCACGATGCGCTGGAGGCCGGGTTTAACAAGATCATTTTTATCATCCGCAGAGACTTGGAGAAGGATTTCCGCGAGATCATCGGCAACCGGATCGAGAAGGTGGCACATGTGGAATACGCGTTTCAGGAGCTGGATGCACTTCCGGCCGGCTACGGTGTGCCGGAGGGACGCAAAAAGCCATGGGGCACCGGTCAGGCGGTTCTGACGATCAAGGGCATGGTGCAGGAGCCGTTTCTTGTGATCAATGCAGACGATTACTACGGCAAGGAAGGCTTTCGGAAGATTCACGACTACATGGTGGAGCAGATGGATACGGAGTCACCGGTTTATGACATGTGCATGGGCGGTTTTATTCTGGAAAACACCCTGAGTGAGAACGGGGTCGTGACACGCGGTGTCTGCCAGGTCAATGAGGACGGAACCCTGCGTGACGTGACGGAGACCTATGATATCGAGTGGAAGGGCAATGGCCTGTATGCGAACAACGAACAGGGCGATCCGGTGCTGGTGGATGCGAAGCAGCATGTTTCTATGAATATGTGGGGGCTTCCGCCGAAGTTCCTCGACGAATTGGAGCGCGGTTTCCCGGAATTTCTGGATCAGATCCGGGAGGGCGATGTGAAGGCGGAATATCTTCTGCCGAAGATCATCGACAAGCTGATCAAGAGCGGACAGGCCACAGTTCAGGTTCTGGAGACGCGGGATAAGTGGTTCGGAGTGACGTATAAGGAGGACAAAGAAGCGGTAGTGGCATCGATCCGCAAGCTGATTGCGGATGGAGTCTATAAGGAGAGATTATATGACTAAAATGATTTCCTGGAATGTCAACGGGCTGCGCGCCTGTGTGGGCAAGGGATTTCTGGACTTCTTTCAGGAGGCGGACGCGGATGTTTTCTGCCTTCAGGAGACGAAGCTCCAGGAGGGGCAGATCGATCTGGAGCTGCCGGGTTATCACCAGTATTGGAATTATGCAGAAAAGAAAGGGTATTCCGGAACGGCTCTTTTTACCAAAGAGGAGCCGATTGCGGTCACGTATGGTCTGGGGATTGCAGAGCATGATCAGGAAGGAAGAGTCATAACCGCGGAATTCCCGGAATATTATGTAATTACGTGCTATACGCCCAACTCGAAGGATGCATTGGCCCGTCTGGACTACCGGATGGAGTGGGAGGATGCGTGGCGCACTTATCTGAAGGGGCTTGAGGCCCGGAAACCGGTCATTTTCTGCGGCGATTTCAATGTGGCGCACCAGGAGATTGACCTGAAAAACCCGCGGACAAACCGGCACAATGCAGGCTTTACGGACGAGGAGCGCGGGAAATTCACCGAGCTTTTGCAGTCAGGTTTCGTTGACACCTACCGTTACTTTTACCCGAACCAGGAAGGGATATATTCCTGGTGGTCCTATCGGTTCCGCGCCAGAGAGAAGAACGCGGGGTGGAGAATCGATTATTTCTGTGTGTCGGAATGTCTGAAGGACAGGCTGAAGGATGTGGAGATTCATACAGAGATTATGGGATCGGATCATTGCCCGGTAGAATTGCAGTTGACATAAGTATAGAGGGGAACACGACAGGGAATGACGGGGAATTTGGAAAGGTGGGCAAGGATGGGACAGTATCAGGTTGACATAAATTACGAGAAAATATATCCAATGGGGCTCACAAAGACAGCTGATGGCATTCATGTTTCGGTGGCATGCCCGGCGAAGACCTGCTGTCTGCTGCTGTTTCGGCAGACGTCCGGGGGAAGCCGGAAAGGCAAAGACAAGGAACTGCTTCGGATTCCGTTTCCGGAGGAGGGGCGTACCGGCGATGTGTGGGAGATGCTGGTGCGCGGTCTAGAGACGGAAGCCTGTGAATATGCGTTTGAGGCGGACGGTGTGCGGTTCTCGGACCCGTGCGGCCATGCTTTCTGCGGGCGGGAGCAGTGGGGAAAGCTGGATCAGTTCCGCACGTTGTTAAAGAGTCCGATGGAACAGGCAGAATTTGACTGGGAAGGGGATCACCCGCTGCAGATTCCGTATGAGGACTGCATCGTTTACCGCGCGCACGTGCGCGGTCTGACCCGCCATGCATCTTCCGGGGTGGAAGCGCGCGGGACCTTCCGCGGCGTGGTCGAAAAGATTCCATACTTGAAGGAGCTGGGGATCACGACGTTGGAGCTTCTGCCGGTGACAGAGTTTCAGGAGGTCATGATGCCGGAATATGCGGACGGCAATCCTTACGGTCAGGCCGAGCCGACCGGGCGGCTGAATTACTGGGGGTATGCTGCGGCATATCTCTATGCGCCGAAGGCCTCCTACGCCGGGAAGAATCACGATCCGGTCACAGAGTTTAAGAATCTGGTCAAGGAGCTGCACCGTGCGGGAATTGAGCTGGTCACAGAGCTGTTCTTCACTGGCAAGGAGTCTCCGGCATTTGCGCTGGATGTGGTGCGCTTCTGGGTGAAGGAATTCCATGTGGACGGCGTACATTTGTGCGGCCAGGTGCCCTCATGGATGATGGCATCGGACCCCTATCTGACCCACACGAAGCTGTGGGCAACGGGCTGGCAGGAACCGCCGGCAGGTGCCGGGAAACCGAAGCATCTGGGGGAATATAATGACGGATTTCTGGTGGACATGCGCCGTGCCCTAAAGGGCGACGAGGACCAGATGAACGGCCTGGTATTTCGCAGCCGCCGCAATCCGGCGGGGATGGGCGTACTCAATTATATAGCCGGAACCAACGGATTCACCATGATGGACATGGTTTCCTATGACCGGAAGCACAACGAGGCCAACGGCGAGAATGACCAGGATGGAAATGATTATAATTACTCCTGGAACTGCGGCGTGGAAGGCCCGGTCAGAAAGAAGAAGTTGCAGGAGCTGCGCCGCCGTCAGCTGCGCAATGCCTATCTGATGGTATTCTTAAGCCAGGGCACCCCGGTTCTGCTGGCGGGCGATGAGTTCGGCAACTCCCAGGGCGGCAACAACAACGCCTACTGCCAGGACAATGAAATCTCCTGGCTGAACTGGAATCAGCAGAACACCAATCAGGATCTGTTGGAATTTGTCAGACATGTGATCGCGTTCCGCAAGGCGCATTCGGTATTCCATATGCCCCAGGAGCCGCGGATCATGGATTATCTGGCCTGCGGACACCCGGACATCTCCTACCATGGCGTCAATGCCTGGCGACCGGAATTTGAGAATTTCCGCCGTCAGATCGGCATCATGTACTGCGGCGAATACGCCAGACATGCCGACGGGACACCGGATGATTATTTCTTTGTAACCTACAACATGCACTGGGAGCCGCATGAGTTTGCGCTTCCGAATCTGCCGAAGCATCAGCGCTGGGAGGTCGTTTTTGACACCAGCGACGGGGCGGCCGGAGGATTCTACCCGGAGGGCAGTGAACGCGTTTTGACGGACCAGAAGAAGTATATGGTGCCGTCCAGATCGATCATGGTATTTGTCGGAAAACAGGTCAGCGATGAAAACGCCTGAAAACGTGTGAAAAAGTCAAAAAACCTTGACAAACCGTGTTAAAACGGATATAAATGGAAGAGTACATGAATTATTAAATATGCAATAGTTACCTAAACGGTGCTATCAGCCATTCTAGGAGGAAATGATAATGAACAAGACAGAATTAGTTGCAGCAGTAGCTGAGCAGGCAGGATTATCCAAGAAAGACGCAGAAGCAGCAGTAAAAGCATTTACCGAGGTTGTTTCTGATGCACTGAAGAAAAGTGACAAAGTTCAGCTGGTTGGCTTTGGTACCTTCGAAGTATCCGAGAGAGCAGCAAGAGAAGGCAGAAATCCGAAGACCGGCGCAAGCATGAAGATCGAAGCATGCAAGACTCCGAAGTTCAAAGCAGGCAAAGCACTGAAGGATCTGGTAAACGGCTGAGTTTTATGAGATTAGACAAATATTTGAAGGTATCCCGCCTGATCAAGAGACGGATCGTGGCAAACGAAGCCTGTGATGCAGGCCGGGTTCTGGTGAATGACCGACCGGCGAAAGCTTCGGTCAACGTAAAGGCCGGCGATATCATTGAAATACAGTTCGGCACAAGTTCTGTAAAGGTCGAGGTTCTGGACGTTCAGGAGACTGTTCGCAAGGATGACGCGAAGGAGCTGTACCGCTATCTGTAATAACGGGTAACTGCATAAAAAGAGAGATCTCCTCATATATTGAACCAGGTGTTCATATGGCAGGAGGTCTTTTTGCATGGAAGAAAAAACAGGAATCAGACCACATTCGTGTCTGATGCAGAACCGCACATCGGCAGCGCTGACGGGGGTGCGGGAGGTGGTGTCCTTCGATGACAAGCAGGTGATCATGGACACGGACATGGGGCTCCTCACCATTCGCGGAAAAGAATTGCATGTCAGCCGTCTGACGGTGGAAAAAGGAGAAGTGGATGTGGAGGGAGAACTGGACAGTCTGACCTATTCCTCCAACGGGGTCTACCGGCGGTCTGGAAAATCTCTGTTTGCAAGGATGTTCCAATGAGCAGCCGGGACGCAGGCCATTATGAGTTCTGACATTCTGGCGGAGGCGAGACTGCTCATCTTCAGTGTGCTGACGGGGGCCGGCCTGATGGCACTTTATGATCTGCTGCGCCTGTTTCGTCTGGTGATGCCTCATAACTGGTTCTGGATCGGGCTGGAGGATCTGCTGTACTGGATTTTCTCCGGGTTTGTGACATTTTATCTGCTGTATCTGGAAAATGACGGCGCCCTTCGCCTGTATGTGATCGGGGCGGTGCTGCTGTCCATGCTGGTCTGCGACCGGATCCTGCGGGCATTTTTGCGAAAGGTATTGAAAAAAGCCCGGAGATGCTTTAGAATGAAATAAGAGTATAAGCATGTAACGGTGGACGTGGATCATAAAGCTGGTGAATGGTATGAAGGAACGCGGAAAAACGCGAAGAAAAAAGAAGGATCGCTGGGGAAACCGCCTGGCGATTATTGGTATTACGCTTGTTGTTGGAAGTCTGGCAGTCGTGGTCAACTTAAAGAGTGTCTCGATGCGGAAACGGGATCTGGAGTACCAGGCGAAGGAAGAGGCATTGTATGCTCAGGTTGAGAAAGAGGAGAGCCGTTCCAGCGAACTGGAGGAATACCGCATTTATGTGCAGACAAAACAGTATATCGAAGAGGTGGCCAAGCAGAAGCTGGGTCTGGTGAAACCGGACGAGATTTTGTTAAAGCCGGCGCCGAAGAAGTGAGAGAAAAAGGCATAGAATCCCTTCCGGCCGCATATAATGTGGCTTAGGAGGGGATTTTTGTGTTGAGAAAAAGTAAGCGACGGGACATGGCGGATGTAAATGTTTATACAGCAGGAAGACTAAGTGAAATGGCTCAGTCCCTGGGGCTTCTGGCAAAATCCTGTGAAGACAATATGGCAGATGAGCGGGGATTGACCCGGGAGGACGCACAGGCGGCGATGCAGATGTCGGCCGCGATGGTGTGCGGGGACTGCAGCCGGTGCAATTTGTACGGCAGCAGTGAAAGCGAGGACAGCTATTATCTGTATTATCTGCTGCGCGCGTTTGAGCAGAAGGGGCATGTGGATCATGAGGACATGCCGCGGCTTTTTCAGGAGACGTGCAGACGGAAAGAAGAGTATTTGAATTATTTAAACCGCAGCCTGGGGCGGGCAACCATGAATCTGGAATGGAAAAACCGTTTTCTGGAAAGCCGGGACACGGTTATGGTTCAGTTTCGGGAGCTGGCGCTGATTCTGGAAGAATTTGCGCATCAGATGGAACAGGCGACTGACATCACGGCGCAGAAGGAGGAGGCGGTGCGGCATTTCTTCCGCCTGCATCACATGGTGGTGGAGAATATGCTGTTGTTAGAGTATGAGAACCGCCAGCGGGAGGCGTATCTTACCGTGCGGACGACAGGCGGCAAATGCATCACGACGCGGGATGCCGCGGAATTGTTTGGACAGGCTGTGAGACGGGGAAGCTGGTATGCCCCGCCGGATACGCGGACGCTGATCACCAGACAGACCGCCTCCATCCGCTTCAGCGAGGTGGGCAGCTACCGCATGATGTATGGCGTGGCGCGCCTGTCGAAATCCGGAGAAGGCGTTTCCGGGGATAATTACACGTATTCGGGAGAGATTCCCGGTCAGGTGGTCATGAACCTGTCTGACGGGATGGGAAGCGGGGAACTGGCCTTTGAGGAGAGCCGGCGCGTGGTGGAGCTGACGCAGCAGCTTCTGGAAACCGGGTTTTCTGCGCGAGCGACGCTGAAGATGGTCAATACGATCCTGATGCTGACCGGGCAGGAGCAGCACCCGGCGACCCTGGATCTGTGCTGCGTGGATCTGCACACGGGCGTGCTGGAGGCCATGAAGCTGGGAGCGGTGCCGACCTTTGTGCTCAGCGCAGGCGTAGTGGAAATTCTGGAGGCCGGGGAGGTGCCGGCCGGGGTGTTAAGTCCGGTGGAACCGGCACTCTTGTCGCGGAAGCTGTGGGACGGAGACCGGATCATCATGGTCACGGACGGGGTGTTGGATGCCTGTCCGGGGGAGAACCAGGAGCTGGCGCTGAAAGAGTACATAGAGGCCATGCCGGTGAAGAGCCCGCAGGATATGGCGGAGCGCATTCTGCGGTTTGCCTGCCAGGGACAGGGAGTCGTCCGGGATGACATGACGGTGCTGACGGCTGGGATCTGGAAGCGGGATTGAGGAAGCGTACGGAAGCATACTTGAATTTAAGGCGGATTTTAGGTATAGTAGTAGCATATGCCGCAAAAGCGCAAAGGAAAAGGCGGAGAATTACATGCTGGAGCAGGTGCGAAGAGAGATCAATCAATATGACATGCTGAGACTGGGAGACCGGGTGATCGCAGCGGTATCGGGAGGGGCAGACTCAGTCTGCCTTTTGTCGGTACTGCATGCGCTTGCGCCGGAGCTGTCGGTCTCTTTGCGCGTGGTGCACGTCCATCACGGGCTGCGCGGTGCGGAGGCGGACCGGGACGAAGCGTATGTGAAGGAGCTCTGCGAAAGGCTTGCCGTGCCGTTTACAGGAATTCACCGGGATGTGAGCGGGTATGCGAAGGCGCATAATCTTTCCACGGAGGAAGCCGGGCGGATCCTGCGCTATGAGGCGCTGGAGGCGGAGGCGGAGCGCTGGGAGGCGGAGGAAGTGGCAGGCGGGCAGCAGCCCCGTCCGGTCTGGATCGCGGTCGCACACCATCAGGAGGATAATGCGGAGACGATTCTGCATCATCTGCTGCGGGGCAGCGGCCTGCGGGGACTTTCCGGTATACGCGCGGTGCAGGGCAGGCGCATTCGGCCCCTGCTCGATGTGAGCAGGGAGGAAATCCTTGCATATCTTAAGGAACAGAACATAAGCTGGTGTGAGGATTCTACCAATCAGTCGGAGGATTACACCCGCAACCGGATTCGCACCCAGATTCTGCCTGTATTGAAGGAGCAGGTCAATACACGGGCAGAGGAAAATATTCTTCGTGCGGGCCGGATCTTTGCGCAGGCGGATGCCTATCTGGAAGCGCAGGCCGGGCGCGTGTGGGAGAAAGCGGGAAGCGGACAGGAGGGTGTGGCGGCAGAGATCGCGCTGGAGGCGTTTTTGCAGCAGGAGGAGATCATTCAGACCTATCTTCTGCGCCGCATGCTGGATCTTGCCGCACCCCATCAGAAGGATGTCACGGCGCGCCATTATGCACAGCTGACAGCGTTGTCCGCCGGCCCGGTCGGAGGCCAGATGAACTTGCCGGGGGGCGTGCGTGCGGTGGTTGGTTACACGGCGCTGCGTCTGGAGCAAGGCCGGGCAGTGCAGGAGCTGGCGCAGGAAACAGGCTGTGCGGATGAGAAAAATTTTCATATGCAGGTATTTCCAAGGGAAAAAGAGGCGGAAATCCCAAAAAACCAGTATACGAAATGGTTTGATTATGATAAAATTAAGGTTAGTTTGTCTGTAAGGAGCCGTCAGGAGGGAGATTATCTGATGCTTCCGGACGGACAGCGCAAGATGATTGCCCGATATATGATCGACGAAAAGATTCCGCGGGAAGAACGGGAGCGAATTCTGCTTCTGGCGGAGGGACATCATGTGCTCTGGGTGGTCGGATATCGGATCAGTGAATACTATAAAATTACGAACGATACAAAGGCAATCTTACAGGTAACGTTTGACGGAGGAGAAAATCATGGAAGATAAGATTCGTGTCCTGTTGACAGAAGAAGAAGTAAATCAAAAAATCAGCGAGGTTGCGGCGCAGGTCAGCCGTGATTATGAGGGCAAGACCGTGCATATGATCTGTGTCTTAAAGGGCGGGGTGTTCTTTACCTGTGAGCTGGCGAAACGTCTGAGCGTGCCGGTAACCCTGGATTTCATGTCGGTGTCCAGCTACGGGGATGACACCAAATCAAGCGGTGTGGTGCGTATTGTCAAGGATCTGGATGAGTCGCTGACGGGCAAGCATGTGCTGATCGTGGAGGACATCATCGACTCAGGCCGCACGCTGTCTTACCTGATCGAAGTGTTAAGGCAGCGCGGTCCGGCAGATATCCGCCTGTGCACCCTGCTTGACAAGCCGGAGCGCCGTGTAAAAAAACAGGTGACAGTCGATTACACCTGCTTTAGTATCCCGGATGAATTCGTGGTAGGCTACGGGCTGGATTACGCCCAGAAATACCGCAATCTGCCATTTATCGGAGTCGTAGAACAGCAAGGAGGCAACTAAGTGAAACAACAATATCGTGGCAGCGGAATTTTGCTGATTCTGCTGATTGTGACAGCTCTGCTCTATCTCATCCCGCGCGGCGGCGATGAGACGATGAGCAATCAACAGTTTTTACAGGTTTTGGACCAGGGTGGAATCCAGAGCCTGACCATTCAACAGAATGAACAGACCCCGACCGGTGAGGTGCAGATTGTGCTGAACAGTGGAGAGGGCTATGTCGTCTATGTTTCCGACGTGAAAGAGACACAGGCATTTCTGGAGGCCAAGGGGATTGATTATGTGCTTCGGAATGTACCGCAGAGCAATTACTGGCTGACGATGCTTCTTCCGGTCGTACTGTCGGTCGGAGCGGTTGTGCTGATCATCGTTATGATGAATCTGCGTGCCGGAAGCGGCGGCGGAACCAATGCCAAGATGATGAATTTCGGCAAGAGCCGTGCCCGCATGACCCATGACAGCAAGGTGACGTTCAAAAGCGTCGCGGGTTTGCAGGAAGAAAAGGAAGATCTGGAGGAGATGGTAGATTTCCTGCGCAGTCCACAGAAATACACCAGCCTTGGAGCGCGTATCCCGAAGGGTGTTATCCTTGTCGGACCTCCTGGAACCGGTAAGACCTTGCTTGCCAAGGCAGTAGCCGGTGAGGCGGGAGTGCCGTTTTTCAGTATTTCCGGTTCGGATTTTGTGGAGATGTTTGTCGGCGTGGGCGCTTCCCGTGTCCGCGACCTGTTTGAGGATGCGAAGAAGAACGCACCGTGTATCGTGTTCATTGATGAGATCGATGCCGTGGCACGCCGCCGTGGTACCGGTATGGGCGGTGGTCACGATGAGCGTGAGCAGACCCTGAACCAGCTTCTGGTTGAGATGGACGGCTTCGGCATCAACGAAGGGATCATCGTGATGGCGGCGACGAACCGTGTGGATATTCTGGATCCGGCAATCCTGCGTCCGGGGCGTTTTGACCGCAAGGTAGCGGTTGGCCGCCCGGATGTGAAGGGGCGCGAGGAGATTCTGCGGGTTCATTCCAAGGAGAAACCGCTCGGCGAGGATGTCGATCTGATGCGTGTGGCGAGAACCACCTCCGGATTTACCGGAGCGGATCTTGAGAATCTGATGAATGAGGCGGCGATTCTGGCCGCAAGAGAGAATCACAGCTTTATCCGCCAGGCGGATATCGATCAGTCCTTTGTGAAGGTCGGTATCGGTGCGGAGAAAAAGAGCCGCGTGATTTCAGACAAAGAGAAGCGAATCACCGCATATCATGAGTCCGGCCATGCGATTTTGTTCCATGTGCTGCCGGATGTGGGACCGGTTCACACGGTTTCCATCATTCCAACCGGAGTGGGAGCGGCCGGATACACCATGCCGCTGCCGGGTGAGGACGAAATGTTCAACACCAAGGGACGGATGATGCAGGATATCATGGTATCCTTGGGCGGACGCATCGCGGAGGAGATTATTTTTGAGGATGTGACGACCGGGGCTTCCCAGGACATCAAGCATGCCTCCAAGATTGCCCGCGCGATGGTGACGAAATATGGCATGTCCGACAAGATCGGCATGATCGATTACGGCAACGATGATGATGAGGTCTTCATCGGACGTGATCTGGCGCATACCCGCAGCTACGGCGAAGGTGTGGCCTCCGAGATTGACAGCGAGGTGAAGCGCATCATCGACGAGTGCTATCAGAAGGCGCGTTCCATTATCCTGGAATACCGTGCGGTACTGGACAGCTGCAGTGCGCTGCTGGTAGAGCGGGAAAAGATCGGCCAGGAAGAGTTCGAGAAACTGTTTCCGGCATAGGTCCGGACTTAGCGGGGATATAGGAATTTCATGAAAAACACCCATGTGAAATAATGTTTCGTTAAAATGCATAAAAAAGATATGGAAATTCAATCAAGTTTGTGCACACTTATTTTATGGGATGTGATACTATAATTAACGTAAACCCCCCAATACATTATATAGTTTTTTGCTACACCCCATTAAGAAACGAAATACCTTCTCCTGAAAGAGCCAGCTACCCCGCTGGCTCTTTCGCTGCTAAAAAACAGGTTGTAACATGAGGCAGAATCGGATAGAATA
>JAQUVX010000042.1 GCA_028693165.1 Lachnospiraceae bacterium | reverse complement strand
GGCATATGCAGACATTCAAAAGAATAAGAATTTATTACTCCCTTTTCCCAAAAAGAAAATCCCTTAGAAATGGCGTAAATACGTCATTTCTAAGGGATTTTGACATTCTGAACTGTCAAACTCAGGATTATAAGGTATAGAACCGTTCCAACGTCAAGAGAAAAATGAAAAATTTCACAAAATTTTCATTTTTAGACCAGTTTTTCGATTGGATTGACAAAGATTCTACAAGCGTGATATGATGAGCGGGAAAATAAGGTCGTTTAGGCAGGTAAAAATATGGAAACATTGAGAAGAGAAATTCCGCGTATGCTCTTGTTTGGTGCGGCCGGCCGGAATCTGGGCAAGACGGAGCTGGCGGTACGGATGATTGAGGCTTATGCGAAGGTGAGACCGGTGTCGGCGATTAAGGTCGTGACGGTTCATGATCATGGAGATATCTGTCCGAGGGGCGGCAAAGGCTGCGGTATCTGCAAAGGATTGAAGAGCTGCTTTGATATCCATGAGGAACACGGCGAGGGCGAGAAGGATACCATGCGCTTTGCCCGGTCAGGGGCGCAGAAGGTATATCTGGTGCGTGCTTTTCCGGAAGGATTGGCAGAGGCCATGGAAGCTGTATGCAGGCAGATTCCGGCTGGAGACGTGATCATCTGTGAATCCAACAGTGTCGCCGGAGTGGTAAAACCGGGGATGTTTTTTTTGATTGCAGATGAAACAGGAGCATGGAAGCCGTCGGCCCTTGCGGTCAGGGAGTATGCGGATGAGCTGGTCCATTCCGACGAGGAATCCTTTGTACAAATTCTAAAAATGTATGGTCCAAATGGAAAAATGGCTTTACAGTAGAATGGAATTCTGATATATTTTTATCAGACATCAGGAGGATGAGAATACAATGACGAAGAAAACAGAAGCAGTGATATCAGTCGCGGTGATGGCGGTACTTTCAGCAGCCAATATAGCCTTTGCAGAGTCGAATCTGTGGAGGGTTGGTGCAGGTAAAGAGGTGGATGTCTCCGGTATGGATACAGACAGCTATCAGGTGACCGGGTTAAATGTACAGAAGGACGGCAGCTATGTGGTGCACGCATTTGCAGCGGGATTTCAGAGCGATATACATGTGGATGCGACGTTTGACAGCACCGGAACGGTACTGCAGGAGGTGAAGATAGCCAGCCAGGCAGAGACGAACGGAATCGGAAGTCAGGTGACAGAAGAAGGATTTACCGGTCAGTTTGGCGGAGTGGAAGCACCGATTACACTTGTGGGGAAGGAACTGGATCTGGTTTCTCCGGCTACCGGAATCGCTTACGGCGCTGCGGCAGAGAATGCAGAGACCGGAGCGGATACGGCGGAGACCGGGATGATGGATCGCAGTGAGGCCGGCGTGCTGGATCCGGCACAGTGGAATCCGGAGGATCAGAGTCCTGAGGCCCAGGCGATGCGGAATCTCTACGCGGCAGGACTGACGGGAAGCGCAGAGAAACAGCAGGGACTTGTGACACCGCTGGCGGATAAGAGTGCGGAAGAGCAGGCCATGGTGAAGATGGCGCGGGCGAATCTGGTGACGGGCAATCAGGCCAAGGCAGATGTGGATCGCAGTGCTGAGGCACAGGCAGCGGCGAAGCTTGAGGATACAGGTCTTGCAGTGGGCAACGGTGCACTGGCAGATAAGAGCGCAGAGGAGCAGGCGGCTGTGAAGCTGGAGCGGGCTGATCTTGTGACGGGCGGGCAGACGAAGACGGGAGCTGAGGCGGCCGATGGGACTGGCAGTTCTGAGCGTGCAGCAGCATCCGCGGCGGTATCCGTATCGGAAGTCGATGCGGTATCCGGAGCGACCATTTCCTCCACCGCAGTGGCAAATTCCATCAACCATGCATATTTCTTCCTGCAGGAGCAGGTGCTTCCGGCAGGCGAAGCGCAGTAACCGAATAAACCGTACATAAAAAGAAGCAGCGGAGAGTGATCAGACCGCTGCTTCTTTTTCGAGTTTTCTGTGTTTTTTGTCTTTTTGTTTTGCGATGAACCAGCAGATGCCGTAGCTGAACTGCAAAAGCAGCACCATCGGAATCGCCAGGATGATCTGTGTGAGCACATCCGGCGGAGTGAGAAGTGCCGCGGCGACGAAGATCAGCAGGATCAGAACACCGCGCGTCCGCTTGAGGGCAGCCGGTTTTAAGATCTCAAGTTCCGAGAGCAGGAACACCACCACCGGCATCTCGAAGGCCAGTCCGAAGCAGGCAAGCAGCCTGGTGCAGAACGAGACATAGCTCTGGATGGAAATCATGGGAGTGATATTCTCGATGGTGATTCGCAGGAAAAAGGCCAGAGTGATCGGAAGGGCTGTGAAATAACAGAACACAGCGCCCACGATGAAGAACCCGGCTCCGGCAACCAGCGCGATGATTCCGTAGAACCGCTCCCGCCGAAAAAGTCCCTGTGCCACAAATCCCCAGATCTGCATGACCGTGACCGGTGAACAGATAATGATCGCGCAGATCAGAGCCAGCTGGATGTAGACCATGAACAGCTCCGATGGGGAAATGTAAATCAGTTCCATGCCGGGATTTAAATCCAGCAGGAACTGAATCAGGACATCAATATACTGATAACAAAGTAAGGCACCGACCAGATTGACCACAAAGATGATGATCAGCCGCTTTCGTAGCTCCGCCAAATGTTCAATCAAGGTCGATGTCTTATTTATATCGGGCATAATCTGTCTCCTTAACTGTTCTTATTTGTGTTTTCGGACTCAGATTTGGAAGCTGTGGAAGTCTTGGTTGGATCGGTCTCGTCCATCATGGTGTTCAGTTCCTTCTTGGCTTCCGAAGTCCCCTTCTTGAATTCAGTAATGGCCTGTCCGAGTGAACGGCCAATCTGGGGCAGTTTACTTGGTCCAAAGATGACCAGGGCGATGCACAAAATCAATATTAATTCTACCGGGCCTAATCTGCCAAACATAGTAGCACCTCTTTTCTCTTATTCTGTACAGGTAGTATATATGAAAATCCGTCAAAAATCAAGAAGTGCATGACAGGATAAAAGGAAATTTGACAAATTTATATTTTTCCTGTTATTTTCTTGACGTAGTGCTGATAAATTATGTATAATCCTGAGTTTGACAGTTCAGAATGTCAAAATCCCCTAGAAATGACGTATTTACGCCATTTCTAGGGGATTTTCTTTTTGAAAAAGGGAGTAATAGATTCTTATTCTTTTGAATGTCTGCATA
>JAQUVX010000038.1 GCA_028693165.1 Lachnospiraceae bacterium | reverse complement strand
GCCTCCTGCGGATTAGAGCTGGTTACTTTGATGCTAAATATCTCTGTATTATTGACAGGTTCTGAGCCTATCATTTCAGATAACTCTTGATAACTGTAATTCAGGCCGGCTTCACGTATAACCTCACTCAGTGTTGAACGGGTTTTCAAAATAACGATGTACGTATCCACCAGAGTTTTTGCTGCTGTCAACTCCGAAGATGAGATTGAAAATGAGGTGCTCCCCAGCGAGAAGGAGCTGTTGTTCACATATATCAGCGCTTCAGCCTCATAAAGCGGAGTTATGAAAAATGCGGCATATGAAAACAGCGCACCGCCTCCAATAACCGCCGCAAGGATAATAGCCCACAGGCGATGCCAGAAGGCGTGGAGCAGCTGCATAAGATCAATTTCATAGTATTGGTTTGATTTTTCCATCAGGATATATCCTCCAGTTCGCAAATTTTTTCTGAAACCTTCCTGCACACCTTGTGGTTACATTGGCGTTTCTGGTGGTTCATCTTTTTTTCATGGCCTTCCTTGCATTTTGTCTGCCGCCTGATTAAACAAGACCCGCCGCAACAGTGATAAGGCCCATGGCCCAGCAATAATAGGCAAACCGTCCGAATTTGTTCTTCTTAGCCAGCTGGCTGACCAGGCGGATGGAGAAGTATGCCATGCTCACGGCCGCCCGTGTGATAGACTTATTTCTTCTCATTCAGGTTTCTTACAGTTCTCTCCCAGTGCCAGGAGTCGCGGCACATATCCTCCAGCGTTTTCTTTGTCGTCCAGTGTAACAGCCCCTTGGCCTTCTCCACGTCGGCATAGCATGTGGCAATATCGCCGGGCCGCCGTGCGGCAATCTCATAGGCGACCTCGACCCCGTTGACCTTCATAAATGTGTTCACCAGGTCGAGGACACTGTACCCCGTGCCCGTTCCAAGGTTGACGGCCTCAATGCCTTTATGTTCTAGCGCATACTCCAGCGCCGCCAGATGCCCTTGGGCCAGATCCACCACATGGATATAGTCCCGGACACCGGTTCCATCATGGGTCGGATAGTCGTTTCCGAACACCGACAGCTTTTCCAGCACACCGGCCGCCACCTGGGTGATGTAGGGCATGAGGTTATTGGGAATCCCGCTGGGCTTTTCCCCGATCAGGCCGCTTTCGTGGGCCCCGATGGGGTTAAAGTAGCGCAGAAGGACAACGGATATTTCCTCGTCCGCCGCAGCCACATCGGTCAAAATCTGCTCAATCATGCACTTTGTCCAGCCATAGGGATTGGTGCATCCCCCTGCGGGCATAGTCTCCGTGAAGGGAGCCTGGTTTGCGATCCCGTAAACCGTTGCGGAGGAGCTGAACACGAGCTGCTTGCAGCCATGGCGGCGCATTGCCTCCAGAAGCGTCAGGGTTGCGTCCAGGTTATTGCGGTAGTAATTGATGGGTTCTCTTATGGATTCCCCGACTGCTTTCAGCCCAGCAAAATGGAGTACCGCATCAATGGTATGGGCAGAGAACACCTTTTCCATATCGTCCGCGCAGCAGCAATCCGCCTGATAAAAGGTGGGGCGGCAGCCGCAGATCCACTCAATGCGATCCACCACACCCGCATCGCTGTTGAAAAGATTGTCTGCAATAACCACGGTCATGCCCACTTTCAGCAGCTCCACAGCAGTATGCGAACCGATATACCCGGTTCCTCCGGTCAATAAAACAGTTTTCATAGCCATCCTTCTTTCGCCATTTCTCTTAAACAGGCGGTTTAGTCCCGCATAAACAGATCCCGTGTATAAACCTTTTCACGGCAGTCATCCAAAATGCTCTCATAGCGGTTGGCGATAATGGCACTGCACTGCGCCTTGAACTTCTCCAGGTCATTGACCACTAGCGATCCGAAGAAGATCGCGCTGTCCTCCAGCAGGGGTTCGTAGATAATGACCGTGGCACCCTTGGCCTTGACGCGCTTCATCACGCCTTGGATGCTGCTCTGGCGGAAGTTGTCGGAGCCAGCCTTCATGGTCAGGCGGTAAATGCCCACCACCATGGGCTTTTCCTTTGCGGGGTCATAGCTGCTGTCAGCTTCATAGCCTCCGGCCAGCTCCAGTACCCGATCAGCGATAAAATCCTTCCGGGTTCGGTTGCTCTCCACGATGGCTTCAATCAGGTTCTCCGGCACATCCGCATAGTTGGCCAGAAGCTGCTTGGTGTCCTTGGGGAGACAGTAGCCGCCATACCCGAAGGACGGATTGTTATAATGGGCTCCGATCCGGGGATCGAGGCACACGCCGTCAATGATCTGACGGGTATCCAGCCCTTTCATCTCGGCATAGGTATCCAGCTCATTGAAATAGCTGACCCGCAGAGCCAGATAGGTATTGGCAAACAGCTTGACCGCTTCTGCCTCCGTGAAGCCCATCACCAGGGTGTCCACATTTTCCTTTTCCGCCCCCTCCTGCAAAAGCCCGGCAAAGGTATTGGCCGCCTCCACCAGCCTTGCGTCATGGGTATCCGTTCCCACGATGATGCGGGAGGGGTAGAGGTTATCGTAAAGGGCCTTGGACTCCCGCAGAAACTCCGGGCTGAACAGGATGTTGGCACAATGGTATTTCTCCCGGACCGAAGCGGTGAAGCCCACCGGGATGGTAGACTTGATGACCATCATGGCATCCGGGTTATGCTGGATGACGAGACGGATGACCGCCTCCACCGCAGAGGTGTCGAAGAAGTCCTTCTTGCTGTCGTAATTGGTCGGCGTGGCGATCACCACACAATCCGCGTGCCGATAGGCCGCCTCCGCATCTAGCGTGGCCCTCAGGCAGAGCTTTCGCACACCTAAAGCATCCTCATCTAGAAATTTTTCAATGTATTCATCTTGAATCGGAGACTTGCGGTTGTTCAGCATATCTACCTTTTCAGGCACGATGTCCACCGCAGTCACCTCATTGTGCTGCGATAATAGAACTGCGATTGACAGGCCGACATAGCCCGTTCCCGCAACAGCAATTTTCATCAACTTGTCCTCCATATTTCTCTCCTAGTTAATTGGCTTGCCAGAACATCATGCGCGAACTATTTTCTCTAAAATTGTCAACATCTCTCGCAAGAAAACGATAGCAGAATAATCCGCAGGATGTTCTTAAATCCCATGTTCCACCCCACAGAAGGCCAACTTCTTTGCTTTCCCATCCATCAGCAAAGCCTGTGTATAGGGTATCTCCAAACGAGGTCGAACATGACGCACCCGCCGCCGTTGGTAACATTACAAGCGGATTTGCTTCGTCGTATCCAAAACTCACGATATTCATGTATCCATAATCCACATTTTCGGTCTGTCCCGGAGACTCCTGTTGAAGCCCCAAGTCATAACTGAGACGGGAAGTATTACCATCTGGGTAAGTGACTTGAATCGTCCGATTGATCACATCAACTCCCTCAACACTGGTAAACCCATTCCCCCATATATTTTCCAGGAAACGATACCGAAAACTGTTTAATCCATCATTATGCCCATTGCTTCCACTGTGATAAGCCACCCCATCTGTCTTTCCATTAACATCAGACACATGAGCAATTTGCGTTTCTCCCGCTAGGATTTCAAGTGACTCGCCATCAACAGTAATTTGGATCTCGGTATCTGATATTTGTATGTTTGTAATAATCCTTGAATAAAAATTGTCATATTTCCTATTTCCAAAAAACTGCTCATATGTACAGACACATACCGCATCTCCTACCTGAAATCGTCGGTTTAACGACGAATTAACGATGGTGATTGTGTTGGAGTCTGAGACAGTATCAAGTGCATATTGCTGCTGTGCGTACAAAGATAGGTACGCTTTGCTGGTTTCGCCTTGCCAAAACACCTGAGAATTGCGAACACCGGTCTCAACTAAAAACAACCGCTGCAGTGTCAGGATTGCAAAAATGTCTATTTCCGAATACTGTCCCACACTTACCTGATTCAAGGCAGAAAAATAGTCCCGAAGCTCAGCGAGTGAGTAATTCGTTTCTGGGATTTCTCCGCTAATACTTGCGGCCCCTTCGGACGAAAGAGAAGTTAGATAGGCCGCAACATAGATATGGTCTACTTCGCCTGCTTCACGCTGGAAGCTGGGGTCAAGCTGGAAACCATCCCTTGGAGTGCCACTGATTGCAATGTACTCCACACCACCCACAACCTTTCGGCAGATATAGTGCTTTGGAATTTCCACAAACACATTTCCAGCGCTGCCATCCGTGGCAAAGCCCGGTTCACCCTCATAGATGATGTTTCCGGCAGCATCTATGGCGCAGAGCTTTATCTCACACCACGGATAGATATTGTCGAAGTCATTCTGATATGGCCCGGCCCAGTTGTTCCCGGAAAGGTAATTGAACGAAAGCCCCACCGCATTATCCGTCCTCTCCAGCAAAATACTGGTGTCCTCATTCGACCACGTTACACCGTAAACACCTTTCATATTTACGGGAGCCTCATCTATATCAATCTTCATAACCGCAGCCAGAGAGGAATTGACGCTAATTGTGTCACCTTTTTTCAAATCAAAAGCCGCCAAGTCAACAGGGGTTTCGGTCTCCCCGGATGAAAGCGTCCACCCCCCTGAGTCATATCGAATGGAATCCCCTTCGCCCAGATCCGGAATTTCAATCCGGGCAAAGCGATATGCCTCATAATCTGACGGGAACATACCATATTCAATCTGCACACGCTCATCCAACGTATCAGAAACCTCGTCGGACTCATAGGCATAGGCAATCCGGCATCGGACTGCGCTTTCCGGAATCTCTGCGGTGGCAGTGGCTAGGTTTTTTACCAAATTAGAATTGGCTATCCGGTAAGTTTTTGATTCATCCCCCACGAGCACACGCTCGCCATTTGAAAGCTCAAACTGCCAGACTGCTCGGTTGAAACCTCCCGATATGGTCAGTGTTCCAGCATCGGCATCCACCATAAACCATTCGCTGGTGCGCCAGCCCGTAGCATCCGCCCCCAGATAGTTGCCTTTTTCATACACGTCGGAAAAAAGGTTTTTTCCCACCACGGTTATGGCAACCGACTCGGAGCGCACGGCCAGCGGCTGAAAGGCAACAAAAAAGGATGTAACATGGGATGTCACCAGTGCGCTGTCCGATTCTCCCGACAGCACAATGTCGGCATCCGCAGGGAGCACTGCATGCCGTCCGGCCAGCCTGATGTATTTTTCGGCATAGGATTTCTTTCCAAGCTCGTCGTACCAATCCGCCAGAAGGCGCATTGCATCCCCATCCGTCTGCTTCATTTCCAGGTACAATGCCATCTGATAGGTAGCGTTATCCACATCCCCATCCGCATACAGCGTCAACGCATTGGAATACATCTCAGTCGCACTGCAATTCGACAGGACGGGGCTTTTGTGTGCGCAGCTGCCTACCAGGAGCGTAAAAACCAATAATATGATAAAAATGAAAGATCGCTTCATCCGGGTCATATTCAATCCTCCTGGTTTCGGTCAATCTGCAACAAGCATCGTTTCAGTTGCCGCAAATTTATTGCCAGCATAAGCAGGCAGAACAGTCCGCACACAGCAAAAAGGACAAAATACTGATTCATGGCGGCATTGATTAGAACCTTTTTCAAAAGTAGGCACACCAGAGCAGAGGCCCCAGCTTTTAGAACATAGCCGCCTACAAACTTCAAATCCAAAATTTTCAGGAAACTTACCCTCAAAATTTTTGTACTGACCGTAAGCAGAGCAATCACTGTAAGCATGGTCACGATTACCGTGCCAACCGCAGGCCCGATGAATCCAAGCCATTCATAGAGTGCCAAGCTGATCAGCAGATTGGCACCCAGTGCAACAGCAGAAATCATCATCAGCGTTTTTGCCCGGCCAACCGCAGAAATAACGATGGTCACATTCGCAAACTTTATGAGCTCCACGAGGTTATAGAGCACAAAGACATTTTTGCCTTTCAGGTAGTCGGCAGAGTAAAGAAAGAAAATCGCCTGATCCGGGCAGAGCGCAACTGCAAGGGCGAAGGTTGCCGTGCTGAGCAGACCAATCTTCAAGTAATTCGCAAATATCCGGGCAGCGTTCTCTGGTTGATTCCTTGACAGGCATTGCGTCATCTTTGGCACAAGAATTGTACAGAAGGCCGATGAGATTACATCCAGCGGCAGGATTTTGGCGCAGTTGCTATATATGGCCTGCATCTCAGTGCTTTCAAACCGACCAATAATTAACTTATCCGAATCCCGAAAAAGCGAGTTCATGGCGATATAGGCAGCCATAGGCAGACAATATTTTAGTATGCCACACAAGATCTCCTTGCTGGGCAGACGGGGGCGGATTGAAAAGCCACTACGCACAAAGGAGAACAGCATGAGCGCATCCGTAACGATTTCCGCAATCAAGTACAGAAGCAAAATCATTGTCGCGTTTTTCGTTGTGAAAGCCGTAACAACCACGATTACAAGATGCACCAGAGAAATTTCCGCATTGCGCAACACAACCTGCTTGGCCCGGTCAGTCGCTATGTACAGCACATTCAGAACATTGATGAGGCTGGCCAACATGGGCCGAAACGCAATCAGCCATAAAAGGTCCTTCAACGCAGGATTGGAAAAATACGTGCTGATGGGGCTGCGCAGGAGAATGAGTCCGGCTGCCATGATCAGGCCGCTCAAGTAAACTAGGAACAAGAGTGCATCTATATAGGTCTGCTTTTCCTGCCGAGATTCAGCTTTCACAAAGAAGTAATTGCCGCCATCCATTAAACCCAGTGAATTTATAGACAGCCCCACAGAAATGATAGTCAGGCACTGGGAATAGGTTCCATTCACAGACAAATCCAGCGTCTTGGTTAAAATCATTGTAATTAGTAAGGAGGATACCGTAGCAAATAGCCTGGCTCCAGCCAGTAGCATGGAGTTGAGAGATGCCTTCTGCTTCAAACCGATTTCCTCCTTCTATGGTAGTTTATATTGCTTATTCTGCATAATTCGCAGGAGCCAATGTTCCGGATTATGGTATATACAACTATAACAATCTATGATTCAACGATAACCTGAGTTAGAGGCTCCCGTTTTCCGATACCATTCAAGTTGCAGTAGAAGTGTCTTCTATCCTCTGCAACATTTTCCCCATCTCTGGCTGCAAGAAAGCCAGAGCTAATGCGAGTTGAAGATAAAACTGGTACTCAAAGTTTCCGTGTGAACCGAAACCCATAAATATAAGGACGAAAACAGGCAGGCTCAATATCAGTTTGCTTTTGCTCATTGCGAACCTGTACAGCCGATGAAGAAACCACACGAAGATTAGTATTGCGGTGCACCATCCGAATGCAGCGACTGTTTCCAGATATAGATTGTGAACATATGCAACATGACCTCCTGTTGTAGGATTCCATATTGGCGTTGAAAGCTCTTTGCTTGTGAGTGGCACAAATAAATACCGCATTTGTGATGCAAGTTTTTTCAAATAGACACCCCACAAGGAAAAACGTCCTGTACTCAGATCGTCACGAGTAAATCTGTCAATGTACCCGAGTATCAAGGCAGAATTTCCGCTGTAATTCATTAAAAAAATGAATAGCGCAAGTACCAGCACTATGAGAATGCCAGCAAATATTATCGAATATAAAAGTCTTCTACCATGAGCTGCATATTCCTTTCCATAAAGAATAAGAAACATGAATACGATAAGTGCAGTACACATCAATGTCATCTTAGAATAAGACAGTAACCCAGCTATAGTAAGAAAGATGGATGTCACAATGTAAAACGCCTTGTGATTTGGATTGAAGAAACAATAAACAAGGTTAATCGCAATCGTAAAAACACAAGTTAGACCAAAAACTACCGAATCACCGGTAAGCCCTGCAAAGCGAACGGTTTCCACTCCGGAAATATACAGATAGGACGTGGTATAGATTGTCTTATGCGTAACCATCATAATGTATCCGATGACACACGACAGAAGCATACTAAGGTTCATCCAGAAAACGACTCTTCGTATATTTAATGCCCAAATCGAATCATCCAACGTCAGAATTAAGGGTAAAATCAGCAAGCTCCAACTCACAAGGAGGACAAAATCTGCTGCAAACACCCGAAGTAAAAACAGAACCAGAAACGCCAGTAGCTTATATACGGAAATTTTTGTACACAAGAGATATTTTACAATGAATAACCCAACAATCAGGTAGTGCATACTATAAGTACCCACTCGATAATTAATCACATTGTAAAGTGGAAGTGTTGAAAGCATAATCACAAACAGATCATTCAGGTCTGCAAAACAGGATATCCCAACTATCGTAATCGTTAGCATAAGATTTAACGCCGAAATCCCCAAAAACTGTCCAAAGCAAAGTAGGCACAGAAGAACAAATACCAATACAATATTCTTTTGCCCGATGAGTTTTGGAATTCTAATCATTGCTACATTCTCCTATACCTACATTCTCAAACTTTACGTTCTTACTTTTGCACAGCTTTAACCACCCGTGCAGGATTGCCAGCCACAATCGAATAGGGGGGTACATCTTTGGTTACTACGCAGTGAGAAGCTACCACCGATCCTTTGCCAACAGTGACACCTTTGAGGATCGCTGCGAACTCTCCAATCCACACATTATCTTCTATGACCACCGGTGCGTGGTCTGACTCTGTAGCGGACCAGAGAGGAGAGACCGAGCCATCCTCTTGGATTGAACCCGCAACAGACATTGCCAACCTTTTCTCAGGTGACGTCGGATGGGAATTGTTATCCATAATACGTACATGGTTGGAAACAATTACGCAGTTTCCAATACGGATAGAATCCGCAGCATGGATGTAGGTATATCCACCCATATAAAAATGCTGGCCAATTTGAATTTTCCCATTTCCATGACAGCAAATGTTGCCTTTGATCTCACAATGTTCCCCAATTACTATCTGATCTTTTCTGCCGGGATTTGAACAATGCGCTGTATGATAAATGTTTGCTCTGATTCCAAGGACAGAATTCTTTAAAAAAGCCCTTTCGGCAGATTTCTTCCTGTATGTTCGATAAAGTGTTATCAAAAACATATTCTGCGCCCTCCAATTTACTGACTAAGCCATGTATAGCTGTAAATATGCTTTTGCCATATTCTCAAGGCTATATTTCTGAGCAAGTTCTCTGCTCTTTTGGGAATAACTCATGCAAAGGTCTGGAGAATCACAGAGCTGCCCGATGGCATTTGCAAGCCCATTTTCATCGCCGCAACTAACCAGAATGCCATTTTCCCCATTCTCCACTACATCAACCACACCTCCGGCTCTTGTGGAAATGATAGGAAGTCCAGCCGCCATTGCCTCCAAGACCGTCAGGGGGAGTCCTTCCCAATCTGACGTCATCAAAAAGGCGTCTGCTTTCCAAAGATAGTGGTTCACATCACTGACGTTGCCCATCAGATGAACATAATCCTGACTGTGCTGCTGCGCAATCTGTCCTTCAACCGATTCGCGCAATTCGCCATCTCCTAAGATAACAATCTCAACATCCGGCCAGCTTTTGTGAACTTTCTCCGCTACCCGCAGTAGCAAAGGATAGTTTTTCGGTTGGGATAATCTACCTACGGCAATGAAGGTCAATCTTCCTTTTTGTGGAGCCGTCCGTGCTTCCGGGTTCTTGAATTTTTCCGTGTCAATCCCATTGTAGATACATGAAATGGAATTTATATCCAGTCTGTAGGTTGTCGCAAGAGAGTCACGACAGAGATCGGAAATTGTCACGGGTACAACCCGGCAGCAGCGGAAAGCAAAAGCCATAAGTTTACGAAGCCATTTATTGCGGGTATCCTTATCCGCAAGACAGTGAACTGTATACAACCTCTTTTTTACACCACACAAAAGAATCGGTAGTAGGAAGTAATGTAGCCGTGACTTGTGCATATGAATTACATCCGGTCCAAATGCCTTGATTGCCTTTGTAATCCGAGGCAAAATTGAAGGGTGAAGGCCCTTCTCCTTACCAAGATACACCGCATCAATATTTTCCTTCCGACATTGTTCTTCCAAATAAGAACCATGGGCGGATTCCAGCAACAGAATCTGGAATTGAACCTCCGGGGTCTTTTTCTTGATCTCCCGTATCAGGTTCAATGTCATAATCTGTGCACCGCCAACATCCAGCTCCGGCAGTGCCATCATCACTTTTTTCACATCAATCGCCCTATCCTTTCAAAGAAGCTTTCCGCCGAATGAAGCTCTCGTCTGATTCCTGCATCAATCTTTTCTGTCTGAGAGTTACGCAGAAGTTCATCAGCCTTAGCCATGAACACCCCCCAATCAATCTCAGAAGAAGATGCAGCAAAGTACCAGTCAGGGATTCCGATCCATCCAAACGCATCCTCCACCTTGTTGGGAAGCCCGGCGATGGATTTTTCCGCACCCACCGCCAAAACCGGGGTTCTGTTCAGCAGAGAGAACATGGAACCATGAAAATACTTGGAAACCGTCAGGTCGAACAAGCCAAACACAATGCTCCATTCCTGCGGTGTCAGACCGGACAGATATGGAATATCCGCATACTTGTTGTAGGAATACAAGGAGACCGTCTGGAATTTGTCCCCATAATTCTCCTTGAACTGTTCCACAAGTTTTTTGCTCAAATCGCCGTTCAGGTTCGACAGCATCAATCCAATTGTTGGTTTCTCTGTGTCAAAGTGGTACTTTCTGACCAGCTTATCGATAAGGAGCGTCCGGTTACTGCCGCTGAGATCAAAGAACAAGAGGGACGGATCGCAATTATGAAAAACATCCGCAGAAGGACAGACCGCTTTTACTAGCTCCTCCGTCTGCCTGTCCCGCACACCGATATAGTCAAAGCCTGAGAAGGAAGCCTTCAAGAACTGTGCAGAATCAGCATCAAGCTCTGAGAAATTCTTGATGCTCAACCCATTGCAGCTTGCCGCATAAGAAAAGCGGCGGCAGCTATCCTCCGCTTCATGCAGGAAATATGGATTTGGAAGGCCGCGCTTATTGTAATTCCAGACCGCATCACTCCCAGAAACCAAAATGTCATATCGTCCCTTTACCCAATGAAAGAACCGACTGCAATCATCCGTTATCAGCTTGTCGCGGGATAAAGGAAGCTCCTTCAGCCCGCGCCGGAAAGCTCTGTACATTTCAATTCGAGACAGCAGGTGCAGGGCAGAATCCTTGCCCCGATACACAGTGAATAGCTTATAATAGATGTCCATCCGCTTGGAGCAATAATCCACGATCTCAATTTCAGCATGAGGAAATCTGTGCGACAATTCCGCCGCAAGCGCTGCCGACTGCATCACGGCTCCGTAATTGACGCTCCGATGATATGTTAAAATGCCAATTCTCATCCAACTTCCTCCTACTGAACAAAGAACGCATCCGATGGTTGCGTGAGCTTCTGCACCAGCTTTGTCAAAATTGCCCGAAGCCGCTTTACTGGTGATTTTGAATATCCCTCAAAACGTTCTGCATAATTAGACATTTCTTTGCTGCCCGAAAGATCCGCAAGCACACGCAGAAGGGATATATGAACACTATGGTAGGCAGGGCTTGAAATCGTCCCGATCAAATCATAATTTGACCAGTATTTCCGGTCATACTGCGGTAGCCGCGCCTCCAATGTTTTGCATGACGTTTCCCACAGGCGACGATGCTCAGCCGACCCCGAAAAGAGGACATAATCATACAAGCCAAACAGGGCAAATGCCCAGCCGTTGAGGACGGAGCTGACCTCTCCATTCTGGGGAGGATATTTTTCAAAGGAAACCTCGGCTCTGGCATACACCGCAGTTCCGCCCTCGTCGCAAGGAAGCAGCATAAAGGAGACAGCCTTCTCCGCAGCGCGAACATACCGGGAATACCCCGTTATCAGTGCGGCTCTTAAAAGGATAGAACACCCCTGTCCCTGCGCCATGCACGAGCTGTTGTCCTTATAGCTGCCAATGGAGGCGCGGGCATCCCATTTGCCGGTTTCCTCCTGCTGCGCAAGAATATAGTCCGCAAGTTTCAGAAACTTCTCGCGGTACAGCTCATCGCCGCCAATCAAGAAAAGATCATAACATCCCAGCGTATACTGCATAATCGTCACGAGAGAATACACTGTCTCGCCTTTGGATGTCACATTGACAGGAATACCATCCGCATCCAGGAGCGTCGCAGGGGATACTTTACCGGTCAGATCGTTGTAATATCCTCGCAGTTCACTCTTTGAATAGCACTTGCCTACTGATTGCTCCACGGCAACGGTGCTTTTTCCCAAGGCTATATTTATCCATCTTTTTCCAAGCCCAAAAACTTTACACATAAGGGCAATCCCTTTCCTCTATGCCTGCAAAAATGCGATGTGCGAAGCGAGTGTTGTTTACGGCAGCATTAAAATTTTCTTCCCAAATGCTTCTTGCGTGTTTTCTCATCTCAAAGTAATCATTCTCTGGTAATTCGCACATATGGCAGATGGCTGCCGACAAATCATCATTTGAAAAGTCCTCTGGCAACACATATCCATTCTCGCCATCAATCACTATTTCAGTTGTTCCACCGACATCTGTGGCAATAATTGGAATGCCAAAACTGGTTGCTTCCATAATCACCGCAGGCAATCCTTCCGACTCACTTGGATTAATCAGAACATCCACATAATGTGTCCTGTAATAGTCGAACACATCATCATGTGCCAATGCCCCGGTAAACTCGACTTCAATATTTTTCTTTTCTGCAAGAACAGAGCGGACATAGCACTTGATCTGCTCATAATATTTATTTCCTTCGATACCTCCACCAATCATTGTCCACTTACATGAAAAATCGATCAGTGCAAGTGCGTCTGCCAGACGCTCCAGACGTTTCATCGGAACAACACGACAGCAGGAAACAATATGGAACACCTTGTCTTTTTCCTGATTTGCCAGGCCACAATCTAAGGAGCCAATGTATCCCACATCAATTTTATCCTGATAGGATGGATGTCTCTGCTTCAAATACTCAGCACCATTTCTGGAACAGACATATACTGCGTCTACTTTATCCAAGAGGTATTCGCGCATCGGCAAATAGTTCAGTTTGTTCCGTTCTTCATACAAATCATACCTGTGCGCTCTCGACACGACACGAACGTATTTGATGTCCTGGGCCTTCAAATACTCAGATATACCAATGGCAACACGCACATTTGCAAAAAACCAATAGCTGTAACAAACCACCTCGTCATAGGCGGAAAAATCATAGTTTCTCAGCACTTCGATTGCCTCAGAGATCAGGCGCTGACAGCGTTCCTCAAATGTCCAAAGGAAAACACGGCGCACTGGATTTCCCTTGATTCTTTTCCAGTCGCTCTCAATTGCCTCATTCTTCCGAACAGACCAACGTAGGCACTTAATCTTATCTTTTATACGCCCCATCCGACGGGATGTAGTGGCCGTATTAAAAAAATCAACTTCCTTAGGAGGCATCCGTGTGGTTGTCTCTCCTTTGCTGACATCCTGGGACAGAACAATCACTTTTTCAAAACAGGAGAGTTGATAAGGCACCTCATCTTGAAACGATGGTTCCCCGTATGAATACGGATATTTTCTTGTAAATACGATGAGACACTTTCCCATGATATTCCCTCCTTGTTGTTATGGCTTATTTACGCCCTGATAAGAAACGTTTTGCCTCCTTGAAGCAGTCAGCAGGTGAAATAAAGAACGCCTTTGCCGCAAAGGGCACCGCCTTGCCGAGTTGCTTTCCCCGCAGGCAGGAAAAGGCGCAAACGGCATTGAACCGAAAATCCACATAGCGCCGCTCCTGCTTTGACAGGATCGGCTTATAGGAACACATCAGTTCATAGATTTTCGTCTGCGCCTGTATGAATTTATCGCCCACCGAAATGCGCTCACCGTCATGAATGTACTGGACAACATGAACACCCGGCACATACCCAATACGCAGGCCTGCCTCAATGCAACGGAGCATGAAGATAAAATCCTGCCCTCGGGGAACCTCACCAAATCCCTCTGTTTTTAGTAAGGCGGTACACTTGATCATGTAAATAGATGTGGGAGCAATAGCGGTAACAATATGCGCCCGAAGCAATCCCTGCTGAGAAAAATCAGTAACACGATCCATCCTTCTAATTTCAACAACGCGTTCTTGCTCATCATTCCATTGAACATCTTGATACGACATTTCTAACTCATGCTCTATGGTAAAGTGCAATTGTTTCTCAATCTTGTCTGGTAAATACCGGTCATCGTCATCCAAAAAGGCAATGTAATCACCTGTACAATGCTTTAGGCCAAAGTTTCTGGCAGCCCCCCCGCCGGTTGCGCCAGCGGTCTTGACATACTTGAAATTAGGCCGCTCAAAGTATGGAGATAACACCTCAAGTGTTTTTTTGTGAAATTCTGTTTCCGGTACATTATCATCTACCACAACCACTTCAATGTTCCGATAAGTCTGCGTGTAGATTGATTCCAATGCACGCGTGATGTAATCGCTGCGTTTGTATGTGGGAACAAGTACGCTAACCAAAGGCTCCATTGTTAATCCTCCAGAGATAAACTGCTTCCCAGTACCCGATACATCATGTGATCAAAGACCATATGTAAGTCCTCCGTGATCTGCATATCGTCTACCATGGCATCCATATGATAATCAGAGAGCTCTTTCAGCTTGCCGCCATGATAGCCGGTGATTCCTATCGTTTTACACCCGATCGACTGCGCATATTCAATTCCATTGAGAACATTCTTGGAGTTTCCACTGCCCGAAATGCCAATCACCAAATCGGTAGGACGCAGGATGCCCTCCAGCTGAAAGCGGAACACTTCGTCATAGCTAATGTCGTTGGCAATTGCCATGACGGTGGGATAGTTGTCGCAAAGACAGTGCATTCTAAACTTCTTTCCGACCTTTTCGGAAATCCCTTTGTTAAAATCGTTGGCATAGTGGGATGCAGTTGCTGCACTCCCGCCGTTACCGAAAATATAAATATCGGCATCATTCATAAAAGCGGCTGCAATTGCATTCATAGCCTCATTGATGTCATCACAGTTGAGACGGCGAAGCACTTCGATTTCATCTTCAAAGTATCGCTGCATTTCTTGTCTAAAATCACCCATTTTGATTCCTCCTTTAGTAAA
>JAQUVX010000005.1 GCA_028693165.1 Lachnospiraceae bacterium | reverse complement strand
AATATGGTTTAGAGGAGAAATACGAAAGCGTAAAATCGGATGGAATGAAAAGTGGAAATCATACAGGATAGCAAAGAAAAATCATGGTGCAGAGTATAACGACTATTTTAGCTAAACTGAAATTTAGGAGAAGAACAGAATGGAAAAATATTATATAGTCACACCTAGCAGTCCGGTTTATAAACAGTATTTGGACTATGTAGAGATGTCGGAAAAGGTAAATAATGCATTCAAGGAATTCGCTGAAGAACATGGAATAGAAACGAGTGAGTATTATCAGATGGTCGATGAGTTGCGTATCTGCCCTACTGATACGGACAAAGACAAATTTAAAGAATTTTTCAAGAAACACGAGGACGGATGGTTTAAGAAAAATTCTAAGATCGCAAAAGAGTGGATCGATAAATGTAAGGAGTTGGAGTTAAAAACGCCGTATAAACCACGAATTGCATTTGTGATCAGCTTTTCCGGAAAATCGAGTAGTAGGTTGTTTATGATAAACGATGTTCTATATGCAAGCTTTTGTACGGATTGTGACTTCGAAAATCCAGACGAATTTGATGAGATGCGCGGGAGTGAATTTTTCAAAATTATCGAGGAGTATGAAGATTCATTGAAAAATTCAACGGAGAATTAGAGAAAGAAGGAGACACATGAGAAAAGACAGTAAGGATCGCCGCGCCGCCCGCAAGCAGATCGAGATGATCATGGAGGCAGCGGTCGCCAAGGACCCGCCGGTTAAGACGTGGAGTGCAACACATCCGGCGTACTACGGGACGGAGCTGTGCGCTGATCCGCGGCACCGGAAGTAGAACAGAAGGGAGGGGAGACCAATGAACAAGGATATATTGAACCAGTACATAGATGCCTGCGCGCTGATCCAGGAGACGGAAGAGGACATTCGCCGGGTAAAAAAGCAGCGGAAGACAATCGTGCAGGACAGGGTACACGGATCTATGCAAGATTTTCCGTATGCAGCACAGAGTTTTAAGATACAAGGTATGAGTTATTCCGTAGTAAGCGACCCGGGAGCACTGGATGCATATGAGCGTCTCTTGGAGGAGCGTAAGGAAGCGGCAGCAGTAATCAAGATCCAAGTAGAGGCATGGATGAATATGATCCCGCAGAGGATGCAGAGGATTATAAAGTTTAAGATTTTTGAAGAAAATACATGGGAGCAGGTGGCAAGAAAGATGGGAAGAAAAGCGACAGCAGATGGTGTAAAAATGGAATTCAGAAGATTTATGGAAAAAAGTTGAAATTTGTTCTAAATGTTCTATATGTTCTATTTGAAAGTGCTATAGTATAAACTGGAAGTCGTGAATAGAGAGTGCTGACTTAAATTCATGGTTATCCTCCCCCACAAATGACGGCCGCCGAGTGTCACAGCCCGGCTGCCGAATAGGTGATGACGGTTAACACCAGCGCATAGCGCAGAACCCGTCCCATACCGGGGATGACCCGGTAATGTGTGGAGAATACCATCAATGGCAGATGGACAGGGTCGCGCCCTGGGTTCTGGTTCGATTCCAGATTCTCCGCTTGAGTTATTCACAGCATTTTCCTTTTTGAGGGCACCTGTTGGAAGACGGGTGTTTCCTTTTGTCAATTTTTGTGGTACTATGAGAAAAATGGGAGAGGGGAAGCGAAAGTAATGCTAGCAGACAGATTGGATCTATATGAGAAAATTGAAGAAAAAAGAAATTCCAAACTATTGGTGTATGTTACTGGCGATAGGCAAGGAATGGAGACACAAATTGGGAATGACGCTACAGACTATTTTATTGAGCACTTGGATAAAATTGGTGTGGTTCCTAAAATTACGTTATTACTGCATACAAATGGCGGAAGTACATTGGCAGGTTGGAATATAGTAAATTTGATTCGTCAATTTTGTGATGACTTCGAGGTAATTGTTCCTGTAAAAGCGAGAAGCACGGGAACACTAATGTGCTTGGGAGCGAATAGGATTATTATGACGAAGCAAGCTACACTCGGTCCGATTGATCCTAGTGTTAACACACCGTTAAATCCACAAATAAATGGAGCGGGACCAGACGCGCGAGTTCCTGTAAGTGTTGAAGCAATAAAAGGTTTTTTAGAATTAGCAAAACACGAGTTAGGATTGAACGATCAGCAGTCCTTAGCAACCGTTTTTAATACATTGGCAGATAAGGTACATCCTCTAGTATTAGGGGAAGTATATAGAGCTATTGGACAGATTCGTATGTTGGCGGAGCGATTATTGGAAAATCAAGTCACGGATTTAGAAAAAGTAGAAAAAATCATCTCATTTTTATGTAGTGAGTCGGGTAGCCATGACTATACGATTAACAGAAGAGAAGCTAAAGATAGCTTAGGGCTAAATGTAGAAAAACCGGATGAAGAGCTTTACAATTTGATAAATTCAACATATAATAGCATAAAACAAGAATTGGAGTTGGGAAATCCATTCGATCCAAATATATGCTTAGGAGTAAATGCTCAATATGATTATTTAGCAAGACGTGTTTTAATTGAGAGTATATCGGGAAAAACAGATGCATTTATTACAGAGGGTGTACTACGCAGAATTCAGGTACAAATACCGAATGGTCCTACACAACAAGCAATAAATGACCAGCGAAAATTTGAAGGGTGGAGACATTATGAATGAGACAAATACAGATATTGTTTATGTTGATTACAGAACGTCCTCAGTGCCACTGGTAAGTGTTGATGGTAGTTCTAAACCAGATAGTTTGGTAAACATAATTAAAAACCGGAGTTTTATCTATGACAAGAGTGCATCGCAGTCCAACGAGACATTGTTGACAAAATAACTTAATTTTTAGAGCCCACCCACGCGGTAGGCTCTTTTCCTTTGCCAGATTTGGGTGTATGATGAAAGAAATGGGAGAAGTTATATTGTGAAAAAGAAGAATATTCGGGAAAAAACATATAATTTTGATAGTAATAAGGAACTTTGTATTTATAAAAATCTATGCGAATCAAAAGAACCTAAAAAATTAGTATTAAAAAAAATTGATAATTGCAATTTTAATACGTATTCTCAATGGAACGCATATGTAAGAAAAAAATATGAAGTAGCACCGTTGCAGGGACTGAAAGAATTTAAGCGGTATTTAAATAACAGAAGAAGATTGGCTGGCACCATAAATAATTGGTGGAATTTATTTTTATTACCATTTTTTACAACATTTTTATGCACTTTTATTGTGGATTCATTGAAAGAAATGCCCATTTTTAATTTAACAAATCTTGATGAGACATTGCAGATGATTCCTAGAATTAATATTATTATATATCAGGTATTAATCATACTTCTAATTTTGATAATGATATTATTAGCTTCATCGCCCGCTATAATAATTTTTATTAGCTTATTTGTATTTATGCGGAGCCTACTGAAAACATCGATGGAAAATGAGCTGGAAAAGGTTTTTTATAGCGATTATATAGAAATTATAAATGTTTTAATAAAAGAAAAAGAAACTTTAGGTGCAGTAGAAAAAGATGATTTAGAGAGATAGCCTCGGCTGTCTCTTTTTCTATACCCAAAACGACGAATCGAGGTGATGCAGCATGGCACTGACTAAGAAACAGAAACTGTTTGTAGATGAATACTTGATTGATCTCAATGCCACCAGGGCTTACCGGATGGCTTATCCTCGCGTAAAGAGTGCAGAGGTGGCAAAAGCGGCAGGAAGCAGGCTGTTAACCAATGTTAACGTTGCGGAATATGTCAAGGAGCGGATGAAAGACCGGGAACATCGTACCGAGATCACGCAGGACTGGGTGCTGGAGGAACTGCGCAAGATTGCCAGCATTAACGGTACTGACTTTGCCCAGGTGGTGCGAGAACCGATTATTCGGAACAATTCCTATGTGGTAGATCCTGGCGCTGGTCAGGTGAGGACAATGGACGTGGTACGGATTACTCCAACTGCAGAACTTCCGGAGGAAAAGAGGGCGGCGATTTCCTCGATCAAGGAGACTAAGTTTGGTATCAATGTGGAAACGTATGATCGAATAAGGGCTCTGGAACTAATCGGTCGCCATCTTGGTATGTTCCGCGACAAGGTAGAACTGACGGGAAAAGTCAAGACAGACAACCCATACGCCGGTCTTACCACAGAAGAATTAAAGAAGCTGATCCATGGTGGATAGATTAGAACTGGCCGTCCATGGAGCAAAGATTGAGCTTGCACGGCGCGAGTTCTTTTTTTATTGCCATTTAAAGGCCCCGGACTTCTACAAGGAGGACAGGCAGTACCTGGTTGACCTCTGCAATGAGTTCCAGGATTTCATCCAGTCCGATGACGAGGTTATGATCGTCAATGAACCGCCAAGACATGGCAAGAGCCGCACGGCAGGCCTTCTGGTCGAATGGGTTCTAGGCAATGACCAGACCCAGAAAATCATGACCGGATCCTACAACGAAACGCTCTCCACCATGTTCTCCAAGAACGTCCGCAATGACATCCAAGAGGAAAAGGCGGACGAAAGCCGAATCGTGTTCTCTGACATTTTTCCCGGTGTCAGTATCAAGCGCGGTGATGGAGCCATGAACCTATGGAGTCTGGAGGATGGCTACAACAATTATCTGGCCACATCGCCAACTGGCACGGCAACTGGTTTCGGTGCATCCCTCCTCATCATTGACGACCTGATCAAGAACGCCGAGGAAGCCAACAATGAGCTGACCAAGGAGAAGCACTGGGCATGGTTCACGGATACAATGCTGTCCCGTCTTGAGGAAGGCGGCAAGATTATTATCATCATGACCCGCTGGGCATCGGATGACCTGGCAGGCCGGGCGCTGGAGCACTTCAGGGAAGCTGGTGCCAAGATGCGCCATATCAGCATGAAGGCCCTGATTAACCCGGAGACCCATGAGATGCTCTGTCCGGAGGTGCTGTCCTATAAGTCCTACCAGGCGAAGATCCAGGCGATGGGCGCTGACATTGCGTCAGCCAACTACCAGCAGGAGCCGATCGACCTTAAGGGACGGCTGTACACCAGTTTCAAGACCTACAGCGGGGAGCTGCCGCAGTTCAAGGAGATACGGAACTATACCGATACGGCAGACACCGGCGAGGATTATCTGTGCAGCATAGATTACGGCGTGACATTCGCAAACGAGGCCTATGTGCTGGATGTCCTGTACACCAAGGAGCCGATGGAGATCACAGAGCCGGCGACAGCCCGGATGCTCTTAAAGGATCAGGTAAATATATCTGACATAGAGTCCAACAACGGCGGCCGTAGTTTCGCCCGCAGCGTGGAGCGTATTCTCCGGGAAGTGCTGGGCAGCAATCACACGGTGATCCGCTGGTTCACTCAGACAAAGAACAAGCAGGCAAGAATCTACTCCAATTCTGCCTGGGTGATGCAGCATATCTATTTCCCGGAGGACTGGAAGAACCGCTGGCCGGAGTATTACAATGCCATGATCAAGTACCAGCGGGAAGGCAAGAACAAGCACGATGACGCCCCGGATGCGACTACAGGGATCGCCGAGAAGATTGGGGGCGGGGAGACGTTTAGTTTTGACTGAAAAGGAGACTTTGAATGGAAAAAGGTTGTTGTTCAGAAGATGAAATGAGTGAGATTTTGAAGCTATGTAGCCCTGTAATGAAATATATGGATAAGCATTATGACCCATATACGAAAGTGGTTATCGATATGGATGGGGTAAAAGTGCTGGGGACTGAATTATCAATACCAAGAGATGGGCGGCCAGAACTCTGACCGCCGTTTGGGTTTAAACTGGATTATACGGATGGATTTTATCCAGTCTTGAAAGTGCAGAACCAAGCGAAGGGGAATTTATAAAATTCTGATATTCGGACTGTGTGACACCATGGTACTGGTATACACGGCCATTTTTGAATTCCACTTCCAGAATGTTGTTCGACCAGCCAACACTGGTGATTCTGCTTGAAGAAACATATTGTCTTTGCATGGAGTACTCCTCTCTTTATTACTCGGCGCAAGGCCTGTATGAAGATTATAAAACCAGGAGTATGATTTATCAATGAAAGAAGGTGATAACCATGATAGATTACGGAAGTGAGACTCGGCGGATAAATGCCATTGTCAATGCATGTGCCAGGACGAGGATGACGGACATCCGGTTTCTGGAAAAAGAGATCCAGAAATGGAAACAGTCCCCGGTACGGCGTGACATGATCTTGGCGGAGCGGTATTACCAGGGCGACCATGACATCCTCCATACCCCGCGTACTGTCATTAACGAGAAAGGGGATTTGGAGCCGGCCAAGAACCTGCCGGACAACCGGATTGTGGACAACCAGTATCAGAAGGCCGTGGATCAGAAGAAAAACTACTTGCTGTCAAAGCCATTTACGATCACCAGTGATAATGAGAAGTACACGGAGGCGATCAAAATAATCCTGGACAAGCGCTTCATGCGCAGCTTAAAACGAATCGGCGGGGATTCCATCAATGGCGGGATCGGGTATCTGTACCCCTATTACAACGAGCAGGGGCTGCTGCAGTTCAAGCGGTTCAGCAACTATGAGGTCATCCCGTTCTGGGTGGATGAGGAGCGCACGGAGCTGGATTGCTTTGGCCGCTTCTACCAGATGGACGGATATGAGGGGGAGACGGAAAAGACTTATGAGTTTTTCGAGCTTTACTCCTGCAATGGTGTGGACCGCTATCAGCTTGATGGCAGCCACCTGATCCCGGATGTGATGAATCCTTCCGGAGCCCATTACCTGGTGGAACAGCATGACCCGGACGGGAAGCACAGGGAGGTCCCTTACAACTGGGAGCGGGTGCCGCTGATCGCATTCAAACGGAATGCCCATGAGATTCCGCTGATCAAGTGCTGTAAGAGCCTGCAGGACGGCATCAACCGGATGGTCAGCACATTTGAGAACAACATGTGTGAGGATGCCAGAAATACGATCCTGGTCATTGTCAATTACGACGGCACCAATTTAGGCGAGTTCCGGAAGAACTTATCCCAGTATGGGGCGGTCAAGGTCCGCAATGATGGGACTGGGGCAGGTGGTGATGTGCGGACCCTTACGGTGGAGGTCAATGCGGAGAACTATAAAGCCATTCTGGAAATCTTTAAGCAGGCGCTGATCGAGAACTGCAAGACCTATGATGCGAAGGATGCACGCCTGACTGGGGACGCCAACCAGATGCACATCCAGACGATTTATCAGGACATTGAACTGGACGCCCAGGACATGGAGACAGAGTACCAGGCGGCGTTTGATGACCTTCTGTGGTTCGTGGACCAGTATTTGGCCAGCACCGGACAGGGGGATTTTGAGCAGGAGGAGGTGGAGATCACCTTTAATCGGAATATCCTGGTGAATGAGTCAGAGCTGATCGACAACTGTGCGAAGTCCGTGGGGCTGCTGCCTATGAAGCTTATCCTGCAGAAGCATCCATGGGTGGATGACGTGGAGGCGGCAATGAAGATGCTGGAGGAGGAAGAACAGAAGAAAATGGAGCGGATGGATCCGTACCAGCAGGCGTTTGGCAAGGGAGATCAGGAAGGCGAGATGGGACGGGATGGTGAGCGTTTAGATGGCGAAGAAGAATCCTGATTACTGGAAAGACCGCATGGCAGCCCTGGAGGACGACCAGTACCGGCGCAGCGCTGCCTATTACAAGGATGTCCAGGAGCAGTTCCGGCGGGCATCAAACAGCATCCAGATGGACATCGAGCGGTGGTACATGCGTCTGGCGGAAAACAACGGCGTCAGCTATGCAGGGGCAAAAAAGCTTCTGAAGAAGGGAGAACTGGAGGAGTTCAAGTGGGATGTTAGCCAGTACATAAAAGCCGGTGAGGAGAACGCGGTGGACCAGCGCTGGATGAAGGAACTGGAAAACGCCTCTGCCCGGCACCATATCTCTTATCTGGAGGCAATGAAGCTGCAGGCACAGCAGCATGCGGAACTGATCTCTGCGGAGTACGAGGGCGGGATGACGGATTTTCTCCACAAGTCCTATGCGGACAGATATTACCACACAGCTTTTGAGATGGCAAAAGGCACCGGCATCGGGTCGAGTCTGGCAAGGCTGGATGATAAGCGTATCGACAAGGTCATCCGCCAGTCATGGGCGCAGGATGGGACAAATTTCTCAGACCGGATCTGGAAGAATAAACAGAAGCTGGTGAACAGCCTGCACACGGATCTAACACAGAGCATCATCCGCGGAGAATCCCCGCAGAAGGCCATTGACAGTCTGGCAAAGACCATGAACGTCAGCAGGGCGCAGGCAGGCCGCCTGATCATGACGGAATCGGCAGCAATCGCTTCGGCGGCCCAGAAGGACAGTTTGAGGGAGCTTGGGGTGGAGCAGTACGAGATCCTGGCAACACTGGACAGCCACACTTCGGAGATCTGCCAGGAGCTGGACGGTAAGGTCTTTGACATGAAGGACTATGAGGTCGGGGTGACGGCGCCGCCTTTCCATCCAAACTGCCGGTCCACCACGGTGCCGCATTTTGATGATGAGTTTATGGTGGGTGAGGAGCGAGCCGCGAGGGATGAGGAGACTGGGGAGACCTATTATGTGCCGGCGAATATGAAGTATGGGGAGTGGAAAAAGGAGTTTGTGTCTGAGGCAGAAGATTCTCCTCGCAAAGCAACCAAAGGAAATTATGGAGTGGATTGGCCTAAAATACAAAGCCAAGAGTATCGAGAGAGTTTTGAAAAGCTTTCAGATAACCCTAAAGTGGTAGATGCAATAGAAACAAGGGCGAAATGGGCGCTAAGTAACCGTGATGGCATGAAAACAGAGGAGCTATATGCCGTCAATCTGAATACAGGAGATGAGATCGCGAGTATACTTGGACAACAAGTCGAATCCGGTGTGGAAAGGACGTCAACATTTACTCGAAAATTAAATGAGGCTGATAAGGCAAAAGAACGTATCCTGTTAATACATAATCACCCCAGAGGGATGCCGCCAAGCATAGGAGATCTGAATGCTCTTATAAAAAATGAAAATGTATCAGGCATAACAGTTGGTCATGATGGGAGCATATATTATTATACTCGCCCGCAAAAAGAGATAACGCTTTCTGATTTTGATGTTGCATTACGTAAGAATTCACGGTATACTGAAGTTACAAGTATGGAAAAGGCGTTAGAGGAATTGTCAGAGACTTATGGCTTTGAATTTAGAAAACTATAGGGGGTGTGAGATGAGTATAAATAAAGAGCCTGAATATATCTGTGACGACAGAATATATGAGCCAGGCGGTTATCTGGATCAGATTAGGAACATGTCTGACGAAGCATTTGAGAAGCATATTGAAGCATTAAAAAAGAAAGAAGACGAGAAGCACTAGATACCACCAGTCAGCAATGGCCGGTGGTATTTTTGTGTCCTAAATTAATTGCGACGTCGCAAAAGGAGAAAAAACGTGAGGGTAAACATACTTGGAACTGATTATGAGATAATTTTGGATGCGGATCCAAAGAAAGACAAGAACATGATTGACAATGATGGCTATTGTGATCACAGTGTGAGAAAAATAGTCGTGTCGAAATTAGAGCAGGATGACAATTCGCTTGAAGATTTAGTGGATTATGGTAAAAAGGTTCTTCGCCATGAAATTATCCACGCGTTTTTGTGCGAAAGCGGCCTGCGCGAATGTAGTGGCAGGGCAGGGGCATGGGCGCAAAATGAAGAGATGGTTGATTGGATCGCAGTTCAGGCTCCTAAAATTTTCGAGGCATTCCGGCAGTGCAACTGTATTTAAGGGAGGTGATGGCAATTGATTGAGAGGATTTACCAATGGATCAGAGAGCAATTGTGCAGGGGACACAGTTACCGGAAGCATTGGAGCAGGAAACGGAATGGATATGTGAGACGGTGCACGAAGTGCGGAAAGGTTGAGTGATCCATATATCTCCCAGCTATGGGGCAAATAGTGAAGCAGGCACGCAGGGCAATCCTGGGTGTTATTTTTATACCCAAATGCCAGCAGATCAGGCGTAAAACAGTCGGCTTAACTTGCAATCGCGTGGTGATACCACGTAAAAAATCGTAGAGGAGAGATAAGATGAAGCGAAAATTTTTAGAGGACCTGGGATTGGAAAAGGACGCCATCGACAAGATCATGTCGGAGAATGGCGCGGACATCGAGGCAGCCAAGGCGGAGTATGATGCGCTGAAGCAGGAGCGGGACTCCCTGGCGGCGCAGGTGACGGAGCGGGACGGGCAGTTGGAGACGCTGCGGAAATCTGCGGGCGAGAACGAGACTCTGACAAAGCAGATCGCGGACCTGCAGGCGGAGAATCTTGCGGCAAGGCAGCAGTATGAATCCGACATGAAGGAGCTGAAGCTGTCCACGGCGATCAAGCTGGCACTAGGGGACACGGCTCAGGATGCGGAGCTGGTGGCGGGGCTGTTCGATAAGTCGAAGCTGATCCTGTCGGAGGACGGGAAGGTCACAGGCCTGGAGGAGCAGCTCAAGGCGCTGAAGAAAGAGAAGGCATTCCTGTTCAAGGAGGAGAAAACGCCCCAGCAGCAGATCAAGGGCGGCAAACCGGCTGACGGGAGGGGGACTCCGCCGGTGGATAAGAAGCCATCGGAGATGACCTACAGCGAGATGTGTGCTTATCTGGAAGCGAATCCAGGAGCGAAGATTGAGTAATCAAGAAAAAAGAAAGGATGATTTGAGACATGGCAAAATTTAATGAGAAAACATTTAACCCAGAGGCATTCGGTAAATATGTGGACCGGATCCCCAAGACTAAGAGAAACGAGCTGATCAAGTCCAGGGCGCTCAAGGGCAACGAGCAGATCCGCCAGGCATTCAGCTCCCAGACCGGCACTGCCTATGCGACCCTGCCGATGAAGGGGCTTCTGGAGGGTGCGCCGCTCAATTATGACGGCAAGACGGATATTACGTCTGAGAGGACAACCACCTTTGAGCGCAGCGTGGTGGTGTGGGGGCGTTCCAAGGCATGGACGGAGGATGACTTCTCCACAGACATCACGGGAGGCACAAATTTCATGGACAATGTGGCCGCGCAGGTTTCCGGCTGGTGGGACGATGTGTACCAGGATGTGCTGTTGTCGGTGCTGAAAGGCATCTTCGCGATGACCGGGGCCAAGAACCTTGAGTTCGTCAACGGCCACACCTATGACATCACGGCGGTGAATGGGGCGGACAAGGATGGGAATCCCTTAAGCTGTGTGGGACCGACCACGCTGAACACGGCGATCCAGAAGGCGTCTGGTGACAACAAGTCCAAGTTCACCATTGCGATCATGCATTCCACCACGGCAACGAACCTGGAAAACCTGCGGCTGCTGTCTTACATGAAGTACACGGACGCGGACGGGATCCAGAGGGACCTTGCAATCGGGACCTGGAATGGCCGGGCGGTTATCGTGGATGATTCTATGCCGGTGGAGCATGTGGATGCAGTCGAGGAAGGCGGAACGGAGGGACAGGAAGGTTATGTGCCAGCAGTACCAGCCTATGATAAATATACCACCTATGTGCTGGGGGACGGCGCCATTGATTTTGAGAAGATCGGCGCAGAGGTGCCCAATGAGATGCAGAGGGATCCGAAGACGAACGGAGGCGAGACTACCCTGTATACCAGGGACCGGGCCTGCTATGCGCCGTATGGGATTTCCTACACGAAGAAACGCCAGGCTTCTCTGTCGCCAACCAACGAGGAACTGGCAAGCGGTGAGAACTGGACACTGGTCAATAATGGCGGGACCGGGGCAGGTCTTAAGGTAATCGACCACAAAGCAATCCCGATTGCGCGTATCATTTCTAGGGGATAAAGGAGGAGCGATATGGCAGTTAAATCAGTACAGGCTATTATCAACGGCGTCACAACGACGCTGACCTATAACAGCGGCACTGGCAAGTACGAGGCGACCGTCACGGCACCTACAACGTCGTCCTACAATAACAATGACGGGCATTACTATCCGGTCACCATCAAGGCGACGGATGAGGCAGGAAATGTGACGACTAAGGACGACCAGGATGCGACGCTGGGCGCAAGCCTGAAGCTTAAGGTTAAGGAAAAGGTTGCACCGGTCATCACGATCACTGCGCCGACAGCATCCGCGCGGCTGACAAATAACAAGCCGCAGATTGCATTTAGCGTAACCGATGCGGACAGCGGTGTGAATCCTGATACCATTAAGATCACCATTGGTAGTACCGTGATTACCACAGGCATTACCAAGACGGCTACATCGGACGGCAAGGGCTATACCTGTACCTACACGCCAACAACGGCACTTGCGGATGGCAGCAACACGATCAAGGTGGATGCATCTGATTATGATGGCAATGCGGCGGCGCAGAAGTCCGTGACATTTGTTGTCGATACGGTTCCGCCGACCCTGTCTATCACGGCACCGGAAAGCAATCTGATCACCAACCAGGCAGCCTGCACCGTAACGGGTAAGACCAATGATGCGACATCCAGTCCGTGTACAGTGACCATTAAGCTTAACAGTGGTACAGCGCAGGCAGTAACGGTCAATGCGGATGGCACATTTAGTAAGGAATTGACGCTGGTGGCCGGAGCAAATACGATTATTGTGGTATCCACAGACAGCGCGGGCAAGTCCAGTACCGTAACTCGGACTGTAACGTTGGATCAGGTAGCACCGGTAATTAAGAATGCGACAATTACCCCGAACCCGGTAGATGCTGGCAAGACCTGTGTGATTTCCGTAGAGGTGACAGACTAAGGAGGTATACCATGGCAGTAGCAAGGGTCTATGGTACTGTGGATGGTGTGGATGTGGTTCTGGAGCTGGCACAGGATGGATCGTGGTCCGTGCCGGTTCCATTGGATCAGGACGGCGAGTACGTGGTGGAAATTATTGCGGAGGACGAAGCGGGGAACCGGTCTTATCTGGCGCGGATGCTCTATACGGTGGATGCCGGGAATATCTGTATCCATATGTTTCCGATGGCGAAGTACCTGGTCAGGCGTCAGCCGGCCGGGTATCGGTTCAGCCGGGTATTGCCGGTGTGTAAGGGGGTGGCTTTATGATACGGTTTATCCTGGGAGAGGACAGGCATGTGAAATATTTCGTCCACTCTGTCAAACAAGAATATTTCACAATCAAGGAAGCTGTCTTTCGGCTGATATATGATGGGGAAGTGGAGATGGAAGGGACATGTGAGGTTGCCCGGGAAGAAGATGGATACAGCGTGGACGCGAAAATCCAGCCTTTGAACCGGAGCCGCCTGTATGTGATGGAGATCACGCTGCGCATCGCGGATGAGGTAATCAAGAACAGGGAGCAGATGGAGGTGGTCTGATGGGGATTGCTGTGGAGCGGGTGGAAATAACCCCGAACCCGGTGTTTACCTCTAAAAACTTAATTGGTGAGCAGTTTTATAAAGGATTTATCCACCTCACTACCGGGAATTTTCAAAAGCAGGAAGACAGCCCTTATCCCGATTCTTTGTATGGAGATCCTTTTCCGGTAAGAAAGGGAAAGAACTACATTGCTTCTGGTTTTTCTGAAGATTTCCGGTACCGCCTGTTTAATCCGGATGGCAGTTATTATGGAAGCGTGGGAAGTGGTAAGAGCTTAAAAGACTGCCCAGCGGATGGCTATGTGATACCGCTGTTCTATGCGGGACTGAAGGAGACGGAAAAGGCAACAGTCCAGATCGAAGAGGGAGGCACGGCAACTGTCTATTCAGCGCCAGTACAGTTTAAAATTGCAGTTACAATTGTTACCCATGAGTTTCTGGGGAGATCAACCTATCGTGATTTGAAGTCTTATACTTATGGGCAGTTAAAGGACAGAGGGTATGAGAAGTAAAGAGAGGAGGATGTCATGGAAGAACGGATAGTGGAACGGTTAAAGTCTCTGGGGTATCCGGAGGTTTCTAACGGTGACCGGTCTTTGATCCTGTGTATCGTTCGGAAGGTAGAGCAGGAGATCCGGAATTACTGCAATCGGGCAGAAATCCCGGATGAGCTGGCAGTCACTGTGGTGGAAAATACCTGCGGGGAGTTTCTGCTGATGAAGAAGCTTTCCGGGGAGGTGCTGGGGTTCGATCTGGAGGCATGTGTATCCTCCCTGTCGGAAGGAGATTCCTCTGTCAGCTTTGATGTCTCGATGACGCCGGAAAAGAGGCTGGATTCTGTGATCGGCTATCTGACGGCGTATGGAAGGGACGGTCTGAACCGTTTTCGGAAGGTGGTGTGGTAGGATGATGATCGATGCGGTCAGAAAGGTCCGGCAGATGCACAGAAGGGCCATAGAGGAGACTTATGACGGCACCTGCAGGATTTATGGGATGCGGGCCGTGAGGGACCCGGAGACGAAGGTGACGCGTCAGGAGGAGGTTCTGGTGCAGGATGGGATCCCGTGCCATCTGTCTTTTTCCAGTGCAGCTTCGGCGGTCGGAAGCAGTACGGTCGTAGCGGTACAGCAGACGATTAAGCTGTTCCTGGCGCCGGAGCTTGTGATCCCTCCGGGGAGCAGGATCGTGGTGGAGCAGCAGGGGCGGTGTGAGAGTTATGACCAGAGCGGGAAGGCTGCGGTGTATCCCAGCCATCAGGAAATTTTGCTGGAACTGTGGAAGGGGTATGCGTGATGGGGAAAGGCGGGAGCTTTGATTTCCGGGAAGTAAGGAAGCTGCAGAAGCAGATCGAGGCGATTGAGAAGGGCAAGGAGGGGTTCTGCCGGGATTGTGCCAAGGAGCTGGCGGCGCGGCTGCTGGCCAAGGTAGTCAGGAGGACTCCTGTGGGTCGTGCGCCGAAGATTGATGGGCCAAAGGCGGTAAAGGTGAATGGAAGCAGCGGGAAAAGCCACACCTTCCTTTCTCCGCAGGCAGCTGCTTGGTCTGGATATGTCGGGGGCAATCTCAGGCGGAACTGGACTACCGGGGAAATCCAGAAGAAGGGCGGTACTTTTGAGGTGGAGGTGTTCAACCCTACCGAGTACGCTTCTTACGTAGAGTATGGGCACCGTCAGGAGCCGGGTAGGTATGTGCCGGCTATCGGAAAGAAACTAAAGAGAGCATGGGTCCCGGGAAAATTCATGATGACCATATCCGAAAAAGAAGTAAAATCCCTTGCACCTAGGCTATTGGAAAAATGGCTGGAGGAATATTTAAGGAGGTGCCTGGATGGTGAATGAGATCATGGATGCCGTCACCCGGAGATTGGATGAGTTGTTCGGTGACGGCTACGAAATCTATACGGATGCAGTGGAGCAGGGGCTTTCTGAGCCCTGTTTTTTTGTGTCTGTTCTGGAACCGTCCCGGAAACCTATGCTGGGTCGGCGTTCTTTTCAGGAGACCGGGTTCTGCATCCAGTACATCCCGGAGGAGGCGAAGCCAGAGAAGAACCGTGAGCTTAACCGGGCGGTGGATATCCTGTTTGACGGGATGGAGTATATCGCAATGGCGGATGGGGACCTGATCCGCGGGACAGGGCGGAGCTACCGGATTGAGGATGGAGTCCTGAACTTTTTTGTCAGTTATAACATGTTCCTGGTGGCGTCCGCTGAGGTGGCGGATGCTATGGAGGAGCTGAAGTGGAAGGGAGATGCAGGCATTGGAAGGAAAGAAAAACAGTAAGGCGGCCGTGACGGAGAAAGCTGTGGAAAAGGAGTGCGCAAGGTATACCAGGGAGCAGATCCTTGAGTCCAGGCGCTTCCGCGGGCAGAGGGATTTAATCTGTGCGCTGCTGGAGGATGGTAAGCGGTATTCCATGGCGGAGGTAGACCGTTTGGTGAATGGATATCTGAAAGGAAAGGTGATGTAGATGTTAGGTGGCGGAGTTTTTACGAAGCAGAACAAGGTCCTGCCGGGAGCTTATATTAATTTTGTGAGCGCTGCGGCCCGCGGGGATAAGACTGTCAAGGGCGTAGTATGTGTCCCGATGGAATCTGGCTGGGGTCCGGAGCGCAAGGTGATGAAGGTGGATAAGGACAGTTTTGAGGATAACTGTCTTAGACTGCTGGGATACCCGGTATCGGCGCCGGAAATGCAGGCATTCCGTGAAATGTTCCTAAATGCCAATGAGGTCTATGTGTTCAGGATCAACAGCGAGGGCGTCAAGGCGTCAAATGATCTTGCGGAGGCTAGGTATGCGGGAACACGCGGGAATGCTGTCCGGCTGGTGGTGCAGAAGAATGTGGAGGACGACACGAAGTTTGATGTCAGGACCCTGGTGGGAACGGATCTGGTGGACGCACAGACTGCGACGGCAATGTCGGAGTTGGCGGACAATGATTTTGTTTCGTTTAAGCGGGAGGCTGCGCTTACGGAGACTGCCGGGATGCCGCTCACCGGGGGAACCGATGGCGCGGTGTCCGGCGAGGCATACCAGGAGTTCCTGAATGCGATTGAGCAGAAGCCGTTCAATGTGCTGGTCTGTCCAACAAAGGATGAGTCGACGGTGAACCTGTTTGCCGCTTTTACGAAAAGGATGCGGGAGGAGCTGGGAGTGCGCTTCCAGACAATTGCATACCGGGCGTCCAGAGTCGATTACGAGGGCGTGATATCAGTGGAGAATAGTGCATCGGAGAATGAGGCAGGCCTGGTCTATTGGGTGGCCGGGGCTTCGGCTGCCTGTGCGGTGAACAAGTCTAACACGAATAAGGTCTATGATGGAGAGTATACGGTCAATGTGGCATACACCCAGATGCAGCTTTCGGATGGGATCAAGGAGGGGAAGTTCCTGCTCCACCAGGTGGGGGATGAGGTACGTGTGCTGCGGGATATCAATAGCCTGGTGTCTTTTACGGAAGATAAGAACAGTGATTTTTCGGACAACCAGACCATCCGTGTGCTGGATTTTATCGGTAATGGGATTGCTTCGCTGTTTGCGGAGCGGTTCATGGGCCAGGTGCCCAACGATGCCTCTGGCCGGATCAGCCTGTGGAATGAGATTGTGACGTTTTATAAGTCACTGGCAGCACAGCGGGCGATTGAAGCGGTGGAACCGAAGGCAATCACGGTGGAGGGCGGAGGGACAAAGAGGTCAGTCCTTGTGAACGCGCCAGTCCAGCCGACCAATTGCATGGATCAATTGTACATGACCGTGGTTGTGGAATAAGAAAGGAGAGAGCGTATGCAGGCGATGAATGCAAAGGATGCGGTAAGCGCATCACTGGCGGAGTGTTTTGTTACGATTGATGGAAACCGGTACAATTTCATGCAGGCCATCAATCTGGAGGCCAGTATTGAAAAAACGAAATCGGAGATCCCTATCCTTGGAAAGACAGGTAAGGGCAATAAGACAACGGGGTGGAAAGGGAGTGGATCTGCGACCTTCCACTATAACACCAGCATTTTCCGGCAGCTTCTGTACCGGTACAAGGAGACTGGTGAGGATGTGTATTTTGATATTCAGGTGACTAATGAGGACCCGACTTCCAGTGTGGGAAGGCAGACGGTTATCTTAAGGGACTGCAATGTGGATGGTGGGATCCTGACGAAGTTTGATGCAGATGCGGAGTACCTGGATGAGGATCTGGACTTCACGTTTGAGGATTTCGAGATGCCGGAGACATTTAAGATGCTGCAGGGGATGCAGTAGAAAAGAAAGGATGAGTGGATATGGGAGATTTAAGTTGTTTTTTGAGTCAGAATGCATTAAAGGCGGATCATGAGAAATATGTAGCGTCCAGACGTTTTCTTGATGGGAATGGAAAGCTGGTTGAGTGGGAACTATGCCCGGTGGGTTCCGCGGAGGATGAGGTGCTTCGGCGGGAGTGCACAAAGCGGGTCCCGATTCCGGGTAAGCGTGGGCAGTACACGCAGGAGACTGATTACAATCAGTACCTGGGGAAACTGGCTGCGCGCGCTACGGTATTCCCTAACTTAAATGATAAAGGTCTGCAGGATTCCTATGGCGTGATGGGGGCGGATGTCCTGCTCAAGGCAATGTTGACGGCAGGAGAGTATGCGGGGTATTTGGAGAAGGTCCAGCAGGTGAATGGTTTTGATATGCCAATGGATGAGCTGGTGGACGAAGCAAAAAACTGATCAATGGGGGCGATATGGAGGCAAATATTGCCTACTATTGCCTCCATAAGCTTCATAAATGGCCGCATGAGTTTCTGGGGTTAGACCGGTATGAGAGGGCGGTTGTGATTGCAGCGGTGGAGATGAAACTGGAAAAGGAGAAGAAAGAGGCACAGAGGGCGCGGGGGAGAAGAAAGAGGTAGAAAAAAAGGACTTTCTGCGCTATAATCATTGTAAAGGATGTTATAGCGCGGGAGGTGTTTGTATGGGATTGTTTGGGAAGAAAGAGACGTGTTCAATTTGTGGAGATGAAGGGGCGAAAAAGACACTTGCAGATGGTTTCGTATGTCAGAAGTGTATTGATAAATGTGGAAATTGCTTGCTTACCATATCGTGGAAGTCAATTACCATACAACGGGTTAAAGATGCAATATTTGATGAAAAAGTAAATCAGGAACGGGGAAAGTTATTTCAAGAAACGCATGTAATTGAGAAAATTCTTATTCTTGATGAAATTCATAGGCTATGGAAGGTAAAAGCCTATGGTAATTTATATTTTTCTTATGACGATATTGTTGACTTTGAGTGTGTTAAAAATGGGGAAAGTATCTATAAGATAGGTGTAGGAAGGGCAATTTTGGGTGGCGTAATCTTTGGTGGAGTTGGTGCAGTATTAGGCGGCTTATCTGGTGCCAGAGAAAAAGAAGAAATAAATGAATTTAAAATAGTGATAAGTACGAATAATAAATCTTATCCCAAAATAACGATTAATCTATTACCGGCAGGAAAAATAAAATCGGATTCTCTGTTGTTTAAAGCCTACAGCGAGACGGCGGAAAAGATTATAAATAAGTTGAATGAAATCAGTACTCAAAAGAATAAGGAACCTGAGAAGATGAAGCTGGAATCTGTTGCAGATGAACTTTTAAAGTTTAAGAATCTTCTTGATATGGGGGCAATTACGCAGGAAGAATTTGATGCCAAAAAGAAACAGTTATTGGGTTTGTAGGTACAGGGACACTCGGAAGAATCCGGGTGTCTGGGACTGCACCAGTATCGCGAAGGAACTGGGAATCCTGTCAGAATCTGGTAGACCGCATGATAAGGCAGTAAGCGCCATCATCCAGAAGCTGGATATATTTGCAGACGAAGTGATTCGGACGGCGTACAGCCGGAACGGTCACGAGGGAGTGACAGTCCAGTATAAAGGCAGCGTATTGGAAAAGGTAAGAGAATGGCTGGACGAGAATTGCTACCCGACAGTGATTGAAATGTTACTTTCTAACGGAAACGTGAACAAGTGCAAGGTTGCATACCGGGAGGTAGCGTGATGGCAAGAAAGAGTGTTATTGAGAAAGCGGAAAACATGATTGGTAAGATTAATCCGCACTATACTCTTAGAACTAATGAAATAGTGGAATTACATAATGGTTCCGAGTATTGGTTCCGTGTGATTGTCAATAGTTTCCGCTATGGCTATATGCAGGGCATGAAAGCCGCCAAAGCAGAGATGAAGAAACAGAAAACAGCATAGCACCGGTATACAGGGCGCCTTTCAATTGAGGGGCGTTCTTTTTATACAAATCTTTAGATAGGAGTGATAGGATGGCAACAATTCAAACTGCATTGCAGCTTTATGATGGAATGACAGGACCGTTAAAGTCGATTTCAAATGCTATGAATATTGTTATTAATACATTTGAAGCAATGCAAACCACATCGGCGCATCCAATTGATACCGCGGCCTTACAAACTGCCCGGTCGGAACTCGGAAACGTAAACATGGCAGTAGTGGAGATGGAAAAGAACATACAAGCTGCAGCAAATAAGCAGGATGGCTTTAATCAAAAAATAAGGGAGGGACAAGGCGCCGCAACAGGGTTAGGTGGAAAGATAAAGCAAATGGTTGGAGCATATGCTGGGGTTCGCGGGATCCGTATGGGAGTTCAATTTGTTGCTGATACGATTTCGCTGCAGAATGTGCAGAATGAGGCAGAGACGAAACTTGGAGCGATTATGCAGCAACGTATGGGAGCAAGTCCAGCGGAGATTCAATCGATTAAAGCTCTGACAGCGGCGCAGCAAGGGCTGGGAGTAGTGGGGGATGAGGTACAGCTTTCGGGCGCCCAGCAGTTGGCAACTTTCATAAATTCAAGTGATGCCCTTAGCACATTAATACCGGCCATGAATAATCTGGCGGTTCAGCAAAATGGTGTGAATGTCAACACTCAGGATGCCATTAATATCGGCAACATGATGGGTAAGGTCATGCAGGGGCAGGTCGGAGCCTTGACCAGGGTGGGGGTAACATTTACGGATGCACAGGAGCAGGTACTGAAATACGGAAATGAGCAGGAGAGAGCGGCTATGCTGGCACAGGTCATTACAGACAATGTCAGCAATATGAATGAGATCATGGCAAGTACTCCACAGGGACAGATCCAACAAATGGCGAACACTTGGGGAGATATTAAGGAGACGATTGGTGCTAAATTATATCCGGCAGTAATGCGTTTCTTTAAGGCGCTTAATTCTAATATGCCGCAGGCGGAAAATCTCATAATGGGGGTGGCGGGAGCCCTTAACGTGGTGATAACGGTATTAAGTTGGCTTGTTGATGGGGTGGGGGCGGTTGTTGGGTTCTTTCAATCTAACTGGTCCATGATTGAGCCGATTATTTGGGGAATTGTTGGGGCATTGACCATATATTATTTATATTTGGGATATACAAAAGCGGCTTTAGTGATAGGGGCAGTCGCTGAGGGTGCAATGGCATTGGCGAAGGGTATCCATGCCTTGGCTATATGGGCAACAACCCGCGCTACCTGGGCACAAGTAACGGCACAAATGGGATTAAATGGCGCGATGTATGCTTGTCCGCTGGTGTGGATAATTGGACTGGTGATCTTGTTAGTTGGAGTGTTTTACGCTGCAGTTGCGGCAGTTAGCCATTTAGCAGGTACTTCAATCAGTGCCACAGGCCTTATATGCGGGGCCATTGCGGCAGCAGGTGCATTTATCATTAATATTTTTATTGGTCTTTGGAATGGCCTTGTTGGGATTGTGGTGGATTTAATAAATGTGTGTATCTCTTTTGCTGAATTTTTTGCTAATTTTCTTAACAACCCGGTACTGGCAATCATGCGCTTGATTGCTGACTTGGCAAATTTCGTCATAGGGGTCATGCAGTCCTTGGCAAAGGTTATTGATACTGTGTTTGGATCAAATCTTTCAGGAATTGTGTCCGGATGGGCAAGCTCTGTGGAGAGTTTTAAAAACGGAATTACAACTGACAGTACAATAACGTATGACAGGATTACAAAAGGAGATTTACAAATTGACCGATTAAACTATGGTGATGCTTGGGATGCAGGAAATGCTTTTGGAAAAGGTATTGATGCTAAAGTAAAGGCATTATTTGATGGAAAGGGTTTTTCTTTAGGTGATGGTTATGGCGCAGGTGGAAGTTCAGCGCAGGATGCTTGGGATAACATCGGTGGCAACACCGGCAACACCGCCGGCAACACAGCCCGCATGGCTGACTCCATGGACATGGCGGAGGAAGACTTACAATCCATGCGTGACATGGCGGAGGCGGAAGTCATCAACCGGTTCACCGCCGCGGAGCTGACCGTCAACATGGGCGGCATCACCAACCAGGTGAACAGCCAGATGGACTTAGACGGCATCGGCAGCTACTTAGAGGAGCAGATCTTCGGTGTGCTGGAGACTGCGGCAGAGGGGGTGTATTAGATGGCGTATCAGATGTACCTTGGGGATGTGCTCTTTCCCGTGGCGCCGTCCAAGGTGAAGATGAAGATCAACGGGAAGAACAAGACGCTGGATCTGATAAACGGCCAGGAGATCAACGTCTTAAATCCGCCCGGGCTGACGGAGATTGATTTTGATATCCTGTTGCCAGCAGTGCAGTATCCGTTTGCGGATTACGAGGACGGGTTTGAGATGCCGGATTTCTATCTGGAGGAGCTGGAACGGATGAAGCTGGGAAAGCGCCCAGTCCGGTTCATTGCAATCAGGGAATTCCCTTCGGGGGATTCCTTTTTTGATACCAACATGTCGGTCTCACTGGAGGATTATACCGTCACGGAGGATGCCAAGGAGGGGATGGACGTGACGGTGTCGGTCAGCTTAAAGCAGTATGTCCATTATGGTGTCCAGCAGGTAACGGTGCAGCCGAAGGCGGCGGAGCCGGATACTGCGGATGTGACAGTGGAGGAGGAGCGGGAGACGGCAAATGCGCCGGAGCTGTCCTCCTATACGGTCCGTGACAGGGACTGCCTGTGGAATATTGCCAAACGGTATCTGGGGGATGGGAGCCGCTGGCCGGAGATTTACGGGCTGAACCGGGACAAGGTCAGCAATCCGAATGTGATCCGTGAGGGCCAGGTCCTTGCAATGCCAGCATGATGGGGGTGAAAGATTGATTGATATGATGATTGAGCATGAGGGGAAACTGTTCCGGCCGGTGGCCTGCGGGGCCGTGACCTGGAGCCTGGAGCGCCAGGGGAGCCCGGGAAAGCTGACATTTTCAGTTCTCCGTGAGGGAGCGCCGCTGTTTACGGAGGGAGACCGTGTATGCCTGCATTGCAATGGGACAGGGATTTTCTACGGATTTATTTTTGAGCGGAAAACAGGGAAGGACCATGTGGTCAGCGTGACGGCTTATGACCAGCTCCGTTACCTGAAGAACAAGGACACTTACCAGTATGAGAATAAGACGGCCACGGAGGTCATCCGGATGATCGCGGCGGATTTTAACCTGTCTGTAGGAGATCTGGCGGACACTGGTTTTGTGATCGGGGCTAGGGCGGATCCGGATAAGACGCTGTTTGACATTATTCTGAATGCGCTGACGCTGACCATCAATGCCACGAAGCAGATGTATGTGCTTTATGACAGCTATGGAAAGCTGACCCTTAAGAACATCGGGGACATGAAGCTGGATCTGCTGATCGGTGACAGGACGGCGGAGGATTTTGATTACAGCACCAGCATTGACGGGGAGACCTATAACCAGGTGAAGGTGAGCATTGACAATGAGGAGACGGGGAAACGGGATGTCTATATCGCGAAGCACTCGGAGAACATCAATGCCTGGGGCGTCCTCCAGTATTACCACAAGGGGGAGAAGGGGGACGACGGGCAGTCCATGGCGGACGCGATGCTGGCCAAGTATAACCACAAGACTAAGAAGCTGTCGATCAAGAATGCCTTGGGGGACATCCGGGTACGGCCTGGCTGCCTGATGCCGGTGGTGATGGACCTGGGAGACATGAAGCTGAGCAACTACCTGCTGGTGGAGAAGGCTGTTCACAGTTTTGACGGGGCGCTGCATACGATGGATCTGACATTGAGAGGATGTGATTTTATTGTCTGACTGGGTTGATGGGATGAGGAGGATTGCTATGAATGCCTACGAGAACAGCCAGCCCTGCGATGTCTGTTTTGGCACGGTCTTATCGCCGGAGCCGATCCTGGTGGGCATTGAGGAGCTGAAGCTGACGATAAGAAAGCCGCAGGCGGTGGTGCCGGATTATCTGGCGGACCACACGGTGCAGGTGACGGTGGGAGGGGAGAGCGGCACGGCTGTCATCCCCGGAGCGCTGAAAGCCGGGGACCGGGTGGTCCTTTTGAGGAAATCCGGAGGGCAGAGGTACATCGTGATCGGAAGGGAGGGATAGCATGTTGCCAAAAGGAACAGGGATCATGGTGCCGGTTCTGCTTAAGGAAGCGGAAAGACCGTCAAGGACGTTCGGTCTGGATCTGGAGAACGGGCGGATCCGGGGGACCGTGGATGGCCTTGAGGCGGTCCGGCAGGCGGTGTACTGCATCCTGAATACGGAGCGGTATGATTTCCTGATCTACAGTTGGAACTATGGGACGGAGCTTAAGGAGCTGGTGGGCAGGACAATCCCGTATGTTAAGACGGAGCTTAAGCGGCGGATCCGGGAGGCGCTTTTACAGGATGAACGGATCAAGAGCGTGGATGGATTCCAGTTTGTGTTGACAGGGCGCAGTCTGGCAGCGCAGTTTACCGTCCACACAACGTTTGGGGATCTGCAGAGTGAAAAGGAGATGATGATTTAGGTGTATGAGGAGATTACGTTTGAGCGGATCATGAAGCGGATGCTGGCCCGGATCCCGCCGGAGTACGATAAGCGCGAGGGTGGGGTCCTTTATAATGCGCTGGCCCCGGCAGCGGTGGAGCTTCAGAACATGTACATCGGCCTGGACTGGGCGCTGGATCAGTCTTTTGCCGACACCCAGGAGAGGGAGTATCTGGTCAGGCGGTGTGCTGAGAGAGGTCTTGTGCCGGAGGCGGCCACCCATGCTGTCCTGAAGGGGGAGTTCAACATGGATATCCCGGTCGGATCGCGTTTTTCGCTGGGGCTGCTGAATTATGTGGCTGTGGAGCAGATTGGCGTAGGAGTTTACCGGATGGAGTGTGAGCAGGCTGGTGAGGCAGGGAACCGGCAGATGGGCAGCCTGATCCCGATCGGTTTTATTCAGGGACTTACCAGGGCAGAGCTGACGGACCTGCTGGTCCCAGGGGAGGATGAGGAGAGCACGGAGCATCTGCGGCAGCGTTATTTTGACAGTCTGAATTCTCAGGCTTTTGGAGGGAACATCCGGGACTATCAGGAAAAGACCAGGGCTCTGGACGGCATCGGCGGCGTTAAGGTCTATCCGGTGTGGAACGGGGGAGGCACGGTCCGCCTGGTGATCCTGGATGCTTCTTTTGGCAGGCCCAGCGCGGAGCTTTTGGAAAATGTGCAGGATGTGGCTGATCCGGAACGTTCCCACGGGAATGGGCTTGGTTTTGCACCGATTGGCCATGTGGTCACGGTTGAGGCGGTAACGGAGGTTGCGGTAAATATCAGCATGGACCTTACGCTTCGGGAGGGCTGGGGCTGGGCGGATGTGTCCGGATATGTGGATTCCTGTGTGGAGTCATATCTGGACGAGCTGCGGCGTCTGTGGGAGAGTTCGGATGGTTTGATCGTCCGTATCAGCCAGTTGGAGGCGCGGATCCTGGACCTGACGGGGGTCGTGGACATTGCAGGGACGACCTTGAACGGGAAAGCGGCCAATCTTTTGGTCGGAGTGGATGAAATACCGGTGAAAGGAGAAATCCATGGGACGGCAGTTAATTGGGTATTACCCTGAGGTTTTGAGAGGATTTGCAGAGTATCAGGTGCTTGCCGGGACGGAGCAGGAGGAGATCGACCGGCTCTGGAAGGCGCACCGGGACCTGTTGGCCGATCAGTTCGTTACGACGGCAACGGAAAACGGGGTGAGGCGCTGGGAGAAGATACTTGGGGTCATGCCGAGGGGAACAGCGACCATGGAGGAGAGGAGGTTTTTTATTCTCTCTCGCTTGGCGGAGGAGCTCCCTTATACGATGTCCCGGCTGCGGCAGCAGATGGAGGCGCTCTGCGGGGAAAAGGGCTTTGATATTGTTTTGAGGAATGAGGAGTACCTGCTGGTCGTCCGGGTGGCACTTACGGCCAGAAGCAGCTATGAAGATGTGAATGCCATGCTCCGGCGGGTCGTGCCTGCCAATATGGTGGTGGACATAAGCCTGCTGTACAACCAGCATGGAAAACTGGGGAAGTTCACGCACGGGCAGATGGCGGAATGGACACAGTATCAATTGAGAAATGAGGTGTTGCCGAATGGCGTCTGAGACGACAAATTATAAACTGAAGAAACCGTCGGAGGATGATTTTTACGACGTGCAGGATTTTAATGGGAACATGGAGCTGATCGATGGGGCTTTGAAAGGGAATGCGGATAGAGTCGCGCGGGTGGAGGGGATCCGACGGATTGCCCTTTCTGCATCCGGCTGGTCGCCTTCGGCCCCGTTTACGCAAGTGGTCAGTGTACCAGGGGTAACGGCGGCGGACGCACCGGTCATAGGCATGTCTATTGCCGAAGGAACCACAGCGGTGGATGTGAAACTTCAGAACAAGGCCTGGGCCTGTGTGGACCGAGCGGTGACTGGGGCAGGGACGATCACGTTTTATTGTTACAATAAGAAACCTACGGTAGATTTTGCCGCAAACGTGAAGGGGGTGGGATGATGGCAGAGAGTATCATACAGAAGGCCGGCGGAGGTGCGGAATCGGATGAATGCACGGCGGAGAAAGCGCAGGTGCTTGTCGGGTATACGGCGCTTACCAAGGACAGCGATGATGAACCGGTAGCGGGAACAATGCCGAACCAGGGAGCGAAGACTGCAACGTTAAATTGCGGTGGCAGTTATACCATTCCTGCGGGTTATCATAATGGATCTGGGAAGGTGTCTGCAAAAAGTCTTGCAAGTCAGACTGGGGGAGCAACTGCTTCGGATGGGTATGTCTATAATGGCAAAACCTATTGGAAAGATGGAGTATTGCGTACAGGAAATATGTCACCCAATAGTGTTGTGTCTTTTAGTGCAGCTGCCTATTCTGTCTCTCAAGTATTACTCACTTGGACGAATCCGGCATCCGGGCCATTTAGCGGATTCTTAATCTGCGCAAAGGCGGGCAGCTATCCGACAAATGCGTGGGACGGCATTACATATCAAGGCACAGCCAACAACTCAGGTCGGGGGGCGAACAGTTACATATTCGGCGGGTTAACTGCTGGAACCACTTATTACTTCCGGATCTGGACGTATCTGGCGCCTGCGGGGATTGATACACTGTACAGTGGGCACCAACAGGCGGTGGCATCGACTGGGGCGCATGGACGGACAACGTTTACAGTTGGTGGTACATTTGTTGTTCCGGCTAATGTACGGACGCTTACGACAATCAAATGCAAAGGCGGTGGAGCTTCAGGGCGATGCGCGAGTAATTATTCCAACGACGCGCGTGGTGGAGCCGGAGGCGGAAGTGGATATGAATCCGTAATAAACAATATTGCTGTATCTCCCGGGGAAACTCTTGTTGTTTTGATTGGGGCGGGAGGACCTGTTTTGACAAATCAAGCACGGGCTGGTGCTGGGGGGACAACCAGTGTATCTCGCAACGGAACTATTTTGGTATCCGCAAATGGAGGAGAAGGTTTTACCGGATCTATTACGGCAGACCCCAGAACTCCGCTTGGTGGTGCAACGCAAGGTGGAGTGGGTGCATACGCGTACTCATCAAAGAGCTCTGCTTCTACGTCTGGAGGGCGTGACGCCGGGGGCGGAGGCGGAGCCGTGTATTGGTGGAATAGCGGAGAAGATGAAAGAATCCAATATGGATCAGCCGGAAATGAGAATGGTGGGCATGGAGCATATCGATCAGGGCCTACTGCTGCGACTCCCGGAGCAGACGGTACCGGTGCCGGCGGTGGTGGTGGCGGAATTAACACCAACAATGGAGGAAAATATTACACATATTATAATGCTGGTGCTGGCGGATCTGGCTATGTAATAATCGAATGGTAAAGGAGGGGAATACGATGGTTGCTCACGGAATATTTGCTCAGGTATTTGAGGGCGAAGTCAAGAATGTCAATAGATTTAAGAATTATCCAGATGCGGATTACATTACGAAGTGTGTATTTGGATTGGAGGCACAGGCGATAGACTGTGTTTATATCCCGGTAACAGAGGGGGATAAGTATCACGATGGCTGTTTTTGGCGTGTTGATCTTGAGACTGGTAATGAAGTCCGGATTGATCCTATCCCAAACGAGTCGCAGGAGATCGAAAAGTTAAAGGCTGAAAATGAAGAGCTGATCTTAGCTCTGGCGGAAATAATGGGAGGTGTTGAGGCATGACGAGCATCCAGAAAGGCATCATAATCCGTGCCGTGCGGATAAGAGTTGGGCGCGGGGGAGATGCGACGGAAGTAATTGCGTCCTACACAAAATTATCGGAAGATGAGAGAATGAGCATTTTAAAAACAATCGAAAAGAAGGGATGAGAAGATGAAGGGAAAAATTTGTACCGTGGTAGGGCTGGTAGGGAGTGTTGTTGCGTCCTGGTTTGGAGGCTGGGATACTGGCCTTGCGACGCTGGTGGCCTGCATGGCCATTGATTATGTTTCCGGTATTATTGTAGCAGGCGTGTTCCATCGGAGCAAAAAAACGGAAAATGGAGCGCTTGAGTCACTGGCCGGCTGGAAGGGACTGTGCCGCAAAGGGATGACGCTTTTGTTTGTCCTGATTGGTGATCGTCTGGATCTTATAATTGGAGTCAATTACATACGGGATGCGGTCATAATCGGATTTATTGTAAACGAGCTGATTTCTATCGTAGAGAACGCTGGCCTGATGGGGGTGCCGCTGCCGGCTGTGATCTCCAAGGCGATTGAGGTATTGGCTAAAAAAGGCGAAAACCAGATACAGTAATTTGCGACGTCGCAAATAAAATAACGGGAGGGGCTGCGGCTCCTCCTCCTTTTTGATTGGAGGGTATTATGCAAATAAGAGAGGCATTACTAACAGTAAGCAATTACAACCGTCCAGGGAGCAAACGGGTGAGGACTGCGGCGGTAGCTTGTCATTATATTGGCAACCCTGGGACATCCGCGCAGGCAAACAGGAACTGGTTTGAGAGCTTGAGCAAAACCCATGAGACGAAGGCAAGCGCACATTATATCATCGGCCTGGATGGCGAAATCATCCAGATGGTGCCAGAGGAAGAGATAAGCTGGTGCACTAACAGCGCAAACAGCTATACAATCTCCATCGAGGCTTGTCACCCGGGTAGCACCGGGGAGTTTACGGATGCAACCTATGCTGCTTATGTGGAGCTATGTGCGGACATCTGCGACCGCTGGGATTTGGACCCACTTAACGGCGGGTTGATCCGTCATTATGACGTTACCCGGAAGGTCTGCCCGAAATGGTTTGTTGACCATCCAGATGCCTGGGAGCAGTTTAAACGGGACGTGGCGACGGCCATGCAGCGGGAACCGGGCTGGCAGAAGGGGACAGAGGGCCGCTGGTGGTATCGGTATGAGGACGGCACCTACCCGGCCAATAAGTGGCTGCTGATCAACCACCACTGGTACCTGTTTAACAAAGATGGTTACATGTGCACCGGGTGGCACCGATGGGATGGCAAGGTGTGTGATCCGGCGGATGGTGCCGGCGACTGGTACTTCCTGGACAATACGTCCGCTGGTCCCCTCGAGGGTGCTTGCTGGCACACACGGGACAATGGGGCGCAGGAGATCTGGTACATAGAGTAAAAGTGTGTTCGTTCTATAAAAACAGTGGTGTCTTACATTATCCGACGCAAAGTTAAAAATATACACAAAATAAGCAAAATAGGCACGGACAAGCATAAAATCAGGATACCAACATAAGATAAAAGTATTAAAGCGGGTGGAATAAAGGAGTGCAGGCATGAAAGAAAGAAATATGAAAAAGCTGTTTCGCAGGAACCAGATCATCATCACCACGCTGGCGATCATGATTGCAGCAGCAGGATATCTAAATTACGCAGGAAAAAAAGAGCTGGAGGCCAGTGCGGACAATACGCTGTTTGAGGCGGGAAGTCTGGAAATTTCAGATGAGGATCTGCGGCTGGAAAATGAGCTTGCCGGTTATGGCGGCACACAAGTGATTGAGGAGGCGCAGCCGACGGCTGAGACACAAAGTTTGGCAGAAGAAGCGCAAAATCCCGCAGACAGCGGTACGCAGCTGGCGGAGATCGAGAGCTGGGACGAGGGCGAGGAAGCCGGTCTGGAAAATCCGGGCGAGGCGGTGCTGACCAGTGGACTGACCGTGTCCGATTACATAGCAGGCGTACAGCTCAACCGGGAGCAGATCCGTGCCAAAAACAAGGAGACATTAAACAGTATTATCAATAACACCAACATCGATGAGGCTGCCAAGCAGGAGGCCATCCAGAATATGATCGCCATGACGGCGGTGGCAGAGAAGGAAAATGCGGCCGAGACTTTGTTGCAGGCAAAAGGATTTTCCGATCCGGTGGTCAGCCTGACTGACGGAAAAGTGGATGTGGTCATCAACGCGGCCGCCATTACGGACCAGCAGCGGGCACAGATCGAGGATATCGTGAAACGCAAAACCGAGATTCCGGCCGAGGGCATTGTAATCACCCTGCTAAAACTGGAAGAATAAGACCTGGTAAACATTCCCACAGATAGCCCTTTGCAAAACCGGCCAGATTTGCTATAATAGACCCAGAAGTGAAGTTGTTGATCTCAATCACAGGAGGTAGAACCGTGGCAGAACTGGAAGGAAGAAATACACATAAAGTATACGAAAAAGATAAACTGGGCGAGGTGCGTATCGCAGATGAGGTGGTGGCGATCATCGCAGGTCTGGCCGCGACGGAGATTGACGGAGTCGATTCCATGGCCGGCAACATTACCAATGAGCTGGTCGGCAAGCTCGGTATGAAAAATCTGTCCAAGGGTGTGAAGGTCGATGTGACGGAGGAACACGTATCGGTGGATCTGTCTCTGAACATCAAGTATGGCTACAACATTCCGGAAGTCAGTGCGAAGGTGCAGGATAAGGTAAAGACCGCCATCGAGAACATGACCGGACTGACCGTTTTGGATGTCAATGTGCGGATTGCCGGTGTGAATCTGGCCGAAGAGAAATAAAGAAAATTGGAAAAGCAGGCGGAACATGAGGAGCTCAGAGCATGTTCCGCTTCTTGTTTTGCTGTAACCCATTCATTCCCAGCGGAACACCACGATCCCTGCGATGGCGATCAGGGCGCCGATGAGCTTCTTCCATTCGAAGGGCGCACGCTCCACGCCGAACAGCCCGAACAGCTCGATTCCATAAGCCACCACGATCTGTGTGATGACGATGAGCAGCGTCGCTTTGGCCGGACCGAGTCCGTCCATGCTGCGGATGACCGTGTAGGTGATGAAGGCGCCGATGAGACCGCCGGACAGCATATACAGGGGGCGGACCGAGCCCAGCGCGCCGATGGGACTTTTGTCGGCGAAGAACCAGAGGATGAGACAGGTCAAAAAGGCAGTGAGCTGGACCCACCCGGCGGCGACCCAGATGCCGGTCTGCTTGGTTGCTTCGGTATTCAGTACACCCTGCACACTCATCAGTGCGCCGGACAGCAGTGCGATCAAAATTCCCCACATATTCATTCCCTCCGTCAGCAAAATCTGTATTCTAATTCCTAGTTTTCCAAAAAAAGCAGAACTTATACAGAAAATGAACCGTTGTGAAACTCACGAATATGTGGTATGATAATGCAAAGTTGTGGAGTTTAGTGCCAGGAGGAAAGATAGATGACCAGAAGAGAAATGCGGGAGCATTGTTTTAAAATACTGTTTGGACTGGATTTTTTTCCGACAGAAGAGACCGCAGGACAGGTTGAGCAGTATTTTGAGTCGCCGGAAGAAGACGACACGAACCAGGACGGTCAGTCGGAGATCATTCATCAGGTAGAGATGAAGGAGGACGAGCGGGCGTTTCTGACCGATCGTGTGGAGGGGATTGCGGCTCGGATTCCAGAGCTGGACATACAGATCAATGAGGTTGCACAGGGCTGGAAGACCCGCCGTATGGGCAAGGTGGATTTGACGATTCTGCGTCAGGCACTGTATGAGATGAAGTATGACAGCGAGGTGCCCGAGAAGGTGGCGATCAACGAGGCTGTAGATCTGGCGAAAAAGTTCGGAGGCAAAGATTCCCCGGCATTCATCAACGGAGTGCTGGCCAAACTGGTATCAGCGGAGTGATATGGCGAGTGTGTATTCGGTTTCACAGGTAAATGCTTACATCAAGAATATGTTTGCCCAGGATTTCGCCCTCAGCCGCATTTCGGTGCGGGGCGAGGTGTCGAACTGTAAGTATCACACTTCGGGGCATATCTATTTTACATTGAAGGATAAGACCGGGACCCTAGCGGCGGTGATGTTTGCCAGCCAGCGCAGGGGTCTCTCTTTTCAGTTACAGGAAGGGCAGCAGGTGGTGGTTTCCGGGGCCGTGGATGTGTATGAGCGGGACGGAAAGTATCAGCTTTATGCCAGGACGATCGAGCTGGACGGCCGGGGCGATCTGTTTGAACGGTTTCAGAAGCTGCGCAATGAACTGGAAGAGATGGGCATGTTCGCAGCCGAGTATAAGCAGCCGATTCCAAAATACGCACAGAAGATCGGTATCGTCACGGCCAGCACCGGGGCGGCGATCCGCGATATTATGAATATTTCGTCACGGCGCAATCCTTATGTGCAGCTGATTCTGTACCCGGCTCTGGTGCAGGGCGAGGGCGCGGTGCCGAGCATCGTGGCCGGAATCCATACGCTGGATGCGATGGGGCTGGATGTGCTGATCGTAGGGCGCGGCGGCGGTTCCATTGAGGATCTCTGGGCGTTTAATGAAGAAGCGGTGGCGCGGGCCATCTTCGAATGCAGGACGCCGGTCATCTCGGCGGTTGGTCACGAGACGGATGTGACGATCGCGGATTATGTGGCGGATCTGCGGGCACCGACCCCTTCGGCGGCGGCAGAGCTGGCAGTCTTTGATTACCGGCAGTTTGAACAGCAGAGGCAGACCTATCAGGCGGCCTTGCAGCGTGCGATGGAGCGCAAGGTGGAGCGGCGGCGGTTTGCCATGGAGCAGTACCGGCTCAGGCTGCGGCTGCACGACCCGGAGCGTCAGCTTCGTGAGAAACGGCAGCGTTTGGCTGATTTACAGGATCAGTTTCAGGCGGTGATGGAGCGCAGGATTTTAAATGCGAAGCATCGGCTGGCGCTGGCGGCGGGACGGTTAAACGGATTATCGCCCCTCGAGAAGATCAGCCGCGGTTTTGGCTTTCTCACCGACGAGGAGAACCGCAGGATCGAGCATGTGAGTGATGTGCAGGTCGGCGGACACATGACCATCCGTATCCTGGACGGCAGGATTGAGGCGCAGGTGACAGGTACAGAATGTATTGCAAAGCCACAGAGCACAGACCAACGAAAGGAATAGCAGAACAATGGGAAAAGAACAATCAATCGAGCAGACGTTTGCAGAGCTGGATCAGATCATGGAGCGGCTGGAGGCATCCGACACCTCTTTAGAGGATTCCTTTGCCTGCTATGAGGCCGGCATGAAGCTGGTAAAGGCATGCGGCGAGAAGATCGATAAAGTGGAAAAACAGATGATCATCCTACAGGAAGGGGACAAGACCGATGGAGATGCGTGAGAAGCTGGCAGAGAGAACGAAGGCGGTGGAGGCTGTAGTAGAACAGTATCTGCCGAAGGAAGCGGGACACCAGAAGACGATCTTTGAGGCGATGAATTACAGTGTGCGCGCAGGCGGAAAAAGGCTGCGTCCCATGCTGATGCAGGAGACCTACCGGCTGTTTGGCGGGACTGGAGCCGAGATTGAGCCGTTCATGGCGGCGATCGAGATGATTCACACCTCCTCGCTGGTTCATGACGATCTGCCCTGCATGGACAATGACGAGCTGCGCCGCGGACTGCCTACCACCTGGGTCAAATTTGGCTATGATATGGCGGTGCTGGCCGGAGATGCGCTGATGATCTATGCGTTTGAGACTGCGGCGAAGGCATTTGCCATGACGGCACAGACGGAGCGGGTCGGCCAGGCGGTCGGCGTGCTGGCGCAGAAGACCGGAATCTACGGGATGATCGGCGGTCAGGTGGTCGATGTGGAACTGACCGACAAGCCGATTCCGGAGGACAAGCTGGAATTTATCTACCGGCTCAAGACGGGGGCACTTCTGGAAGCATCCATGATGATCGGGGCGATTCTGGGCGGTGCCTGTGCAGCGGAGATCGCGAAGGTGGAGGAGATGGCGGCCTGCATCGGACTGGCGTTCCAGATTCAGGATGATATCCTGGATGTGACGGGCACCGCCGAGCAGATCGGAAAGCCGGTACTCAGTGATGAGAAGAATCACAAGACGACCTATGTGACGCTGCACGGCGTGGAGCAGGCTCACCGGGATGTGGAGCAGGTATCACAGGATGCCATTGCATGCTTGAGGGAGCTTCCGGGGGAGAATCCGTTTCTGGAAGCCCTGATTCAAATGCTGGTAACGCGAGAGAAATAAAGGATAAAGGAAATTACCATGATATTAGAACGTATCGAAGGACCGTGGGATGTGAAAGAACTGAATGCAGAAGAACTGAAGACGCTGGCTGCGGAGATCCGCCAGTTCCTGATCGAGAAGATCAGTGTGACCGGAGGACATTTAGCATCCAATTTGGGCGTGGTGGAGTTGACCATCGCCCTGTATCTGGCGTTTGATCTGCCCAGGGATAAGGTGATCTGGGACGTGGGACACCAGTCCTACACCCACAAAATCTTAAGCGGAAGAAGAGCGATGTTTGATGATCTGCGGCAGTTTGGGGGCTTGAGCGGCTTCCCGAAACGGGCGGAGAGTCCTTATGATGCGTTTGATACCGGACACAGCTCCACTTCCATCTCGGCAGGGCTTGGCATGGCGCAGGGCCGTGATCTGATGGGGGAAAATTATGCGGTTGTATCGGTCATCGGAGACGGTGCACTGACGGGCGGCATGGCCTACGAGGCGCTGAACAACGCGGCACATCTGAAAAAGAATTTTATCATTGTCCTGAATGACAACAACATGTCCATCTCGGAAAATGTGGGCGGTATGTCGCGGTATCTGAACGGAATCCGTTCCGGTGCGGGCTACAATGAACTGAAAAAGCAGGTATCCGGGACGCTGTCAAAGATTCCGGTCATCGGCGAAAGCCTGGTGGACAAGATCAGCCGGACCAAGAACAGCATCAAGCAGCTGGTCATTCCGGGGATGCTGTTTGAGAATATGGGCGTGACATATTTAGGGCCGGTGGACGGCCACAACATCAAAGAACTGGTCAAGATCTTCAGGGAGGCCCGCCGCATGGATCACGCGGTGCTGGTGCACGTGCTGACGAAGAAGGGCAAGGGCTATGCCCCGGCGGAGAAGAATCCGTCACGCTTCCACGGTGTGGAGCCGTTTGACGTGACGACGGGCAAGACGCTGAGTGAAAAGATTTATCCCAGCTACACGGATGTATTTTCCAAAGAATTATGCCGGATTGCGGACAATAATCCGCGTATCGTGGCAGTCACAGCGGCGATGCCGGACGGAACCGGGCTGAAAGCCTTTGCGAAGCGCTATCCGGAACGTTTTTTTGACGTGGGAATCGCGGAGCAGCATGCGGTGACATCGTCGGCCGGCATGGCGGCCGCCGGGATGAAGCCGGTGGTGGCAGTCTACTCCTCGTTCTTGCAGAGAGGGTTTGACCAGATTCTGCACGATGTCTGCATCCAGAATCTTCCGGTGGTGTTCGCGCTGGACCGCGCCGGTCTGGTGGGCAGCGACGGGGAGACCCATCAGGGCATTTTTGATCTGTCGTTTTTGACCTGTATTCCCAATATGAGCGTGATGGCTCCGAAGAATCTGTGGGAGCTGCGCCAGGAACTGGATTTTGCACTGAATGAATATGAGGGGCCGATCGCCATCCGCTATCCGCGGGGGCAGGCATACCGGGGACTGCGGGATTTTGCACAGCCAATCGAGTACGGCAGGGGCGAGCTGATCCACGCGGGAAGCGAGATTGCACTGCTGGCGGTGGGCAGTATGGTCAGCACGGCGGAGCATATCTGCAACAAACTGCAGCCGGAGGGCTGGGACTGTACGCTGGCAAACGGCCGGTTCATCAAGCCGGTGGATCTTGAGCTGGTGGAGACGCTGGCGCAGGAACACAAACTGATCGTCACCCTGGAGGAGAATGTGCTGCAGGGCGGCTTTGGGCTGGATGTGACAGCTTATGTGCATCAACATCATCCGGAGGTCAGGGTGCTTAATATCGCGCTGCCGGATGCCTATGTGGAGCACGGCAACGTATCGCTGCTTCGCGAGACGTTAAAGCTGGACAGTGATTCCATTATAAGAACCATGCGGGCGTTTTACCCGGGGCTTGCGGGCACCGAGGGCAAAACCCCTGACACGGATACAGAACAGCAGGGATGAGGGAAAGGAACAACCGATGAAAGAACGTTTGGATATACTGCTGGTAAACCGCAATCTGGCGGCTTCCCGGGAGAAGGCGAAGGCCATTATCATGTCCGGCATCGTATATGTGGAGGGACAGAAGGAAGACAAGGCCGGTTCCATGTTTGAGGACACGGCGGCGATCGAGGTGCGCGGAACGACGCTCAAATACGTCAGCCGCGGCGGACTGAAGCTTGAGAAGGCCATGACGCATTTTGGCGTGGAGCTGGCCGGAAAGGTCTGCATGGATGTGGGATCCTCCACAGGCGGATTTACCGACTGCATGCTGCAAAACGGCGCGGTCAGGGTCTACGCGGTCGATGTGGGACATGGTCAGCTTGACTGGAAGCTGCGCAATGACCCGCGGGTGGTCTGCATGGAAAAGACCAACATCCGTTATGTGACCCCGGAGCAGATCGAAGACCGGATCGAATTTTCTTCCATCGATGTGTCCTTCATTTCCCTGACCAAGGTGCTGGGGCCGGTGAAGGCGCTTCTGACAGACGACGGCCAGATCGTCTGCCTGATCAAGCCGCAGTTTGAGGCAGGGCGGGAGAAGGTCGGTAAGAAGGGCGTTGTGCGGGAGAAGAGCACGCACCTGGAAGTGATCCGGGCGGTCATGCAGTTTGCGGTCAGCATCGGATTTGAGATTCTGAATCTGGAATTTTCTCCGATCAAGGGACCGGAGGGCAATATCGAATATCTGCTCTACCTCCAGAATCACACGGACGGGCAGAGTTACCCGGATGATCAGATTGACGAGAAGACCATCGTGGAAGAGGCACATAAGAGTTTGTAGACGGGAGAATGGTATGAAGCATTTTTATCTGATTGCAAATCCGCGCAAAGAGGGAACCAGAGAAGCGGCCGAGCAGATTAGCGAATATTTGAAAGCCCATGGCGCATGCTGTGCGGGAAGTGCTCAGCTGCGAAAGACAGCAGGAAACGGGCAGGGCTACACGGACGTATCCCAGATTCCGTCCGGGACGGAGTGCGTGATCACCCTTGGCGGAGACGGAACGCTGATTCAGGCTTCCCGGGATCTGGTAAGCCTCCAGCTTCCCATGATCGGAATCAATATGGGCAATCTCGGCTACCTGACCCAGGTGGGCAGAGACGAGGCCCTCGAGCCGATGTTAGATGCGCTGCTACAGGATCATTTTACGCTGGAACGGCGCATGATGCTGGAGGGCAGAGTTATGGGGCCGGATGGCGAAAAACGCGGTATCGCGCTCAATGACATCGTGCTGACCCGTAAGGACGTGCTTCAGGTGATTCGTTTCCAGCTCTTTTTGAATGGACAGTATTTCAATGAATATACCGCGGACGGCGTGATTGCGGCGACGCCGACCGGTTCGACGGCCTACAATCTTTCGGCGGGCGGGCCGCTGGTGATTCCGGGCGCGGAGCTGATGGTGCTGACCCCGATCTGCTCCCATTCATTGAATGCGAGAAGCATCGTGCTCTCCTCCAAGGACCGTGTGAGCATCCGCCTGATCCAACAGGAAGGCAGGCAGCAGACGGCGGTATTTGACGGAGATCAGGTGCTGGATTTAGGGTATGAGGATACGCTTGAAATCAGCCGGGCGGAGAATTACACGACCCTGATTCAGCTTAAGAATGCATCATTTCTGGAAACTCTGAGAAACAAGATCGTGCGCGTATAGGCGCGGGAGGAACGCAATGAAACTGGAACGACACAGCAAGATTGTGGAGCTGATCGGAAAATATGAGATCGAGACACAGGAGGAACTGGCAGAGCACTTAAAACGTGCCGGCTACAACGTGACACAGGCGACGGTTTCCCGTGATATCCGGGAGCTGAAGCTGACCAAGGTGCAGGGCGAGAACGGCAGACAGCGCTATATGGTCATGCACAGTCAGGGCGTGCTGAGTGACAAATATATCCGTATTCTGAAGGACGGATACGCCTCGATGGATATGGCGCAGAATATTCTGGTCATCAAGACGGTGTCGGGCATGGCGATGGCTGTGGCGGCTGCATTGGATGCGATCCATTTCCACGAGATCGTGGGCTGCATCGCGGGGGATGACACCATCATGTGCGCAGTGCGCAGTGTGGACGATACGATTCTGGTGATGGATAAGATCAAAAAACTGATCGCAGAATAGGGGGAAGAAAGCATGCTGCTTGAATTACATGTGAAAAATCTGGCGCTGATCGAGCAGGCCGATGTGGAGTTTGGAGACGGACTCAACATTCTGACCGGTGAGACCGGTGCCGGTAAGTCGATTATCATCGGTTCGGTCAATCTGGCGCTGGGCCAGAAGGCATCAAAGGAAATCATACGAAGCGGGGCGGAGTACGCCTATGTGGAGCTGATCTTTTCTGTGGGGGCGGACAAGCGGCCGCTTCTGGAGGCGCTGGATGTGCATCCGGATGAAGATGGTCTGCTGATCATTACCCGCAAGATTCTTCCTGCCCGCAGCATCAGCAAGATCAACGATGAGACCGTGACCGCAGCCAAATTAAAGCAGGTGACGGGCCTTTTGCTTGACATTCATGGTCAGCATGAGCATCAGTCTCTGCTCCATGTCTCGAAACATCTGGAGATTCTGGATACCTACGCAAAACACCAAACCAGTCCAATCAAAGAAAAAATTTCTGCATTGTACCGGCAGTATCGGGATTTGCAGGAGGCGCTGGAGCAGGCGAATACAGATCAGGACAGCAGGCGTCGGGAAGCCGATTTTTTGCAGTTTGAGGTCGAGGAGATCGAGCAGGCTGCATTAAAAGACGGCGAGGAGGAGATACTGACAGAACAGTACCGCAAATATGCCAACGGACGGAAAATTATGGAAAATCTGGCGGTGGCCTATGAGGCGGCGGAGTCCGACAACATCGGGCGCGCGCTGCACCAGATCGGCGAGGTGGCGGCCTATGACGAGGCATTAAAGGAGATTCAAAGCCAGCTTTATGACGCGGAATCCATCTTAAATGATGTCCATCACACGATCGGAGCATACCTGGAGGATTTGAATTTTGATGAGGCGGAGCTTGCCGAGATCGAGGCGCGGCTGGATCTGATCCACAATCTACAGGCGAAATACGGGAGCACGGTGAGCCAGATTCAGGATGCTCTGGAAGAAAAAAAGAAACGGCTGGAGCAGCTGGAACATTTTGACGAATATCGGCAGCAGCTGGAACAGGATTACCAGAAGATCAACGGGCAGCTTGAGGCACAGAGTGCGGCTTTGTCTAAGGAACGGCAGCAGGCGGCGACGGTTCTGACCGGGCAGATCCGGCAGGGACTGGAAGATTTGAATTTCCTGCACGTGAGCTTTTCCATGGAATTCCGGCGTTTGGATCATTATACGGCCAATGGATTTGATGAGGCGGAGTTCGTGATCTCCACGAATCCGGGCGAGCCGGAACGCTCTCTTGGCATGGTGGCTTCCGGCGGTGAATTATCCCGTATCATGCTGGCGATCAAGACGGTGCTGGCCGACAGCGACGACATTCCGACCCTGATCTTTGATGAGATCGACACCGGTATCAGCGGGCGGACGGCGCAGAAGGTATCGGAACAGCTTGCGATTATTTCCAGAACCCACCAGGTGCTGTGCATCACCCATCTGCCGCAGATCGCGGCCATGGCGGACTGTCATTACGAGATCGCCAAATCGGCCTCGGAGGGCAAGACCACGACGCGGATTCGAGCGCTTGACAAGGAAGCGATGGTGGCGGAGCTTGCCAGACTTTTGGGCGGCGCGGAGATCACCGATGCGGTGCTTCAAAATGCGCGCGAGATGAAAAAACTGGCAGAGCATACCAGAGAAACGCTGATGTTGTAATAATTAACAGGGTTGATTCGCTGATTTACTCACATACTACAAAAGGAACTTGTGATACATGAGGAGGTATGTGAGATGACAGGACGACAGAAATTTCGCAGATATCTGATCTGGACATTCTGGGTCAGCCTGATGTTTACCATCGGTTATACCTGGTATTATATGGAACGGAGAATACCGGACTCTTTTCATATTGTAGCAAACGAACAGGAGCTTCTGAATCTGGAGCTGCCCTTCGATGTGACGCTGCAAAGTGACAGCGAGGAAGTGGTGTTAGGACAGCCATCCAATATTCCTTCCGGGGAAGTCCGGCTGCGCGTGGAGGAACCGCTGGCGCTTTACGCCAACCAGGAGGGGAGCTACCGTCTCAATCTGAAACTGTTCGGGGCCATCCCGCTCAAGGAAATCCGGCTGGATGTAGGCAGCAGCGAATATGCCATTCCGTGTGGACTGCCGGTCGGCATTTATCTGAAGGCGAAGGGCGTTATGGTGATCGGAACCGGGCGGATCATGGACAGCCAGGGGCAGGAGGTGGAACCCGCCTACGGCATTCTTCAGTCCGGCGATTATATTGAGGCGATCAACGGGGAGCCTCTGCGGGACAAGGAGGCATTGATCTCAAATCTCAATCACATGAGCGGAGAGGAGGCACTTTTGCGCATCCGCAGAGAGGGAAAACAGATCGAGGTTCCCATGCGTCCGGTGCGGGCCGAGGACGGCACCTACAAGCTGGGGGCGTGGGTGCGCGATGACACGCAGGGAATCGGAACGATGACCTACATTGATGCAAACGGACAGTTCGGCGCACTGGGCCACGGCATCAGCGACAGCGATACCGGCAGCGTGGTGGAGATGGAGACCGGAGCGCTTTATGAGACAGAAATTCTCGGAATCGAGAAGGGCGCGGCGGGCAAGCCCGGTGTCATGGCAGGCGTCATCTACTACGGCCCCGGCTCCTGCCTCGGAACGGTGACAGCCAACCGCGAGACCGGAATCTTCGGAACCGTCAACGAACAGATGCGCAAAAATCTCTCCGCCCAGCCCCTGGAGATCGGCCACCGCCAGGACATAAAAAAAGGCCATGCCTGGATCCGCAGCGATGTCTCCGGCGAGCTGCGCGACTATGAAATCGAGATCCAACGCGTAGACTACAACCCCGTGCAAAAGAACAAAAGTATGGTGATTCGGGTGGTAGATGAAACTTTACTGCGTTTGACTGGGGGGATTATTCAGGGAATGAGTGGCTCTCCGATTATTCAGGATGGGAAGCTCGTGGGGGCAGTGACGCACGTGTTTATACAGGACAGTACCAGAGGGTATGGGATCTTTATTGAGAATATGATCGAGCATTGAAATGAGTATAGACCAGAACAGAAGCATAAATTTTGAGATAAGATAGAATAGAATTTAGGGAAGCAGCTTGTGACGTTCAGGCTGCTTTTCTTATGTAAATGATAAAATTTGCAAGATAAAGTACTCATACTTGATTTTTTGTTTTTGCATGGGTGAGGGCATTAACAATATAAAGAAGGGCGCGTATATGATGGAATATAGAGGATACAGAAATATCTATGGATATGAGACTTCAACTATATGAGACCGACATTTTGCAATTGATGACTGGGCAGCAGTGGTGGTAAGGCAGATGTTCTTGGGGACACTCGAGTGGGTGTACCGAGAAAACCATTACGAAGAGGGAAGGAGAAAGATAAGTATAATTCAGGGTGACTTAGATAGAAAATCACATGATTCAATTGTTACAATGGATGAATTTATGCAAGTACAGATAATATTAGATGCATACTCCGGAGTTGGAAAGGAACGAAGGGAAAAAGCATATACCAGTTTATTGACGTGGGTAATTTATGGAGACAAAATGAAAAGGCAATGCGCGTCTGGTAATAAGAAAATGTATGTTTATTATAGATGTATGGCTAGAATGGAAAATGGTAAAAAAATAAAGGCTGTCCATCTGTTTGCGTGAAAGAAGAGTTTTTGGGAAGTCAATTAAAAGAACTAGGTTTTGCTTTACTGTAAGGAACCGAAAACAGTAAAGGAAATCATGGTCAAATTTAATATATCTAATCGATCTTGCTTGAAAAGGCATTACATGAGCCAAATGTTGGAGGAAGGATTGTTGAAGATGACAATTCCTGAACAGCCAAGAAACAGGAATTAAAGGTATTATTCATCGGTTTCTTGAACATAGTGAACAAGAAATGAACAAGAAAGTGATTAAGAAAATAAAAAATGTTGTTCCTTACTTGACACACACGTGAGCGGTAGCCCCATCATCCAGAACGGCAAATTGGTTGGCACTGTGACTCATGTCTTTGTCCAGGAATCCAACAGAGGGCAAGGGATATTTATTGAGGCAATGATGGAGCATTGAGGGCAGGGGGAAATAAGAAATTAATTACTATACTATCATCGCACCCTATAGATGATGTGATCAAGAAGATGTGGCATTTATTGACAATTTAAAGTATAATATTATCATATTTTAGAAATTGATTTATATTACTAGGGAAAAAGTTTTCTAAGGAGGAGACAGAATGGCTTCATTGACACATGTTAGTATGTGGTCAGAGGCAGAACATGAATGGAGAAAAATAACAGCGTCAGAAGCGGCCAAATTATATCCTGGAGGTACTGTTTCCGCACATAGCGGATTATTTGTATGCGAATTATGTGGACAGTATGTAATTCTTACAAATGGCAGAAAAAATGCTCGTTATTTCAAGCATAACGCATATGATACCTGCAAAAATTGTCCGGAACGAACTACCGGATTATCAGCAAGTGTAGATTATATCGATGAAGAGCACGAGCTTCCCATACGACTTTCTAATATTACAAGGGACGATTTTGAATTGGAAATTGGGTTATTATATATTCCAACATCTATATTGCAGATGCAAAAACAGCAACAAATTATCATCCAACCGTTAGGCGTTAGCGGAAAACCTTACATATACTCCTTTGAGCGTTTGAATTCAGAATCAATTACATATGTATTTGTCGGAACTACCCCAGCTTATAAATATGAATTAACTTCAAGTGAGGAACTTAGAATATTTTGGCCACGTTTTGTTAATGGAATTGATGGCTCCGGCAGTATTTTTGATCAGAAAACAGGAAAAAAAGTGATTGATGGCGCAGAGGTACAAGCTGGCAAGGTTTACTATTTACTTTGTTCCCAATATCTGAACAAGAACTATCCGAGTATAGAAGTAAGAAAACTATGTGAGAAAAAAATGTCTTACGGTTCATGGTACATATATGAGGTTCAAGCAACGGCCTTCAAAAAAGACGCAGCGCGATTCTTTTTGGATTTTCGTTGCAGGCTAACAGAAACTCCAGTTTTTTTACAAACAGTTTGGCCAATTTATGTGGAAACACCGTATGTGATTCGCCACAGAGCCAATCAGCTATTTTTGCATATACGGGGAAAAATTGATATAACAACAAAAGTATATCCTGAAACGCCTCAAGCTAGTTTTTTGTGTCCTAATGGAAAAGGTCAGGTAATAAGTCTCACGTGTAAAAGCCGCCAACAGATGATTTCAGTAGGGCACTTAAAGGCTTTATTATATACCTATCTATGGAAAGAAAATATGGATGAAACAGCACCAGCACCAGTTATTGAAGTCACAGATAAAAAAGGTAATACAATAGGAGCGGGTTCCCAATATTTATTACCGAAAGGAGGCTTATTAAGCATTAGTGCCCCGTTTGATGGTACTGTAATTGTTTTGAAAAATAACATTATTTTTGAAAAGCGGAATCTCAAAGGGGGATGCAGGTTAGAACTTGATAATATCCAAGCTGGAGTTGAAGTTAAAATTTTTCAGGGGCTTGATTTAGTTTGGTCAGTATATTATGAACATAAGCAGTATAGTTTGATGCCAGATGAAACTGCCGTCCTGAAAACATTAGATGCATTGGGAGGAAAAATGATTCCTGTAACTCGTTCAATTGGTTCTGCAGTCAATCAATTGAAAAATTATCCAAAACTCAAACGGTGGGTATATAAGAAAATTAAGATAGGATGCATACCGGAAGATGCATTCCGATATCTGAAAAGATTTTTAATTGACGCGAAACTTAAGCAATAAGGAGACTAAGGGATGGATTTTGTTGAAAAAATTACGGATGAGGAGCTTACTTATATTTGTACCATTATTACAGGAAAGACAATTAAATTATTTTTCCAGAGGAATTCAAAAGAATTTAATAAAATTCGTCCAGGCTATCGTCCAAATGGAATTTCTGATGATGAAGCAATTAAGTTAGTTGTCCGATTTAAAAGTAAACCGTTTGTCCGATCTTTTATAAATGGCTATATAAGAGGATGGCTTGATGAAGCCAATGACCATAAAGCCAAACTAATTAAGGAAGGGATGGAACCGGCTACTGCATTATTACTGACATTACCCGAAACTCAATTTAGTGATAATTTGAAACTCTATTTTAAAATGTCAGAAGAGCCCTACTCGACAGAGTATATTCAGTTAGCTACAAGTGCGGTACAGTTAATACAGGCTAATAGGGAAGTTGCAGCCTCCAATATTGAAGAACTCTCAGTAGATGAAACTTATATTATATTACAGGAACAATTCTCGGTAGCTAAGAAGAAATGGGGAGATTCTGAAAAAGAATATGTACAAAAAATAGAGACATTGACGATAAAAGCAGAAGAAACGGAGAAAGCACTAGACGTTGCAGAGAAAGAGCTTATGTGTATTAAAGCTGAGGCAGTTGCTCTGGAAGCAGAACTTGCCGAATTGCATAAACTAGAAAAAAGTTCTGTTTCCTGCGGAGAAATGGTTCGGGATGAGGCATATCAATATACATCATTATGTAAAGTTGTTCCGGGGCATGATGGACGTGCAAGATTAATTCGACTTTCCGACATTGAAAATGGAGTGATTTTAGGTCATTACCTGCCTGATGCACCTGAATATAATAAGCTTTATACGAAGTATACTCCTGCGGGGGAAGGTTTTATTGGCATCTGGGATTGGACAGTAACACCCAACATCACTAATCCAGATAGGGATTTTATTGAGTCTGCCTATAATGATAAATATACCCCAATTGAGGTAATTATTCTTCGCGATTGCACAACGTTAGATGAAGTAATAAACCAAATGAAAGATGGAATTATTGGAAAAATAGCAACGGGTAAGGTGATCTATGCTTATTGGAATGATAACGGAACTTATGAAGGATTATTCTGTACTTCAAAAAATCTGGACTTGTTAGAAAGTAAAACAAAGTTAAGAGCGAATATTTTTTCATTGCCAATGTTTGTGTTTATGGAAACAGATATATTTTCCGTAAATGAAAGATACATTCATCGCGTTATTAATATTGGAATGCCAAGGAAGATTGTACGGATTAAGGATCCATTAGAAATAGTTAAGAATATCCTAATGCAGCGGGTAACATGGACGGCGTCAAAACAAAAAGGGTTGGTAAAAAACGAATATCAACAATTCAGAAGTTTTCTAAAGGAACTTCCTACAGATGAACTGTATTCTGAAATTTCAGATGCTTGCGATTGCAGTATGAAGGAATCAGAAGAATACGTAAAATTGTTTGTTCGGCGTGCAGATAACTATCTTAATGCAACGGATTTAGAAAGCGAGTTAATATCTAGCATCGTTCAGAATCACCCGGAATTCGAGGAAATATGTAAAGCTGCTGTAGCGGATGAGTGGATGTCAGAAAATGCGGCTCAAATTGTACAAGCTAATGCTGAACTTGAACTTGTACAAGGGAAAGTTACCAAGCAGAAAGAGGTGCTTAGACAAATACCTAAAGAATATGTAGAAAAAAAGGGAGAATTGGAGAACATACTATCTGCAATAGAGCAGCAAAAACAACTTGCTACGGATGTAGAAATGAAGGTAGCTGAACGAATTGAACATGCAAGAAAGAATGCAGCCGATTTTATTACTGATTTCGCATTTTATCAACCTCTTGCAGCAGGGACTGTTGCTATATCGCAAACAAATGCTTTTGCAGACGTTTTTACAGAGGGAAAACTTTTGCCAACAGAAGAACTTGAGCCAGAGAATAACTGGCATGAGCAGCAGAGTACGCTTATGTATGAACTTGCAGAGGCAGGAGTTTCTGAGCGGTTTGCTGCAGGTTTAGCAGCATATATATATGCCGCTTATGTCAACAATATACCGTTATTATTAGCAGGACCTGGAGCACGCGAAATAGCAGACGCTTTTTCAGCAGCATTATTTGGCCGCTTGGCAGGAACACTGAGACTTGATGATGATTGCCAGATTTCAGCGATAGAGCAGTCCATGCCTAGCGAAACTCAGGTTATTGCAATAGAAAATCCATTCTGCCATTCGTGGAATCGATATTTACCAGGGATTATATCTGACAAAAGTCGGTTTTACATAGCAGTTAATCTGTATGCGGAAGATTTGTTAATTGAACCTAATGGAATTTTAAATTACATGGTCCCATTGTTAACCGAATTTTTTGTGGATAAAATTCCGGGAAGGAATTTTGTTGGTGGATATATGTCGAAGAAGTTTGTACACTATACTCCTGTGAAGATTAACCTCAGGCATGATAAATTACTGAACGCCATAAAGGTAGGTCCTTTTGCAAAAAAAATAATTCAGCAGGTTCTAACTGATATGCATGAGATAGCGCAGGATAATAATGATGATTATGATTGTATTTTTGCTCTTATTCCCTATGCATATGCCTGTGAAAAAACAAGTATTCTTAAAGAAGGATTAATTGGAAATCCACAGAAAGCGTTAGCGGTTTCTTCTGATGTGATAGCTCTTATAAATACATATTTTGGAGAATTAAATGAATCAATATAATCGTTTACTGGGCAGAATTGCTGACGAGTTTCGCATTTTTCAAGGAAAGACAGAGACAGTGGATGCCTGGAAAAGCCGGATAATTTATAGCCTGCTTGGCCGGATGGGGTATGCTTCTTTGTGGGATATACGGGAAGATTCACAGCCCGTTTCTGTTGTGCATTTCAAAAATAGAATTGAATCTATACTGGAAAGCTATTTGGAGATGTATCCGGAACTCTGCCGATTCTATCCGGATGCAATAAGTGAATTGAGTAATGAAATCTATAACATATTCTTATATACTGGCCAGGTATATCATGCTTCATACAGGATTACTCCTGCGGCTAAAGCTGTATCTGAAAAGGATGGGATCTATTTTTTGCGCGGTATGCCTTTAAAACGTAAACTATATATAAGTGGTGTTGGAAGCTATTCTTTCGCAGAAGATGAACCAGCAGTAATTCAACCAACAGATATGTTTCAACTACCACAAAATACTCTTGCAGAGCAATGGAAATATTTGGTTTCTCATGCAAAGTGGTATTCACTCGAGGATGGGAATGAAATAGAGTATCTCCGTATAAAACCGCCATTTATATATAACTATTGGGTTGAGAAGCCCGATATTTCAGGAATGGTGTCTTTGGCGCGAATTGGTTTGCCTGGAAACAAAATCTACTTTTTGTATAAGATAGAGGCAGACCGGATTTTAGGGAGTCAATTACCTCAATGGATGGTAAGCGACAATTATTATAGAACACTGTCTAACGGGTGCCTGGCTTCTGTAGGAAGGCTGCCGGCATCCACATATCACATAGATGGCAAAATTGTTCAATTGCGGATTCACTATCTACTACCGCCAGCTGAACTTAATCTGATTAAGCATTACAGTTGGCCTGAGTCATGCGTGGATTTGCCGGACGATTTTAGCAGAATTTTTGATTATCAAGTTTTTTTTGCAATAAAAAGTATTTTGGAACCTATTGGATATACATTCGTAGAGGAATAAAAAATGTCAAACGGGGCGGACTCTGTCCATAAACAGTTGCGTAATGAATTGGAAAATTATATTAAATCCCAGTATTTTGGTAAATCGCCACTCTTGCTCTCGGCAATTAGTGACCAATTGGATCGAGAAGGACTTTTGTATCAGAAGCCCTTTATAGAATCATCACCTGCATACAAAAGCGTAAATGATGGTATACAGCACACCGATTTGCCTGAATGGTTAAAGGATTATTTTAACAGATTAGCAGAGGCTGGACTTGGTGTATACCCATCTCCTTTTGTTCATCAAATTAGAGCGCTTGAAGCAGCAACTGCGGGCAAAGATCTTTTTATTGCAACGGGTACTGGTTCTGGTAAAACAGAATGCTTTATGTGGCCATTAATGTCAAAATTGGCATCAGAAGCTCGTAATCAAAAAGATTCCTGGCATATGCGGGGCGTAAGGACAATTATTATGTACCCGATGAACGCTCTCGTCTCGGACCAAATTAGCAGACTTAGGCGCCTCATTGGCGATCAGGAAAATAAGTTTCTAACTATTTTCCGAGATATTTGTGGTTTGGATGTACGCAGGCCACAGTTTGGCATGTATACCGGACGAACGCCTTATCCGGGAGACAGGCCGGATAAAACTCAGGATCATCTGTTGGAGAAAACCCTGGCCAGAATGTCATTTCCACAGAATGAGACTGAAAAGGATTATTTTAATAAGCTGACAAAGGAGGGAAAAGTACCTGCCAAAGCTGACATGGGTGCATTCCTTAAAGGACTCCATAATAGTCACCATACTCCAAGTGATGAAGATGCCGAGCTTATTACAAGGTTTGAAATGCAGCAGTTTTGCCCGGATATCTTGATAACAAACTATTCCATGCTGGAATACATGCTTCTCAGGCCAAGAGAAGGAAAAATCTGGTCTGATACAAAAGACTGGCTGAATGCGGACAAGTCTAATAAGCTGTTGTTTGTAATTGATGAGGCTCATATGTACAGAGGTTCGGCGGGAGGGGAGGTGGCTCTGCTTATAAGACGTTTGTTTCATAAACTGGGAGTCAAACGCGACCAGGTACAATTTATACTGACTACGGCTAGTATGCCGGCTAGAAATGCCGATGACCGAAAGGCAGTAATTCAGTTTGCAAATAGGCTGACCTCGGCTAATAATAAGACTGAATTTTGCTATCTTACAGGTGAAAGGGAAGAAATACAGGGTAAATGTAAATATGATATTGCTATCTCTAAGTTTGAAGAAATAGAAGCAGCTGATTTTGATGGAAAAGATAATGCGCGTTTGATGGCGCTAAATCAATTTTGGGATAAGGTTGAGGGAGCAGCGGCTCCATTCCTTGATTTGGAATCAGTATATGTATGGATGTATGAGCATTTGATTGAGTATAGGCCTTTTTATGAGTTGATAAACCGATGTCGTGGAAATGCATTATCTTTGTGGGAATTGGCTACAGCAATTTTTCCGAATTTGAACGAAGAAAATTCACTCAATGCAATAAGTATTCTTTTAGCGATTGCCCCTATGGCTAAGAACTCTAAAGGTGCTGTACTGTTTCCTGCACGTATGCATATGCTGTTCCGGGGGATTCGAGGCGTTTATGCCTGTACGAATGAAGATTGTGGGCACTCCCATTCGGATGGTACGCTGACTCTGGGAGAGGTTTTTCTGTCAGGGGATCGGCTTATCTGCCCTCACTGTGGCAGTGTTGTGTATGAGCTTTATAATGACAGACGCTGCGGAGCGCTTTTTTATAAAGGGTATATTTTAAAAGAGGAGTCTAATTTTCGTGAGAATGCTTATTTATGGCATTATCCGGGACAATTGGTAGACCGCCATATGCGGGAGGTTCACCTGTTTATTCCGACAAAGGATTATATCCCTCCTTTAAAGCAAGGTAAAAATCCAATCAAACCATGTTATCTGGACGTAAGTAGCGGTTTTTTAAACTTTAGAGATGATTCTTTGGCTGATAAACCTGGAATCAGAAAATTATATTACTGCGATTATTCAGTCAAGGGCCGGCCGTTTATTGTAACATTTCCTACCTGCCCGCACTGTAGACATGGATTATCCCAAACCCAGTTAACCTCATTTAGCACTAGAGGTAACCAATCTTTTTTTAATTTGATTAATACACAGTTTCAGGTTCAGCCGGCAGTTCCTGGCAAGGAGCGGGATCCAGATCATTTGCCAAATGAAGGAAGAAAAGTATTGCTATTTTCTGACAGCCGCCAGCGCGCAGCTAAACTTGCTCGTGATATGTCAGAAGAGTCTGATCTTACGGCCGTGCGACAATTATTTGTGTTGGCGATTGAAAGTATGGAAAAATCAAAAGAAGAGCAATCCATGAATGTTTTGTACGATTATTTTTGCCTTGCGGCCTATCAACATCATGTTCAAATTTTTTATGGACCAGAAAGAGAAAAGTTCGTAGGTGACTGCATTTCTGCACATAATAATTATAAGTATTGCCTCAAACGAAAAAAGGATTACATGCCGAGATTTACGATTACTAATGCACCTATACAGATGCAGGCATATTTGCTGCGTTTGTTTTCGGGCGGTTATAATACACTTTATGACTGTGCAATCAGTTGGATAGAGCCAACGGAGCAGGCTCTTTTTGATGCAGTGGATATGTTGGAGGAAGACGGAATCAAAATATCGCACGAGGCATTTCTGGAAGTGTTTAATGCGTGGATGATTTATATTTGTGATACGGCTACGGCTTTAGGTCATACGATTTCGGATACAGTAAGATATAATGTCAGAGCAAAATATATTGGATATGGCCTTGAGAGAGACTGGAAATTTTCGGAAAACATTAAAAATATTATGGGATGGAAAGGTCAATCCGGTGTGCTTGAGGTTTGGCGCAGAGCATTAAAGGAGTCTTTTTTAGATTCGGCACAACCGGATAATGGTAAGTTTTATGTAGACCTTTCTCGCATTAGACCGAGATTTGATGCACGGTACGTTTGGTACAGGTGCGAACGCTGTTCGGAAATAACTCCGTATTTACTGCGCGGTAAGTGCCCGAGTTGTGGTGCTGCAACTGTGCATGAAATGTCAGAGACAGAGTACGAGGCTTTGGGATTTTGGCGTGGCCCCATCGAAGATGCCTTAAATGGTGGCAAAATTCATGTGATTGATACCGAAGAACATACCGCTCAGCTATCCCACAAAGATCAGCGAGATGATATGTGGAGTAAAACTGAGAGGTATGAACTCCGCTTTCAGGATTTGATTCAGGACGGCGAGGTACCGGTTGATATTTTAAGCAGCACCACCACTATGGAGGTTGGGATTGATATAGGTTCTCTCGTTGCAGTGGGGCTAAGAAATATTCCTCCCATGAGAGAAAATTACCAACAGCGCGCTGGACGTGCGGGCAGACGTGGCTCTAGTTTATCTACAATTGTAACATTTTGCGAAGACGGTCCCCACGATACGCTATATTTTAACAATCCGGTTCCCATGTTCAGAGGTGATCCCAGAAAGCCATGGATTGATATCGAGAGTAAGAAATTGCTTCAGAGACATTTAAATATGTTGATTTTACAGGAATTTCTTGCAGAGAAGTGTTCTAGTTTGGATCAGATTTCTGCGGCGAGTTTTGTCGATGATTATTTGATGGAGTTTTACACTTTTGCTGATGAATATGAGATTCGGGATGAAGATATACTTATGTCGGCTAATGCAGTAGTTGATTATGATATATTCCGGACAGAACTACAAAAAGAGCTTGAAATATTGAAGGAAAAACGAGATGCTCATCCGGAATTATTTGATGTCGAAGAAAATGCAAATACAAGTGTTGCAAAAAATTTACTGGATGCCTTATATGAAGAGGGCATTGTACCTACATATTCTTTCCCAAAGAATGTGGTAAGTACTTATATTACCGATACAAATGGAAAGTTAATCTATGAAGTTGACCGCGGATTGGATATTGCAATAGGAGAGTATGCACCGGGACGGGCTATTGTAGTTGATAAACAGACTTATCAGATAGGCGGTATTTTTTATCCTGGAAGTGAACGGCACCGGGGACAGGCATTGACACCGGCTCGTGCATATGTAGAAGATCCTAATTACTTAAAGCCAGTTCTTTCCTGTACTGAATGTGGATGGTTTGGTCTGGAAGAAGAAAAAACAAAGGCGTGTCCATTTTGCGGAAACAGTGTACTTGAAAGAAACAGGCAGATGCTTCGGCCCTGGGGGTTTGCACCAAAGAATGCGGAAGCGATTCCAGAATCGCAGTTGACAGAAGAATATTCTGCAGTTCAACAGCCGCTGTATTCTACATTGCCGGATTCGGACGAAATGATGCCAATTTCGTCCTGCCAACACATAAGAATCGCTTCCAGAACGAATCAGCGGATCATTATGTTGAATAAAGGCGTTGATAATTGTGGTTTTATGGTGTGTAAAGATTGCGGCGCGGCAATGCCAGGAGATGATATCCATGTTCTCGACGGAATTCGGCGGCCATATAGGTCAAAGTTTGCACAAAGTAAATGCGGACATTTAAATGCAATGAACGTCAATCTGGGTTATGATTTTGTCACAGATATGCTTGTGCTGGAGATTGCTTTAGATGATGATCGAATCGATACTCAAAGAAATGATAATCCCTGGCTGTTTCGTGCGGCTCAATCTCTAGCAGAGGCTTTCCGATTAGCGGCCAGCAAAGAACTGGATGTTGAGTTTACCGAGTTGGTAACGGGGTATCGTCTGAGAGAAAATGATAAGGGAACCTTTGTTGATATCTATTTGTATGACAGTCTTTCTAGCGGCGCCGGATATGCAGTGAGCGTAGCTGATGAAATAGAGTTATTGCTTGATAAAATAGAAGAACTTTTGCGAAATTGTGACTGCGAGGATGCTTGTCATAATTGTTTAAAGCATTATAGGAATCATCATGTTCATGGATTATTGGATCGTTTTGCTGCTTTGGAACTTTTGGACTGGGGCAGATATGGGATTCTAGCACAGGCTATTCCGAACAAAAAGCAGGTAGTGTATGTGAATACTCTAACACATATACTTCATATATCCGGGCATAAAATAAACAATATGTCGGATTCAATTACTGTCCACAGACAGGGGAAACAAAAGCAAATTGTGGTTTATCCCGCTATGTGGGTTGAACCTTATGGCAAGGATACAATATTTATCAGTGACTTATTTATTAAATATGCAAAACCATATGCAGTACAGAAAATTATTGAGGGCTGTTAGATAATATGAGGGGGGGATATAATGCCTGAACATCAAACAATTGAATGGAAAGAATCATGGCATAACGAATATTTGGAATGGATTTGCGGTTATGCAAATGCCAATGGCGGTACTTTGTACATTGGTATGGATGACTATGGCCGAGTAAAAGGCATTAAGGATTCAAAAAAATTATTGGAGAAAATCCCAAGCCAGGTGACTGATACAATGGGTATTGTTATAGATGTAAATCTTTGCTTTGAAGGAGAGTTAGAGTATTTAGAGATTGTTGTAGATAAATACCCTTCTCTTATTAGCTATCATGGAAAGTATTTTTACCGGTCAGGGAGTACAATGCGTACTATTACCGGGAAAGAACTGGACAGGGCTATTCTAAAGTCTCAGGGAAGGACATGGGATGGCATGCCAATACCGAAGCTTAGAATTGAAGATTTGAGCCAATCAGCTATCAGACTTTTTAAGAAAAAGGCGATTGAGAGGGGACGGTTGACAGAACAAGAGACTAAAGTCACAGACAAAGTGTTGTTAGAAAATTTGCACCTTTTCGACGATGATGTTTATCTCACCAGAGCAGCGATGCTGGCTTTCTATGATGATCCTGAAAAATGGGTAACTGGTTCCTACATTAAAATTGGTTTTTTCGGAAATTCTGATTCAGATCTGCGATATCAGGATGAAGTGCATGGTGCGCTAATAGAACAAGTAGATAAAACTCTGGATTTGATTTATACCAAATATATGAAGGCTCTCATTACCTATCGGGATATTCAACGGATAGAGCAATTCATGTTCCATCGTAATGCTACAAGGGAAATCTTGTTGAATGCTGTTGTTCATAAGGACTACAGCTGCTGCAATCCAATACAGATCAGTATTTATGAAGACCGAATGTATATCTGGAATGATGGTGAAATGCCAGAAGAATTTAATTCAACTGAGAAGCTTTTTCAAAAACATTCATCAAAACCATATAATCCTAAATTGGCAAATGTATTCTTTAAAAGCGGCATGATAGAAGCATGGGGACGTGGTTTTGACAAAATTCGAGAAGCGTGTGAATCTTATGGTGGTCCATTGCCGGAATATGAGATCACAAAAAGTGGCATCATGGTTTTGTGTAAAGCTTGCAATTCTTATTTGCAACTGTTAAATGAAGTTCATGAACCAAATGAACAAGAACATGGACAAGATATTGCATATAAAATCTTGCTTTACTGTAAGGAGCCGAAAACAGTAAAGGAAATTATGGTTAAATTTAATATATCCAATCGATCTTACTTGAAAAGGCATTATATGAACCAAATGTTGGAGAAAGGGTTGCTGAAGATGACAATTCCTGAACAGCCAAGAAATAGGAATCAAAGGTATTATTCGTCAGTTTCTTGAGCATAGTGAATAAGAAAGTGAATAAGAAAATGAAAAATTGTTGTCCCTTACTTGACTCACTCGTGAGTGCTTCCCCGATTATTCAGGACGGGAAGCTCGTGGGGCGGTAACTCATGTGTTTATTCAGGACTCGGCCGGAACTTATGGTCTCCCTCTTGACATTTTCAAAAGAACCCGATACAATGAATGTGACCAATTAGGTATTTCGAGTCACAGAAACGGAGAGAACAACCATGCCAAGAAGTTTTACCACCCGAGAAAAGAAAATCATCACAAAAAATTTACAAACCTCCTGTAAACAGAGCTGGACGCAGTATGGCTATAAAAAAACAAGTGTAGACGCGCTTTGCAAGCAGGTTGGAATTTCAAAAGGAGCATTTTATCTTTTCTTTGAATCCAAAGAAGCTCTCTTTTGCGATGTTCTATACGAGGTACAGGAGCAGATCTGTGATGCGGCATCCGCAATCCTTGAAAAACACAGGGATAAGCATGGAATTGCAGAGGCTTTGAAGCTAATTTACCGGGAATATGACAGCAACAATTTTTTATACAATGCGGACAGCAGGGACTACACGATTCTGATGAACAGGATATCAGAAGAACAGGCGAAAAAAATTGCAGCCTCCAACAGCAGAATCCAACAACTTTTTTTAAACCCGCCTTATCTGAAGTTTCAAGTTGATGCGAATATGGCAATGTCCGTCATTTACTCTTTAATTACGAACATCAGAAACAAGGAGGTTCTTCCCTATGATCATATAGAAACCTTTGATTTTATGGTTGACCATTTGATTGACAGTTTATATGAGTGACAGGAGGCAGAATATGAAGACAGAAGTTGTAAGAAAAAATAATGTAAATATCGCAGTCGTAACCAGTGACGAACCGCTCATTACAGATGTGCAGTCCGCTCTTGACTTCATTATGACGGTAAAGTATGAAACAGACTGCACAAATATTGCCATAAACAAAAATGCCATTACAGATGATTTCTTTATTTTAAGTACCTGTCTGGCCGGAGAGATATTACAAAAATTTATCAACTATGGTGTGAGATTTGCAGTCTATGGAGATTTTTCAAAGTATACAAGCAAACCCTTAAACGATTTTATGTATGAAAGCAATAGAGGAAAAGACATTTTCTTCCAGCCAGATGCTTCTTGCGCTATCGATAAACTTTCCGGGTGCTCATGACAAATGACAGATAAGGAGAACTCGAATACGGTCAAAATGAAAGAAACAAAATTTGACAAGAAAAAAAGAAAATGGTAAACTAATCCAGTAGGCCAGTGACATTCGGAAAGGAGCATGACGATATTCCAACAAGAAGAGAAGACGTTTGGCCTTACCCGAAACAAATCAAAGTATCTTGCGGTTTTAAATTTTAGGAGGAATGAATATGAGTGAAAATATGATTTTGGCATTATTGGTAGGGGCAGGTGCTACATACCTTTTGGCTAGCTGTATATGGTGGGTTTTACAGGTTGTTGCCAACTGGAAGATCTTTGACAAGGCAGGAGAAGCCGGATGGAAGTCCATCATCCCGTTTTACAGTGGTTACATTTCTTATAAAATTGCGTGGAACCCTATGTTTTTCTGGATCAGTCTGATTACCGGCTGTGCTGCTTCTGGTCTGAATGCTTATTATGAGGAGACAAACGGCAGCCCGGTTATGATCTTTATTGCGCTTGCACTGCTGATCATCAGTATTGTCATCAATGTTAAATTTTGCGTCAAGTTAAGCAAAGCGTTTGGCAAGGGAATGGGGTTTGCCTTCGGCCTGCTGATCTTAAATCCGCTTTTCATTCTGATTCTTGGCCTTGGCAAGTCCGAGTATGTCGGCAACCAGTCATAATCACCTGCGCCGTTAAAGCGTATGGATGCTACGAGACACGCTGTGCTTTTCCAAAATGAAACAGCAAAAGAAGTCCCCCGTAGCAGAAGCAGATCAGAAGGATATGGAGCGATGTCACGAGAAAAGTCGGCATCCCGGCGAAAACCGGGAAGAAGCCGGACGTGAAATGGTGGATGCCGATGGAGATCAGCAAAAGCAGGATGGGCTTGACCAGCATTTCCCAGGCATTCCAGGAAAAGCAGATTCTGCGGCGCAGAGACCACAGGTGCAGGAGCGCCAGAAAAAGCTCGCTGACCAGCATCCCCCAGAGATAGGCAAGGATGCCGTACCGCGGAATTCCGACCAGCACAAAGACGATTCGCAGCAGCAGGGCGGCGGTGTTCTGCAAAAAGGTGGTGCGTGTGCGGCCGAGTCCATTTAAGATGCTGCCCAGCGTGGTTGCCAGATACAGAAACGGACAGAGCCAGGCGAGAATCCGGATATAGTGACCGGCTGAGCTGTCGTGGAACACACTGGTGCCGAGGGCATTGCCGAAGAGTACGAAGATTCCGATACAAAGAATTCCCATATAAAGGCTGTAGCGCAGAGAGAGAGCAATGCTTTCTGCGATACGGCCTTTTCGGCCCTCTGCCTGCGCCTGTGCCACGCTGGGCAGCAGCAGAACCGCCATCGAATTGGTGATGGCGGAGGGAAAGAGGATGAAGGGAAGCGCCATACCTGTGAGGACACCGTAGACGGAAAAGGCTTCCGAGGCGGACAGTCCGGATGCCTGCAGGCGGTTGGGAATCCAGATGGCTTCGGCGCTTGCGAGCAGGTTCAGGACGAGACGATTGCCCATCAGCGGAAGCGCGAGGGTCAGCAGTGGAAGCGTGGTGTCAAGCACAGGAGCGCCGTCCGGCTTCAGACCACGGCATCGCTGCGGCGGAATCACGTACAGGCAGATCAGGGTAAACGCCGCCGATGCGATTTCACCCATCAGATGTCCGAGCACCGCAAGCTGCACGGTGATCTCTTTTCCGGCAGAGATCCATGCATCTGCCAGCAAGAAGACCAGCGTCATGCGGATGATCTGCTCGGTAATCTGGGAGAAGGCCGGAACGTGGGATTTCTGCATACCATAATAGTAACCGTTGATGCAGGCGTGGAGCGCGGCAAAGGGGACGGAAATCCCCATGATGGGAAGGTACGGGGCGCACTGCGGCTCCATCAGGACGCGGGCGGCGAGAAACGGTGCGTGGCGGCAGATGAGAAAGGCCAGCACAAAGGAAAGACTCATCGACAGCATAAGGCCGGTGCGGAAAATGCTGCGGCCCCGCGCGGCATGGGAGGCGATATACTGCGACAGGGCGGTCTGGATGGAACCTGCGCACAGTGCGAAACAGATTCCGAAGATGGGATGCACCATGTTGTAGATGCCAAGGCCCTCTGCACCGATGGTGCGGGAGAGGAAAATGCGATAGAAAAAGCCGAGGACACGGCAGGCGAAGCCGGTAGCGGTCAGCAGCAGGGTGCCGGTCAGAAATGCGCGTTTGCCGGGGGTTAAGTGGAAAGGCAGGTTCATGAGGACTCCGCGGGCGGGGATATTATTATAAGTATAGAAGCTGCGGCGGTGAATATTACCGGGAGACAGGGAAAAAATAAAATTTAATGAAAAAGAAACTCAATCCCTATTGAAATACTAGGAAATAAGTGCTACAATGCAGATATCGAAATAAAATATTCCTGGAAAGGTGGATTTAATATATGAAAAAGTTGATTTATCTGGATAATGCGGCAACAACAAAGACCCGGCCGGAGGTCGTGGAGGCCATGCTTCCGTACTTCACAGAGCTGTATGGAAATCCGTCCTCCGTCTACGAATTCTCGAACCCGGCGAAGCAGGCGGTGGCACAGGCACGGGAGACGATTGCAGCTTCGATCGGGGCGAAGACGAATGAAATCTATTTTACCGGCGGCGGCAGCGAGTCAGACAACTGGGCGCTGAAGGCCACTGCGGATGCGTATAAAGAGAAAGGCAACCATATTATTACCAGCAAGATTGAACACCATGCGATCCTGCACACCTGCGCGTATCTGGAGCAGCATGGATTCGAAGTGACGTATGTGGACGTGGACGAGAACGGCGTGCTGAAGCTGGATGAACTCAAGAAGGCCATTCGTCCGACCACCATTCTGATCTCTGTGATGTTTGCAAACAATGAGATCGGAACCATTCAGCCAATCAAAGAGATCGGGGAGATTGCAAAAGAGCACGGCATCCTCTTCCACACGGATGCGGTTCAGGCGTATGGACATCTGCCGATCAACGTAGACGAATACCACATCGATATGATGAGCGCCAGCGGCCACAAGATCAACGGACCGAAGGGGATTGGATTCTGCTATATCCGCACCGGCGTCAAGATTCGCTCCTTTGTCCATGGCGGCGCGCAGGAGCGCAAACGGCGTGCAGGCACGGAGAATGTGCCGGGAATCGTAGGCTTTGGCAAAGCGGCCGAGATCGCCATGGCGACACTGGAGACGCGCGCGAAGCATGAGGCGGAGCTGCGGGATTATCTCATGGATCGTGTGATGGCGGAGATTCCGTATACGCGGATCAACGGACACCGCACCAACCGTCTGCCGAACAATGCAAATTTTTCCTTCCAGTTTGTGGAGGGTGAATCGCTGCTGATCATGCTGGACGGCAAGGGTATCTGCGGTTCCAGCGGTTCGGCCTGCACCTCTGGATCGCTTGACCCGTCCCACGTGCTGCTTGCCATCGGTTTGCCTCACGAGATCGCACACGGATCTCTGCGGCTGACGCTGAGTGAGGAGAACACGAAGGAAGAGATGGATTTCGTGGTGGAGACCATCAAGGCGATTCTTGACCGGCTGAGAGGGATGTCGCCGCTGTACGAGGATTTTATAAAAAAACAGGGAAAATAAATAGACGTATCAGAAAAACAAGGAGAATGAAAATTATGTATACAGAGAAAGTGATGGATCATTTTGAGCACCCGAGAAATGTGGGTGAGATTGAGAATGCGAGTGGCGTGGGTACGGTTGGGAATGCGAAGTGCGGCGATATCATGCGCATTTATCTGGACATTGACGAAAATCAGATTATCCGGGATGTGAAGTTCAAGACCTTTGGCTGCGGTGCGGCGGTTGCGACCAGCAGCATGGCGACGGAGCTGGTCAAGGGCAAGAAGGTGCAGGAGGCCATGGCCGTAACCAACAAAGCGGTGATGGAAGCACTTGACGGATTGCCACCAGTTAAGGTACACTGTTCTTTGTTAGCAGAGGAAGCGATCCACGCGGCGCTGTGGGATTATGCGCAGAAGAACGGGATTGAGATTGATGGACTTGTGCAGCCGAAGAGCGATATCAGCGAGCACGAGGCAGAAGAGGAAGATGCATATTGAGTCAGTTGAAGCAGGAACAGACAGAAAACAATAAAAAAGTAGTAGTGGGTATGTCAGGCGGCGTCGATTCTTCGGTGGCCGCCTGGCTTTTGAAGCAGCAGGGCTACGACGTGATCGGCGTGACCATGCAGATATGGCAGGACGAGGAGGAGCTGGCGCAGCAGGAGAACGGCGGATGCTGCGGACTGAGCGCGGTGGACGATGCCAGACGGGTGGCGTGGCAGCTGGAGATTCCTTATTATGTGATGAATTTCAAACAGGAATTTAAGGCGAACGTGATGGATTATTTCGTGGACGAATATCTGCACGGAAGAACTCCGAATCCCTGCATTGCCTGCAACCGTTATGTGAAGTGGGAATCACTTTTGAAACGCAGTCTGGATATCGGGGCGGATTACATTGCCACAGGACATTATGCACGGGTTGAGCAGCTTCCCAATGGGCGCTATGCGCTGAAAAAGTCGGCGACCGCGGCCAAGGATCAGACGTATGCGCTTTACAATCTGACCCAGGAGCAGCTGGCGCACACGCTGATGCCGGTGGGAGAATATACCAAGGATGAGATCCGCAGGATGGCGGAGGAACTGAATCTCCAGGTGGCGCACAAGGCGGACAGCCAGGAGATCTGCTTTATTCCGGATCATGATTATGCAAAGTTCATTGAAGAAAATACCGAGACGGTTCCGGGGCCGGGCAATTTCGTGGATCTGGACGGCAACGTGATCGGCAGGCATGAGGGAATCACGCATTATACGGTGGGGCAGCGCAAGGGCCTGAATCTTGCCATGGGCCGGCCGGTGTTTGTCGTGGAGCTTCGCCCGGAAACGAATGAAGTTGTGATCGGTGACGGAGAAGATGTATTTACGGATACTCTGGTTTGTGATAGACTGAACTGGATGGCGATTGACGGTCTGCATGGAAGTGAGATGCAGGTCATGGCAAAGATCCGTTACAGTCACAGGGGAGCGCCCTGTATCATAAGAGAGATTGGCGAGGATCAGGTGGAATGCCGGTTCCTGGAACAGGTTCGGGCGGTGACGCCGGGTCAGGCAGTCGTGTTCTATGATGGAGATTATGTAGCGGGCGGAGGGACGATTCGATGAGAAAGAAGATCAGGATGTTTGGCATGGCAGCGGCGATGGCCGTGACGATGAGCGCATGTCATTCGGGAACATATGAGAAGGTGGATGTGCCGGAGACCAGCGCGGTGGTGGAAACTGCAGCGAATGGCGCACAGGCGTTTGGAACGTCAGGGGACAAGGCAGATCCAAGTCAGTGCCGCGATACGGTAGACGGGATCAATACGGTCGGAAAGACCGCGGAGAGCAGCGCGGTAAAGGCGGAGCTTACCACCGAGACAGCTCCGAACATGGAGGAGCGGAACGAGACAGTCTATGTGAATGCGACAGACTTAAATGTACGCACAGCACCGCAGCCGGGTGCCGAGGTCGTGACAAAGGTAACCGGGGGACAGGAGCTTCAGCGGACCGGCTACAGTGATTCCTGGAGCCGGGTGGTGTATAACGGACAGGTGTGTTACGTGTCCTCGCAGTATTTGACCACGACAAAGCCGCAGGTGCAGGAGACGACCGCAGCGGCTCACACGGATGAAATCAGGTCTGGCAGCAGTGAGGTTGGCCTGAATGCAGACTGGAAGTATGCGGGATTTTCCAAGATCAACAGCGGAAAGGCGGTGCTCTACCGCAGCGAAAGCGCAAACCGCAAGGGGAAAGTGGTCTGTGTCAATGCAGGTCATGGAACGAGTGGCGGCGGCAGCGTGAAGACGCAGTGTCACCCGGATGGGACACCGAAGGTGACCGGCGGTACGACAGGTGCGGGAGCGACCTCAGCCGTGGCAGTCTCCGGCGGCATGCAGTTTGCGGACGGCACGGGCGAGGCGAAGGTGACGCTGGCACTCGCCAAAGTGCTGAAGGACAAGCTGATCGCGCGCGGATACGATGTGCTGATGATCCGTGAGAGCGATGATGTGCAGCTTGACAACATCGCGCGGACGGTGCTTGCGAACAATCTGGCGGACTGCCATATCGCGCTGCACTGGGATTCAACCACCAGCAACAAGGGCGCTTTTTACATGAGCGTTCCGAATGTTTCTTCTTACCGCAGCATGGAGCCGGTGGCTTCTCACTGGCAGGAGCATCATGCCCTGGGCGACAGCCTGATCGCCGGACTGAAGGGTACTGGCGTGAAGATTTTCTCTAATGGCAAGATGGAGATGGATCTGACCCAGACTTCTTATTCTACGGTTCCGTCGGTGGATATCGAGCTGGGAGATAAGGTGTCGGATCATTCGGCGGCGACGCTGGATACGCTGGGGAATGGACTGGCGGATGGCGTGGAGCAGTTTTTTGGGAAATAGTTTTGGCAGCCGATAACGACTACGTGAAAATCGGTAGCAGAGAACCAAATTCGTACATAATCTAACAGTAACAATCCTATGACAGGTGTTTATGAACGAGATGTATGCTTGGAATGCGGTAATAGATGAAATTACAAGAGACGGCAATGTGAGCTATGTCACAATATCGTATGCAGAACAGGGACAGATGCGGCAGACGGTTCGATTAGTTGTCACACGAGATACCATCATCAGAGCCGAAAACGGAGCGATTGTTACGGTAAGGGAATTGCAGCGGGGCATGACTGTGCACGCTGCTTTTTCTGTCGCCATGACAAGAAGTATTCCGCCGCAGGCTACGGCATTTTGGATTCAAATTGTAAGCCGCCCGCGGGCTGTTCAGACAACGGTGGGAAGAATTATACAAATTGATGTTCAGAACCAGAGTATTACCACAATCTGTTCCTGCAATACGGCTCCCATGATTCGCTTTAATCTTGCGCCCAATGCGGAAATTATCGGTTTGACAGGAAGACGGATTGGACTCAGGGATTTGTGGATTGGTGCACAGGTGCGTGTGGAGCATGCAGACTTTATGACGGCCAGCATCCCTCCACAGACAACTGCGTACCGGATTCGAGTGATTGGATAATATTAGCAGTTTGTACTTCGCCAAAGTCTGGTTTCCCTACAAAACCTTATTGCAAGTATAAGGTTTATTCGTTATAATTATTTTAGGGAAATACAAGACAAGGAGGGGTATTTTGAAAAAATTGACAGTGGGTCAGATGGCACGATTGAACCGGATATCAGAGCAGACATTGAGGTTATATGACAAAGAGGGTCTGCTGTCTCCGGCCTATCGGGAGCCGAGTAATGGTTATCGCTACTATACCATACGACAAAGTGCACAACTGGATATGATTCAATATATGAAGTCTCTGGGAATGACCCTAAAGGAAATCAGCCAGCAGATGAAGCAAACCGATTTGTCGCTGATTCAACGTATTTTAGAGGAGAATAAACGGTCCATTGAGAAGCAGATCAAACAGCTGAATTATCAGAAACGTGCCATTGAGCGAACCCTGGAAAGCTATGAGCGATATGAGACGGCGCCGCCGGATGGTTCCATCCTGATAGAATATATCCCGAAACGCCGGATGTATCTGGTGGACTCCAAGGTGAATTTTTATGATTATGAAATCGACGTTTATGAACAGATTCTGCGGGATTTGAAGGAGACCCTGATTCGGGAGGATATGCCGCAAATCTATTTTTGCAACGCAGGAACGATTCTTCGCAAGGACAAATTACTCAGGCAGGAGTTTTATTCCACAGAGGTCTTTGTACTTGTCGATAAGGACTATGTGGATGAAACGCTGATTACGACGATTCCATCCAATACCTACCTGTGCATTTACTGTGACAAATTCGAAAAGGAAAAGGAATATATCAACCGGCTTCTGGTTGAGATAGAGGAGCGGCATTACAAGATTTCTGGTGATTATATCTGTGAAGTGATCGCAGAGCTTCCCGCCAATTTACAGGAGCGGGGGATGTATTTACGGCTACAAGTACCAATTCAGATGCCATCAAATTGACAAAGAAATGTCAATATTGCCCAATTGACTTGATAGTGCCTATAAGCTTTATACTATAAATATCAAAGTAACCGTTGCCGTTTTTATAGTAGAAAGGGGTACGAATTATGAATTGTGAAAAAATCAGAGTGGTGCAGTATGGATGTGGAAAGATGGCGAAATATATTCTTCGCTATCTGTATGAAAAAGGTGCGGAGATTGTAGGAGCAATCGACTGTAATCCCAAGGTAGTAGGAATGGACGTGGGGGATTTCGCAGGTCTGGGCAGGAAGCTTGGCGTGGTCATTCGTGACGATGCAGATGCCGTTCTGGATGAATGTGATGCCGATATTGCAGTTATAACCCTGTTTAGTTTTATGGATGATGTTTATCCGCATTTCGAGAAATGTGCAGCAAGAGGAATCAGTGTAGTGACGACCTGTGAAGAGGCGATTTATCCATGGACAACTGCTTCTGCTATCACCAATAAGCTGGATTTGCTGGCAAAGGAAAATGGCTGCACAATCGTTGGTGCGGGCATGCAGGATGTTTACTGGATTAATATGATTGGCTGCGTGGCAGGCGGTGTGCATCGGATTGACCGCATCGAGGGTGCCGTAAGCTACAACGTAGAGGATTATGGTCTGGCACTGGCAGAGGCTCATGGCGCAGGAATGACACCAGAAGAATTTGAAGAGAAAATTGCACATCCGACTACCCTGGAGCCAGCTTATGTATGGAATTCCAATGAGGCACTTTGCAATAAAATGGGATGGACGATTAAATCACAAACACAGAAATGTGTTCCATATTTCTATGACAGCGATTTGTATTCAGCAACACTGGAGGCAACGATTCCAAAGGGCAACTGTATCGGCATGAGTGCGGTTGTCACTACCGAGACATTCCAGGGACCGGTGATCGAGACTCAGTGTATCGGCAAGGTATATGGTCCGGATGATGGAGATATGTGCGACTGGAAGATTATCGGAGAACCGGATACCACGTTCTTTGTCAAAAAGCCGGCTACGGTTGAGCATACCTGTGCTACTATCGTGAACCGGATACCGACTATTCTCAATGCACCGGCTGGTTACATTACCGTAGAAAAACTGGATGCACTGGAATATTTGTCCTATCCGATGCAGATGTATTTAAAAGATTGATCATCATTACTAAGGGGGAGCGGAGGATTATACTCCGCTCCTTGACAGTTTATGAAGTTGGAATCAGAGAGCCGTCACTACTACTCCCCAAAACACTTGGCGATGATCCAAGACATATCCCTGTGAGATTAGATTGTCCTACAGCCATCCTGCCTTTTCGTGCCGGGTGGCTGTTTTTATGGGAGCAATTTCATTTTGCAAGATTGCTGTAAAATAAAGAATAAAAATTGACTTCAGAGCATATTATATGTATAATGAAAATATGATTTTGCAACTATTTTGCAGAATGGAGGAAAAACCATGCTCTTAGAATTTAAAACTTCAAATTATAAGTCCTTTCAAGAAGAACTGAGCTTCTCCCTTGTCCCCGCACCCAAGCAAAAAGGATTAGATTATAGTGTGCTTCAGGAAACCATCGGCAAGAACACCTACCGAGGACTATGCTCGGCTGTCATTTACGGCCCAAACGCATCCGGTAAAACCAACATCATTGGTGCAATGGACACCTTTAAATCCATTGTACTTAGGGGAAACATCCGCAATGATGACGATAAAAGCGCCCCGAATCCTGCTGCCAACGCACTGGAACTGATCCCGAATAATTCTGCCCAGCAGGTGCAGCCGGTGAGTTTTGCAATTCGGTTTATCACGGATGGGATACTGGTGGAATACTCTTTTTCTGCCGATTTGGGTAAGTTTTTAGATACAGAGCATTCGAGAAGAATTTTGTCGGAAAGTCTCACCGTTAATAAAGCAATGATTTTTTCGCGAAACGGTGGCTTGGAATTTGGATCGTTCGATACGATTCAAGACCTGCTCGTCAATGCCTTTGCACAAAATGCTGAGGGTGCAATTTCGCTGGCCGCAAGCAACTTAAACGACGAAGAATTGTTTTTGATGAACGGCTTCAAAACAATGTTCAGTGCCAAGCTGGTTGCATTGATCAGTAATTGGCTGGACAATAAATTCATGGTGATTTACAGAGCTGATTCCATGCATCTTATCCGAAAGTTCAGCGATCCGAAAAAGAAATCTGTATATATCGAAAAGACGCTCAACGAGGCAGCCAACCATTTCGGCATCAATTCCAATGCACTGGGCTATATGGTAGAGGGCGACAGCAATGAAGCAAAGCTCTGCTCGCTTTTTGGCGCATCAAAAAAAGGGACTGCGATTCCGGCAGAGCTGTTTGAATCCTACGGAACCATCCGCTTTGTGAATATGTTTCCACTGGTAGTCAACGCCCTGCTAAACGGTAGCACCTTGGTCGTGGATGAATTCGACGCATCCATTCACCCGATGGCGCTGATGAACATTATCAACATTTTTCATAATGACGAAATCAACATTCACCATGCCCAGCTCATTTTTAATACGCACAATCCGATTTTCCTAAACGCAAATTTGTATCGCCGTGACGAGATCAAATTTGTGGAGCGAGACGATGAAACACACTGCAGCACCCATTATTCTCTCTCTGATTTTGGAACTGCAGGAAAATCCGGCGTCCGGCAAAACGAAGATTACATGAAGAACTACTTCGTGGATCGCTATGGCGCAATTAAGGACATTGATTTCACACCCATTTTTGAGGAACTCATGTCTCGCGGAAATGAGGTATGATCAGATGCGTAGAGAAAACAGAACCTATTATTTTTCCGTTGAGGGGGAAACTGAGCAATGGTATTTGGAGTGGCTGCAAAAGACAATCAATGCCGACACTGCGGCAAAGTACACGGTCAAGTTAGATAGCAAAATTCAAAAAGACCCTCTCGCCCGCGCAAAGCGTTTGACGATTGTCGGGAAAACTGAAATCACACATATCTTTGATTATGAGAGTGCTGAGCCAATCCACACCCAGCAGTTTAAGACCGCTTTGGAACGAATGAAGCAGGCACAGGACTCCGGTAAAAATATAAAGTATCGGCTGGGATACAGCAATTTCACGTTTGAGCTGTGGATTATTTTGCATAAAGCAACTTGCAACGGCAGACTGACGCATCGCCGCCAGTATCTCGAACCGCTCAACCGTGCTTATGCTGAACACTTTGAGAACTTGGATCAATACAAGCACGAAAATAATTTTAAGCGGCTTCTGTCCTCGTTGACACTCGACGATGTGCGAAATGCGATTGCGCGGGCAAAAACCATTATGCAGACGAATCAGCAAAACGGGTATATTTTGCAGCAGTATAAGGGATACAAGTATTATAATGAAAACCCCTCTCTTGCAATTTGGGAAGCCATTGAAAAAATCTTGCAGGAGTGTGGATTGCTTTAACAAACCTGTCATTTGGCGCCGATAGCGAAACTTTCGGCGTCTATGCTCCTTGACAGACGTCCATGCCGTGCAGCTTGCTGACCGTTGCCCCGGTTCCGGCTAAAGATTCTTTTTTCATGACAGCCTGGTTTCTGATGGTACGAATCAATGCGCGCAGAAACCGAAAGAAGTGATCTTCTCAGACCGTAGACAAATCCCAACTCCATTTCTTTAGATACATCTTCGCACACTCTTCCGTCAACTGAAAATACTGCATTAGATTTTTCAGAGTTTGATCAGGAAGAACTCCGTTTTTCTGGGATGTAAGCTGTAAAGGGTAGTAATGATACTGCACTAAAACAGCAGAGCGGCTAATGCGTAACATACGGGCGTGGACATTTAGCGGTTTTTCACACCCCGCAAACCCGCATGACATGGAGTTGTAAAACGGCAAATCGGCGGGTAGATGAACTACTCGCCGATGTTCGTATTAGACCAATATGGTAAGGTTAATTTGAGCGATAAATCGAAAGTTATCTACTTGATTTCCTCAAAAGTGTTTTTATCGTATCGCTTTATTTCCTTATGAAATATAGAATACTTCAAGCAAAATTCGATATAATCTTCCTTTTCAATCCTCTTAACTTTTGGTTTTCCATTTACAATATCACATACTTTCACTTCTGGCATACCACTTCCAATAAGTGTTACAGCACCTCTTGACCTTTTTCGCATTTTAATTTTCCCCACAACTTCCGATTTATCGAGCGATTACGCGCCAAAACACATAAAAATTATACCACACAAGCATGAACAAATCAACGCGTCGTTCTCCGTCTGCTTCATTGAAAACGATAGAACCCGTTTTTTGTCCGGTGCAGTTCAAATCCTCCGCCATGCGGTAGCCTGTGCGATAGTAATTGCCGGCAATCATTCCTACTCGATCGTTATGCTGGGGGAATTCGGTGAGTGCTATTGAAATTATGTATTAGATCAGGCATAATGATAGTAGTGTATTTTGAAAGAGGTGCCAAGGCATGGCAGACTGCGACTGGTCTACGGGCAGTGGAGGCGAGAACGACTGCGGTCCAAAGTGCCAAAACGAATGATTCAAAGTGCCAAAATGGCACTTTGGGGGAAACAGGCGGTCATCCTGCCTTGCTGTCAGGTCAAGTGTTGCTGTGTGCGGTGATAACCGTATAGCTGGTTGCATTTACTGTAAGTGTACAGCCGTCCATAGTGATATACCAGTTCTTGCCCTTCCGGATAATTTTACTGGTCGGAGAACAAATCACCGTTTTACACCAGTCAATTACATCATCGACATCTAAGTGCAGATTGTTTCGGATGCGCTGTGCCCCCAACTCCGTGGTGTGCAGTTGTTCCAAATTGGCAAGCAACAATTCTGAATTACAGAATTCTTCAGCTTTCGGAGGCCGGGCTGGCGCATGATTAGAAATCCGCTCCTCAATCTTTGATCCTCCCAGCTCAAACAGCGAAAGCTGTGTTTCCCTTTCATCCAGCGTGTTCAGATAAGAAAATACCGCTTCCGTACCATAGATCACATCGTTTTGTTTGCAAAATTCCTTTACCAGCTTGCCCAGCACCTTGCCGTTTGGGCTGTGAATGCCGTAGGAGGAGCCAAAGGTGCGCATATATTGCCGCTTCATCTCAGGAAAATGCTCGTCCAGCTTTTTATAAAAATACTCCCGATTGCCGCTGCGCAATGTCATACCGATGCCAAAGGTGAGAAGGCCCTTGACTTCGGCCTCTTTGCAGTAGTCCAGAATGCCGCGGATATTTTCCTCGGTGTCATTGATGAAGGGTAAAATCGGCGTCATCCACACCACCGTGGGAATACCCGCCTTTTTCAGTTCCATCAAAACCTCAAAGCGGCGGCGGGTGGCTGCAACGCCTGGCTCTATGATACGGCAAAGCTCTTCGTCAAAAGTGGTCATGGTCATCTGTACCACGCATTTCGCTTTGCGGTGGATGCTTTGCAGCAAGTCCAAATCCCGCAGCACCAAATCGCTTTTGGTCAGCAGCGTAGCGCCAAAACCGTATCGGTCAATAAGTTCAAGCGCTTTCCGTGTCAGTCTCTCGGTTTTCTCAAGAGGCAGATAGGGGTCGCTCATAGCACCAGTACCAATCATGCAGCGGCGGCGTTTTTTGCGGAGGGCTTCCTCCAAAAGCTGGGGCGCATTGCGCTTGACCTCGATGTCCTCAAACGTATAGGTCATGCCGTAGCACTCGCTGCGGCTATCACAGTAGATGCAGCCGTGGGTGCAGCCCCGATAAAGGTTCATTCCGTTTTTCGGGGATAAAATGGATTTCACATCGGTGTAGTGCATACGGTATTACCCTCGTTTCTCCTGCACACGCAGGGTGATGAGCTGTTTCACATCCTCCAAAATTTCGGGTGAGGTAACGGGAATCATTAGCCAGCGGCCACCATGAAAAGGTTTTGTATTCCAATAAAGGTTACGCACCGCTTCGGTGCAGCCCGACAACAGCAGTTCAGCTTCCATCGCTTCACGGCTGCCCACCGACACAAGGCAGGTGAAAAAGCCCTCTGCGGGGGAGAGAGTACAGAGGGCACGGCCGCTCTTTTTGTATTTCACATTCCAACCGGGCGCACCGGAACAAATGCTGTGCTCTACTTTGGGAGAAACGCCATAGCAGGTCTCTAAATGAGAGCAGAGTGTATCCCATAGAGGACTGCTGATATAATCGGAAATGGCAGTTACATCCGGCGGGCAACCTTTGGGATAAAGCTGATTCCAGTTCATTTGGATACTCTCCTCCTTCCCAAAGGATACTCTGCCTTACAGCGGCTGCATATTCCATCATGCAGGGAAATTATACCGCCGCAAGCAGGGCAGGTGTATTGCTCCTGCTGCTTTTGCAAAAAAGCTTTTTTGCCCTTCGACTGTATGATCTTCCCGTATTCAATTAAGCTGACCCCATACTGCAGGCGATAGCTTTTATCCAGTGCCTTGATGCGCTTGCAGGGAAAATCATTACATTCCCAGCAAAAGCGGATGCTTTGCTGCCTCGTACAATCCTTAATAGGGCATTTTTTGCAATGTTCTGGTTTGGCTGTACTTTCCTTACCGCACCCCAAGCAGGTTTTTTTGCCAAGGTGCTTGTAGCAAACGGCACAATTCATGCCACAGGGTGCAAGCAGTTCTTCTGTAAAATCAGATTGTGACATGAATTGCACCTTCCTTTACTTTGTGCGCCAGCGCCTCAGTTGCGGAAAAAATACCGCCATCTGTGCTTTTGCGTCATTGGCGGTCATGCCAGTGGCATCCGCCATGGGCTTTGCGCAAAAGTCAATCATCTGCTCCATGGTTACATCTACGCAGAATTTGCCGCCCTCGTAACAATAGCTGCAATAATCGGTGCTCTTTCTGCCGTCGGCCTCGGTGCCGTACTGTGCGCCCTCCATGGGCATCCCGCAGCTTTGGCAAAATGTTTGATGTTTCATTTCCATTTTGCTGTCCTCCTTTGTTTTGATGGTTCTATCTTACCAGACAAAAGCTGACAACTGTCTGTCAAGGTTTGTGATGGGCTGCAATTTTTTCTGCATATTCGGCAAGCTCCCGACGCAACTCGGTGGGTTCCAAAATTTCCACATCAGTTCCAAAGGAAAATAAATAGCCTACGACCCAAGAATCCATGGGGAAATGGACCTCCACCAGCAAGCTGCCATCAGACTGAGGTGTGATGCTTTCCCTGTCAAATTCATCATATACCCGAAACGCCAGCCGTCCGGAGATTTTCAGTTTGAAGCAGGTGTTTGCATTGGACGCAGGATCTAATTCAATGGGAGGGATTTCCCCTTCATAGTCATAGTCAAAGTGTTCGCCTGTGGGTGTCAGTTCCAAAATACGACTGACCTTAAACAGCCGGAAGTCCTCGGCTTTCAGGCAAAAAGCCTGTAAGTACCAATGCTTGTCCTTATAGATAAGCCGCAGGGGGTGAATGCTGCGCTGAGTTGTCTCGCCGGAGGTGCCGCAATAGGTCAGCCGCAGCACTTGCCGGTCAAGGATCGCGTTTTCCAGCAGTTCAAAGCGCGGACCGTCTACACGCTGCAATCCCCAGCGGGAAAAATCTACAGTAATCCAGTCACGAGGCGGTTTGCGAAAGGCACTACCCAGCTTAGAGAGCAGATGGTCTACCTGCTGGTCTGCAGCCTTTAGACTTTGCACCGCAAAGAGCAGTTGATTTTGCTCCGCATCTGAGAGCAGCGTTTTATCAAAGCGGTAACCCTCTGAGAGTGCAATGCCGCCATGTTTACCCGATGTGGCATAGACTGGAACCCCTGCCATGGAAAGTGTCTCCATATCACGATAAACCGTGCGCACAGATACCTACAGAGCCTCTGCCAGTTTGGGGGCGGTCATACTGCCATGCTCCAGCAATAGATATATAAATTGAAATAGTCTGTCATTTTTCATGGTTGCACCCCGCGGTAGTTAGTGTCTCCAGTATAGCACAGAACCCTGACACTGTCATGTCAGGGTTCTGGCAATGGTGTGATTGTGGGAGAAGCGGAACACATTAGAACACAAAAGAATCCTCTGAAATCAATGATTTCAAAGGATTCTAAGCGGAGACGGAGGGATTCGAACCCTCGTACCGGGATGAACCGATAAACGCATTTCGAGTGCGCCGCGTTACGGCCGCTTCGCTACGTCTCCTGATTGCCAACCAAGATATTATACATGATAAATCAAAAATTGTAAAGTTTTTTAGAAAGGAACAATCAAGGACAGCCGGAGATGCCTTCCCGCCTCCTGGCAGATCAGATTAAATCCTTGACAGACGGGTATCCGTAGGCGCTGTCGGCATTTCTGACGGCACGGCAGATCGCTTCGGCCATCACGCGGGCGGCAAGCGTGCCAACCATGTCCTGATCTGCGGACACAGCTCCGAGTGAGACGGCATAGATGCTGTCGCCATCAGCGGTTGTGTGGACCGGGCGGATGGAGCGTGCATAACCGTCGTGCGCCATGCCGGCGATCTTGCACAGGGCTGATTTGGAAAATCCGGCGTTAGTCAGAATCACGCCGAGGGTGGTATTTCCGACGAATTTGTTGCTGACTACCTCATAGCTTTTGCACATCTCGTCTTCGGTATCCAGAAAGGTTCTGCCGTCCGTGCCGAGAAGACCGGCGATCTTCTGGCCCGTCTTCCAGTCGTAGATATCGCCCAGCGCGTTCACAGCAACGACCGCACCGACTTTGAGTTCCCCGATCTGTACGGCATAGCTTCCGATTCCAGATTTCATGCAGCAGTCCATGCCGTGCAGCTTTCCGACCGTGGCCCCGGTTCCGGCACCGTGACAGCCATCCTGATAATTGTTGTTCTGTGCATTCGCGCAGGCCTGATATCCGAGCGCCTGATTCGGCCGTGCGCGGCAGTTTGCTACTGTGAGATCAAACAGGCAGGACTGGCAGACCAGAGGCACTTTCGTGACACCCACATCAAAACCGATGTCATGATCTTCGAGATATTTCATTACACCACCCGCGGCGTCCAGACCGAATGCACTTCCGCCGGACAGCAGGATCGCGTGAATGATCTCTGCCGCCGCCATAGGCTTAAGCAGTTCGCTTTCCCTGGAAGCCGGCCCGCCTCCGCGCACATCCAGGCCGGCCGGAGCACCCTGATCAAAGAGGAGCACCGTGCAGCCGGTACCGCCGGAAATGTCATCCGCATTCCCGATTTTTACATCTTCAAACTCTGTGATTGAAATCTCATTTACAGTCCCGGCTAAAGATTCTTTTTTCATAAGAACATACCTCGTTTATGTTTTTTCATGACAGCATGATTTCTAATGGTATGAATCAATGCTCCATTTCTTTAGATACATCTTCGCACGCTCTTCCGTCAACTGAAAATACTGCATTAGATTTTCCAGCGTTTGATCAGGAAGAACTCCGTTTTTCTGATCGCATTGTATCATATGTTTGATGCTTTGCTCGATCCCCTGTTCGATTCCCTGCTTCACACCCTGTTCGCGGACATAATCATCCTCAGCAGCTCTGTCACGGCGTGCTTTCAGACGAGTTTCGAACATGATACGAAGCGGCTTGCTCAGACTCATGTTTTTCAATTCGCGAATGGCTTCCTGTATACCCAGACTCTTGCTTTGTATCATCTTCAGATCCTCCTCGTTAAAGAGATGAGCTTCATATTACCCCCTCCTGTCATTATGGCAGGAGCATCTGTTTTTTGGAAATGTCCTGCTTTTGTGTAAGTGATTGTAAGCATAGGATTTTTCCAAAATAAAAGATAAACAGACGGCGGAACGCCGGGTTTGGATTCAGATATATGCTTTGAAATGATTGTAGCATGAGGGAAGGGGAAATACAAGGGAAAAGGGTGATTTTATACCTGACCTGAAATTCCTGTGAGATTCTATTTACAGAGCGGCGTGAGGTATGGTAAGTTAGAGGTGTTGTGAGTGGAAGAAATGCACTAGGAGGCAGAGCATGATAAAATTGGTGGTATCGGATATCGACGGAACGCTTTTGGAGGACGGACAGCACAGGATTAATCCGGAGTTATTTGAGGTGATTGTGAAGCTGCGGGAGCGCGGCATGCAGTTTGCGGCGGCCAGCGGGCGGCAGTGGGCCAGCATTGAGGCGGTGTTTGAGCCGATTAAGGAAAAAATATTTTATCTGTCGGACAACGGTGCTTATGTGGGCTGCTGTGGACGGAATCTGTTTTTGAATACGATCGATACGGAGCTGGTACATGAGATGATCCGTGACATTCGGGCGGCCGGGCTTATCGCGGTGCTGAGCGGGCCGGATGTCGTGTATCTGGACGAGGAGGATCCGGCGATTTTTGACTGGCTGGTCAATGGCTATAAGTTTCGCGTGAAGCGGGTGAAGGATCTGCTGAAGGTGCAGGATTCCTTTATCAAGATTTCAGCCTATAAGCCGCAGGGGATCGAGGCGGCGGTGACGGAGCTTCGCAAGCGGTATCAGGAGCGCCTGAAGATCACGATTTCGGGTGACATGTGGATGGACAGCATGGCAAAGGGCGTGAACAAGGGACAGGCGATCCGGCTGTTACAGGAAAGTCTGGGTATTACACCGGAAGAAACCATTGCCTTTGGCGATCAGCTCAATGACATGGAGATGTTGCAGCAGGCCTATTACAGCTTTGCCATCGGAAACGCCAGACCGGAGGTCAAGGAGATCGCGCGGTTCGAGGCGGACATCAATATCAATGATGGCGTGCTGAAGATACTGAAGCTGCTGTTGTAAGAGGAGACAGGATGAAATTTTTGCATACATCTGATTTGCATATCGGAAAGACAGTCTGTGGGTTCTCGATGTTAGAGGAGCAGAGGGCGGTGCTTGCGCAGATGCTTGAGATTGTAAAGACAGAATCCATCGATATGGTTTTCCTGAGCGGAGATCTGTATGACCGGGCGCTGCCGCCGTCGCAGGCGGTGACGGTGCTGGATGATTTCCTGACCAGTCTGATTGACCTGGGAGTGGTGGTCTGCGGGATCGCCGGAAACCATGACAGCGGGGAGCGGATCGGATTTGCAAATCGGATTCTGGAACATCGCGGGCTGTATCTGGAGGGCGTTTTAAACGAGAAGATCCGCTGTGTGGACTGGACGGCGCAGATCGGGGAAGCCGGGGCGGTGCGCGTGCATTTGCTTCCCTATGCCAAGCCGGCGCAGGTGCGTGATCTGTTTCACAAACCGGTGGTGACGTACGAGGAGGCCATGCAGGAGCTTCTGCGCCATGTGGATTATCTGGAGAACGGGAAGAACATTTTGCTGACGCATCAGTTCGTGGTGAATCATGGGCTGGAGCCGGAGCTGTCGGATTCGGAGACGCGGGCCAGCGTGGGGGGAGCCGATCAGGTGGAGGCCGCCAATTTCACGGGCTTTGATTACGTGGCGCTGGGGCATATCCACGGACCGCAGAAGATCGGCGAGGGACCGGTGTATTACAGCGGTTCGCCGGTCAAATATTCCTTCTCCGAGGTGCACCAGAAAAAGTCGGTTCTGGTCGGAAGCTGGGATGAGCAGGGCGCGCTGCAGATTAAGAGGATTCCCTTAAAGCCGGTGCATGACATGCGCAAAATCCGCGGAAAGCTGGCCGATTTGATCGCACCGGCGGTGGTGGAGGCGGCAGATTGTGAAGATTATCTGATGGCGATTCTGACCAATGAGGAGGATCTGGCAGACCCCATCGGGACGCTGCGCAGTGTCTACCCCAACGTGATGCAGCTGCAGTTGGAGCAGGTGCAGAAGGAGCGTCAGGAGCAGGCGTTACAGCGTGGCCTGGACTGGAAGGAGAAGTCGCCGACGGAATTATTTTCTCAGTTCTATGAATATGTGATGGATCAGGATCTGACGGAGGAACAGGCAGAGCTGATCGAAGAAGTGATCACACAGGCGAAGGAGGGACAGGCATGAAACCACTTAAATTGTCCGTTTGCGCCTGGGGGCCTTATCGGGAATACCAGTCGGTCGATTTGACGGTCATAAGCAGCGGCGGATTATTTCTCATAACGGGAGCGACCGGTGCGGGAAAGACCACCGTATTTGATGCGATTACCTTTGCCCTTTACGGCGAGGTGAGCGGGTCAATCCGCGAGAAGGACAGCCTGCGCAGTGATTTTGCGGCGGCGGATGCAGAGACCTTTGTGGAGCTGATCTTTCTCCATAAGGACGTGCGGTATCGAATTTTGCGCAACCCGCGCTACGAGCGGCCGAAGCTGCGCGGCGAAGGCATGACCATGAAGAATGAGGATGCGCAGCTTTACCGGGAGGATGCGCTGGAGGCGACGGGAAGCCAGCAGGTTACCGGGGCGGTGACGGAGCTTTTGGGTATGGATGAGCGGCAGTTTAAGCAGATTTCCATGATCGCCCAGGGCGAGTTTACGCGGCTTCTCATGGCGACATCGCGGGAACGGACGCTGATCTTCCGGGATATTTTCCAGACGCAGCTTTACGATGCGGTGACCCAGCTTTTGAGTCAGCGGGTCAAGGCGCTGAACGGACGGCTGGAGGAAGTGAAAAACCGTATGGATGAGACTGCCGGTTCTTTTCGGATGGCCTCGGAACCATGGCAGGCGGCCTGGAATCAGAAGAGCCGCAATTACAGCAAGCTGATGGCGCTTGTGGAAGCGGATATCGAGGAGAAAACCCGGCAGAAGAAGGATCTGGAAGCGCAGCAGACCGAGCTTGACCGCGCCTATAAGGCACTGGTGCAGAAGACCGAGCAGGTGCGGCAGAACAACCGTCTGATCGATCAGTTTGAGCAGGACAGCGCGCGCCTGGCGCAGCGCAGGCAGGAGCTTGCGGATACCGAGAAGCGAAAGAAGGAGCTTGCACAGGAGGCAGAACAACTGCCGGAGCTTATCCGGGAGGAGGCCGCTTTGACGGAACAGCTTCGACTGGGCCAGGAACAGTGTGAGCGTCTGCTGGCCTGGAAGAAGGCCGGCGGCGAGCTGGCGGTTTTGCAGCAGCAGTTTTTAAAGCTGGATGCGGCGGCGAAGCAGAAAAAAGCGGAATATGAGCTGTGGGAGGACCGGTACCGCAAGGCGGCTGCCGGTATTTTGGCCCAGGGGCTGGCGGATGGGATTGCCTGTCCGGTCTGTGGCTCACTGGCGCACCCGAACCCGGCGCATTTGACGGAGGAGGTTCCAGACGAAAAGAAGCTGGAGCAGTTAAAACAGGAGACCGAGCAGCAGATCCGTCGGTCGAATGAGGCGCAGGCGAAAGCGGCAGCAGAACTGGGGGCTCTGCGGCAGATGGAGGAACATCTGCGCGCCTCCGGGCTGGAGCTTCAGGAGAATGCGGATCGGCTCTTGGAGGAGATTGAAGCCCGGCAAAAGGCACAGACAAAGCAGCTTCACAATCTGACGAACAGGCGGCGGGAGCTGGAACAGGCGTGTCAGACCATCGAAATCCAGTTGGAGAAACAGAAGGCACTGGTCAGACAGCAGAAGGAAAGTCTGAAAAAGCCGAAGGAGCAGAAACGGCAGGATCTCGTCCAGTGGGATCAGCAGATTCGAGAGCTGGAGGAGCAGAGGCGGCAGCAGGCACGGGAAAAAGAAAAACTCCAGACTACCTGGAGCGTCAACCGGACAGCACTCGCCCAGATGCGGGAGCACAGCCAGGTGCGCGAAAGGCTGGAAGCAGAATATGGAGTTTTGCGGAAGGTAGAGCGGGCGGCAAATGGATCGAACAACCGGAGACTGGTATTGGAGCAGTATGTGCTTTCGGTCTATTTTGATGATATTTTGCGGGCGGCGAATCTGCGGCTGCGGGCCATGACCGGTGAGCGCTACGAGCTGTACCGGCAGGAGGAAAGCCGCGACCGCCGCACGAAGGAGAGTATGGAGATGGGCGTGCTGGATCAGTACACCGGCAAGCAGCGCTCGGTGCGGAGCCTGTCCGGCGGAGAGTCCTTCAAGGCGGCTCTGGCCCTGGCTCTTGGCACTTCGGATGTGGTGCAGAGCTATGCCGGAGGCATTCAGGTGGAGACGCTCTTTGTGGATGAGGGCTTTGGTGCGTTGGATCAGGAATCTCTGGCGCAGGCCATCGAGATCCTAAAATCCCTGGGAAGCCATCAGCGCATGATCGGCATCATTTCTCATGTGGAAGAATTGAAGGAACAGATCGAACATCAGATTGTGATTGAGAAAACCAACAATGGAAGTAGCATTAAAACGAATTTTGAGGTATACTCATTCTAAACGGAATCATTTATAACCACACATCAATCTTCGCATTTAACAGGAGTTTATATATATGTACAATTACAAACAATGGATTCGCGCCGCGGCGCTGGGGCTGCTCCTTTCCTGCGGTACCGGAGCGATCTTTGGATGCAGCAGCGGAATTCCTCTTGTCTCTGAAGTGAAAGAGACAGAGGGCTATACCGACCCGCAGACCATGCTGATCGTGGCAACAGAACGGAACCGCTACCGGAAGATCTACACCGATCAGATCTGGCAGGTGCAGGTGCGGGATGACGGGACGACCTTTCAGACGTACCTGGCGGAGGAGATTCAGAATTTCCTTCGGGAGTTAAAGACGACGAATCTGCTGGCGGACGAGCAGAATCTCACCCTGACGGCACAGGAGAAGGAACAGCTTCACCAGCTGGCGGCGACCTTCTATCAATCACTGACTGAGGGGGATTTACAGAATATCGGCGCGTCGGAGGACGATGTCTATACGATGTATGAGGCTTACCACCGCGCAAACCGGCTGGTGGATGAGCTGACGAAGGATGTGAATCTGGAGATCAGCGACAGCGAAGCCCGCGTGATTGTGGTGCAGGAGATCCGGGTAAGCGACGCAGCCCGTGCGCAGGAGGCGTACCAGCAGGTAACGGCGGAGGGAGCGGACTTTGCTGCCATTGCAAGGGCGGTTTCCGAGGACAGCACCATTGAGAAATCGGTCGGGCGAAGTGAGCGGCCAAAGACCTATGAGGAGCCGGTCTTTGCGCTGGCGATCGGGGAGATCAGCCCGGTTGTAGAGGAGAATGGAACCTGGTACATCGTGAAATGCATCAACGATTACGATGAGGAGGCGACGCTGGAGCGGAAGCAGAAGCTGGCGCTGCAGCGAAAGAATCAGGCATTTCGCCAGATTTATAATGAGTTTGCGGCGGAGCATCCGGTAAAGATCCGGGGCAGCATCTGGGACGATTTGTCCTTCAGCGACGGGGCAGAGTCGACAACGACCGATTTTTTTGAATTGTATCAGGAAGCTATGAATTCTTAAGAGAAGGAAAGGCGGAGGACACATGGTCTCATTTAAAATGGAGGAATTGCGGACATTTACGGCGCAGCTGTTTTTGAAGGAGATATTCGACGGCTGGCTGGTGCGGGAGGCTGTTATCGTGACATTTAACAGCTTTACCATAGACGGGCATATTCGGCAGGGGTATTACTCGGAGCAGGAACTGGAGGAGAACAAGATTGAAGAGCTGTCCTCCTGGAAGGTGCTGCGGCCGATCTGCTATTCGCTGATCAAGGGCAGGAAGCTTCCGGAGTCCTTTCAGATCACCCTGCAGCTTCCGCCGGACGATGTGGAGGAGTTTCTTCGCAATGCCCAACTGGACCTGACGGTCAATCAGGTCCAGGGACTGTACCTCAATATCCGTTATGAGAACAATGAGATTCACTGTGTATCGGGGACTTCGCTCAATATCTTTACGCTGGATCGCCAGATCGAGATTGAGTGGGATGAGGCGACGCGGCTTTATTTCAAGGATCACAAGATTCCCTTTACGGAAGCCTAAGCCCTGTTTTTCGTCATTTTCTTCTGCGCAGGAGATCCCGCCCGGAGATGCCCGGCTCGGTCATATGAACCGGATCCAGGATGCGGTCGAGTTCAGCCTCATCCATCAGACCTTCCTTCAGGATCAGGCTTCGTACCGGTTCCCCGGTTTTGATGGCATTTTTGGCGATATCGGCAGCTTTCTGGTAGCCGACATGCGGGCAGATGGCGGTGATGATGCCGACACTGTTTTCCACCAGATAGCGGCAGCGTGTCTCGTTGGCGGTGATGCCGCGCACGCAGTTGTCCACGAAGGTCCGCACGGCGTAGGCCAGCGTGTCGATGGACTGGAACATGCAGTAGAAGACGATCGGCTCAAAGGCGTTCAGCTCAAGCTGTCCGGCTTCCGCGGCCATGGTGATGGTCACGTCGTTGCCGATGATATTGAAGGCCACTTGATTGACCACCTCCGGGATAACCGGGTTTACCTTGCCGGGCATGATGGAGGAACCGTTCTGTTTCTCCGGAAGATTGATCTCGCCGAAGCCGGCTCTCGGACCGGAGGACATGAGCCGAAGATCGTTGGAGATCTTTGACAGGGTGACGGCACAGGCTTTGACTGCGCCGGAAACAGCCACGAAGGAATCCAGATTCTGCGTGGAATCAATTAAGTCAAAGGCCTGAACCAGATCCATATCGGCCACCTCGGACAGCGTGGGAACGATGCGCTGCAGATAAGAGGAATCGGCGTTGAGGCCGGTGCCGACGGCAGTGCCGCCCATATTCAGCACACGCATCTCATCCATGGCTTTGTCCATGCGGTGAATATCTCGCAGGATGGCGACCGCGTAGGCTTTGAATTCCTGCCCCAGACGGATGGGAACGGCGTCTTGCATCTGGGTGCGCCCCATCTTGATCACGTGGTCGAATTCCTCTGCTTTTTCGCCCAGTGCCTTGTAGAGACGCAGCAGCTCCTGCTTTAAGTTCTTCAGCAGGCGCAGGGAAGTCATCTTGCCGGCGGTGGGAATGACATCGTTGGTGGACTGGCCGCAGTTGACGTGGTCGTTGGGATTGACGATCTGATAGTCGCCCTTCTTTCCGCCCATGAGCTCGATGGCGCGGTTGGCGATCACCTCGTTGGCATTCATGTTCAGGGAGGTACCGGCACCGCCCTGTATCGGATCTACAATAAAATACTCATGAAATTTACCGTTCAGGATATCATCGCAGGCCTGGACGATGGCATTGGCCGTCTGCTTGTCCAAAAGACCGACTTCACAGTTGGTAATGGCGGCAGCTTTTTTTATGTAGGCCAGGCTGTTGATGATCTCGGGATGCATGGTCAGTCCCGTAATGTGGAAATTCTCCGCGGCCCGCATGGACTGCACGCCGTAATACACGTCCTCCGGTACGTCTCTGGTCCCGATGGAATCATGTTCAATCCGATATTCTGCTTTCTTTGGTTCACTCATAGTATCCCCCTCCTGAAATGTGGTGATCTTCTTGCTTTTATTATAGGAGTAGATTATGATATATTCAAATACATATATTTTTATAAAAAGTATAACTTGAAAGCTATTATTTGAACCGGAAAGGAGATACTGTGATGTTTCAGGGAATGGAATATGTCTATGCGGTATACCGCACACGAAGCTTTTCCAAGGCGGCGAAAGAACTCTTTATTTCCCAGCCCTCGCTGAGCGCCAATGTCAAGCGGATCGAAAAGAAGATCGGCTATCCGCTCTTTGACCGGAGCACGAAGCCCCTGGGGCTTACCGAGTGCGGGGAACATTACATGCAGTCGGTGGAGAAGATTCTCGCGGCAGAAAAGGAATTTGTGGATTTTGTGAATGACTGGGGCGGACTGAAGACGGGGAATCTGGTGCTGGGCGGAAGCACCCTGTACTCCTCCTGGATGCTGCCGGTCATGATGGGCCGGTTTTCACGGAAATATCCGCAGGTGGAGCTGGTGCTGGTGGAGGAATCCACGGCGAATCTGGAAGAGATGCTGCAAAGCGGAAAACTGGATCTGATGCTGGACAACTGCGAGCTGGATGCGGAGCTGTACGGCCGGTATGTGGTGCAGCGCGAACATCTGCTGCTGGCGGTTCCGACCGGCAGCGAGATCAACCGTCACCTTGAACCGTATCAGGTTCCGGCGGAGCAGATTCGGGACGGGTCTTTTTTGCAGACGCAGGTTCGGGCAGTCGCCCTGGAAGCGTTTCGCGAAGAACCGTTCGTGGTCTTAAAGCCGGAGAATGACACCCGCAAGCGCGCGATGGAGCTGTGCCAGGAACACGGCTTTGCGCCGCATATTGTGTTTGAGCTGGATCAGCAGATGACATCTTACAACATCACCTGCTCCGGGATCGGCAGCTCGTTTATCAGTGATACGCTGGTGGCCCGCGTGCCGGACAATCACAAGGTGGTCTATTATAAGCTGGACAGTGAGAAGAGCAGCAGGAACATCAGCATCTACTGGAAGAAAGGACGCTATTTCAGCCGGGCGATGGAAGCATTTTTGAATGGATTATAGGATCATATCTTAACAGGTTGTAAGAAAGCAGTCAGGTTAAATTCATGTTGCCCCGTTATAATCAGAATCATACAAAGCAGTTAAGTCTGCAAATAAAAAAACGGGGGAATTACACATGGCAGCATTCATTGGTTTCATCATGATCGCGTTAATCGTCATCCTGCTTCTGAAGGGTAAGATGTCGCCGATCGTCGTACTGGCAATCATTCCGACAGCAGCGGCACTGCTTCTGGGCTTTGGGCCGCAGGAAGTGGCAGGCTTTATCAAGGATGGTATCGGCACGACCACAAGCAACGGTATTTTGTTTATTTTTTCGGTCATCTATTTTGGCGTAATGTCTGACACGGGGATGTTCGATGTTATCGTTAATTTCCTGGTGAAGAAAGCCGGAAACAACGTCATCGCGGTCACGGTTGCAACGGCAATCATCGCGACGATCGCTCATCTGGACGGAACGACCGCAACCACGGTTCTGATCACGATTCCGGCGCTGTATCCGGTTTACAAGTCCATGAAGATCGACAGCAAGATTCTGCTGTGCCTGACCGGCGCCTGTATGGGCGTTATGAACCTGCTTCCGTGGGGCGGCCCGGTTGCACGTGCGGCGACCGTACTCGCGATGGATGCCAATGATTTATGGCACATCCTCATTCCGATTCAGATCGTCGGCCTGATCTTCAATATCGTTCTGGCTGTTCTGCTTGGCATGCTGGCAATCAAGCAGGGCGCCGGCGCAGGAAGAGGCGAAGTTATTGAAGTTGATCAGAAGGCCAAGGATGAGGAAAATGCGCTGAGAAGACCGAAGCTTTTGATCTTCAACCTGCTGCTGACCATCGGCCTGATCGTAATCCTTTCGGTTGGCTACATTACAAGCTATGTTGCCTTCATGCTGGCGCTGGCGCTTGCACTGGCTGTAAACTACCCGAACTTAAAGCTTCAGGACAAGCTGATCAAGAAACACGCTCCAGCAGCACTGATGATTTCCGGAACCTTATTCGCTGCCGGCGCTATGGTTGGTATTTTTGACGGAACCGGTATGCTGACTGCTATGGCGAATGCGATCATGGCTATTATTCCGGGCTTCCTTGGAAAATTCATCCACATCATCTTTGGTGTGCTGGCACTGCCGCTGGGCCTTTGTGTCGGTACGGACGCTTACTTCTACGGCATTATGCCTCTGGTTATGCAGGTTGGCGAAACCTACGGTGTTGCTTCCTTAAGCACGGCGCTGACCATGGTAATCGGCAAGAACCTGGCACTGATGGTAAGCCCGCTGACTCCGGCTACCTATCTGGCGATCGGACTGGCAGAGACCGAGCTGAAGGATCACATGAAATTCAGCATTCCGATCTACTGGATCGTGAGTATCTGTATGCTGGTAATTGGAATCATCATTCAGATCATTCCGCTTTAAATACAACATGATATAGAATAGAAAAAACAGGAAGACAGAAACGGAAGGTCTACCTGTTTTTTCTTGCTTAATAATACCGGAAAAGTTATAATGTGTTCAGAAGGCAATGGAAAACAGGAGAAGGACGCATTATGGCAAATGAGAAAATACTGGTCGTGGATGACGAGCTTGCGATTCGCATGGCGCTGAAGACGGCATTTTTGCGGGAAGGCATGCAGGTGCAGGAAGCATCCTGCGGTGTGGAGGCCCTGGAACTGCTGCATAGGGACACCTTTGATCTGGTCATTCTGGATATCATGATGGGGGATATTGACGGTTATACCATTTTGCAGCGGCTGCGCGCCGAACAGATTCTGACACCGGTTCTGATGCTCAGCGGAAAGCAGGAGGAGATGGATCAGGTGCTTGGACTTGGTTTGGGGGCGGATGATTATCTGACGAAGCCGTTTCATCTGTCGGTGCTGATCCAGAAGGCAAAAGCGCTGATCCGCCGGAGCAGTATCTACAACAACCGTCAGAGAAAGAACGAGATCCTGGTGGGGCCGTTTCGCTTTGACCTGATGAAGCTGGAGTGCTACAAGGGGACGGAGCTTTTGAATCTGACGGCGCGGGAGCTGACGCTGTTCCGCTTCTTTATGGAACATCCGGGGCAGGTCTTTTCCAAGACACAGCTTTATCAGCAGGTCTGGAATGAGAATGTGGTGGATGACAACACGATCATGGTTTACATGAAACGTCTGCGGGAGAAACTCGAGGACGACAGTAGCAATCCGGTATATTTGAAAACGGTGCGGGGGATAGGGTACTTATTTGATGAAAAAGCGTAGAATACTGATACTGGAGATAGCGGGGTATATGGCTGCGATGATCTTGATCATCTGTTTTGGCGTGTACTCCTATCAGAATTATAAAAAAGAACTGATCGAGAAAGAGGAAAAGCAGCTGCTTACCATGGCGGAGACGATCGGAGTCAGTCTGGTCAATACGATCGAGCTGGAGTTGGACAGCATCGATTTGTATTTTACGGCACTGGAATCCGATGAACAGGCAGCGGCAGATTCGTTTGTCACAGTGGCGGCAGACACGTACAGAGAAAACAAGGGCAGCCTCTATGATGCAGTCGCCTGTTTTGATGGGGAGGGAAAGCTGATCTTTCAGCAGGGTTCCATGGATGTAGATGACCAGCGGATTCCGGAGTCCTATCATGCGGTGATTACCGGCAAGAAAATCCAGACGGACGGCTGGTATCAGATGTTCGTCTCCAAACGGGTGGCGTGGAAGAAGAAACAGTACACGGTTGTGTTTGCGATGAATCTCAATGATATTTACCAGAGAATTGTGGAACCGGTCAGGATTGGGGATGGCGGCTATTCGGTTGTCAAAGACAGAAATCAGGCGATCATCATGCACCACGCCAAAGACCAGATTGGGATGGATGCGTACGAGGGCCGGAGCAAGCGGTATCCGCAGCTGGATTTGACGAATCTGTATAACTGGGTCTGGCGGCAGCAGAATGAGCCGGAGGGGTATGACATGATTCATTCCTATGTCTGGGATGATCCGGAGCTTTCACCGGTGCAGCGCATCGTGGCATACACGACGATCGAGCTGCCGGGGGAGAAGTGGATCGTCAATTCGACGCTTCCCTTTGAAGAGCTGCAGGGGCCGCTTCAGCTGATGCTGGTGCGGCTGTGCGGTATGTGCATTGTTCTGATCGGGATGCTGAGTGCATTTTTCACGCTGATGGCACGCAATATTCTGCGGGCGGAAAACCAGAAAAAGGAGATTGCATACCTGAAGGAAATCAACAAGGGTATGGAGCTTCTTCGGCATAAGGAAGAAGAGATCCAGCATTATCAGCGGGTACAGTCCATCGGCGAGATGAGCAGTCATATCGCTCATGAATTCAATAATTATCTGACACCGGTCATGGTGTACGGAGAGCTGTTGGAGCATGATCAGAGCATCAGCCCGGAAAATCAAAATATGGTACGGGAGATCGTGAAATCAGCCAATCAGGCGGCGAATCTCTCCAGAAAGCTGCTGGATTTCAGCCGTGCAGATTCTCCGGCAGCTCTCACGACGATCAATCTGACACAGGAGATCCGGGAGGCAGCCAAGGTCATCTGCCAGCTGGCACCCAGGAACATTTCCGTGCAGGTGGAACTGCCCCGGGAGGATTGTCAGGTATGGGGCCGCTCCGGAATGGTGGAGCATATTCTGATGAATCTGTGCAACAATGCATTTCATGCCATGGAGCAGGGCGGCGGAACGCTGACGATCCGTCTGGCAGACAGTACAGGGCCGAATCGGGAAGGAAGCTGGTTCTGTCTGACGGTGCGGGATACGGGTTGTGGCATCAGCAAGGATGCCATGGGGCAGATCTTTGAACCGTTCTATACGACGAAGCGCAGCGGGAAGGGAACCGGACTGGGCCTGTCGGTCATCCACAATATCATGACGGTGGTTGGCGGAGAGATCCGGGTCGAGAGCGAGGTTGGGAGCGGAACCTGCTTTTTCCTTTATTTCCCGGCGCAGCAGGTCCAGGCGGTGGATGCGGAGACAAAGCAGACAGCCAGAAGAAAAAAAGGAAAGCAGAGAATCGTCATTGTGGACGATGATCAGGCGATGCTGGATTCCGTGGGAGCACTCTTTCGGTCGGCAGGCTATCAGGTCGAATGCTATGATCATCCGGCGGTTGTGATTTCCAAAATCCAGAACAAAAAGGATTATTGCGACATCCTTTTGACGGATTATGCCATGCCGTCCATGAATGGAATGGAATTGGCGGAGCTGATTCGCAAGCTGAACCCCGGGATTTTCCTGCTTTTGATGAGTGGTCAGGAGGATGCACGGTTTGAGTGGTATCTAAAAAACAGAATCATTGACGACTTTATATTGAAAACCGAAATAAAAGCCTGTATAATGAAACAGCTGCAAACGGATTATAAAACAGACAGGAGAACAGAAGATGGACATAAATACAGTGAAAAAGACACTGATGGAACGACTGGGAGTCGAGAATAAAGAATTTTTTGTGCTGATGTCGGCCTGCACACGCGCACCGTACGTGCAGTGTGATGCGGAGACATTTGATGATGAGGTATTGCTTTTCTTCGAGGAGGAGCGCGCGAAGGAGAAAGGAAAGGCGTTGGCGGAGGAACAGATTCCGGTCAATTTGACCCGTCTGGAGTCCAAGCAGATGCTGACATTCTTTACAACGCTTTACACGATGGGAGTCAATGCGGTGCGCATTGATTTGCCGGAGGGAAGTGCGTCTCTTCAGTTGGAAGAGGTCGTGAAGAAGCGGGATCAGAAGGAGATGCCGGACGGAACGGTCTGGATCGAGAATCCGCAGATGCACCTGACGGCGCTTTATTTTGCACAGGAGCTTCGCAAACCGGCGAAACCGGACACGCAGCAGCGTCTGCTGGAATTGCAGGAAGAATTGGGCGCAGATTTCCAGAAAGGCAGCTTTTTGTTTGCACTGAACAATGACGGACAGGGAACTCCGATGGTCAAATTGAAGAACGGGATGAAATATCAGCCGGTATTTACTGATGTGATCGAATTCCACCGGTTCAACCGGGAGCAGAAATTCCGCCCGGTTGTGGTGGAGGCAAAGAACCTGCTGAAGGTACTGGACAAGGATGCGACGGGCGTGATCCTGAATTTTGCCGGCGTGAATCTGCCGCTGGCTGTTGGCCGACCGGGTGCACCGCAGGGAGAAGCGGCGGTGGAACAGATTCAGAAGGAAGCAGAGGCATAGGGGAGCATCATGGCAAAGAACGCAACAAAAGATATGACATGCGGGTCTCCGGTGCGGCTGCTTGTGGGATTTTTTATTCCGATGCTGTTTGGGATGCTGTTTCAGCAGTTCTACAGCATGGTGGATACGATTATTGTAGGAAAGTATCTGGGCGTGCAGGCCCTGGCTGCGGTTGGCTCGACCGGCTCCATCAATTTCATGATCATCGGCTTCTGCATGGGCGTGTGCAATGGCTTTGCGATTCCGGTGGCGCAGAAATTCGGAGAGAAGAACGATAAGCAGCTTCGCAAATTTACGGCAAACGGCGCGTGGCTCGCCATTGCGTTTGCCGCCGTCATGACGGTGGTGGTATGTGTGCTGTGCCGCCGGATTCTGGTGTGGATGAATACCCCGGCGGATATCATCGACGGTGCCTATGCCTATATTTTTGTGATTTTTCTGGGGATACCGGCGACGTACCTCTACAATATGGTATCCGGGATCATCCGTTCGCTGGGGGACAGCCGGACACCGCTGATTTTCCTGATTATTTCCTCCATCTTAAATATCGCCCTGGATCTGTTCATGATCATCGTGCTGAAGATGGGGGTGGCGGGTGCCGCCTGGGCCACGGTGATTGCGCAGGCCGTGTCGGGGATCTGCTGCCTGTTCTTTATGGCGAAACGGTTTGAGATTCTTCATATGACAAAGGAGGAGGCAAGCCCGGATCGCAGCATTATGCTGCATCTGTTTGGCATGGGACTGCCCATGGGACTTCAGTATTCCATCACCGCGATCGGAAGTGTGGTTTTGCAGACTGCGGTCAATGGCATCGGCTCGGTGGCGGTGGCATCCGTGGCGGCAGGCTCCAAGATCAGTATGTTCTTCTGCTGTCCCTTCGACGCGCTTGGCTCGACCATGGCGACCTACGGCGGACAGAATATCGGAGCACGCAAGCTGGACCGCATCAGCAAGGGGCTGCACGCGGCAGTCTGGATGGGATCGGTTTACTCCGTCATTGCACTGGCTGTGCTGTGGCTCTTCGGACGCCAGATCGGCCTGCTGTTTGTGAACGCGGATCAGGTGGAGATTCTGGATCAGGTGCACCGGTTCCTGGTGGTCAATGCGGCGTTTTATATTCCGCTTGCACTGGTCAACATATATCGGTTTCTCATACAGGGAATGGGCTATTCCAAGCTGGCCGTGCTGGCCGGCGTGTGCGAGATGTTCGCCCGTTCGGTTGCAGGATTTTGTCTGGTTCCGGTCTTTGGATACATTGCAGTGTGCTTTGCAAGTCCGCTTGCGTGGATTGCGGCCGACCTCTTTTTGGTTCCTTCTTACCTTGGAATCATGAAGAAATTAAAGAGCTGGGAAGGCCGGAATGCTTGACGGAATGCGGCGGGCGCTTTATAATGAAAGAATCTGTGCGGCGGCATTGGCCGTGAACAGGAGAGACGGCACAGAGAGAAAGCAGGATTGGTAAGATGAAAAGAACATGGGGACAGAAACTTGTCAGCTTGTTGATGACAGCACTGTGCTGTCTGGCAATGACGGGGACAGCTCTGGCAGATGAGGCGGCGACCTTCGTACCGGGGACTTCGGTCAACGGACTTTCGATCTCCGGACTGACCGTGGAGGATGCGGCCGGACGGATCGCTTCGTTCTATGCCGGTGAATATAAACTGACGATAAAGGAACGAGGCGGGAAGGAAGAGACGATCAAGGGCACCGACGTCGGATTTACAGTCGGGATTCCGGATGGATTTTTGCAGGAGATCTTAAATCAGCAGAATGCAGCCGGACGTGCATCGGGACCGAACGTGGACAACCGTCATCGTGTGGAGATGGCAAACAGTTTTCAGGCCGATGCGCTGGAAGCGAAGATTCAGGCGTTAAACTGCATCAGCGGAAGCGGGATTGTGACGACAGCGGATGCACGTGTGTCGGCTTATCAGGAGGGGCAGCCCTTCACGATCATCCCGGAGGTGAACGGCAACAATGTCTATCCGGACAAGACCGCAGAAGTGATCCGCGCGGCGGTGACCTCAGGGGCGACAGAAGTGAACCTGGAGGACGCAGGCTGCTATTATGCGGTTCAGGTGACCAGCGAAGATGCGGGTCTGAAGGCACTTTGTGATACGATGAACCGGTGCCGTGAGATGACGATTACCTACGTGATCGGAGAGCAGCAGGAGATCCTTGGCGCGGCTGAGATCTGTTCCTGGCTGACCGGTACACAGGACGGACAGATTCAGGTTTCCGCAGAGGCGGCGACCGCCTATGTGCAGGGTCTGGCCGGCAAATACAACACTTCGGGAACAGAGCGGGCATTCCACACGGCTTCGGGCCGGGATGTGATCGTGAGCGGAGCGTATGGCTGGAAGATCGATGTGGCGGGAGAGACGGCGGCGCTGATTGAAGTGATCCGCACCGGACAGTCCCAGTCGAGAGAACCACTGTATGCATCGGCTGCGGTGAGCCACAGCGGCCCGGAATGGGGCAGCACTTACGTGGAGGTGGATTTGACCAACCAGCATGTCTACATGACACAGAACGGTGCGGTTGTGTGGGATGCTTCCTGCGTGACCGGCAATGCCTCCAAGAACTATGATACACCGGCGGGCGTTTACGCTCTGGCCTATAAGCAGCGCGACAAGGTGCTGCGCGGAGAGAAACAGGCAGACGGCACGTATGAATACGAGAGCCCGGTATCCTACTGGATGCCGTTTAACGGCGGAATCGGCCTGCACGATGCCGACTGGAGAAACAATTTTGGCGGCACGATCTACAAGAACAGCGGCAGCCACGGCTGTGTGAATCTTCCTCCGGCGAAGGCGAAGATCTTATATGATCTGGTGTACAAGGGGATTCCGGTGATCTGTTATCATTAGTAAGAGTCAATAGAAGCAAAAGGCGTATCGGTGACGGTCATGAGACGGTCGCGGATATGCCTTTCTTTGTTGTCTCCCCCAGATAAATATGTTATACTTTTGCTAAACAGGCAAAAAGAAGGAAGAATTTAATTTATGGCAAATGATAAAGTGACAGAAAATAGACCGGCAGAGAATGCCGGAGCCGGGAGATCCAGGAAACGGAAACGGGTTTCGTTTCTTGCAGGAGGAGTGGTGCTGGGACTCTTCGTGGCTGCGGGCGGAGCCTATGTGCTGATGGGGCAGGAATACCGGCGGGTATTTTTTCCGAACACGACGATCAATGGTCTGGATGCGTCCGGCCTGACGGTGGAAAAGGTGCAGACGATGATAGCTTCCGGCATGGAGGGCTATAAGCTGACGCTGGAGGAGCGGGGTGGAACTAGCGAGCAGATCGGAGGCGAGGAGATTGATCTGCACCCGGAATATGACGGATCGCTGGAGCTGATTCTTGCCGGGCAGAATCCGCTTCGATGGGGAGCGTATCTGACGAAGGGCGACAGCTATACGATTGAAACGATGATGTCGTATGACAAGGATAAGCTTCTGGCAGTTGTGTCCGGTCTGGACTGCTTGCAGGAGGCCAATCTGGAAGCGCCAAAGGATGCTTATCTGTCGGATTATATTACAGGAAGCGGGTATGAGATCATACCGGAGGTGCAGGGCAATACCCCGGATTCCGGGTTGCTGCTCGACAGTGTTTCCGGTGCGATTCTGAACTTAAAGCCGACGCTCTCGCTGGAGGAGGAAGGGGTTTATAAGAAACCGCAGATCACCGCGGAGGACGAAGGGCTGAAGGCGCTGGCGGATGCCTGGAATCTCCGGGTGCAGACTACGGTTACTTACCAGTTTGGCGATCAGAGAGAGGTGCTGGACGGAGAGCGGATTCATACCTGGCTGACAAGCACCGACGATGGAATGCCGCTGCTTGACGAGACGAAGATCACAGAATATGTGGCGGAGCTGGCAAAGAATCATAATACGGCTTACAAGCCGAAGACGCTGAAAACATCGTATGGACCCACGGTGACGATAACCGGAGGGCCATATGGCTGGCGGATCAACCAGAGTGCGGAGGCGGCAGCACTGAGCCAGATTTTGCAGTCCGGGCAGAGCCAGGAGCGGGAGCCGGTCTATTCGCAGACAGCGGCCAGCCATGGCGCGCAGGATTATGGAACCACATATGTGGAGATCAATCTGACGGCGCAGCATCTCTACTATTATAAGGATGGAAGCCTGATTGCACAGGCGGATTTTGTATCTGGAAACGAGGCCAAAGGCTGGAGTACGCCCGCCGGCGCATACCCGCTTACCTACAAGCAGAGAAATGCGACCCTGAAAGGCCAGGGCTATGCGACCCCGGTATCCTACTGGATGCCGTTCAACGGCGGAATCGGGCTGCATGATGCCGGCTGGCGTTCCAGCTTCGGCGGTAATATCTACAAGACCGGCGGTTCTCATGGCTGTGTCAATCTGCCGCCGGCTACAGCAAAGCAGATCTACGAGAATATTTCGGCAGGAACGCCGGTTCTCTGCTATCATCTTGGCGGGACCAACAAGGGCAGCTCGACGGTGACACCGGCAGAGACCACGGCAGCCGCTACGACTGCGGCACCGACAGAGACGACGGCACCGGCAGAAACGACGGCCGCGGCGGCCGCACCGCAGGAGACGGCACCGGTGGGACCGGGAACCACAGAGACTACGGCGGCACAGGCCAACCCGGCAGGGCCGGGTGCGGCTCCGGAGACGACAGCCGCAGCAACACCATCGCCGAATCCGACGCAGGCACCGCAGCAGACACCACAGACACCGCAGCAGACACCACAGACGCCACAGCAGACACCACAGACATCGCAGGGATCACAGGCAAGTCCGCAGCCGGGAACATCGGCGACAAAACCGCAGGTGCAGGACACGCCTGGGACGGCGCAGAACGGTACTTCGCCAGCCGGCCCCGACAGCAAAACGAATGGACAGGCAGCTTCCGGCGCAGTCAGCGGACCGGGCGCGTGAGGATGGGCGCAGACTTTTGATTGACAAAATCAGATCGCAGTTGTATGATATTTCAGAGACAAAGAAGCCGTCAACCTTGACAGAGCTTCTTTGTCTGTTTATACTGTTTTACAGACAACAGAACCACAGGAGGAAAGATTATGAAGAAATCTATGAAACGAGCCATGGCAGTATCCATGGCAGCTCTGATGGCAGCATCCATGACGGCATGCGGCGGAAGCGGAAACGGAAGCACGGGAGCAGCAGAGACGGGCAGCGCGGCGGCAGAGGCAGGCAGCGCAGCAGATACAGCCGCAGAGAAGAAAACACTGCGCGTAGCGATGGAGTGTGCATACGCACCGTACAACTGGAGCCAGCCGGATGATTCCAACGGCGCAGCCCCGATCAAGGACAGCAACGAATATGCGTATGGCTATGATGTTATGATGGCGCAGAAGATCAGCGAGGAGCTGGGCTACGATCTGGAGATCGTGCGTCTGGACTGGGATTCTCTGATTCCGGCGATCCAGGCAGATCAGGTTGACTGCGTGATTGCAGGTCAGTCGATCACCGCAGACCGTCTGCAGGCAGTGGATTTCTCTGAGCCGTATTACTATGCGAGCATTGTTACCCTGGTAAAGAAGGGCGGAAAATATGAGAATGCGACGAGCGTGGCAGATCTGGCCGGCGCGACCTGTACTTCTCAGCAGAGCACCATCTGGTACAATACCTGTCTGCCGCAGATTCAGGATGCGAATATTCTGGCAGCGACAGCCAGCGCACCGGATATGCTGATGTCTTTAAACGCAGACAAATGTGATCTGGTCGTAACCGATCAGCCGACCGGAAAGGGCGCACTGGTTGCTTACCCGGATTTCAAGCTGCTTGAGTTTGGCGGCGGAGATGCAGATTTCCAGGTAACGGATGAAGAGATCAACATCGGTATTTCCATGAAGAAAGGCAATACTGAGCTGAAGGACGCGATCAACGGCGTTCTCGCCACGATGACCAAAGATGACTTCTCCAAGATGATGGATGAAGCAATCTCCGTTCAGCCGCTGGCAAACTAAGAATCTACGATCAATAAAAAGGAGAAAAGGATATGCCAACAGACTTTTTGGGCCGTGTAATGGTCGTGTTTCAACGTTACGGAATGTCCATGCTGCAGGGTGCCGGCGTCAGCTTGAAGATTGCGCTGGTCGGCACGGTAGTCGGCTGCATCATTGGTTTTGCAGTCGGCATCGTACAGACGATTCCATCTGAGCAGAAGGATCATCCGCTGAAGAAGGGGATTTTGTGGATTGTGAAGCTGTTTTTGAATGCTTATGTGGAATTCTTCCGCGGCACTCCGATGATGGCGCAGGCGATGTTTATCTACTACGGCCTGCTCCCGCTGATGAAGATCAACCTGACCATGTGGCAGGCAGCTTATTTTATCCTGTCCATCAATACCGGTGCTTACATGGCCGAGACTGTCCGCGGCGGTATCCTTTCCATTGATCCGGGGCAGACAGAGGGCGCGAAGGCCATCGGTATGACCCATGTGCAGACGATGCTGCATGTCATTCTGCCGCAGGCGCTGCGCAACATCATGCCGCAGATCGGCAACAACCTGATCATCAACATCAAGGACAGCTGTGTGCTGTCTGTCATCGGCGTAGCGGAGCTTTTGTACAAGACCAAGGCAGCCGCAGGCGCATTGTATATGAACTTTGAGACCTATACCATCACGATGATCGTGTATTTTATCATGACCTTTACCTGTTCCCGCATTCTGCGGTGGATCGAGAACCGGATGGACGGCTCGGACAACTACGATCTGGCGACTACGGACACCCTGGCCTATACCAGCGGTATGTATCGCTATCAAGAGAAAAAGAAGGAGGATGAGTAATCATGGCTGAACAACATGTACTTGAGATTCGCCACTTAAGCAAATCCTTCGGAAAACATGTGGTACTGCGCGACATCGATTTTGTGGTGGATACGGGCGATGTAACCTGTATCATCGGCGCATCCGGTTCTGGAAAGTCGACGCTTCTGCGCTGCATCAACATGCTGGAAACACCGACGACCGGAGAGATCCTTTATCACGAAGATGATATTACCAGTTCCGGTGTCAATGTCCCGGCGTACCGTTCCAAGGTCGGAATGGTATTCCAGAGCTTCAACCTGTTCAACAACATGACGGTTCTGGAAAACTGCATGGTCGGTCAGACGCAGGTTTTAAAGAAGAATAAGGAAGAGGCGAAAGCCAACGCCATGAAATATCTGGAAAAGGTAGGTATGGCGCCTTATATCAACGCGAAGCCCAAACAGATTTCCGGCGGTCAGAAGCAGCGTGTGGCGATTGCCCGTGCGCTGGCGATGGAACCGGAAGTGCTGCTGTTCGATGAGCCAACCTCCGCACTGGACCCGCAGATGGTGGGCGAGGTTCTGGCGGTTATGAGAACGCTGGCAAAGGAGGGCATCACGATGATCATCGTCACGCATGAGATGGCGTTTGCCCGTGATGTGTCAAACCATGTGGTGTTCATGGCAGACGGTGTCATCGAGGAAGCCGGCAGGCCGGAGGAGATCTTCGGAAACCCGCAGAAGGCGAAGACACAGGAATTCCTCAGCAGATTTATGCAGGGGTAGGATGGAGAGAAAAGAATGTCGAAGGGGACGGTACAGAGGACCAATCAAATCACTGAGGGCGTTATCTGGAAACAGCTTTTGCTGTTCTTTTTTCCGATTCTGTTCGGAACCTTTTTCCAGCAGCTTTACAATGCCGCAGATGCCATGATCGTGGGGCGCTTCGTGGGGAAGGAGGCGCTGTCTGCCGTCGGCGGTTCCACGGGAATGCTGACACAGATGGTGGTTGGCTTCTTTGTGGGGCTTTCATCCGGTGCATCCGTGATCATTTCTCAGTATTACGGTGCCAAACGGCCGGAGATGGTGGGATATGCGGTACATACGGCGGTGGCGTTCAGTATTCTTTCCGGACTGGCGATGATGGTGCTTGGGGTCTGGCTGGCTCCGCTTGCGCTTGAGGCCATGGGGACACCGGAGGATGTGCTGGGGCCGTCCGTTCTCTACATTCGGATCTACTTCCTGGGTATCATCGGAAACCTGCTCTACAACACCGGCGCAGCGATTCTGCGGGCGGTGGGAGATTCCAAACGGCCGCTGTATTTTCTGATGATCAGCTGCCTGATCAATATCGGTCTGGACATCCTGTTCGTGGTGGTGATGAAGATGGGCGTGCTTGGGGCGGCGCTGGCGACGATTCTTTCGCAGGCGCTGAGTGCGGTGCTGGTGCTCTGGGCGCTTCTGCGAACCAAAGACATGCATCAGCTGCACTGGAGCCAGATTCGGCTGGACGGACGGATGCTAAAGCGCGTGATCCGGATCGGTTTTCCGGCCGGCCTGCAGTCCGTGATGTATGGAGCGTCGAATGTGATTATCCAGACCGGGATCAATTCCCTTGGAACGAACACGGTGGCAGCCTGGACTGCGTACAGCAAGATCGATGCCATGTTCTGGATGATGGTAAGCTCGTTCGGCATTGCTGCGACGACCTTTGTGGGACAGAATTATGGAGCCGGGAAGACAGACCGTGTGCATCACGGTGTAAGAACCTGCATGTACATGACCATCGGCGCATCCATTGCCATGTCGGTTCTGATTTACAACTGGGGCATCTACGGCTACCAGCTTTTCACAACCGATACCGATGTCATCACCATTGGCATAGAAATGATGCGCTATCTGGCACCGGCCTATGTGACCTATGTGTCGATTGAGATTTTATCCGGCGCGCTGCGTGGAGTGGGGGACTGCTGGATTCCGATGATGCTGTGCTGCGTGGGCGTCTGCGTGCTGCGTGTGACCTGGATTCTGGTGGTGGTTCCGATGTCGCGCAATATTTATACGATCATGTTCAGCTATCCGCTGACCTGGGTGACAACCACGATCCTGTTTGCCGTGTATTATCTGTACTTCAGCAAATTGGGAAAGCGAAGCCGGAGACGCGTGGGGTGAGTGCCGCTGCGGTCAACTTAAAATGAACTAAAACAAAATGCCTGAAATCAAGCTGCGTCTGCGCAACGGGATTTCAGGCATTTTTGATTTGAATCTTTTAATTAAGCCTTGGTTTATTTTGACTTTCCAAGATAAGCGGCCTTCACCGATTCATCGGCCAGCAGCTCCTTGCCGGTGCCGGAGAGCGTGATCGTGCCGGTTTCCAGCACGTAGCCGATATCGGCGGTGTGCAGGGCCATGTTGGCGTTCTGCTCGATCAGGAGGACGGTTACGCCCTGCTTGCTGATCTCCTTGATGATGGAGAAGATATCCTTTACGATCAACGGTGCCAGTCCCAGAGACGGCTCGTCCATCATGAGGATCTTCGGATGGCTCATCAGTGCGCGGGCTACGGCAAGCATCTGCTGCTCACCGCCGGAGAGGGTGCCGGCCAGCTGCCAGCTCCGCTCCTTCAAGCGCGGGAACAGGGTGTAGACCCAGTCGATATCCGCATCCAGCGAATCCTTTCGCAGATAAGCACCGATCTTGATATTCTCGATGACGGTCATGTCCGGGAACACGTGGCGGCCTTCCGGCACCAGCGAGATTCCCTTCTTGACGATGTCCGGCGTATCCACGCCGATCAGCTCCTCGCCGGCCAGGGTAATGCTGCTGCCCTCAGCCGGCTTGACCAGCCCGACGATGGCGCGCAGTGTGGTGCTTTTGCCGGCACCGTTGGCACCGATCAGTGTCACAATACTATTGTCCGGAACCTCGAAGGAGATCCCTTTTACGGCCTCAATGCCGCCGTAATTCACACGCAAATTTTCAATTTTCAGCATCGTCACTCACCCCCAGATATGCGTCGATTACACGCTGATTATTCTGAATCTCGTCCGGCGTGCCGTTGGCAATCAGCTTGCCGAAATCCAGTACATAGATGCGGTCGGAAATCTGCATGACCAGATCCATGTGGTGCTCAATCATAAAAATAGATAAATGATAGGAATCGCGGATTTTCTTGATGAAGTCCGTCAGCTCCTGTGTCTCCTGCGGGTTCATGCCGGCAGCCGGTTCATCCAGAAGCAGAAGCTTCGGTTCCGTAGCCAGCGCGCGGGCGATCTCCAGACGGCGCTGTAAGCCGTAAGGAAGAGACGTGGCGATCTCGTCTTTTAAATGCGCCAGATCCTGTTCCTCCAAAAGTGCCATGGTCTCGGCGCGCATACGTGCCTCCTCGGCATGGTTGAAGCGGAGCGTGGCGGAAATGACATTCTGCTTCGCGCGCATGTGCTTGGCGATCAGAACATTGTCAAAGACGGTCAGCTGACCGAACAGGCGGATGTTCTGGAAGGTACGCGCGATGCCCTTTTTGGTGATGACATCCGGGGTATTTTTGGTGATTGGAAGCAGCGTCGGTTCCACGTCACCTGCATACGCCTTTGTCATCTTGCCCTTTGGCATATTGGAGAGGATCGTCTCGCCGAGAAAATCAACCTTGCCGTAGGTCGGCTCGTAGATACCGGTCACACAGTTGAACGCGGTGGTTTTGCCGGCACCGTTAGGGCCGATCAGAGCGACGATCTCGCCCTCGTTGACATCCAGGGACAGACCGTTGACGGCGACAACACCGCCAAACTGCATGGTTACATGTTCCATATGAAGAATATTGGATTTCTGCTCAGCCATTATGCGTTCTCTCCCTTCTTTGATTTGTACTTGCCGGAAAGGCGTGCGGGAATGCTCTTTAACAGGCGTCCCAGGCCGTCCCAGGAAAATTCATTGCTGCCCATGATGCCGCGGCGGTAGAAGAGTACGACTACCATCAGCAGGATGGAGAAGATGACCATACGGAAACCGGAGCGGAACAGCGGAATCTGCACGCCGCCGATGGTCAGCGGATTGTCGAAGAAACGCAGCCATTCACGGCCGGCGGTTACGAGGAAGGCACCCAGGACACTTCCTGTGACACTTCCGATTCCGCCCAGAACCACGATCAGAAGAATGTCGTAGGTCAGGGAGATGGAGAAGGTTCTCGCCTCGATGGAGCGCATGAACATAGCCAGCAGTCCGCCGCCGACTCCGGTGAAGAAGGAGGAGATCACGAAGGCCAGCTCTTTGTAATGGAACAGGTTCAGTCCCATGGCCTGTGCGGCGATCTCGTCCTCGCGCAGTGCCTTGAAGGCGCGCCCGTAGGAGGAATTGATCAAAAGAACCATGAGTCCGATGCACAGGGCGCACAGCCCAAATGCGGCAAACAGGTTCGGGAAGCCCGGGATATTCTTGAGGCCGTAGGAACCGTTGGTAATGCGGTCGAGCTGCGGGGCAGCAAGGATTGCACGGATGATCTCGGAAAAGCCCAGGGTCGCGATCGCCAGATAGTCACTCTTAAGGCGCAGAACCGGGATACCGATCAGAGCTGCCACAGCGGCAGCCAGAAGGCCTGCAATGATCAGAGCCATCCAGAATGGGCAGTGGAGATTCTCAATCACAGGGGAAATACCATTCACATAATAGACACTTGGACGGTTATCGACCGGAATGGTTAAGATGGCTACGGTGTACGCACCGATTGCCATAAAGCCGGCCTGCCCTAAGGAGAACAGTCCGGTAAAGCCGGTCAGAAGGTTCATGGATACGGCGACCACAGCATAGATGGCGCTTCGCTCCAGGATGGAGATCGGGTAGCTGTATTCGGCGCTGTTAACCTGCAAAAATGCAAGGAGGCCGATGACAACCAGCAGCGCGATCAGCGTATAAAGTTTGTTTTTGGAAACGATTGCTTTTTTCATGTCGGGCACCTCACACTTTATCGGTTGTCTTCTCGCCGAACAGGCCGGTCGGCTTGATCAGGAGAATGATGATTAACAGGACGAACGTAAATGCGTCACTGAAGGTGGAATATCCCAGGGCAACCAGTGCAGTCTCGCCAAGTCCCAGGATAAAGCCTCCGATGACAGCGCCCGGAATGCTGCCGATGCCGCCGAATACCGCCGCCACGAAGCATTTCAGACCCGGCAGGGAGCCGGAGAACGGGAACACGGTCATACGGTCGGTAAAGTACAAAACAGAACCCACAGCCGCAAGGAGGGAGCCAACCGCAAAGGTAAAGGTGATGACGCGGTTGATCTTGATCCCCATCAGGGCGGCGGTATCGTAATCCTTGGATACGGCACGCATAGCCATACCAATCTTGGTTTTATTAATCAGTACGATCAGAACATACACGATAATCAAAGTCAGGACCGGAGTTAAGAAGGTTACAAAAGAGGCAGACAGGCCGCCGATCTGGAAGATCTTCTTCAGGAACGGAATCTCCGGATAGCCCTTTGGAAGCGCCGTGAACAGATAAGTAGCCAGATTCTGCAGCAGGTAGGAAACACCGATGGCTGAGATCATGACAGACATTCTCGGTGCGGTGCGCAGAGGGCGGTAAGCCACGCGCTCGATGGAAACACCAAGCAGTACGGTAACCAGCAGAACCAGCGGAACTGCGATGAACCATGGAAGGCTTGCCATGGCGAAGATCATGAAATAGCCAGCCATCATGAAGATATCGCCGTGGGCGAAGTTGATGAGCCGAAGGATGCCGTAGACCAGCGTATAGCCGATGGCGATCAGCGCGTAGGCGCCGCCAAGGGAGATACCGGTCAGACACTGTTGAAGGAATGTTGTTAAACTCATGGGGAAAATTGCCTCCTGTCTTAAGTGGATAGAAACAAACGGAACGAGTGGGAAAACTAGATGTCCCCACTCGTCCGGATATGTAACCTGCTTCAAAAGCTCGAAAGGATAAATTACTTATTTGATAGTCGTGGTGGTCAGGAACTTGAACTGGCCGTCTTCGATGGTTTTGATGAAGGCCATGTCTTTCTTGGCATCGCCATTTTCATCGAAGGAAATGGTTCCGGTAACGCCGTCGATGGAAACATTTTTCAGAGCATCGCGGATTGCAGTGGTATCGGTAGAACCGGCATCCTCGATGGCCTTGATTGCACACAGGTAAGCGTCATAGCCAAGAGCGGATACAGCCGGGATGATTTCTTCCTGTTTGTTGTCCTTTAAGAAGGTCTTGAATCCGGCGATGAAGGAAGCTGCCTCATCGTTGGCCGGCTCAGCCTCATCGAAGAAGGTGGAAATGACAACGCCGTTTGCGGAATCGCCTGCATTCTCGATGATGGTGGAGTTCTCCCAGGTATCACCGGCAGCGATGGTTGCGGTAATACCAAGCTCACGGGCCTGCTTGATGATCAGCGGAGCCGTGGTGATGGAGGACGGGGTGAAGATGAAGTCCGGGTTCTGTGCCTTGATGTTGGTCAGAATCGCCTTGAAATCCGTCTGGTTGGTCTGGAACTGCTCTTCACTTACAATGGAACCGCCCAGATCAGCAAATGCTGATTTGAAGAAGGAACCAAGTCCTGAGGAGTAATCATCTCCAAGCTGGGTGATGACAGCCGCGGTCTTTGCACCGTTGTCATTTGCGTAGTTGGCCATAACCGTGCCCTGGAATGGATCCAGGAAGCAGGTGCGGAAGTAGAAATCGTTGCCCTGTGTAACCTGCGGGTTGGTACAGGAAGCGCCGATCGCCGGAATCTTGGCATCTGCGAAAATCTGACCTGCAGCGATGGAAACGCCGGAGCCGTAGCTTCCAAGTACAACGGAAACCTTCTCACTTACCAGCTTCTGTGCGGCATTGACCGCTTCGGTCTTGTCGGATTTGTTGTCAACCTCCACAAGCTCTACTTTATATTCATCCTCGCCGATCTTGACCGTCGGGTGCGTCTGGTTCGCATAACGCATACCCAGAACCTCCTGGAACCCGCCGCCGCCGTTCTCACCGGTGGTCGGCTCGAATACGCCGATTTTGATGACTTTCTCGCCGTTAGAACTGCCGCCTGCAGCAGCACCGCTTCCGGAACTGGAGCTTCCGCCGCAGCCTGCCAGCAGGCTTGCGCTCATACATGCCGTGAGGGATACTGCAAGAACTTTTTTCATTTTCATAATTGAATCCTCCTTTTTTGTGCTCCATGTATTTTGCTGAACTACAAGTGTCTTTCATATGGAAACACGATGTTTTATATTATAGCAGATGATACGAAAACTTCAAGAAAAAATTAAAAAAAAATAAAATTCTTAAGTGGATTCTTTCGTGGGAAATGCAAATAGAAAAAACTGTCTCTCATAGAAAGACAGTTTCGCTGAAACAGAAGAACGTTACTTTCCGGAAATGCGCGTGTCGCGGGGACATTCGCCAAATTCTATCCGGTAGGCGCGGGAGAAGGTGGAATAGTTTTGAAATCCGCAGCGATAGCAGATCTCGGTCAGGGCAAGATCGCTTTCCAGCAGACCGCGTGCCGCCAGAAGCCGTTTGCTTGTGATATAGCGGCCGAGGGTGCAGCCGGTTTCCTGTTTGAACAGCCGCATGAGATGATAACGGCTGAAATGAAACTGCGCGGCAATCTGATCCACGTCCAGCGCATCTGCAAGATGTTCCTTAATATAATCCATAATGTCCAGAATTCTCCCATCCGCATGAGGGGCATCGGGAAAGTCCAGCTTCTGGTGCTGCGCCGTGCGGCAAAGCTGGATCAGGAATTCTAAGAACAGAACCTGACGGTACAGCTCCTCCGCATAGCCGTGCTGGGTGCAGGAGCTCTCCAACTGCTTGATGGTGGCGAACAGGGAGCGGCTGGAGGGGTTCTTCATGCGCAGAACGTGCGACTGGGTACTGCGCGCCCGGGTGAAGCAATCCGCCAGATCATAGGAATCCGTCTGGTAGGCGGAGAGAAAATCCGGCGAGAGATAGACGATGATCCGTTCATAGGGAACTGTCATATCGATCAGCGGCTTGTGGATCTCGTTGTGGTTCACCAGCACGATGTCGTAGGGCTGCAGCTCGTAAGAACGGCCCTCGATCAGATAGGTCACGGAGCCGGACAGGAAAATGATGATTTTGTCAAAGTCATGATAATGGAAGGAAAATTCCTGCTTCCCCACGTCGGTCAGGTGAAACAGCCGGAAATCTCCGGTTAAGTAGCCGCGTTTGTCAGCGGCTGACGGGTCGGTGTGATGGGGGTGAGTGGTGTGGTTGGTGTGCTTCATGGGATGACCTCCTTGGGCGGGGATTTTTGGGGAGTGAGGCTGCCTGTGCGGTTGCCTATGGGCTCGCAGGTAAAGCATAACATGAGTTTCGCACTTTTTGCAATAAAAACAGCACAAAATGGATATTAAATGGATAAAAGTGATGTTTTAATAGAAGGAGAAGAATAGAATATCATCAAAGAACATCAGGCCGGAAAAGAGCGGCAGCAGGAGGATTTGAATATGAAGGTTACCGTAGAAAAATACCATGGACTTGGAAATGATTATCTGATTTACAATCCGGAGCAGAATCCATTTCCGCTTACGGCTAAGCGGGTGCGCCTGATCTGCAACCGCAATATCGGTGTGGGTGCGGACGGCATCCTGGAAGGACCGCTGTTTGGGGAGGATGGGTTGGATGTGCGCATTTGGAATCCGGACGGCAGCCTGGCCGAGAAGAGCGGAAACGGAATCCGCATCTATGCAAAATATTTGAAGGATGCCGGATATGTGGAGAAAAAGCACGTGACGATTCAGACCGCGGGCGGCCCGGTGCGGGTGGAATTTCTGACGGAGACCGGCGGCAAGCTGACCGTGTCGATGGGGAAGCTGTCCTTCTGGAGCAATGAGATCCCGGTGACAGGGAAGCGCAGAGAAGTGATTGATGAGACCATGACATTCAACGAGATCCCCTACAAGACGACCTGTGTGTCCATCGGCAATCCGCATTGCGTGATCTTTTTAAAAGAGATTTCCAAGAAGATTGTCTGCCGGATCGGGCGTTATTCTGAGACTGCGGAATATTTCCCGGATCGGATCAATACGACGATCATGAACGTCATCGACCGAACGCACATCGAGATCGAGACTTACGAGCGCGGTGCAGGTTATACCCTGGCTTCCGGAACGAGCTGCTGCGCGGCGGCGGGTGTGGCGCATCGCTTGGGTCTGGTGGACCCGAAGACCTACGTGAAGATGCCCGGCGGCGTGATGGAGATCGAGATTGAGGAAGATGGCGAGGTTCATATGACGGGCGAAGTGCGCTATGTGGCGAAGATGAAGCTCGGCGAGGAACTGAGCCAGCAGCTCCGGGCGCTGTAATGGAGGATTAGGGTATTGGGCGGAAGCGGATGTGGTGGAGGGAGATTTGCTTGTTTTGAGTTTGAAGTGTGTTTGAAGTGAGCTTGAACGGTGTTTGAACTATGCTTGAAGTATGCTTAAACTTGGAGCTTGTTTGAACTTGAGATTTGGTTGAGTACAGGGACTTGGTTGACACCAGGGACTTGATTGAGATCAGGGACTTGGTTGAGATTAGGGACTTGGTCGAGTCAGAGAGTTGGTTGACATAAAACGTGATCGGGCAACTTTTTGTCAGAAGAGGCAGAATTGTCCGGGAATATTGGGATTTGAGGGCAACAGTGGACGGTTCTTGATGGAATTGTCCAAATAGCCCTCAAATCCTTTGTTTTTGCTTGATTTCTGGATAATCCTACGATTTTTGATGAGGAATTGTCCAAGGATATTTTAGTTGCGATGCCGGAGGGGGGAGTGCGGTATGCGGTAAGGGGGAGGAATGGCGGTGAGGCGGGGATGAGGCGGCCCGGCGGGGATGAGGCGGTCCAGCGGGGGATGGCGGCCCAGCGGGAATGAGGCGAACCAGCGGTCCGGCAGTCATGAGACGGCCCAGCGGCAAGATCAGTAAACGCCTTTTAACACTGCTTCCTCTAAAACATGTCCATCCATAGCGTGGAATAACTCATTAAGGAAGAATCCCGGCTGCAGATCCAGCAGTTGATCCAGTGCGTAGACATGAAGCTCATAGGTGTGCGGCCGATCGGGCGGAGTCATGCCTCCATAGAAGCTGGACAATTCCCGGCTCTGCCGGTTACCCTGAATGCTGGTCCAGCTGTTGCAGCCCTGCACAAAATCGTGAGCCGTCTGGCTTTCGTTTTCCGCTAATTCCGTTCGGGTAATATTTGCAGCCAGCCAATGAATCCAGACAAATCCGCCTGTGACAGGATAAGCATCCTTGTCTTCCAGAACGAGGGCAAAGGATGCGGTTTGGGGTGGCGCCTGGGCAATGGTCAGTGGAAGAGAGCAGGTTGGAATTCCGTTTTCATTGAACTGGCTGCCCCTTCCGCCGAAGCGGTCGCCGATCGTTCCGTCTGTGATTCCGGTGCTTGAAATGAACATCATAAAAGTTACCTCCATGTGGTTTATGGTATGTCTTCAGCAATATCATAAACGCATGGAGCGGAACCGTAAATTGCCCACTTTTTTGTGGGTGCTATTCTGGGATGACACCCTTTTCTAACAACAAGTGTTCCTTTCCCTGTTTTGTCAGATAGGCAATGCCGATACGCTGCATGATCTTCAGCGCTTCCAGCAATGCAAGACCGGAATCGTCCGTCAGGCGGTACTCTACATGGAGCGGATATCCATCGAAGGTTTTCTTTTCGACAAAACCATAGTCGATCAGCTCTTTCAAATGCTCAAGCAGCATCTTTTGCGTAATGCCGTCAATGTCCCGTTCCAGTTTGGCAAGAGAGGTCGGCCCCAGGCGGAGCCGCCAGAGAATGATGGGCTTCCATTTCCCTTTGATCATGTCATGCACCAGCTCCAACGGGCAGGTAAATTCGTCGCGGATTTTCATTTGCAGTCACTTCCCTTCGTATTCAAAATGCAATCCCACACCGACTTCTTTTACGTTCATATGTCTGCTCATCTCGGCTTTGACCGGGAAGGAAACACAATGGCAGGGGTATAGGGTACCGATGTTGGCGGTCTTTAAATACGCGATCGTTTTGCTGGTACGATCATCCAGCTCAAACAGATGGAACCCACCGATGACAGCGGCGATGGTTTCTGTATTCCATATCTTTTTGGCGTATTCGATGATATTGCAAATGCCGCTGTGTGAACATCCCGTGACGATGACGAGTCCCTTTGGGGTCATGCAGGCCAGAGCGGTATCGTCGAAAAGGCAGTCATCAACATCGTGGCTTTCGATGAGGGTGGTGCCGATCTTCTGGCGTTTCTCAAAAGCAGTTGTCTGCGGTATTTCACCAAGAAAAACACAGTGTTCGGAGATGAAACAGGGTTCGCGGACCGGTGTGTAATGCAGAAGTTTGGCAATCTGGATCTCTGTATAAGGCGCACCAATTGATTCGTTATTGACGCGTTTCTTCTTTAATGCATGGGGATGAGCGATGAGGCGTGTGCTCGAAAGATCATATTGGTTTGCCATGAATTTCAGACCTCTGCTGTGATCATTATGCCCATGGGACAGAACAATTTCGGTCACAGAACGCAGATCAATCTGCATTTTTTTTGCATTTTTCAGGAAAGCATTGGAATAGCCCGTGTCAAACAGGATTCTGTGTCCATCAAGCTCTAAAAAATAACTGACGGCAGGTTCGCCTAAATAATATTGATCAATATAGGTGTTATTATCAACTAAAACGGTTAACTTCATTGGGATCATTCTACCTTTCGTGGAATGGATTTATGGGGTTTTCTTCATTCTGAATCGTCCTTATCAGGCATTTTGACATAGGTATTGACGCACAGGCCGATCAAAATAAAGTAGAGCGGCGGTGTGACCGTCAGCCAGGTGTTGGTTCCGACGCGCCCCCAGAAGCTTAAATCGTGAGCGGCATCGTAATGCATGACGAAACCAAATCCGACTCCCGCGATGGCCCAGTGAAGGGCGAAGAGCAGAGTCGAATTGAGGAGCAGCCAGATCAGAATAAAGGTCAGCCGCCCGGCGATGATCCATTTCCGGAAAATCAACAGGAATCCGAGATTCCCAAGCATGATAAGGAAGGTAAGTGCGTGAAGCTTTGCATCGAATTGAAGGGGCATATGGTTTGCGTCCTCTATGGCTACGCACCCGGACAGCATTGCAGCGCACAGGAGAAGCGTAAGTAAAAGGATGCCGGGGTGGAAAAACTTCGTTCTGGACATAGTGTGTCACCTCCTGATTTAGGGTTTGTTTGATTCCTATTTTAACACAGGATTTCTATTTATTGTTTTAAGGTTTTATGAAATAAATTTGATTAGAATCTGGTGCGGATGGGGGGCGGGCCCCTGGCGAGATTTCCGGCAAGCTCATAGCGGATTTCCCCTGGTTTGGACAATTACAAGGGAAATTCAAACCAATTATCCATAGGCGATCCAGGATGAGTTAAGATTTGCGGGTGTTTGGACAATTTTAGGTGTATTACTGAAGCATTATCCAGAATTTACAGGATTTGCGGAAAACTGTAGGATATTTGCAGGTAAAATTGTCCAAACGGTGGAGTTAAGATAAAAATAGTGAGCCTGAGTGGAAAATCGAACACCAACTATCATGGAAGTTGTCCAACTGAGATGCGAAACAAGCTTATGATAAAAAATATTCGTCGATGATGTTCTGGATATTCTCGGAGTCAATGGGATGATCCTGTGTTTCATAGGAGGTGATGAGGTTTAGCGAAGGGATGATTCCATTGGAACCATAGATTTTTAACTTGTTAAATGCTTTTTCACAATAACTCGGATTGTCCATCATTCCAAAGTGTTCCCAATAAAATAGTTCCATGGTTTTGGGATGGAGAATTGTGAAATCGGGATAAAATGTGAGGCTGTCAAAAGACAATTCACATTCGTATCGATAAGGGATTTTGTTGAGGAAGAGTGCATTTGCAATCATAACTTCGGATTTGGAGCGAACCTTGTGACCGGAGAGTGTTTTGTGAATCAGGTGTTCCGGATAGTTGGGATTGTGATTGTAATCTGCGGTGGGCCACTGAGACAAGTGCTCAGACATTGCCTGAAAATAAGGCTTTAGGAGTTCACAGTAACAAGAAGAAGGGGCTAACAGCTCTGTGTATTTTGGCTGCACACGGCGATAGCGTTCCAGACATTGATCGAGCAAAGTGATTTCCTGCAATAATTCTTCGATTTGCAGTGTATAGTATTTTTTGACGGCCAAAGTCTCGGCCAGGGAACGTTTGCTTTTGGGAATATAAAGCGGATGTTTGCCATTACTCTTGAAGCATTTTACATAGTTTCCATTTTTGACACAAAGCAATTTGCCCTCTGGAAACTGTGTTAATTCTTTTTCTAAGGATGCTAATTGGGCCATGCATTTGCTGCGCATGTTTTGTATTTGCGTATAAAACGTTGTGAAAACCTCCTTTTCTGCGGATGAACTTTTGTTAAAGTTTGGGTGATGGATTTGAGATTGCTGGTGTAACTGAAATCGGATATTTGGAAAAGAACAGAGATGATGCCTGCTTTGGGCAGAGGTATAATCAAAAGACTCTGTAAGTGCAAGTATAAATGCGTTTTGGCATTTCGTCAAGCATAATGTGTTATAAGTTGATGTGCCTGTGGAGTTGATCTGTCGGTTGAAAGATTGAAATAAGAAATGAATGCGGTAAAAGTTTGAAAGAGCGAAAAACCAGAAGTGATGTCCAGGAAGCTTTGATTTATATAGGCGAGGCATCGTAGTTGGACATTCCTAAGGAAATTCGAAGCGAGTTGACCAACTTTAATCAGTAATTCATGCGATTTACTGGTGGTTGGACAATTTGGAATAATGCAGTGAAGAATTACCCGAAATTTATGGGATTTGTGGAAAGGCTGTGGGGTGTTTGTAGGGGAATTGTCCAAACGATGGAGTTAAGATGAAAATATGAAGCGTGATTGGAAAATAGAGAGCTATGTGCTATCGGAATTGTCCAAATGGGAGCAAGGGCAGGGCGAGACAGGGCGGTAAGCCGAGAACAAGAAGCTTGTGCGCCCAGGGCAAGAAGCGGTAAGCCCAGGGCAAGAAGCGGTAAGCCGAGAACAAGAAGCGATAGGCCAAGAACAAGCACTTACAGGCCCGGAACAACCCCCTACAAAAGCAGCCATACGATAAAACAACAAAAAACATGAGATTGAGGAAAAACCATATTGACATTACGCAAATAAGTGGTAATATAATCATATGAATAGTTGTTCATATGAAGAAACGGAGGGATGGAATGACAGAATCAGAGAAAGCCAAAATCGAGCAGGAAGTGGAAGAGGGAGCCTGTGAGTTCATGCATGTGCATGAGGAGATTGTGGATAAGGTCGAGAAGGTGATGCCGGATGAGCAGCAGTTGATTGACTTGTCGGAGTTTTTTAAGATCTTTGGGGACTCGACGCGGATCAAGATTTTGTATGTGCTGAGTCAGTCGGAGATGTGTGTGTGCGACATCGCGACATTGCTTCAGATGGGGCAGTCGGCGATCTCTCATCAGCTGCGGATCTTGAAGCAGATGCGGCTGGTGTCATTTCGCAGGGATGGCAAGACCGTGTTCTACAGCCTGGCAGATTCGCATATTCAGACGATTCTGGCGCAGGGGATGGAACATATCAGCGAGTAATAACAGGAGCCATAAGCCCCAAAACAGATCACATAAATAAAAGGAGACGAAATTCATGAAGAAGATCATCAAATTAGAAGGTTTATGCTGCGCAAACTGTGCGGCTAAGATTGAGGAAGGCGTAAAAAAGTTAGAGGGTGTGAAGGAAGCAACCTTGAGCTTTATGACGCAGCGGCTGATCATGGAAGTGGAAGACGGTAGGGAGAATGAGCTCGTTGAGGCAGCCAGAGTGATTGCAGATAAGATTGAGCCGGAAGCAGAATTCAAAGTTCTGCGTTAAAAATGACCACGACATCACCGAAGGAGACAGTATGACAAAGAAACAGAAAAAGATGATAGCCCGACTGGGAATCAGCGCCGTATTTTTTATGTTGGCAATCTGGATGGAGGATCGGAGTCTGTTTGCCTGGATCCCCTTTATCGCAGCCTATCTGTTTGCGGGCTACGACATTCCGCTGAAGGCGTGCAGAAATATCAGCAAGGGTCAGGTATTCGATGAGAATTTTCTGATGACAGTGGCGACACTGGGAGCAGTTGTGATCGGCTCGCTGGAAGAGGCGGTGGCGGTTATGCTGTTCTATCAGATAGGAGAGCTGTTCAGCGATTATGCGGTCAACCGTTCCCGCAAATCCATCACCGAGCTGATGGACATCAACCCGGAGTACGCCAATCTGGTGAAGGACGGGGAGGAGACGCAGGTGGATCCTTACGAGGTGCAAATCGGCGATACCATCCGGATTCGCCCCGGAGAGAAGGTGCCGTTAGACGGCGTTGTGATCAAGGGGAATTCCAGCCTGGATACCAAGGCATTGACCGGTGAGTCCATGCCGGTGGAGGTGTCGGAGGGAGAGGCGGTTGTCAGCGGTTCCATCAATATGAACGGCGTGATTGAAGTGCGCACGACGAAGCTGTTCGATGATTCCACCGTTGCAAAGATTCTGGAGCTGGTGGAGAATGCCAGTTCGAGAAAGGCCCGCGCGGAGGCATTTATCACACGGTTTGCGAGGGTGTATACACCGATTGTTGTCGGACTTGCGGTGCTTCTGGCGATTGTCCCACCGATTTTGACAGGCGGAAACTGGAGCCAGTGGGTATACCGTGCATGCAGCTTTCTGGTGGTGTCCTGTCCATGTGCACTGGTGATCTCCGTGCCGCTGAGCTTCTTCGGAGGACTGGGTGCAGCATCGAAAAATGGTATTCTGATGAAGGGAAGCAATTATCTGGAGGCGATGGGAAGTCTGGATACGGTTGTGTTTGACAAGACCGGAACTCTGACGACCGGAAAATTCCAGGTAACTGAGATTGCGCCGGTTCACGGGAGCCGTGAAGACCTGCTGGAGCTGGCAGCGCTTGGCGAGTATAATTCCAATCATCCAATCGCACTTTCTGTGAAGGAGGCGTACGGAAAAGCGGTGGATACCGCACGCATCGGTCAGGTGGAGGAGCTTTCCGGCCAGGGCATTCATGTGCAGGTGCAGATGGAAGGCGGCGCGTGGAAGGATCTTTACATTGGCAATCAGAAGCTGATGGACGCGCAGGCTGTGGTCATTGATACCCCGGCAGCGATTTTGGGAACGACCCTTTATCTTGCGGAGGAACACACCTATCTGGGTGCGATCATCATCTCGGATACGGTGCGCCAGGATGTGCCGAAGGCACTGGAAGGACTGAAGGCTCAGGGTGTGAGAAATCTTGTCATGCTGACCGGCGACAAGGAAGAAGTCGGCAGGAAAGTGGCTGAAAAAATCGGTATTACCCAGGTGTTCGGCAATCTGCTTCCGGGCGACAAGGTGCACAAGGTGGAGGAGCTGCTTGCAAAGAAACCGGCGGGGAAGACGTTGGCGTTTGTCGGCGACGGAATCAACGATGCTCCGGTACTTGCCCGCGCGGATGTGGGAATCGCCATGGGCGGGATCGGTTCGGATGCCGCGGTGGAGGCGGCGGATGTGGTCATCATGGATGATGAGCCGTCCAAGATTGTGGATGCCATCCAGATCGCGCGAAAGACCATGGGAATCGTGCAGCAGAATATTGTGTTTGCCATCGGTGTGAAGGTGCTGGTACTGGTGCTGGTTGCACTGGGATATGCCTCCATGTGGGCGGCGGTGTTCGGTGATGTAGGGGTGTCGGTGCTTGCCATTCTCAATGCAATTCGTGCATTATCCTACAAAAGAAATTGACAAAGACTTACCAAACTGATATTATCAAAACATGGAACGAGGGTGTTGCATAAAAGGTCGTTTTTTGGACGACCTTTCCGACGCCCTCTTTTGCGTTTTAGGGCAGTCGGCCCCGTTTTACTGATGTTCTGATTCGAAACCTGTAAGAAGGAAGGGAGAAGTAGCGATGAGCAAATATAGCAAAGAAGATATCATCCGCATGGTGGATGAGGAGGACGTGGAGTTTATCCGACTGCAGTTTACGGACATTTTTGGAATGCTGAAGAATGTTGCAATCACAGCAAGCCAGCTGGAGAAAGCACTGGACAACCGCTGCATGTTCGACGGCTCCGCCATCGAGGGATTTGTCCGGATCGAGGAGTCCGATATGTATCTGTACCCGGATCTGGATACTTTTGAGATCTTTCCGTGGAGGCCGCAGCAGGGCAAGGTGGCCCGTCTGGTCTGCGATGTCTATCGTCCCAGCGGTGAGCCGTTTGAGGGAGATCCCCGCTATGTGCTGAAGAAGGTGCTGAAGGAAGCCGCGGATATGGGCTATATTTTCCACGTGGGGCCGGAATGCGAATTTTTCTTATTCCACACGGATGAAGAGGGAAGACCGACCACCAACACCCACGAGACGGCCGGTTATTTTGATGTGGCACCGATCGATATGGCGGAGAATGTGCGCCGGGATATCGTGATGAATCTGGAGGAGATGGGCTTTGAGGTGGAGGCCTCCCATCACGAGATCGCTCCGGCTCAGCACGAGATCGATCTGGAATATATGGAAGGACTGACGGCTGCGGACAATATCATGACGTTCAAGATGGCAGTCAAGACGATCGCCAAGCGTCACGGCCTGCACGCGACCTTTATGCCGAAGCCAAAAGCCGGGGTCAATGGTTCCGGTATGCATATCAATATGTCTCTGGCAGATTCGGACGGCAACAATGCCTTTGTCGACGAGAAGGATGAGCTGGGATTAAGCAGGGCAGCCTATCAGTTTATGGCTGGGATTCTGGCGCATATCCGTGAGATTACGGTGTTGACCAACCCGCTTGTCAACTCCTATAAGCGCCTGGTTCCGGGGTATGATGCGCCGGTCTATGTGGCGTGGTCTGCCTCTGCAAACCGCAGCCCAATGATCCGCATTCCTTCCTCGCGCGGCAGCAGCACCCGGATCGAGCTGCGCTGCCCGGACTCTGCGGTGAATCCATATCTGGCGCTGGCGGCATGCCTGGCAGCCGGACTGGACGGCATCAAGAAGGAGATGGTTCCTCCGGCCAGCGTGGACGACAACATTTTCGCGATGTCCGAGGAGGAGATGAAGGTGCGCGGAATCGACCATCTGCCGGAGACGCTGGGAGAGGCGCTGGAGGAATTCGAGGGAAGCACCTTTGTTCAGGAACTGCTTGGCATGCATATTTATACCAAGTATCTGGAGGCGAAGGATACCGAGTGGAGAAAGTTCCGCGCGGAGGTTACCGACTGGGAAGTGGAAGAGTATCTTTACAAATTCTAATGCAGTTCCCACCTGATTTGATTACTTGGAGGTGAGAGGTTGGCTAACATAATCGTGGCATTTTCAAAACCGGAGGATGCGAAAAGCATAAAGAATATACTGACGAGAAGCGGGCTCCAGGTAATCACCGTTTGTACTTCGGGTGCGCAGGTACTGGCGCAGGCGGAGGACTTAAGCAGCGGGATTATCGTGTGCGGGTACCGTATGACGGATATGCTGTTTTCAGAGCTGCACGATTGTATGCCGGCGGAATTTTCCATGCTGATGGTGTCCTCACCCAGCAAGTGGGTGGCGCAGGTGCCGGAGGACATTGTGTGTCTTCCGATGCCGCTGAAGGTTCATGATCTGGTTTCCACTCTGGAGATGATGATTCAGGCGAATTCCAGGAGGCGCAAGAAGCTGCGGCAGCAGCCCAAACAGCGCAACGAGGAGGAGCAGACTCTGATCAGTCAGGCCAAGAATCTTTTGATGGAGCGCAACAATATGTCCGAGGAAGAGGCGCACAGATACATACAAAAATGCAGTATGGACAGCGGGACAAACCTGATCGAGACCGCTCAGATGGTGATCAGTCTGATTAATGTATAAGGACGATATGAGGAGAGCATACGATGAAATTTACCAAGATGCAGGGAATCGGCAATGACTATGTTTATGTAAACTGTTTTGAGGAGCAGGTGGAGAATCCGGGCCGTGTGGCCAGGCTGGTCAGTGACCGCCATTTTGGCATTGGTTCGGACGGCTTGATCTTGATTTGTCCGTCCGAGAAAGCGGACTGCCGGATGTGGATGTTCAATGAGGACGGAAGCGAGGGGGCGATGTGCGGAAACGGGATTCGCTGCGTCGGAAAGTACACGTATGAGCACGGTATCGTGTCAAAGACGCGGATCACGGTGGAGACGAAAGGCGGAATCAAGACGCTGGATCTCCAGGTACAGGCTGGTAAGGTGGAGTCTGTGACGGTGGATATGGGTGTGCCGGAACTGACAAGTGAGCTGCCGGAACCGATCTGTGTGGATGGAGAAAACCTTACATTTACCGGGATCAGCGTGGGCAATCCGCATGCGGTGTACTATCGTGACGATGTGGACAGTCTGGATTTAGAGAAGATCGGCCCGGCATTTGAACATCACGAGCGATTCCCGGATCGGGTAAATTCCGAATTTATCCGTATCATTGACCGGAAACATATGCAGATGCGTGTCTGGGAGCGCGGCAGCGGGGAGACCTGGGCCTGTGGAACCGGAGCGACAGCCAGTGCGGTGGCCAGCATGATGCTGGGGCTGGTGGATGACACCGTGGAGGTGCAGCTGAGAGGCGGCTGCCTGGAGATCTTCTGGGATCGGGAGAGCGGTCATGCGTTTATGACCGGCCCGGCAGTGGAGGTGTTCCACGGGGAGATCGATCTTGTTTGAGATTCTTTCGTTTTTCATTGACATTCGGAGCAGAAAAAGGTATTATACCTAAATATAAAAGAAAGATTTATGAGAGCGAAGGCGTTCGAACTACTGGTTCGAGCGTCTTTTTTTCATTAGTTCAGGAAGCACCGGAGGAGAATTATTATGGATGACATCGACAGAAAAATATTGAGATTATTGCAGGACAATGCCAGAGTTTCCTTAAAAGCCATAGCGGAGAATACATTTTTATCGTCGCCGGCGGTCTCGGCCCGCATCGAGAAGCTGGAGAAGGACGGCGTGATTTCCGGCTATCACGCGCTGGTGGAACCCATGAAGCTGGGGTACCACATTATCGCGTTCATCAATCTGAACGTGATCCCGGAGGACAAGCCGAAATTCTATTCGTACGCGGAGAATATTCCGAATGTGCTGGAATGCAACTGCGTGACGGGGGAGTATTCGATGCTGCTCAAGGTGGCATTTCAGAGCACCATGGAGCTGGACCTTTTCATCGGACAGCTGCAGAAATACGGAAAGACCAGTACCCAGATTGTGTTTTCCACCCATGTGGGGCCGCGCGGAATCGACGTGGAGGAATAGCAGGAACCGGCACCTTTTGTGCTCCTTTTTCATACTGTATAGATAGAGCAGTATGGGAGAGGAGTTTTTATTTTGGCGGAATCAAGAAAAGTCATCATCGACGCCGGACACGGCGGTGCCGAGCCTGGGGCGATTTATCAGGGAAGGCAGGAGAAAACGGACAATCTGCGGCTGGCGCTGGCAGTAGGGCAGATTCTCAGCAACAACGGCGTGGAGGTTGCTTACACACGGGTGACGGATATCTATCAGACACCGTTTGAGAAGGCGCAGATGGCGAATAACTGGGACGCGGATTATTTCCTGTCGATCCATAGGAATGCCATGCCGGTGCCGGGGACGGCTTCGGGCATCCAGAGTCTGGTGTATGCGGACGAAAGCACGGCGGCGCTGATGGCGGAAAATATCAACCAGGAGCTGGTGAAGATGGGCTGGCGGGATCTTGGCGTCATTGAGCGGCCGGGATTGGTGGTGCTGCGCCGGACCGAGATGCCGGCTGTGCTGGTGGAGGCTGGCTATCTGGACAATGAGGCGGATAATCAGTTCTTCGATGCCAATTTTGGGGCCGTGGCAGATGCCATCGCACAGGGCGTCTTAAATACGCTGCGCGAGGAGGAAAAGGAACCGGAGTATTATCAGATTCAGGTAGGAGCCTATGAGAACCGGGCGCTGGCAGATCAGCTGCTGAACCGCCTTCTGGCAGAGGGCCTCCCGGCATTTTTGATCGAGCAGGATGGGCTTTACAAGGTGCGCGTGGGTGCCTATCTCAATCTGGACAATGCGGCCTGGATGGAAAAGACGCTGCGCAGCATGGGCTATCCGACTGTGATGGTGCGGGAGTCAGCGGTGCGTTAAGGGGAAGCATCGTGAGCGGAAAGACAAATAGAAATTAAAAACCGGAATCGTTCGAGGTGTGGCTGCCAGGACGATTTCGGCATTTCCTTGCTGAAATTTTTGTGGCAGGATGCGGAAAGAAATTTCTTGCATCTTTCTTTTACGTGTGCTATAATTCATGCTAAAGCAGATTTTCTTATGCAGATATGCCGGTTTTGGCAGCGCTGCAATCTAAATTCAAATTCTATGACAGGTTTTAAGGCCTGCTTTCTTCAGAAAATTCCTGCTTTATGATCCATTATTATGCGGGAAGTATCTGGAACGGCATTCGGTCATGATGCCATGTGCTTCCTATACAATTACATAAGGAGGTATTATGACAGAACGACAACATGGCGATTTCATGGAGAAGGATCGGGCAGAGAAATATCTGGAAGGCTATAATGATGTTTTTGCAGACATTACAAACAACCTGGTATTCAGGAAGCCATACATGTGGAAGCGGTGCTTCATATGCTGATGGCATTTACCAGAGACGAGCGGTATGAAGAGATTGAAGAAGAAATAATGGAAAATGTAAAGAAGGGGGAGGTGATTACATTGTGTGATTTTGCGGAGAAAATGGAGAAGAAAGGGATGAAACGCGGTGTAAAGCAGGGGGTAAAGCAGGCAAACCGGTTAGTCATCATTTTGGCAAAGGCAGGGCGAAACGATGATATCGTAAAGGCGGCCAGGGACCCGGAATATCAGGAAAAGCTGTTTCAGGAGTTCGGTATATAATGAGGCGCGGGCGATCCGACAAAAGGTCACGTCCGCGCATTCTTTTTCCATTCCAGAATTTCATCCAGACGTTCCTTCTGAGCGGTTTCTTCGCCAGCTTCATTTGGCAGGTAATAGCGGGTTCCGACGAGGGATTCGGGCAGGCATTCCATGTGGGCAATCTTCTCCTTTGTATCGTGAGCATAGACGTAGCCGCTCCCGTAATCCAGATTCTTCATGAGACCGGTCGGGGCATTGCGGATCACCAGAGGAACCGGCTCGGACAGCATATCCAGTGCGTCCTTTTTGGCGTGTTCATAGGCCATGTAGACCGAGTTGGAGCGCGGGGCAAGGGACAGATAGATCACAGCGTGGGTCAGATGGATGTTGCACTCTGGCATGCCGAGAAAATGACAGGCCTGATAGACCGACACCGCAAGGGGGAGTGCGCTGTTGTCGGCCAGACCGATGTCCTCGGTCGCGAAGCGGATCAGCCGCCTTGCGATATAGAGTGGATCTTCACCGGCTTCCAGCATCCGGGCGAGCCAGTAGACGGCGGCATCCGGGTCACTGTTGCGCATGGATTTGTGGAGAGCTGAGATCAGATTGTAGTGCTCCTCGCCATTCTTGTCATAGAGAAGCGATTTCTTGCTGGTGCACTGTTCCAGAATCTCTTTTGTGATGATGGTCTTGTCTGGGTGGATCTCCCCGTTCGTCACAGCCATCTCAAGGATGTTGAGCGCGGTTCTTGCATCGCCGTTTGCAAAGACTGCAATGGTGCGGAGCAGATCATTCGAAATGTCAATGTTCAGATACCCGAATCCTTTGGGACTCTTAACGGCATTGGTCAAAAGCTCCATCAAATCATCGGCGGTCAGTGCCTGAAGAACGAATACGCGGCATCGGGAGAGCAGTGCGGCATTGATCTCAAAAGAAGGATTCTCGGTGGTCGCGCCGATCAGGGTGATGCTTCCCTTTTCTACATAAGGAAGAAAGGCATCCTGCTGCGCCTTGTTGAATCGATGAATCTCATCCACGAATACAAGGGTGCGAAGTCCCATGTGACGGCTCTGTTCAGCTTTAGCCATCACGTCCTTTATCTCTTTGATCCCGCTGGTAACGGCGCTGAAGTTGATGAAGCTGGCGTTGGTTCTTCGGGCAATGATACTGGCAAGTGTTGTCTTCCCGACGCCGGGAGGTCCCCAGAAGATCATGGACGGAATCCGATCCTGATCAATCAGCTGGCGCAGAAGCTTACCCTTTCCGAGAAGATGCTTCTGTCCAACAAAGGTATCCAAAGTATCCGGGCGCAGCCGGCTCGCAAGCGGTGTGGCGATTTCCTGATTGTCAAATAAAGAAAGCTGTTCCATGGGTTTCCCTCGATTCTAAAATCAAATATGTTCGCTGTGATCCTTGTTATGTTCTATTTTACTACAGTCTGAGCCAGAAAACAAGAGAAAATCGAACATATATTCGGACACGGGATTTGCTTTGGAGTATGCCAAGGCGAGGATATTTTACGGAATGAACTCATACATTGATTTATAGAAGAATGAATGAGGGATTTCATGAAGAAAATTGTGATTACGCTATGCACGGCATTGCTGGTGCAGACTACGGTTCCGGGAGTCCCGCCAGTTGATGTGACGATGCTGACGACAGAAACCGGAGTCAGGCAGGAGGCGGTACAGGCCGATACCGATGAGAGGACCGGAGCCATACAGACGGATGCGCAGGCCGGCGTGGAGGTGGCGGCGCCGAGCGCGCTTTTAATGGAGGCATCTACGGGGCAGGTTATCTATGAAAAGCAGGCGGATGAGCAGCGCAGCCCGGCCAGTATCACAAAAATCATGACGCTGATTTTGATTTTTGATGCCATCGATGCCGGGAAGATCAAGCTGACGGATCAGGTGGCAACCAGTGCTTATGCGAAGTCCATGGGCGGTTCTCAGGTGTTTTTGGAGGAGGGAGAAATCCAGACGGTCGAGACGCTGATCAAATGCATTGTGATTGCGTCTGGAAATGATGCATCGGTTGCCATGGCAGAATACATAGCAGGTTCGGAAGAAGAATTCGTGCGCATGATGAATGAGCGTGCGGCAGGACTTCATATGACCGGCACACATTTTGTGGACTGCTGCGGGCTGACAGAGGCGCCGGAGCATTTAACGACGGCGCGGGATATCGCTGTGATGTCCCGGGAACTCATCACCCGATATCCGCAGATTCAGAATTACAGTACGATCTGGATGGAAAATATCACACACGTGACCAAGCAGGGAACGAAAGAATTCGGACTTTCCAACACCAATAAACTGCTTAAAATGGCGACAAATTTCAAGGTGACCGGTTTAAAAACCGGCTCCACTTCCATTGCCAAATACTGCCTGTCCGCCACGGCGGAGAAGGACGGTGTCAGACTTATCGCGGCGATTATGGCGGCACCGGATTTCAAAACCCGGTTTGCCGATGCACAGAAGCTCCTCAATTATGGCTATGCGAATTGTAAGCTATATGAGGATCAGGAGATGCCAGATCTTTTGCCGATGCCGGTGACCGGTGGTGTGGAAAAGCAGGTTCCGCTGCAGTATCAGAGCGGTTTTTCTTATCTGAGCCTGAAGGGGGAAGATTTCGCGGCGATCGAGAAGAAACAGATGATTCCGGAAACTCTGGAGGCACCCGTAGAGCAGGGGCAAAAGGTTGGTGTACTGCGGTATGAACTGGGGGGAGCGGTGCTGGGAGAGGTAACAATTCTTGCCGGAGAGTCTGTCGAAAAAGCCGGCTACCGGGATTATCTGACCTGGATCTGGAAACAGTGGCTGCCGCTCTGACATGCTAAAACGACGCTTTAAAACACCGAAATAACATATTACATTGTCTGACAAAGACATTGAACCAAAATAAGATATGCGCTATAATGAAAACAGCAGTATTATGGGGCAGATTGGTGAGAGAAGGCCGGATCTGTATCACGAAAGAAGAAGGAGCGGTAGGGTATGAAGAAGTTTATCGAGGAGTTTAAGGCATTTGCGCTGCGTGGAAACGTCATGGATATGGCAGTCGGTGTGATTATAGGTGGTGCATTCTCTGGAATCGTCACTTCACTGACCGACAATTTTATCAACCCGATTCTGAACCTGCTCACGGGCCATGCTACCTACAACATTACCGACGTTGCGGGATTCGCGTCGGCATTCATCTCGGCAGTCATCAACTTCCTGATTATGGCGATGATTCTGTTCTGTCTGATGAAGGGCATCAACAAGCTGCTTGATTTTGGCAAGAAGCCGGAGGAAGCGCCGGAAGTAACCACCAAGATCTGCCCGTTCTGCAAGAGCGAGATCGACAAGGATGCAACTCGCTGCCCGCATTGTACGTCGGAATTGGAGATGGAAGAAGCGGAAGCGTAATATGGATTGATATGAGAAGTGCCCTGGTGCAGAACCACTTGATTTGTGGTTTCGCACCAGGGCGTTACAAAGATTGCGGACGGCGGTGCTATTGCACTGCCGTTTCCGCATAGTTGGTGACGACCAGATCTTCATAAGGCACCCGCGCCTTCAATTCTCCGGCTTCCTCTAAAATGTTCTGCAGCAGTTCAAAACTGTCCTTCTGGAAAATAACATCTTTTTTCCAGGTATCCTGTGCCTTGTAGCGCTCAACAATCACGGTAATATTCTCCAGCGGAGTCTCTTTAAACTGCGGCTGAATGGTTTTTGCGATCTCCTCGGCTGAGTGGGTGTTCACGTAATCCATGCCTTTCTGGATGGCATTTGTGAACTTCTGGATGATGTCCGGGTGGGCGGCCATGTAGCTCTGTTTTGCGCAGTAGGCGGTGTAGGGCACATAGCCGGAATCGGTGCCGAGGGAGGCCACCACATGGCCCTTGCCCTCCAGCTCCAGGCCGGTGGCGAACGGTTCAAACTCGACGGTGTAGTCGGAATCATCGCTGGTAAACGCGGCGGCGGTCAGACCGAAGTTGATGCTCTGATCGATGGAGAGATCGGTCTTTGGATCGATGCCATTTTTCTTTAGAATGTATTCAAATACCATCTGAGGCATGCCGCCAGTCTGCCCTACCACGATGAACATTTTTTCCACATCGTGCAGTTGCTGCCTGGAGGCCACGATTCTATAGGGATAATGGTAGATTCCTGTTTTCTCAACCAGCCCCAAGTTAAGCAGGTGTTCCATGTAAGTCACAAATTTCTTCTTGTGCATGGGATAACCCATCTCTTTCAGGCTGTCGGCAAGGAATTTTACCGAGGTAAAGCCCGTTTCGTCCTTTTCCAGAAGCCGGATCGATTCGATGAGCATAGTCAGTTTCAGATTTTCTTTGTCTGCCCTGAGATCATAGGCGGCAAGATTGCCAAGTCCGTGTTTCAGGTAGATATCAACGTTGCCGTCCTGATCCACTATGATTTTTTCAACCAGAACTTCAATATCTTTCCGACTTAATTCTTTCTTTTCAAGAACCTCGTTCAGAATGTCCAGCGCAGTCTGTAAGCTGGGGTTGATTGTGGTGGAGGGGCTATGCGGCTCTTTTGTTAAATCCTGCAACGTTTTTTCAATAGCGGACATACGTTCCATTTTATCACGTTGAAGGGCTGCATAGGTTTCATTAATAATTTCATTCATGGAGGGATTGGCAGTTATCTCCTTGACCTTTTGCGTTACAAGAACTTTGAGTTCTTCCTTCACTTTTTCAAGTTCGGTTTCTAAACGCTGTTTGCTGTCAGTGGGAGTGTAGGTTTCTGCCTTTAGCTTTGACAAATCAAAGTTCTGGATCATATCTGCCAGACTGTCACGGCAGAGAACCAGATATTTAACAAGAGCGTCCATCAGCGTTTCTTCTGTAACTAAATGGGCATACTGGCAAAACTGTTTTCCCTTTTTATTGTATGTACCGCACAAGTAATATTTCCCACGGTTAGGGCGGTTAATTGCCGTCAGCTTCATTTTGCAGTCTTTACAGTACAGACAGCCGGAAAAAAGGTTTACATGGGCTCTCTGCCCTCTGTACTGGCTGTGATGGCGGCTGTCCTTGACTTCGTTTAACAGCTTCATGGTATCATCATCAAAAATTTTGGGGTGATGATCCGGAAATAGATACTGATTTTCTTTAGGAACCTTTTTATCTTTTCCATTTATGGTAACACGTTCTCTCTTGTGGGTTCTAAGAATGCCGTTGTTATAGTCGTTGAATAAAGTGTCCTTTACCATTCCGAAACTCCATTGATAGGCCACCTGCTTATGATAGACAAGTCCTAACGATTCATGACGTTCTTGATCTAGCATGCTGGGAGTTGGAACACCGCGTTCGGTGAGTATTTCCGCCGTTTTTCGGATTCCGCTGCCGTCCAGATAAATCTCTTTTTCCAAATGAAGGATAGCGGCAGCTTCTTCGTCAATCAGAATGATCTGCTTATTAAGAGGGTGTCTGGTGTAACCAAACGGCGGCTGGCTGACAAGAGTACCGTTTTCCTGTTCCATGCGCTTGATACGTTTTACCTTCCGGCTTGTATTTTTCACATGACGCTCATTATCCCATGTTTTGATACCGATGATATCATCATCAGAGCAAAAGGAATCATAGTTATCATCAATCAGGATAACACGTTTTCCCTGTTCCTCCATTTCTTCAAGAAAGAGCAGCACTTTTGCATTATGTCTGCCAATACGGGATAAGTCCTTTGCGACAATGATGTTAATGGTATCAAGATCAGCCATCATGTTCTGAAAATCAGGCCGATTGAAGGAGTAGCCGGAAATTCCGTCATCTTCATAAATGTGGCGGATGATCATGTTATGTTCTTCTGCATATTGTTGGATAATCTTTTTCTGGTTTTCAATAGACGAGTAGTTCCGCTTATTATCGTCTCTGGAAAGCCGAACATAGCCGTCAATGATGACAGGGGCATCTGTTAAGGCAGAAATCATGGTTCGTCCTCCTTGATCGTTATACCTATATTGTGTTATATAGGGGGAAAGCACAATGTTATAAAGAATCAGTGAAAATGGTTCCGGACAACTTCTCGCAGTCCTTGTTCCATTTCTTTTTTTCCCTCGATCATTGTGACAACAAGATACCCCTGCTTCCTCAGATACTCTTTTTGAGCAGCAAATTCTTTTGGGTCGGCATTGTTTTTGTGCAGTAAATAGCAGATGTCTTTTTTTATAACATTTACCTCAATATATAGTTGCTCTATCATATGCGGTTTACGGCTTATCCTATTAATAGCAGTATAAAATAAAACAGCGGCCTTGATTTGGTCAAAGCCGCCGTAGCGCGGATCGCTTATTTAATTTCAACAGTGTATGACTACATTCAAACATTGGTTTTCAAACTTACATTTCGTTTAAAGCAAATCAGAGTTGCAACAAAATAAAGAAGATAGATTCCTAAAAAGAATATTACGGAAATGCTCAGATATTGAAGGGGCCTTGTCTGTACTCCGGTAGAGATGATAAATTTCTTACTTAAAGAGTAAATAATGACAGCGCTAAATACAGCAGCCAAAAGGACTGGACAAAGATAGAACAATGCTTGCTGCTTAAAAATAATAAGGTCTATTTCCCTGTTGTTTGCGCCCAGTTTTCTTAATACCTCATAACGATAGCGGTATTTTGACGCATGACTCAGCTGCTGAACGGACAGCACAGTTAAAGCTGTACAGAAAAATACAAGTCCAATATATACCAATGGAAAATACAGGAGGATTAAGGTGTATTTCATATCTGGAATAGCAACAGATTTTATAAATATATTCCCCGAATACATGATGAAATCGGTTCCTACTGCTTCCATTCCTCCCTCTGCCTCATCATCCGGCAAATGATCTGCAAGCTCTTTGGCGGCCGGCTGCTTTGTCATTGCTGCCAGTTGGGAGTAATACAGATTCATTTCATCGGCGGCATCATCGGGAACAATGATCAGGTAATCCGCACCGTTATGTCCATTCTGGCAAAAAGCGTCGGCTTTATATCCTGCAAATGTCAGTTTTCCGTCCCCTGTTGGAATTACTAAATCTGAAACAGAATCCAGATAAGGAGTGATTCGCTGTTTTACCTGCAGCAGGTATTCATCAGGTGCCAGAGATACTTTTTCATATCCCAGCATGGAACGCAGGGTGTTATAATCGCTCAGCTTCATAAAAGTATCATAGCGATAATATTTCTTATCATATTTGTTGTCGGGAGAAATGTTTTTCTGCCCGGTATATTTTTCACCAAAAACCGGTAAATGTGTATAAAAATAATCATTAAACAGAGTGGAATGATTTTCGTATATGGAATAAGTATAGGAATCGCTTATTCCGGCGAACTGTTCTATTTCGCTTTTTTCTTTCTCAAATGAATAGGAAGGAGCGGCATGATGAATAGAAAGATCGAAAGGGAAATTTTCTTCCAGTTGTTTGTTCTGCCAATCGTTGAGCATCATAGAAACAGACATTCCCATAAAGGCGCATATAAATAAAATACTAAGAGTTCCCATAGTAAAACGCATGGTTTTGATTTTTGAGGATAATTGCCGCAAAACAAAAAGGTTTGCACCCTTGTAAATCCAAGCCCGCCGCTTGCGTATACTCTGGACAAGCTCAGCCGCCAACCCTGCATAAAACATGTAAAATGCGATAAGTGAAAGAAAACTTCCCATGAATATTCCTGCCGATGTATAGTTATCACTTAGTACATAGATCAGAAACGAAAGGATAAACAGGAGCGAGACAGGGAAAAGCCATTTGATCAGGCGGTAGTTTTTATCAGTGATCTGTTCATTTTCTTTCTCCTGATTCATAAGCAGCCGGATGTTCATTCTCCTGAATTTGCGATGGTTAAAAAGAAGTGCAGCGAGAAAACACACCGCATAACAAAAGAGTGTCAGCAACAGACTTTCCGGGTTGATTCTAATAGAGACGTAATAGGCCGTATTCATCATACTGTAAAAAATGGTCATAAGTATTTGCTGAACAAACAGACCAACCACGATGCCGGCTAAAAATGATATACTGCTTAAAATCAAATTTTCAATCAAATAAATTCGGGCAATTTCTCGTTGTTTCATTCCTAAAAGCATATAAATGGCATATTCCTTACTTTTCCTCTGAAAGCTGAAAACAATCATGTAATTAACCAGCCAGGCTGCAATGAACACAATAAAAACAGTTGCAATCAGAAGAATAATGGACATGATACCAAACATTTCCGACATTTCCTGAATCTCTTTAGAAAAAAGCAGACTGTTGAAGGATAACATGAGGGCAACAATCATAGCCATTGTCACAATATAAATCAGATAGTCAGAAAAAGAATTTTTTGCACTTCTAAATCCCAGCTTTTCAATCACCTGCCAAGTCACCCCCTGTTAAGGACAAGACATCTAAAATGTCACTGAGAAACTCTTTTCGTGAGCGGCTGCCACGATGTAACTCATTAAATATGCGTCCATCTTTCAAAAACAGGATACGCTTACAATAGCTGGCAGAAAAGGCATCGTGAGTTACCATGAGAATGGTCGAATGGAGATCTTGATTCATTGTCTCAAACGTCTGTAAAAGCATACGGGAAGATTTAGAATCCAATGCTCCCGTAGGCTCGTCAGCCAAAATAAGTGTTGGACTGTTTGCTAATGCTCTGGCACAAGCGCATCGCTGCTTTTGCCCACCGGAAACCTCGTAAGGAAACTTATGCAGGATGTCGGCAATTCCAAGGCGCTGTACCAGACCTTGCACGGTCTTTGCTATATCCTGTTTGCTTTTCTTTTGTAAAGCCATTGCGAGAATAATATTTTCCTCTATTGTCAATGTGTCCAGAAGGTTAAAATCCTGAAAGATAAACCCTAAATTCTTTTTTCGAAAATCTGCTAAATCATCCTCAGCCATTTCTGTTATATCAATCTCATCATAAAAAATATGTCCGGCGGTTACACCGTCAATGGTTGACAGCATATTCAGCAGAGTGGTTTTTCCCGAACCGGAAGCACCCATAATACCTGTAAATTCGCCCTCTTCCACCTCGAAGGATACTCTGTCGATTACTTTTATCAAAGTATCTTTTTGTCCGTAATATTTTTCTATGTCACAGACCCTTATTCGTTTATCCATGAAATGAATGGCTCCTTTCTCAAATTGTTGATAAACCGATTATAATACATGGCTTCAAACGATTGTATGGAGTTATCTTTCAGAAATCTTACACTTTTGTAATATGACTGCTTTTTGGAAAGGTAATCAATACGTTTGTATATTCGCCGAAAACAGAGTCTATTTTGATATCAAGCCCCAAATTTACACAGAGCTTTTTACAGAGATAAAGCCCCATTCCCGTTGCTTTTGTAAGACCTGCGCCGGTGCGTCCATTCTGTCCGGTAAAGCCCTTTTCAAATACTCTTGAAAGATCACTCTCTGGGATTCCGATTCCAAAATCCTGAACAATCAAAGTTGTATGGTCAGAGCCTTTCTGATTAGAAAAAACAATCGTTCCTGTTTCTCCTTTTTTATATTTGACTGCATTGAGCAAAAGCTGTGTCAGTATAAATTCCATCCATTTTTTATCACAGGGAACGGTTGCGGCTTCACAGTCTATCTTTATGTTCATTTGATTTTGGATCAGATACTGCTGATGTTTGGCGATCGTCTCTAAGATCATTTCTTTCAGGCTATATTCTTTAATCATGTAGTCGTTATGTACCTGATTTGATTTTGCATAAAACAAAACCGTTTCTACATAGTTGTCAACTTTGGATAATTCCACTAAAATTTTTCTGGTATTCTCATCTTTATGGTTCGCACAAATCAAATGAATCGAGGTTAAAGGAGTCTTTATTTCATGTACCCAGCTTTCGATATATTCCTGATAATCCTTCCCGGTATCTTCAATTATGTGGATTGCTTCCATTACAGACTTATTGGATTTTTGAATTATTTGCTTATACTTTTTATCATCTATACGGAAACTGTCCGGCATCATTTCCCCAATTAAATAGCGCTTATCCAAATGATTCAGCAAAGAAAACAGAGAGCGGAAATAGTGGTCTCTCTGCCTGTAATCAACCACAAAAAACAAACCTGCAATCAGGAACCATGCAGACAGGATAATCCCTGCTGTTTCCAACGTATTTCCTACGGCTAAAAGGAAAAAGGACAGCAGTAGCATACATATGAAGTGAATCATAAAAATCAGGGATTTGCTCTTTAGGTACTCGCTTATTTTCATATTTTATATCCCATCCCTCTTTTGGTCTCTATAAAATCATAAAGTCCCATTTGTTCTAATTTGTTTCTGATTCGGGTCATATTGACGCTTAAGGCGTTATCGTCAATGAAAACCTGGTTGTCCCAGAGATATTCAATTAAGTCGGCACGCGATATGATAATTCCCGGTTGGGATAAAAGGCAATATAATATTTTTAATTCATTTTTTGTCAGATCTTCTGACTTGCCATGAAAGGAGAGCTGTCCGGACGCTAAATCAAGAACAACTTCATGGTATGTAATCAAACGCTCGTCTTGTCCGAGCTGTCCCCTGGTACGTTTTAAGACGGCGGCAATCCGGGCAAGGAGAATAGGCGCAATGTAGGGCTTAGTGATATAATCATCCCCGCCTTTTAAAATACCGTTCAATTCGTCCATAGGTTCCGACTGAGCTGTTAAAAAAATAATTGGGATTTCTGAACTCCGGCGCAGTTCCTCACAGATGAAAAAACCACTTTTGTCAGGCAGGTTAATATCAAGCAGCAGTAAATCAGGTTTTAACGAAAGAACCTGATCGGCAACGTTTTTATATTCTTCAATAGCGGTAACTTGATACAGTGAATTTTCTAATAATAGTTTCAATTCATTTCTGGTACTTAAATCATCTTCTGCAATCGAAATATGAAACATGGTTTCCTCCGTTTGAATTTTAGTAATATCAGGTTCAGTATATAACAATTCAAATCATTTAGATAGTGATATTTTACAGGGAGACGTGCTTGTCCACTCGTAAGCTTTACTGATGTGCTCAATTGTTACATCGTGGTCAGTGCGGCCGCCGGCCCGGCCGCCCAGCACCTTGGTTCCTTTCAGCTTTGCCCAGGTAAATTCGGGATCGGCGGTACGTCCCACCAGGAAGTTGCCGGCGCGCTGGGTCAGTTGGGCGAAGTTGACAGCGTAGTCTTTGGCGCCGCCTGCGTAGGTATAGATACTGGCCTCCGAGCCCATGAAGCCGATGTCGGCGTCCCCGGATACAAGAGCGGTCATGACTTTGTCGGCACCAGCGCCATTGACCAGCGTCAGGTCGATTCCTTCGTCCTTAAAATATCCCAGTTCGATGGCCGCGTACTGCGGGGCGTAGAAGATGGAGTGGGCCACCTCATTTAACGTCACTTTGGTCAGGGCCGGGTCGCCGCCGGAAGTCTGGCAGGCGGAGAGCAACAGGCCGGAAGAGAGTACAGCGCAGGGCAATGCCGCGGCAAGGATGCGTTTCCACAACTTTTTCATAAGAGCCTCCTGAAATTCAATACTAAAATAAGGTATGGAGCGGGGGTGCGAAGCGTGCTTGTTTGGGAAGGGTGTTTGGCAGAAAGGTTTGGCAGAAACGAAAAGATTTGCTGGCATTGGAGAGAGAAAGGTAGTAATATAGAAGCATATGTGCAAAAGAATTTTACAGGGGAGCAGGCAAGCATGAATTATAAAATGATCGTATTGGATTTGGATGGCACGCTGACCAACCGGGACAAGGTGATCACGGAGCGGACGAAACATGTGCTGATGGAGGCGCAGAAGCGGGGGACGATTGTGGTGCTGGCATCGGGGCGTCCGACCTATGGGGTCATGCCTTTGGCGCAGGAACTGGAGCTGGAGCATTACGGCGGCTATATTCTGTCGTTTAATGGAGGGATTATCATGGACTGCCGGACGGGAGAGGTGATCTTCCAGAAGAAACTTCCGGTGGAATCCAACCGCAGGATCGTGGAGCTGGCCAAAGACGAGGGCGTGGATATCCTGACCTATGAGGGGCCGGTCATTCTGACCAACAATGTGGAGTGCCCCTATGCGAAGCTGGAATCCCAGATTAATCATTTAAAGGTGAAGCAGATCGAGGATCTGGCGGAGTATGTTGATTTTGCGGTGCCGAAATTTCTGATGATGGATGACGGGGATTACCTGGCGCTGGTGGAAGGCCGCGTGAAGGCGGCGCTGGGGCGTAATTTCAGCGTGTACCGATCGGAGCCGTTCTTTTTGGAGGTGCTGCCAAAAGGGATCGACAAGGCGGAATCTCTGGGACAGCTTTTGCGGATGCTGGGGCTGGAGCGGGAGGAGATGATTGCCTGCGGAGATGGTTACAATGATCTTTCCATGATCAAATTCGCCGGTCTCGGCGTGGCGATGGAGAATGCAGTGCTGCCTGTGCGCAATGCGGCCGATTATGTGACGTTTTCCAACAATGCGGATGGAATCGCCCATGTGGTGGAAAAGTTTTTGCTGTAGAACTATGGACTTTACAAATTCAGTGTGCTAAACTAGATTCAGTGGGCTCGCGAGCCTGTAATGAATTGGAAGAAGGGAAAACCGGTTTATGAATAAGAAAATTAAGACAGAGGCGGTGGATCATCTATTCCAGGCAATTCTGACATTAAAGACTCCGGAGGAGTGCTATACATTCTTCGAGGACGTGTGTACGGTGAATGAGCTTTTATCCCTTTCTCAGCGCTACGAAGTGGCGAAGATGCTGAGAGAGAAGAAAACCTATCTGGAGATCGCAGAGAAGACAGGCGCATCGACAGCGACGATCAGCCGTGTCAATCGTTCTCTGAACTACGGCAACGATGGGTATGATATGGTATTTACCAGATTGACCGAATCGACCGAAGAAAACGCATAACATGACAGGAACGTGATCATAAACATGCAAAAATTAAGAGACAGCAGAACCGGTTAGCTTCCGGTTGGCTGTCTCTGTTTTGTATCGCGTGAACTATATCGCGTGAACTGTATCCCATGAACTGTATTCCATGAAAATCGAGCTGTCAGTGTTTTTTCTTCGGGTCATTGGCTGCGGCATCTTCTGTGCGAAGCTGGTCGATCATCATCTCGATCATCTGTTTCTTCAGATAGACATCAAAGGACAACTCGCTGATGAAGGCGAACAGCTGCAGAGATTCCCGCTCCTCTGCGTCTGCATCAGCAAAGGTGGTGCGGGCGGCTTCGAACTTTGCCCGGACATCGTCTTTCAGGCGATCCATCTGATCGTTCTCCAGCGCAAAAACCTCCTGGTAAATATCGCTTAAGGGAAGCTTGTCCGTGGTGTTGAAATGCTGCTGTGTCAACGGACGGAACAACTGCTCGATATCGTTGAAGGACAGCAGGTTCTTGTAATAATAAATAAACAGAAGGAGCAGAATATGTTCCTTGGTATATTTCTTTCGAACCGGTGGCGGCAGGAGGTTGTTCTTGGCGTAATTGTTGATCATCGTCTTGGTCAGCGCCTTGTCCTCTGGATTCCGTTTGGCCTTCCGCAGATGCTCCTCCATGAAGGAAGTCACCTGATCCATGTACAGGTCAATCTCCGGTATTTTTTCCAGCTTGATATAAGAGATATTGTCCAGCCGCTTCAGAATGTCGGCCAGTCTTTCGTCATTGCTTTTCATATAGTCACCTCTGACTTCATTATATAGTAATCAAAACTAGATGACAAGTGGAAAATGCGACAATTTTACAAAGCGGTTTTACAAAGAAGCACCGTCAGGAGCCGGGAAATAGGATGCAGACTGCATGAGAATAAAAACAGAGGAATCCTCTGATTTTGTTGAATTGCGGGTTGAAATCCTGTATAATGAGGCCAGACTCAAAAGACAAAATCAGAGGAGGGATTCTTATCATGAAAAAAGTATTATCAACCAAGAATGCACCGGCGGCGATTGGACCATATTCTCAGGCAATCCGCGCAGACAAGTTCGTATTCGTATCTGGTCAGATTCCGCTTGACCCGGCTACCGGTGAGTTCGCAGGGGCGGATATCGCAGCACAGACCAGACAGTCCCTGACCAACATCAAGAACATTCTGGCAAGCGAAGGACTGACCATGGCAAACGTGGTGAAGACCACGGTTCTGCTGAAGAACATCAGTGATTTTGGCGCTATGAACGACGTATATGCAACATTCTTTGAGGGCGACTGCCCGGCAAGAGCTGCATTTGAGGTTGCAGCACTTCCGAAGGCGGCTCTGGTTGAGATCGAGGCAATCGCATACGCAGAGTAATTTGTCGAGGTTCATGAGGCAGAGCTGTCACAGGCAGAGCTGCCGCAGACGTAAAGTGTTTGCGGCAGCTCTCTTTTTGTGGTAAAATCGAGGTGCACTGCGAACGATTGCAAGAAAGGACTAAAATGCATGGCAGCTTATGATACATTGAATCCCGCCCAGAAGGAAGCCGTATTTTGTACGGAGGGACCGCTTCTGGTGTTGGCAGGAGCAGGATCGGGCAAGACCCGGGTACTGACTCACAGAATTGCATATTTGATTGAAGAAAAACAGGTAAATCCATGGAATATCATGGCAATTACCTTTACCAATAAGGCGGCAGGAGAGATGCGGGAGCGTGTGGATCGGCTGGTGGAATTCGGCGCGGAGAGCGTCTGGGTCAGTACCTTTCACTCATCCTGCGTGCGGATTTTGCGCCGTTTCATCGAGAACCTGGGATACAGCACGAATTTTACGATCTACGATGCGGACGATCAGAAGACGCTGATGCGGCAGATCTTAAAGCGGATGGATCTTGATCCGAAGCAGTTCCGGGACCGTGCCATGCTGACGGCGATTTCGAATGCAAAGAATGAGCTGATCAGCCCGGACGAATTCAAGCTGAATGCCCAGGGTGACTGGCGGGAAAAGAAGGCAGCCGAGATTTACCAGACCTACCAGCAGGAGCTGATGAAGAACAATGCACTGGATTTTGACGATCTGATCTTCAAGACGGTGGATCTGTTCCATACCAACAAGGATGTGCTGGACTATTATCAGGAACGCTTCAAATACATCATGGTGGACGAGTATCAGGACACGAATACGGCACAGTTCCAGTTGATTTCACTGCTTGCGGGGAAATACCGGAATCTCTGCGTGGTCGGCGACGATGACCAGTCCATCTACAAATTCAGGGGTGCCAATATCACCAATATCCTGAATTTTGAGGAATCATTTCCGGGGGCGAAGGTCATCAAGCTGGAGCAGAATTACCGCTCGACCAGCCACATTCTGGATGCGGCCAACGCGGTGATCCATAACAACCGCGGGCGGAAGGACAAGACGCTGTGGACGGCTAACGGCGAGGGGGTTCCGGTGACCTTTAAGCAGTATGAACAGGCGTATGAGGAGGCGGACGGAATCGTGCGGGATATCTTGGCGGACGGCCGTGATTTCCAGAATTATGCAGTTCTTTACCGGACCAACGCCCAGTCCCGTCTGCTGGAGGAGAAATGCATCGCGCATAACGTGCCTTATCGGCTGGTCGGCGGCGTGAATTTCTACCAGCGCAAGGAGATCAAGGATGTGCTGGCGTATTTGAAGACCATCGCCAACGGGCAGGACGATCTGGCTGTGCAGCGTGTCATCAATGTACCAAAGCGTGGGATCGGAGCGACCTCCATTGGAAAGATTGTGGCGTGGGCCTCAGCGGAGAATTTCGGCTTTTATGAGGCATGTGCGCGGGCGGCAGCGATTCCGGGACTTGGGAAGGCGGCCGGGAAGATTCAGGCGTTCGTGGCAAAGATCGAGGAATTCAAGAGACAGCTTTCAGAGGAAGAATGCAGTCTGCGGGAGCTGATTGAGTTGGTGCTTTCCGACACGGGATACAAGGAAGAACTGGAGGCGGAGGGCGAGATCGAATCCCAGACCCGTCTGGAAAACATCGAGGAGCTGATCAACAAGGCGGTCAGCTACACGGAAGAGCATGAGGAGCCCAGTCTGGATGAATTTCTGGAGGAAGTGGCGCTGGTGGCGGATGTGGACCGGATGGACGACTCGGAAAACCGTGTCACGCTGATGACCTTACATAGTGCCAAAGGGCTGGAATTTCCGGTGGTGTATTTAAGTGGACTGGAGGATGGTCTGTTTCCGGGCATGATGTCGATTACCTCCGATGACAAGACGGAGATCGAGGAGGAGCGGCGGCTCTGCTACGTGGGCATTACCAGGGCAAAGGAGCGGCTTGTTATCACGGCGGCGCGGATGCGCATGGTCAACGGCGAGACGCGTTATTCGAAGGTCAGCCGTTTTGTGGATGAGATACCGGAGGAGCTGATACAGCAGGACAAGCTGGAGCCGCGGATCAGCCGCAGGGAGGGCCGGGATGAATTTGCCGACGCGGATCTTCCATGGAATCAGTCTCAGAAAAAGATGGGGATCAGCAAATTTGGCATGAAATCGAATTCCTATGCGTCTCCGACTACAGGGTACGTGGAGGCGGGGATCTTTGACAAGACACGGGGCACCGGAAGCGGGAGCACCGGAAGCACAGCGGTACCGGGCTTTGGAAAGGCGTTTACGGTACAGAAGCCGACGTCGCTGGATTATGGGGTGGGAGACCGGGTCCGTCATATCAAATTTGGCGAAGGCACTGTGCAGAGCGTGCAGGACGGAGCAAAAGATTTTGAGGTGACTGTGCATTTCGACCGGGTCGGAGTCAAGAAAATGTTTGCTTCCTTTGCAAAATTGCAGAAACTGTGATAAATTTGCGAAAATCGAATAAAATAGGATAGTAAAAATGAAAAAGTAATGCTATAATCAAGGTAATGCATATGGAAATGTGCCACGATGACGGAAAGGATGTGACAATATGAACAGATTTGACACTATGGGCAAGGATGCTTTAAACCGTGTAGAGGAGATTATGAATTCTACGAAGCTGAACGAATTCTTACACCGCAAAGAGGAAGAAGAGAAAAAGAAAACCTGTATCCTCTGGGTACTGGCGATCATCGGTGCAGTAGCAGCGATTGCAGCAATTGCATACGGAGTTTACCGTTTCTTCACTCCGGATTATCTGGAAGACTTCGAAGATGATTTTGATGACGATTTCGATGATGACTTCTTTGAAGATGAGGATGAAGCAGCTACAAAATAAGAAAAGCCAGGCGTACCTCGCAGGTTGCGGGTACGCCTGTTTTATACCATAATACCATGGGAAACGCGTCCCGTGAGTTCATAAGAATAAGGAGCAGTGCGGTGAAAAAGGGAGAACAGTTTGAGGCAGTGGTAGAGAGCATAGAATTTCCGAACAAAGGAATTCTTCATATAGATGGGGAACGGATCGTGGTGAAGAATGCGATTCCGGGCCAGAAGGTGCGTGGGCTTGTCAACAAAAAGCGCGGAGGCCGCTGTGAGGCGCGTCTGCTGGAAGTAGTGGAGCCGTCGCCGCTGGAGCGAAAAGAAGGAGCCTGTCCGCAGTTTGGAATCTGTGGAGGCTGTCTGTACCAGAGTCTGCCCTATGAAGAACAGTTGAAGATCAAGGAAGAACAGATCAAGTCGCTGCTTGACAGTGTGTGCAGTGATTATCAGTTCGAGGGCATCAAGGGCAGCCCGATTTCGGACGGATATCGCAACAAGATGGAATTTTCTTTCGGAGATGAATATAAGGATGGCCCGCTGGCGCTGGGCATGCACAAGAGGGGCAGCTTTTATGATATCGTGACCACACCGGAATGTCAGATTGTGCACTCGGACTTCTGCCGAATTCTGATGGCGACACTGGCGTATTTTAAAGAGCGTGAGATCGGGTTTTACAAGAAGCTGCAGCATACCGGGTATCTGCGCCATCTTCTGGTGCGCCGCGCGATCAAGACGGGGGAGATTCTGGTGGCGCTGGTGACTTCGGGGCAGGTGGAATGGTTAGGGGCTGCGGACGGATCAGCGGAAATTGAGATTCTGGCGGGCTGGCAGGCCTGCTTGCAGGAGCTGCCGCTGGAAGGCCGCTTTGCAGGGATTCTGCACATTCGCAATGACAGTCTGGCCGACGTGGTGCAGAGTGATGAGCTGACCATTCTGTACGGACGGGACTATTTCTACGAGGAGCTGCTGGGACTGAAATTCCGGATCAGCCCATTCTCCTTCTTTCAGACCAATTCGCTGGGAGCGGAAGTCCTTTATGAGACGGCTCGCGGCTACGTCGGGGAGACGAAGGATAAAGTGGTCTTTGACCTCTACAGCGGAACCGGAACCATCGCCCAGATCATCGCGCCGGTGGCCGACAAGGTGGTAGGCGTGGAGATCGTGGAGGAAGCTGTGGAGGCCGCGCGGGAGAACGCCGGCTTAAATGGTCTTACCAACTGCGAATTCATCGCCGGGGACGTCCTCAAGGTCATCGATGAGATCATGGACAAGCCGGACCTGATCATCCTGGATCCGCCGCGCGACGGCATCCACCCGAAGGCACTGGATAAGATTGGCGCGCATATTAGGGTGAAACGAATGGTATATATAAGCTGCAAGCCGACCAGCCTGGCACGGGATCTGATTGCACTACAACAGTATGGCTATAAAATCGAACGCGTATGCTGCGTTGACATGTTCCCAGGAACGGCGAACATAGAAACGGTATGTAGCCTAAAATTAACAGAATGACCAATAAATAGTAACGTCGTAATTTAATACAACGACCTTATCAACAAGGACGTGTATAATACGGTGGACTTCTTCGGCGTTCCCGCTTTCCATTACGGAGTACAGGGACGTTATATCGCTCCAGGCAGTATCGAGAGTAACAGGAGGCGGCACAGCTTCCAGGCTTTCAATATTTGCCTGGAGCTTTTCGCGTTCTTCCTTCAGATCAGAGAGACGCCCCTGCAGTTCTTCAAGCTCCATTATTCCAGATTGATATAAATTTAAAAGGCGTTCTATTTGCTTTTCGACTTCTTCCAGGCGTTCCTGGAAGGCTGCCAGTTCGTCCGGGGCTTCTTCCTTCATTTGATCCACCATAGAATCGAAGTACGACCGATCTAGGGATAGCTTTTTAATTTCTTCGATTACGATAGCGTCCAGTTGTTCCACCGTATAAGGGTGTACACGGTTCGTGCAGTTATCCGATTTAATCATAGCGGCAGAGGTACGGGCCACGGAATGACAAATATATTTTTTCTTAACCTTGGACACCTTCCTGGCATACATACGAGCGCCGCAGTACCCACAGAATAAAAGACCGGTTAAAAGGTTGTCCGCAGTTGCGCCGCTTGCCTTGAAAGCATAGGTACGCTTATCCATGGTTTTGTTATGTTCAAGAATTGCCGCGGCCAGATACCAGTCAGTCTCGGAAACGATAGGCTCGTGCAGCCCTTCGTATATTTGATCGCCCAGGGTAACACGTCCCATATAAATCGGATTTGACAGGATCCGGCGAACTGCCGTATTATTTCCCCAGTCATAGCGCTTATCCCCGTATTTGTTCTTGATTTCTACGCCGATACTTTTTATGCTTCGTCCGGAGATATAGAGCTGGAATACTTCACGGACAATTTTAGAGTAATACGGGTCAATGATAAGGTCGTTCGATTTTTCCGCGAACTTATAGCCAACCGGAGCATGAGAGCCGTGGAAGTAGCCCTGGCGTATTCTTGCATGGCGCCCCATAGAAGTCCGAATTTTAATGTTTTCGCGTTCCATTTGAGCGAATGCGGCCAGGATACCGACAATACACCGACCGAACGGCGTAGAAGTGTCGAAGCTTTCCATGATAGAAACGAAATTACAATCGTTAGCCAGGAACACGTCCTCTAAAAGTATAAGAGTATCTTTCTGACTTCGGCTTAAGCGGTCCAACTTCCAGACGATAACTTTTTTACAGCGCCCGGCCTGCACGTCCTTAATAACCTTTTTTATTCCAGGACGGTCCAGCGTTGCGCCGGAGAACCCAGGATCTGAGTATATATTTACAAGGTTCCATCCCATAGCTTTACAGTAAGCATTGAGTTTTTCCGCCTGTTCATGTATAGAATACCCTTCTTGCGCTTGTTCCAATGTCGAAACGCGAACGTAGCCAACCACAGGCTCCAAGATGTTCATATTTACACCAGCTTTCTAAAAGAGGACGCAAAAATAGCCCTAAATTTTTGGTTGTGCGTTAGGGCCAGATGGTGTATAATACATTTGTTCGGAATGTATGAGCCACTAAGTGGCTGATGCACCACCAAGCCAGCTCGGCCGGTTACGCCAATAACCGCCGGGCTATTTTTTTATTTTACACTGCATTACTTACCTAACCCGGAAATGATTTCGGTGGCATGGGAGCCGTTTACGAGTACATCGTTTAATGAGAAATCATCACAGTTTGAAGAAAATTGAGCGAGAGCATTGCCATCTTGAGCGTAAAACGTCACATCAATTCGTTTAAATGGGAACATGGATGGAGACGTAGGGGCGGTATACCCATAAATTCGCATAGATGACACAAAGCTTTCCCATACCTTGCTGGCCGAATCCGCGGACATATCGTAATCAGTAAAAGCAGCTACATACAGCGTATCTCCGCCAACAAAACTGATTGCATCATCCCCATAACACGAGGTCGCCCAGGCTTGCCCGCCCTCCCCCGGCAAAGATGAAATAAGCGATTCTGTTTCTTCGTTTAACGACGCTTCATAATCAGCCTTGATTTTATCGTATTGAGATTGAAGTTCTTGATAATCCTTCTGAAGTGATTCATATGAAGAATTGAGGGTATCATATTCGCTCTGTGATACACCGCTGGAGCACCCAGTAAGACAAAGAACAAGCGCCGACCCCATAATAATCATTTTTCTTTTCATCCAATAATCCCCTTTCATTTCCATAATTTACCATAGGCGACAGATTGGCCGCCGCCGTATAATATACTTTGCGCCCAGCTTCCCAGAATTTGGGGAGTGAGCATATGAGCAAAAGATACATATACTATAAAAATAAGCTTGTATTTGCATTGTATTATCGAAACAACAGCACTTTGTACTATAACCTAAGCTTTGCAGGATCTACAAAGATCATCAGGATAATCTAACAAGGACGGGGAGGCTGGGTGCATTTCTACCCAGTCTCTTTATTTTTATCCAAATCAACCGGCGGATAGAGCTTTTCCAGCTCTTCCGGGGTTTCCGGAATTCCATCAAACAAGCCCGACGCTGCCTTCGTGGCCGGGTTCACATCATCCGCGGCCAGAGCAGCAGCAACCTGCGTTATGTATTCGACGATCGCGGCGCGGTTTTCGGCTTTCATATGCACAAACTTTTCTATGAGGATGTAATCCCCGTGGGAAAGCCTGTATTCTTCAACCATGGCATCCAGCGCAGAGCTGGGAGCCGGTTTGAACATTTCCCCGGTTCCAGATCGGAGCCATTCCTCATTGACATTAAATTCGCGGCAAATTAGAGAAATTACGGAATCAGCGGGTTCGTTTCGTCCTACTTCATAATTTGCGATCGCGCCACGCTTGATTCCTAACTTATCCGCAAATTCTTGTTGAGTTAGTTCAAGTTCCCTTCTTACTTTCTTTATTCGTTCTTTCACGTTCTCACCTCCTATCCTTACGCCCAATTATAAATCCTAGCAAATCGTAAGTCAAGCAACAAAATCACAAAATGCAACAAAATCACAAAAGCATATTGACATTAGTGATTTTGTTACTTATAATAGCAACGGAAACACAAACTAAAGCAACGAACGAAAGGAGATAACACATGAGCGCATTAATTAACAGCTATACCCCGGAGCAGATCAACGACGCCAAAATAATCCTGGAAGCATACGCAAAGATTCCGGAGGAGAAGAAACCTATTTTCGCGGCCATGATGAACGCCTTTATCAGCGGCATGGAGACCCAGGAGCGTTTAAGCGGAGGCGAAAAGATCACGGCATAGGGCTGGCAGGCGGTAACATTCCGAACGAAAAGCGGAGCCTTTGGCGGGGCCCGCAGCCTGCCTACAGATAAGAAGGAGGGATAACGATGAAATACCAGGAGTTTAAGGACGGCATCAAAAATCACTTGAACAGCGCGGCAGAAGACTTTTTCTTTGTTGGCTATTGCCTTCGCAAGATCCAGGAGGACGAGCTGTACAAGCAGGACGGTTATAAAAATATCTGGGACTTTGCAAACAATGAGTACGATTTAAGCGCCAGTACGGCCTGCCGGTTCATGGCGATCAACGCAAAGTTTTCTATCAATGACGGCCAGGATATGGACCAGAAATACATAGGCATGGGGCCGAGCAAGCTACAGGAGATGTTAAGCCTGCCGGATGAGGAGCTGGAGAAGGTAACCAGAGAAACCACGGTCCGGGAAATCCGGGCAATGAAGGCAGCAGCAAAAGAGCCGCTTTCTTTCTTTGGACTTCCAAAGACAGTCCGGCCGGAAGACTCCTTGATTACAACGCCCGGATGCGGCGACAAGTACGACTGTTTCTTATGCAGCCAGGAATGCAGCATAAGACAGGAGGATCGGCGATGCAGATTTAGTACCTGCGGGAGCCCGGAACCTTGCGGCATCATCGGCAATACAGAATGGAAAAAAAGAATACAATTCAGTCTTTACAAAGACGAGTGCCAGATGTTGCACACAGAGCTGGCACCCGAGCGGGCCGGAGACGGAAAGCCGGAACCCTGCTGTCAGAATTGCGAGCATACGAGCTGCTTTAACCGTTGCGACGTCGCAAAGAAAAAAGACGAGGACGCCAAGAAGCAGGCAGAAGCAGCGGAGCGGCAGCGCTTAAAAGAAATTGAGGACCAGAGGCCGGAGCCGACGCACAAGGAAATCATAGTCATGTATGACTGGTGGAGCGTTTCTGATACAGCAGAGCTTAAGGTACAGAATTTCAAGGAAATGTATCGCACTTCTGGCGGCTGGAATGGCAAGTTTGATTATAAATGCAGCAACCGGGGGATTCGGATCAATCACAAAAAAGAGCTTACCTGGGCGCAGATTATAAAAGAATTCAAGATCATTCAGGAGGAGCGCCGCCAGGCGGCCGTTGAGAAGGGCAAGGACGATAAGCAGGCGTATCTCAAAAGCCGCGAAAAGGAATTTGCAATCGCCTTTTACAAGACCCTCTACCAGAGCGAAAAAGAAATCATCAAGACAAGGAAAGCCGCCGACGTTGTAAAGACGTTTAAGAAGGAGCGCGGGGAAACCTACGACGGCGGAAACAATGGAGGATATAGTGAGCGGATCACATGGAACTGCTACCCGGATAAGATATGCTTTTCGATCAGCGGGCTGGGAGCTGCCTTACAGATTCCCTGGGGGAAATACGTAACCAAGCTTTTCCGGATCTTAGATGATAATCCGGATCTGGAAAAACCGGAACCGGAAGCAGATCCGGAACCGGAGGAAAAGGAGCCAGAGATCATAGATGCGGACTTTAAGGAAATCGTAGACGAGCAGGATCCGGAAGAAAAAGAACCGGCAAAACCCGAACCGGCAGCAGATGAACCGGATATGGAGGAAGACATCGATGCAGAGGAAGCCACCGAGTCGCAGGAAGCAGTAAAGGAGTCAGAACGCGATCCGGAGGCCTACACGCTTCGTGATGTTAAAGATTACCTGACAACATTGATCCCGGAGCTGAAGATCTACAAGCAGGAAGGAATGCCGGATAAGACGATCCGGAAGCGGAGGATATGGATTGACGCCTTGACCCTTCTGAAGGAGAAGATGGAAGCAGAGGAGGCGGAGAACGATGATTAAGCATGTGCTGGCCGACGGCCGTACCCTTGACCGCATAGACGGATTTCAGATTCCATACACACCAGCCACAGAAGCTGTTTACCGCTTCCTGGCGGACTTCTTAGAAAGGAGTGGAAGAGTTGACGGCATACAAGAAGAAAAGCGCCCTGTGGCGGCGCAGGAGGCTTGAGCGAAGGAAGCGGCAGCTTATCCTGGCTTCCGCCTGTACCATCATGGCAGGTATCGCCGCTTTTGCGATTGTCATTTTAACGGCTCGGGCGGAAGTAAGAAAGATACCGGCGGAGCCGATCGATACCCGGCCGGAAACGCCGGAGAAGCCGATTATTATAGAGCTTTCCTTTGATCCGGTGGCATCGTTGCCCGTGGAAGAGCCAGAACCGATGCACAGCGCCTCTTTTACCTTAACCGGAGAAGAAGAGTACCTTTTATTAAAAATCGCCATGGCAGAGGCCGAGGGAGAGGACACAGAGGGGAAGGCGCTGGTTATCCTTACCGTTTTAAACCGGATGCATTCTGGGCAGTTTCCGGACACAATCGCCGAAGTGATTTTCGCGCCGGACGCGTTCACATCCTGTAGCAATGGCAGATATTTCCGGGTGGATCCAGACGACGACTGCCGGGTAGCCATGGAGCTGGTGCAGAGCGGCTGGGATCAGAGCCAGGGCGCGCAGTATTTCGAGCGTACCCCAAAAGCAGGGTGCAGCACATGGCACAGCCGGAACCTCGAAAAGCTATTTATTCATGGAAATCACACGTTCTATAAGGAATAGGAGGTGCATCATGGGAATTAACGTAAAGATTGAACCAAGGAAGGCAACGGATCGTGGCGGCTATGCTTGCATGCCGTTAAAGAAGAATATTCCACAGGGACGTCCGGACTGGGAGCTGACGAGTTGTCCGATTTGCGGCCGAGAGTGCTGGAGGCAGCCACTTATAGAGAGAGCGCTCAGCCAGGGAGCCCTTGCTCTTTGCACGGAATGCGCCATAAGAAAGGGGATAACCGGGAAATGAAAATGGCAATTAAGGACGGTCAGATTTTGATTAAGGAGGCCGACAGTACACAATTTATGGTCATCAAGAGCTGGAACAAGATGAAGTGGAGCAAGGATCAGCAGATGCTTTACGGACCGGCCGATGGTGAGCTACTTAATAAGCTGGCGGTCTTGGTTAAGCTTCCTCAGGCGATCGAAGCCAGGCGTCGGCAGCTCAACCAGATTTCGACAGCGATCGACCAGGAGCGGATAAAGGATAACCCAGAGCCGCTTTACCGGTACCCGGTCAAATATAAGCTTTTTACTCATCAAATGCGGGGCGCAAATATGGCCTTGATTGCCTTCGGTCTGGTACCGCCGCCTGAGGAGGACGAAGATCATGATAAAAAATGAATCACTTACCAAGCTGGAACGCGAGTTTGCAGAAGAGCATCACGGTCTTATATATAGATTTCTGCAGGCTCACCGGCTTCCGATAGATGAGTTTTACGGAGATGTGGCGATCCGGTATACGCGGTCAGTTAAGCGATATTTCCAGGAGCCGAAGCTGCAGCAGTACGAGTTTTCGACGATCGCCTGGCGCGCGATGGAATCGGCAATCTGGGCGAAGCGCAAGCGCGACCGGCCAAGAAAAGAAATGATTGCCTGCAGCTTAAACGAGATTACAGACAAGGGCACAGAGTACCTGGAGTTGATACCGGATCCGGCGGACCAGTTCGTAGCGTTGGAGCAGGAAAGAGAGCTGCAAGAGATATTAAGCGAGGTTATGCTGGCACTTAACGACAGGCAGCGCGAACACCTTACAGCCAGGCTGGAAGGATATAGACCGCAAGACATAATGAAGCAGCAACGAAAGTCGGTCCAGGACTTCCACAGCGACCAGAAAGAAATAAAAAGAGTGGTTGTTTCCTTCATTGAGAAAAAGGCCTGCGTGGGGGGGGGATTTGAATTATGGTTAAGCCGGATATTTGGAAGGACGTGCAGGGCTATAACGGAAAATACCAAGTAAGCTATGCCGGAGAAATACGGAGAGTTTACGACAGCGGAAAGACCAGGACCCTGCACCCATTCAAAAAAGCAGAATCCGGCCGGAAGATATACCGCGACAGGCTCATGGTAAACATTACCGGTGAGAACGCAAAACGCAAAACCCATTTAATGCACCAGTTGGTGGCTGCGGCTTTTCTTCCAGAAGTTCCGAATGGTTGTGTTATTTTTCATATTAACGGAGTTGTTACAGATAACTACGCAAGCAACCTGGGATTTATTACAAAAAAGGAACTGGGAAAGAAAACCGGACATATAAGCAATGCAAAGGCGGTCGTTAAGATTGATAAAACCGGCGAGTTTGTAGATACATGGAGAAGCGCCAGAGAGGCTGCAAAAGATTGTTTTATGAGTTACCAGACAATTATAGACCGTTGCAATGGGAGATACAGAAAAAACGGCTTACATAGCTTTAAGTCAGTATTTGCCCCGGACGGCTTCGCATATTCATGGGACGACGAGAAACACATAAACAAAACGTTGCTAAGAATCCAAGAAGAGCTGAAGGACATGGCGCTCATAGTAAACCTTGATGGGTACGACAGCCAGGAAGGACCGGAGGCAAAAGGAGCAGCATGGAAAGAAATAATATAACAGATGGTATCGCGGCAATAAAAAGCCTTGATATATATAAAACCAAAACGGAGGTATAAACAAGATGAGCGAAACAAAGAAAACACAGAAAACACAGGTGGAAGTAAAAACACCGGACGGACGCATCCATGACACAAAGAGAGACACAGCGATAATAGACCTGAAAATTTACAAATATTGAAGCATAGCGAACATTTGCGTATGCTCTGGCAATTAGCCAAAGAAAGGGGAGTGATCTAATCATGACAAAAAACACCATTACACAAAAAGACGGTAAAGGCTTCGGTTTTTTGTTTGAATGAAATGGGTTGCGGCAAGACTTTAACAGCCATAGCGGTGGCCGGTGCGGCATACGAAATGGGGAAGATCAACAAGGTTCTGGTAGTTGCGCCTACTTCCGTATGTAGTGTCTGGCCGAAAGAATTTGACCAGTACGCCAACTTTAAAGCCCACGTTGTAGTCCTTCTGGGAGACAAGCAGAAGCGCCTGGCGGCGCTCCGAGAGCTTGACAGCTTCCCGTTTAAGGCCCTTCGGGTGGCGGTCATCAACTACGAAAGCACCTGGCGCGAGGAATTATTTGAAGCCTTGAAAGGCTGGGAACCGGATATGGTTATATGCGATGAAAGCCAGCGTATCAAGGAGCCGAAGGCAAAACAAAGTAAGGCTATGCACGAGCTCGGCGACATTGCAAAGTATAAGCTGATCCTTTCCGGAACCCCGGTGCAAAATAATGTAGTTGACCTTTTCAGCCAGTACCGCTTTCTTGATCCAAATATTTTCGGGCGGAATTTTTACGCCTTCCGCGGCGCGTATTGCGTAATGGGAGGATTCGGAAATAAGCAAATCATCAGTTACCGGAACCTTGATAAGCTTATCCAGAAGGAACACAGCATCGCGTACCGGGTAACCAAGGAAGAGGCGCTTGACCTTCCAGAACAGACCTTTATAACGCGGTACATACCATTGGAGGGACGCGAGAAGGAGCTTTATAACAAGATCAAGCGAGACAGCTTCGCAGAGTTGGACAACGGCGACATGATCACAGCGCCGACCGTATTAACAAAGCTTTTACGCCTGCAGCAGTTCACAGGCGGATTTATTCAGACGGACGAAGGGAACAAGCCAGAATATATCTTTAAGGGGAAGCTCAATGCCTTGGAAGACATCCTGGACGATTACGTTCTTGAAGCAGGGAAGAAGCTTGTAATCTTCTGCCGGTTCCGGCCGGAGATTGATTTGATTCAGAGCCTGCTGCTGCAGAAGAAGATCAGGGCAGTCAGCATCTACGGAGACATCAAGATTGAGGACCGCGGAGGAATCGTAAAGGACTTCCAGGAGAACCAGGCAACCAAGGTATTCCTGGCGCAGATCGACACCGCTGGCCTGGGCATTACCCTGACGGCAGCAGATACCTGTGTTTATTATTCCGAGAATTTTAACTATGCAGCATACAGCCAGAGCCTGGCTCGTATTCACAGAATCGGCCAACGTAACGCATGTACCTATATCCACCTTGTGGTGGAAAAGACCATCGACGAAGCAGTTTTAAAAGCTTTATCGAAAAAAGAGGACCTGGCAAAGACCATAGTGGACGATTGGAGGCGGTATTTCTGATAGGAGGCGAAAGCTTATCAAAGAAAGAAGGATAGGATCCATGGGAAACACCGAGCAAAACAAAAAAATTGTTATTTGTAAAAATTGCAATAAGCCCGAATATTGGGGAGAAATGCGCTGGCTTTCCAGCCATTGTACCTGCCGTAATTGTTACCGGGCAAATTGGGAACACGAAACAAAGAAGCTTTATACCTGGGGCGACCTGGATGGACCGCGCCCGACATTGGCAGAGTATGAAGCGCAGCAGCAGGAAGGAGGCGAGGGAGTATGAGAAAGTACGAATTGAGTATAAGCGCCGACTACGTACCGGAATGGGGCGTAACAGAGGCGGTCCGCGAGTTCTTCCAGAACGCCATAGACGAGCAGGCCAGAGACAGCGGAAACAAAATGTTTTTCGATTACGACCCAATAAGCCAGGTTATAAGAATCGGAAACAAGCACAGCGACCTGGATATAAAAACGCTTCTTTTTGGAGTAACAACCAAGAAGAACGACCGCGAGATGATATGAAATCACGGAGAAGGCTATAAAATTGCAACCGTTGTTTTGCTTCGTTTGGAGAAAACGGTCATTTTCCGAAATTACTGCAAGCGGGAAATTTGGAAGCCGCGCCTGGTAAATTCCAGAAAGTACGGCGGAATAAAAGTCCCTACGTTTTTCGTAGATCAGCAGGCAGTATGGGAGAAAGAACCAGAGCACAGCTTAATAATTGAAATAGGGAACGTGACAAGCGAAGAGTACGAGGCCATAAAGGCGGCCAACCTTCACCTGCAGGAGGGAGAATTTGAGGCAAAGGAAACCAGATACGGCCGAATTATTGAGGACGAGCAGTACAAAGGCAAGGTATTTGTAGGAGGCCTTTATATTTGCACAGAGCCGCGCTTAGATATTGGAATCGACTTTAAGCCTAAAGTTGTAAGGCTGGAAAGAGATAGAAGCATGGTAAACAGCTTCGACATTCAGTGGTACGCTTCCCGCATGATTGAGGAATTGAAGGACGCAGATCTGACAAAGCGATCGCTTAACAGTTATTCCGGTACGTATATAAACCAGTACGCAATCCCGGAAGAATTAAAAAGCGAAGTAGCGGAGGACTTTATAAATCAATACGGAGCAAAGGCGGTGCCGGTTGCAAACCAGAGCGACATGGAAGGAATGAAGAAAAGGGGCTATAAGCCGGTCATTGTTTCCGAAGCCAAAAAGGAAGTTATTTTAAATTCCGAATTTTACGCAGACGTAAAGCAGGAGCTGGACAAGGAACGAGAGAAAGCCCGTCCGATATACGAAAGATTTTGTGAGTTTGCAGAGAAGATCGAGGACAGACTCACAGAGGAGGAAACGCTGAAGCTTTACGAGTTTGTAGACGAGCTTAAGGAGGAAGCGCAATGAAATTAAACGATTTGTATAGTAAGCCTTTGGAGGAAGTTCTGCAGGAGTTCGACATCGTAGACGTAAAGGTCCACGCGGACGAAAGCGGAATCGTAAAAAGCATAGAACTGAAGTATGGCGAAAAGCAGAAACAACCACAAACCAAAACAAATCCGTATCAATAACAGGAGGAATCACAATGAAATTATTTGACATGATAGACCAGTACAAGGCCCTTTTAGATAAAAAGGACGAGCTGGCAGAACAGACCAAGCAGAACAACGGAGAGATTGAGGATCTACGCAACCAGATAGCACAGGTCATGATCGACGAGGAATGCCCGAAGGTTAGCCGCAACGGCTTTTTATATAGTTTGCAGGAAAAAGTTAAGTACAACAAGAAGGCCTGCGACGACGATGCCTTTTACGAAGAGCTGGAAGGCCACGGCCTGGGCGACATTATTAAGCGCACCGTAAACGCGGCAACCTTAAGCAGCACCATGAAGGAGCTCGTAGAAGAGAACGGCGGGGACCTTCCGGAAGAGTTCGTGGAATACATAAGCAAATATGAATTTTACGATATCGCCAAAAAGAAAGAAACAAATAAAACAGCCACAAAGGCGAAAAAGAAGGAGGAGTAACACATGGAACAGTACGAGCAGATGGAACTTGATGTCGCGTTGGAATCCGCCAAGGATCTTAAGACTAATCTGAGCAAGGTCATTAAGTTTACACACGACAAGATGCTGGCAGAAGCCGAGGAAAGTAGCTCCCAGCTCAAGAAGGTTGAAAGCAAGCCGGAGGCCTACGGGATCGCCGCGACACACTACGTAAGGGTTGCCGCGAAGCACAAGGCGTTAAAGGGGCAGATGGAGGACTTTTTAAAGCTTCTGGATGCAGGCGACGAGGTAACACAAATCGCCGGAACGATTTACAACGCTTCGCTTGAGCTTGCGATGGAATCTATCATCATGGCAGCCAACGCCACACGGATCCTGGATGATCTTTATTACGGAAAGCCCAGGACACCGCTGGAGGCCTACATGGACGCGCAGGAAGGAGAAGACGAAGGCGGCGAAGACTTCCAGGACGCGGAGGAGCAGGAGTCGCGGGAAGCTGACGACTTAGAAGAAGAGGAGGACGGAGAATAATGGCCGGAATTGGAATCAAGGAAATCAAGACTGTAGAGATCACGACCACGGACGGAAGAAAGCTGGCACCGGGCGATCTGGTATGCATCCGGGTCAGAGGGCAGGACGTAATCTGCCACTTCCTGGAGATGGAAAAAAACAATTATTTTGTAACATCCACGGTAACAAGCACCGAAGAAGCGGAAAAGGTTAAATACCGACTTTCCAGCATCGAGCAGTGTTTCAAGGTTGAGAATTTTAAGCTGATGACTGACCCGAAACAGGGCGAACCCGAAGAATAGGAGAATAAAAGGCTATGGCAGAGAAAAAGAATGAACTTGTGGCAGCAGTAGAAAGCTTTAACCTGGTAACGCTTACAGGGGATCTTTCGGCGGCGATCGAGGAGGAGATGGACGGTCTCGGTCCGATCCCGTTTGACCGTGTAAAGATTCCATCCGGCGGCGGCCTTGCCTTTGAGCTTCCTGGGGAAGACGAAGACAGCCCGGAGAGCGCCACGGATCTGGTCGGCGTTATTTTGGATCACCACCCGGTAAACGCCTATTGGGCGGATGCATACGCGGGCGGAAACGAGCAGCCGGACTGCTCCAGTTTTGACGGAAAGCAAGGGGTTGACCGGGAAACCGGAGAAATCAAGGACTGCGCGGCCTGCCCCTATAACCAGTTCGGCAGCGACAACAAGGGTAAAGCCTGCAAGAACGTACACCGTTGTTACATCCTTCGGGAAGGTAACCCGGTACCGCTTCTTCTGGCACTTCCGCCCACAAGCTTAAAGTATCTGCGCGATTATATTGCGAAAAAGGTACTTTTAAATGGAATGCGCTGCTGGCAGGTTTTGACAAGGATCACGCTCAAAAAAGAGAAGAACGCCGCCGGTATCGTTTATAGCCGGGCTATATTCAGCTTCGCAGGCAAGCTGAAGCCGGAACAGATTGAACGGACGGCAGCAATGAAGGACATGGTTAAGAACACATACCGCAGCGTGAACATTGACGGGGATGATTATGTCGCGAAGGCGGCGTCTGATGACGCGCCGAAAGCAGATGCAGACGGTTTTGTGAATGTTCCGGACGGAGTAGAAGACGCGGGGCTGCCCTTTAATTAGGGCGGCAGGCGGCCGGGGAGGCTTTCGGGCTTTCCCGGACTATGGAAATTACAGAAGGCGGTGAGGTAGGGAAAATGGCAGCGCAACAAGATATCAATATCGATCAGATCGTAGATTATGAGGCGGAATATTCGCGGTACATCAAAAATCACAAGAAGTCCGGAGACCAGATAATCGGAGCCTGCCCGTTCCACGATGACAAGAAGGACAGTTTCAGCGCCAATACAGAGACCGGCCAGTGGTACTGCTTCACAGAAGGACGCGGCGGGAATTATACCACCTTCGTAGCGGAGCTTAACAATATCAGCGAGAAGGAGGCATACAAGAAGATTCTGGAAGCTTACGGAGCATTAAGCGACCCCCAGAGCCGCCAGGCGGACTTGGGGGGGACGAAAAAGGCAGCGGGCCAGGAATCCTATACCTTGCCGGAATATTCCTTTTCTAAGCACCTTCCAGAGGACTTCTTAAAGGACACCTGCGGCGCTTCCACGGGCAAAGACCGGGATAAAAAAAGCTTTCTGAAGCTGCCATATTTCAACGAAGAAAAAACGGATCCGATCTTCCGCAAACGCTACGCAAATAAGGAGTTCCGATGGAGCTGGGGAAGCAGCGGGAAACTGATCCTTTACGGGGACTGGAGGCTGCCGGAGATCCGGAAACAGGGCTACGCGGTTATCGTGGAGGGCGAGAGCGACACACAGACGCTGTGGTATTTAAAGTTTGCGGCGTTGGGGGTTCCCGGAGCGGCCAACTTTAAGGCTAAGATGGTTCCAAAGCTGCAGGACCTTAAATTATATATCCACATCGAGCCGGACAAGGGCGGCGAGACCTTCCTGCAGAAGATCACGCAGATTTTACGCGAGGGCGAGTTTATCGGCCATGTATATACATGGAGCTGCCGGAGTTTTGGCGTCAAGGATCCATCCGAACTATATTGCAGCAAGGGCGCGGAGGAAGCTCAGAAGCTAATCAGCCAGGCATTAAAGGACGCCAAGGAACTGGACATAAACGACCTGGCCGAGACGATCCCGGAGGCCGTCAAGGGTGCGCCGGTAAACTTACGGCAGCCCGCGGGCTGGCTATATGATGAAGGAGGAATCCGGAGGATCGACGAAAAGACCAGTATGCCGGTTTTGGTATGTAGGACGCCGATTATATTGACCCAACGCTTAAAAAGCATGGAAACCGGCGAAGAAAAGATAGAAGTGGCTTTTAAGCGGGACAAGGTGTGGCATAAAGCCATCTTTCCCCGAAGTACGATTTTTACGGCAAGGAACATTACGGCCCTGGCAGATCTGGGATGCACGATAACCAGCGAGAATGCGAAGCAGGTTGTCCGGTTCCTGGAAGCATTGGAGGCCGAGAATATAGACATCATCCAGAAAGCAGACAGTACCTCCACGATGGGTTGGCAGACGAGGGGACGCTTTCTTCCTGGACACGGCGACGATATCATTTTAGACGTTGAGCCGTCGTTAAGAGCGTGGGCGGCAGCGTACCATTACAACGGCACCTTTGAGGACTGGAGGGCCAACATGACGCCGCACCGGGAACGTGACAAGTTCCGTTTCATCCTGGCTGCCAGCTTCACGGCCCCGCTTCTTAGGATTCTCCAGCAGCGTATATTTTTCGTATATAACTGGGGCGGTTCCAAGGGCGGAAAGACGGCAGCCCTCAAGGCGGCCTTGAGCGTCTGGGGCGATCCGGAGCGCTTAATGGTTAATTTCAATGCTACACAGGTCGCACTGGAGCGGATGGCCGGATTTTACAATGATCTTCCGATGGGGATTGACGAACGGCAGCTTGCGGGTCAGAAGCAGGAGAATCTGGAGAAAATCGTATACATGATCGCAAGCGGAACCGGACGCGCCAGAGGAAGCAAGGGCGGCGGCCTGCAGGCGCTTAATACCTGGCGTACCGTTGCGCTGGCCACCGGCGAGGAACCGCTTTCTACCGACACCACACAGACCGGCGTCAGCACGCGAGTTCTGGAGATCTATGGCGGACCGTTTGACGACGAAAAGTCGGCGAGCTTGATGCACCAGCAAGCGGTCACGCATTGCGGCTGGGCAGGCCCGGAGTTTATCCGGCGGATATTAAAGACGGACGAGCGGAGCATCCGCGAAAAGTATGAGCAGATCACGGAAGCGGTCTATAAGATCGCCAACGGCACCAGCGGATCGCATATAGCCGGAATCAGCGCCGTGGCGCTTGCCGACGCGATCGCGGATTCATGGATCTTTTCAGAAAACCAGGAGACGGAGCCGCCAGGGGACAAGCTGCCGCTTGAGATCCGGTCGGAATCCTGGGAGCGGGCGTTAAAGATGGCGGAGACGATCATCAAGGAGCAGCTCGCAGCAGGCACTGGAGACGTAAATGAGAATGCAACCCAGTTTATAGTCGACTGGATCTTGAGCAACCGGTCACAGTTCGGCGATAAGGCCATAGGAACCTGCCTGGGAACGATCAACGACGACAACGAAAAAGCTTACATATTCCGGTCGCTATTAAACCAGGCATTAACGAAGGTCGGTTACAGCCCAAGGAAAACGCTTAAATATTTAGCCGACAACAATATCATAACATCTACGCCAAAAAACGGTGGAGGAAAGGAATACTGCGTAAGAAAGTGGTTCGATAATCGGACATGCCGGTTTGTTGAATTTGATTTAAAGAGGTTTGCAAAGAAGGTTGACCCGCTAAACGAAGATGAAGCGGCGGAACAGGTAAACGGCGGCGCACAAACGGCGAAAGAAGAGTGGCAACAGCTTGATTTTAGCAATACAACGCCGTTTGACGGAGGCAATTGGGAATTGCCCTATTAGCTACCGGTTTTCCTTACGCCTTAAAATTAGGCGTAAGGTTAGGCGTAAGGTTAGGCGTAAGGCGAAAAATCCAGCAAATAAGCGGGGCGCGGGATTTATTTATATAATCCTTACTACTCTTACGCCTATTTTATAGGTATATGTAATTTGCAACTTTGCAAACTTTTTCTCGCAAAACATTTTCTATACAGGGTATATGTTTCAAAATTAGGCGTAAGGCGTAAGGAATCCCCGTGAAGGCTTGAAAAAGCTTGTTTTTTTCCCTTACGCCAACAAAAAAGTAAAGGCGTAAGGGAAAAATAGGCGTTAGGAGGTGCGGAGCATTGGGAGACATGGAAAAATTGACGGAATCGCTTGAAAAATTGAGGAAAAACAAGGAGAACGTGCCACTTGAGATTCTGGAAACCAGGTACAAGGACGGATACGGAAAATTGAAAAGCCAGATCAAGGAGCTTCTGCAAAATGTTGTTACCCCGACAGCAGCCCAGACGCCCGAGTGGATGGCAGGTCGCCATGTTTACAAGAAAGAGTATGCGGACGAGATGATTAAGATCTTCCGCGAGGTATACGCGGCCGGGAATTATGCCAGACGGCTTGGGGATGCAGCTTATAAGCATTACAGCATCCCGGAAGTATTGAGCCTGGCGCGTGAGATCAACGCGGAATACGACAGGCGGCTTTTACAGTTCTTCCATACCCGAACCTGCCTATACGTAACCGAGGAATGCTGCCGCCGGGACGATCCACAAATCCCCGGAATCTACAACGACTTTGTGGAAAAGTTCTACGACGAGCAGCAACAAAAGTGGACAGAATCGGAACCGGACAATCAGAAACAGGCCATATTGAGTTGATGGCGTAAAGTTAAATTAAGTTTTTTCTGAATGGAGGAAAAGGCGTGCCGAAAAATTGTGAGGAATGCAAAGAATTTGACAAAGAAGAGTTACAGTGTAAGGCATTAGGATATTTTGTGGGAAGTAATAGCGGCGAACCTTGCTGGGATTGGTACATGGAACGGCATGAGGATTGCCCGCTTAATCCATAAAACTGAAATTTAGGAGGAAATAGCCATGATGATAGACAATGAAAAGAATATTAAACGGTTTGAGGCTTTGATGGAAGAAGTAAAGCGGGACGGAAAGGAGGAGCTGATGGATTACATACATAAGAGCGACTTATACACGGCGCCAGCCTCCACCCGGTTTCACTTGAGTTGCAAGGGCGGGCTGCTGCAGCATAGCCTTAATGTATATCATTGCTTGCAGAATAAGCTGGACTGCCCGACCTGGCATCAGATCCTGGGAAAAATTGACCGGGAAACGATGGTAATCGTTCCACTGCTTCACGATATTTGCAAGACATATTTTTATAAGATTGACTATAAGAACCAGAAAACATATGATCCGGACAAAGTGGCAGCAGCCGACCGCTGGCAGGTTAAGAAGGATAACGCCGGAAGCTTCATCTGGGAGACCGTACCATGCTATACAGTAAACGACCTGATCCCATACGGGCACGGCGAAAAAAGCGTTATGATGATTGAACAATTCATGAAGCTGACCGGGCCGGAGCGCTTCGCCATCCGCTGGCATATGGGATACACGGAACCAAAAGAAAGCTACCAGCAGCTTAGTGCAGCCATGACGAAATATCCACTCGCCCTTGCCCTGCAGGAAGCAGACCAGGAAGCCAGCACGCTCCTGGAGGACGAGAACGGAAACAGGGATCAGAAACTAGTTGAAAAAGCTCCGGAAAAAATGCAGGAGCAGGAGCCAGAATTTGAAGAGGCGGAGCCGATCGGAGGCGCAGAGGATGACAGGTAGAGAAGGCGCGATTCTTTCCGCGCATACGGGAATATTACTTTGCAATATCGATGATTATCACAAATATGTAAGCGAATTGATGGGGCGGCCGGTATGGACCCACGAGCTGGGTGGGCTTATGGACGAAGTCAAGAAGCGATCAACCCCCGACTTTCTGGAGCTGGTTGAGGACCAAAAGAGGGGAGACAACAAGCCTTGAACCGCAAGGACAGATATATTAAGATTCTGGGACTATTAAGCGAGACCCAGCAGCATGAAAAGATCACGGACTGCCTGGAATATTATGGAGCCCATGGGACGCGGAATCTTACAGAAGATCAGCTCCGGGAATATTGCATCATAATCCTAAATAGCATGAAGGAGGAAAAACCCCATTGTTTAAGACATTAGCTTATTTCTGCATCGTCATCGTAGGAATTGGGATCATGGCAGCATTGATTATTCTTGCAGGTATTCTCCTGCATATGTTGATAACCTGGAACGAACCACAGGAAAAGGTTGTTCCGTTTTGCTTACTTACTGGAACAAGCTGCAGCCATAGCGACGGATGGGAGGGCACCTGTTCCACTTGCGACGTCGCAAAAGAACTCGCAAAAGCGGAGGTTGAAAGAGATCATGAAGTTTGAAGACTTTAAGACAAAAGAGGACTTAATCCGGCATTTAAAAGAAAACGGGAAATGTAGAACCACGGAGCAGGCGGAAAGGTACATCCGCGACCACCTGCCAAAAGAAGCTTATTATCAAGACCGGGTCATAAAACACATCCGGGCGCTGATTCCTTCGGCGTTTGTATGGAAGGCAGCCGCCGGGACGTATTCCCGGCAAGGCATCCCGGATGTATGTGCCGTGATTAACGGCCGGTATTATGGGTTCGAGATCAAGCGGCCGTTTGTCGGGATATTAAGCGCGATCCAAAAACGAACCATAGAGCAGATCAGAGAAGCGGGCGGCCAGGCCTACGTGGTAACCTATCCGGAAGAAGTAACCCGGATATTAAGGGAGGAAATGTGACATGAAAAGCTTAGAAGATTTAACGGAAAGATATGCCGGGACGATTGCGGCGTTTGAATGCGATTTCGCTTTAGCGGTAGATCCGGAGAACGGGCATGGTCTTGACGAGTTGCAAATTAAAATTGAACAAAGGGACCAGCAACTTCTCGCCGATATTGAGCTTTTGCAAGAACTTTCCTTTGAGTTAAGACAAGGAACCGCAAAGATCGTAAAAATAAGCGGCAAGAGGCAAAAAGCTGAGACTAAAAATGTATAACGGGAATTGACGTGAGGAGGGGATAACCATGGAGAAACAGAAAAGACCCAGGAAGGCGAAGTCGGAAAGCGGCGACATGAAGCTGCTGAAGGAATGCCTGGGGCAGTATTACCGGGCCAGACTAAGACGGAAGCAGCTCGAGAATCGCCTGCAGGAAATCCGGCAGGAGATGATGAACCCGATTAGCGGCGTAAGCTATGGCGCAAAAAAGAACAGACCCACAAACCAGGCAGGTCTGGGAGCCGCGAATCTTGTCTTCCGGAAATCTGAGTATGAAACCCGCATAGAGGAACAGAGGAAAGAGTCGGAAAAAGCTCTCTTGCTGGTTATGGATATCTTTGATTTTTTGGACATGAACAGTGACGAGCGCATGGTATTAGAGCTTCGGTATATTGATAATCGGGAATGGAATGATATATCGAAGGAGGCGCACATGAGCCGGAGCGTATGCTTTTGTAAGAAAGAAGCCGGGCTTAAGAAGCTGCTTGCATTCGATGGCGTAAAGATCATACTACACAGATACCAGGAGGCTAAGCAGATACAGTAACCCCGAAAACTTTTTAAAATTCGGACTCCGCCGGACGCGCAAGTGTGCTATATTGATAGCATGGGGAACCCCAAAAAAGAGCGTAATCCATACGCTGGTTATTCCTCCCCCAATACTTTAATAGGGGCGTTATGTAGACGATACATAGCGGCCCTATTTTCGTGCAGACAAGGCGTCTGGACCAGCAGGGAGGCGAGGAGACCGGGCGGCAGGGCGGCCAAAACGACCAGGGCGCCGGGCAACCTCGAAAAGGTACTTCCTTGTTAAAAATTCTACGCGGGGCGAGGAAGGCGCGGTATTTCCCCCCATAATTTGAAAAAAAAAATTGACATTTCGTTACGCAATGACGCCGGAAGGAGGCTTGAAAAGGTAATGGAGCTAGTAAAAAGAAAACTTAAAGACTTAAAACCGGCAGAATATAACCCGCGGAAAGCCCTCACGCCAAACGACATTGAATATCAGCGCATAGCCGCCAGCATAGAGCAGTTTGGCTACGTGGATCCAATCATTATCAACAGCGACAATACGATCATAGGGGGGCATCAGCGCCGAACTGTAATGCTGGATTTGGGATACGATGAGGCGGACGTAATCGTGGTTGACATGGACAAGACCAACGAAAAAGCCTTAAACATTGCCCTTAATAAGATAACCGGCGAGTGGGACGAGCAGGCCTTGAGGTCCCTGCTTATTGATCTGGATAATGCAGATTTCGATGTAGCCTTAACCGGATACGGGGACGACGAACTCGCGGAGCTTTTCAGAAATACAGAAATCGGAAGTGAAGTTAATGAGGATAAATTTGACGTAAAAAAAGCCGTCCAGGAGGCGGAGGCCAGCACGATCACGAGACAAGGTGATATCTGGCAACTGGGGAATCATCGGCTTTTATGCGGCGACGCTTCGGACTTTTCGGATATTGAGCTTCTGATGGCTGGAGCTAAGGCGAATATTGTTATAACAGATCCGCCTTATAACGTGGATTATGAAGCAAAGGACAAGAGCCTGGAGCGATCCTATAAGCAGAACCGGACCAGAAGGACGAATGAGATCATCGGCGACAGGATGGATGATGGAGATTTTTATAATTTCCTTTACAGAATCTTCACGAATTTTTGCGACGTCGCAAAAGAAGGGGCTGTTATTTATGTATTCCATGCAGACATTGAAGGGCTGACGTTCCGCCAGGCGTTCACTGCTGCCGGATTCAAATTATCCGAGGTTCTGATCTGGGAGAAGAACCAGTTTGTCATAGGTCGCCAGGATTACCACTGGAGGCATGAGCCGATCTTATACGGATGGAAGGAAGGGGCCGGGCATTATTGGATCGGGGACCGCAGCCAGGACAATATTTTTATTGAGGACGATGTTGATTTTTTTGCGATGAAGAAGCCGGAGCTTGTAGCATACATTGAGAAGCTGCGTGCAGAGTTGAGCGCTCGGACAAGCATACAGTATGAAAAGAAACCGGCGCGAAGCGAATTACATCCAACAATGAAGCCGGTGGCCCTGGTCGGACGCCTTATGAGTAACAGTAGCAGATACAAGGATAATGTGGCGGATTTCTTCGCCGGTTCCGGGACAACGCTGATTGCAGCAGAGCAACTGCAGCGCACGGCGTACCTTATGGAGATTAACCCGGTATATTGCGATGTGATCGTAAAGCGCTGGGAGGAGTACGCCGGGAAGAAGGCAGTCCGAGTGAGAGGAGGAGAAGGCAGTGGAAGATAGCGGCGTACAGTATGTAAAAGTTGAAATCATAGCGAAACTTTTCGGCGTTACGGCCCGCAGGGTACAGCAGCTGACACAGGAGGGAATCATAGAAACCCATTCAACGGCCGATGGCCGACGCTACGATCTGATCCAGACCATCAAGACGTACATTCAGTATTTGAGTGATAAGGCATACGGCAAGAGTAAGTCCGAGAAAGAGGCGAAGCTACGTGAGCAGAAGCTGGAGGCGGAAATCGCTTTGAAGGAAAGCCAGGGCGAGCTGCACCGGATGAAGCGGGAGATCGCCGCCGGTAAGTATATCGACATCGAGGAGGTACAGATGGATTACAACAAGTTTTTTGTTGTATTTAAAAAATTCTCCTTAAGCATCCCGGCGCGCCTTATGAGCATGGTCAGCGATAAGGTTGAGCCCCTTGAGGCCCGCAAAATCGAAAAGGCGATGAATGAAGAAGTAAAGCGGGTGCTTAATGCTTTCGTTGTTGCCGGGGTTACAGAACCGGAGGCAGAAAAGAAGGACGCTGCCGGTGGTTGAGCCTAAAGGCCTAAGAATGCGAAAGTACGCTTGCAAATGGTATATCAGGAGCGCGCTCGAATACTTAAAGCCTCCGGAAAGCATAACAGTATCAGAGTGGGCCGATAAGTACCGGATTCTTGACAGCAAGACATCTGCAGAGCCGGGACCGTGGAGCAATGACCGGACCCCATATCTCAAGGGAATCATGGACGAGTTCACTAATTACGAGACGGAGGAGATCGATTTTATCAAGCCGACACAGGTAGGAGGAACAGAAGCATTGCTTAATATGCTGGGTTACGTAGTTCAGCAGGATCCAAGCCCGACCGAAATCATCTACCCGACCGAGACCCTGGCGGAATCCATATCGAGCAAGCGAGTACAGCCAATGATGATGGCCTGCGAGCCATTGCGGAAAAAATATGATGAAAACAGCCCGATGCTGGAACTGAACTTTACGGATATGTTCATCAAGATCGTAGGTTCCAATAGCCCGGCTAGTCTGGCGTCCTTCGCGGCAAAGTACCTTTTCATCGACGAGATCGATAAGTTCCCCGGAGCCAGCAAAAAAGAGGCGGACCCGGTCAGCCTAGCGGAGGAACGATCCAAGACGTTCCGCGGCAGAAAGATTTTTAAGACATCAACGCCGACTTTGAAAACCGGGCACATCTGGAAGGCGAAGGAAAGCGCCGACGTAGAAAAACATTATTTCATTCCATGCCCGCACTGCGGCGAGTTCATTGAGCTTAAATTTTCCAATCTTAAGTGGCCGGGCAAGGACAAGGATCTGGTTGACGCATACGGAATAGAAGCTATCAAAGACCGGCTGGACGCCCTGGAGGGCGATGACAGCGATGGATTAAATGATGCAGACCGCGCAGAGTTCGCCTTTTATGTCTGCCAGGAATGCGGATGCGTGATTACGGATCAGCAGAAGCAGGCATCCGTTAAGAAAGGGCGCTGGGAGATTGTAGTCCAGCGGACTAAATTCGTAAAAAAGGTATGCTTCTGGATCAACACCTTATACAGCCCGTTTGTTCGTTTTTCCGAGATAGCCAAGAAGTTCATGGAGGCGAAGGAGGATCCGGATAAGCTGCAGAACTTTGTAAACTCATGGCTTGCGGAAGCCTGGGAAGATACAAAGCTAAAGACATCCGCCGAGCTCGTTCTGGAGCGCCAGACGGAGCTGCCGGAGTTTATCGTACCCGATTGGACAAAGCTGCTTACCGGAGGCGTAGACGTACAGGAAAACTGCCTGTATTGGACAATAAGAGCTTTCGGCGACTACATCACGAGTCAGAACGTAGCCCACGGTCAAGCGTACAGTTTTTCCGATGTTGAGCAGGTCATGAATATGGAGTATAAGACAGAATCCGGAACGCCGATGATCGTGAACCTTGCGCTGGTTGACAGCGGTAATGACACGGATAATGTATACGATTTTTGCGCGATCAATGCAGAATGGGCGCTGCCTTGCAAAGGATCCAATAATCCGATGCAGAACCATTTTAAGCTAAGTACCGTAAACAAAGACAGCTCCAAGGCCTACGGAATGAATCTTGTAATCGTGGACGGCGGCAAATACAAAGACATGATTGCCGGACGCATGAGGAAGCCAAACGGACGCGGCAGCTGGATGGTATATAAGGGCTGCGACATGGAATACGCGCAGCAGGTAACGGCAGAGCACAAGGTTAATGTAAAAAACGGCTCCAAGGTTCGGCAGGAATGGGTGCCGAAACACAGCCATGCAGACAACCACTATTTAGACGCAGAGGTTTACGCATTGGCGGCGGCTGATACACTTCACGTCAGGATGCTGCACCTGAAGGACGTTCCGGAGGAGCCCAAGCAGCAGAAGGCGGAGCAGCCGCCGGAAGAGACGTGGATCGGGCAGCACGAAAGCCTTGAGAACTGGTTATAGGGAGGGATAACAATGGCGAAAAAAATGACATCCGAGGAAATGCTCGAGCAAGTAAACACGGCGATTTATACGATCTGCGTAGGCGGCCAGTCTTATAAGATCGGTTCCAGGCAGCTGACCCGGGCAAACCTCAGCGAGCTTTATTCAATCAAAAGCGATCTTGAGGCGGCCATAGCACAGAGCACCTCGGGTTGTTTGATTGATAACACATATGTTGCAATTTTTGACGGGCGGTGATTGCTATGGAATTTTTGGATAATGTGATCAGCCAGATTTCCCCATCCTGGGGCTATAAGCGCATGGCCTGGAGGATGGGACTGGATGAATTAAGAAATTATGATGCAGGCGACGCGAGCCGCATAAACCAGGGCTGGCGGGTGGTAAACGATTCTGCGGAACGTACCGACCGATATCAGCGGGACATAGTACGAGCCAGAGCGCGGGACCTTGAGCGGAACAGCGATCTTATGAACTCGGTTGTAAGCCCGTTCAAGCGGAACACCATAGGAAGCGGTTATCTACTGCAGGCGCACACCGGGAACGATGATCTCAACAAAAAGATTGAAAAGTTATGGAAAAAATGGTGCAAGGCGCGGAACTGCGACGTAACCGGAACCCAGACCTTGAACGAGATATTAAGGATGTCGGTTACGAGGAAAAAGATTGATGGCGGAATCCTCTTTTTGAAACGGTATACGCGGGATGGAATCATTCCTTTTCAGCTGCAGATGGTTGAGGTTGACGAGCTGGATCTTTCGCAGTTCGGGCCGCATAACAAAAACGCGCGGGTAGTTGGAGGCATTGAGTACAACCGGTACAACAAGCCTATCGGTTACTGGATCAAACAGTATGACATTGACGGCTACAACATGGATCTTCCGGTTTACATAGACGCTAAGGACGTGATTTTTTACTATACGAAGCGGCGGCCTTCCCAGATCCGGGAAATGAGCGATATGAGTCAGACAGTAACCAGGGTACGCGATGTAAACGAATTTATCAATGCAGTAAGCGTTAAGCAGCGGATCGAGGCCTGCTTGAGCGTATTTATCAAGAGAACTTTTCCACAGGGCGGTCTGGGGCGGGCTCTGAATGGGCCAGGAGACGGAGGAGCGCAAAAGAATTATGACGGCAAGATGCTTACACCCGGAATGATCCGGGAGCTAAACGCCGGGGATGACGTGGTTACCGTAAACCCGTTGGGCCAGGCGGCCGACGCCGCCGGTTTCGTAAAGTTGCAGCAACGGATCATGTCATCCGGTCAGGGGCTTAGCTATGAATCGACGAGCCGAGACATGTCTGAGAGCAATTATAGTAGCGCAAGACAGGGGATTATTGAGGACGAGGCGACCTACGCGGAGGAGGAAGAGAAGCTTCTGGCCGTGATCGACGAGATATACGAGACCTTTTTGATTTCCGCGATTTTGTGCGGAGCCTTGAATATCCCGGGATTTTGGGAAGATAAGGACACTTACTTCGATCATGAATGGAACCGGGCGCCTAAGAAGTGGATCGATCCCGCGAAGGAGTCCAACGCGACTAAGATCGCCCTCCAGACGGGGCAGAAGACTTTTAAACAGATCGCGGCGGAGAACGGCAAGGATTGGAGAACCCAGATTGACGACATGGCAGAAGTCCAGGATTACGGAGCCGAGAAGGGGCTTAACATGCAGACGATCATCTTCGGCCAAGCAAAGCAGATACCAGAGGAACCGGCAGAGAAAGAGAAAGACGGAAAGGAGGGCTAAAAGTTGAATGAAGATACTGGAAATGGAAAGGGAACTGGCGAGAGCGCAGGAACCGCAGGAACCGCGGGAAAAGAATAAAGGAACGCGGGAAATGGTATTAAACAACATCCGGGCGATGGAGGGCGAAGGGAACGAGCGTAAATTTACGTTGAGCTTTTCCAGCGAGGAGCCATACGGCCGGTGGTTCGGAATGGAAATTCTGGACCATACAAACGGATGCGTTGATTTAAGCCGGTTAAATGATATTGGTGTCCTTCTATTCAACCATCATCGGGATCAGGTGCTCGGCAAGATTACGCGGGCATGGGTCCAGGGAGACCGCGGCGAGGCGGAGGTCGAGTTTGACACCGACGAGGCTGCGGAAACGATCTACCAGAAGGTCAAGAGCGGAACGTTAAAAGGCGTATCGGTTGGCTATATGGTTGATTCCTGGGAGGAAGTAATGCCCAGTAAGACATCCGCGGATGGACGTTTCACGGGCCCCTGCTCTATTGCTAAGAAATGGGTACCTTATGAGATTAGCATCGTAAGCGTACCGGCGGATCCTACGGTGGGAGTTGGCCGGGAGATCAGCAGGGCAGCGGCCGGGGAGCCGGAAATCCGGATGCGCGAACTGGCACTTCAAATAAATAAAAACTATATGGAGGTAAATGAATCATGACACTGAAAAAGATGATCGAGCGGCAGCAGGAAATTTTGACTGCCGCACGCGCAGCAGGCGGACTGACCGCCGAGCAGCAGGCAGAATTTGACAGCTTGCAGCGTTCCATTGATGCAGCCAGGGCGGCAGCTCCGACTTCGGCGAATGGAAACGCGCAGCAGACCGCACAGGATGGCGCAGGACAGCGCGCAGCGCAGCACAAGCAGAATGAACCGGCATCCGATCCGGAACCGGCTGGTGGGGCCGGTGGAGCGGCAGGTAGCCAGAGAAACGCGGAGGCGTTGGCGGAACGGCAGCGGATTCTGGAGATTTCCGCACTTTGCCGCGAATTTAACGTGGATCCGGCGCAGCATATCGCGAACGGCTCCACGTTAGACCATGTAAGAACGGCCATCCTTGAAAGCTTAAGAACCGGCGCGACACCGATCGGCGCACCGGCGCACGGCGGCAATGTTTCCGTAGCGGCAGCCGAAGAGGACAGGATCAGAGAAGCGGCATCTGATGGCCTTATGCTTCGGAATGGGACAAGAATTGAACATCCGGCCGACGGGGCACGCGATTTCTCCCACATGTCCCTGCGGGATATCGCGATCGACTGCATGGCAAGAGAAGGCCGCAGCGAGAGAGAGCTGCGCCACATGAGCAACGATGATCTCTATTCGGAACTTTGCCGGAGCTTCTACAACCCGGCCTCCGCCTTCCCGGCGATCATGGATGCAACGATCCGTAAGAGCATCGTAGATCTTTATAGCCACGTACCTACGACGTTCCAGGAATGGACGACAGAAGGATCCGTTTCGGATTTCAAATCCACGCCCGATCATGAGTATGTAATCGGAGGCGTTGGAGAGTTCCTGCTAGTGCCGGAAAACGGAGAAATCCGGGCCGATAAGCCGAGCACCGAGATTCTGCCGAGCCGCAAGATCGAAACCTACGGCAAGAGCTTTTCGATGACCCGGCAGGCGTTCATCAATGACGATATCGGATTCTTAACCAGGGTTCCCGGTCTATATGCCACAAAGGCGAAGCAGACCATCGACCGCCAGTGCTACAAGCTGCTTTTCGACAACAAACCGATCAATTTCGGCGATAAGAAGGCGTTATTCCATGCAGATCATAAAAACCTGCTTGCGACCGCTTCCGGTCCTTCCCAGGCAGCCATCCAGGCGATGATCTTGCAGATGCAGAAACAGGTGGATCAGTTCGGCGAGCCGATCTATATGACCCCTTCGCGCTTGATCGTTCCGGTGGGCTATGAGTTTGACCTGGCCGTGATTTTCAGATCCACCCAGGTAACCGGCAGCAACAACAACGACGTCAACCCGCTTTACAACTACCCGCTGGGCATCACGCAGAGCCCGGTTCTGAATGCACTTGCAGGCACCGGAGCCTGCCCGTGGTATTTAAAGGCGGCAGATGCATCCGCGCGCGGCATCCAGGTAGATTACTTAAACGGCCAGAAGACACCGACCGTCCGCAGGATGGAAGCTCCGGGCGTTTTAGGCTTTATCTGGGATATCTATCTTGACTGGGGTATCAGCGTTCGCGATTACCGCGGATTTGTTAAAAACACTGGCGTAAAGCTGGGGTAAAGAAAGGAGAAGAAGATCATCATGAAAGCGAATTTTGTATATAAGGGCGACGCCCTTGATTATTACAATACCGGAACCGATGCAATCGCGGCCGGTGATATCATTGCCCTGGCAACACGGATCGGCGTAGCCGGTACCGATATCGCGCCGGGTGAAAAGGGCAGCGTAAACGTAACTGGCGTGTTCGCGCTTCCGAAGACGGCAACCGGAGCGGTGGCGCAGGGTACAGCAGTTTACTGGGATGGTTCCGGGATCACGACCACCGCTTCCGGAAATACCGCCGCCGGATATGCCGCGGAAGCTTCCGCAGCCGGAGCGGGAACCATCGAAGTAAAACTTCTGGGCTGATGACGTTCAAGGACGCGATCGCCGCAGATATAAAAACCGTATTCCTAAACCCGGAAGAGTTCGGAGAAACCCATATGATTGACGGGCGGACTATGGTTTGCATCATCGACGGAAACGAAGTCGTTGAGCGATCTAAAAAGCAGACTGAAAAGGGCAGAATTGACGGGATTTATGAGCGGCAGATCATGCTGTACGTATCCCGCGAGCAGTTCGGAAGAATGCCAGCGATCGGCGCGGTGGTAACCGTAGATTCTGGGAAATACAGAGTTGAGGACGCGATACATGAAGCTGGCATCTATTCGATTTTGCTGGGGGCGACGAGATCATGAGCGTACAGATTTCACTGGATCAAGATCATTATGGAAAGATTTTGCGGGCGTTGCGGAACATTGAGCGGTCAGACGAATCCGTTTTAAGAACTGGCGTAAACAACACAGCCAAGATTATCCAGAAGGACCTGGCGTCAAAGGTTGCGAAGCGCTATACCGGAGGGGCTGGAAAGCGGGCGACCGTTCTGGGAACCAGCAAGATCACGAAGGCGACGACAGCGAACCCGGCGGCAATCTTGACCTTTTCCTCGCCGGTTAGGGATGTCATGGAATATAAGGCCAGGATCGGCCGCCGGGCGGTATCGGTTGCGGTATTGAATACTGGTTTAAAAAAATTAAACGGAGCCTTTGCCGCCGGTTTGAGATGGCAGGCCAGGTCCGGGGAATCCGGCGTACACGATGCAATCATGCAGCGTGTACCCGGCACCGTAGCCCGCAAGTACGCCGGGAAACCAGCGAAACCGCATTACAACAAGATACGGAAGGTGCTTAGCCCTTCCGTGGCGAAGCAGGTAGGAAACCCAGAAGTATTTAACGAGAACGAGATCGCGGACACGCTCCGGAATGAAGTTGACAAGGTTGTAAGCAAGGTACTGGGAGGGTAGTGGATGGAAAAATATCAAAGTACGCCTTTCTTCCTGCAGGAAGCCCTGCGTGAGGATATCGGCAGGATGCTGGAAGGAAATCTTTTTAAGAACCCGGATCCGGCCGGAGATCCTTATATCCCTATGAGCATCTACGGGCAGAATCTACCCCTTCCAGTTGCAGGGACGGAGGAGCCGTCGCAGGCGATGATTGACTATACCGATGACATGATATCCGACCCGGTATATAACTGCCCGTGGTGCCTTGTTAAGATTGATTCTGGGGAGGTCAAGGGCCCAAACGAGCCGCAAACCGTTGTGGTGGCAATCTGCTATGGAATCTTTAACGACGACCGGCAGAACGATGGTCACAAAGATATTTTAAATCTTATACAGAAGACTTACGAGCGTTACGCAACAGAGCCCACGTTATCAAGGAGCTACCGCTGCAAGCAAGATTTTGAATGGAGCGTACAGCGCGAAGATACGTACCCTTATTATTTCGGAGCTATCTCAATGACGTTTGAGATGACAGGAATCAAACTTGAAAGGAGCATATACACATGAGCACAAAAACAGCAGCAGAGACGGCAACAGAAGACACGAAATCGGTAGAAAAGACTGCAACCAAGTGTTACATCGGACCGTCTACGCTGGGCATCATCAGCGGAACGATTTATAATGCGGAGCTTCCTCCGCTTCTGAAGGAAGCAATCAAGGAGCTGCCGATCATCAGCAATCTGGTTGTTCCGGTCAACGAGCTTGCGGCGGCCAACATGGCCCTGGGATCCCCTAATTCCGCAATGAGCCGCTTTTACAGCGTGGCTAGGGATTATTTTAAGAACAAGAGAAAGGAAGGTAAATAAACATGGCTGAGTATTTCCACAGGATCGATGCCGAAGAGCTGCCCTCCCAGGTGACAACCCCGGCAGAGGCGGACGCTGGATTGCAGGTAATCGTAGGGCTCGCGCCCGTGAACATGGTTGACGATCCGGCAGTCAACAAGCCCGTTATGGCACGGAGTTATGCAGAGGCCGTGGCGGCGATGGGGTTCTGCTATGATTTTGAGAATTACACGATTTCGCAGGCGATTGACGCGAACTTTAATGTTTTTTCTAATGCTCCAATCATTTTTATCAATGTATTGGATCCGAAAAAGCACGTAAAAGATTACACCAAGAGCGGCGCTCTGGTTGCTTCCGGGATTGCTACGATCGAGGAGGTCGGTATTATGAAGACCGGATTGACCGTAAGAAACGGCAGCGCAACACTCAATGAGAATGAGGACTACGTTCTGGGCTTTTCGACGTTGGGCTATCTTGAGATCACATTTACTTCTTCCAGCGTTACCAATGTAGATGTAACCGGAAAACAGCTCGACCCCAGCAAGATTACAAAAACCGATATCATCGGCGGTTACAATGTATCGACCGGCGAAGCAACCGGAATCGAGGCCTTGAGCCAGGTTTACCCGCGCCTCGGGGTGGTTCCGGGAATCCTTTTGGCACCGCGCTGGTCCAGGGATCCGGAGGTCGCCGCGGTTATGGCAGCGAAGACGAAAGAGATCAACGGGCTTTTTGAGGCGGTTTTTGCCGTTGACATTGATACAAGCGTCTATAAAACGTACACGGCTGCAGCAGGCGCGCGTGATGCAATGGGGATCACTTCCCAGGACGGTATCATGATCTGGCTGAAGCAGAAGCTTGGAACGAAGGTATATGACGGTTCCGTAATCTGGGCTGCGGCAACCTGCGCGACCGACAGTGAGAACGATGATGTTCCGAAGAAAAGCCCGTCCAACATTGCCTCCAACATGGCCGCCGCCGTATTGGAGGACGGAACGGAGGTTTACCTGGATAACACCCAGGCGGCCGTGCTTAATGCGGCTGGAATCGTAACCTTCCTCAACGATAACGGCTGGAAGGTATGGGGCAACAATACGACAGCTTTTCCAGGTGCAACGGCACCGGAGGAACGGTGGATTTCCTGCCGTCGGATGATGAACTGGTATAAGGCCCACTTTATCCTGACATTCGGAAACAAGGTTGATGATCCGACCGATTACCGTTTGATCGAAGCCGTGACAGATGCAGAAAATCAGTATTTAAACAGCCTTTCCACAAACGGACACATTGCAGGAGGAAAGATCTATTTCAGAGAAAGTGATAATCCGATTGATCAGATTTTAGACGGGCAGATCATCTTTTACACAGCTATCGCATTCTGGACCCCGGCGGAACACATTACAAACAAGATTGAATTTGACCCATCACTGATTCAGAGCGCCCTGCAGAAGGCAGCGTAGAGGAGGTAAAGAAAAATGAAATTTACATCGCAGCAAATCCCGGAAGTTATCAACAATTATAACGTATACAACGGGGACGGGAACCGGATGGTCGGAATTACCGGAGCGACACAGATCGCCGACCTGGTTGCGAAGCTTACGGAGATCTCAGGAGCCGGAGTTGCAGGCACATATAACGCCGTTGTGATCGGACATTTTGACAGCTCCACGCAAACGATTAACTTCCGGGCAGTTACACAGGAAGGCATGACAGACCTTGCGCCGGGAAAAAACGTGCGGCTGAATTTACGCGGCGACCTGCAGTACACCGATACGGCAACCAACGAAACGGGGCATGTTGGCGTCCGGTTTGTAGTTGGCGGACAGGTTAAGCAGTTCAGTCCTGGCAACCTTGAGGCGGGGAACATGATGGGCGGATCGGCCCAGGTTGAGCTTACCTATATTTTATGGGAATTTGACGGGAACCCGTGCATTGAGCTTGACAAGAAGAACAACGTATACCGTGTAGACGGAAAAGATCTCCTGGAGGCAGTTAGGAAGAACTGCTAAATAGAGCATAAAAGGGCATCCGCCGCGAATGCACCGGATGCCCTTTTGAGAAAGGAATTAGTATATGAACGAGGAAAAAATCGAATTAAAGATCGATCTTGCAGATCCATTTACTTTTGACGGGGAGGAGATAAAGAGCATCGACCTTTCCGGTCTTTTCGATCTTACGGCTATGGATATGACCGCGATCGACAGGCAGATGTCCAATATGGGCTATTCTTACGCGCGGCCGGAAGTAACCGGAGCATACGCGCTGCTTGTAACGGCAAAGGTAAACAATAAGCCGTGGGAATATTGCAACAAAATGAAAGCACGGGATTTTATCCGGATCAGAGAGACAATACGGGCTTTTTTTTACGCGCAGGGCTGAGATCGAACGACGCGCCGAGCATCCGAAAAACGGCGATTCTTCTCAGCCTGAAGACCAAAACAGGAATGGATTTCTTTCTGAATCTTCCCGTTTCAGAATTATTTGAAATCACAAAGGAAATAAACGGAATAGCAGGAGGTGGCGGCAATGGCAAATAGCAAGGATTATCAGCTTGCGATCAAAATCGCGGGCATGGTTGACGCTTCTTTGGGTAATTCCTGCAGCCTTACAAAAAAGCAGTTAAAAGAGATTGCAAAGGAGGCAGCCAACGCCAACACCAAGCAGGTCAGCTTTGCGGACGCAATGACAAAGGCAGGCCCCGGGATCGATGCAGCGTGGGGCGGCTTGACGTCAACAATCAAGGCCACGGCAGCAGCAGCCACGGCAGCCGGAGCGGCACTGGTAGGAATTGGAGCCGCCAGCATTGCCACGGGCTCCGAGTTCGAGGCGGCGATGGATTCCACGGCGGCCACCGCGAACGCAACGGCCGCAGAGTACGACAAGCTGAGGAGTGCGGCTATGGAGATGGGAAGAAGCACCTCCAAGACCGCCACAGAGAGCGCGCAGGCCCTTGAATACATGGCGCTGGCAGGTTGGTCGGTCGATGATTCAATCTCGGGCTTACCGGGCGTTCTGCGGCTTTCAGAGGCGACCGGGCTTGACCTTGCCAGGACGTCCGACCTTGTTACCGACTCTATGAGCGCACTAAACGTAGAGGTCGAAGATCTGGAAAAGTACCTTGACCTTGCAGCGATGGCAAATAACAAATCCAATCAGACAGCAGAGCAGCTCATGGAGGCATACATCGGTGTCGGAGGTACCTTAAAGTCGTTAAATGTACCTCTTTCGGAATCCGGAGCCGCGCTGGGCGTTATGGCGAACCGGGGTATCAAAGGATCAGAAGCCGGTAACGCGTTGAGCGCTGCCATGATTAACCTGACGACCGGAACCGGCCGGGCGGGGAAGATGATGGAGAAGATCGGATTATCAGCCTTTGACAATGCGGGCAAGTTCAAAGGGTTGAAAAATACCCTTACGGAACTCAACGGAAAGATTGCAGACATGACCGAGGAGGAGCGGAACGCGACCCTTGCAGCCATCGGTGGCAAGCAGCATGTTGACGCCATGAATGACCTGCTATCCGGATTAAATACGGAGGTTCAAGAGGGCGTATCTGAGTGGGACGCCCTGGCGGGATCCCTTGAAAATTCAAGCGGAGCGTTGGAGAAGATGGCCAGCACGAAGTTAGACAACTTAACCGGAGACCTTGCAATCTTCGGAAGCGCCCTTGACGATGCAAAAATCCAGATATACGAGGGACTGCAGGAACCCATGAGGGAAGCCGTACAGTTCGGGACGGAAATGATCTACAAATATGCCGGAGACGTAGCCGGAGCGGTAAAAAAGAACTTCCCGACTGTAAAGCGATACGTAAAGGATGCAGCGGACGCATTGGAGGATTTCGCGGAACCGCTGCTTGATACAGGCGAGTGGCTGATGGATCATCCGGATGTTATCGCAGGCGTTCTAGGCGGGATCGCGACGACCATAACAACAATGAAAGTGGCGTCCGTGATTACCACGACGGCGACAGCCATAAAAGCCTTGAGCGTTGCGCTGGCCAGCAATCCGGTAATGGCCGCTATCAGCGTGGCGGCATTGGCAGGCGGCGCGATCGTAGGGCTTGCGGCGAAAGCCAAGGTTGCAGAAGCCCAGATGAAAAAAAACAGCCTTGCAAAACACTTCGGCGATATGAATCTAAGCATGGAGGATCTGCAAAAAACAGCAACGCTGATCATTGACAACGGCAGCCTTTCCGGCGTCGCCCAGACGATGGAAGAATTTGACAAGGTTAAAAGCATCGCGGATGACCTTGATTCCCTGCAAGGAACCATGAAAAAGCTGAATTTTAAGGCATCCCTGGGGCTTGAGCTTACCGGAGAAGATGCGGAGGATTATGGAAGTGCGATAGGATCCTATGTCCAGGAGGCTATAGGCCTTGCGGAACAAAAGCAGTACGCGATGAATATGAGCCTTAACATTCTCCTTGCGGGCGAGGACAAAGAGGAAAAAAGCGGAATCATCCAAAAGTTTAACGATTACTATACCGGCTTGAACAGCGAGCTGGATGAATTAGGAAAGCAACTCGGCGAGGCGTACGCGGAAGGCATGAAGGACGGCGTCCTTTCCATGGACGAAGTTGAGACCATTCAGGAGCTGCAGACCAAGATGGCAAACATAACAGCCAAGCTATCAAGCAGCCAGTTTGAAGCCCAAATGGAAACAATCGGCATCAAATACGGTGGCGGGGAACTTGATCCGGAAAGCTATAAAAACCTGCAGGCAGAGATCCAGGCACAGGTGGAAGAAGCAACCTCGAATCTTGATGAATCCCTAACCATGAACATCTCCAGCGCTAAGTTGATGCTGGAGGATGGGGCGATCGATCAGAAAGAATATGATGATATGATCGCTTCTTTCAAAGAAAACTATCTGGAACAGGTCGGAGATATTGAGGTACGGGCGGCATCCTTCCAGATGGACACGTTATACAAGCAGTACGGAGACGAGCTGAAGGCAAGTCAGGACAATCTGACCCAGGTAATCGACGATTCACTGGCACAGAGCTTCTCAGGAATCGAAAACCTACCCCATGCGGAAGTTGAAGCCCAGAACGCCCTGCTGTTTACACTTGACGAAGCAATGAGACAGGCTAAAACCGGAATGGAGAAGGGCGACCGGAAAGCGATCCAGGAATTGCTCGAGCAGATGGGACCGACCCTTGAAGAAATGGAGGGGCTGAAACAGAAGTACCAGGAAGCAGGACTGGAGATCCCAGCGGCATTACAGGAGGTATTAAACAGCGCCGAAACGCTAAATATGCTTACCGGGGCGGGCGGAGACTACTGGAAAGAGATCGGGCGCGTTATATCGGAATCCGATGAATACACGACGACATACAACGCGGTCAAAGGAAAGATGTCCGACCTGCCGAATAGCTTGGATGAAGGATTTAAGGAATCGGCACCGCCAATTATTGAAGGTATGTACGCCTGGTCAAACGAGGAGCTGCAAAGGCAGTTTGCCGGGGGATTCGATGTAGACGCGGATGTACGTTTAAGCCTTGTTCCTACGATCCAGAACCCAGGCGCATTATCCAGCATATCCGGAGTCGGCGGAACAATCAAAAAGCACGCCAGCGGCGGTATCATGACGGAGCCGCACCTGGGACTGGTTGCAGAAGCCGGGCCGGAAGCAATCATTCCGCTGGACGGTTCCCGGAATGCGGTTTCAATTTGGGAGCAGGTCGGGAACCGTCTCGGCGGTTCAACGACCAACAGCAGCCAGGACAACAGCAGTTTCCAAGTTGTATATTCGCCGGTTTACCAGGTTCCGGCCGGATCAGATGAATCAATGATCCGGAGGATAACCGCGGAAGATTACGAGCGATTCGTCCAATTCATGGAGCGGTACCGCAAAGATGAGTTCCGGCTGGCATTTTAGGAGGAATGACAATGGCGAAGATTTATAAGACTATCAGCGGGGACACATGGGATAAGATCGCATACAACGAGCTCGGATCCGAATATTACGCAACGGAGCTCATGAACGAAAACAGGGATAAGGTTGAGTATATGATCTTTCCGGCTGGAATCGAGCTTAAGATTCCGGAGATCAGCAACACAGATGGTGATCTCGATGAAAGCTATCCGGAGTGGAGGGCAATATTAAATGGCTAATGGAAGGAGCATAGAGGCGACCGTACTCTATAACGGTTTAGAGGTCGGGCTTTCCCGGAAACTTGAATCCTTGAGCTACACAGATAACGCCTCCGGAACATCCGACGAAACCACGCTTACTTTTGAGGAGCGGAGCGCCGCGTGGATCCGCGACGTACTTCGCCCCGAGAAGGGAGCAGACCTTGACGTCACATTGTACTTTAACAACTGGAAGCGGAGCGGGGACCGATTGAAATATCATTGCGGAAACTTTACCCTTGACGACCTTACATATAGCGCACCGCCGCGCTGTTGCGTTTTGAAGGGGGTCAGCATTCCGGCCAATGATGGCTTTAAGACTACCGAGGCATCTAAGACATGGACGGACGTGACCCTCCGACAGATCGCTGAGGAGATCAAAAACAAATACGGCATGACGAACCTCCATTACTGGGGACCGACACCGGAGCCAATATTTACGATCGAACAGGATAAAAAGCCGGATAGCACGTTTTTAGCGGAGGTATGCGATCAACAGGGAATGTTTTTAAAGATTTATAAAAAAGCCCTGGTCATATTCGACAAAACCATTTACGAAGCCCGTGGGATCACAAAGACATTTTACGAATCAGACATGGAGGAAGGTTATACATGGAACGATACATTAAGCGGTACTTACACCGGCGCGAAGCTGGTTTATACATCGACATCCGGAAGCGGGAAGAAGAAAAAGGCGGAGACCATATCGGTAGAGGTTGGCGATGGTCCACGCTGGCTGGAGCTTGACAACAAAGTTGAATCAGAGGCGGACGCGATCCGAATCTGCAAGGCAAAGGCGAATGAAGCAAACGAAAAGGCGACGATTCTGTCTTTTTCGGCGCTTGCCGATCCGAACATCGTAGCGACTTGCAATATCGAGCTTAAGGGTATGGGCGCTATGGATGGCAAGTATTTTGTAACAAAAGTTACGCACCGCCTTTCCGGGAAGCACAGCATGAAGGTCAGCGCGTACAAGATTTTTAACAGACTGTAAGGAGGAAAAAATCATGGGAGCAAGAATCGGTTTTGTGAGTTCCTACGATCCGGCCACCGGCATGGCATCGGTATATTATCCGAGCCGGAGCGATACGTCCGCGATGATTCCCGTCTTTTCCCCATTTGGAGCGACACAGGAGCTGAAAAAGGACGACATGGTTCTGGTTGAACACCTGGAGGATGGATCTGCGGTTATTTTAGGCGGATTCGCCGGAGAAAACCCGTCAGCTGCCGGAATTGCAGTAATTGGCGGCAGCATGATAATTCGGGATACTTCCGGTTCCGTGACAGTAGGGCAGCTGATCCAGGCCGTAAAGTTGATGCACCAGCGGGGGAGCGGCTGAAAGGAGGGGTTAAATGTCAAAAATAGGAAACTGGGGAACACATTTAAAGTTCAGGGTTGACGATGACCGGGTTCTGACATTTGAGGATTTCCGGCTTGATTCTTCCCTCAGAACCAGCAAGCACAATATGGTTAATTCAAAGCCCAAGCTGGAGATTGACGGACTTGATCTTGACACGGCATCGATGAAGATTAAGATCAGCGTTTTCGCAGGGGTTAAACCGCGGACGATTGAACGGAAAATAAAGAGCTGCATGCGGTGCAAGGTTGTGGCCCCGCTTATCATCGGCGGGCGCGTGATCCTATCCAGGGCAGTCTTGACGAAAGTAAGTGAGAGCTATGACATCGTAATGCGAAAAGGGGAGCTTGCGGAAATGACGTTGACGGTAACATTTTCAGAATATGGATAAAAGAGGGTGGTGGCCATGAAGATAAACATTGACGGTGCGGCGGACAATCCGGAGTTTGAGGATATCATGGAGTGCATCGTTAATATAGCAAATGTTCCGCGCGGAAGCATTCCGATGGCTAGGGGACTCGGATTGAGTTGGGGTGAGCTATCTAAGGTTCCGGATGATCTTGAGAACGACTATGCCGTTGATGCGGTTGAGCAGTACGGAACTTACGAGCCGCGCGCGACCATCAGCGAGGTGGCGTTTGAGCACAACCAGGCCACCGGAGAAACGGAAGCGACCCTGGTTTTTGAGGAGGGAGAAACGGATGAGTGACATTTTAAAAACATTGGAAGACTATCCGGATCTGGACTTTATCGGGGGATATACCCTTGAAAAGTTAGAGCGTGAAATGATCGGGTGGTACAAGGAAAAGTACAAGGAAATAACTCAGAAGGAGCCGATGCTCGGAAACGCAAGCACGGCGCGCCTGATCCTGCAAACTTGCTCCTATTACATTTTCCATGGGTACAAGATCGGGGAAAACAACGCCAGGATGAATTGTCTTAAGTACGCCACCGGCGACTATCTGGCGAATTTGGGAGCCATGAAGCGGGTCGGCCGGAAGGACGCCACGGCGGCGACAACAACGCTGCGCTTTAGCATGAGCGCCTCCCGGACCAATGCAACCGGCATTCCTGCCGGATCCCGGGTAACTGCAGGTGACGGCGTATATTTCGCAACCCAGGAATACGCAGAGATCCCGATCGGCGCGCTTTACATTGATGTAAGGGCGATCTGCAGTGTTGCAGGAGTAAGCGGCAACCTTTACGGGGTCGGGGAGCTTGCAAGAATGGTTGATATAATCCCATTCATTGACATCGTGACGAACCTGACAGCCCCAGAGAACGGCGCGGATGAAGAAGACGAAGAAGATTACCGTCAGAGCATTTACATCGCCCCAGAGGGCTACACGGCGGCCGGATCGATGGGCGCATATGAATACTGGGTATCAAAGTATTCCAGCGCGATTATTGACGCCAGGGTTCGTAGCCCTTCGCCGCGGATCCTTGAGATCACGTGTCTCCTGGAGGGCGGGGAGCTTCCCGGCGAGGAGTTCCGTGCGGCGCTTGCGGAGCGTATGCTGCAGCCAGACATCAAGATGCTTACTGACGTTGTAAACGTCATCAATCCGGTCATTGTAAGCTATGATGTTGGCGTTACATATTACATTAATCAGAGCGACCGGAGCGCAGCGGAGACGATCCAGGAGAAAGTCGATACGGCAATCGACGAATACATCTTGTGGCAGAAATTCAAGATCGGCCGCGATATTAACCCTTCGGTGCTTATGCAGCTTATCGTAAGCGCAGGGGCGAAGCGGGCGACCATAACCAGCCCGACATTTAAGGCTATCGGAGACAGTGCGGTGGCGATTGCGGAGGGCAAAACCGTAGTATACGGAGGTCTTGAAAATGATTAAATACAGAGATGGCGAACCGGCCGACCTGCTGCCCCCTTATCTGCGGGGGCGGCCGGAAGTTATGGCGATCAGCTACGCTTGCCGGATGGCAATGGCAAAATTCCTGGACATATCCGTTATTTCCCGGATGTACGGGGATGTTGACAGCATGCCGGAATATATCCTGGACTACATGGCGACTGAGCTTAACGCGCAGTATTACAGCGAGACAATGAGCCTCGAGGTAAAGCGGAACATTATAAAAAATGCCATAGCCTGGAAGATGAAAGCCGGAACCAAGGCAGCAGTACAGGAGCTGGTAAGCGTCATTTTTGGAGATGGCGAAGTAACAGAGTGGAACGAGTTTGAAGGCGAAGACGGGACACCTGGAACCTTCGATATTACGACCTCGGCGACCATGACCCAGGATTCCGTAGAGCAGTTCGCCGATCTGATCGAGAAGACCAAGAACGCAACTTCGCACTTGCGTTATGTTTCGGCCAGACACGAGCTGGAAACCGTTTTTGCAGTTGCGGCCAATCTGGCGCAGACTACGGAGGCGCGGATCATAAACGACGTCAATATCAATAATCCGGACCAGGCATACATCACGGAGGAATACATAGGTATCTATGACTTTGCCGAGGGGGCGGATTCTACGGTGGTAAGTAGCACCGAGGAGGACCCGACAGAAGTAACGCGCGCGTTGAGTTATACCTGTTTTCTCGCGACAGACACGGAGCAGATACTGGTAGAGGTTCGGGATAACGAGACGGAGATCTTCGGAGGACCGGTCGCGTCGGCAGCTATGACACAAGAGAGCATATCGGTTATAGGAGGGTAAGAGATGGCTATATTTTCAAGGTGGGCATTGACGGATCAAGCGAAGCAGCTGATCACAAAAGCCCAGGCGGAAAAATGCACGATCCATTTTACGCGGGCCAGAACCGGCGACGGCAGGTGGGCGGATGGCGAGAGCCTCCGGACGGCGGAAGACATCAAAAACCAGAAGCAGGCTTTTGAGTTTTCGTCTGTTGATATTCCGGACGGAAATCCGGCGACTGTCGTTCTTGAGATTGTAATCAACAACCTGGATCTGGATGAATTGTATTATCTTAACGAAATGGGAATCTATGCAGAGAATCCGGACGGCGGAGAACTGCTATATTGCATTCTGGTTTCAGATACACAGGCCGTTTACGTTCCAGCGAATAATGGCATCGGGATTTCCACAATCACAGAGCGGGTTAATCTGGAGGTGGCCGATTCCGCCAACGTAACCATAGACACAACGGGCGCAGTTGTAGCCGCTTCGGACTTCATTGCTCTCCGGACGTTGGTGACGACATTGAGGCGTGCCCTTGCAGGTGGGATCGAAGGGCAGCACCTAATTAAGATCGGAGATCTGGACTATCAGATGCAGTGGGTTAATTTTGCACCGGTTATTACGCGGCCGTTCGCAGAGTTTCCGGAGTATGGTCAGACAAACGCGCTATACGTAGATACGGATTCATCGGAAATCTATTTCTGGATTGATAATGAGGAATCCGGGTATTATTTCAAACTTCCCTTGGGCGCAGAGGCTTCGCAGACTTTGCAGCTGCAGATCACAGCTAACAAGAATGCGATTGCAGCTGTAAAGAGCCTGACAAGCAAGCTAGAGACGGCCACGTTTGCCGAAAGAGAGATTGAGATTGCAGCAGACGGGTGGAAGGCAACAACAGAATCCGGCGTTACGATTTATACGGCCGAGGTTGCGATCGAAGGCGTAACGGAAGAAAGCGATATTACGGTATGGCCCGGAGCTTTAAGCAGTGATGCTGCAGTGGCGACGAAGGAGATGAAGGCACAGGCTACATTTTTCGCAAAGGGAAGGGCCTATGCAGATACGGGCAAGGTAATATTTAAATGTTTTGCTGGAGTTCCTACCACGATCTTAAGGATCAGACTGCAGGGGGTGGCGTAAATGAAAGAATTAAAAATGATGGGCGGCGGCGGATCGGTTGATAGCGACCACTTGACCGCGAGCCCGGCGCACGTAAGGGCTGGCGACATCTTCTTCGGATCCGGGTCAGATGAAGAACAGGTCGGAGAGCTTCCGGATCGCGCGAAAGCATCCGGAGCAACGATCGGAGGCAAGCCCCTGTATACGCCGGATGATTATGTAGTAGCAAATGATTCCGACGGATTAACCAAGATCGCAATGGTGCCGCCGGTTGGGGATTACCCGGGCGGAACCGGAGCCTATGTGGGTGTTACGCCAGACAGCCTAGGGATCACGGCTGAACATATCGCGAACAAACATTCCGTATGTAACGTCATTGGAGAGTATGGCGCGGATGGAAATATAACCAGGAAAGACGTCCGGGCGGGAATGATCGGCTACAACAAGGACGGGAAGGTCGAAGGAGGGGCCGTTGATTACGGAAATGTATCAAAGACGCTGGCCTGCGGCGAAAGCTACGCAATCAACGAAGGAATTTATGGGGAAGGTAAGGTAACCGCAAAAGATCTAGCAAGCCAAACAAAACCGGATTCCGGATACGTTGCCGCAGTGGCAGCCCAGATATTAAAGGGATTCATGGCGTTTGTCAACGGAAAAAAGATTCCCGGATCCATGCCAGACAATACCGGAATCGCTACAAACGGAACCGTTCCGGGGATCAACAGCACATATAAGACTGTACCAACTCGGGAGGCAGATGGCTTGCAGCTTTGCGCGGACACAAACGGAGTAAAGCGAATCAACATGTGCCCACCACAAGGATATTACCAGGGCAGTGGCAGCTCCTATGTAAACCGTCCGGCATCGGACTTCGGGGCAGCAGCACCGAGCGAGGTCTTAAAGGATAAGACGTTTACAAGCACCTCGGGAATCAAGAGCCCTGGAACCATGAAAAACATAACAGCGGATGCGGCGATTACGCATACCAGCAGCAACGCCACGAAGGTGGTGCTCGGAGATACAGCATACCAGAGCAAGAACTCGGACGAAACTGAACGGGTACAGATTCGCTACAACTCAACGGCTGGATATATTACGGCAAATACACTGTTCGCGGTTCCGCTTTCCATCATGGCAAATGCACTGGCAATCACGGCGAAGAAGATCGCGAAAGGAAACAAGATCTGCGGCATTGACGGAACGGAGCCCAGAAGTGAGCCAGTAAGCTGGAGTACGAGCGTAAGTCTGAATTGTACCGGATACAGCGGGACGGCAGGAGACCGCAAAGTAAGCCTCGGGGTTCTGTATTCCGGATGGGATACGATCATCATGAGAATATATCCAAGCACGGAATACAATGGCCCGGTGGTTGTTGCGCTATCCAAGGGCAAAAGCCAGCGTATACCGATTACAACGATCAAATATTACGATTCGACATACCGCAACGCCTGGGCATCAATCGCGAGGAGTTCATCCGGAGAAGTCACCCTTTCTCCGTTCCGCGGAAACGTATCTGGAACATACACCGTGGTCTGTGAAGTTCTTGCAGTTCTTGATGGAATCTATAGGGCTGATGAATAGAAAGGAGCTTGATGCATGTTAGAAATCTTTAAAAATCTCCTGACGGAGAAAGGGGCGGAGCTTCACGCGCGGACAATCGCGGGCGAGAAGATGCAGATTACGCGCTTCGCAATCGGTAACGGAACCTATACCGGAAAAGAAACCGAAGCAGCCCTCGCAAAAATGACCGCGTTAAAATCCGAAAAGAACAGTTACGGAGTAACTGGCGCGGAGGAGGTAAATAAGGCAACCTGCAAGCTTTTCCTTGCGGCAACAAACGAAAAGATCACGGCCGGTTACTATGTAACAGAAATCGGAATCTACGCGGCCGGAGAAGATGGAAAAGAGGTGCTTTATTCGATCATCGTCGCACAGCCGGACAAGCCGGAATGGATGTCCGCCTATAACGGCGTTGCGATCGGATCGCTAAAATATTATGACTACATTTCCGTAGGAAATGCGGAAAACGTAGTGATTCAGCCTGGAAGCGGCGGCGTCCTGACGCTTGACGAGGTGGCGACGGTTGCGGAAACTAGGGAATATTTAGGATTTTGAGAAGAGGAGGGAAGAGATTGGTAACATCAATGAATGAAAACATCTATCAGAAACCAATGTCACTGGCAGGCAAGAACACCGACGCGAAGCCAATGGGAACGTACAGCGGGCTTCCGATCCCGAACGCATCAACGTTCTATGAGATCAACACGGGTGCTGTATACATGTACGACGAGGAAAGCGCCCAGTGGATCGCGCAGTAGAGAGGAGGCGGGGAAGATGGATGTAATAACCCTTGCACTAGTCAAAAAACAGGCAGACGCAGCGACGCAAGCGGCCGCAAAAGCAGCAGAATCCGCCACGAAGGCGGCAGCATCAGAAACAGCAGCTGCAGCAAGCCAGGAAGCGGCAGAGGCGGCAGCGGCTTCCGTAACATCCGCGACCGTTGCAGAAACCAAGGAGTATTTAGGAATATAAAGGAGGACAAAACAAATGAGTGTATCAGGATCTAAGATCGTTAATTTGGAGGATCTGAAAGCTTCACACGATAGCCTGAGTGGCCGGATCGATAAGCTGATTTCCGACAACATGCTTTTTGACGGCACACAGGGAAAGTACCGAGCAGCTATGAAGTGGTGGTTTTTGAGCCATGGAGTCAACGTAACAACACCGGCCGGGCTTACCGCGTTATGCAATCAGTGGTACGAGCTGACCAGGACGGAATGGAACGGATGGGTTGAGTTCAGCCAGCCGGACGGTTCTGCGGTTTCCACCGGAACGAAGGGAGGAGATAACGCGGGGCTGGTATGCGTTCCTTCCACCAATGACGAGGCGAACCAGGATGACTACGCCGGGCATCCGCTTTTTGCGGTTGTTGATTGTAACTACACCGTAGACGCCACAACCATGGAACCGATTATTACGGCAATCGAGGGTGTCACAGATAACTTTGAGCGCGCAAACCCGGAAAAATACGTTGGGGTTATGCAGCAGGCAGGCTGGCACTGGTACGACGAAAAGGCGAATATCTACATACATGGATATTCAGCGGAGCAGCAGACCGGACACGACTACTGCGAGCCGTTGCCGGAAGCAGTACGGACATCAGATAACGCCATGCGCCCCTGGGTGGTACACAGCAAATACATGAACCACACAGAGAGCGGAAAGATGACAAGCTATTCCGGCGCGATCCCGACGGCGTACAATATTTCGCACAACGCGGAGCATACGCTGGCCGCAGCCACCGGAACTGGATATAGCGGATCAAGCGTGATCGATTACGCATTCGTCCAGCTGATGGCATTCATCAAATACGGCCGAATGACCCTGGACGGCGTTCTACAGGGCTGCATCAACTACAACTATCAGTATTTCGCCCAGGCGGCAGAAAACGGCGTAAAGCGGGTACTTCTGAAACCGACCGAAGCAGCAAATCTGATCGTTGGATCGTCCGTTATCGTTGGAAACTACAACGGGTCATCGAAAGACCGCGGGACGGGTGCGAACTATTCCATCACAGGACAGGGCGGGGCGTTGGTCGCAGCGATCGAAAGTGTTAATATTGACGGCACGGCCTACGCGGCCGTATATGTAGACACCACTGACACCTTCAACACGGCAGCCAACGGCGACAACGCCGAAGGAACGACCATCATTTCCACTTTCCATTGGATAAACGGCAGCTGCGACCATATATTGGGTCCGGACGGATCTCCGGCGACGCCAGGAAACGGAAGATATGCAGCGCGCCTGCAGGGAATCGAGTACATGGTAGGCGGCTATGAGGTTATGTCCGACGTGATTTTAAAGTTGTACCAGGATGGCGAGAACTACTACTATGAGCCGTACCTGGTTGACCGCACCGCAAACCAGGCGACGAGCATCACGGAAAATTATAAGGCATCCGGGCTGAAATCCCTGCAGCCGGAGACCGAAAAGTGGGAGTATATCAAGAAGCTTGCCTTCGCGAAAGGAATCTTCTTCGGGACCAACACCACGGGCGGCAGCTCAAGCACCTATACGCGGGATGCGTTCTATAAGAATGCAGCGGTTACCGGAGTACGCGAGTGGCTGGCCTTTGGCGCCTTGTTCTCCGGTTCTGGCAATGGCGGCCTTTCCTGCTTGATCGGCAACCTTTCGCTTGGGCCCGCGTCCTGGTTCTTCCTGGCCCGGCTTTCTCCCAACGGTAATCGGGGTGAATGGGCAGCGTAAGCCGCCCAGAGGGGCTTGTGCCCCTTATATAACAACAGCACAAGCAATAACAGGTAGTATGGAGCCTTGTGCGGGGTGTTTTTCTTGTCTTTCTTCTGTTTTGGCTGGCCTTCGGCAACTTGAACAACGGTTCTGGCAATGGCGGCCTTTCCTGCTTGAACGGCAACAATTCGCTTGGGAACGCGAACTGGAACATCCTGGCCCGGCATTCTGAAAATGTAATCAAAATACGTACTTCATGCTATCTGCGCTGCGGCGAAAATCAAAAGAGAATACGCCGGGTGAGTAGGGAAACCGATAACCCGGTTCTTTTCAGAAAGAGTGATAACCTTGCACCGATTATGCAAAGGCATAGATATAACAGACGTAGAGACGGTGCTTCCGTGGGTGGAGGATTGCGTAAGGAGACATTGGAAACGGCATGATTTCCGAGATCTTCTGGGCGCCCACGGAATGACCCGATCGCGATACTATGAGCTTATAAAGATGGATGATGCCCGGAACCTCGGGATTCCGGAGCAAAGCCGCCAGAAATTCACAGAAAAGTACAACGAACGGATGGAACAGTACCACGCCGCCGTCCGATCGATCGCAGAAACGGCATGCAGCTACATCGCCTCCAAGAATCCGCACCTCAGACGGGTATACATCAAAGAACGCGTTGACAAGACAACCGAGAAGATACGGCTAATCGGAAACGAAAGCGCCATGCAGCAGGTTCTGGATTATATAGCAGTTTACGGAGCTATGCCGATCTTTGAACGCCGGATCGTTCCGCAGCAGACAAGCAGCATCGAAAAGCGCGGCCAGGTGTACGGCGTGGCGATGATTAAAAAATGGATCCGGCGGGATGACGCGGCCGTCAGATATGCGAAGCGGCACAAAAAGCGCTATACCCGGAAATGCAGGTTCTTTGTTAAGACGGACATTAAGAAATGCTTTAACAGCGCACGGCTGGAGATATTCATGGCCCTGTTCCGGAGGGATTGCGGGAACAATGATCTTCTATGGTTATGGCAATACCTTCTTGCTTCGCACCGGGTGGACGGATATGAGGGATTTATGATCGGTGCGCTGCCTTCGCAATGGGCTGTACAGTATATGGTCTCCTTCGCGTGCCGGCATGTGAAAAACCTGCATGCAGTACGCCGGGAAAGAAAGATCCAGATGGTTCACAAGATGGTTATTTTTATGGACGATATAACCATGTTTTCCAGCTCCCGAAAGTATCTGAAGAAGGCGGTTGAATCCCTAAAAGGCTTTATGCAGGACATCCTGGGTTTCGCTATAAAGGAGAACTGGCATATCAAGGAGATCGTCCGCGAAGGCATTGACATGATGGGATTCGTAGTTCATCAGTCCGGGAAGGTAACGATCCGCGGCCGGGATTTCGTCCGGGCGCGAAGGATGATCCTCCGGAGACTTGCCGGAACAGTTTTCACGCGCACCCAGGCAGCGCGTACTGCATCATACAAAGGATTTTTTAAACATTCAGATTCAAGGCAGGCGTACATAGATTACTCCATGGCGGAGGTTTTTGAGTATGCAGCCGGAATTATAAGCGCCATAGCACGACAAGAAAACAGAAGGAAGAAAGGAGAATTAAGCTATGTTTACGAGCAATGTGCAGTCTAACACAAGGCCGGGCGCCCTGGCTTACTACATTTTGGCATCAGGGATCGCGGAGGTATACCTGCGGGAAAACATCCACGAGACAGAGAACGAGGAAGGCCCGGGCTATGAGTACGACGAAATCTATTTCCAGGCGACCGAAAGCCGGGAAGACATTGAGGCGAACATTGATGCCTGGAGAGAATACGGAGCCGAGTGGGAATCGGAAAACGCCTTGAGCCAGGCGGACATCATCGCCAAGCTGCAGGCGAAGGCGGAACAGAACCGGTCCGATATTGATTATATCGCGGCCATGGCGGACATTGAACTGGAGGGATAAGAGCATGAGCAAAAATTTTTTAAAGTTTAAATCATACTACGAAAAGGGGCTTTACACAAAAGCGAGGTTGCAGAATCTGACAGGAAAGAAGCTTGGGATCACGGCGGAGGAATATGAGCAGATCACGGGGGAACCGTATGAGCCGGAATCTTAATACCGTGGAAATCATCGATTCCCAGAATGCCATAATTTCCATTCAGGCGGGCGTCATCAATGAGCTTTTCCAACTACTGGCGCAGCATATATCCCCGGATGAATTGGACAACCTTTCCTGCGTTGCCAGAATCAACCAGGCGGCCGAAACTCGGGCAGGAATCGAGTAGTCGAACACTTCTTAGGGTACAAAGAGAAAACGGAACCGTGGGCGGTCAGAGCGCCAAGCGGGCCGTTTAAATCAAAAAGAAGGGAGGCAGGAGAAAGAGATGGACGTATCAGCGCTTTTTATTGCGATGGGAGTACCCAGCGCAGTGACAGGTTTTTGCTTCTGGTTGATTGAGCACCGTCTGCAGGTGCGGGAAAGGAAAGAGCAGGCAGAGCGAGCCGATCGCCAGAAGGACGTGGATGAGAGAGAGCAGGCCAGGGAACAGAACCAGTATTTGCTGATCAAAAGCGTAGGAGCTGCACTGGCCCTGGGCGAGGCGACAGCTCGGGCCGTCAAGCGGATCCCGGATGCGAAGTGCAACGGCGACATGGATGCAGCGCTCAACTATGCGACAGAGATCAAACACGAACAGAAAGATTTTTTGACTCGGCAGGGCATCAAGGATCTGTACTAAGGAGGGCGCGATTTGAAGAAAGTAAAAGAATGGTTCAGCCGGATCGGAACCCTCAACATCATTCTTGCTTTTGTTTTCGGATTTTTTATCTATTTCAACGCCCAGATGCTGCAGATCTACCGGGAAATCGGATCAATTCCGGAGACATACGCCTGTGCCGTCATTGCGGCAACGATAGGGGAATGCGGCATTTGCGGTTGGATCCGGACTAACAAGGATAAGAGCCGGGAACGAAAGCAGGAGCTGGAAGACAGGGACTACAAGAAGAAAGAGCGCCGGGAAGATCCGGCAGAAGGAGGCAGTTTATGAGCTTAGCTGTATTTTTAATCATGTTGCTTATTGTATCAACCTTTACCGGACTGGCGACGGAGGCGGTAAAGAAGCAGCTCGACGAGTTGAAAAAAACGTACTATTCCAATTTGCTGGCCGGAATCATTGCGATCGTATTAAGTATTGCGGTCGGCGCAGCTTACATTATTTTGACCAGCGCAATTTTAAACGAAAAGATGGCAGTATACCTGATCGCATTGATGTTATTATCCTGGCTATCCGCGATGGTTGGGTATGACAAGGTAATACAGGCAATCTCACAGATCACGTCTAAGACAGGAGGCGAATGACATGAGCACCATTATCGGCAGCGCAAGAGTAGATGAAGATGGAACTTATAGCGGCGGGATGTCCGGAGATCAGCTGCAGACGGCCGTATCGGATTTCTCCGGAGAGGTAAGCATGCAGGAGTTTTACGTGCATAAAAAGGGTTGGTATGTACTCCGGCCGAAGACGGCAGCGATCGCCGAAGGGATCGCCGAAGCCATGAAGCAGGCATGCAACAATCCCAATCTGGGCTACGACCAAGGAAACCGCCTGGGAGTAGTTACATACGGAACCGGCACGACGAAGAAAACGGAATGTGACTGCAGCAGCCTGGTTCGACAATGCGTAAAAGAAGCATCAGGAAAAGATCCGGGCAACTTCACAACAGCAGGCGAGGCGGATGCCCTGGAAGCAACCGGGCTCTTCCATGAACGCGTAGCCTATACGGCCGGAATGACATTATATACCGGCAGCGTACTGGTAACCAAGACGAAGGGGCACACGGTAGTTGTGACGGACGGAAGAACCAACGCGATGCCCGTCACAACCAGGATTGAGACGGCGAAGAGCTATGATAAAAGCATCGCCGGAGCCTACAAGATAACCGCGAACCTTAATCTGAGGGCCGGAGCCGGTACAGAAAAGGCGTCATTGGTCGTTATGCCAAAAGGCACTGAAGTCCGGAATTACGGCTACTATACGACGGCGGGCGGAAAGAAATGGTATTATGTAGTGGCCAAGATCAACGGCGCAACCCATACCGGATTTTGCAGTAGTGCATACTTGAAAAAATAGTCGGATTTTCCGCCTGACTGATCCAGAAAGTTGTAGTAAGATGTGCGGCGGGAGGGGGTCTCATGGGATAAAAACCTGGCCCCCAGAACGTAAAAAGAACCCCGCTGCGGTTGCGGATCGGGGTTCTTTTTACGTTCTGGGGGGCTTTATTATAAAAGATCCTTGCCTTCCAAGAGTTCCTCAATCCGGCAATTTAAAGCAGCGGCCAAAGAGTAAACTATATCAACGCGCGCCCTATTTATATCACGACGGAGCTGTTCATAGTTACCGATGCATTTTAACGGTACGCCCGATAAATCAGCCAGTTCAGCCTGCTTTATTCCTCGTTCTATTCGTTTTCTTTTGAGATTGCTTACCCGCACTTTATGCGGTATTTTATATCCTTGCATATTTTTCTCCTTCCATTTATAATTGATTTCTATAACACACCTAATAAGCGCATTTATCAAGATCATCGATTTTGGCGTGGACCGCCTGGTCTACATCTCCTGTAAGCCGACCAGCCTGGTGCGGGATCTGGCAGTGCTGCAGGAGCGGGGGTATCGGATGGTGAAGGCGTGTGCGGTGGATATGTTTCCGGGGACGGCGAATGTCGAGACAATCGTCGATTTGGGTCTAAAATAGGTATATATGATAATCATATGATAATCCTTTGATGAGAACGCTTGTTCTTGCACGCGTTGCATGTTATAATAAAATCGGTCGAGATGAAATGAAATGAGATAAAATAAGTTGACATATATGATTAAATATATTAACTTTAACAAATTTATTGAAACTTGTGTTAATATTAATTATGTAATTAAGGTCATACTATATTAGAAAAAAGCCGTTAGGATTATGAATAGGAAGGAGGATATCTGAATTTTATGGTTGAACAACAAGTTTTTGAAAATAGCAATAAAATACTTAGGGAAGATATCTATCGTCAGTTAATACATGTTCTTGAGTATGAGACAAGTCCTTTTTATCGTCCTGATGACGAGGGGATTTATGACTATTGCTATTATATTGAATCAGAGTATAAAGAATATCCTTTCATAGGAATAAAAAGAATAGATTCTATCGACGAAGATATCATCGTAAAGCTGCATTTGTTTTATTGGAACCGTAATGATGTTCCAATTTCTATTCTGATTCTTCCTGGTGAATTTAGGATATATAATAATTTCTCTTGTCGAAAAGGCAGGTCATTACTTTATAATAGCACAAAAGGCGATGAAGGTAGTTGGTTACTGGATGATTTGAGGGCATCCAGAGTTTCTACAAGGGTCGTCTGGGAACGATTATCGGAGCTTTCAAATTCAAGTGACAGGGTAGATAAACAACTACTTTTCAACTTAAAAAGCGCTGTTGTACTTGCTCATACGAAGCATGGTATGAAGATAGAAAATGCATATAATTTTATGTCACAGTGTATTTTTGTTAAATACTTGGAAGATCGCCAGATGCTAACTGAAAGGGCATATGACAAGTGGAATGTTTCGTCTTTTTCTGAATTGTTAGAGAGAAAAAATACCGAAGATGTATATTCTTTTTTTTCTTTTTTAAAAGAACGATTCAATGGTGATTTATTTATGATACAAAAAGAAGCATTACCATTGCCAGATCAGCTAACTGTGTTTTGTCGTTTTTTTAAAGGCGAAGATTTCTTTAAGGATGGAAATAGTCAATTGAAATTATTTCCCTATGATTTTTCTGTCATTCCTATTGGGTTAATCAGTAATATTTATGAGACCTTTTTTTCTATAGATGATGAATGGAAGAATGAAAAGAAAGCTGCAGGGGCAGGGGCATTTTATACACCTCATTACTTAGCTGATTATATGGTTCAGCAGAGTTTTTCTCGATATTCAAATAAAGATACAATTCCTTGCGTACTTGATCCTTCTTGTGGATCGGGTGTATTTTTGGTAAGTGCATTTAAGCAGCAAATTGATATACTAAAAAAAGAGAAAACAGTACTTGATGCAGAAACACTTAGTAATTTGATGGCAAATATGATTTATGGTGTCGATATCAATCTCGGCGCATTAAAAATCAGTTGTTTTAGCTTGTATATTGCATTGCTAGATGAATTAACTCCAAAAGATATAACCGAGAATCAGTTCCGCTTTCCCAATTTAATCGGAAAAAATCTGATTGAGGGTAGTTTTTTCTCTGAAAAAGTCGATCAAAAGCTATATAAAAAAAATATGGACATTATTGTTGGCAACCCGCCTTGGAAAAGTATACCAAAATCAGATCACGTTTCATACTGTTTAGCTAAAAATATACCTATTGCGGATGCTCAAATTGCTCAGGCTTTTATCAGTCGGGCAAGTGATTTTGCAAATGAGAAAACAATAGTTTCTTTGCTTGTAACAAATGCGATTTTTACTAACAAAAATAGTAAACATTATTTGAAGTATCTATTATCAAAATACCGTGTGGAACAGGTGATAAATCTTGAAGCTATAAAAGCTCAACTGTTTGTTCATGCTACATATCCATGTTCCATATTGACTTATTGCTGTAAACAAGAACTAAATTATAATTTTTGCTACTATGCATTTCATCCCAATATGTTGTTTCGTTTATTGCATCAATTTATATATGACAAAAATGACGAAATTGTGATAAGTAAGCATAAATTTGATGACCGGGAATATTTATGGACAATTCTTACTTATGGAGACGAGTTCGATATCGAATGTATTGAACATTTAAAACGGTTTCCGATGTTAAGTTCTAGCATAGATGGAAAACTAGAGTTTGTTCAGGGATATATTACTGCTAAAAACGGTAGAAAATGTCCGGAGTTTAGCGGTTATAAAGGTGGTTCTCTAAAAGGATGTTTTATGCCATATGGCGTGAACTATGTTGATATTCCAGAGGTGTCACCAGATGTGCTTTATGATAGGCCAAGGGATTTGCGTATGTATGTTTGTGCAGCTAAAGTTCTAATAAAAAGAACTTATAATGAGAACTGCTGGGGGGCAGCTTATGTCAGCGAACCAGTAATATTCAGTAACGATTTCTCAACATTTAATGATTACACTGGTAAAAATACAGAGCTCTTGCGATATTTAGAGGGAATTTTGAATTCCAAAGTATTTCGCTACTATAGTTTCTACATGACAAAAGTAAAAGCAGCAAAGAAACCAGAGGTTGTAAAGGAAGATGTGTTGCGATTTCCAATGCCATTATATCAAAAAGATAATCAGACTATTGCAAAATTGGTTAGTCTTGTAGAGCAAATGGAAGCGGTAGTCCATGAAGATTGGAACACAAAAAAATGCAATCCATTTAGTCAGAATTCAAATGTAAAAGCTAATCTTCAAAAGGAGTTAGATGCGTTAGTATATTATTTATATGAACTGGATGATTTTCAAATTTCTCTGATTGATGAGGGCATAAATAGATTTGAAAATAAGGCCAATGATTTTGCTGAAGAGTACGATTATCAAACATACGCTGACTGTCTATGTAACTATTTTAATTACTATATGACAGAAGCTAATGAGATTTTGTGGAAAAGTCAAAAACAAATAGGTGAATATTACACCATTGTTCGTTTCTATTTTGGTATAGAGGATTCTTTAGATAAAGGGCTAGTGGATGTCTCTGGAATGGCTGGACTAGAGCGTATAAACAGTCGACTGTTAATACAAAATAAAATTATAATGTTCGAAAATAGCGGATTTAGCATTATACAAACTAAAGATCGGAAGAACTGGACAATCGGAAAAGCTAGAAAGGTTGCAGCTGATATTACTCGTCAGATTATGAACGCAAGAGGGGATAGCCATGAAAATTAATACTCCATCCTGGTTTGAACTGTTTCGAAGAAATTATATTGAAAACTATATTTTATTAGTTATTCAATCGTATCGAGATATTTCCGACAAAAGCAAAGCCTTACTGAAAAAAGAAGAACAGCGCAGAACTGAACTGGTAAATATAATGCGTAAGAAAAAGGGGGATTTTAATATCAACTTTCCCATTGCATATGAATCCGGTGAAAAAACTAAACGTATGGATATCTGTTGCTATATAGATAATTTAAAAGAAGATCAATATATATGTTTTGAATGCAAACGGTTTTTAAAAAGTAATATTAATAATTATAATTTTGAAATGGAGTATTACGGTCAAGGGATAAAACGTTTTGAAGATGGTGAATACAGTCAGTGTATGCCGCAGGCAGGAATGATTGTTTTTCTTGAATCAGGAGATATGAATAAATTAAAAGAGTTAATGCTAAAGAAACTGCCAGAAAAAGCATCAAAAAATCAGTTTGAGGATTGTTCATTATACTATCGATTTTGTTATGTTTATCGGACTGTACATATGCGAGCAGTGGTTGGAAATGGCTTATCACTTCACCATATTTTGCTTGATTTAACACCGCGGAAAAACAAGTAAATTGGTTGGCAAGTATGGCATACACTCTATAAGTGGTGAAGCATCATGATTAAAAAAACGATACTTACATTTGGAATATCATTTTGGTATGGGAGGAGAAACGGTTCAAAGTGCAGGCGAAAATATTTCAAAGTGTAGAAATTGCACTTTGAAGTGCACTTAAGATGAATCAGCACTTTTGAAGATTATAAAACAAGAACCACCGATTACGCAAGTGAAAGGCATTAACGATTACAGATTACATTTAAAGTTTTAAAGCTATGGCGCAGTATAAAAATAGGCTAAGATTGAGCGTTTGGAAAACAGTGTGGGCTATGTTAGCAGGGATGATGAACGTTCCGCCAAGGTTCAATTCTGCCTTTCAGGCATCTAAATCACAGCATCAACAAATGTCGATACGGTGATAATGATGACGTGTTGTGGCGACAAGCAAAAACAAAGACAGATGACATCGGGTATTCAGCGCAGTAATACAAAAATTCAGAAGAGGGATGGAGCAAATACTGTTTTTATTTCAGGAAAAGGGTGCTGTCCAATAGAGAAATCAATAACGGCATGACGAACCGGCATCTCTATTGTCTTTTGGGTTAAGGGGGAATATAATAAGTTCTAGGTGATAAGAACGGAAAACAGGAATTCACAAGTAGATTGGAGACCAGCTATGAAAAGTCAAGTATAAGTTAGCAAGAAATTTCTTTTACGTATCGATGGTAAAAAAGGGTAACTTTAATAGAGCTCCCTTAAGGTGCTTTTTCAAAATCTATCGATTTGGATCAG
>JAQUVX010000004.1 GCA_028693165.1 Lachnospiraceae bacterium | reverse complement strand
TGATCCAAATCGATAGATTTTGAAAAAGCACCTTAAGGGAGCTCTATTAAAGTTACCCTTTTTTACCATCGATACGTAAAAGAAATTTCTTGCTAACTTATACTTGACTTTTCATAGCTGGTCTCCTCATTTATATAATTATGCTTCCGCATCTTTTGCACGATATTTATTCATCGCATGCATTACCAATGCCACTGCAATGACGCCGTTGGAAATAACCGTACGGAAATACTCACCAACCTGCGTATCGTTAAAGATCTTGGTGCCCGCTGCCGGTGCCAGCAGGAACAAAAGCTGGAACAGGATAACTCCGGTAAATGCCTGTTTGACATTTGCCTTGTCAATGGTTGCACCGCCGACCAGCAGTGCTGCGATGGAAAAGGTTCCCACGTTCTGCTGTGCCGTGTAGGTGCTGAAGGTTCCCATGTTCTGCAGGAATGCGAACTGCCCCCACGATGCCAGCACCGTAGAGAAGATCGTCGCAAGAATACGAATCTTATTGACATTGATACCGGCTGCCTCGGCAATCCGGATATCCGTTCCGACGCTTCTGAAATCCTGTCCAAGCTTCGTCGTTGTTACATACTGGCAAAGTGCGCTGACAAGCAGAATAAAGATCAGGGTTACCACCGGAACATCACATTTCTTGATGACCGCAGCAGTTCCCGGAATCAGGAACAATGCTGCCACCAGAACAATCAGGGCTGCGATCTTGATGATAGCGACCACAATCTCCGATTTTCTCGCCTCGCCACTCTTTTTTCCTTTATATAGATGGTATACAAGATACAATGCAAACACTGCGACACCGGCGATCAATACACTGCCGAGACTTACCTCACAGACCGCATCCAATGCGCCCTTCATGCCCTCACGCAGATTCAGCGTATCCTTGACACCGATTCCCGTGCTGATGCTAAGCTCCGGATCCCAGAACGGAATGACGGTTCCGATCAGTACCAGAAAGATCAGAAGGTAGATACCCTGTCCGAAATAGCCGGCAATCATGCCCGTGATCATCTCCTGTCCGCGGGTACGGTTGAACAGGCGGCCCAGAAGCCATCCGCAGATCACAGAGATTACCGTAGCAATCACGAGTGTGGTAAGAATGCCGATCACACCCGTCAGACGCCAGTGGGTAACCAGAATCAGGGCTGCCTGCGCACTCATGGCACCGACCACGATACCGAAATTCAGTCCCATTCCCGCAAGTATCGGGATAATCAGTGCCAATACCATGATGCTGTTTCTCATAACACGGTTTACCAGATCGCTCACAACGACATACGGTGCCTGCTTCGCGATGATATAAGCACCGAGACAAAGCAGTGCAAAAAACAGAACTACGAGGTTTTCACGAAACCAGTTTTTTATATTTTTCATTTTTTCCCCGAGCCTTTCCCCAGCGCGTACAGAATAATTCCGTTGCTGATAATCATTCGAACAATATCAGAAATGTTGCTTTCCGGCAGAATCACATTCGCTACCGGCAGTGAAAATGTAAGAAGACCCTGGAAAATCATAACGCCCAGAAGTACATTGATGATATTCGCTTTCTTGTTGGATGCGCCGCCGATCAGGACCGCAGCAACCGCAGAGAAGGACATCATCTTCGGGGAATTGTAAAACTGCAGGAAGCCGAAGCTCTGTGCATACACCAGGATACCGATTCCTCCGAGTACGGTGGAAAGGGTGATGCCGCAGATACGCATCTTGTCCACATCGATTCCATTTGCCTTGGCCAGATCCGGATTCTGTCCTGCGATACGCATGTTGACACCGGTTCTGGAATTCATATACAGGTAAACCAGAAAGCACATCGCAAGCACAAACAGGATCGTACCGGTCGGTATCGTGAAGCTTCCAATCTTAATCTGCAGGAAGTTATCCAGAATGCCAGCCCAGTAATCAGACAGCACCACCTCGGCTCGCACACCGCGCCCCATCTGCATCCGCAGAATCAGGTTGTTCAGCGGAATGAACAGCCATACGATACACATGATCGAGATCATTGCAAATCCCACATAGGTAGCAATCATCATCTCCGAACCCTTTACGCGGTTCATCAGCTGCCCGTACAGATATCCCAGCACCAATGAAAACGGGATGGAACACAGGATTGCAATAAAGAAACCGGTAAATCCGGTCAGACCCATATTCAGGCTGATCAGGCCTCCGATCAGGCCGCAGATAATGCCGATTGGCAGCGCGAAGTTCATTCCTGCTCCACAGACCATGATCGGCACCATGGTAAGCACCAGAACCCCATTCATTGCCATACGCGTAAGCGCCTGCGAATAGAGCTTCAGGGTATTCAGCTTCATCGCGGGAACCATCAGCGCCACAATGATGAAAAATGTAATTGCAACAATGCGGGTCACTCCAAAGCTATCTACAAAACTTTTTATCTTGTCTTTCATCTCTATGCCTCCTATGCATCCAGCCCGGACATGAGCAGGCCAAATTTTTCGTCTGAATCCGTCGGCTGCAGGACTGTCTTGACTTTTCCATCATAGACAACCGCAATCCGGTCGCAAAGAGAACGAAGTTCCGTCAGCTCACTGGATGTGATCACGATGGTAATTCCCTTTTCCCGGTTCAAATTCTTCAAGTAATCGAGGATGACCTTCTTCGCGCCGATATCGATTCCACGCGTCGGTTCTGAGACAAAAAGCACATCCGGGTTAAACACAACTGCTCGCGCGATACAGACCTTCTGCTGATTACCGCCGCTCAGCGCAGCCGGATGCTGATCACAGCTGACGCATTTAATCTCCATCTCCTTAATCATATCATCTGAGATTCTGCGCATCTCCTTCTGATCCATCTGACCGAAGAGGCCAAAGGATTTGAAGAAATGTTTTTTGATTCTCATGGCAAGGAGGCAGATATTGAGTTTAATACTCTCGTCCAGCAGAAGCCCTACGCCGCGGCGATCCTCCGATACGAATCCAATACCCTTTTTCAGAACCTCCAGCGGCTTTTGAAACGGCAGCGCCTCTCCCTTGTAAAGAACTTCGCCGCTTGCCGGATACATACCGGAAATTCCGTTGGATACCGCAAGCTTTCCCTGTCCCGCCAATCCACACAATCCCAGGATCTCTCCTTTATGGATGTCCAGATTGATTCCTTTGGCATTCTCACCCGGCATATTCACCTTGAGGTCTTTGATCTGCATAATTACTTCTTTGCTCTCGATCTCGGCTGCCGGTCTGCCTGCCAGTTCCGAGAAATCGACATTTCGTCCGACCATCAGCTTGGCAAGACTCTTGACATCCATTTCGCTCTTCGGGCGCGTCGCCACAAGCTCGCCATCACGCAGGATCACGATCTTGTCTGAAATTTCAAGAACCTCGTTCAGTTTATGGCTGATAAAGATTACCGCCACGCCGGCTGCCGTGATCTCCTTGATCGTGTCGAGCAGCCAGGTGGATTCCACATCCGTCAGAACCGCCGTCGGCTCATCAAACACAATCAGCTTGATATTCTTCTTGTCGATCTCGCGAGCGATCTCGACAAACTGCTTGTAGCCTACAGACATGCTCTTGATCTGTGTGGATGGGTTCACATTCAGATGAATCTTATCCAGTGCTTCCTGTGTTTCCCTGCGCATCTGCGCCTTGTCAAGCGTTCCAAGATCCTTTCCAAGAACGCGGCTGATCACATTTGTCTTCGTGATCTCACGGTTCAGCTTTACATTTTCTGTAATCGTATACGTCGGCAGAAGCATGAATTCCTGATGCACCATACCGATACCAAGATTCATGGCCTGGTGCGGAGAGGTCATCTTTACCGGCTGACCTTCCCATCTGATCTCGCCCTGATATCCTCCCGTGTTCACAATACCGGGCATTCCAAAAAGGACATTCATCAGTGTTGATTTTCCTGCACCATTCTCGCCAACCAGAGAGATCACTTCCCCCTCGCTGATCTCCAGGCTGACCCCTTTCAGGACCTTGCTGCTTCCATATGCCTTCTCGATGTTTTTCATTTCAAGAATAACTTTTTGCATGATTTTCTCCTATGAGCTGCTGACAGAAAATGTGCCGTGGCGAAAGCCACTAAGCTTTATGCCACAGCACATTTCCAGTCATGATATGTATTGGAACTTAGAATATATACAGTGATCTTGCAACCGTATACCAGTTCTTGTAAACTTCGCCGGTTGTGTCATTTACACAATTCTGGAATTCTACGGAATCGCCATAAACATTCTGGAAAATTTCTTTCATCACCGCTTCATCCGGAAGTCCGTCAGTCTCGTTGGTCTTGCCCTCGCTGTATGCGATTGCGTACTGGATCAGGGTCTCAAGCTCACAGCGAACATAGGATTTCTCCCAGCCACCTACCCGGCCATTCATGTTGGATTCACCAAGTTTTTCTGTGATCAGCTTGGTTACATATTCTGCATCGTATTTGTGTGCATCATCGATTTCAAGTCCAAGAGCTCCTGAGAATGCACTGAATGGAGACGGATCTGTGTGACACGGGTAAATACCGCCATTTTCAATAATCGTCTTCAGCATGGCTTCCTGAATCGTGCTTACGGTTGCGAAGTAAGCAACATCTTTCGTACCGTACTGCTCCATCAGGGACGGAACGCTCTCAAGCATGAACTGCTGCGCACCGCTGACCCCTGCATCGCCCATCGGATCTGGCATGGTTACCTGCTCAAATGCTACGTTGTTTGCTTCACATACGCCCTGCATTGCATTCAGATAACGAACTTTCATGGAGTTGCTCATATGACGTGCAAAGCTGTAAAACACGAAGTGCTTGGCTCCTGTATCGACTGCCATCTGCGCAACGGACTTGCCGTAGCCTTCCGGATCAATCGTGAGAAGCAGATCACCGACTGCAGCCATCTCGTAGACATCCTCGTTCAGAGAACCAAACAGGATTTTCATCTCCGGACGTTCTTCTTTGATCTTATTGACTGCTGCGATGGTACCAATATCTGCGGAATCAAAGATCATAGCCTTGACTTCCGGGTCCATTGCGATGTTGAGCGCCTTGGAGATGGTAACTTCCTGTTCATTCTGCGGATCTTCCGGATAAACGTCCATGACGAACTTGTCTGCTCCGTACTGTTCCATTAGCATCTCAGCGGTTCTGTAATACTCTTCACGGGTTGCGATCGGGCTGATCATCAGGCCGATCTTGTAGCTTCCTGCTGCATCGGTCGCTGCCTCAGCGGTGTCCCCTGCCGCCGTTGTGTCTCCCGCTGCCGTCGTGCCTGCTGGTGCGGTGGTTGCTGCGGTGCTGCTGCTTCCTGAGCCGCATGCTGCAAGGCTCAGTGACATGGTTGCTGCCAATGCTACTGCCAATACTTTCTTAAACATTTCCCCATCCTCCTGATATTCATTGTACTGTGTACATTGTTGCTTTGTAGTTGGATCATAACATAAACTTTACATTCCGTCAACAAAATATTTACACGAGTTTATATCTTTTTTCAGCAAAGAAAAAGACGCAAAGCCCTGCAACGGTTTGCATCTTTTCATTCTATTCTTAATCTGGAGTCAGGTACTGTCACGAATAACCATCTTTCCTTTGTAAAGCCGATCCTCCGGACGCTCCCCTTCCGTCATCCGAACCAGCGCATCCGCCACATCCGCCGCGAAATATTCGATATTACTGTCGAAAGTAGTCAGCTCCGGTGTGGTAATCTGAGAGCTCGCGATATTGCCGTATCCAATAATCGCCACATCCGCCGGCACTCTTAAATTCAGTTTCTTGATGTACTGGAGAATCTGGGCCGCCAGATGATCATCACTCACCGCGATCGCCGTCGGCCGCTCCTCCCGGGTGTACATCGTCATCATATTGAACACATCCTCAAGCACGGTCTGTTCCGAATCCGTGTGAGTCGAGAAAAAGTCCTCATTGATCTCGATGCCGTTCTTGCGCAGCGTCTCAGAATAGGTCTTTGCCCGCAGATCATCGCCAAATACACCCTGTGTCTTGTATTTCAGCGGCGGAATATAGGCAATCCGATGGTGTCCCTTCAGAATCAGGTACCCCAGCACCTTGCGCACTCCGTCCACCAGATCCGGCGCCCGAACCACGATGCGCGGGTCGAGTCCCACATATTCACGGCTTCGATAGAGCACCAGCGGAATCCCACTCTCGGTGATCTCGTTAAGCTGTTTGGCAGAAAACGCGTTGCTGGCCATAAACACGGCATCAAATCGTCCCTCAATCAGCCTGCGGATAAAACTCTCATCATGGCAGCTGTAGAACAGGCTGGAAAAATATCCTTTCTCAAACAGATGCGTCGCCAATGCACCATACAGCTCCGCCTGCAAGGTATCGCCCACCAGTGCAATCTGATTCGACTTGTTCGTTCTCAGACTCTTCGCAAATACATTCGGCGTGTAGTTCAGCTCTTTGATCGCCTTGCGAACTGCGGCCTTCTTCTCTTCGCTGACATAATTTGATTCATTGATAACATAAGAGACTACCGCCGGTGAGACTCCTGCCAGTTTCGCCACATCGTTACGTGTGACCTTGCGCTCCATATAAACACCTCTGCAACCATATTTTTCCATATTTTTATTTACATGTATTTATACTAGCATAGATCTTTTGATTTATCCAGCTTTTTGTGTTATTATAAAAGAAAAAAGGAGGTAACTCATGGCCAAGAAAAATTCCCGCAACACCCGCGGCAAGATTGTCAGCGCAGCCTGGAAACTGTTCTATGAACAGGGATACGAAGATACGACGGTCGAGGAGATCATCGAGCTGTCCGGGACCTCGAAAGGCTCTTTCTACCACTATTTTGACGGAAAGGATGCGCTGCTCAGCACCCTGAGCACGTTGTTTGACGAAAAATACGAGGAGCTGGTTGACGAGCTGCGCCCGGAGATGTCTGCCATAGAACAGCTTCTGTTCTTAAACGTGGAGCTGTTTGGCATGATCGAGAACAGCATCTCTCTGGATCTGCTGGCACGGCTGTACTCCACGCAGCTGGTAACAAGCGGCGAAAAACATCTGTTGGATCACAACCGTATCTACTACAAGCTGCTTCGCAAAATCATAGCCCGCGGACAGGCAGACGGACAACTGAGTACCCGCTTAAATGTCAACGAGATGGTCAAGCTTTACGCGCTTTGTGAACGCGCCCTGCTCTACGACTGGTGCCTGTGCAGCGGCGAATATTCCTTGCGCCTGTACAGCTCCCAGGTTCTGCCGGGATTTCTGAGCAGTTTTCTTCCATAAAGAATATTATTTGTACAATATTCATTTCAATCCATCGTCTAGTCTGCTTTTCTTTTATTTTAAATGAATTTTCCAATCTTATATTCTGATCGTACAGTATCAAGTCTATACTTCGTTCTGTATTGTGTTCTGTTTCCTCTCGTGCTATAATGGCGCAATACAACGCGCGGCGTTCCACTTGACGCGCGGGGGAAAGAGGAGGAAAACAATTATGCTATCTGGACAAATCGGAATTGTGGCCGCAATCATCATCTATCTCTTAGGGATGATCTATGTCGGCTTCTATTTCAGCAAAAAGGGCAGTGGTAATTCCGCTGACGAATTCTATCTGGGCGGACGTAAGCTGGGGCCGCTGGTTACCGCCATGAGCGCCGAGGCTTCCGACATGAGCAGCTGGCTGCTGATGGGACTTCCGGGCGTCGCTTACCTAAGTGGCATCGCAGATGCAGGCTGGACCGCCATCGGTCTTGCAGTCGGAACCTATTTGAACTGGCTGATCGTGGCAAAACGACTCCGCCGTTATTCCGTAGCCTGTGACGCAATCACGATTCCGGATTTCTTCTCCAGAAGATACCGGGATGACAAGAATATCCTGATGTGCATCGCTGCCATCATCATTCTGATCTTTTTCATTCCTTATACTGCTTCCGGTTTCAAGGCAGTCGGAACGCTGTTCAGCAGTCTGTTCGGCGCGGAATATCACACCGCCATGATCATCGGAGCCATCGTCATTGTCGGCTACACCGTACTCGGCGGCTTCATGGCTGTGTCAACCACAGATCTGATTCAGAGCATCGTCATGAGCATTGCGCTGGTTGTCATCGTGTTCTACGGCATTCACCTGGCGGGCGGCTGGGACGCCGTCGTGACCAATGCGGAGTCCTTGAAAGGGTATCTCTCCATGACCGCGATGCACGACATGGCAACCGGTGAATCTACGCCTTATGGCTTCATCACAATTCTGTCCACCACCGCATGGGGTCTTGGTTACTTCGGTATGCCGCACATCCTGCTGCGCTTCATGGCAATCGGTGACGAGAACAAGCTGAAAACTTCCCGCCGCATTGCTTCCGTATGGGTCGTAATTTCCATGTTTGTTGCCATCCTCATCGGTATCATCGGCTATAGCGTATCCACGGCAGGGCGTATTCCAATGTTCGCAACCAGCTCGGAATCCGAGACCATCGTCATCCGTCTGGCAGGCTCTCTGGGCACGCACAATTTCCTGCTGTCTCTGGTGGCAGGTGTCGTACTTGCCGGTATCCTGGCCTGCACGATGTCCACCGCAGATTCCCAGCTTCTGACCGCCGCTTCCGGTGTGTCTCAGAATCTGCTTCAGGATTTCCTGAAAATCAAACTGAGCAGCAAGGCTTCCATGATGGCAGCACGCCTGACCGTCGTCGCCATCGCTGTGGTCAGCGTCGCACTGGCCTGGGATCCGAACAGCTCCGTATTCTATATCGTGTCCTTCGCATGGGCTGGCTTCGGCGCCGCGTTCGGGCCGGTTATGCTGTTCTCCCTGTTCTGGAAACGCACGAACTTCGCAGGTGCTCTGGCCGGTATGATCTCCGGCGGTGTGATGATCTTCGTCTGGAAATTCATCGTTCGTCCGCTGGGCGGCGCATGGAACATCTACGAGCTGCTTCCGGCCTTCCTCGTGGGATGTCTGGCAATCGTGATCGTCTCCCTTGCAACCGCCGCTCCTTCCAAAGAGATCTGCGATGAATTTGATTCGATTGGAAAATAGTATTTAAAATCCCGTGATCTGCTCTCTGAGCCGCTGTTTGGATCATTCCGTGATATAGTTCGCGGCAATCATCCAAACAGCGGCTAAAATTTTGCTCCAGGAAGCCTCTTTGGATCATTTCTCATAGAACTCCGCTCCTGTTGCCCATGATTTCCTGATTTTCTGGACAATGACAGAGTTTTCTTTGCTGCGTTTTCCAAAAGCAAACGAAACCGCAAAATGCGGCTCATGGGACTGGACTTGCGCGCTGACGCGCGGGCACTTCAGCAACCATCTGCACGAATTCCTCCTATAAGATCAAAAAGAAACGCTACGCATGATTTCACATATCACTCATCATGCATAACGTTTCTTTTTCTCATATTAAAGTTTAAACAAGGTACTCAAGATTCCACGCCCCAGCGATGCGCCCACATTGCCTCCAAGGCGTTTTCCGAAGGTTCCGCCGAACTGCTTGCCCAGCTCATTGCCGACCTCACGGCCAAGAGTTCCTGCTGCAGTTCCAGCCACGCGGCCCACAGCGGATTTCACCTGTCTCTGCTTTGCTGCAGCGGCTTTCTCTGCCGCTTTCTCAGCCGCAGCCTCTTCCTTCAGGCGGGCCTTCTCTGCTGCTGCTTCCTCGCGCTGGCGCTGTTTCTCCGCCGCAAGCTCCGCCTTCTGCTGCTCTTTCTCTGCCGCTGCGGCTTCCCGCTGTTTCTGCTTTTCTGCCGCGGCTTCCTCTGCCGCTTTCTTCTCTGCTTCCTCATCGCTCAGCGACTTTCTCTGCAGGAATTCATACGCAGAATCCCGATCCGCCATCTGGTCATATTTCGTGAACAAGAGATTATTCTTGATCTCATCGTCACGAATTGCATCGTCCAATGCCCCCATCTGACTCTGCGGCGGCAGGATCTTGCAGCGCTGCACCATGGTCGGAACACCTTTCTCATCCAGCACCGAAACCAGTGCTTCTCCGATTCCCAGCTCGATCAGCGTATCATAGGTGTCAAAGTCCGGGTTCTCGCGGAATGACTGCGCGGCCGCCTTCGCTGCCTTCTGCTCCGTCGGTGTGTAAGCATGCAACGCATGCTGAACCTTGTTGCCAAGCTGTCCCAGCACACCGTCCGGAATATCCTTCGGGTTCTGGGTAATGAAATAGATGCCCACGCCCTTGGAACGGATCAGCTTCACCACCTGCTCTACCTTGGTCAGCAGTGCCTTGGATGCCGAATTAAACAGCATATGTGCCTCATCAAAGAAAAATACCATCTTCGGCTTATCCCGATCTCCCGCCTCCGGCAGCGTCTCGAAAAGCTCAGACATCATCCAGAGCAGGAAGGTCGCGTACATGGTCGGATTCTGGATCAGCTTCTGGCAGTCCAGCACCTGAATCGTGCCCTTGCCATTGCAGTCGGTGCACAGCCAGTCGCTGATATTCAGTGCCGGCTCCCCGAAGAACTGATCACCGCCCTCGGCCTCCAGCGCCACCACAGCACGCACGATGGCGCTCAGGCTCTGTCTTGCGACACTGCCGTATTTCAGCTCATAGTCCTTCGCATTCTCGCCCACATACTGCAGCATGGCCTTCAAATCCTTTGTATCAATCAGCAGCAGCCCTTCGTCGTCTGCAATCTTGAAAATCACGGTCAGCACATCCGTCTGGGTGTCGTTTAAATCCATGATCTTGCTCAGCAGGAGCGGCCCCATCTCCGAGATCGTTGTGCGCAGCGGAAGCCCTTTTTCTCCATACACATCCCAGAAATTCGTCGGGTAAGCACGGAAGTCAAATCCCTCCGCCGCCAGCCCCATCCCGTCAATCCGTTTTTGCAGGTTCTCGTTCTGAACGCCCGTTCTGCACATTCCCGCCAGGTCGCCTTTCACGTCCGCCAGAAACACCGGCACACCGCAGTCACTGAAGGATTCTGCCAATACCTTTAAGGTAATCGTCTTTCCGGTGCCGGTCGCTCCTGCGATCATGCCATGGCGGTTTGCCATCTTCGGATAAATATATACGTTTTCATCGCCTGCTTTTCCCACTAAGATCTTGCTGTCCTGATACATTGATTGCACCTCCCACATTTGTCGCTGCTGTGTCGTCTCTTACTGTATAATTATTATAACTGTATCACGCCACTCATGATTTATCAAGTTTTGCGGCTCTATTTCTTCTCGCGTTTTCCTTCCATCGTCTGACTGATGATGCTCTGCATCATGTCCTCCGACAGCATACCGCTCACATATCCGAAAATGTAGCCGTCCCGGTTGATCATGAAGGTCGTCGGGAAGGAACTGATCCCGTAGGCGCTAAACAGTTCGCCGGTCGGGTCCATCAGCACCGGATAGGTATAGCCGTTCTCTTCCAGAAATGCCGCGATCCCCGCCTCATCCGTCTCCTGGCCGACATTCGGCGCCGCCACGCCCAGAACGATCAAAGCGTCATCCCCTTCTGTATCATACGTTTCATAAAGCTTCTGAATATCCGGCATCTCCGCCCGGCACGGCGGACACCAGGTCGCCCAGAAATTGAGGAATACGGTCTTTCCCTTGTAATCGGCCAGCGTATGTTTGTTGCCGTACTGATCTACAAGTTCAAAGTCAACCGCCTCAGGGAGCATCTTGTTCTTGTCCTCCGCCGAGGTCTCTGTTTCGTCCGATGTCCCGGCTGCCGCATCCGTCCCGGCCCCATTCTCCGTACCAGCCACAGCACCATCACCAGCACCGCCAGCACCAGCCGCACCGTCGCCGCCAGCACCAGCCGTCGTCTCCACCGCGCTCTGCGGCAGCGACAGATTTGACAGGTATCCGGTCACCGCATTCATCTTGCCGGTCACCATCATGACACCCATAAACACCATCAGGATTCCGCCCAGCTTCGCCGTGTACTGCACGACATTGCGGTGTTTTCGGAACAGCTCCAAAAGCGAGGTCGTAAACAGACCAACTGCCAGAAACGGCAGCACAAATCCCAGTGTATACACACCGATCAGAAGAAAGCCCATGGTACCGTCAGCCGCCGATGCCGCCATCAAAAGCACGCTCGTCAGCGCAGGCCCCACGCACGGAGTCCATGCAAAGCTGAAGGTAAAGCCCATCAGAAACGCCGTAAGCGGAGACATCGCCAGCTTCCCCAGCTGGAACGGCAGACGTTTCTCCTGGCTGAGCATCTTCGATGCACCAAATATACCAAGCTGGTACAAGCCGAACAGCACCACCAGAATACCGCCGATCCGTGCAAACAGCATCTGTCTGGACCGGAAGAAGGTTCCGACCGCCGACATGCCAAGCCCCAGCAAAAAGAACGTGAAGCTGACACCAAGTACGAAAAACAGGGTGTGAAGCATCACCTTCCCACGCTGATAATGAATCCGCCCATCCTCCTGCCGCACACCGGTCCCTCCGGACAGGTAGCCGATATAAAGCGGCAGAAGCGGCAGAACGCATGGCGAAAAGAAACTAATCAGTCCCTGAAAAAATACAGTTGCGGCCGGAACACTTACTCCTAAAGAAAATCCCATAAGCATAATCTCCTTTCAATCTCAATGATGCTCTTCTTTTTCCCATTTCCGATTCAGCAGCTCTTCCACATCCGCCTGGATCACCGCCGCAATTCCCGCCGCCGTATACTCTACCGCATCCGCATAGACCGGCAGACCCAATTCCTCGGCTGTCTTTGTGGTATACGGCCCGATAGAAATCACTTTCGCCTCAAGACAATCTTTGTCCTCAAGCATCTCATAAAACGCACGCACCGCTGAACTGCTGGCCAGCGTCACATAATCCACTTCCTGAACAAGACGGTTCAGTTCCTCTTTTCTTCGCGTGTCCACCCACGTCTCATAAAGCGGGATGTCCGCAAACGGCACGCCGGCCTTCGCCAGCTCTCTCGGCAGCACCTCTGAGCCCTCCTGCGCCCGCAGAAGCAATACCCGCTCCTCCGGCCCAAGTGTCGGAATCCACTCTCTGGCCAGATCCGCCCCGGAGAAATTCTCCGGCACAAAATCGCAGGAAAACCCATGTTCCTTCAATGCCTCCGCCGTCTTTCGGCCGATGGCCGCAAATTTCATATGCATCAGCATACGCAGATCCAGATCCTGTTCCTTCATCATCTCAAAGAACAGGTCCACACCGTTGCTGCTGGTGAATACCTGCCACTGATAACGATCAATATGAGCAAGCGCTTCCCGAATCTGTGCATTCCAGACGGGACGGCTCTCGATCAGGCTGATGGTCACGGCCTCGGCACCCAGCGGACGCAGCTCCTCCTCCAGTTCCCTGGAGATATAGCGCGTTCCTGTCACCATGACCCGTTTCCCGGCCAGTGGGCCGCGCCCGAACCAGTCCAGGTCTTTCTCAAGCTGCACCACCGGCCCAATGACCGTGATCGCAGGTGTCCTGATCCCGCAGCGCCGCACTTCCTCTGCGATATGTTCCAGGTCCGATACCGCCTTTTTCTGGCTCGCCGTCGTCCCGCGAGAGATCACCGCCGCCGGCGTAGCCTTCGCCTTGCCTCCGGCAATCAGCTTCTGCGCAATATGTTCCAGATTCTGTAACCCCATCAGGAACACCAGCGTCCCTTCTTCCTTTGCCAGAGTATCATAATCCAGCACCGCTTCTTCCTTGTGGGAACCCTCGTGACCGGTAATCACATGGAACGAAGATGCCAGCTCACGCTGTGTCACCGGAATGCCGGCATACGCCGGTACACTGTAAGAAGAAGACACCCCCGGCACAATCTCAAAGGGAATTCCATGTTTCCTCAACGCCAGCGCCTCTTCGCCGCCGCGTCCGAAGATATAAGGATCTCCGCCCTTCAAACGCACCACGGACTTTCCTTCCAGCGCCAGCTTCACCAGAAGATCATTAATCTGCTCCTGGGTCATATGGTGATGTCCGGCACGCTTTCCTGCATAAATCAGTTCCGCGTCCAGACGGGCTTCGTTGAGAATCGAACCGGACACCAGATTGTCATATACGATGACATCGGCGCTGCGGACACTCTCCAGCCCTTTTTGTGTGAACAGCCCCGCATCTCCGGGGCCTGCTCCGATCAGACGAACCGTCTGGAACCGCACCTGAATCGCCAGCTTCTTCGCCAGCTCCGACGCACATTCCAGATCTCCTCCGTCCGGCACACTGCCCTTGCAGAACACCGGATGCACACCGTCCTGTGCATACATGGCCGTCATGACGAGATCACCTGCTTCCCTCCGGCAGTATGCGCCGCAGGGTGCATTGCAGCTCCCGTCCAATATGGTCAGATAGTCCCGCTCCGCGCGCAGCTGCATGGCTGCCTCCCGCGAATGAATCCGCTTCATGATCTCAGAAAGCTCACCCTTGCGGACCTCCGTCGCCAGAATTCCCTGACCGGCCGCCGGAACAAAGCTCTCCTTGTCCAGATATTCCAGATGCAGCCCTTCCGGGTTCAGAAGCTCCAGACGATGCAGTCCCGCCGCCGCCAGAAGGATGCCGTCATATTCGCCCCTGCGCAGCTTCTCCAGACGCGTCTGCACGTTGCCCCGAAGCTGGCGAATCCGCACCTGCGGGTTCAGCGCATGAATCTGCAGCTGCCTGCGCAGACTGCTGGTTCCGACCACACTGCCCGCCGGAAGCTGCCGTGCCGGAATCCCGGTGCGGGTCACCAATACATCCGCCGCGTCCTCCCGCGCCAGAACCGCCCCAAGCGTCAGCCCTTTGGGGAATTCCATCGGCATATCCTTGGCACTGTGCACAGCCAGATCGATCTGGCCCTTCAGCAGCGCTTCTTCCAATTCCTTGGTGAATACCCCTTTTCCGCCAAAGCTCGTCAGAGAACGGTCCAGCAGCCGGTCTCCTTTTGTGCTCATGGGAATGATTTCAATCTCAATCTCTGGGAAATGTGCCAGAATCGCATCCCGCACAATCTCTGTCTGCACCATCGCCAGCTTGCTCTTTCGTGTTCCGATCCGAAGTTTCATAATTCCGTTCTCTCCATTATTCTAATAATCCCAGCTTCTCCATCGCATACCAGATACCGTCCTGCTCCACCGTCTTGGTCTGAAAGGACGCAAACGGCTCCAGCTCAACACTGTGCTTCCCCATTAAAATTGCATTCGGCACATGCTCAAACATGGAAATGTCGTTGGTACTGTCGCCAAACACATAGGCATCCTGCAGTGACAGATCATAGGTTTTCAGGATCACATTGATCGCGCTTGCCTTGGAATGTCCTGCCGGCACGCACTCATAGAATCCGTCGCCCCGGTCAATCACGTCAATGTCCAGATCCAGACTGCGGAAAAAGCCCGCCCGATCGCTCTGCTCATCAGATATCACACAGAACTTCTCGACCGGGCCACATTCCCGCTGCCAGTTTACATAATTAATAGATCCCTTTAAGTGCTTCCGCATATCCCGGCCCTGTTCAAACCGGCTCTCCGGGCTGCCCACATAACAGCCGTCTTTTCCTTCCATGATGCCATCCATATCGGCGGCATCGATCGCCCGACCGATCCGCAGACACTGCTCAGTCGGCATCACACGGTAATACAGCACCTTACCGCCTGCCTCAATGTAAGTGCCGCACCCGCACAGCCAGCCGTCCACCTCCACCAGATCCTTGATGATGCCGATCTGGCCGTAGGTACGGCCCGTATTGATAAATACCAGATGCCCGCAGGCACGCGCTTTCTCCAGTGCCCGTTTGGCACTCTCCGGCACCTGCCGCGTCACTTCGCTCAGCAGGGTGCCGTCAATGTCAAAAAATAATGCTTTTCTGCTCACGCCTTATCTCCGCGGAATACGATCTCTCCGCTCTCCTCATCCATACTTTCCACAATCGCCAGCGACTCCAGGCGGATTCCCTGGGAGCGGATCAATTCTCCGCCCACCTGAAATCCTTTCTCGATCACGATCCCGGCTCCGACTAACTCTGCACCGGATTCCTCCACCAGAGCTGCCAGACCTTCCAGCGCCTTGCCATTTGCCAGAAAATCATCGATCAGCAGCACCTTGTCACCTTTTCCAAGGAATTCCTTCGCCACGATAATGTCATACACACGCCCATGCGTGAACGATTCTACCTTGCTGGTATAGACATCCCCTGCAATATTCTTGGTCTGTGTTTTCTTTGCAAACACCACCGGCACGTGAAAACTCTGTGCCACAACGCAGGCAATGCCGATGCCGGAAGCCTCTATGGTCAGGATCTTGTTGACCTCCATGTCAGCAAAACGGCGCTTAAATTCTTTTCCAACCTCTTCAAATAACTTGATGTCCATCTGGTGATTCAGGAAACTGTCCACCTTTAGTACATTTCCTGCTTTAATCTTTCCGTCCTTACGGATTCTGTCCTTTAACAGCTGCATCTCATGCCCCCTGTTTTTATTTGATTACCGCATTGTCCAAAAGGAACTGCTGCACACGATGGTTCAGTGCTGCTTCCTCCACAGCCTCCTCGCCATAGCTCTGTTTGAGCATATCCACGGTCATGCCTGAATCCTGCGCAACCGCCGTGCGGTCTGCATCTTCCGCTTTCAGGCCTTCCTTCTCCGCAATCGCCGGAATCAGAAGCTGCTCTTTGACGATGTTCTCGGAATCGGTCTTCATCGACTCATCGGTCATGCCGGTAGCCGCCATCAGATCCTCAAGGGACATGCCATACAGCGTCTGTGACATATACGTCATATACTGCTTCTGAGACTCATATTCCTGATCCACTGCCGCCTGGTTCAAATCAAACTCGGAGGTTTCGATCACTGCCATGATCGCATCGCTCATCAGCTGACGCTGTGCCTGTTTCTCTTTCTCGGATTCCATCGTCGCCAGTGTGTCCGCGCGGTACTCGTCCACGGTCGAAAAATCGGACGTGCGCTGTACAAAATTGTCATCCAGCACTGCATCCTTCTTCTCCTCAATGCCGTTAACCGTCACATCAAACACAACCGCCTGGCCTGCCAGATCTGCCTGTCCGTAAGTCTCCGGGAAGGTCAAATTCAGGCTCAGCTCATCGCCGGTCTTTGCGCCGATCAGGCCTTCTTCAAAGCCCGGGATAAAGGACCCGGAACCCAGTTCCAGCTTATAGCCCTCTGAGGTGCCGCCGTCAAATGCAACGCCGTCCTTCATGCCGACAAAATCAATGTCAACCGTATCTCCCTCCTTGGCCGCGCGGTCTGTGATCTCCACATACTCCGGATTCGCTTCCAGAATGCTCTGAATCCGTGCCTCCAGCTCTTCATCCGTCACATCAACCGGTGTTTTGGTCAGCTCAAGCCCCTTGTATTCTCCCAGCTTCTTCACCGTTCCCTTGTCAACAACCTCCTGGTTGGCTTCCGTACTGGTCTCTGCCGGAGCGGTCGTGGTCTCCTCCGGTTTCTCCTTCTTGGAACATCCTGCGATCAGCATCATGGCCGCCAGGCCACATAAAGTCAATTTTACATATTTTCTCATTATACTATCCTTTTCTTTTTTCTAAAAGTTACGCCGCCCTCGCCGCGTACTTCTTACAGTTATAACATATCAGGCCCCGTTTACAAAGCGTTTCCATCAAATTCATAAATAATTCAGATATAGAATGCCTGGAATGCCTTGTATGTATGATACACATCCAGCTTGGATGCCAGCTCAAACGGCGCATGCATGGAGAGGATCGGCACACCCAAATCCACCACATCAATGTCCAGACCTGCCACGAATTTGGCAATGGTTCCGCCGCCGCCCTGATCCACCGCGCCCAGCTCGCCTGCCTGCCAGTACACACCGTGCGCCTCCATGATCTCAATGACTTTCGCCATAGTCTCCGCGCTGGCATCGTTGGCCCCTGACTTGCCGCGGGCACCCGTGTATTTGGTCAGTACGCAGCCCTTGTTGATGTAGCTGGAATTGTTCGCCTCAAACACATCCGCAAAGGTCGGATCGTAAGCTGCATTCACATCCGCCGACAGACACATGGAATGGCGGAATATCTCCCGCACCTCCACACCCTGCGTCTGCGCCAGATCTTCTATATAATGCTTCATGTAATTGGAATTCATGCCGGTATTTCCCTCGGAACCAATCTCTTCCTTATCGCTCAGCACCGTGACCGTCGTGTAGGCCGGACATGTCACCTCCAGCTCTGCCATCAGCGCCGTATAGGCACAGACACGGTCATCCTGGCCGTAAGCCCCGATCAGGCTGCGGTCCAGACCCACATCCACCGCCTTCTGAGCCGGAACCATCTCGATCTCCGCCCGGAAGAAATCCGCCTCCGTGATTCCATATTTCTCGTTGAGCAGCTTCAGTGCCATCAGCTTGACCGGCTCCTTGACTGCCTCATCTGCATACGGAATCGAGCCGATGATGACATTCAGTTCTTCGCCCTTCAGGCCCTCGGACAATTTGCGCTCGTTCTGCTTCGCCGCCAGGTGCGGGAGCAGGTCGCTGACGCAGAATACCGGATCTGCGGCCTCCTCGCCGATGCAGACCGGAATCACTTCGCCGTCCTTCTTCACCACGACACCATGCAGCGCCAGCGGTGTGGTGCCCCACTGATATTTGCGGATGCCACCATAATAATGGGTCTTGAAATACGCGATCTCACTCTTCTCATACATCGGATTCGGTTTCAAGTCCAGACGCGGGGAATCAATATGCGCCCCATTGATCCGCACGCCCTCACTGAGCGGCTTTGTGCCGAATGTGGTCATCAGAATCGCCTTCTTGCGGTTCACCTGATACACCTTGTCGCCCGGCTGATAGCATTTGCCCGGGTCCAGCGTTTCATAACCGGCTGCCTTCAGCATCCGCTCCGCCGCAGCCACGCATTCCCGCTCCGTCTTTCCCTCATTTAAGAACGCCTTGTAGCCCTCACAAAATGCGGCTGCCTCAGCGATCTGATCCGGTTTTTCTTTTCCGATATGCGGAAATTTCCAGATTAACGCTTCCTCAAGGATCTGTCCGTCTGTTTTTTTCTTCTGTTCATCCATTGTCTATTCTCCTCTCAGACCGTTCTCATCGCCTTCCAATACCAGCGTAAACGGCCCGTCATTTTCCAATTCAATCTTCATGTCCGCGCCGAAGCTCCCGTGTGCCACCACAAAACCATGGCTGCGGCAGCGGTCCATGAAATATTCATACAGCTGATTGGCCTTGTCCGGCGCACCTGCCCGGATAAAACTCGGACGATTGCCCTTGCGGCAGTCTGCATACAGGGTAAACTGGCTCACCACCAAAAGCTCTCCGCCCACGTCCGTCAGCGAACAGTTCGTCTTTCCGTCCGCATCCTCAAAGATCCGCAGCTTGCAGATCTTATCCGCCATGCGGTCAGCCGCCGTCTCCCCGTCTGTATCCGCCACGCCGAGCAGCAGCAAAAATCCTTTTCCGATCGATCCGATCACCTCTCCATCCACCTTCACGCTGGCATGGTTCACTCTCTGAAGTACAACTCTCATTCTCTCCTCCTACTAACGAAATACCAGACGCAGATATTCAAACAACGTTTCCGTCGCGCCTTCCCGGTAGACAATCTCCCGCGCAAGCACCGGCTGATCCGTGATGATTCCGTCCACACCAAGCATGACCAGACGCTCGATCTCACTCTTGGTATTGACCGTCCAGGCAAATATGCCCTTGCCCTGCGCGTGTACATTTTCCACCAGACGCTCATCTACAAAGCTCGAACGAATGCTGATAAAATCCACCGCCTCGCTGGAATAATAATTGCCGTACGCCGCCGATATGATATATCCCGTCTGAAACTGCGGCTCCAGTGCCTTCACTTCTTTCAGATAATGCAGGCTGGTCGACGTGAGCACGCACTGTTCTTCCATGCCGTGTTTCCGAATCAGATCCACCACCTTCTTTGGCAGCTCGCTGTTCTTTCCCACATTTTTCAGCTCAATGTTCAGCTTCAGTTTTCCCTTGCACGCCTCTAAAACTTCATCCAGCGTGGGAATCGTCTCATCCGCATAGTCCGGTGAAAACCATTTCCCCACATCCAGTTTTGACAATTCCTCATAGGGCATCGATGCGATCGCACGGTTCACGCCAGCCACCCGTTTTAAATTCGCGTCATGCCCCAGCACAACCACACCGTCCTGGGTCAGCTGTACGTCCAGCTCCGCACTGTCCGCCAGATCATCGACCGCCGCCAGCATCGCCGCCATGGTATTCTCCGGTGCCGTCCGGGAACTGCCCCGATGTGCCGTAATCTCGGTCTGAATCAGCAATTCATCCGAAACCACAGAACCGTGGCGCACCAGATCAAATACATAGAATAATGAAAGTGCCGCAATCAGGCACAGCACCGCCGCGACCTGTCTGCGTCCCGCAGTCCCCTTCGCCGGGTAGCGGAAATCCCAGCGTTCTCCATGAAAACGCTGATTGCCGTACTGATAATAGGCCACCGAAAGTGCCGCACCGTTACCCACCACCGCCAGAATACTGCCGATAAAGAGCAGGCTCAGTTCCAGCCGGTCCGCCGTCAGCAGAAGGACTGCCATGGCCAGATTCTGGTCGGTAAACAGCACGATAAAAATCGCCGCGGCGCACACCGCCGCCAGATAGGCCGCCAATGTAACAAATGCCACCAGCAGATTACAGCCAAGCAGCAGCCCAAGCACCGGGCCAACATGTCCCTTCAGCATCCGTTTGCTGCGATGCAGGCTGTCATGATAGGATTTCTGCTCGATCATACAGCCATAGCACACAAACAGCGCCGGCACTGAGACCGCAATGCACACCACCAGCGCAAAGGCTGCAAGGATCAGCGTCCATGGCTGCTTTGTCATCTCGCCCAAAAGGAAATTGACCGGTTTCATGTGGGTCAGCATCCTTTCGATAAACACCAGGTTGATCAGCAGGTACTGTAAAAGCAGCATGATTCCCAGCCGCCAGTTCTTCCGGTGCAGCTCCTTTGCAACCATCTGGATGCCGCTCCAAAACATATGCAAAGGGGTCAGCTTCTGGTAATAGGCTGACCCCTGAAATGCGGTGATAAGTCCGGCTGTCTCGACCGCCAGCAATATCATACCGACCAGGCCCAGCGCGAGAAAGATCGCAATCGACCACGGTCTCACAAGAAAGCTCCCGATATTTCCCGCCGTCAGATAGCTGTAGCCGGCCAAATGCAGTGCCAGATGCAGACCGCGCCCGGAAAGCCGCAGATAGACCGGAAGGGTAATCCCCCGATAGAGCAATTCAAACAAAAGAATATGCTTCCAGTTTTGTATGGCGATCTGCCATGTATCTTTTGCTAATATTTTCATATGGGTATCTTCACTTACTCTCTCTGCTTTTTGTCCAGCGCGTCCCCCTCAGCCAGAATCGACTGATTCAGGGAGAACATCTTGGCATCCAGCATGTCTACCATATCTGCGCAGGCTTTCAGCTCTGCCTGCAGAAAAGCCGGAGCATTTCCCTCAAATTTGTAATAAATCTTGTGTTCCAGGCTCGCCCAGAAATCCATCGCCACCGTCCGGATCTGAATCTCCACCTTCGTGTCGACCGGCCCCTCCGTGAGATAGATCGGAATCGTCACAACCATGTGATAGCTCTTGTAGCCGTTTGGCTTTGGCTGCTTGATGTAGTCCTTGACATAGAGAACCGTCACGTCCTTATGACTGGCAATCATGTCCGCAATCTGATAAATATCCTGATTAAACGAACAGATGATGCGAATCCCGGCGATATCGCTTAGCTTCTCTACCATATTTTCAATCGTCACTTCATGCCCGTCCCGTTTCAGCTTCTTGACAATGCTTTCCGGGGTCTTTAAACGGGACTTGATATGCTCAATCGGAGTATGCCCATAGATATGGACAAACTCCTGATTCAGAATATCAATCTTTGTACTAATCTCTTTCAGCGCTGAATCATAGAGAAACATAACCGAATTCCATTGATCCAGCTGGCTGTAGGATCTGGGGATATCAAACATCGCTATCCCTCCTTCACTCTCATTCACGGATCGGCTTACAGCTTCAGGCCCTTCAGCAGTGCGCCCAGCCCTGTGGTTGCTGCGCCGTCCTCTTTATAATCAAATACTTCTTCTTTTTCCTGAACTGCGCTCTCCAGCGCCTTCATGCTCAGGCTGATCTTGCCATCGCCTGCCGCAATGATCTTCGCAGTCACCTTCTGTCCCTCTTTCAGGACAACGCTCGGATGTTTGATTCTCTGGTTGCTGATCTGGGAAACATGCAGCAGTCCGGTCAGACCGCTCTCCAGCTTCACAAATGCACCGTAATCCTTCAGGCTCTCCACGGTACCTTCCACCACAGCGCCAACCTTGATCTCAGCCAGCTTCTGTGCCTTCTCGGCATCCTCCTGCGCCTTCATCACTGCTTTGCCGGACAGCACCAGTTTGCGCTTCTCCGGATCTACCGTAATCGGAAGTACCTCCAGTGATTTGCCAATCCAGTCCTCCAGCTTCTCCACATACTGGGTCGAAATCTGAGATGCCGGGATAAAGCCCTGAAGCTCATCTACATAAGCTACCAGGCCGCCCTTGACCGCCTCTTTCACCTTTACCTTGAGTACCGTCTTCTCCTCCAGCATCTGAGCAAGCTCTGCCCACTTCTCTGCATTCGGTCCTTCCGGCTCCTGATAGGTTTTGCGGCGCTCGTCAAACTCCTTATACGATGCCTCCAGCTCACTGGCAAAATCATCCATAGTTTCTTTCATTTCTTCGCTCATCTTTAACTCTCCTTACCGTTTTCTGATTGCCGGGCATATTACCGACAGATACGTTGACTTTACCACATTTCCAAGCTTTTTTCTATAGTTTTCTATAAGAAAGTGTGCTATACTTGGGGCACTTGGAGATTTTTCCGCAGAAAGGACTTTTTAGGGTACTTAATATGGACGATATTTTAGACTTGCACACACACACCACGGCCAGCGGACATGCGTACAACACGCTTTATGAGATGGCCCGCTCCGCCTCCGAAAAAGGGGTAAAGCTCCTCGGTGTTACCGATCATGCACCAAAGATTCCCGGTGCCTGTCATCCCTTTCACTTCATTAATTTTAAGGTGATCCCGCGCGAACTCTTCGGCATCCGGCTGATGATGGGCTGTGAGCTGAACATTCTGGATCATGAGGGCAATATTGATCTCGGTCCCCGCTACCTAAGCGGCCTGGACTACGCGGTCGCCAGCATCCACGAGCCCTGCTACAGCAAAGGCACCGTCGCACAGAACACCGCCGCCTATCTCGGCGCGATCAGGAATCCGGCGATTCAGATCATCGGGCATCCGGACGACGGACGTTTTCCGATCGACTACGAGACACTGGTCTGTGCCGCGAAGGAGGAGCACGTCCTTTTGGAGGTCAACAACAGCTCCCTTCACCCGCAGTCCAACCGCCTAAACGCCCATGAGAATTATTTAAAAATGCTGGAGTTGTGCAGGCAGTATCAGGTTTCCATCATCTTAAACAGCGACGCACACTGTGAAGTCGATGTGGGCAATCACACCCGCGCTCAGGCACTTTTGCAGGAAATTGATTTCCCGGAAGAGCTGGTGGTCAACACCTCGATCGAAAAAGCTGCTGCATTTATTCCATGGCTGAAACAGCCGATTTATATGGGAGGCACTACCGATGATTAATTTTTTGAATCTGGAGTATTTTCTGGTCGCTGCAGAGGAACTGAATTTCACGAAGGCCGCCAAGCGCCTGTTCATCTCCCAGCAGTCCTTAAGCAACCACATCTCGAATATGGAGAAAGAATTTGATGTTGTCCTCTTCAACCGCACCACGCCGCTGACGCTGACCTACGCCGGACAGGCGCTGAAAGCCAAGACACGCCAGATGCTGGAGCTGCGGGACGAGACCTACCGGGAGCTTGCCGACATCAAGGATTTCTCCGTAGGCCAGCTGACCATCGGTCTCTCGCACACACGCGGCCGCGTGATTCTGCCTGAGATTCTTCCTGTTTATAAAGAACGTTTCCCTAACATTGATCTGCGTCTCGTGGAGGGCAATTCCTCCGAGCTTGCAGGCGATCTGCTCCACGGCGATGTGGACCTGATCATTGACATGCTTCCTTTCCGCGTGGAGAACGTGGAGACCGTCCCGGTCTGTGAGGAGGAGATCCTTCTGGCCGTGTCGGACGAAGTGCTGGAGCGCGCATTCCCCGGACGCCTCGAGGAGATCAAGGCACAGCTGACCCGGCATGTGGATCTTTCTTTGCTCAGCGAATGCCCGTTCCTGCTGATCAATCCCGGCAACCGTGTGCGCACCATCGCCGATGAGATGTTTGAAGAAGCACAGATCACCCCACACATCGCCCTGGAGACCGAGAATATCGAGACCGTGCTGGCGCTTGCCTTCAAGGGCATGGGCATTACCTTCTATCCGAAGATGTTCATTTCCGGTCATGAGGCGATCCAGCAGAAATTCAAGGAACAGCTCCCTCTGAATTTCTATTCTCTGGATTACTCCAAAGCCCACGGCGTGCTGGCGATCGGCTATCACAAGGGGCATTATATGTCCCAGGCCACCCGGGAATTTATTCAAATCGCAAAAGAAACCATTTAGAGAAGGATTGGATTAATTTTTTCTTGACTTTTCGTCTGGTTTCTTTTATTATGGATATAGTAACAATTACTATTATCTTAATTCATGATGAAGGAGCTGATTATGAAGACGTTAAAGTATAGCCGTCAGAGGGAATCAATCAAAGCATGCCTGATGAGCCGTCATGACCATCCGACTGCAGACGTTTTATACTCCACCATCCGCGAGGAGTATCCGAACATCAGTCTGGGTACGGTCTATCGGAATCTGAATCTGCTGGTTGAACTGGGTGAGATTCGCAAGCTGACCTGCGGGGATGGCAAAGATCATTTTGATGCCGACACCAGCCCCCACTACCATTTTGTATGTCAGGACTGCGGCAGGGTTCTGGATCTTCCGATGGAACAGATCGGTGATTTGAACCAGCTGGCACAGACACACGCCGGCGGGCGCGTGGACAGCCATGCAATCTATTTCTATGGAAGCTGCGGTGATTGCCAGAAGGCACAGACGCATTAAAAAAGTTTTTGAAAAAGTTTTAAAAAGCAGTTGACATTCACGAAGAGTTGTGCTAAATTAATATCAGTAACAATTACTAATATCAATTTGTTGCTGACAACATTCACATGTAAGGTTGATTTAAAAAAACTAAAACTATAATTTAAAGAAAAAGGAGATTTGAGCGATGAAAAAATGGGTTTGTTCTGTATGTGGTTATGTATTTGAAGGTGAGGCTGCTCCGGAGTTCTGTCCAGTATGTAAGGTTCCGGCTTCCAAGTTTATCGAGCAGAGTGAAGAGAAGACCTGGGCTGCTGAGCACGTAGTAGGCGTTGCACAGGGTTCCAGCGAAGATATCATGATGGATTTGAGAGCAAACTTCGAGGGCGAGTGCTCCGAGGTTGGTATGTACCTGGCTATGGCAAGAGTTGCTCACAGAGAAGGTCTTCCGGAGATCGGTATGTACTATGAGAAAGCTGCTTACGAAGAGGCAGAGCATGCAGCAAAATTCGCAGAGCTGCTCGGCGAGTGCGTAACCAACAGCACCAAGAAGAACCTTGAGCTGCGTGTTGAGGCTGAGAACGGCGCTACCGCTGGTAAGTTCGACCTGGCTAAGCGTGCAAAAGCTGCTGATCTGGATGCAATCCATGACACCGTTCATGAGATGGCAAAAGACGAGGCAAGACACGGCAAAGCATTCGAGGGTCTGCTGAAGAGATACTTTGGCTAAGTTATAAGCCATACGATAGCATAGAAAAAGTGGTCCGACAGAACATGTACGTTCTGACGGGCCACTTTTTTATTTATCATGCTTCTTCTCATTCACTCCCCATTAACCTCCAGAAACATCCGCTCCACGTACGCATCCTCCCCAATCAAAATCGGAGAATTCCCGTCCGCGGCACTCAGTCCCTTAACTTCTCTCCCGCTCGGCTCCTGATACAGGCACAGATTCACAGCCTTACCCTGCTGCAGCACCTTCACCAACTTATATTTCATAGTCCACCTCGCTTGTCCATGTAAATACTTTTTACTTATATGGATTATTCTATCACAGACGCTTAAACATTACAATTAGACCATAAATATATTTTCACAGGTAAAGTGAGGTGTCCTAATTGCAGCCAACCATCGATTATGAAAAGCTCGGATTTCGCATAAAAAGTCTTCGTATCAGCAAAAAAATGACCCAAGATAATCTCGCGCAGGCCGTCGGATGCAACGTGAGTCATATCAGTAATGTCGAAAACTGCCACACCAAAGTCTCCCTCATCACACTGCTTGCCATCGCAAACGCCCTCAACACCAGCATCGATTATCTGTTATCCAATCAATACGAAAATGCCTCCCTCGCCCTGGATAATGAGATCCTTCGCGCTATAAAAGGCTGTGACAGTGAAAAAAAGGAAAAGGTGCTGAAGATCATTTCGATTCTCTGACCACCCCTGTTCGGCCAATTAATTCGGCCAGTCGTTCCAATTGCCTCTTTCAAAACCGTTCAGAATTTGTTATACTGATTTTTTGAAGAATTCCATGCATCATCATTTCACATTGAGCCGAAAGGAAGCATAGCAAAGATCATGAACATTCAAATCAGACCATTTAAAAAAGAGGATACTGCACAGGCCATCGCGATCTGGAATCAGGTTGTCGAGGACGGGGTTGCGTTTCCGCAGCTTGATTACCTGACCGGGCAGACCGGGCTGGAGTTTTTTGAGAGCCAGTCCTTCACCGGCATTGCCTGCGAAGAAGAAACCGGTGCCATCATCGGCCTCTATATCCTCCATCCCAACAACGTGGGGCGCTGCGGCCATATCTGCAACGCGAGCTACGCCGTGAAAAAGGACATCCGCGGACAGCATGTCGGCGAACATCTGGTGAAACACTGCCTTGCCAAGGCAGAAGAAATCGGCTTTGGCATCCTGCAGTTCAACGCCGTCGTCAGATCCAACACCGCGGCACTTGCGCTCTATCAAAAGCTCGGTTTCGTTCCGCTCGGCATCATTCCGAAGGGATTTTTGATGAAGGACGGCAGCTACGAGGACATTATCCCGCATTACCACGTTTTATAATATTTTTACATAAGATTTTGTTGACAGATCTTACCTGCTATGGTATATTAATATCAGTAAAAGTTACTATTATTAATTTCTAATTTATTCACAATATCATGTTTCATCTTTTGATAACTTGTGCTATAATGAAGGAACTGATGTATTATTTATCATTAAAGGAGGATATTCACATGTCTAAGTACGCAGGAACACAAACCGAGAAAAACCTTTGGGAGGCATTTGCCGGCGAATCCCAGGCCCGCAACAAGTATACCTATTACGCATCCGCAGCCAAGAAGGCTGGCTATGAGCAGATGGCTGCACTCTATCTGGAGACTGCCGATCAGGAGAAAGAGCACGCAAAGATGTGGTTCAAAGAGATCCACGGCATCGGCTCTGTAGAAGAGAACCTGACCGACGCTGCTGCCGGTGAGAATGCAGAGTGGACTGATATGTATGTTCGCATGGCAAACGAAGCTGAGGCAGAAGGCTTTAAGGAGCTGGCTGCAAAATTCCGTTTGGTTGCCAAGGTTGAGGCGGCTCATGAGAAACGTTATCTGCAGCTGTTGGATAACTTAAAGAAAGACGGCACCTTCAAGGGCGATGCTCCTCTGGGCTGGAAATGCCGCAACTGCGGTTACATCCACGAGGGCGCAGATGCTCCGGAAGTTTGCCCGGTATGTGCGCATCCGAAGGCTTACTTTGAGAGAAAAGCTGAGAACTACTAAGTTTGAATCTTCTGAATCGTTTGTAAAAGGCATCGGCCGTGTACCACGCGTACAGGACCGATGCCTTTTCTTTTTTGCTGTTTTCTATTCTACTGTGTTTGTCAGTGTTCCGATTCCTTCTACCGCACAGACCACCACGTCGCCGCTCTTTAAAAACTTCGGCGGATCAAACCCCAGACCGACGCCGGCCGGTGTTCCGGTGGAAATGATGGTTCCTGCTTTCAGCGTCATGCCCTGGGACAATTCGCTGACCACATGATCGAGATCAAAGATCAGATGCTCCGTGCTGCTGTCCTGACGCAGCTCCCCGTTGACATAGGACTGCACCGTCAGACATGGCGGATACGCGATGGAATCCACCGTCAGAATGCACGGCCCCATCGGCGCGAAGCCATCCAGACTCTTGCCAAAATACCACTGCTTATGACGTGTCTGCACATTGCGCGCACTCACATCATTCATGATTGTGTAGCCGAAAATATAATCCTTCACCTGGTCCGGCGCCACATTCTTCGCGTCCTTCCCGATGATGACTGCCAGCTCTGCCTCGTAGTCCAGACTGTCCACCAGCTCCGCGTGGGACGGAATCACTGCGCCGTCCGCCACTGCCTCGTTGACTCGTTTGGAAAAATACACTGCATAGGGGCGCTCGCCGTGGAACTCTTCTTTCTTAAAGCGGGCAGATTCCGCCGCATGATCCATATAATTGACTCCCAGACAGATCACATCCTGCTCCGGCACCGGAATCGGCGCCAGCAGCTTCACTTCCTCCATGCGGGCCGCACCGCGGATCGAATAAGGCTCCTGTCCCGCGCTGTACTCCAGAAGCTGAATCTCCGATTCGCTCATCTGCTTGACTGCATCCAGCATCGTCTCATATTCCGGCCCGATCGACTCGATCGGAAATACCCACGCATCATCTGCGCTCAGGACGCCCACACGAACTTTTTGCTCCACCTGATATGTCACTAATTTCATAATTGCCTCCTGTTTGCGGCGGCCTGTCGGACGCCTCATCTCTTATGAAAGTATACCGCATAAATTCGGTGGTTGCAATCCCTTTTACCCGGTTTGTGCCCCGGAGTTCTTTATCCAAGTGCCTCTTTGATCGTTTTGAAAATCTGAATTACCACGGTTGGCAAAAACGCCAGTGCCACCACCGTAAGAACCTGCTGCAGGCTCAAATCCGCTACCGCAAAGAGCACCTGAAGTCCCGGCAGGAACAATACCGCCGCCAAAAGCACGACCCCGGCCTCAAACGCCATCACACTCCAGAGGTTGCTGCCAAAACCGATACGCATGATCGAATGGTCGCTTCTGCAGTTAAATCCATGGAACAGCCGCGCCAGCGTCAGTGCCGCGAATGCCATGGTACTAGCGGTTCCGGCTCCTCCGGTCGCAAGCCCCGCATGATAAGCCAGCATCGTCGCGATCGCGATCAGCCCTCCCTGCACCATGATGCGTCCCAGAAATGGCCCCGTCAAAATGCCTTCCTTCGGGTCTCTCGGCGGCTGCTCGAGCAGTCCTTCCTCCTGCGGCTCCATGCCGATGGCAATGGCCGGAAGCGAATCCGTCAGCAGGTTGATAAAGAGCAGATGCACCGGCGCAAACGGCATCGGCAGCGCCAGCAGCGAAGTATACAGGACACTGAAAATTCCCGCCATATTGCCGGAGAGCAGAAACTGAATCGCATGACGAATATTGCGGTACACATTTCGTCCATTGGACACCGCCTTGATGATGGTGGCAAAATTATCATCCGTCAAAATCATCGCTGCCGCATCCTTTGACACCTCTGTTCCGGTAATGCCCATGGCAACGCCGATATCCGCCTTCTTCAGTGCCGGGGCATCATTGACCCCATCCCCGGTCATCGCCACGATGTTGCCGCGCGACTGCCAGGCATCCACGATCCGGATCTTATGCTCCGGCGAAACGCGCGCATAGACCGAGATCGTCTCAAGATTCTGCTGCAGCTGGTCTTCACTCATATGATCCAGCTCCAGACCGGTCACAGCCATATCGCCTTCCTCGAAGATTCCGATCTTCCGCGCAATCGCCTCCGCGGTGATCCGATGATCTCCGGTAATCATAATCGTCCGGATTCCTGCGCGCTTTGCGCTTGCAACCGCCGGTCTCGATTCGATCCGCGGCGGATCCTGCATGGCCGTCATCCCCAGAAACATGTAATCCTGTTCCATCTCCAGACCACACGCCCTCATATCCGGCTGCTGATCCAGTTCCTTATAAGCCATCGCCAGCACCCGCAGGCCCTGCTCCGACCAGGCACGGTTCTGTTCCTGAAGCCGCTGCTTCCAGGCCCCTGTCAGGGGTTTTAACCCGTCTTCCGTCAAAATATGGCTGGACCGTTCCAGCAGCACATCCATGGCACCCTTGGTAAACAGCAGAAAACTGCCGTCCACCTGATGTATCGTACTCATCAGCTTTCGATCCGAATCGAACGGGATTTCGCCCAGTCTCGGCATCCGCTGCTGCTCCTCCTCGATGTGGATTCCCGCCTGTTCTCCCAGTGCCAAAAGCGCCTGCTCCGTCGGATCGCCCATGAGTCCTGATGCATCATTATTCAAAACTGCATCGTACAGCAGATAGCGGTGAACCTGATGATACGGATTAAGCTGCGCCGGCATCAATTCTGCTCCGTCCACAAATACCGCCTGAACCGTCATGCGGTTCTGGGTCAGAGTTCCTGTCTTATCCGAGCAGATGACCGACACACAGCCCAGACTTTCTACCGCTTTCAAATCCTTGATGATCGCATGTTCCTTTGCCATGCGCTGCGTTCCCATGGCCTGCACGATCGTCACGATAGAGCCCAGAGCCTCCGGAATTGCCGCCACCGCCAGAGCAACCGCAAACATCAGCGAATCCAGCACCGGCATCCGCCGATACAAACTGAGGGCAAAGACCATCGCACAGATGACCATAATCACAGCCGCCAGCTTGCCGCTGAACTGATCCAGGCTGATCTGCAGCGGCGTCTTCTTCGTTCCGGTGGCATTCATCAGTGAGGCAATTTTTCCGATCTCCGTCTCCATACCGGTCGCAGTGACGACCATCAGGCCGCGTCCGCCTGTGACCAGCGAACCGGAAAACACCATATTGGTCTGCTCCGCCAACGGGATTTCTTCTGTACCCGTCAATGCATCGACCTGTTTCTCCACACTCTCGGATTCTCCGGTCAGCGAGCTCTCATTGATCTGAAGATGGTAGCTCTCCAGCACTCTCCCGTCCGCCGCTGCCACATCTCCCGCCTCCAGCATAACCACATCTCCGGGAACGATCTGCGCAGACGGAACTTCCAGCTGCTTTCCATCCCGGATCAGCCGCGCAACCGGGGCCGACAGCTGTTTTAAGCTGTCCAGAGACTTCTCTGCCTTCTCATGCTGCACCGTGCCCAAAATTGCATTCATAATGATTACCGCAAAAATGACGATCGTACTCTCCACATTATCAGACAGCATGGAAATCACAGCCGCCACGATCAGTATGACGACTAAAAGATCCTGAAACTGCTCCAGGAACACCTGCCATGCTTTCTTCCTGCCGCTCTCCTGCAAGGTATTATCCCCATATTCCCCGAGCCGCTTTTCTACTTCTGCCTCTGTCAATCCGGCTCTGGAACTTCCAGTGCCGCGCACAACCTCTTCCGATGAACTCTGATACCATGTTTTCATCTGCTCTCCCTCTCTCTTCTAAGATATATAATAAAAAAGACCTTTCATGCATGAAAATAAATTTCATGCATGAAAAGTCTCATCACCCAATATCCCGTGCTCCGAACCGCGCCTCTGTATGTTCTGCGCAGCCTCGGATTCAGGCGGTATACACGACCAGGCCGCTTGCGCAGCCGCGTATGTTGACCGTGTATTTCTGATTACTCCCTTTTGATGCTTTCGTATTCTCAATATATCCTAAAAAAGGAAGTTCGTCAACCGCCTGACGGACTTCTTCACAAAACATTAACAAGCGATTAACGAACCACTTCGCATTTCCATATTTGTGCATTGACAGATTATGATATATAATAGAATCATCAATATAATGATTGGAGGAAAGGCTTATGGAATCAACCATGTTTTCTTCGTTTGACGGCACAAAGTTGTATCTGAACAAAGAGGTGGCTGCGGATGCGAAGGCCGTATGTGTTGTCGTACATGGCCTGTGCGAGCACCAGGGGCGGTATGATTACCTGGCAGAACAGTTTCATAAAGCAGGAATTGGCACGTACCGGTTCGACCACCGGGGACATGGGCGCTCAGAAGGGGAGTGCGCCTATTATGCGGATTTTCATGAGATGCTGGACGATGTGGATCAGGTGGTACAGATGGCGATTGCAGAGAATCCTGAACTTCCGGTATTCCTGCTGGGACACAGCATGGGCGGCTTTGCCGTATCGCTCTATGGCGCGAAATATCCCGGCCGCAGGCTCCGCGGCATCATCACCAGCGGCGCGCTGACCAGAGATCTCGGAAAGCTGATCACCAGCGTACCCAAGGATTTAGATCCGCACCAGCAGCTTCCAAATGAACTGGGCGCAGGCGTGTGCTCCGTCGCAGAGGTCGTTGACTGGTATGGCAAAGATCCCTACAACCGCAAGACCTTCTCCGCCGGTCTCTGCTATGCCATCTGCGGCGGCATTGACTGGTTTGCCGATGCAGTCAGGGACTTCCATTACCCGGTGCTGATGATGCACGGTGAGAAGGACGGTCTGGTATCCGTGCAGGACACCTACGAATTCTTCGCTGCTGCACCTTCCAAAGACCGCGAGATGAAGATCTACGGCGGACTTTTCCACGAGATCTTCAATGAATACTGTAAGGATGAAGTTATTCAGGATGCTGTTAACTGGCTGCTTCATCGGGTTTAGGATGTAAGGGGCACGAAGAAGGGGCAAACCGCTCTGCGCGGTCCGCCCCTTCTTCACGAAACACTAATAAACGGACTTAATCCAGATATAAAATCAATGCAATCATCTCTACCGGTTCTTCCCCCATCGCTTCAATTCCGTGTCCTTCTCCCGTCCCTGTAAACGCGACATCTCCCGGATGCAAGATAACTTCGCTGCCATTATCGTTATATTTTGCCTTGCCACTCAAAATATAATACGTTTCCGATTCCCTGTCATGAATGTGATAGCCAATGGCTGAACCCGGGTAAACCGTCGTGTGGGCAAATACACGGCCCTGATGATACATCTCCTCCGGCCCATTTAACAACTCTCTTACCGTAATTTCCCCCAATCCCTGAAACGGGCTTGGTTTTCGTATCTTATTAATCTCGTCATTGCGACGTATCATAAAATCACCACTTTCTACAATTTGAGTTTCGTCGTCAGTCTGCTTCCTTCTGGTATCTGGATTGGGCCTCTAAAACATCCACCAGTGCCCCTTTCGCATACCGGTTGCGTTCCTCATCATCCATTGAATTCATTGCATAGTAAGCGCTGCGCCCGATAGAAATCAGATCTCTCGGCTTGGTCTTGATCTGATCGACCACCTCCAAAACCGTTGGCCAAAACTCCTCCTCTTCTACCGCGTAAGTCAAAACCCCATACTCAACTGCATCCTCCGCCGTGTAGGTCTCCCCGGTATAGCATGCATACAACAGTTTTTTCTTTGGAATCGTGTCAATTACATTCAACATGGAAAACATAGGGAAACCACCCCGTTTTACCTCTGGGAATCCATAGATAGTACCTTTTCTCCCGATTGCGATATCCGACTGGATCACGATGTTATGTCCGCCTGCCGTGCAGTCACCCTCGACAGCTGCAATCAATGGAACTGCTACTCCTCTCAGCGCTTTCTGCATATCTGCTACAGCTTTTATGTACTTATCCTGCTCATCCTGTCCGGCAGTCGCATCCACACGACCACCGGTACAAAAATAATCATGATTTCCCGTAATGACCACAACATTAATATCCGGATTTTGATTTACCGTCCCCAATGCTTTCGAAATTTCATCACACGTATACCGGTCAATTCTATTCTTATCCTCAGGGCGGTTAATGGTTATTGTCATTACATGATCTTTGATTTCAACTAAAATCAGATTCTCACTGTTCATTTAAAAGTTCCTCTTTCCTATTCAAGAATTCCATTCTCTTTATGTTTTGCGATATAGCTGTCCACGTTACTCTTGTCAATTACTTCGGTTTTGATCATAATGTCCTGACGCTCCGTCACCTCTCCAGTCAAAATCTTATGCCCCAGTTCAATTGCTTCCTTCGCCATAAGATCTGCATCCTGAAGAACCGTTGCCGTCATCTTCCCGTCTTTAATCGCCAGACAGCTGTCTGCCAACCCATCTACACCATAAATCTGCACCTCATCAAAATTGAAATTCTGAACTGCCTTGCAGGCTTCTACACCGCCGATCGCCATAGAATCAGACAGTGCAATCAGCCCGTCAAAATCAGGATATACCTGCAGCCAGTTTTCCATCAATTTCATGCCTTCATCTCTGGAATAGTTTGCCACTTTCTCATCCAGCACGGTAATGTCAGGACGTTTATCTAAAAGTGCTGCTTTCAGTCCGTTGTATCTCTGCTGCTCTACGTCCACTACCTTTCCACGCATGATCAGTATGTTAGCATTCTCCGGGAGATTTTTAGCCGCAACCTCTCCCATGGTATAGCCCAGATCATAGTTAGGTGCCGGGATATTGTAGGTCACACCGTCATCAACAGGAATATTCACTGCGATAATCGGGATTCCATCATCATTTACAACGGACTGGAACAGTTCATTGGTATCCGAAGCTGCAACCTTCTGTACAATAATCAGATCAAATTTCTGTGTCACTGCCATCTCGATATACTGTACCGTCTTAGTCTGGTCATTCTGTGCGTCAAACAAGGTGATTTCCATATCCGGAAAATCCTTGGCCCGGTTCTGAAGTGATTTTGACAGCCACGCCGCCCATACCTCTGACTGACTCTTTACAATTGCTGCCACCTTATAGGTCTTGCCCTCTGGGCTTTTTTCTTTGCCTTCCGCTGCCACCGTTTCCTTCTGACTTTCCACCGCTGCGCCGGAAGCTGCCTCCTTCGTTCCTGCGCATCCCGTCATCAGCATAACACCTGCCATAACCATCGCCATAAACCCTAACATTTTTTTCTTCATCCCATTTTCTCCTTATTTTCTTGTTTATAATCAGCCGGTCATTCTTACCGGTGAGCCACCCTCACTTTTCTGTTTTTGCTACTGATATCCCATGCTACGGCTGCAATGATGATTGATCCCCTTATCACCTGCTGTATGTAGCTTTGCACACCAACCAAATCCAGAATATTGCCCAGGATTCCAACAATCAAACCACCGATTAACGTCCCCGAAGCCGTTCCGATGCCACCGCTGAAAGCAGTTCCTCCGATGACAGCCGCTGCCACTGCATCCGCGTGATAGCCATTGGCTGCATCCGGCATAGCACTGTTTAATCTTGCCATCAGCAGGCAGCCGGCAATTGCCACAAAACAGGAACTGATCAGATATGTTTTTATCTTGGTTTTCTCTACGCTGATCCCGGAAGCCCTCGCTGCTTCTTCATTGCCGCCCACCGCATATATCTGGCGCCCTATCTTGGTTTTTCTCAGCAGCACTAACGTGATCAGGAATATAAGCAGCATCACAACCGTCGGAAAGGGGACAATGCCAAACAGATACCCTGTCGAAAGTTTATTAAAACTTCCAATCTGATAAATCGGATTGCCGCCGCTGTATATATACACAATTCCTCTCGCCACCAGATCCATACCCATAGTAGCGATAAAGGGCGGAAGTTTAAAATAGGTTACTGTGACACCATTTACAAGGCCGCACATCATAGAAACAATGATCGCTGCCAAAAGAGCTGGTATCAGCTGATTCGTAGATACATATACGCCACAGGCCACAAATCCTGACAGAGCAGCTACCGCACCCATAGAAAGGTCAATCATGCCGCCGATAATGAGCAGTGTCATTCCAAACGCAAGAACACACTGCACGCTGACCTGACGCAATATATTCGTTATGTTCTTCAAGGTCAGAAAGTTATCTGATGCCAACGTACCAACAACAAAAAGCACAATCAGTACAATATGAATCGCATATTTATTTAATATCGCTGACCAGTTCACTGTTTTTCCACTGGATTTATTTTGACTCATTATTTTCCCCTCCTGTCATATGCTCCATGATTCTCTCCTGTGTAAATTCCTGCCTGCTGATCTCTCCTGTGAATCTGCCCTCGTACATGGTATAAACTCTGTCACACATTCCGATTAATTCCGGCAGCTCCGAAGATATCATGATAATAGAAATGCCGGATTTAGCCATCTCCATCATCAGACGATAGATCTCATATTTGGCAGACACGTCAATTCCTCTGGTCGGATCATCCAGGATCAGTACCCTGGGCTTTGACAAAAGCCACTTACTCAAAACCACCTTTTGCTGGTTTCCTCCGCTTAGAGTCGATACTGCAACGTTCATGTTTGGCGCTTTGATCTTCAGTTTTTGAAACATTTCGGATACCGCTTTCTGCTCTTTCCTCTTATCAAGAAATCCAAAATAACTGATTCGCGATAGATTTGGCAGCGATATATTCTCCAGAATACTTCTGCAGCCGACAATTCCCATCCGTCTCCTATCTTCTGTTGCCATCATCAATCCGTGCTTTAACGCACCTCTTACGTTCTTGACTTTGATCTCCCTGCCGTCCATGATCACGGTTCCTTCTCCCCGATCCAGACCAAACAGCGCCGATACCAGTTCCGTTCTTCCAGCTCCCATAAGTCCTGCAATTCCCAGAATCTCACGTTCTCGTACATGGAAATTGATATCGTGGACTCCGGTATACCAGGTAGAATAATGTTTTACCTCAAACACTGTTTTTCCAATTTCAATCTGTTCCTTGGGATAAACATCCGAAATCTCCCGTCCGACCATCTGGCGTATCAGACTTTCCATTGTGTACTCTTCTGTTTTTCTGGTGTCAATATAGGTTCCGTCACGCATAACCGTGATATAATCGCCAATCTTAAAAATCTCATCCATCTTGTGGGAAATATACAAGATGGTAATTCCCTGCGCTTTCAGTTTTCTGATATTTTCAAATAGCCTGTCTACCTCGCTCTGTGTCAAAGCAGATGTCGGTTCATCCATGATGATGATTCGCGCATCAAAAGAAATAGCTCTGGTAATCTCAAGGAGCTGAATATCTGAAACCGATAGCTCACCAAGCTTTTTGTCCAAATCGTAATGAAGACTACCCAAATCGAGGATTTTCTGTGCCTGCGCCCTCAGGCTCTTCCAGTCGATGAACCCCTTGACCCTGCACTCCGGCTCACGTCCCATCATAAGAAATTCCTGGACGCTAAACATAGGTACATATTGGAGTTCCTGATAAATCATAGCAATATGATTTTCCCTTGCTTCCTGCGGGGTTTTGAAGCTCACCTTTTTTCCATCCAGCAGCAGCTCTCCGCCATCTGGTTCATGCGCCCCGCTGATGATTTTCATCAAGGTAGACTTTCCCGCACCATTCTCCCCCATAATGACATGCACGCATCCTCGTTTTATGCTGAAGGTAATGTCCTTCAGCGCCACCACTCCTGGAAACACCTTTAAAATATTCCTGAATTCCAAGATATTGTCTTCTGCCATATTAGCCTCCCGCTTCTAACCCTTGAATCTGCCATCTCCAAAATAAACCTTGCTGGCATTGTTATAGAAAATATCATCCAATTCCCGGTCATCAAACAGCTGACTGTTCTCATACATATCGATCATCTGACGGTAGGTTGCATTGCTGTAGGTCCCCGGTACGTCTGTTCCCCAAATGATTGACCCGGCTCCTGCCACATCCTTAAGTTCCTTCAAAAGTTCAAAAGACGAACAAAATGGATAGCCCTCTTCGCAGAACAGATCCGGAATCGCTGCCAGATCAAACCATACATTCTCACCACCACCCAGTCTTATCATTTGCCGCCAGCGCCTGTACTGATCTGGGTTTTCCTTGATTCCATAAAGTGGAAACCCTGCGTGGCAAACCACGAACTTCACATCCCTGTGATCCTTAAACAGTTCCTCCAGCGCTTCGACCTGATATCCTGCACTGCCAACTCGGCTGGGATCAATAATGATCGTCAAGCCACATTCTGCGGCTTTTGCACAGATCTTGTGAGCCAATGGTGAGTTAAAACGAAAATCCGGTTTCAGATAAGGAAGTCCATATCTTGGATTCATCTCAAATTTAATTCCGGTCAAGCCACGTCCGGCCCAATACTGGATTTCATCCAGACAGCTCTCATCCTCCGGTACCACAATCATCGCCGCTCTGATCCTGCCAGGATATTCCCGCACTGCCAGAGCCATATCTTCATTACAGCTTAAGCAGACCGACTGCATCACCATAACCCGCTCCACGGCGTTCCGATCCAACACCTGAATCAGCGCATTCGCTGAAAATGACGAAGTTTCCATATACTCCGGCATTGCAAAACGTGCAAATTCACCGTCAAGTGTCTCCCATTTTCCGAATTTCTTTAAGGTGATGCCAAATTTTTCATCCCATTTATCAAGCAGACTGCATGGCTTAATATGAGCATGTCCATCTATTCTTTTTCGCATTTCCCTTTATGAGCCTCCTCCCGGTTATGTTTGCCGCGCCTCATCATCCCATAAATCGCACCCTTTTCAAACACATGGCAGGTTACCATATTAAATCCATAGGGTTCAACTTCTTCCAATGTAATATTGGGCACGCCATTCTCAGAAACAATATCAGGCCACACCTTCCATCCCTTGTCGCGTTCCGCCGCAATACGGGCATCCTCGACATGCTTTAGACCCCCGCTGCAGATCAATGTCATCTGTGCTCCCATCTCCCTGGCTTTTGCGCACCGATCGATGGCCTCATCGAGTCCAAGGACTGGATAGCAATTGGTTCTCGCTATAATCATGCAGTCCGTACCTTCGCAGGCCTCGGCTCCTGCCCTGATCTTTGCCAGCCATACTTCTTTTGAAACAAGACTATCTTTAAAAGGATCTGCACCGGGAGTATTCTTGGCTGCAATTCTTCTCTCAAACCCCCGAACTCCAGTAGAATCTTCGATTGTAATCGCCTGAGACCCCGCCTGGATCAAACGTTTCACATTGCGGTATACCACGGCCGGGCTCTCACCATAACCATCGTCTCCATCGATCAGCAGCGGAATCTTGACACAATTGGTAATATGCTCCGCGGCAAAAACCAGTTCATCGATGGTTGCCATCGCCATATCCGGAAGCCCGTCCATTGCATAGGATATGGAGGCCCCACTCAGCATCACCGCTTGATATCCTGTGTTTTCTGCCATCTTTGCCGAGGCGCAGTCATAAATACATGGAACCAGAAGCTGCTCTTTGGCAAGCATATCTTTTAATATCATCGTCTTCATCTTTATCAACTCCTCATCCCTTCACCACTTTGCCCGCCGTCTCCATAAACCCACGTTCCAAAGGGATCCATTCTTTATAAAATTCGAACAGGTCATAATAGCTGCGTGTTGGAAGCATCCCATCGTAATCATGTTCATCGTGGTAAACCGTATTGCCATCTGCCATCGTCCGTTCTCCAAAAAGCTGCATTCCTTCCAGTGCTCCTTTCACGGAATGGCAATCCATCACCAGAGAAAAGCCGAGATCTTCCAATTCTTGTACTGTCACATGATCTGCATTCCATTCAGTCCATACCTTAGGAGCTTTGACAGCTTCGGAAAGCCGCCTGGCTTCTTCCGCCAAATCCATGCCCTCAATTCCAACGATATCCGCCCCGCAAGAAGCTGCCTGGCTGCAACGTTCCATAGCATGTTCCATTCCCTGTGTTCTTGTTCCGGTTGTGCAGATCAGGATACAGGGATACATTGCAATCGCCTCGTGAACCTTCCAAACTCTGCGCTTCCATTCCTCTGATTTGATCATGCGTTCTTCCTTATCAGACAGAACATCATTTATCCACACCGCTTTCGCCCCCGCCTTTGCCATTCTTCCGGCAAGGCGAGCTGCTGATTCCGTCGAATTTCCAAGTCCGATCCTGATGTCTGCAATAACCGGAACCTCTGAAAAAGCAAAAACCCGCTTCGCCGCCCAGAGTAATTCCTCTGCGCTCATCTGCTCTGTATCCGGCAGACCGCAGACACATTCAGCAACCGCATCTGCCGACAAGTACACTGCCTCATATCCTGTCTTACTGGCCGCTTTTAAAGAAAAGCAGTCATATATATCTGCAGCAACAATCTGGCGACTCCACCATGCGTTCTTATTATCTTCCATTCTTGCTCCCTTTCATTTAGTGTATCACTGTATGTTACTGCTATTTTAACATTTTATTTTATTTTGTCAATAGCATTTTAAAATAATCTGTGCATTTTTACTTGTTCTTTCACTTTTATCCGCTTTTAGTTAGTTATTATTCCCCGTTTTAATCTCATTTCTGTGTTTTTTCGATTTTAATTATTTACATTTCATTATTTTATGTTTACAATAGTATAAAATCAGGTATTGGGTCACAGTTTCTGACGCAGACGAAAAGACTTGTATCTGGGTTTTTATATGATAAAATAGAAAATATGGATTATCACAAAGGAAGGAGCTTTCATCTGATGATTTCCAACAGAATCAAACTGCTTAGACAAGCCAACCAGCTCTCCCTGCAGCAGCTTGCAGACAACTTATCAAAAGACGCGCAGCAGATCACACGCGCAGCACTTTCTAACTATGAGAATGGTAAATCAACGCCAAATTCTGCCATGCTGGACGCATTGTCCAAAGAATTGGGGGTATCTACAGAATACCTTCTCCAACCCGACTGGGATTCTTTTTCCCTGGAGCTTTTTGCTGCTCCCGATCTGGCTTTGCTGCGCATTCAGGAGATTCTCTCCTATGTCCAGTTGGAACTGGAGCGCCATCTTAATCTTGACCGATTGCTCGGCCTTCAGCACTCATGGAAGATCCCTTCCCCTGGATACTTCCGTCCGGATAGACCAGAAGAAATCGAGCAGATGGCTGACGAAATACGTATGCTCTGGGAACTGGGCAATCTCCCGATCTCTTCCGTCTGTGGACTCCTGGAATCCCAGGGAATCTATCTATTCTCGCTTCCCATCCGTTTCGGAGTCAAGATGCTGAGTGGATACGAGCGTTCCAGTCTCTGTCCTTTTATCTTCTTTAGCCCAGAGGCATTTATCGATGACTTTCGTTATGATCTCTTAAAGGAAGCCGGACGCTTTTTTATCCAGGCCGATGAGTCCAGCGAAGATCTGCGCCTGCAGCACTTTGCCCGCTCAATTCTTGCTCCACGCACATCAATCTGCAAAGATTTTGGTGAAAACCGCAAAGGTATCTCCTTCGATGAGTTATCTATGGCAAAAGAGAAATATGGGATAAGCCGAAAGAATCTGTTGTACAGGTTAAATGAAATTGGCATTGTCAACGATGAATTTTATAATGAATACCGCTATACATTCCTTCGGCAGCACGGATATGTATGGCGAACCAGCCTGACCAGCAATCTCACTTTCTTTAACGAAAGGCCTCTTTTATACACAATGAAGTACAGCCGTGCTCTTTCGGAAGGACTGATCACCTCAGAGAATCGACCTTTTTTATAAAATAGAAGAAGTCCGCCAGATTGCTGACGGACTTCTTCACGAAACACTAATAAACGGACTTAATCTCTTAACGGACCCGCTCCGGGAATCCGATCTTCTTCTGCACCTTGCGCAGCGTCTTGTTGGAAAAATACTGTGCCTTCTCCGCATTCGCCTTGATCATACTGTCCAGATAATCCTTGTTCTTGCTCAGATCTGCAAAACGCTCCTGCAGCGGCCTCAATACGCTCACGACAGACTCGCCGACTGCCAGTTTAAAGTCTCCATAGCCCTTGCCCTCAAACTCCGCTTCCGCATCTGCCGGAGTCTTGCCGGTACATGCGCAGTAGATATCAATCAGGTTCTTGATGCCCGGCTGCTCATCACAATAATGCACATGGGCCTCGGAATCCGTCACCGCACGTTTGAACTTGCGAATGATCGTATCCGGATCGTCCATCAGATAGATACTGCCGTTCGGGTTCTCATCTGACTTGGACATCTTCTTCGCGGGGTCCTGCAAGCTCATGATCTTCGCTCCCACCTTGCCGATGTAAGCCTCCGGGATGGTGAACACGTCTCCATAGATGGAGTTGAATCGCTGTGCAATATCGCGGGTCAGCTCCAGATGCTGCATCTGGTCGATCCCGACCGGAACCACGTCGGACTGATACAGCAGAATATCCGCTGCCATCAGTACCGGATACGTGAACAGTCCGGCGTTGATATTGTCCGCGTGTTTCGCAGACTTGTCCTTGAACTGCGTCATACGGCTCAGCTCGCCCATATAGGTATAGCAGCTCAAGATCCAGGACAGCTCTGCATGTCCGGATACATGAGACTGATAATAAATGCAGTTCTTCTCCGGGTCCAGTCCGGCTGCAATATAAAGGGTCAGCAGGGTGCGTGCGCGTCTGCGCAGCTCTGCCGGGTCCTGGCGAACCGTGATAGAATGCATATCCACAACACTGTAAAAGGTCTCATATTCATCCGAAATGCTGACCCAGTTTTTCAGTGCACCCAGGTAATTGCCAAGTGTCAGGTTACCGGTTGCCTGCATTCCGCTGAATAATACTTTCTTTCCGTCTAACATCGTTTTCATCTCCTTGCACTAAATGAGATAAGTTTAACACCGCCGCCAGCAAATGTCAACGGAAACGGGCCATTCACAGGCTTTCGCCTCTAAAAGAATATAGTGACAAATTCAAACTGCTTGTGGTATCATTAAAGCATATAGAAAACGCAGTCGACAAAGAGAATCCCAACGGACTTTACAAGTGGGCCAAGCTCTTCGCCGCCACAACATGGGAGGATATCAAGATGATCGTAGAGAACAACAATTATATGAAATCCGCCGGCGTAACATTCCAGGAATTAACTGCAGACGAACAGGTCAGGCTGGCCGTCGAAGCCCGACTCCGAAATGAATCCGACCTAAATTCCAACTATAGTGCCGGAGTAAAGAAAGCGCGAGCAGAACTGCTTCCCGTGATCGAAGCCAAAGATGCTGCCATCGAAGCCAAAGATGCTGAGATTGCCCGCCTCAAAGCCCTGCTTGAGCAGAAAAGCAACTAGCTTTCTGCTTAAATACAGCCATCCGCGTTAAAACTGCTGCAAAGCGGCCATGCGCAGTATGACAAAAGCATAGCAAAAAGATACCCCCAGTAATATAGCCATCAGGGCATATCGCTGGGGGTTTTATAAATGGTAAAAATACCGGAGGTCTTTGCCGCAAATTATTTCAGGACTGTTTCAGGGCCGGCGAGCCCTTCACAAACTTCCCCTCACCCAATCAGCGTATATTCAAACATCTCATAGTGCAGCTTCGAGCCCTCTTCGATCGTATCCGGCAGCAGCGCCCGCGCCACAAGCTTCAGCGGTTCTCCCGGTGCATCCAGGCGGCGCAGATGCGCATAATCGCCATCGATCTGCTCCACCACATATTCATATGGTCCCATTACAACAGCACCTCTTCCCATTCCTTCTCTTTAAATCCCGTCAAGATCCGGTTCTCCGTCACGATCACCGGCCGCTTCACCAGCATGCCGTCCGTCGCCAGAAGTGCGATTTTCTCTGCGTCACTCATGGTCGGGAGCTTGTCCTTCAAACCCAGCTCCTTGTATTTCAATCCGCTTGTATTAAAGAAACGTTTCAGTTCCATACCGGGCCTTGCCACCCATTCCGTCAGCTCCGCTTCCGTCGGATTCTGCTCCACGATATGGCGGTCTTCGAACTCCACCTGATGCTCCTCCAGCCACTTCTTGGCCTTCTGGCAGGTGCTGCATTTTGGGTATTCGATAAACAAAATCATAGTCTTGTGTCCTCACTTTCTTTGCTCCGGCTGCCGCTACAGGATTCCGCTCAGTTCCTGGTACAGACGCTTCGCGTAGCTGTCCGTCATTCCGCTGATGAAATCCGTCACCAGCAAAAGCCGCAGATACAGCCGCTCTGCCTCGTCCTTCCCCTCCGCATAGATCCGGTAGATGCGTTTGTAATTATCCGAAATCAGCGACACATATTTCTCCTGCACTGCCGTCAGCTTCTTCCCGGTGTCGTAGGGGATAACCGCATCCACAAATCTGCTTAAAATAAATTCAAAGATGGCATCTGCGGCGATCTCCAGCTTCAGGATCGGCCTGGAAATGAAGGCATATTCATACGCGATATCCCCAAGCGCTTTCATGAGCGGTGCCCCAAAGGTGCCGCTGAAGAGATCCTGCTCCCAGGTGCCTGCCATAATCTCATCATAATGTTCGATAAATCCGTCGGTCGCGCAGGTAATCATCTGCCCCTGCACCGATACAATCCAGTTCTGCAGCGCATAGGTCTCCGGTTTTTCATACTGAATCAGAAGAGCCTTCTCATAGCGCGCCTCCAGCCAGCCGATGATCCGCGTACACGCTTCCGGCGCATCCGCGCAGCGGCGCTTGAGTTCCTCCACCAGCTTCGGATAGGAGATACACCCCTTCTTCAGAGCGTCCTCCATGTCCGCCGTACGGTAGGCAATATCATCCGCAGCCTCCAGAAGAAAGGCCAGCGGATGCCGGCTGCCGCAGGTTCCGTTGGAAGCCTGGATATCGGCAAAATTGTCCCGATCCGCGTAAAAATACCCCATCTTCTTCTCCCGGATGCGACCGCTGGCTTTGTTGATCTCCAGCGACGATACCGGGTATTTGATGATGGTGCCCAGAAGGGCCTTGGTCAGATTCATCCCGTGCTCGTCCACCAGATAATGCAGCTTCGTCGCCAGACGCAGCGCCTGGGTATTGCCCTCAAAATGATAGAAATCCTCCCGCATCTGCGCATTTAAATACTCCGTCAGCGGTTTTCCCTGAAAATGCAGTTCCGGCAGATGCTTCTTAAACCAGTCCTGAATCGCCGTCTCCCCGAAATGGCCAAACGGCGGATTGCCGATATCATGAATCAGCCCCGCGCACTGCAGAATGTCACACACTGCGGCCTTCTGCTCCGCGCCAAACTGCGGGTCCAGTTCAAGCTGCATGATCTTCGCCGACACATTCTGACCGAGGGATTTGCAGAAGGAAGACACCTCCAGCGAATGCGTCAGCCGCGTCCGGACGAAATCACTCTGATCCAGCGGAAACACCTGTGTCTTGTCCTGCAGCCGCCGAAACGAAGCACTTCCGATGATACGGTGATAATCCTTCTCAAACTCCGTCCGCAGGTCACTCCGCCCAGTCCCGTTCCCGCGTTTTGCCGGAACCTCCCGGATTCGGTCCTGACACAGCAATGTCTTCCACTCCATACAACTCTCCTTCATCTATCCTGCCTACTCTACAAAATCTTTCCGCATCGGTGTGAAAATATCCAGAAGCACCGTATCCTCCAGCACCTGAATGCCATGCACCGCATCCGGCTTCACATAGTAGGTATCTCCGGTCTGCAGCTCCTTGTCCGCGCAGCCTTCCTCCTGATAAATCAGTCTTCCAGACACAATATAACCGATCTGCTCATGCGGGTGGGAATGCTTCGCGCCGACCGCACCCTTCTGAAAATGCAGCTCCACGGTCATCAGATTTTCACTATAGGACAGGATCTTGCGGGTCACTCCGCCGCCCAGATCGTTTACCTTTACATCTTTGTTTTCTGTGTACATAAAATGCTTCTCCTTCTCTTTTCCTTTTTCGCTCATTATAGCACACACGCGTTGTTTTGACCAGTCGGAGGATCAGAAGAAACAGAAGTCCGCCAAAAAACAGCAGCGCCCCGATTCCGATCGTGACCAGCAGCGTGCGGGTGAGTTTCTGCCAAAAATCAAGCGCCTCCTCGTTCGTCTGCTCCGCTTCCGGCAGCGTGATCACCACACCCGGAGGTGTTGTCTCCGCCCCGGTAATCTCCTCCGGTTCCTCTGCCAATTCCTCCGCAGATTCCTCAACGGCTTCTTCCAGTTCCTGTGCCGCACCATCGCCCGGATCTGGAAGCTGTACCGCACCGACATACCGCACCTCATAGTCACGCAGAAGCCTGCTGCCCTTCGCCAAGGCTTCCCTACAAAGATTTCCATCTGCATCCGGGTATGCTTCCCCTGCCCATTCGATGGTTTCAATCCGGTACTCCTCCGGTGCTACTCCAATCAGATTCAAAAGTTCGTCCTCACAGTCTGCCAGATTTGGCTGCTCGTCCTGGTGTGCGATCAATCGTTCTCCGACCATGTAATAATCCGCATCGTAGCTGTGAAAAACTACCGGGAATCGGAAATCAGCTTCCCAGTGTTCCCTCAAAATCCGGCTCTCCTGCCGCGTGCAGCAGACCGTGACCGTCCGGCCGCTCTCCTGCACCTCCACATCGATGGTTTCCGGAAGCTGCGCCGCGCCCTCCATGTTCTCGTAGCGCACTTCCTTTTCCACCTTGCGCTGCACCAGCTTCTCCCCTGTCTCCGCACGGGTCTGCAGACAGTTGACTACCATCATCTGCACCAGGATTAAACCCACCCAAAATACGGTCTGCAATGTCTTTGCGCGTTCTTTTGCTTTCGCTCTGGTCCGCCGGCCATGTTCCTGTTTCATAGTCCACGCTCCTTTTCTTTTGGGCGCACCTCGCCCGGTCTTGTGATCACTTGAATCTGCTTGGGATTACCAGTCAAGAACTGACCGGTCTCTCAGAATCCTGCCAAGAAGTGGCAGAACGTTCTTTCATTATAGCGAAAAGGGCCTGAATAATCAAGCCCCATAAACAAATTCATATAAATTAAGCAGTTCCTGATAAGCCGGATATTCACTCAGATCAGAAAGTGCATCCAGGATTCCTTCCAAATACCATTGATGATATTCGCGCCGCTTCTCGTGAAAACGCTGCCAGATCTCATCGCCCACCACCATATAGTCTCTGGCCGTACAGCGCATATTACTCAGCTTGTCCGCCAGGGTCAGAATCTTCACCTCACGCGAAGCCTCACGCAGGTGCCGGATCGTGTTGCCCTTGCGCTCCTGCCAGCTTCGGCTCTTGTCCTCAGTCTCCGCCTTCACCAGTTCGGTCACACGGCTGCCGAAAGCAGCCTCCAGCTCCTCCGGGGTCGTACCGGTATCCTCCAGCACATCATGAAGATACGCAGCTGCAATCACTTCCTCATCCCTTGTCATCTGCGCTGCAATCAACGCCACCTCCATCGGATGATAGATATAAGGGATCTGACTCCCCTTCCGCACAGCACCCTCATGGGCCCTCTGTGCAAACTTCGCAGCTTCCTGTATCATACGTTTTCCCCTTCCATGTTCCAGCTGTCCGCAATCCAGGTACATTGACATAGCTTCATCATACCACAGACCGCATTTTCTGAAAAGGGGCATCGTAAGAAAATGTTCACTTGTAAAAGGTCTGCTTTTTTGGTATGCTTATGGACAGACAATCAGGCTTATGCCCAAAGATAAAAGGAGTATCCTATGGAACAATATCAAAAATCCGGTTACCGGAAAACCGGGCGTTATCAAAAGAAACAGCCGTCCGAATGGCTGCATGTTCTTCTGTTTTATGTCCTGCCGTTTCTTGTTTTTAACAGTATTCTCTTCTTCTGTGTGACCACAAAACCAAAGATTACACTGGCTGTGGCCGACACAAAGGATTATCTCTCCACTGAGGTAACCATGACCGTCAAATCCTGGTTTCCGACCAAGAGCGTCAGCATGGTCATGGACGGCGAACAGCTGACTCTGACCAAAGGAAAGAAGCGCACCTATACGACAACCGTCTTTAAAAATGGTTCCGTTGAAGCATCCGTGGTCAACTTAAACGGAATGCCGGCTGCCCAGTTTGAGCATGTCAATGTGCTGGATGACAATCCTCCGGCATTTGAAAGCACGGATATCCTCGATGGCATCGCTACCCTGACGTTATCCGACAGCCAGTCGGGAATCAACTTTGACTCGATTTACGCAGTGAATTCTCAGGAGCAGCGGATCGAACCGATGACCGTGGACCGCGCCTCCAACACCCTCTCCTACGAGATGGACCCTGCCGGCCTCCATGTCTTCGCCCAGGACCGCGCAGGCAATGAAGTTCAGGGAACCTTCACCTCCTACAAAGAGGGGGACACCGAGCATCTGGAAGGCGGCGCTGACGAGAACGCAGAGGCAGCGAATGCAGAAGCCACGAATGCCGCAGAGACAAATGCCGCGGCCGGCGCGACGACTGGCACAACCGGCACGACTTCTGGCACAACCAGCGGGTCTACAACTTCCGGTACCACCAGCGGGTCTACAGCGGCTGGCACGACCGCACCGCACACCACCCAGGCTGCCACAACCGCTTCGGGCGGCACCGAGATCATCATCAATTAACCTTTTATATCGATCCATCACAAAAGCAAAACCAGCGAAGCCATCACGGTTCCGCTGGTTTTTTACATTTCTTCTACAGCTCTTCTACAATTCCTCTCCCGTTCTTCCATACCGCCATGCCATATCCCGGCACCGCGCCAGAAGCCCCGCATTCAGATCCCCGGATGTCATGCGCCATCTCCAGTTCTTGCCAAGCGTGGACGGTTCGTTGATCCGCGCCCAATCATCCAGGCCCAGATAATCCTGCACCGGAATGATTGCCAGCTTTGCCACACTTTGCAGCGCAAGACGTATGTAATCCCAGTGAATCTCCTCCTGCGGCGTGCGCTCATTGCCAAGATAGCATTTGGCAAACCATCTGCTGCCGTCATCCATCCGCTGATACCAGCTGCGCAGGGTCATATTGTCGTGTGTTCCCGTGTAGACCACACAGTTTCTCGTATATTTGTGCGGCAGATACGGGCTGGTTCCAGACGGATCAAACGCAAACTCAAGCACTTTCATCCCAGGGAACCCGGTCTTCTCCACCAGCTCCACCACCGTAGGTGTCAAAAATCCCAGATCCTCCGCAATGATGTCCAGCGTCCCAAAGCGTTCCTTCATCGCCTCAAACAACGCATAGCCCGGGCCCTTTTCCCACTGTCCGAACTCCGCAGTCTTATCCTCTGCCGGAATCGCGTAATACTCATCAAATCCGCGGAAATGATCCACGCGAACCACATCATACAGAGTAAAGCTGTAAGCCATCCGCTTCATCCACCAGGTATAACCGGTCTCCTTATGATATTCCCAGCAGTACAGCGGGTTGCCCCAGAGCTGCCCCGTCGCAGAGAATCCGTCCGGCGGACAACCCGCCACCGCCACCGGCTTGCATTCCTCATCAAACTGGAACAGTTCCGGATGCGACCAGCTGTCTGCCCCATCAAACGCCACATAGATCGGGATATCTCCGATGATTCGGATGCCACATTCATTGGCATACTGCCTCAGCTTCTTCCACTGCCGCTGAAACTGCATCTGCTGAAATTCGTAAAATTCAATCTCGTCCTTCAACTCCTCCCGGTAACGGCTTACCGCCTTCGCCTCACGCATGCGAATATCTTTATCCCACTGATCCCAGCTTTTCCCGTCAAACGCATTTTTCACCGCCATGTAAAAACAATATTCCTGCGTCTCCTCAACCAGCTCCGCACACAGCAGTTCTTCCATGGCCGTCTCATCCAGGCCCAGCTTTTGTTCCGTTTCTTTCCAGCGCTCAAACGCTTTGCGCAGCAGTGGGAAACGGTTATAAAACAATTTTTCATAATCAATATCTCTCTGATCCTGACCAAAATCCACCTGATTGCATTCATCCCAGGTCAGCAGCCCTTCCTCGATCAGCTGCTCCAGGTCGATAAAATAAGGGTTGCCCGCAAACGCTCCAAATGACTGATATGGAGAATCACCAAAGCCCGTCGGCCCCAGCGGAAGAATCTGCCAATACTGCTGTCCCGCCTCCTTTAACTGATCCACAAACCGATATGCCTCTTTCGAAAAAGCACCAATACCATATCTGGAAGGAAGGCTCGCCACCGGAAGCAGCATTCCACACTCTCGTTTCATACACAACATCCTCTTTCTCTCCGGCCGTCTCATACGGCCCAACTGCTTTCCATTTTAACAGATTTCCCTGACTCCTGCAACCTGCACAGCCGATTACACCTGATGAATTGCACCTTGCTGCCTGCCCGTTACACCCGCCGCACCCGCGCAGTAAATCCATGAAACCGCCAGGAAAATAGAACCAGGCGGAATGCCCAGTCGATAAACATGGCATACCAGATCCCCATAACGCCCATGTGCCATATGGCAACAAACAAATAGGCAAATCCGATTCGGAATACCCACATGGAAAATACGGATACCATCATGGTGAAGCGCGCATCCAGACCGGCACGCAGCGTGTTTGGCATGGTAAACGCAGGCGGCCAGATGATCATCGCGCAGGAATGGGCAAAGATCAGGTTCTGCGCCATCTGCGATGCCTCCTCCGACAGATTGTAGATCCCAACGATCGGACCTCGACCAAAGATCAAAATGCTGCACACCACCGCAAGGATTCCGTAATTGACCATAAGAAGCTGCTTCGTGTAAGTCCGCGCCTGCTCTGCTTCTCCGGCACCGACACATTGCCCCACAATCGTGATCAGTCCAAGTCCAAGCGCCGTGCCCGTCAGATATTCCAGTGTTACCAGGTTGCTTGCCACGGCAAAGCCGGCAATCGAAGCCGTCCCCAGCGTCGCCACCAGGCGCTGCAGCGCCAGCTTTCCAAACTGAAACATCCCATTTTCCAGTCCGCTCGGCACACCCACCGCAAGAATTTTTTTGATCATATAACGCTCCGGCTTCAGCTGCGCCAGACTCGTGACGCGAATCACATGCTCCGGTCTCCGCACCAAATGCAGCATCAGCATCGCCGCAAACATGCGGGAAATCAGAGTCGGAATCGCCACCCCTTCCACGCCCATATGGAGTCCGTAAATGCAGATGGCATTTCCCACAACATTGATTCCGTTCATGACCATGGAAGCCTCCATGGACACCCTGGAATTCCCCATCGAGCGAAACAGAGCCGCCACGGAATTGTACAGTGCCAGAAACGGGTAGGACAATGCCGTCAGCCAGAAGTACGTTGCCGCGTTGTCCATCACCGCATCCTCTGTCTTGCCGAACACCAGCCGGAGCAGGTTCCGATTGCCCGCCAGCGCAATGACGGTAAAGACCATGGATGCGCCGGCCGCAATCAAAATCAACTGTCCGGCCGCCCGGCACGCCTGGTCCGGGCGCTGCTTTCCAATATACTGGGAGCACACCACCGCACCGCCCGTCGCCAGCGCTGCCAGAAGCTGGATCACCAGCATACTGATCGAATCCACCAGTGCCACACCGGATACCGCCGCCTCGCCAACCGCTGCAACCATAACCACATCCACCATGCCGACCAGCACAGCCAGAATCTGTTCCACAATCAAAGGCCCCAAAAGCCGTTTTAAATCTCTTCTTGAAAATATCATCGTCCCTTATTTCATCCTTATCCAAATCACAGTTTGCAGCCTCTCACTGCAGCTTTGCCCCACATTTCGGGCAGAACTGGAAATCCGCTTCTGTCTCAAAGCCACAGGCACCGCATCGATGCTTCTCCTTCTGCGCCTGATCGAAAAAGCGCTGCGGAATCACATCTTCCGGCAGACGCGTGATCTGCCCGGAAGCGATCTGCCGCCCAAGCTCCCCATCCAGTTCCACCGTCGTATCGCAACAGCTGGTCCTCACATAATATCTGCGCCCCCACTTGAAAACCGGAATAAAAAACAGGCTGAGATAAGAGTAAACCATATACACGTTCAAATGTCCATACCGCCCGCAGTGACCACAGATCACAAGCTGATCAAAATCCAGCTTCTTCTCTCCCTGACTCACGCCCATAATAAAAAACATATCCTCACACTCCCCAGACTGCGTTTTCCTGTAAACATTCTATAGTCTATCACACCTCTTTGGCAAACACAATCAAAAAGGAGTGACCGCAAATCCCATGTCATGGATTCTCTGCCACTCCCTGTACCGTTCCTAGCCTTCCATCTGCCGTCCCAGAAATCCCGCTGCCGTTCCCACCAGCTTGACCTCCATGTCACCGAACTTTGTCTTCGCCTCTCTGCTCAAAAGCGACACCGATCCGATCGCGTCACCCTCACAGATGATCGGCGTCACCACCTGCGCCGTCACACCCTCGATCTCCTCGGTTGTGATCGGCACAAACTGCTTATCATCCTTCCCCGCCACAACCGTCTCGCGCTCATTGATTGCCAGTTCCAGCTGCTTGCTGATGTTCTTCTGCAGCAGATCCCGTTTCGGACCTCCCGACACCGCAATGATCTGGTCCCGATCGGTAATGCACACCATCATCCCCGTGGCCTGCGCCATAGACTCTGCATATTGAGAAGCAAATGCCGTCAACTCCACCATCGGTGAATATTTCTTCAGGATGATCTCGCCCTCCCGATCCGTGAAGATTTCCAGCGGGGTTCCTTCCCGCAAACGCAGCGTTCTTCGTATCTCCTTTGGGATCACCACCCGGCCAAGGTCGTCAATTCTTCTGACAATTCCTGTTGCTTTCATATTATTTTCTCTTCCTCCTGTCATGTTCCTCATATAAGGCAATTTTCATGGTTTGTACTCTGCTGTTATTATGTGGAAGTGGGGGAGGATTATGCATCAGGAGGTGGGATTAATTATGAATCATCTAAAAATTTGCCTCGCACGAGTATCCTTAGCTTTTTATTGCATTCAATTGTTTTATTCCTCTAAACGTTTTATTCCTGCTGATTTTAATAAAGATATCATCTGGTCTTTTGCAATTCTATTTAATTCTACCAACCGTTTATTACGGCCTATTCCTTGTTTTATCATCTCTGCATTCAAGCTTTCAAGATTAGATAAAATAATAAGTTGCCGAAGCGTGGCATGGTCTCGAATATTTCCATCTAAATTTGGATTTGTTTCGCGCCATTGCTTTGCTGTCATACCAAACATTGCCACATTCAAGACGTCTGCTTCCGTTGCATATGCAAAACTCTCATATTGTTTTGGCAATGCTGGAACAATCAGATGCTCCTTTATTGCATCTGTGTGAATTCGGTAATTAATTTTAGAAATTTCGCGGTTCATATTCCAATTTAATGAAAGCCTGCTGTTTTCATCTGTTTTTAAGCGTTGGTAATCTGTGATGATGTATAACTTAAACTCCGCAGAAATCCAAGAGGCAAATTCAAACGCAATATCACGGTGAGCGAAAGTTCCTCCATTCCTTCCGGATCTAGAATACATTCCAATTGCGGCTGTAGCTTCCAGCCAACGCTTTGGAGATAATGTAAATGCATTCGAGCCGGCCCGTGACTTAAACCCCTCGAATTCGAGGGGTTTAAAATCCGAATTATGTAAAATCTCCCATAACCCCAAAAATTCAATGACATCACGGCTTCGCATCCAGTTTTGAATTGTTGCAGCCGGATCTTCACTTTTATACTTTGCAATATCAGTTAAAGATATGTAGTCATCATAACTTCCATCCGAAACGACAGAAATCTGCACCCCCTTAGCATTTATCTTTGCTTTTAAGACCTTTTCCTCCTTCATTCTTAACCTCCGACACCTTTTCTCCTATTCTACCTAGTATTATGCTAAATGATTTCACCACTGATGTGCTGTTGGAGCTGCTGGTATTTGAAACATGAGCACACGTTTCTTTTCACCATCTACCACTGGGGATAAATCATAAAATTCATCGATCTCGCTTAAATCACCCTCCCACCAAAAATACACAAGGGCAGCCATATGACCGCCCCGTATTGTATCTGTTATGCATTTCGTCTCTTACAAAACCCGCCGCGCTTTCTCCTCGAACTTCATCATCCGCGCATAGGTAAGCATCCGCTCTCTTCTGCGCTCATCGGCGTACTTTTTTTGGTAGTTCTCGATGACCAGATCAAAAATATGATCCTCCAGATCCTCACGGAAACGAATGCAGTCGCAGACACTTCGGTCGATGCTGTAGATGCGGTAACTTCCAAATTCAGTCTGCACGGACTTCATGTCAGACTCAAACATATCCTCCGCGAAATAATGCCGGGAGACGGAAAATGGAAACTTCATCTTATGCCGGTCGCTTCTTCTGGTGGCAATGGACAGGATCGGCGGTTCCTCTTTGATCAGCCCCTGATAATAGCATGCGCTTCCGGCGATCACAACCGCATTCTCATTGACGAATCCCACTTCAACCGCCTTGTAATCCCAGGGCTTTTCAAGCCTGCTTTTGGACAACCAAAAGTAACCATTGGAAATCTTGTCCAGATATCCCTCAAGCTGCAGCTGCGCAATCTGACGATTGGTCAGGCCCTCGCTCAAAAGGTCTGTCGTTTTGATATAACCATGATATTTCTCATCCAAACGTGCTACATTGTCATAAGTTTGCTGTCTCATTGTTTAACACCTCTCTGTATTTTGAACATTCGGTTTCTCCGGTAACATATTCGATCCCCGAAACAAGCATATAGGCATAGCCCTTTCTGGTTTGAACCGATAAAATATCCCCGGGAACAACTGCCTTTTTTAAATTATACACCCAACGGTGTACTTTGTCACTTTGAACTGCATATTCTCTTCCATTCCAGTCCACATATTTGCCGGAAACCACCTTTTTAATCGGTTTAAAGCTCCACGCCTCCATGATCGTGACCTCCGCACCGTACTTCATCGCAAGCAGATATGAGGTGTAACCGTCCCGCAGGTTTCCCTTTTCATCGACAAGGATATCCTGGGCCAGCTTGTGATGCTTCCGATAGAACTCCTCATACCGCTGCATCTTCTTCGGGGAAGGTGCAATCATGTGAGATACGTCGATCTTCAAAAGCTCCGTCGCGCGGGTTCGGTTTCCGCGCATACAGATCGGCTTGTAGGGCTTCAGCCAGTCCGTGTTGTTCAGGCGGTGAATCACCCGGCAGATCGTCTCGTCCCTCTGCTTTGAGACAACCGGAATGTAGATGTTCCGAATCCCGCTGTAGCGCCAGCCCGCCGCTGCTATCACCTCATCCATCCGCCGAATCACCGGCTCCATGTCATCATGCTCCGGATCAAAATGCAGGTGAACTGTCAAAATTTCATTCATAGGCCCCTCCCTTGATCAGCATTTTCAAGTACACATATGATAGCATTTTACTTCACGCATGTCAAGCCCGATTTTTGTAATTAAAGTAATTAAAAAAGGCCTTTCTGATGAAAGAAAAGCCGATCTCAAAGATGAAGGGAAGGCGGAGCAGATTCACTCCGTCAGAATATCCTGTTTTTCGATTACATTGTTTCTTCTGTCTACTGCCCCGCCATCGTCTGCTGCACAATACTCTCCATGGTATCGGCTGTCAGAGCACCAGACACATACCCGAACACATTTCCCTCCGCATCAATCATGAAGGTGGTCGGGAAAGAATAAATACCAAACTGCTCAAACAGCGCTCCCTCTTCGTCCATCAGCACCGGGAAGGAGTATCCCTGCTCTGCGAGAAACTCTGTGATGTGCCGGACATCTCCCTCCTGCCCCAGATTGGGGCCTGCAATGCCAAGCACAATCAGATCCTCCTGATTGGACCCATAGCTCTCGTATAAAGCCTGAATGTCCGGCATCTCTCCCCTGCATGGCGGACACCAGGTTGCCCAGAAATTGAGGAAAACAGTCTTCCCCTTATAATCTGACAGCGTGTGTGATACCCCGCTCTGATCAATCAGTGTGAAGTCCGGAGCCGGGATTTTCTCCTCTTCCCCGTTTTCCGTTTCGGTCTTTTCCTGGTCAGGCTTCTGAGACTCTGTCTTCTCCGGCTCGGCCTTCTCCGGCTCTGATTCCGATGTCACTGCCGTTGTCTCTGTCACCGCCGTTGTCTCTGCCCCTGCCGTCTCCTTCACCGCTCCGGGTGTCGTCGAGAGATAGCTCGTCACTTTATTCATAAAACCGGTAAAGGTCATGATGCCCATCAGAATCATCAGCACTGCGGCCAGCTTCACGGTGTACTTCAGAATTCCCTGATACTTTTTGAACAGATCCAGGATGGCCGTCGTAAAGATCCCAACCAGAAGAAACGGGATTCCAAAACCAAGGGTATATACGGCAATCAGTCCCGCTGCCCTGATCATGGTGCCCGAGGTGCCGGCCATCAAAACCACGCTCCCCAGAATCGGACCCACACATGGGGTCCAGGCAAAGCTAAACGTAAATCCCAGCACAAAGGCCGGAAGCGGCCCCATCGTCCAGCGATTCAGAGAAAACGGGACTCTGTGCTCCCGCTCCAACAGCTCCGAACGTCCAAATGCTCCAAACATATAGAGCCCAAAGAAAATCATCAGGATTCCGCTGATTCTCGCAAACAGGATGCGGTTGCTGTTGAAAAACCTGCCCAGCGCTGTAAACCCGAAGCCCAGCAAAAAGAAGGTGACACTGATTCCCAGAACAAAAAACAGGGTATTGACAATCGCTTTTCTTCTGGAATACATCACTCTTCCCGCTTCATCCACCTGGCGCCCTCCGGCCAGATAGCCGAGGTACAGCGGGATCAGCGGCAGTACACAGGGGGAAAGAAAGCTCAGAACCCCCTGCAAAAATACAGTAATCATCGGAACATTAATATCAAACGAAAAATTCATAGTCGCCTCCTTCTGTGTGTGGTGTCTGCTGCTGCGAAAAAATTCTTTGGTCAATCTGCGCAATGGTAAGTCTCTTCAGCCGCTCATAGCACAGCGCATTCAGTTCTGCATAGATCCCGTCCATAATATCAGCCATGCCGGATGCCACCAGGCATTCCATATCCATGTCGCCGCTGCGCCATGCCACATCTACAAAACGTACCTCAAGCGCTGCAGCAACCTGATCCAGAGAAAGCGCTTTCGCATCTCCCCGGAAAAGATAGCCTCCTGCTGCCCCCTCTCTTGTCTCAACGAAGCCTGCCTTCTTCAGCTTCGCCATCACCTTTCTGACTCTGGCCGGATTCGTGCAGATGTTCTCTGCCAGTGCCTCACTGGTAAGACTCCTCTGCTTATGATTCAGGTAAACCAGTGCATGCACCCCTATACTGAAAATTCCATCCATATCATTTGTTTCCTCTCTGACAAATTCTGTTTTATATCTGTAACTATATCAGATACAGTTTTGCGTGTCAACTGTTTTTTCACCGCCACAACAAAGAGTCCGGCTTGCCGGGCTCGCGCGCCGGAGCGCGGTCGCTTCAGCGGCCATATTTCCTTAGCGCGGAGTGCGCATCCCCCGGAAGGTTTTTGTATCACAGGATGCAATTTCCTGCGATACCAAAAAAGCGGCCTGCAGGTCTTTATTCAGGCCTGCAGGCCGCTCCCATTTCATCGATTCATTTCTATCAGCGATTTGCCAACCGCCTGATACACCGTTTCATTGGCTTGACTCTGTGGTATAACTGCCGCCTCCTGGTTGTTCCTTGGTTCCACAGGATAGCTCAGATTCTCCATTTTCAGTACATATTCTATTCTCCTGCTTCGCTCTCCTGGTCTTCGCTCAACGCGCCTCCGACTCCATCTGGATTGGTTCCATGCGCCATGTAGTCGCCAACAGCATGGTCCATATCCCAGACCTTCTCACTGGCCACATATGCCGGGTCCTTTACCACTTCGCTGGTAGTCTCCTGATTTTCCTCCGCTGAAGTCGAATCCGACACTATTATCGTGTACGTCGCATTTACCGCTTTATAATTTACGGTTGCGATCCTTGTATTCGGATCATATGCAGCCCAATCACTCGCCCGTTTCGCTCCTGTCTCCACTTCCACAGTCGCTGTGACATATGTATACTGCTGCTCCTCTGGCACTTCAGCCGTCGTACCGACAGTAATTCTTCCATCTGTAAAATCGGGCACTGTATACGTCGTCTCACCAGCCTGAATATATGTTGTGATCCCGACCTGTACCCCCGGTTGTTTTACGGGTGTTGAAAAGCGCTTCTTCTCCACACTCATCAGCACATTAGCCGCCTGATACATTCCCAGCTCCTCAATTGCATTCGCATCGAATGTTATATCAATATCGGGTGTTGTGAACCCAACGTCTTTTATAGAGGACGTTTCGGCAATGGTCTCTAGCGCCGCCTTTTCGATGTTCCATATTACCGGAGCACCCTTCACCCCTGCAGTTGTCGTAAACTGAACTGTATACTCATTCTCCGGATTCTGTTTAATATACGCGATTTCGTTCGCTATTACCGCACCAGGAACCCGCACCTCAGTCGTTCCATTGTAATATACTCCTCCGAGCGCTATTGAAAACTTACCCTCCTGACTCAAATCTACAGGAACGGTGCCGTCCGCGCTATAAGATGCATCGTCGTCTGTCTTGCCCACTAAACTTTCAGTCGGCTTCTTCACTTCTCCAGCGTACGTCACCCCATCCTTTATAAGCACAATCTTCCCCTCAGGCAAAAAGAATCGCAGCTTTCCTTCTTCATTTGTCTTTAAATCCTTGACTCCATAATATTCCGGAATTGTGAACACAAGTGATACAAACTCATTTGCACTTCCACCGGACCATGGCGTAGGATATACCGGCAACCCGCTCCTATTGACCGGAGCACTAACCTTTCCCCAGATGCTGCCGCCATTGATCGTTACCTTTTCACCACCTTCTCCGCCTATTCCGACTCCACTGCCGCCGCTGGCAGTTACCGTTCCTCCATTGATCGTTACCGTTCCACCGCCTTCTCCACCTATTCCGACTCCATATACGCTGCTGGCGGTTACCGTTCCTCCGTTGATCGTTACCGTTCCTTTCCCATCATTTCCTCCACCTATTCCGGCTCCAGAATCGCTGCTGGCGGTTACCATTCCTCCGTTGATCGTTACCGTTCCTGCCCCACCATATCCATATCCTCCACCTATTCCGGCTCCATAATAGCTGCTGGCGGTTACCGTTCCTCCATTGATCGTTACCGTTCCTGCCCCACCATTTCCTCCACCTATTCCGGCTCCATTCATATCGCCTGTGCTCTGCAGCATTCCACACTGGTCACCACACCTATGCTCCGGCTCCACACAGCCTTCACACAGAATCTCCAGGGGCTTCTCTGCTTCCAAACCAGCGTTTCCACCAGCCTTCGCATAAAAGCTGTTCTCACTGCCATCCTTAAGCAGCAACTGGACATCAGCCTCCGCTTCAACAGAAAACGGCGCTCCAGCTTCTGGTGACAGATGCAGCCCCTCCAAAGCGATCTGATGCTCCCCCGCCTTTACGCTTACTCTCGCATCCACAGGCGCTTCTTTGCTTCCGTCCGAGGTCAGCAGGTAGCTTCCGCTAAACGCTGTCCGTGCTTCGGCCTCTCCATCACGTACAATCTGGTATCCGTCCTCATAGATCTCCAGCAGCATCCCCGTCTCCAGCTTGATTTCCCCTGCCACAGCAATTTCTTTCAAAGAAAATTCTGCCAGGATATACAGGTCTCGCTCAGGACCCTCACTTTTCGGGATCTCCAGGACAAACTCGCGCTCCCCCTCCATGGCTCCTTCTTCCGGCTCCAGCTCCTCAAAGTCCTGCGAAATCGCCGTCGGGCGATCCGCTTCCTGCGGTTCCTCTCCAGTATACAGATAGGACAGGCCGGACAGATAGTAGCCCTCCGCCGCACCGGTCCACACCATGATCCGAAGCATTCCTTCCGAAGCTCCATCTGCTAATCCTGACTCCACGTCTCCATTTTCCTTATTTCCATACAGATAGGTCTTCAGAAACTCATCTGACTCATATGGCGTCAGATCGTAAAGCAAAATCTCCATATCTGCTTCAGAATCCGATGCAATCGTCAGTTCCTCCGCATCAGACGGCGATGCCAGATCATTATCCAGCTCCGTATCGTCATCTGCTTCATCCTCCACATCCTCATCGGCGTCGTCACCCTTCGTCTCCTCTGCTTCCTCTGCATCAGAATTCGTCGCCAGCCTGGCCAGTATCGTAGGACTGTGTCCCTCCTCTGTAATTGCGTAGACCGGCATATACCAGATCTCAGTCAGTACAAGCATCAGTACCATGATTCCCGCCAGTTTTTTTTGCAGACGCTTCCATACCCTCGTTGTTCTCATCTCCGTCTTCGCTTCCTTCCTCTCTGTCTTCATCCCCGTTTCCTCCTTTTCTCCATGCCTTTTTCCTGTTTCTTTTCCCTGTTCCGGGTCCATACGACCGTGATCAGAACCGCCGCCGCAAAGGATACCACCCCCATCAGCACATAGCCTCCCCCACCCTCTAAAAGCAGGTTGGCTCCATAAAGCCCCGACACAATCCCCTCGCCCGTTCGGTTTACCAGAACCGAATATGCACCGGCAAGTGTGATGGCCAGAAATGTACAGATGGCAGACAAACCCGCAAGGACTCGGTTCTCCCGCCGAATGCGCAGCTCTCTCACCCGCACAAGCACCCGCGTCGCCCGTGTCTCTTTATCATCCATGCGTATTTCTTCCTCCCTCCGGTAAAAAGCTGACCTTGTCAAGACCCCGCAGCTGATCCGTTCCGCCACAGGCCTCTCTATTTCTATAGGTACATAAAATCAAAAAATTCCTCACTTAAAATATTTTTTTCTATGACAAAAAAAGGAACCGGAGGCTTTCCGGTTCCATCTGATCGATCCCTGTTATATTCCTGATTGTGCCTGCTCCCGCCGTATCCTCCGCAGTGCCATGATGCCCACAGCCAGCAGCACCGCGGGCATCACACTGCCCCCAAGCCGGATCACACCTCCTGCGCTGAGCAGCAGATTATAAATAGCATGAACCGTAATCGCCGCACAGAGAAGCCCAAGCGTTCCTGCCGCCCGCAGCCAGGGACGGCTCCAGACAAACAGCAGACCGCAGGCCACCAGCGCACCGCAGACGACGTGCATGGCACCGGTTCCAAAGCCGCGAATCAGCAGAAAAGCGAGATTTTCCGCTCCGTTTTGTGTCAGATAGCAGACATTCTCAAACGTGGCAAAGCTGGCCGCCACAACGATGACCGCTGTGCGCGCCTTTTCCACCTCCGGCTCCCATACCAGCAGATAAAAGAGCAATGGCAGAAACTTCATGATCTCCTCCACTACCGGGGCGATCTCCGTAGTCGCCTGAATCATGTCGGCATGGTAAATACCGGCAAAAAAAGTATTGATATAAGCCGAGAGCAGGCACATACCCATCCCCGCAATGCAGAAGCAGAAAATCGTTCGGTTTCTCTTTTCCGTACACAGCATGGCAGTCAACAGCGGAGCCGCCATGCAGACAAAAACATATTCAATATAGGTCACTCTGCCGTCTCCCCCCTCCTCATCGCGAACCAGAGCACCGCCAGCGAGCCGGTTATCAGGAAGTCAATCCAGAAATAGGGGTTCGCCAGTGTATCGCCGCACCAGAAACCGGATGCCGTCCAAAGCGCATATTCCAGTATCAGGAACACAAGCACCACCATATGAAAATACTGCCGTTCCCGCTCCTGTCCCTGCTGCCTGCGTGCATACAGCATGCCCCGAATGGAAAACCATCCGGAGATCCCGCTAAGCACACACCAGCAGGCGTTCATGGCATAATCGCCCCAGCGCATGAAAAAGATCAGCATCGGCACGCAAAAGCATGGTGCCAGCCACATAGCCGGGTGCCGAAACCTCCGCTCTTCCTCCGTCTCCGGCAGCGAGATCTCCAATGTCATCAAAAAAGCAAACGTGGCCGCCCAGCACAAATCCGATACATAGAAAATCTGCGGTGTCCGGCTCATCAGCAGCAGATACAGCACCCAGTACAGACCTCCCAGTGCAAACGTACCATAAAAACAGGTCAGCAAAAACCATTCCTGTCTCCTGCTTCGCCCAAAGGCCACAGCGGACCCCAGCGCCGCCGCGGCTGTCACGGCAATCTGCACCAGGTTGTCAATCACCTCAATCATCGGTTATCCTCCTCCCGGCGACGAAGATGGATACAAAGTACGGTCACACTGACTCCCAGAGCGAATGCGAGCACACCAATGATAATATATCCCAATGCTCCGCCACTTTGGAAGATGCTGGCAGTCGGCCCTGCATAGACCTCCATTCCCTTCGCCATTGACATCCCGTCCGCAAGCCCCGGCATCATCATACCACAGACAACCACAATCAGAAGCGCACAAAGCCCTGCGGCCCCGGTGAGCCACCGGGTCTGATGACGTCTCTTCTGCCGCTCCAGCTCCCTTGCGCGGCTGAACACCGCAGCGATCCGTTCCTCCGTACTACGCATGGGTAATCCCCTCCTTCTCCAGACATTTTCGCAGTGCCTGTCTGCCCCTGGTGACATAATTATCAATCTGTTTTTCGTTCCTGCCCATAATCTGTGCCGCCTCCCGGTAGCTCAGCCCCTCAAAATACACCAGAAACAGTGCTTCCCGGTAGTTTTCACAAAGCTGCATCATACAGTCATGCATGGTCTGGTTTCGCTCCTGCGCCAAAAGCAGCTCCTCCGGAAGCCCCGCGCTCCCGCTCTCCGGCTCCAGCTCGAACGCCTCAAGCGAAAAAGATCGGTGCCGCCACATCTTCATCCCAAAACGAAACGCCAGATGACGTCCGGTTTTAAACAGATATGCTTTTAGCCCTCCGTCCCGTATGTCCGGCTTCTTCACAGCAAGATAAGCAAAGGCCTCGATCATCAAGTCCTCCGCATCATGAAAATCATGGATATAGCCATACAGGTACCGCATCAGCCGATCGCCGTACCGCTCCATCAGCAGGGCAAGCCCCTGCTCCTCCCCGTCCAAAAATCGGCGGTAGGAGACCTCATCTGTTTCTGGATTTCTCATCTTAAATTCCTCTGGCCCAACAGCGCCAATATCTTTTCTCTCATAATCACTCTTACCGCACAGAATCCACCTTATTTTACCGCAGTCAGCGCCGCGATGACCTCATACAGCTCTTCCGGTGTGACCGGCTTTTCCAGATGCTGGTTCATCCCCGCATCCATCGATGCCTTCCGGTCCGAGTCATAGGCATTCGCCGTCATGGCAATGATCGGCACCGTCTTCGCATCCGCTCTGTCCAGCGCGCGAATTGCCCGCGCGGCCTCCAGACCGTTCAGGATCGGCATACGGATATCCATGAGCACCACGTCATAATACCCCAGAGCCGATTTCGCAAACAGCTCCACACCGATCCGGCCATTCTCCGCCCAGGTAACCTCGGCCTGCTGCTCTTCCAGAAGCCGGACTGCAATCTTGGCATTCAGCGGATGATCCTCACACAGAAGAATCCGCAGCCCCTCCGGAAGCTTTGTCTGCACCGGATGGATGGCTTCTTTGACCTTGGGCTTATCCGCCAGTGGGAAATTCAGAAACACGGTGATCTCTGTTCCCTTATTTTCCTCGCTCTCTATGGTAATCGTGCCGCCCATCAGCTCCACAAGCTGCTTTACAATCGCCATCCCCATGCCGGTTCCATTGACGTTGTCCATGCAGGTGCGCTCCTCCTGGCAGAACGGCTCAAACACGTGAGGAAGGAATTCCTTTCTCATACCGGCGCCATTATCCCGTATCACAAATTTGTCACAGATTGTGTGCTCCGTCTGAGACACAAGCTCCATCACCAGATCGATCCGGCCGCCTCTCGGCGTGAACTTGATCGCGTTGCTGAGCAGATTCACGAAAATCTGCTTTACCCGCTGCTCATCCAGCATCATATAATCCCACTCGATATTGCGCTTCTCAAAATGAAAATCAATTTCCTTTTCCGCCAACAGAGGTGCCAGCATACTGATGATCGAATGGAACAGCTGCCGCTCATCGCAGACTCTCGGCTGCAGCTTAAGCTTTCCGCTCTCGATCCGATTGACATCCAGCACATCGTTGATCATCTGCAGCAGATATTCACCCGACTCGCGAAGTTCCGGAATATAGCTCTTGGCTCCCGCAAGCTCCGTTTCCTGTTCCATCAGATACGACAGGCCCAGGATGCCGTTCATCGGTGTCCGCATATCATGGCTCATGCGGGCAAGAAAGCTGTTCTTCTCCGACAATGCTTTTGCGAGTGCCTGCTTCTGGCGGCTGCTTTTCTGCGCAAACAGGAGCGAAATCACCGTCGCGGCGAGCAGGATACCGATCAACGTGACGATCACGGTAAACATCAACGGATTCTGATGCAGCGCCGCCTCAAGATAGTTGGACTCCGGCCGGTCTTCCTGTCCCATGATGTAGAGCTGATCCATCTCCTCTTCCGTAATCATATACACCGTCTTCGTCAGAATCGACGCAAGAATCTCATTGTGATCTGCCGCCGCAAAGCAGAACAGATGACTGTAGTCCGTCGAAAGCTTCGCGCTCAAATCGCTGAACTGGTACATGTTCAGATAATATTCTGCAATATAGTTATTGATGATCGTCATATCGGCTCTGCCGCTGGCAATCGCCTTCAGACATTCCTCGTAGCTGCTGCAGCTTAGGAATTGGGCATTCGTATATCGCTTCTTTACATAATCCGACGTATAGCGGAACTGATCGATCACCGCAATCCGGCAGGTTTCCGGATTAAACTTCGCTTCCTTTTTCTGAATCATATAGTAGTTGATGTCGTTGATCGGCGACGACAGACTTAAATCCCACTGCTCCGCATAATTTTGGTCATAAAAGAAGCCGGCGTACACATCCGCCGTATCCAGGCCGTTCTGACAGTCCTGAAGGGATGTCTCCTGATATTTGACTCCCAGCTTCCTGCAAATATATTTTGCAAACTCCGGAAAAATTCCATAATACACGCCGTCCTTCTTGTGGGCCAGATAGCCTTCGTTTGGCTGAAACGCAAAGGTGATGGACTCTAACGATGCCAGATAGGAACTCTCCGCAAAGGTCAGCGGCACGATCACGCGCTCAGGAAACCACTTCTCATACTGGGAGTGAAGAAACAGCGGCTCATCCAGTTTGATTTGCGTCAGAGCGTCATCGAGAATTCCCAGATATGGATTATCAAGCGTCATGCTGATATAGTTCGAGATACTGTTGAAACGCACCAGCATCTTCATCTCCGGGTTCATGTCCATGACATTGGACACCAGCGCATCCACCTCTCCTGACACCAGCTTGTCATAGCACTCGTTGTACTCACTGCAAAAGACGATCTGATCCGCTGTCACACCCATTTCATCAAAATAGTGCTGAATGCCTTCCACCTTGTAGAAATTCTCCGAGACGGCAATCTTCAACGTCCGAATGGTATCATAATCCTGATAATAGAGATCCTCGCGCGCCTTTCGCGTCACCATGACATCGTAGGTGTCCAAAATACCGATCCGATTGTAGCTGAGTGTGGCGGAGGGAGTTGGGGGCATGGTCGCGGGCATCCGGATATCGGCCCGGCCGTCCAAAAGCATATGCTTCGTGCTCTCCCAGCTGTCCGCCGGAACATACTCAAACTGAATCCCGGTATATTGCGAGAGCTTGTCCAGCAAATCGACACCGTATCCCACTTCTCTGCCCTGCGCATCATATTCAAAAAAGCCCTCCAACGGACAAAATGCAACACGCAGTGTCGTATTTGTCTGCTCTGCCCGGACAATTCCCGCTGTCTGGCTCAATATCACTGTACAACAAAAAAGCACAAAAATCTTTTTCCAACGCTGTGCAATCCGTTTCATCCGAATTCCTCCCCGCTCCCCGGTACCCCTCACCCGATCTGATCGAGCCATTCACGTTTTCCCACAATAATACATTATTATATCATACCGCAGCCAATGGCTGCAATCAAATCTAAAACCAAAACAAGAATCATCCTGTTCGTAGATGCATGTGCTATAATGCACATATACGGTATCTGTGTACCACTCAATCGGGAACTAAATTCCCCTGTTTTTGCATTCATACGAAAGGATGATTCTATGAGTATTATTTTAGAACAGTATGCTGATAAAATCAATGGAACATTTTCTTTTTTTGATCGAATGATTATTAAGGGACACATCCTTCAGTTCTTTTCACCATCTGGAAAAAAATATTTTCTTTCAGAGCAGGACATTCTTTTGAAAGATTTCTCTGCTTATGCAAACCAAGTCACGAATGATATCGTTTCCTTTATTGAAAACAGGACTTCTTCTCTGCAACGCCCATTAATATATCTGACATCTTCTAAAACATCAAAAGAGCAGACAGCACTTGAAGTCCTGAAAAATAATCCAATAGAAGAAGGGCTCATTTGCACGTTATCTGTTGTCGAGTACTGCCAGACACTACAACCGGTCAAACAGAAAAATGGTCTGCTTTCTCTTTCTACAGTGAACCGGAAATGCAAGTACTATTACTTTTATTACATGGACAAAAATTTCGGCTTTATGCACGTAAAACTCCAGACCTGGTTTCCATTCATGATTCAGGTCTACATCAATGGGCGGGAAATGATGAAACATGTCTTTGATGAAAACAACATTACCTATCAAATGTATGACAATTCTTTCTTTTATATCAGTGATATTGAAAAGGCTCAGGAAATAGCTGATAAATTTGATTCAAAATCGCTATGCCGTCAGCTGGATTTCTTTGCCCATAAAGTGAATCCTTATCTTGAAACTGTTGAACGGATCTTCCATACCGGATATCACTGGTGTGTGGATCAGTGCGAGTACGCAACCGATGTCATGTTTAAGAGCCGTGAAGCTCTGGAGGATATTTATCCATCCCTGGTTGGTCACGCATTCTACGATTTCAAATGTACCGATATTTTTTCCTTTCTGGGACGTAAACTTGATGCCAAGTTTCTGGGAGAGTCCGTCTCCGATTACCGTAAACGTCCGGAAGGCTGGAGGATTAAATTCAAAATGAAATCGAACAGTATCAAGATGTATGATAAATTCAGCTGCCTGCGTGTAGAAATGACGATTAATGATCCGAAGGAATTCAAAGTTTACAAAGATGTAAAGCACCGCGATGGTACCACTTCCAAGCGCTGGGTTCCGATGGGAAAATCAATCGCAAATCTGTATCGGTATGCTGAAATATCAAAGGTAGCTAACAAACGATTTCTTGATGCCATGCAAAACATTATCCCACAACAAAGTCTTGAAAAAGGTTTCCATGGAGTATAAATAAAGCAGCAAAAGAACTGAGCTGTTACATGCGAATGGTAATAGATCCCAGATGCGGAAGAAGAACAAAGCATGATTATGCAGAAATGTTAACCTATCTTGTCATTGGATATCTTGTAGGAAGATTTTCACTACGAAGATGTCTCAAATGGTGTGTCAGACATTTGGAATGGTTGAGGCAGTTCACGAAATTAGAAAACGGAATCGCTTCTGTTTCAACGATCTCACGCCTGCTAAGTGCTGTTGATGAAGAAATGTTCTGCCTCGCATTTATTGAATGGATGACTGGAATTCTTTCAGAAAAAGGAATGCATATAGCTATAGATGGGAAAGCATTAAGAGGTGGCACAGAACGGGTAAAAGATGCAAAAGTCCCATATATCTTAAATGCGATAGATACGATAACAGGGTTGGTGATAGCCCAGTTACCAATCGCAGAAAAGGGAAATGAAATGACGGCGATTCCCCAATTATTGGAATTACTAAACATGAAAGAAAGTGTTGTGACGATTGATGCGATAGGAACTACCAGACCGATTATAGAGGTCATAGAAAAGCAGGGAGGACATTTTTTACTTACAGTAAAGAAATCCAACCCACTTACATATCAAGAATTGAAAGACACTTTTGAAACACTGGAAAAGGAAGAACAGAGGGAAAAAGAGGACAAAAGATATCGTCCGCCAAATCAGGAGGTACTGCAGACATATGAAAGATATGATAAAAAGGGAAAGAATCGCGGAAGAATAGAACACCGAACAATGAATGTCTGTAAAAATACGCAGTCCATAACCATGGCTGAAAATATACCTTGTATTAAAACAATCGGATGGTTGCGGCAGGTAAGGATTCCGATAGAAAGAGATTCCGAAGGAAATGATATTACACCAGATGAAAAAACATTTTTAGAAAAAGGGACAAAAAGGAAGCCAAAGATTACAGTTGGTGACGAACTAACAGATGATGTGCATCTGGTAGGAATTATTTCAGATATTGATATTGGAGCGGAGGAAACATTAAAGTGGAAACGAGCGCATTGGAAAATTGAAAATTCTCTTCATCATGTATTGGATGATACTTTTCGTGAAGATCGGTCATCTGCAAGAAAAAGCAAGAATAATCTTGCGTTGATTAGAAAGTTTGCATTCAATATATTAAAAATTGCCTGCATCCACGACGATGCAGGCAAAGGGATTCAGGAAATGTCTGATTGGTTTGCCGACGACATCAACCTGATAGCGAAGTATGTTTTTAACGACATACACCGAATTCGCTAATTCCATTATAAAACAAAAAATGAGAAAATGGGGATATTTTGCACATTTTTAAGGAAAAAGCAAAATAAAGACAAAAGAAAATGCCTGTAATGGAGAGGAACGAAGACGAAACTATGTTATGATGCTTCGTGAAACAACCCTGTCTCTGCACTAACGAGAATTTTTTTTTGCCGGAAATGTGATACCATTATTCGCATAAACCGAAAGGAGCTATTTTCCTATGATATTAGCACTGGATATGGGAAATACAAACATCGTGATCGGATGTATCGATGAGAAACGCACCTATTTCGTAGAGCGCGTCACCACCAAGCATGCAAAGACCGGCACCGAATATGCCATTAATATTAAGAATATCTTAGAAATCCATCAGATTGACCCGAAGCTAATTGACGGCGCGATTCTCTCGTCTGTTGTTCCGCCTCTGAATGCGGCTATCTCCTCCGCTGTGAAGAAGATCCTCGGCTATCATCCGATGCTGGTCGGCTCCGGCATCAAGACCGGCATCAACATCAAGATGGACAATCCCAAGACGGTCGGCAGCGATATGATCGTCGATGCCGTGGCCGCCATCCGCGACTATCCATGCCCGATCATCATCATTGATATGGGTACCGCCACTACCATGTCTGTCGTGGATCAGTCCGGCAGCTACATCGGCGGCGTGATCCTGCCGGGCCTGCGCGTCTCACTGGATTCTTTAAGCAGCAAGACCGCCCAGCTTCCGTCCATCAGCCTTGACATCCCGAGATCTGTCATCAGCAAGAACACCATCGACTGCATGCGCAGCGGTATCATGTACGGCAATGCAGGCATGATCGACGGCATCATCGACCGCATGATCGATGAACTTGGCGTAACTCCGACCATCATCGCCACCGGCGGCCTCGCCCGCTTCATCGCCCCGCTGTGCAAACATAAGATCACTTACGATGACGCGCTGCTGCTGAAAGGGCTGTTGATTCTGTATAAGAAGAATAAAGTATGAGAAGATGATGATTCCTATATCCTCATTGCATATCCGCCGTATCGATCAGCGTCATGCCAGCCGAAAAATCCCCGGATCATTTCTGACCGGAGATTTCTGACGGTTACATTCATATTGATCTTGGAGATGCCGGCTTATTAACCGGCCAGGTTGGCTGCTCGCCGGAAAGAATCAGGTGAATCTGAGATGCCGCCTCCGTTGCCATGCGCGTCATACACTCTTCCGTATTTGAGGCCATGTGCGGAGTTACACTGACATCTTCCAGATGCAGCAGCGGGTTATCCGTTGTCGGAGGTTCCACGTTAAATACATCTGTATAGGCACCAGCGATCGTCTTATTCGCCACGGCTTCTGCAAGGTCTTCGTCCTTTACCAGCTCACCGCGGGCACAGTTCAAAAAATATGCAGTGGATTTCATTTCTTCAAATTCTCTCTTGCCAACACAGAACTTATTGTCTTTTGTCAAAGGCATATGAAGAGAAACAACATCCGCTGTCTTAAATGCAGTATCCCAGTCAACCAAGGCTGCGTACTCCGGAATCGTCTCTGGCTTTGCGTATGGATCATATGCGATGATCTTCATGTCAAGCCCATAGTAAGCTTTTTTTGCTACAGTTCTTCCTATCCGGCCAAATCCCATGATAGCCAGAGTCTTTCCGACCAGATCCCTGCCTTTATGATTGTTCTTATAGAAGAAATCGTCATTCTTAATCGTCTGACTCAGCATAAAGGTTCTCTTCGTTGTTGCAATGATCGCACCCAATGTAAACTCCGCCACCGAGTTGCTCGTGGAATCCGGTGCATTCGTTACCCAGATCCCCAGTTCTTCTGCTGCATCCAGATCAACGTTGTTATATCCGGCGCCATGTCTTGCTACAATCTTTAGCTTCTTTCCTGCTTCCAGAACTGCTCTGGTACACGGTGCTGTACGAAGCAGAATTGCATCACAGTCAGCCACATCTCTTACCAGGTCTTCCTCTTTGAATCCGCTTCCCATTTTAATTTCATGGCCGCGTTCCAGAAGGTATTCCTTTCCTTCGATTGCAACATCCTGTGGAATCAACACCTTATAACTCATCTGTTTTCCTCCTCGTATCACACACTGTAGTTAAGCCTTTACTGCTGCGGTCTCACTCTTCTTATTCAGTCTCGGAAGCCATACAGCAAATACGACTGTAAGTACCAGGAAGAACAGGCTGTCCGGCTCCGTAAAGAATACAGATACATTACCCTGTCCAAGAGTAAGCGTTGTTCTCAAATACTGTTCACAGAGCGGCCCCAAGATAACTCCCAAAATAAATGGCACAGGCGGATAGCCTTCTTTCTTCAAGAAGTACATTGCAACACCAACGGCCAGAGCGATACCCATCTGGAATACGGATGCAGTAGCTGCATATACACCCAGAATTGCTGCCAGAGAAATTGCACTGTACAGAACCAGTCTGTTGATTCTTACGATTTTCAAATAATACGGTCCGAATAAATACAGTGACAAAGGCATCAGAATTGCTGCAGAAACAAACAGTGCAATGTACATCGGAGCCAGCTCAGCCATACGGGTCGTCAGCAGGTTCGGACCAGGAACGATGCCATATACCAGAAATACGCCAAGCAGTACTGCTGTCGTACCATCACCAGGGATACCAAGCGTCAGCATCGGAACCAGTGCGCCGCCGCATACTGCGTTATTCGCACACTCCGGAGCTGCAATACCGGCAGGATAACCGGTTCCGAACTTCTCTGGTGTCTTGCTGGAGCTCTGTGCAGTAGCATAAGAAACAAAGCTTGCCATGGATGCACCTGCACCCGGAAGAACACCGATGAAGAATCCGATGATCGTGGATTTGATATAAGTAAGGATTCCTACCTCTTTCAGTTCTTTCAGCGATGGGAAGAAGTCTTTTCTCTTGAATTTCAGCTTGTTTGCGGCTTCTCCCAGTTTCTCATACTCAGCATTGCTGACCAGTGCCTGTGAAATAATCTCACTGATTGCAAATGCGCCGACAATCAGTGTGGTAGTATCAATACCTTCTACCAGCTGTGTGAAACCAAAGGTCAAACGTGATACTGTCTTCAGCTTATCAACACCGATGGTTGCGCATGCAAGACCAAAGGCCAGTGCAACCACTGCTTTGTATTTGTTCTTGCTGATGATGACCATAACGATCAAAGCGAAGAACACAAGTGAAAACTTCCCCGGTGTACGAACCATCAAGGCCAGCTTTACAGCCAGCGGGGAGATGAAGATCAGAAGCAATGCGCCAACTGCACCGCCAATGGATGATGCTATAGTTGCATGACCGATTGCTTTCGCACCCTCGCCTCGTTTCATCATAGCGTGACCTTCAATGCTCGTCATAACTGCACCCGGCGTACCAGGAATATTGATTGTGATTGCAGTGATACATCCTGAGTAAATACCTGCCATGTAAACACCCATACACATAACCAGGGCACGGGACAACGGCATGGAATATGTCATAGGCAAAAGCAGCGCAATCGCCAGTGTAGAAGTCAGTCCCGGCATTGCACCGAAGATAACTCCTACGAAGAATCCGATAAACAAATACAGCAGAGAAAGCGGTTCGCAGACCTGCATAATTGCATTTAATACCATTTGTGCGTCCATATGCTACCTCCAAATTTCCGGGAAATTAATATCAAATACCTGCGTATAAAGAACATAAATAACTGCCGTGATCAGAATCGTGAAGAGAATTTTCTTCGGAATCTGCTGTGGTCTGTCATCGTAGATCAGCATCATGGCAAATACAAAGATCGGAGCCACGATCATAAAACCAAGAAGATCAAACAGGAAGATAAATGCCGCTGCCGCGATGACCACATAAAGAGCTTTCAGATTTCGTGGATTTTTTTCTTCTGCCACTGCTTCTGTTTCCTTTGCATTCTTAAAGGCAGATACCAGCAAAAACAAATCTGCAATCGCACCGGCAATAAAAATGATCAGTGGGAAGAAGGATTCCTGTGGAACTCCATTGACGATCGGTGCTGAATTTTGCATGGCCTCAAAAACATATGCAATGAGGAATACCAGTACTCCTGCCGGAGTCAGGACATCTTTTGACAAATATTTTTTCATATTGCACTCCTTAAAATGTTATCAGCGGATATCCCATCCGCTGATAAGCAAATATTTTATTGTTACTGAAGCAGTCCCTGCGCTTTCAACTCATCAAGAGCCTTGAAATCCTTCTCCTGCAGATCAGCGATAAACTGTTTCAAATCAGCAGCAGACAGATAGTGAGGGGTAACACCGACCGTTGCAGTCCACTCCTTGAACTCATCACTCTCAACAGCCTGCTGGAATGCATCCTGCAGATACTGAACGATCTCGTCCGGGGTCTCTGCCGGTGCTGCAATGAAGATAAAGGATCCGGAAAGGAAGGACTCTTCCATTCCCAACTCGATGCAGGTCGGGACATCCGGATAAGCTGCATTTCTTACAGAACTGAACTCGCAGATACCGGTTGCATCTCCAGTGGTAAGCAGGGAAGTAAAATCACCTAAGCTGGTCACTGCCACATCAACTTCGCTGCTTAACATTGCTTCTCGCTGCGGAGCAGAAGAACTATAGGATATCTTATTGAACTCTACGCCGTACTTTTCTTCCAGCTTGGTAATCAGCAGATACACACGAGAACCGATTCCCTGATCAGCAACCTTAACCTGTCCAGGATTTGCTTTTGCGTATTCGATCATCTCTTCAAAGGTCGTAAACGGAGCACCTTTCCTTACCATGATTGCATCACTCTCTTCTGTAACCAGTGCAATTGGTTTCAGACGATCCATGCTGTAGTTTTCAATAACCTGATTGTATACAGCTGTTACTGTTGATCCGTAATTTACATTGCAGATGGTATAACCATCCGCTTTCGCGTCCATGCAAAGGCTTGCTGCTACAGCATCATTTACGCCCGGTTTATTGACCATATAGAATTTTGCATCCGTATTTGCTTCAATAATCTGTGTTACCTTTCTGGTGATGCCATCGGTACCGCCGCCTGCATCAGCACTGATGTAGAACTGAATATCTTTGGACGGATACTCTTTTGATGTGCTGCAGCCTGTCATACCGGTAATCAGCATACAACCTAACGCTAAAGCCAAACCTCTTTTCAATACACTTTTTTTCATTATCATACCTCTCCTTTTTTGTGAAAATTGTATTTTAATCTTGTTGTTGCGATGAGTTCATTATACAAAACTACCTATGATTCAACAATAGATGGATTGCCTAAAAGAACCTGTCTTTTCTCTACAAAAGCGATAGCATTTCACTATCTGAAACGAATATGCTCATTTTCATTTCATGTCTTTCATTTTATATTTCTTATTTCATCGAACCAGACAGGGCTTCTTTGCATTAAATGTCCAGCCAGGAATCAGATACTGCATACCCATGGCGTCATCACGTCCTCCTAAACAACAATCCAGATACAGCTGGTGTGCTTTCTTAATCTGCTCCATATCCACCTCAATACCAAGCCCCGGTTTCTTCGGCACCTCCACGCAGCCTTCTTTGATTTGAAGCGGCTCTTTTGTCAGTCTTTCCAATCCTTCCTGCCAGATCCAGTGCGTATCGATCGCATTGTATCTGCCTGGAACAGCAGCCCCTACCTGAGTAAACATGGCCAGAGAGATATCAAAATGATTGTTCGAATGGGATCCCCAGGTATAACCGAAATCGCGACACATCTGAGCAACTCTTACAGAGCCAGCCATTGTCCAAAAATGTGGATCAGCCAGAATGATATCAACCGCCTGCGATTCCAGAGAATGTCCAACCTCTCTCCAGTCTGTTGCAATCATATTGGTCGCTGTCGGGAAACCGGTACGACGACGGAATTCAGACATAATCTCTCTTCCAGAGTAAACGCCCTCAGCTCCGCATGGATCTTCACAATAAGTCAGAATTCCCTGCATACCTTTTACATATTCTACAGCTTCCTCTAACAGCCATCCGCCGTTCGGATCCAGATCGATTCTTGCATCTGGAAACGCTTTTTTCAACGCACGTATCACATCCATTTCTTCATTTCCTGGCAGAACTCCTCCCTTCAGTTTAAAATCCTGAAAACCATATTTTTTCTGAGTTGCTTGTGCAAATGCCACAATCTTCTCTGCCGCCAAAGCTTCCTCATGGCGGATGCGATACCACTCACACTCTGCATCCGGTTCCTCAGCATAAGGAAGATCCGTTTTCTTTCTGTCTCCTACAAAGAACAAATATCCCAGCATGCGGACTTTGTCTCTCTGCTGACCATCTCCCAGAAGTTCGCAAACAGGGACACCCAAATACTTGCCAAGCAAATCCAGGCATGGTGCTTCGATTGCCGTGATCACGTGAACACCAGTACGCAGATCAAACGTCTGATTTCCGCGAACATCTTCTTCCCCCTTTGAAGCCAGATATGCTTTCACCTTTAACAGAGTACTTTTATACTGAGAAATCTTCGTCCCTTCCACAATGCTGATACATTCCTCCAGCGCTTTCGTGATCTTCTTCCCACCTGGGACTTCGCCAACGCCGGTCTCTCCATTATCTGCTGTCAATACAACAACATTTCTTGTGAAATAAGGAGCATGCGCTCCACTTAAATTCAGCTCCATGCAATCTTTTCCTGCCACCGGATAAACTTCCATTTTTACAATTGTTGGTACCAAGATAAATTCTCCTCTTTTCTCGCTATTTGCGATGTATCTGCTGTCCCACTTTTATCATTCGAAACATTCTGTCTGCTGCACCTGCGTACAATTCCTCTGCCCGGTCACAGGCTTCTCTGATATTCATGGCTCCGTTAATGGTCGGTATAATACTGTCGATTCCAAATTCATAAATCTTTTCGGCACCATCGCCCATCCCCCCTACGATTGCTACTGCCGGGATCTTTTTCATCTTACAGCGCATACCAATGCCACTTGGAACCTTTCCAAATGCGGACTGCCAGTCAATCCGGCCTTCGCCGGTAACCACCATATCCACTCCATCCAGCAGTGTATCAAAATCTATCAGATCCAATACTGTCTCTATTCCAGATTTCAGATCAGCTTTCAGAAATACACACAATGCTGCACCCAGTCCGCCTGCTGCACCTGCGCCTGCAATCTGATCCACATCAATACCAAGTTTATTTCTGATAACTCCCGCATAATTCACCATGCCCGCTTCCAGACGGTTCAAAACCTCCTCTGTTCCGCCTTTCTGCTTTCCAAAGGTACGGGTTGCTCCGTCCAAACCAGTCAACGGATTGTTCACATCACACATAACTGTAAAGGCCGTCCCTGCAATTGCCGGGTGAATACCGCTGATATCAATATCCGCCACCTCAGCCAGATCCAAACCAACACCATCCAGTTCTTTTCCTTCCACATTCAGAAATCTTACGCCAAGCGCACGCATCGCTCCCATGCCGCCATCATTCGTTGCACTGCCGCCGATTGCAATGGCGATATTGCGAAAGCCCCGGTCAAGCGCATCCCTGATCAATTCTCCCGTACCGTAAGTCGTGGTATTTTCCGGATTGCGTAAAGCTTCCGGTACCATCGGAAGTCCGGATGCCGCTGCCATCTCAATGATCGCAGAGCTGTCATTAATTTTACCGTAGGAAGCTTTTGTCATCTCCATAAGTGGTCCGTGAACTGCAGTTTCCACCATGCTTCCTTTTGTTACTGCAATCACGGCATCTACGGTTCCTTCTCCACCGTCAGCAATCGGCACTCCCATCGTCTTGCAATCCGGAAAATGCCGCTGCGCTGCGTGATCCAACAACTCTATAATCTTTTCTGATGACAAAGTTCCTTTAAACGAATCTGATGCAAATAAGAATTTCATATACGCTTCTCCTTTTCCATATGCCATATTACTATGATCAAAAAAGACCGTCAACCAGTTTAATCCGGCACCAGTCTTTTCTTGATGTGCGTATTTATTTGCTTAAATTAATCCAGCCTCTTCCATGGCTTTCCTGATTCCGTTTAATGCCGGTCCTTCCGGAGTCGGCAGGCTTGGCAGATATGGAACACCAACATCACGTCCGCGAAGATTCGCCATGTCTTTTGCAGCAACCGGAAAGCTTGCCGGATCCATAGAAAGGCGTACCGGATTCAGCTTGAACTGCGCTTCCAGAGAACCCTGCAGGTCTCCTTCAGCAAATTTATAATAAACGTCATTAATCAGCTCTGGCATAAAGTTTGCTGCGGTACATACACCGCCGACCGCGCCGTGACACATGGATGCATATAATAATGTATCTTTTCCGCCAAACACTTTAAAGTTTACATCTCTGGTTCTACGAATAAATTCTGCTGTCTGAGTAATATCCCCACTGGTATCCTTCATTCCAACAATGTTCGGGACTTCATGTGCCAGACGATCTACCAGATTTGCCGATAAGGTGTAATTTACACGTCCAGGATTATTATACAGAAGCATCGGGGTCTCAGGTATACTGTCCGCTATCGTCTTAAAATGCAGAAAAAGCTCTGCCTCCGTTGGTTTTAAGAACATCGGCTGCAGTACAGAAATACTCTGAGCTCCATTGGCCACTGCCATCTTTGCCAGTCTGCAGCATTTTCTCGTGCTGATCGCACCAATGCCAAAGTACACTGGCACACGGCCAGCCACATGCTCCACTGTAATCTTCAAACCGCGCTCCATCTCATCTTCTTCAAACTGATAGAACTCACCATTGCTTCCAAACAGCAGAATTCCCATAGTGCCGCCGTCAATGACATAATCAATCTGTTCTTTTATTCTTTTTTCATCAATGCGTTCGTCCGCATCGATCGGGGTAATCATCGGAACAACTACACCCTTCATAAAATCTGTATTTAAAGCCATGTGCTTCCCTCTCCATCCTTTTATTTTACGACTGATGCACCTGAAATCTTCTCATAATATTTAACAAGACTTGCATGATCATTCTTCTCTAATCCTTCAGATTTCAAGAACTGCATCATTTCCATCAGCTGTGCCGTCAATGGTGCCGGCGAACTGATTGCATGTGCTGCATTGATTGCGTTGTTTAAGTCTTTGATATGAAGTTCAATACGGAAACCCGGCTTGTAGTTTCCTGCCAGCATCATCGGTGCCTTCGCATCCATAACCGTAGAACCTGCCAGACCTCCTCTGATTGCCTGATATACCAGTTCCGGATCAGTACCTGCTTTCTTTGCAAAAGTCAGAGCTTCTGCTACTGCTGCGATATTGACCGCCACTACCATCTGATTCGCCAGCTTTGCAACATTACCGGAGCCCAGTTCTCCCACATAAACAACAGAACCAGCCATAACCATAAGCATATCATAGTATTTATCGAACAGCTCTTTCTTACCGCCGCACATAACTGACAATGTGCCATCGATTGCCTTTGGCTCTCCGCCAGATACCGGACAGTCCATCATATCGATACCCTTTTTGGCCAGTTCAGCACCGATCGCCTTGCTCTCAGTTGGGTCGATCGAACTCATATCAATGATGACCGTGCCAGCCTTTGCGCCTTCCATAACACCGCCTTCGCCAAGAACCGCCGCTCTTACGTGCGGTGAATTCGGAACCATAGTGATGACTGTCTCACACTGTTTTGCAACCTCCGCGCCGCCAGCTGCCTCTGCAGCACCGCAGGATACCAGGTCTGCGACTGCGTCTTTATTGAAATCAAATACTACCAGCTCATGTCCAGCCTTAATCAGGTTCTTCGCCATCGGTCTGCCCATAATTCCTAATCCAATAAATCCTATTTTCATTTCTCTACCTCTTTCTTTCTTGAAATTCAACTATCTGTTACCATTAATCATGAGTTGATTATAAGAAATAACTTTGTTTCTCACAATGGACCGAATGAACGAATTAGGACCTCCAATCATGTACAAAGGCGATAATATTTCAATATATGAAATATTATCGCCCGTTTTGTTTCATGTTTAATTCACATCATTCACTCTGTTCCTGTATTCCATACTTTTTCATGTGACGCCACAGTGTAGCTGTACTGATTCCCAGTTTTTTTGCTGTCTGCTGACGGTTACCGCTAAATTCCTGAAGCGCCTCAATCAAACGGATTGCCTCCTGACTCTGGTACTGATAGCCGCTCTGAGGCTTTTCACCGGACTGCATTCCTGCCTGCTTCTCTGTTCCTTCCGTTGGATACAATTCTTTCAGAAGCTTTTTCACTGCAGCCTCATCGATGTTCCGCTTCTGTACCATCAGGATCAGCCGCTCACAAAAACTCTCAACCTGAAGCAAATTTCCTTTCCATGGATAATTCAGAAGAATATTCATTGCTCCCTCCGTTAGTGTCTGATACCGGGAATAAGTATCACAGGTTGATTTCACGCAGGTCTGAATGATCTTCTTCAGATCCTCTCGCCTCTCCCGCAGCGGAGGAACCAGTATTGTAAGTCCATTCAGCACATAGTACAGATCCTCAAGAAATACTCCTTTTTCAACCAAACCTTCCAACGATACTTTGCTGGTGGCAATGACTCGAAGTTCTGCGTGAAGGCTCTGTCTGCGAATCTTATATCGAATCAGCTGAAACAGACTATACTGATTATCCAGTGACAGCTTGTCAACCTCCTGAATCAAAAGCGTTCCCTTTCCTGCCACAACAGCACTGCCCTGATCACCGAAGATCAGCTCCTTCTGATTTTCACCAGCCAGGCCATCACAGCTGATCATAACAAACGGTTCATCACTGCGTATGCTGTTATTGTGAATACTCTGTGCCAGAAGGCGTCTCTCAGTTCCGGTCTCCCCCACGATCAGAATCGGGCGATTGGACTGAGAATACAGTTTTGCCATATACACCGTGTCCTGCATCGTTTTAGACAGTTGAACAATATCGCCGAATCTTCCACGAGCGATAAGTCCCTGCTGATAACGCTGCTTTAGAACTTCCTGTGCAACCGGTGTCTTCTTCTGCATCTTATGGCAGGACAAGATCGCACCATCAACCCGATTCTCTACTGTGATCGGCGCCAGAATCGCATACAGGGATGTCTTGTTATACTGCATAAATACCGCATAACTCTCAAGCCCATGCCACAACACTTCTTTCAGCTTTCCTTCATCAACATCATGAAATACCTCAATCACCGGTTTTCCGATCAACGTCTTCCCATCACACTCCATAATATCTTCCATAATACGGTTGACAACTGTAATGCGGCCATTCTGATCCATTTTAACCACACCACTAAAGGAATAGTCCATCAAGGTCTCCATCTGAGCATTATTACGTTTTTCTACTCCCATGGCATAATTCATGCTCTCTGCAACTGAGAATGCATTTCTGAGAGAATCTTCAGTAGTTGACAAAAACAGGGACGAAACCTTGTGTTCCGAAGCCACTGCTACTGCAGTATCGCCTCCGATCACCAGGTCAACACCATCCGCGATCGCTGTCTCTGCAGCCGCCTTCAGTTCTGCACTTCCTTTTGCAAAGTACGTCCGAAACTCAATCCCATAAATGTCATTAAAATAGGACATATCGCAGAACATATTTTTGAATCCCACCACAGCAATAACGGGAACTTCTTTCTTGATGATCTGTTTAGCACGTGTAACCAGAAGAGCCATCTCCTGCGCTGTAATGACAATCTCGACCACCGGAATATCTGTATACTGCTTAATTAAGGATGCCTGCAGACCTCTGGCAATAATAATATTCGCTCCGTCTGCAATGCTCTTGCGCGCTTCCACGACGGAATCTTCTGTATGAATCACACGCATCTCATCAATCGCGTATTTCTTCTCCTGCAAAATATTGTGTGCCTGATAGAGTACCTCTGCTCTTGGTATTAGGAGTGCTATCTTTCCCATGTACATTCTCCTCGTTTCTTCAATGTCAACTTCCATTTGAAATTCCCATCCCCTCCTGTCCTTTCATTATATCAGAGTTCTTTCCTTTTTCATATGAAAATCGCCTTGTCTGCAGGGTTGTTTCACGAAGCATCATAACATAGTTTCGTCTTCGTTCCTCTCCATTACAGGCATTTTCTTTTGTCTTTATTTTGCTTTTTCCTTAAAAATGTGCAAAATATCCCCATTTTCTCATTTTTTGTTTTATAATGGAATTAGCGAATTCGGTGTATGTCGTTAAAAACATACTTCGCTATCAGGTTGATGTCGTCGGCAAACCAATCAGACATTTCCTGAATCCCTTTGCCTGCATCGTCGTGGATGCAGGCAATTTTTAATATATTGAATGCAAACTTTCTAATCAACGCAAGATTATTCTTGCTTTTTCTTGCAGATGACCGATCTTCACGAAAAGTATCATCCAATACATTCACAGTTTCCAGCTCTTTCATGCAATCGATACGCGCTGGAAGTCTGCCTCCTTTCGGACAGGGCAAATCTTGAACCCTTATTCCCTGTATTACACAGAGACTTTCGCTTTTTCCAGCATCCTCTGCCTTCTGCGCATTGTACCTCTCTTGCGATTGGCCTACCCGAAGGGGCACATAAGGTTTACCTTGTTCCACTGCTTAAATAATTATGGCATGTTTAGGTTCTGCCTATAGACCGGGAGTTCTCTGTCCGTTTGGCTTGATACCATAGTAATTATCAAGTCCCCGACTCCGTACTGTTTTAGTCAAGGTGTATCAACCACTTTCACCTTTCACACGACTGACGACCCTTATGGCAATTCACATTTGTTAACCATGCATACCTTTTCCTTGCAATAGGACAGATGTGGTTTCTGCCTTTCTCGCTTTGTTCCGCTGCTCCACACCTTTCATTACTTACTTGGCATTATGCGGTAGGAATACTACAAACGGATGTAGCCGTGAATCTATCACAATTTAAACAGCGACTTTCAAGTCGCACACTATGACCTCTGCTGACTTCTGTATGTTCAGCACTGTCTTACAACAGTGGTTACTCCTTTCAGAGCGTTTCATACAGACCTCCCCGGGTACTCACACGTTCTTTCTCTCCATCTATCTGCCACATCTACCACCTATGATTCCGTGTAGTTATTGGGCTTCGACTTGTGTGACAGCCTTACCCTCATAAATGGCTTAATGTGATTTCTGTTCGTCAGACCAGAGATTTGTCCATGGGTTAGTATGTTCCCCATATCCGGCTTCCTTCAGATTCCACCTCACGATGGACACCCTTGCCTTCGACTATATCCTTCCCACTACCGGGCGGATTCCGGACTTGCACCGGTAAGAACGTGCGCCCGCCGGGCGCACCGCAAAAAAGCCAGAGATTTCAATGATTTGTATAATCAAAAAATCTCCAGCTTTTATCCGTATTTATTCAATTCTTATTTAGTCTCCATGAAACAACCCTAATGCGAAAATGCAATGGTTCTTTCGAATTTTTCACCTCTTAAATCCCCCAGGCCTGACTCATCGTCTGCAAGTTTACCATATGCGGATACAGCGTCCCTGTCTTCATCAGCTCCCCCGGTGTACCCTGTTCCGCAACCGTACCCTCGGCAAGCACAACCACTTTGTCCGCGCCGCTTACCGTGCGCATACGATGCGCAATTACAAGGACGGTTTTATTTTTGATCAGTCTTGACAGCGCAGCCTGTATCAGCGTTTCATTTTCCACATCAAGGCTTGCGGTCGCCTCATCCAGCAAAATGATCGGCGCATTTTTCAGAAACGCGCGGGCGATTGAGATCCGCTGCCGTTCGCCGCCAGACAGCTCACAGCCATTTTCACCAATCATACTGTGATAACCGTTTGGAAGTTTTACCGCAAACTCCTCACAGTTTGCCAGCCGCGCCGCTGCAAGCACCTCTTCATCCGTCGCGTCTTTTTTGCCGATTCGGATATTTTCCATGATCGTATTATTGAACAACGTCACATCCTGAAATACGATCGAATACAGTGACAGCAGTGTTTCCGGCTCTATTTTTGATATATCCATGCCGCCGACGGTTATTTCTCCTTTGTTTATATCCCAGAATCTTGCAGCAAGACGGGATACCGTCGTTTTGCCGCCGCCCGAAGGGCCGACCAGAGCCGTAACCTCTCCCTGCTTCGCCACAAAGGATACGTCCTTTAAAACCGTTTCCCCCGTATTGTAAGCAAAACCTACGTGCCTGAACGCAATATCGCAGCCTTTATTTGTCACCTGGCTGCCGCCCGTCTGAATCGGATGGTCGAGGATTTCATTCATGCGGCTGATGTTTGTTTTGGTAGAAATCACCGCCGCCAGATTTTGCAGCGCGCCCTCAAGCGGAGCATACAGCCTGGAAGCAACCAGCAAAAACATAAAGAACAGCGGAATATCAATTTCTCCCCGGATGAGCAGCGCAGTACCCACAAGTGCAACCGTGGCGATTCCAAACTTTAAGATCAGCGTTGATGAAACAACAAAAAGGGCAGTGCCAAGCTCTGTGATAATATGCCGCTTTTCCACATCATCAATTTTTTTATCAAGCCCTTTCAGATAACTGTTTTCCGCATTGTTCGCCTTTAGATCCTGTAAGCTTTCAATGCACTCCTGCACGCCGGTTTCAAGGGCTATATTTGCCTCCACAGATTTGCGGTTAAAATACGTCTGTATCCGGGAGGAGAAGAAGGTAATTGCAAATGCAATCGGCAAAACCCAGACAGCCGCAAGCGCCATACGCCAATCGTAGGTAAACAGGCCAATTCCAATCAGCGTTGTGGAAATAAGGGAGCCTGCCAAAGCGGGTACATAATGGGAAAAGGCGGTTTCCAACGTCGCGCAGTCACCCATAATCGAATCCGTCAAATCGGCAAGGTCTTTTTTGCCGAAGAAAGACAGTGGGATTTTGCGGAGCTGCTCCGCTAAGGAAATACGCCTTACACCGCTTTCTATATAAGTCGCCAAAAAGGTGCAGTTGTATTGAAACCAGGTCGCGATAAAGATGAGGGCAAGGCAAAGCAGCGCACCCACCACATAAAAAACAATGCGCGTTCCATTCACGCCCCCATTCATCATATCAAGGACAAAATAATACAAAAGTCCGACCGGAAGCATAAACGATATATCCTGTGCCACACAAGCCAGGCACCCTTTGATCAAATCGACAGCGCCATGCCTTGACAGCGCAAAACGTCTTTGTAATATCTGAATCATGCGTTTACCTCCTTTGCAATTTTCCATTCCGCCGATTCGGAATAATTTTTCCACATCCGCGAAAATACGCCGTTTTTCCCGATTAATTCACTATGTGTTCCGCTTTCCGCAATGCTGCCGTCCTGCAGCACATAAATGCAGTCTGCGTCTGTGATTGACGACAGTCTGTGTGCAATCATAATAACCGTTTTTCCCTTTGAGAGCGTGGACAGCGCCGCCTGGACGCGCACTTCGTTATCCGGGTCGGCAAACGCAGTGGCTTCATCCAGAATCAGGATCGGCGCATTTTTCAAAATAGCGCGGGCGATCGCGATCCGCTGCTGCTCACCGCCGGATAAATACACGCCGTTTGTGCCGACCACCGTATCGATGCCATCAGGCAGTTTTTCTATAATATCCATGCATTGGGCCGCCTGTAACGCGTGAGCGATCTCCTCGCGCGTGGCGGCGGGCTTTCCCATGCGCACATTTTCCAATATGGACGCTTTGATCAAACGGCTGTTCTGAAATACGAACGACACGGTGTCCATAAGCGTTTCCTTTGGAATATCCCGCACGTCGACGTTTCCAATCAAAACACGCCCCTGCCCCGGGTCAAAAAATCTTGTCACAAGATTGGCAAGCGTCGTCTTACCTCCGCCGGACGCGCCTACCAATGCAACTACCTGCTCTGGCCGGATCGACAAGGATACGTCGTTGAGGGCATTTTTTTCGCCGTCGTAGCTGTAGCTGACATGCTCCAATATAATCGAATTATCAGACGGTACATTATTTACCCGGCTTTCGGAAAGCGGGCTTTCCTTCATCACCTCGTCGATTCTGCTGATCGCATCGCTCACAATCATGGAATCCTCGCTCATAAACATGATTTTCGTCAGCGTCGTTCCAATCACCGGCGTAATTACAATGTAGAAAATAAGATTTAACAGCAGTTCCTTTGTGACTCCGTCTCTCGTGAAGAGAATCCCTCCGGCAATCAGGAATGCGAACACGCCGTTGATTGCGGTGGTATAGGCCAGCATCGGCAGCCGCAGCCCTTTTGTGTAGGCAATCACCCATGTTTCGTAATGATCAATGGTCGCCTTGAAGCGTTTGAATGAAAATATGGTCTGCCCGAAGGTTTTTACAACCGGGACGCCCCGCACGTACTCCACCGCTTCATTGGACATATCCGAGAGCGCGTTTTGATATTGCTTCATTTTCTCTTCCATGCTTTTTCCGGTCATTTTTATCATGATGAGAAAGCCAAGTGCAACGGGAACAAGGCTTAATAACCCCAACCGCCAGTCAAAGGCCAGCAGCAGAACCAGCAGCCCGATGGGCGTAACAATCGCCCCGGCTTTATCCGGCAGGCGATGGGCGAGATAGGTCTCCGTGGCAGCGCTGGAGGTGTTCACGATTCTCCGCAGCTTACCGCTTCCATATCGTTCCGTCACCCCAAGCGGCAGGGCCGTAATATGCCGCATCAGTTCCTTTCGGATATTCGCCGCAACCCGAAATGCGCTGACGTGCGAGCACATCAGGGCGGCTATATAAATTACGATCGATATAATCGCAAACACTACGGCCGACCAGCCATAGCGCGTGACATTCTGCGCCTGCGAAAAATCAGGTGAAACTTCCAGTACGTCGTGAATGATGCGCCATATGTACCAAAAAGGTACGAGAGCCAGCAGCGCGCTAATTGCCGACAGCGCCCAGGAAAGATAGGTCAAAATCTTATGCGTTCCTGCATAGCCCATCAGTCTTGATAAAATAGATTGTTTTGTCATTGAAAAGACCTCCTTGAAAATTTTTATGATAGGAGAACTGTGTGGCTGTCCTCGAATATCCACGAACGCGCGTCTCATGTCAGGAGTGGTTAGTCGCAGCTAACCTTTGTGCAAAAATCACGGGGCCTACTGCCCCATAATTTCCATCCATCCAGCGGTATAAAACGCCCGCATTTCCTTTAGATAATACTCCGCCTCATGAAGCGGCATTTCATGGACGATCAGCTCGAAAAACGTGTTAAACATTCCTGTAATCAAGATATGCTCTAACCGCTCATCAATAGGGGGTGACGACCGGCCCAGCTTTTCAAGCACCGCCAGATAATCATGTGTTCCTTTTGTTTCCACTTCTACCATTTCATCAATGAGTTTTGCAAAACGTGTCCCCTCTGAATGGCAGAGAATGAGTTTGAATTCACTCAAATGCTCATAGGCGTACAACAGCATATCGTGCATACACGCGCCGGAAGTCGTGCTGAGATTCCCCGGCTGCTTATCCGGCGGCAAATCGGCAAACTCCTGCTGCGCCTTGCAAAAACAGCTCATCAGATAGTCGTACTGCCCGCCGACCAGCGCTTCAAACAGAGCCTCCTTGCTGTTGTAATATCCATAAAATGCGCCTGTCGTAACCCCTGCTGTCTTGACTATATTTCGCAAGGAAGCGGACTTGAAGCCCTTTTCAAGAAATTCCTGCATCGCCGCTGAACGAATTAAGTTTAACGTTACCTGCTCCACATTGCTCACCACATCGCCCCTCTCTGTAACAGTGTTATATAACACCGTTACAATATACAACAATCCACAGAATTTGTCAATGACTTGAAAAAATTCTGTGGATTGTTTTTATGAACTCTTATTGTGGCTGCGCGCACAGCCTGTTGTTATTTTACAGCAATACACTCGATCTCGATCGCTGCCCCCTTGGGCAATGCTGCGACCTGCACGGCACTTCTTGCAGGATAGGGTTCCGTGAAAAAGGATTCGTAAACCTGGTTCATCTCTGCAAATTCGGACAGATCCGTCATAAACACCGTCGTTTTAACGATATTGTCCATGCTCATTCCATTCTCTGCCAGTATTCCTTTCAGATTCTTTAAGGAATAGCTTGTCATTTCACGGATATCACGTCCCATCTCTCCTGTGATCGGATTCATTGGCAGTTGTCCAGAGCAGTATACGATAGTTCCGGTAACCACCGCCTGTGAATATGGTCCGATTGCTCCCGGTGCATTAACCGTGCTTATTTCTTTTTTCATATGCTATCCCCTTTCTTGATTGTAAAACCAATTTTTGCATAAATCAAATCAATGACCGGCGTAATCCAGTTCAGAAAACAATACGGAATAAATGCAGTTGGTGCAACGCCCAGCATTTGCGACGCATAGATTGCATTGGAATTCCACGGAATCAAGACTGCGCCAAAGGTTCCGGCATCTTCCAGGGTTCTTGACAGATTCTCAGGTGCCAGGTTATTTGCCTGGAATGCATCCTTCATCAACGCCGCGGTTACGATAGAGGCAAAGAGCATGGACGAGCCAATCGCATTCGTGATATAAGTCAGAACAACGGTGCAAAGCACGATCTTGAATGTCGAGTTCCCGCATCTTTTGATCAACGGATTCACCAACGTACTCAGCACCCCGGTTTTATCCAGCATTCCCGAAATACACAACGCGAGAAAAATTGCCAGGAAGGCACTCATCATACTCATAATGCCGCCTCGGTTCAGCAAAACATCTACAAACCCGCTTCCTGATGCGATAGAAAACCCGTTTACCATCTGATCAAGAATCGCGGAAACGGCTGCTCCCTGATGAAATACGGCCACAACAGCTCCTGCAAGCGTTCCGATCAGCAGGGCTACAATAGAAGGGATATTCTTAATCAGAAGCAGCAGCACAATCACGATCGGCACTAATTCGATCCATGAGAACTGAAAGATATCCGCAAACGCCGCAATGATCTCATTTATCACGGACGGATCATATACTCCGGATGTGCGGGTCACGCCAAGAACCGCAAAAATCACAAGCGTGATCAGATAGGCCGGCACGGTTGTCCAGAGCATATGTCTGATATGCGTCATTACCTGCGTTCCTGCAACGGATGCCGCCAGAATCGTACTGTCCGAAAGCGGTGACATCTTATCCCCAAAGTATGCGCCGCATATAATTGCCCCCGCTGTCATCGGGGATGCAATCCCCATGGCATTTCCAATTCCTATTAATGCAAGTCCCACTGTTCCCAAAGTGCCCCACGAGGTTCCCGTCGCCAGCGAGGTAAAGGAGGCAAGAAGAAGCGAAGACACCAGGAAAATATTGGGGGAAATGAACTTCAGGCCAAGGTAAATAATATAGGGAATCGTTCCACAGGATATCCATACACCGATCATTGCTCCTACCGCCAGCAATACGACATTGGGTTCAAAGGAAGACACCGCCATCTCCCATGCCATATTCTGAAGTTCGTGATACTTATAGCCGATACGCATCAGCAGCGGCACAACAACAAGCCAGGAAAGCAGGAACATCAATTCCAGCGGAGCATCAAAAACAACCATTCCCAGTCCCACAAACCCAAACACAATGCATACCACGACTGCGGAATATGCAAACCCTACCTTATATTTGGATTTCTGCTTCAGTATGTAGTCTACCCCATCAATTTTTTCGTGTTCTTTACCGGTTGTCACTGGAATCCCTCCGTTTACTTTCCTAACCGCTTATCATTCGCCTGTTTCATGAGCCGCAGCGCTTTTTCAAGAACCGCCGTCTGCGTTGCCACATTCAATCGGATAAATCCAAGGCCCGGAGTTCCATAATTGGAACCGCTGTTCAGCTTCACCCCTTCCGCCTTAAACAGATTCATCAATGCGCCCTGTTCCATATTCCATGCACGGAAATCGATCCACAGCAGATAGGTTCCCTCCGGCTCGATGATCTTCACATCCGGCATCTCCCGCGCCACAAATTCTTTCACCAGATTGATATTTTTAAGGAAATATTCATTCTGCTGCTCAACGTAGTATTCGCAGTCATTATAGGAAGTAATCAGCGCCTCAATCCCCAGATAATTATAATCGAAATGATAATTATCATACACAACATTGTACTGGTCGCGCAGTGCTTTATTATGAATCACCACGTATGCAGAGTAAAAGCACGCAAGGTTGAAGGTCTTACTTGGCGATCCCATCACAACAACATGGTTCTTTATCTCCTCCGAGATTGAAAAATAAGGGATATGCTTATGAGTTCCATACACAATATCGCCGTGAATCTCATCGCTGACGATCAGCGTGTCATTCTTCCGGCAGATCTCATACATGCGGCTTAATTCTTCCTTGCTCCATACGCGTCCAACCGGGTTGTGCGGATTGCAGACCAAAAGGATTCTCACTCTTGGATCGGATGTCTTTCTGTCCAGATCATCAAAATCAATTTCATAATGGCCGTCCTTTAAGACCAGGTCGTTGCTCTCCACGAAGCGGCCAGCCCCTTTGATTACCACACTAAACGTATTGTACACCGGTGCCTGAAGAAGAATCTTATCGCCCGGTCTTGTATACGCATTCAGAATCATCCACAACGCGCCCGTCATCAAGCCCTGAGAATGCCGGACAGCCTCAGGGTCCACATCAAGATCATATCTGCGCTTATACCAGCCGGTGATTGCCTCTGCAAAACGCTTCTGCGGGAGTGCACCATATGCATAAACGCCAAACTCCGCCTTTGCTTTAACTGCATCGATGACCGGCTGCGGTGCTTTGAAATCCGTATCCGCAACACCAAGCGGAATATACTTCCCATCCTCTCCCTCATAATCCCATTTGAAGGAATCTGTATTTACTCTGTTAATTGGTTCATCAAAATTGTGTACAAGCTTCATGATCTTCTCTCCTTTTCTTTTCTCACCATATTACTTAACAAAAAGCAGCATGCAACACCCAGTAATGCAAACACAATCATTGTAATAAAAATGTAGCGATATCCCAGAGCGCCCGGATAGGCATCCATGAAATGTCCGTATAATGTGAAGATAAATAAATCCGGTGTATTTCCTACGATAGAAAGAATGCCGGCTGCCGCTCCCGCCATAACAATCGGTACTCCTATTTCATCCGTCGTAGCATAATAAGTGCCGCGGATCGTCATCATAACGGCTGCCAGAATCAGCATAACCGCGATCACGACGATGATGCTTCCCCCGGTCGGAATAATCAGATAAATCCCTGTTAAAATCGTTCCAACCGTCAGTGCGATCTTTAAGAAGCTGATCGTCGATCCCATCTTATCTGCAATGATGCCTCCAATGGGCGCCGCGATAAATGCGATCATGTACTGACGCACGATGCTGATGGCTGCTCCCATGGAAACGGACATCCCGCAGATTTCCGTCAGATAAGCCGTAAAAAATCCCAGACCATTGTAGAACGAATATCCAAAAAACACAATGGCTCCTGCAACCCACACCTTGGGAAGTCTTGCCACATGAAGCATTCCTTCCAGCGCTTCCTTCGCATTTACCTTGCCCTCTACTTCATTCTTCTCGATCAGGAAAAAGCAGACAATGCCAAGGACGCACAATGCAATCGCATAAAACACCATCGTCGCATGAAGTCCCATCTTTCCTTCCCCAAATTTGCTGAACAGGAACAATGCAATAAAGGATATGATGGTTGCAAAAAGTCCTCTTCCGCCTTCCAGAAGTCCAAACAGCCGGCCCTGCTCTTCTTTGCTGCCGAGCATCCTGACTCCTTTAATCATGGCTTCCCAGAACAGCAGCGTAATTGTGATTCCCATGATGGCCTGAATCACCAAAACCGTCATAAATGGCGGATACGTTGCCAGCCAGAAGCCACATAAACCAGTTGAAACGAGTGAAACAGGCACCAGATATTTTACCGGAACCAAATCCGTGATCCAGCCTCCCGGCAGATAGGCAATAAACTGAGTTACCGCGAATGCAGTCATCATTAAACCAAATTGCGTATTCGTAAATCCAAATGCGTCCTGCATTGCCACATAGAACACATCTCTCAGATACGCCAGTTTAAAGATCACGCCTCCTGCCAGACAGATGGCAAACAAAGTTGCCCATTGCTTTGCAGTTTTGTTCATAAAACATAATCCCCCTTTTCCTTTGATATCAGAAGTATATAGCAGATTGACTCATTAAGGAAGTTAATGTATATTATATATACCATTAGGTTTTCTTATATCGTATAGAAGAGGGAAAAGAGACATGGATACCAAAAAATACAGAGTTTTAGAAGAAGCCGTATCGCTCGGCAGTTTTTCAAAGGCTGGAGAAGCCCTTGGATACACACAGTCTGCGATTACACAAATGATGAAAATACTGGAACATGAAATCGGTTTTCCGTTACTGAATAAAAGCCACCAGGGCGTTCAATTAACGCCTGATGGCCAGAAAATCATGCCCGCTATCCGAGCCCTTCTAAACAGCGAAGAGGCTCTGCAGCAGGAAATTAATTTTATTAAAAACATCGAACGGGGAGAACTGAAGATCGGAACGTTCCTGAGCTGTTCTATTCACTGGCTGCCGGAAATCATCCGCACCTTTCAGTACGATTATCCTTTGATCTCACTGGATCTTTTTGAGGCGGGCGACGATGAACTGGACCAGCAGCTGTTGGATGGACAGATTGACCTGGCCTTTTCCAGTCAGCATGGTCAGTCCGCATTGGATTTTATTCCGATCTCCGATGATCCGATTATGGCTATCGTTCCGCCCAACCATAAATACTACAACCGCAGCTCCATCAAACTGGAAGAGATCAATGATCAGCCGTTTATCCTGTCTGAAAAATCGTTTGACAGAGACATTCACCGAATCATAAGAAGCCACAACCTTCGTCCGGATGTCAAGTTTGCTTCTCAAAATGGCTTCGCCATCATCTCCATGGTGGAATACGGCCTTGGAATCAGTATGCTTCCCTCCCTGATTCTCAAAAACTACAGCGGCAAATCGCACATTATCCCTTTAGAGCCAAGGCAGTCCCGTCAGCTCGGCATCCTTGTGCGCTCAACAAAAAATCTGTCTCCGGCCATGGGCGCTTTTATCAAGTGTTCCAAGAAGATCCTGCTTGCATAAAACACTTCTTCACGCCGTCTCCGCCAGCGCTGCGATTCCGTCCAAAAGCTCTCTGGCCTTTTCCATCATCGCCGCGCAGTCTTTGTTCTTGTTCCGCTGATCGGTAAACAGGAAATACGGCACATCCCCCATCTGGAATTTCAGATCGCCGCGGTAGTGCTCAATCAGCGGCGGGATGCCTGTCGGATCAAGCTTCGCCTTCTGGTACATGGTCAGGCGTACCTCCTGGCGGTTCACCTTCACCTCCGTCACATAGGCCCGGTGGGCGACGGCCTTTAAGGCTGCCACCACCAGCAGATTATCCACCGACCGCGGCATATCGCCGAAGCGGTCAAGCAGCTCATCCTGCATATCCATGTATTCCTCGTCATTCTCAATGCCGGAGATCCGCTTGTAGACATCCAGCTTCTGGTATTCGTTCTTGATATAGGAGGAAGGAATATAGGCATCGATGTCGCATTCCACCACCGTCTCGAAGTCATCATCCTCCGTCCGCTTGCCGCGCAGGGCCTGCACCGCCTGGTTTAAAAGCTTGCAGTAAAGGTCGTAGCCAACCGCCTCCATGTGGCCGTGCTGCTCCGCACCGAGGACATTGCCCGCGCCGCGGATTTCCAGATCCCGCATGGCGATCTTGATGCCCGAACCCAGCTCGGTAAATTCACGGATCGCCTGCAGCCGTTTCTCCGCCTCCTCCTTCAGCAGCTTGTCGCGCTTATACATCAGAAATGCATAGGAAGTCCGGCTCGATCGGCCCACGCGCCCCCGAAGCTGATAGAGCTGAGACAGGCCCATCCGGTCCGCATCCTGGATGATCATCGTGTTGGCATTGGAGATGTCCAGCCCCGTCTCGATGATCGTCGTGGACACCAGCACATCGATATCCCCGCTGATGAAGTCGAACATGATCTTCTCCAGCTTGTGCTCCGGCATCTGTCCGTGGGCAAATACCACCGTCGCATCCGGCACCAGCTCCTGTACATGAGCCGCCACGTCATCGATGTCCTTCACTCGATTGTATACATAATACACCTGTCCATTGCGCGCCATCTCCCGGTTGATCGCCTCGCGGATCATCTCGTCGTTGTACTCCATCACGTAGGTCTGGATCGGCATACGGTCCACCGGCGGCTCTTCCAGCACGCTCATGTCGCGGATTCCCACCAGGCTCATGTGCAGTGTCCGCGGAATCGGGGTCGCCGTCAGCGTCAGAACGTCCACATTTTCCTTGAGCTTCTTGATCTTCTCTTTATGGGTCACACCGAACCGCTGCTCCTCATCGATAATCAGCAGTCCCAGATCCTTGAATTTGACATCCTTGGACAGCACGCGGTGGGTTCCGATCACGATATCCACCCAGCCCTTCTGCAAATCCTCGACGGTCTTTTTGATCTCCGCCGGAGTCCGGAAGCGGGACATCAGATCCACCCGCACCGGAAAATCCTTCATGCGCTGCAAAAAGGTATTATAATGCTGCTGCGCCAGAATGGTCGTCGGCACCAGATACACCACCTGCTTGCCCTCCTGGATCGCCTTGAATGCCGCCCGCAGCGCGATCTCCGTCTTGCCGTAGCCGACGTCCCCGCAGATTAAGCGGTCCATGATCTTCCGGCTCTCCATGTCCTTCTTGGTGGCATCGATGGCATCCAGCTGGTCATCCGTCTCATCATACGGAAACAGCTCCTCGAATTCTTTCTGCCACACCGTGTCCCCGCCGTACTGGAAGCCACTGGTCTCCTGTCTGGTCGCATACAATTCCACCAGATCCCGCGCGATCTCCTTGACCGCACTCTTCACCTTCGTCTTGGTACGGTTCCACTGTTCGCCGCCTAACTTGTTTAACTTCGGTGCCTTCGCATCTGCGCCGGCGTATTTCTGGATGCCATCCAGTCTTGTGGCCGGCAGATACAGGTTGCCGCCGTCCGCGTACTCGATCTTCAGATAATCCTTGACAATCTTGTCCCGCTCGATCTTCTCGATCCCCCGGTAGATGCCCAGTCCATGATCCTCATGCACCACGTAATCGCCGACCGACAGCTCCGAAAAGTTCTGGATCTTCTGCCCCTCATAGGAAGTTTTTTTCCGCTTCTTTTTCTTCTTCTCCGCGCCAAACATGTCTCCTTCCGTGATGACCACGAACTTGATCTGCGGATACTCGAAGCCGCGGTGCAGATTGCCGTAGGTGACCAGAATCTCCCCCGGCTGCACCTGGCGCGCCTCGTTGTCCGGGCAGAATGCGCTCAGTTCATATTCCCGCAGATCGTCCGCCAGACGGCTCGCGCGGGTGCGGGAAGCCGACAGCAGAATCACGCGGTATTTCTCCTTCTTCCAGCGCTGCAAATCTTTGATCAGGATCTCGAAGCTGTTCTGGTAGGAGCTGACGTTCTTGACATTTAAGCTGTATTTATTCTTGACCTCCATGCCCGGAAGCTTCTGCTCCAGACCGGTCAGATATACCGTGTCCGGGCGCTGGGCGCGGGCCAGGATCTCCTTTGAGGTGTACATAAGTCCCGTCTGTCCCGGCAGAAGATAGCCCTTCTCCAGACGATGCGTCATGCTCTCGCGAAATTCCAGCTCCACCGCCTCGCCCTTTTCCTTCAGGCGCGCCGGTTCGTCCAGCCATATCATGCTGCTGTCCCGGTCAAAGTAATCCAGAAATGACACGGTTTCCTCACTGAAATAAGCCAGAAATGCATCCAGCCCGGTGACCTTCCACCCTTCCTCGATACCCTCTGTCAGTTCCTTGATTATGCCGCTGATCCGGTACGCCTCCTCGGTCTGCATCGCCTCCCGCAGCTTTTTTTCGTACGACTTTTCCTCTTTGCGCAGCTTCTCAACACCCCTTTGCAGCTGGGCTTTCGTCAGCACGATCTCCGACGCCGGATAGATGTCCGCCTCATCCAGCTGCTCCACCGATCTCTGACTCTCCAGATCAAAGCTGCGGATGGAATCCACCTCGGTATCCCAGAGCTCGATTCGAATCGGCTGCTCCTCCGTCAGCGGGAAAATATCGAGAATTCCGCCCCGGATGGAGAACTGCCCCATGCCGTCCACCTGCGGCATCCGCTCATAGCCAAGCTCGACCAGGCGATCCTTCCACTCCGTCAGATCCAGTTCCTGCCCCATCTCCACATGAAGAAGCTGACTCCGAAGCTGGGCGAGCGGAAGCAGATGATCCATCAGACCATCTAACGTCGTCACCACCACGCCGGAGGCATCCTCCATCAGATGCCGCAGCACCAGCATCCGCTGCCGGGTCAGCAGATTTCCGTGAATATCCGCGTTGTAAAAGAGCAGATCCTTCGCCGGATACAGCCACACGTCCGAGCGGAAGCAGCCGAAATCGTCATAGATTTCTTTCGCCCGCGCCTCATCGTAGGTCACCACCAGCTTCCACGGAATCTCCGCCGCCGCTTCCTGCATCAGATGAACCTTCTGGGAATCCATGCAGCCGCTGACCTGGATCGGCCCCCGCCCCTTCTCCAGATTGGTATTCAACTCATCAAATTCAATCAATTCCACCAACGGATTGGCAAATACTTTACTCATGCAATACTCCCTGTTCTGCCAAATCTGACTTTGGCTGTAACCGTTCCGTCACCTTCGGTTCCTATTCTTTGGTTCCTATTCTTCGGTTTTCTTCTTCGTATTATAATGGTTCATCGCCCGCTCCGCGCCCTCGGTCATCATCATGACTGCCGCATCCGCCGCGTCGCGAAACGCCTCGTCCATCAGCTTCTGTTCCCCCGCCGAGAACCGGCTCAGCACATAGGCCGCCAGATCCATCCGCGGCGGCTTCGCCCCCACGCCCACCTTGATGCGCGGGAATTCCTGACTACCAAGCTGGGCAATGATGTTCTTAATTCCATTATGCCCACCTGCGCTTCCCTTCAGCCGGATGCGGAGCTGCCCCGGCTCCAGACTGATATCGTCGTAGATCACGATGATCTCCTCCGGCGTGATCTTATAATAATCCACCGCCTCCCGGATACTCTCCCCGCTGAGGTTCATAAAGGTCTGCGGCTTCACAAGCAGCACCTTCTGTCCCTCGATCACGCCCTTGCCGCACAAAGCCTTGTGCTTGCGCTCGCTGATATCAATCCCATACTTGTCCGCCAGCACATCGATCGACGCAAATCCCACATTGTGCCTTGTTTTATCATATTCCTTCGTCGGATTTCCAAGTCCTGCTATTAAATACATGATTCATTTCCTCTCTTCCCTGCCACAAAAGCCACGCACCAAAAGCGCTAGTTTTCTCCCCCAGGGGGATCGACTAACGCTTGTGGTACTTCTTATTGAATTATTTCAGTTTAACAGGTTCGTTGGGAAATGTAAAGGTGTGATTTGGACTGCATTGCCGGCTACTGATCGCGCAGCAACCACCTCGCTGGCAGGCTGGACGCACCAGCACCTGTGTCAACCTTCTCATTTGTTCTGTGATTTTTCATTTTGGGGTAATTTTGGTAATTTCATCGCCTGGACCTGCACCGCTACCAAATCTACGCCCTCATCCTATCGAAAACAGCAGGGTTTGGACAATATTTGCTTGAAATTGCAGTTCCCTGCCCACGAATCCAGCAATTCTTGGACAATTACGCCATTTTCATTTGATAGTTACCCAATCGCCAGGATTCTCACAGTAAAAGCGTCAATGTTTGGATGATTTTTAAGTTATTGACCAGGAATTATCCAAACGCATAAAATCCCACAAGTAAAGGCCGGTTCTTTCAACCGCACCAACTCCCCCAGCCCCAGCCTCGCCAGCGCATATCTTATATTTACAATCCCATGCAGTTGGGTTTGTCAATTTATACCGCAAGTAAGCTCAAGACCCCTTATGCATCCCACTATGATCTTCACTATTTTTCATACATCCGCCTTTAGGAGCTAATCAAACCTCACCCCAAAAACCAAAACAAGCCAACAGCCATGCAAGAGCATTTCTGCCCAGGCATGGCCATTGTTCACCTCTTGAAATCATGAAGCTACCCTTCAAAATCGCCCCTTCTACGGCTTCGGATAAAACCCGGTCGGATTCTCGCCCAGATTGATCATGATATTCTTCATCTGTGTGTAATGCTCCAGCATCACCTTATGGGTCTCACGTCCGATGCCAGACTGCTTATATCCGCCAAACGGCGCGCCCTCCGGAATCGCGTTGTAGGTGTTCACCCACATACGTCCGGTCTCGATGCCTCGTGCAACGCGGATCGCCCGGTTGATATCTCTGGTCCAGACCGCTCCGCCCAGACCGTACGGATTGTCGTTTGCCATCTCGATGACATCCGCCTCGTCCTTGAACTTGATCACGCAGGCCACCGGCCCGAAGATCTCTTCCTGCGCCACGCGCATATGATTGTCCACGTTCACCAGCAGGGTCGGTTTCATAAATGCACCCTTCGCCAGATCCCCTTCTGCCGCCCGCTCTCCGCCGCAGGCGATCACTGCGCCCTCTTTCCTGCCGATCTCCATGTATTCCAGAATATGCTCAACCTGATGCTCATTGATCTGCGCACCCATCTGCGTATCTGGCTCCCAAGGCATACCGACCTTCACCGCATTAAATCGCTTCACAGCCTCTTCTACAAATTTGTCGTAAATGCTCTCCTGCACAAAGACACGCGATCCGGCGCAGCATACCTGGCCCTGATTGAACAGGATTCCCATCTGAAGTCCGTCCATCGCCATCTCCCAGTCGCAGTCCGCAAAGAAAATGTTGGCCGACTTGCCGCCCAGCTCCAAGGTCGCCGGGATCAGGCGCTTCGCTGCCGCCATCGCCACATCGCGTCCAACCTCTGTCGATCCGGTAAATGCCAGTTTGCGGAAGCCCTTATGCTCCAGCATATACTGACCTGATTTGGAGCCGGAACCAGTGATCACGTTGAACACACCTGCCGGAATGATATCCTGAATCAGCCTCGCCAGCTCCAGCACACTCAGCGGAGTAACGCTGGATGGCTTAAATACCGTACAGCACCCGCTTGCCAGAACTGGTGCCAGCTTCCAGGCCGCCATCAAAAACGGGAAGTTCCACGGCACGATCTGACCCACAACACCGATCGGCTCACGCAGAATCAGGCTCATCGTATCCGTCCCAAGAATGTTGGCGCTTCCCTCGTCTGCCATGATGCATCCCGCAAAATAGCGGAAATGCTGCGCTGACATCGGGATGTCCACCGCCATCGTCTCACGGATCGGTTTGCCGTTGTCAAGGCTCTCCACCATGGCGAGATGTTCCGTGTTCGCATCGATGATGTCCGCGATCCGATTCAGAATCGCCGCGCGCTCATTGACCGTGGTATTCTTCCAGGAGGCAAATGCTTTCCATGCCGCTTTAACCGCTGTATCCACATCTTCCCTGGTCGCCTGCGCACATTCTGCCAGCATATGTCCGTCCGCCGGGCAGGTTGTCTTAAAGGCAGCACCGTCGGATGCCGGTTTCCACGTTCCGCCGATAAATAACTGATAGGTCTGCTGCAATTTCACATCACTCATAAATCTCTCCTTCTTTCTCTTCTATTTGGTTTTTCACGTCCACTTGTTCCTATCTCTAAGTTTAATCCTTCCGTTTGTCAATTTCAAGTATTGTTATATTATTGTCGCACTATTTATTGTTAAGTTATTATTTTGTCGATCTATTCTCTTGTGAAAATCCAAAGAAAGTCCAAAAAAGCACAAAAAGATCCCGGAGCCAGAATAATCGCTTCCCGGCTCCGGGACTATCGTTTCATAATACCCTCTCATCTTTGTTTCATGATTTTCACTTCATCATTCTAGCCAAATACCGCCTCGCCCTGGCTTTCCAGAGCAGTCGTCTCATACTTGTCCAGAATCACCTTCTGAATCATATCGCGGGTCTCCGAATTGATCGGATGTGCGATGTCCCGATATTCCCCGTCGGCTGCCTTGCGGCTTGGCATCGCGATAAATAAGCCCTTCTCCCCTTCGATTACCTTAATGTCATGAATCACGAATTCATTGTCCAAGGTAATGGATACGATCGCTTTCATCTTACCTTCTTTTTCGATCTTTCTCACTCTTACATCTGTAATCTGCATGTCTGTAAGTCCCTTCCGTCTCGCAAATGTGTCCCCTATAGAGTGTAACGCTCGTTCCTCTCCACAACAATCCGAATATCTTCCGGCGTGCCAATGTACGTTGTGTTCGCCCGAATGGTGTCGCGGCTCTCCACGATACAGTTCTCAATCACGGTGTTGTCCCCGATATAAACATCGTTGAGAATGATCGAGTTCTTGATCACACAATTATTTCCCACATATGCTTTCTTAAACAGAATCGAATTCTCAACCGTACCGTTGATGATGGAACCACTGGAAATCAGGCTGTTTTTCACCTGTGCTCCAGGGTTGTACTTCGCCGGCGGAAGATCGTCAATCTTGGAATATACGTCCGGATATTCCTTGAAGAAGTAGTTGCGCACTTCCGGTTTCAGGAAGTCCATGTTGGTTTTGTAGTAAGACTCTACCGAAGCGATATTGTTCCAGTAGCTGTCCAGCTTGTATGCATAGATTCTCTTCAGATTCTTGTAGCGAACCAGAATATCCCGAACAAAGTCCACGCGGTCCTCTGCTGCGCAGCGCTCGATCAGCTCGATCAACTGACGTCTGCGGATCACATAGATTCCACAGGATACCGTGCTGGAGGTCGCCACCATCGGCTTCTCCTCAAACTCCACGATACGGCCGTCGTCATTGATCTTCACCAGGCCAAACCGGGTCACGTCCTCGTCCTCACCCATCCGCTTGCAGACTACGGTAATATCTGCCTTCTTCTCGATGTGATATTCCAGAACCTTGTTGTAATCCAGTTTGTAAATACCATCACCGGAAGTAATCACCACATAAGGCTCATGGCTGTTCTTTAAGAAATTCAGGTTCTGATAAAGAGCATCTGCGGTACCGCGATACCAGTCGCTGTTCTCCGCTGTGATCGTCGGTGTGAATACAAACAATCCGCCCTGTTTTCTTCCGAAATCCCACCATTTGGAGGAACTTAAGTGCTCGTTCAAGGAGCGGGAGTTGTACTGAGTAAACACGGCCACATTCTGGATGTGGGAGTTGCTCATATTGCTCAGTGCAAAGTCGATACTGCGGTAGCTTCCGGCAACCGGCATGGCAGATATAGCCCGTTTATTGGATAATTCCCGCATTCTTTTACTGTTTCCGCCTGCTAATACTATACCAATCGCTCTCATCGTACGCCACCTGCCTTTATAATGTAGTCTCCGCTTGCGAGTGCTCCGTCAGGATAGTCTTCTGCGGTCGTGACACCGGAAATAGCAGTGTTCTTGCCTACCTTTACATTCTCCGGAATCATGCTGTGTTCTCCGATCGTAACCAGATCAAACTGATATACCTTCGGATCGTATTTGCTTGGCATATACTCACCCACACCAATCGCGCAGCCCGCTCCGATCGTGGTATCCTCTGCGACAATCGCCTTGTCCACAGTGGCTCCCGCTCCGATCTCACAGTCACGCATGATGATGGAATCACGAATCACCGCCCCCGGATTGATGATAACACCGGCTCCAATGACGGAATTGTAGATTTCTCCGTGAATCTCCGAGCCTTCACCGATGATGCTTCGCTCAATCACTGCATCCTCTGCAATATACTGCGGCGGGATGATATCACTCTTGGTATAGATCTTCCAGTATTCTTCATACAGGTTGAATTCCGGGATGATATCGATCAGCTCCATATTGGCTTCCCAGTAGGAACCAAGCGTGCCGACATCCTTCCAGTATCCGTTGTACTCGTATGCGAAGATCCGATCTCCCTTGCCATGGCAATAGGGGATGATGTGCTTGCCGAAATCGCAGCCCGGCTCTTCCGACAGCTTGATCAGCGCTTCCTTCAGTGCCGGCCAGCTGAATATGTAGATGCCCATGGAAGCCAAATTGCTTCGTGGGTTCGCCGGCTTCTCTTCAAATTCGGTGATACGGTTATTGTCATCGGTAATTACGATACCAAAACGGCTGGCTTCCTCAATCGGAACAGGCATCGCTGCAATCGTAACATCAGCGTTGTTTGCCTTATGATATTCCAGCATGACTTCGTAATCCATCTTATAGATGTGGTCTCCGGACAAGATCAGCACATAGTCCGGGTTGTAGGTTTCCATGTACTCCAGGTTCTGGAAAATCGCATTGGCCGTACCGGTATACCAGTCACTGCCCTTGCTCTTCTCGTACGGTGGAAGTATCGTAACACCACCCACATTACGATCCAAATCCCACGGAATACCAATTCCGATATGGGTATTAAGACGTAATGGCTGATATTGTGTTAAAACTCCGACCGTATCAACACCTGAATTGATACAGTTACTGAGTGGGAAATCAATAATTCTGTATTTACCACCAAATGAAACCGCCGGCTTAGCCACCTTCTGTGTCAACACACCAAGACGGCTGCCCTGTCCTCCCGCCAAAAGCATGGCAATCATTTCTTTTTTAATCACGTTATCACCTCGCTGTAGTATTTTCTTGTACATCCTATTATAGCACACATCTTCAAAATAGTGAACAAATTTAAAAATTAATTTCAACTTTTTTTGTGCATTTTCCGACATTTTTCTCGTTTTTTTCTTTTTGTCAATATATAGTGGTTTTGGTAAAATCTGGCACTATCTGGTCGACAGGTGTTCCGCTTTCGCTTGCATTTCATTTAAAATAGAAGTAAACTGAATTTAAGACATCCATTCTGAGCAAATACCAGTCTGAGGAGCCCCATCATGAAAAAACTTTTTTCCCTGATTCTTTTATTCGTTACAGTCAGCCTCTGCACCGGATGCAGGAAGCAGGCACTTCCCGCGCCATCCTATCCGTTGGACGCCGGCACCATTGAAGCTGCTTTGGAGCGCCTGGATCTGCCCTGGACGATCACAAACCGGGTGGACTGGGGCGAAGGCCGGGTTTACTACGATCTTTGCAATGAAGATCAAAAGGGGATCGCACAGATTTCCAGCGTGGCAGACGGTACGTCGAGAGTTCTCCAGATTAATTTTTTCTCATCCACGGCTATCGATGCACCGCTTCCCGCCGATGATTGGGAAAAGGCCATCCGGCTTGCGGCGGTTCTCTATGGCGGATTTTCAGACGACAAACAGATCTATGAGACCTTTCAAAGCACTTATGAAGAAGCTTCCCTGACGGAACCGATACCCGGTGCCATTCCAAAGGATCAGGAGCGAATCCGCTGGAATCAGGAAATCGGCAAAACACACTGCTTCATTGGACTTCGTCGTCAAAATGTGGATTCGGATTCTCCAAAAACAGAACTTGTATCAATCTTACTCCGGTGACCTGCGGTCCCGGAGCTTTTTATTCCAGCTTACCCTTGAATCGCGCGCGAAAATAAAGTATAATTTCGTATAGTATGGAAAAAAGTATGTTTAAGATGAAGGAGACAGGAATTATGGATTTGGTAACAGTACGAGAACTATATAAGAATCGGAAAGCTTATCTTGGCAGCGAGCTCACCATCGGCGGCTGGGTGCGCAGCGTGCGTGACTCTAAGGCATTTGGTTTTATCGTAGTCAGCGATGGTTCCTATTTTGAGACACTTCAGATCGTTTATCATGACACCATGGCGAATTTTGCCGATATCTGCAAGCTGAACGTAGGCGCGGCCATCGTCGTGAAGGGCACACTGGTGGCTACTCCGGATGCAAAGCAGCCGTTCGAGATTCAGGCGACCGAAGTGAGCGTTGAGGGCCCGTCTGCCCCGGACTATCCGCTGCAGAAGAAACGGCATTCTCTGGAATATCTGCGCACGATCACCCATCTGCGCGCACGCACCAACACCTTCCAGGCCGTATTCCGCGTTCGCTCTCTGATCGCGTATGCGATTCACCAGTATTTCCAGGATCGTGATTTCGTGTATGTGCACACACCGCTGATCACCGGAAGTGACTGCGAGGGCGCAGGCGAGATGTTCCAGGTGACCACCATGGATTTAAACAATATTCCGAAGACGGACGACGGTTCCATCGACTACGCGCAGGACTTCTTCGCAAAGCCAACCAACCTGACCGTAAGCGGCCAGTTAAACGGCGAGACCTACGCCATGGCGTTCCGCAACATCTACACCTTTGGGCCGACCTTCCGTGCGGAGAATTCCAACACCACCCGCCATGCCGCCGAGTTCTGGATGATCGAGCCGGAGATGGCATTTGCCGATCTGGACGACAACATGGCACTCGCAGAAGGGATGTTAAAATATGTGATCCGCTACGTTCTTGAGCACGCACCGGAGGAGATGAATTTCTTCAATCAGTTCGTGGACAAGGGGCTTTTAGATCGCTTAAACGGCGTTCTGAACTCTGATTTCGGTCATGTAACCTACACCGAGGCTGTGGAGATTCTTGAGAAGCACAACGAAGAATTTGACTATAAGGTATTCTGGGGCTGCGACCTTCAGACGGAGCATGAACGCTATCTGACCGAGCAGATCTTCAAGAAACCGGTCTTTGTGACAGATTATCCGAAGGAGATCAAGGCATTCTATATGAAGATGAATCCGGACAACAAGACCGTAGCGGCTATGGACTGTCTGGTTCCGGGCATCGGCGAGATCATCGGCGGCAGCCAGCGTGAGGACAACTATGACAAGCTGGTCGCACGGATGAACGAACTGGGTCTGAACGAATCCGACTATCAGTTCTACCTGGATCTGCGCAAATACGGTTCCACCCGCCACTCCGGTTTCGGCCTGGGCTTCGAGCGCTGCGTGATGTATCTGACCGGCATGGGCAATATCCGCGACGTCATCCCGTTCCCAAGAACCGTTGGCAACTGCGAGCTGTAAGGAATCCACTGCTTTGAAGGGGGGATATCTCCGCGAACGGCAGTGATACAAAGGAAGGAACCCGTCTATGAAATTCATTCACATTGCAGATGTCCACTGGGGCATGAATCCGGACAATGACAAGCCCTGGAGCCGGGACCGGGCGCAGGCGATCAAAGATACCTTCGCCGAGGTCATCCGCCAGGCAAAGCAGCGGGACGTGGACTGCCTGTTTATCGCAGGCGATCTGTTTCACCGCCAGCCGCTTCTGCGGGATTTGAAGGAAGTGAATTATCTCTTTTCCACGATCCCCAGTGTCCGGATCATCATCATTGCCGGCAACCACGACCGAATCCGGGCGAACTCTGCCCTGATGAGCTTCCAGTGGTGTCCAAATGTGACCTGGATCATGGACGAGGACCTGACTTCTGTTTATTTTGAAGAATTAAATCTGGAGGTGCTGGGATTTTCCTACCACACAGCGGAGATCACCGAATCCCGCTTAAATGGTCTGCACGCGCCGGACACCCTTCACATTCATGTGCTGCTGGCTCACGGCGGCGACGCGGCGCACCTCCCGCTGGATAAGCAGCAGTTGGCGGGGGCCGGGTTCTCCTATGTGGCGCTGGGGCATATCCACAAGCCGGAGCTGGCACCGGATTATTCCTACGCGTATCCGGGTTCTCTGGAACCGCTGGACAAGACGGAGACCGGGCAGCATGGCATGATCGTGGGCGAGATCAGCCCGACCACAGCTCAGATTACCGCGCTGGAATTTGTTCCCATGGCGCAGGCACAGTACATTTCCCTGGCCGTGCACATCACTCCGGCGACCACCAACGGCGAGCTTTGCGCCAGCATCACGGAGGAGATTCAGAAGCGCGGCACCGATCATATCTATCGCTTCCGCATCCGCGGTATGCGGGACCCGGACATCGAGTTTGACTTGGAGGCATTGGAAAAACGGCTGCAAATCGCAGAGATTATCGATGATTCCGAACCGCAGTATGATTTCAGCCGGCTGTTTGCGGAGCACCCAAGTGATATGATCGGATTTTATATTCGGGCTTTACAGAAAGAAGATGCCAGTCAGGTGGAGAAGAAAGCGCTGTATTACGGAATCGACGCTCTGCTTCGCACCACAGACGAGAGGAGTTGACCATGCGCTTACTGGATTTACATATCGACGGATTCGGTAAATTCCATGACCGCTCCGTTCGTTTTGAAGATGGACTGAATATTGTATACGGAAAGAATGAAGCAGGCAAATCCACGCTGCACACCTTTATCCGCTGTATGCTGTTTGGGCTGGAGCGGGGACGCGGACGGGCTTCGAAGAGTGATCTCTACAGCCGTTTCGAACCGTGGCAGAACAAGGCGGCCTACGGCGGACAGCTTCGGCTGGAGAAGGACGGGATCCGTTACCGGATTGAACGGAATTTCCAAAAGGATCAGAAGTCACTGACCGTGATCAATGAGACGGCCGGCAAGGAGATGGATCCCACGAAAGCATTCATGGATTCCCTGCTCTGCGGGCTGACGGAAACCACCTACAACAACACCATCAGCATCGGGCAGCTGAAAAGCGCCACCGACGGCGGCATGGTGGCGGAGCTGCGCAATTACATTGCCAATATGAATACCACTGGCAATATGGCGCTCAACATCACCAAAGCGGTGACGTATCTGAAGACGCGGAGGCGGGAATTTGAGCGTCAGCTGGTTCCTGAGGCTGCCAAGAATTACACGACGCTGCTGGGCGAAATCCGCAATGTGGAGAAAGAAATTTCCGCACCGGAATATGAGAATCAGCTTCAGGCCTACCAGAGTATGCGCACCCAGGTGAAAAGCCTTCTGAGCGAAAAGCAGGAGGAGCGTGAGGCGCTGCTTCAGAAGATCGCCAAAGGGCGGCAGGCGCTGGCGGGCGCGCAGTTTACGGACGAGGCGTCCATCTCCGCTTACCAGAATGAGGCCAAGCAGACCTACGGCCAATACCAGCTCACAAAGAGTTCCAGCGAGCAAACATCGCGCACGGTATTTGCCATGCTCTCACTGAGCTTTGCGGTGATCGCGGGCATTGGCACGGCACTTCTCGCACTGATTGCCAGCGGACAGAGCCTGCCGCTTATCACATTAGAGGCAGCAAATCAGGCTTTGGCTGCGATCGGTATCTCCGCCGGATTTCTGGCTGTTACCGCCGGTGCGCTGACTTTGATTTTCCTGATTACAGGCATTGCCCTTTTACTGAAACAGAAATCGCTGAAAAAAGAAGCTGCCATGATCAGCAAGATTTTACAGGAAATCTTCTCCCGGCATCTGGGGGACGCATCGATCTCTCCCGAAGCGATGACGGCATTTGATGCAAGAATGAATGAATTCCTGCGTCTGAGCAAGGTGTTGGAACGCTCGGAAACCACGGTGATGGAGCAGGCCGCCGAGATCAGCTCTCTGCAGGAGAAGGAAACGACCTGTGAGGATGTGATTTCCAGGCAGCAGCGGACCCAGTGGGAGCTGGAAAAGAAGCTGGAGCATCTGACCCACTGTAAAGATCAGGTAGAAGCTTTGAAGCACACCTTAGAGGAGAACGAACGGGTGCGTGAAGAAATCACCGCCATCGATCTGGCACTGGACACCATGACGGAGCTTTCCGCCAGTATCCGGGATTCCTTCGGACTGTATCTGAACAAAACCGCTTCGGATCTGATCGATGGAATCACCGGTGGGATCTACGACAGTATGAGTGTGGATGAGAATTTGAATGTATTTATGAACACGCGCACCAAGCTGGTTCCGGTGGAGCAAGTCAGCAGCGGCACCATGGATCAGGTTTATCTGGCCCTGCGGCTCGCCGCGGCCAAGCTGATCCAGAATGGCGGAGAACAGCTTCCGTTGATCTTCGATGACAGCTTCGTCCTTTATGATGATGAACGTCTGCGCACGGCACTGAAATGGCTTTCTAAGGCTTATGATGGGCAGGTGATTATTTTTACGTGCCATCAGAGGGAGGCGCAGATGTTGACGGCAAATCAGGTGGGGTATCATTTGGTTACGATGTAAATTGGCGGAAGTACGGCGATTCAGTCAGGCAGCGGGGGGAGCGAAAACGCGCTCTCGCTCCGTTTCGACGTAGGGGTACTAAGCGTGCAAAGTACGCACGCTAAGTGCCCACGTCTCAAAGGGTTTTCGCTCCCCCCGCTGCCTGCTTCATCGCCTGGGACTCGCCTTGCATCGTAAAAAAGAGAAAAAACCGGGGTGTTTTGTCGTCTGGATATATACTGTTGTCCAACGCCACGATTTTGGTAATTCTGAAGCTAATCAAGCTGCAATTACCAAAAGCTCACTCAAATCAAGCTAAAAATCCATATGAAATCCAGGGTTTTGGTAGCTGAATGCCATTATAGCGCTCAGCTACCAAAAATATGATTAAATTTTGGTAGCTGGGCCTAAATCCGGAGGAAAATTACCAAAAAGGCCGATTAAAGGAAGATATTTGAGCGAAAAACAGAGAGAATTTTGTAATTGATAATGTGAAATTGCAGAAATTACCAAAAGGGTGATAATCGCAGGGAGTACGGCAATTGAGACCGATCCCTAGCACGGCGGTAATTCAATTCTGAATATCAAGTTGTAAATCCAAATTATAAATTTTTTCAAACTGGCGTTTTACCAAATTCAGGGGATGCCGTGCGTGCGGGGAATGAGAAAACCATTTCCGAATCCCCGCACGCACGGCATCCCCGTACTTTCGCCAGCAACGTCAAGTCGCCAACAACTTTAAAAGATAATCCTCACCGTAGTCCCAGCGCCCAGCGCACTTTCCATCTCCACTTTTGCTTTGTGGTAGATCGCGCCATGCTTCACGATAGAAAGTCCCAAACCGGTTCCGCCGATCTGGCGGGAGTGGCTCTTGTCCACACGGTAGAAGCGCTCAAATATCCGCTCCTTGTCCGCGCGCGGAATGCCGATGCCGTCATCGGCCACCGTCAGCGTCGGATGTCCGTCCACTGTCTCCACCATCACCTCCACCTTGCCGTAAGGCCGGTTGTACTTGATTGCATTGTCGCAGAGATTGAAAATCATCTCGTCTAAAATCTGCTCGGCGCCCTGAATCACGGTTGGCTTGCCGGAGAGCGTCAGTGTCACCTGTGTGCGCTTCGCCACATCCTTCATGCGGTCCACGACGCGGGAGGCCACCTGATGCAAGTCGATAGTCGTCTTCTCGATTGCGACATTTCCTTCATCCAGTTGTGAGAGCTTGATGATATCTCCGACCAGAACGATCAGGCGCTGCGCTTCCACGTAGATCTTTTCTGAGAACGGTGCCATATCGCTCGGCTGAACCAGACCGCTCTTCATGATCTCAGCATAGCCGGAGATGGACGTCAGCGGTGTCTTGAGCTCATGAGAGACATTCGCCGTAAATTCACGGCGCAGCTCCTCACGGTTCTGCTGCTCGGTCACATCCAGAATCACAACCACCGCGCCGCGCTGCGCGCCGGATTCCACTACCGGGTTGGCGATGATCTGATAATGGCGGTCATTCAATTCCAGATTCTGTTCGCCCCGTTGGCCCTGCAAGGCCGCATCGACCACCTGGCGGAAGCCGTTCGAACGGTTCAGATTCAGCACGTTGATGTTCGCCCCATCCGTGCGATCCATGTCTGCGCCCAGAATGTGCACCGCACTGCTGTTGTAGGAAATCACATCTGCTTTCCGATCCACGATGATGAAGCCTTCCTTCATGTTCTCCGTGATTGCGGTAAATTCCTCCCGCTTCTCCCGCAGTGTCTCCATCTGCCGATTAATGGTCTCCTTCTGTTTTGCCAGACTGCGCACCAACGGTGACAGCTCATCGTAGACCAGGTCCTCCTGCGGAGCATCCGGGTTCAGCTCATTAATCGGTGCCACGATCCGCTTTGTCTCATGCTCCGCAAGCAGCATGGTCACGCCAAAGATCGCCACTGCCATGATAATCATCCAGGGAATCGTGTGTACCATGGTCGCCAGCCCACTCTGCGTCGTACTGCCCACGCGAATGATGCTTCCGTCTGACAGGAGCGACGCATAATAATACGTCTGTTCCGCCAGCGTCTGTGAAAGGCGGGTACTTTCCCCTCTTCCATTCTTCAGTGCCTGCGCAATCTCAGGCCGGTCACTGTGATTTTCCAGACTCTGACTGTCGGCGAAGCTGTCGTAAAGCACCGAACCATCCGCCGCCACCCAGGTAATCCGGTTTTCGCTGTTTCCGTCTCCCCGGCTTGCCAGATGATCCAGATACGCCTTGCCGGACAACTCCATGGCCGATTCCAGATAGCGCACCTCGGTCATCACAGACTGCCGCATCTGACCCTGAAGATCCTGGCACAACAGCCAGGTCGTGATCAGTGTTCCAAGAATCATGGAAACTAATGCGACCTGGCACATACTCCAATAAATTTTACGTTTCATCCAATCTCCTCCATCTTGTAGCCAACTCCGCGGATGGTCTCGATATAATTGCTGGCGGTGCCAAGCTTCTGACGCAGGGTACGGATATGCACATCCACAGTCCGTGTCTCGCCGTCAAAATCATAGCCCCAGATTTTTGACAGAAGCTGATCCCGCGTAAGGACGATGCCTTCATTGTCCATGAGGTAACAGAGAAGCTCAAATTCCTTGAAGGTCAGCGTCACCGGAGTACCATCGACCTTGACGGCATGCTTGCTTCGATCCACCTCGATCGGGCCAACCTGCTGCGAACCGGACTTCTTCTCCGGTTCTGAACGTCTCAACAGTGCACGGACTCTGGAAACCAGCTCCATCATGCCAAACGGCTTCGGAATATAATCATCCGCGCCGGAATCCAATCCCACGACTTTATCATATTCCGTACCTTTCGCTGTCAGCATGATGACCGGGAGCTTTGCCGTTCCCGTTCCTTCCCGCAGCTTTTTCAGGATCGTCAGTCCATCCTCATCCGGAAGCATGATGTCCAAAAGCACAAGAGACGGCAGTTCATTGCCAATCTCCTCCCAGAAATCCTTCGCACAGGCAAACCCCTTCGCCTCAAACCCTGTCGTCTGCAGCGTATAGATTACCAGTTCGCGGATACTGTTGTCATCCTCTACAAGATATATCATTCTCTTCTCCTTACGTCCTACAAAACTATTCGATATGAGTTCCGGTGATGGAATATTCTACCCACTCGGCAATGTTGGTCGCATGATCGCCGATGCGCTCAAAATATTTGGCAATCATCAGCATATCAATACAGAACTCGCCCATCGTGGAATCCGTCGGCTGCTGTCCCAAAAGACCGATCAACTCCTGCTTGACCTTGTTGAACAGATCGTCCACCACATCATCATACGCAACAACTTCCTTTGCGATATTCAAATCTTTCTTTACGAACGAATCAATGCTCTGGGTCACCATCTTCATGGTCGCTTCCGCCATGTCCCGGATATGCAGCCGGCTCTTCGCCTCGCGATCCTGAATATAGCCGCAGATCTCTGCAATATCGGAAGCCTGATCACCGATACGCTCCATATCAGAAATCATTTTAAGTGCCGAAGATACCTGGCGCAGATCCTTGGCCACCGGCTGCTGCTGCAAAAGCAGACGCATGCACAGATTTTCGATCTCACGCTCTTTCTGATCGATCTCATGATCAGTCTTGTAAACCTCTGTGGAGTAGTCTCCATTCTCCATCAGCGTGCGGGAGGCGTAAGAAATCGCATCTTCACACAGTGCTCCCATGCGGATCAATTCTACATTCAACTGCTCTAACTGCTCATCAAAACGATTGCGCATATCAACCAAACCTCCCTGTAATGTAATCTTCTGTCTTCTTGTTCTTCGGCATGGAGAAGATCTGCTCCGTCTCGCCGAATTCAATCACATCGCCCAGAAGGAAGAACGCCGTCTTATCCGAGATACGGGCTGCCTGCTGCATGTTATGTGTAACCATAACAATAGTATAATCTTTTTTCAGCTCAACGGCAAGGTCTTCTATCTTGGAAGTGGAAATCGGATCCAGGGCCGAGGTCGGCTCGTCCATCAAAAGTACCTCCGGCTGTACCGCCAGCGCGCGGGCGATACAAAGTCTCTGCTGCTGTCCGCCGGAAAGCCCCAGCGCACTCTTCTTCAGACGATCCTTCAGCTCATCCCAGATTGCTGCGTCACGCAGAGATTTTTCCACGAGATCATCGAGTGCCACCTTGGAACGTACACCATGGGTACGCGGTCCGTATGCCACATTGTCATAGACACTCATCGGAAACGGATTCGGTTTCTGGAATACCATGCCGACACGCTTTCTCAGCAGGTTAATGTCCATGTCTCCATAGATATCCTCGCCGTCCAGCTGGATGCTTCCGGTAATGCGGCAGCCTTCCACCAGATCGTTCATGCGGTTTAATGATTTCAGCAGTGTCGATTTGCCGCAGCCGGACGGTCCGATAAATGCGGTAATCTCATTTGACTGGATATTCAAATTGATTCCCTTCAGGGCTTTGAAGTCTCCATAATATAATTCCATATCTTTGATTGTAAGCTTATCCATCCTATTCCTCTTTCTTCTCTTGGCTTAACCACTATTTGCTTGCAATTTTTTTCGCAATCAGGCCGGAAACGGCATTGATGCAGACTACAATCACCAGCAGCACCACTGCGGTCGCATAGGACTGGTTGGTGTAAAGACCTTCGTTCGTCAGCACGTACATATGCACGGCCAGGGTACGTCCGGAACCAAACAGGTCACTCGGAATACCGGCTACGGTACCTGCGGTGTACATCAGCGCTGCGGTCTCACCTACGATACGGCCGACAGCCAGGATGATTCCGGCAAGGATTCCAGGGATTGCCGACGGGAGAACGATCTGGAATACGGTTCTCAGACGTCCCGCGCCCAGACCGAAGCTTCCTTCACGGAAGGAGTCCGGAACAGATTTCAAAGCCTCCTCTGTGGTACGCATGATCAGCGGCAGAATCATAATCGCCAGTGTCATTGCACCGCCGATCAGAGTGTAGGACCAGCCGAAGGTTACCGCAAACAGCAAAAACCCAAACAAACCATATACGATAGACGGAATACCGGAGAGCGTCTCCGCGGTCACACGCACGATGGCAACCAGCTTATTGCCGCGTTTTGCATACTCCACCAGATAGATGGCTGCAAAGATACCCAGCGGAACTGCGATCAGCAGGGACAATCCAGTCATAATCACCGTGTTGACCAGCGCCGGCATCAGGGATACGTTTTCACTGTTGTATTCCCAGGCAAACAGGCTCGGAGTCAGGTACGGAACTCCTTTGACCAGAATATAGGCAATCAGAAACAAAAGTGTCAGCACGGTAATCAGCGCAGACAGAGATACCAGAATCAACAGCAGCAGAGAAAGAGGACTTCTCTTGTAGGACTTTAGCTTCTGTGCCATAGTCTGATGATTAATTGCATGGCCTTCCATGTGTTTTTCCTCCATTAACGCTTCCATTACGCCTCCGCCTTTCTATTGAGTAAAGAGAAGGACAGGTTGATGATCAAAATAAACACGAACAGCACAACTGCGGTTGCAATCAATGCTTCCCGGTGCAGATCGGTCGCATAGCCCATCTCCAACACGATATTTGCCGTCATGGTACGCACACCTTCAAATAATCCCTTCGGCATACGCGCCTGATTTCCTGCTACCATGATCACGGCCATGGTCTCGCCGATCGCACGGCCGACCCCCAGGATCACGCCGGCAAGGATACCGGATTTAGCTGCCGGAAGCGTTGCGAAGAATACGCTGCGCTCATGGCTTGCTCCCAGTGCCAGAGACCCTTCATAATAGCTGGTCGGCACCGCATTGATCGCGGACTCAGAGACACCGATGATGGTCGGCAGAATCATGATTCCAAGAAGCACCGAAGCCGTCGCCATGCTCTTGCCGCTCCCGCCAAACAGCATGGACATTGCCGGAACAATCACGACCATACCAAAGAAGCCATATACAACAGACGGAATACCTGCCAGCAGGTCAATCGCCGGTTTAATGATTTTGTACAGTCCGCGCGGGCAGAAGCGAGACATGAATACTGCCGTCAGAATTCCGATCGGAACACCTACTACAATCGCACCGGCGGTTACATAGATGCTGCCCAGGATCATCGGCAGAATGCCGTAAATATCATTGCCCGGTTTCCACTTCTGACCAAGCAGGAACTTGAATACTCCGATCTTGCCGATGGCTGGTACGCCGTTGGCAAACAGGAACAGACAGATCATGGCGACCGAAAAGATGGAGGCACAGGCCGAAATCAAAAATACCATATGCATTGATTTTTCTTTTACATTTTTCATAGAAAGCTCCTACTGTTTATCTGGAAAAAAAGCTGCCATGACTGACAGCTTTTTTCGTTTATCATGTTTCAGATTGATTACTGAACATCTTCCCAGTCTGTAACTTCGCCAGTGAAGATTGCTTTTACGTTCTCGCTGGTCAGCTCTTCTACCGGGCTGTCATTGTTTACGATGACTGCGATACCATCCATTGCGATGACGGTTGAGGTCAGGCCGGCACCGGTCTCGCTGTCTTTTAAATCTCTGGAAGCCATACCGATATCACATACACCCTCGATTGCGGAAGTCATACCTGTGGTGGAATCGGACTGCTGCACTTCGATGGTAACGTTCGGGTTCAATGCTGTATAAGCCTCTTTCAGTTTCTCCATAACCGGTGTTACGGAAGAGGAACCTGCTACAACAACCTTGCCGGAAAGACCAGCAGATGTGTAAGCGCCCTCGTTGCCCTGGCTGATGTAACCGTTATCTTCTACAACCTTCTGTCCATCTTCGCTCATGATGTATTTGATGAAGTCTGCTGCTACGTCGCTTAAGCCCTCTTTGGTAGCGATGTTGAACGGACGTGCGATTTTGTACTTGGCCGCTTTGATGTTGTCTACGGTAGCTTCTGCTCCGTCGATCTTAACTGCCTTTACGGTGTCATTTAAAGAACCAAGGGAAATGTAACCAACGGCCTCGGTGTTGCCGGAGATGGTGGTCATCATAACCGAAGTGCTGTTGGTAATCTCTGCATCCTCGGTGGTGTTGTCGATCTTCTGACCGGAAGCGTCTTTCTCCTCGATGCCAAACAGCTCGATGAATGCGCCTCTGGTACCGGAACCATCCTCACGGGATACAACGGTGATCGGGCCTTCTGCCTTTGCTGGCGCTGCCGGTGCTGCCTCGGTTGCTGCTGCGGTCGTGGTAGCTGCTGCTGCGGTGGTTGCTGCCTCCGTTGCTGCTGCGGTCGTCTCTGCCGGTTTGCTTCCGCCACATGCGGTCAAGCTTACTGCTGTCATTCCCATTGCCAGAATCATTGCTAATGTTTTTTTCATAATTCTACTCTCCTACTCTTTCTTTACCTGATTGATTGGTTTTCTGTTTTCTATTCATCAAAGGGCTTTTGTGGGGGGCCCTGTGATTTTCAGCTCTTCGCTTACATTTTGCATTGTAAAATCCTTATGTAAAATCCAAAAGGACGGTTTTGTAAAGTTTAGGTAAAGTTTTCCCCGATTGCAGAGAAATATGTAAAAAAGCGGAAAATAACACGAAAAAGACGGCTGCACCGGGAATAATCATGCTTCCGGTGCAGCCGTCTGTGTCTGTGCTGCCTGTATGAATTTGCTTCTACTGATAGATCGGATATTTTTCGCAGAGCTTTGTCACCTCTGCGCGAATGTAATCTGCCTTGTTCTCGAAGTCGGTTGCTGCCAGCCAGATGCACTCGGCAATCTTTGGCATATCCTCTTCCTTCAGACCTCTGGTGGTGATCGCCGGGGTTCCGATGCGGACGCCGGAGGTCACGAACGGGCTTCTCGGCTCATTCGGTACGGTGTTCTTGTTCAGGGTAATGTAAACCTCATCACAGCGGTTCTGAAGTTCCTTGCCGGAGATTTCCATGCCACGCAGATCGACTAACATCAGATGGTTGTCCGTGCCGTCGGTCAGAAGCTTGAAGCCCTGTGCTTTCAATGCATCCGCCAACGCTGCCGCATTCTTGCGAACCTGATGCTGATAGGTCTTGAACTCCGGTTTCAGTGCTTCCCCGAAGCAGACAGCCTTTGCCGCAATCACGTGCTCCAGCGGGCCGCCCTGGGTGCCCGGGAAGATCGCTTTGTTGAAGTTGAATTTGTCCGCTGCCGCCTGATTCGCAAGAATCATGCCGCCTCTCGGTCCGCGCAGCGTCTTGTGGGTCGTCGTGGTCACCACGTCTGCATACGGAATCGGGCTCGGATGTTCTCCCGTCGCCACCAGACCTGCGATATGTGCCATATCCACCATCAGGTAGGCGCCAACCTTGTCCGCTACCTCACGGAAGCGCTTAAAGTCAATCTCACGTGCATAGGCACTGGCACCTGCCACGATCAGCTTCGGCTTCGCCTCGACCGCGATGCGCTCCAGCTCATCATAATCAATGTAGCCCTCGTCATCCACACCATAAGGAACAATGTTGAAATACAGACCGGAGAAATTCACTGGGCTTCCATGAGTCAGATGGCCGCCATGGTTCAAGTTCATGCCCATCACGGTGTCGCCCGCCTGCAGCATCGCAAGGAATACTGCCATGTTGGCCTGTGCGCCGGAGTGGGGCTGAACATTGGCATAATCACAGCCGAACAGCTTCTTCGCGCGCTCAATCGCGATGGTCTCCACCACGTCGACGTACTCGCAGCCGCCGTAATACCGCTTGCCGGAATAGCCTTCTGCGTACTTATTCGTCAGTACCGTACCCATCGCCATCATAACCGGCTCTGATACGATATTCTCTGATGCAATCAATTCCAGATTTCTTCTCTGGCGTCCCGCTTCCTGCTCAATCGCCTTGCCCACTTCCGGATCATATTCCGTGATGAACTTCATTACTTCATTAACCATGACGTTTCTCCTTTTCGTGTACCTGTCTTGATCGCAACGCTTTCGGGTCTGGCCCGAAAAGCATCGCACGGTGTTGCAGAAAAGGCACTGGTTCTGCTCCAGCGCCCTTCCGTTGATAATCACGATTATAGTACACCATTCTGTGTCATGTCAAGTGATACCTGTTTCACAAACTCATTCACAAACGCATTCCGTTTCCATGTGGCCGGCAAGCTCCGCCACATAAGCTGCATCGTCCATCGGCAGCGCGATTTTCTGCCCGGTCCACGCCGACAGATACGCCGCATTCGCCAGCATCAGGCCGGAAAGGCCGTCCTCTCCCGGCGCGATCAGCGGCTCGCCGGTTCGCAGATGATCGCTGAAATTCTGCAGCATGACCACGTAAGGCTGCGGCTCCTCCTGTTCGGTGATGACGCGGCTTTTGTGTTCCGGCTGCCCGTAAATCTCCGTATTTTCCCGGTTGAAGGTGTCGATATCCACAAGATTCTCGTCAAAGATCAGTGTTTTTCCACAATCCACAGTCAGTTTTCCTCTGGTTCCCCAGATTTCCAGGCGGTTGACACCCGGATGCTCCCCGCTGGCGCTGATCAGGCTTCCGCGCAGTGCCGGTTTGTCCCCCTTCTTTCGGTACAGCAGGCGCAAATCCACACTGTCGTCCACCGCGAAGTCATTGTATTTACCGAAATCAATATCCGCGTCCACCAGATCCGGCATCCCAAACAGCCACTGCCACAGATCCAGGTAATGCTGACACTGGTTGATCAGAAGGCCGCCGCGCTCTCCCTTCCAGCTGCTCCGCCACGGCGCGCTGTGATGATAGGCCGGGCTGCGAAACCAGTTGTTGCAGACCCAGATTGCGCGGGTCACAGCTCCCAGCTCATCCGCCTCGATGAGCCGCTTTGCCTCGCGAAACGCCGGTGAAGTGCGGGTGTTGAACATCATGGCAAACGCCGTATCCTCCCGCTTCGCGGCGAGAAGCTCCCGCACCTCCTTCGTATCGACCCCGGCGGGCTTGTCGCACAGGACATGCTTTCCGTGTGCAAAGGCCAGCTTTCCGATCTCCACATGCGTGGCATGAGGTGTGACAATGAGAACCGCATCAAACGCATCCGCATGGGCGAACGCATCCTCCACATTCACATAAAGCTTTGCCTGGGGATATTGCTCCCGGATGACCCGCTGCCCCGCCTCATTGCGGCAGCAGATGCCGGAAAGCCTCATGCCCTCGATCTGCCCTGCGCCCAAAATCGCGGCGTACTTACTTCCCATACCCCCAAAACCGATGACCACCACCCGCATCTCTTTGCTCATTTTCTGCTCCTTTCCATCTCTATCCATGAAGCTTATAGGAACGGATCACGATCTGAAGCGACCGTCTTCCATTATAATCATTAACATCCGGGTAATAAACCACGTCGATGCCGCGCTGGGTGCCCAGCTCCTCCTGGAAGCGATCGCCCTCGGTAAACAGCAGGCCGTCCATCGGCGTCCCCTGCTCCGTGATCAGGGACAGCTTGACGACATTGTGGTTCTTGCCAAGCACGCGCGTCTGCCGAATCTGAAGATTCTTCTGCGCAAACTGTGGCTTTTCGTTGCCCTGTCCAAACGGCTCCAGCAGCTTTAATTCCTGAATCAGCGGTTCTGATATGTATTCCAGCGGCATCGCCACGTCGATCCAGATCTTTGCAGCAAAATCCTGCGGAGTCAGCCGCGCCTGCTCATTGAGCCGCCGCCTGAATTCCTCCACATCCGCTTCCTCCAGAGAAAATCCCGCCGCCATCGGATGACCGCCGAATTTCAGCAGCAGATCCTGCACGCCGCACAGCGCCTGATACATGTGATAGGCTTCGATCGAACGCCCGGAGCCCTTCACGCAGCCTTCACTGCGCGTCAGCACGAAGGTCGGCCGGTTCCACGCCTCCCGCACCCTTCCGGCAATGATGCCCGCCAGCGACTCGTGGCAGTCCGGCAGGAATACCACCAGCACCGAATCCGCGGCATAGCGGCTTTCCACCTGCGCCAAAGCCTCCTCGACGCCTTCCTGCGTCATGGTCTTTCGTTCTTCATTTAACAGCTTAAGCTCCTCCGCCAGCCCTTTGGCGCGCTCCGGCTCCTCACAAAGCAGCAGCTCCAGTGCCAGCTTCGCGGTCTGAAGCCGTCCGCTGGCATTGAGACAGGGACCGATGACAAAGCCGATATGATATGCCGACAGCGCAGTAATGTCCAGCCCGCACGCCTCCACCAGCGCTTTCAGTCCGAGACTTTTCGTCTGCGGCATCTGGCGCAGGCCAAAACGCACCAGAATCCGGTTCTCATCCTGCAGCCTCATCACATCGCCGACCGTGGCGATGGCCGCAAACTCCAGCATGGACGCCCATTCCTCCTGCGGCACGCCCATCTGCTCGTACAGCACCTGCACCAGCTTATAGGCAACCACGCCGCCGCAGATCTCGTGAAATGGATAGGTATCCCCCTCCTGCTTCGGGTTGACCACCGCATCTGCCTCCGGCAGCACCTGACTGCCGTCCTCTCCGCGAACCACCTCGTGATGGTCCGTCACGATCACCGTCATGCCAAGCTGCTTCGCCAGACGAATCTGTTCCAGCGCCGCAATGCCATTGTCGCAGGTCACAAGCGTATCGATCCCGTCGTCGCTGGCCTTCTGAATGATCTGCTCATTGATACCATACCCGTCCCGAATCCGCTCTGGAATCTGATAATCCACCATGCCGCCGCACCGGCTGATCCCGCGGTAAAGCAAATAGGTCGAGCACACGCCATCGATATCGTAGTCTCCCACGATGCGAATCCGCGCACCCGCCCTGATTTTCCCGCAGAGCAAAGAAACGGCACGATCCATTCCTTTCAGCAGATGCGGATCATACAGATCCCGGATCGTGCCGTGCAGGTATCGCGCCATATCCTCTTCCCCTACCACATCCCGGTTGCGGATGATGCGGGCCGTAACCGGGCTGATGTGAAACCGCTCCGCCAGTGCCGCAAAATCAGCCCGCTTCGTCTGTAGCATCCACAGCGGCTGTGTCGCCGCCCGTTCATTTCTGTTCATAGGTCTCTACCTTTTTCTCTAATTCTGCAATCCGGCCCTTCAATTTGGATACTTCCGCCTCCTGGCGTTCCTTCGCATCCTTCAAACTGCTCTGAAGACTGGTAAACGCATACAGAAGCGGCGCAAAATCTCCGCGGTATGCCTGCTCGCAGTCTGATTTGACCTCGTAATTCCGGTTGCTGATCTGCTGGAACATCCGGGTCTCATCCTTTATAATGTCGCGAAGCCGCCGGATCAGCAGGTTCATGGCTTCTGTCAGAATTCCAATCTCGTCCTCGGACTTGTAGTCCAGGTGAATATCCAGATTGCCGTTGGTCGCGCGTCTGGCTGCCTCGGCCAGATGCTCGGAAGGCTCTCGGATCGCCTGGATCAGTGACCAGATCAGCACCAATACAATGGAAGAAATCACAACAATTACCAGAAGCTGCATATGAGACAACCGCTGATACAGCATGCCTGCCTGCTGCCGCTCCTGACGCGCCGCCATCTTGGTTCGCTCCACCGCCTCCTGAAACAACTCGCTGGCCTGCTCAAAATAGGTCTGGGATTCCCCCATCAGAAGCTCCGTTGCCTTCTCCCGGTCATTGCCCCGGCTGGTGTCGAGCAGAATATCACTGCACTCCAGATACTGCTGCCACACAGCCTGCGCCTGCCGGATAATCTCCTGGTCTACATCTGTCGTCGGAAGCTGCTGATAAATCCGGAATTTTTCATCAATCTTTGCACGCAGATCGTTGATCGTCCCCTCTAAATTATCCATCATAAGCGGGTCTGTCGCAATCGCATGCTGCACCTCTTGAATCCGGTAATCGAACGTCGTCGTATTCAGCTCCTCCGCCGTGACGACTGCATTCATCCAGATATCGTTCTGTTCTCTGCTGACCTGTTCGATCTGCCATGCCGTGAATACAGACTCCCGGCTCAAAAGGAACAGCCCCAGCACACTGACAATGCCCAGCATAATCAGCTTTGTACTGATCCTCGTATTTCGGATTGATTTTATTCTTTTCATAATGTCCAGCCCTTTTCTTCATCATAGTTGTCTTCCAGATTCGCAAAAATCACACACAAATGAGGATTTTCCTGTTCGGCATCTCCCAAAACCCGCTTCACCTTGCGCACGTAAGTGCATACCGGCAGATCCTCCTGTGTCTCAAACACACCCACGCAGGTGTCTTCCCCGATATCCGTCAGCATATCGTAAAATGCATCCAGATTCGCTCCGTAATACTCCGGGAAATCAAATTTCAGCGCCAGATAATCCTGCACCTGTTCCGGGGTTGCCGGTACCTGAAAGTCCAACAATACCTTTTTCATTTGCCCTCTGCTCCTTCCTGTATCTCAATACAGCTGTTCAAAATTTTTGTAATGATCTCCTGTATAGAAAACAAGTTCGTCATTGGAATAGATGATGCGCTCCGCCCCGCGGTAACCGCCTTCATACTCCAGATCGCACTCGTAATATTTGCGTCCCTCTTTCTCCGGAAGCTGCCCCTCATAATTGCCAAAATGGCTGCCGCCGATGCTCTTGCCCGGCGCTACTTCCGTGAGATTGCCCTTCTTGCTGTTCCAGCCAAGCTGCTCGGCTTCCTTCTTGGTAATATAATTATCAGGAAGATGCCCGTATGTGTGCAGATACAGCGCGACCTCATCCTTCGTACTGTAGGAACCGTGCTCATCCAGGACTGCCGCGGTTTGCTCCGATATGCCATTTTGAGGCACACCTGTCTCCGCAAGGTTTACCACACATCCACTCAGCGTCATGATCGTGAGCAGCAGAATCAAAAACCACGCTGCCGCTTTCTTTATCCGATTGTTCATCCCACTCCCTCCTCTTCTCATGCTGTCATTATACTCAATTCTTTGTAAAGACACAAGGATGAAAATTTAACATGAACTTGTTTGTTTTTCTTACCTTTCTTTTATATACTGAAAACAGATTTAAAAATATTATATCCAGTGAGGTAACGCCCATGAAGAAGACTTACGTGTTAGACACCAATGTACTGATTCAGTCCCCACTTGCCCTCCTCGCCTTCGAAGACAACCAGATTGTCCTCCCGATGGTCGTACTGGAGGAACTGGACAAGTTCAAGAACGATGACGCAGAGCGCGGCCGCAATGCCCGTCAGGTAATCCGCTTCTTAGAACAGCTTCGCCAGTCAGGAAACCTTCTGGAAGGCGTCCCGCTTGCGTCCGGAGGCACCCTGCGCATCGAAAGCAATTTTACTGCCATCAAGCTGCCGGATGACCTGCGGCCCGACGTCAATGACAACCGCATTTTACAGATCTGTGTGGGTCTCTCCCGCACCTGCGATCCCCTGATTCTGGTGACCAAGGACATCATGGTCCGCTTAAAATCCCAGATGCTTGGCATTCCAGCCGAAGATTTCACGAACGAACAATCCCCCTCGATTCAAGAACAATATACCGGCCGCATGGACGCTTACGCCCCGGATGAGCTGCTCAACGGCTTCCGCAAAAAGGGAATGTCACCCAACGAGCTCTACATCATTCAGGACGGCAAACGTCTTCCGATTGCGCCCATCTGCAATCAATTTTTCATCATTCATTCCGAGACCAGCGAGAAAAAGACCGTTCTCGGCCGCTTTGACGGCAAGATGATCGTTCCGTTAAAATATCTGAAGGAAAAGCCCTTCGGTGTCTCTCCGCGTAACGTAGGACAGCGTTTTTTGCAGGAGGCATTGATGCTGGATGCGGAGACTGCGCCCCTCGTCATCGTCCGCGGTGCCGCCGGAACAGCCAAGACCTTCTATTCCCTGGCAGTCGGCCTGCAAAGAACCTTCGAAAAGGACACGAAGAAATACCGCAAGATTCTCATCACCCGCCCCAACGTCCAGTTCGACGATGACATCGGCTTTCTCCCCGGCTCCGAGCAGGAGAAAATCGCCCCCTTCCTCCGCCCGGTCATCGACAATCTGGAGCTTCTGGTTGATCAGGACGACGGCGAACGCTACCGCAACGAAAAAGAGCTGAGCGGAAAAGTGGAAGAACTGTTCTCCCGCGGCATTGTCACTGCCGAGGCCATGAATTTCATCCGCGGCCGTTCCATCAGCCAGACCTACTTAATCATCGATGAAGCGCAGAATCTGACACCCAAGCAGGCCAAGGGCCTGATTACCCGCGTCGGCTCCGGCACCAAGGTCATCCTGTTGGGCGATCCGATGCAGATCGACAACCCGCTTCTCGACGAGCGAACCAACGGACTCAGCTACGCTTCCGAGCGCATGAAAGGAAGTCCCCTGTGCTTTCAGATCTCCATGAAATCCGAGGAATGTGAGCGTTCCGAGCTTGCGCACGATGCCGCATCACGCATGTAATGACATATTAATGGGTTCTGCATGGATTTGCGTGCAGGACCCACTTTTAAACCCAACCTCTTTGTGGTATACTAAGAACACTTGGCGCGGTTTTTTGCTTCCTACCACGCATTCTATACCACAGGAGATAAACCAATGAGTAATAAGACACCATCCAAAAATACAGCCTCCGGCTCCGGGAATTTTCTGGTCCAGGGCAGCATCCTTGCCGCAGCCGGTATTCTGGTCCGTTTCATCGGCCTGCTCTACCGCATCCCGATGACCCGGATTCTCGGCGATGCCGGAAACGGCTATTACAGTACCTCCTTTGAGATTTACAACATCGGGCTGATTCTGTCCTCCTACGGACTTCCGCTGGCCGTCTCCAAGCTGGTCGCCGCAAGGCGTGTCCGCGAACAATACCAGGATGTCCGCAAGATTTTCCAAAGCGGGCTGATCTTCGGCACGGTCGCTGGCGGCATCATGATGCTGTTTATGCTCATTGAAGCAGAATGGATTACCACGACCATCTTCAAGAGTCCAAGCTGCGCACTTTCCCTGCGGGTACTGGCCCCCACAATCCTGGTCTTTTCCGTCATGGGTGTCATCCGGGGATATTTTCAGGGGCTTGGCAACATGGTGCCGACCTCCATCTCGCAGATCATCGAGCAGGTGGTCAACGCGGTGGTCAGCATCACTGCCTCCTACCTGTTTATGAACTGGTTTGCCGATCATGACAATCCCGGTGCTTACGGCGCGGCCGGCGGTACACTCGGTACCTTGTGCGGCGCTCTGGCATCTTTTCTGTTCCTGCTGTTTTTGCTTGTGCGCTATCGCAGACAGAATGCGCAGACTCTGGCGCAGCCGCAGGCCATCGCCACCGAGACCTGGAAAAGCATTTATCTGGCTTTGTTCTTTACCCTGACCCCCATCATCTTAAGCCAGTTTGTCTACCAGCTCAGTGGTTCCCTGGACAATTCCATGTTCAACCTGATCATGAACCGCAAGGGCTTTAGCGAGCAGGAGCGTGCCACCTGGTTTGGCATTTACAGCAGCAAATACCGCCTGCTCAGCAATGTTCCGGTCGCCATCGCTTCCGCCCTCGGCACCTCCATGATTCCAAGCATCGTCCGCTCACGGACCCAGGGGCAGACCGAGGACACCAAAAACAAGATTCGTCTGACCATCAAATTCAACATGCTGATTGCCATTCCCTGCGCTGTCGGCATGGGTGTTTTAGCTGCACCGATCATGCGGCTGATCTTCGAGGACAGCCGGCCGCTCACCGCGCAGTTGATGCAGCTCGGTGCTCCGGCAGTCATTTTCTTCTCCCTCTCCACCGTCACCAACGCGGTGCTGCAGGGCATTGACCTGATGCGCAAATCCGTGACACACTCCGCGATTTCCCTGGTCATCCACATCATTCTGGTCTACTGTATGGTCAGCATATGGAACTGGGGTGTCTATGGCCTGGTCATCGGCAACGTCACCTTCGCCCTGGTGGTCTGCATCCTAAACTGGCACGCCATCGGCAAACGCCTCCATTACCACCAGGAGACAAAAACCACATTCCTGCTGCCGCTTGCCGCCGCCGGTATCATGGGTGCCTGCGCCTACGCCATCTACGCCGGAATCCTCACCCTGACGCACAGCTACAAGCTCGGCCTCATCATCAGCATCCCGATCGCCATGATCCTCTACGGTATCATGATCATCCTGCTGAAAGCCGTAACCGAAGAAGAGCTTCCGCAGATGCCGTTTGGAACAAAGCTGCTGCGGGTTTGCAGGAAGGTGCATTTGATGTAACAGGAATCGAAGCCGCACGCAAGACAATGAGGGCGAAATTGGACAATTCCAAGCCCAATCCCGCCCCCGTTGTCCAACAAAGGTTTAAAATTGCTGCCCAAAAGACTGTTTTGGACAACTTTCGCTATGATACCTCTCCCGTTTTCCACGATTTCCAGATTCCCTGGACAATTTTCACTTCCTACACGTACCAGTTTTCCAAACACATATTTGAAGAGCGGATTTCGCAGAAAGGCGGATTTTAAAAATGATAGAAATACATAATTTATCCAAGCAGTATAAAAAAACGAATTTCAAATCACTGGATCATATCAGCCTGACGATCGATACAGGGATGTATGGGCTTCTTGGAAATAATGGTGCAGGAAAAACAACGCTCATGAACATATTGGCAACGCTGTTAAAACCAAGCAGCGGAACTGTCGTTATAAACGGGATGGAACTGATTCACGCAAACTATGATTTCATAAAAAAAGGAATCGGTTATATGCCGCAGGAAAATGAAATGTATGCTGATATGACCGTAGCGGAGAGTATCGAATATTTTACGATTCTCAATAAAGTGGATATAAAAAAGCAAAAAGAAACCTGTCAGAACGTGATCGAATATGTTAATTTAGCGTCAGAAAGAAAGAAAAAGTTCAAAAATTTATCCGGTGGGATGAAGCGCAGGCTTGGCCTGGCACTGGCCTTAATCAATGATCCACCTATATTAATTGTAGATGAACCGACAACGGGCGTAGATCCATACGAACGCATCCGGATGAGAGAGTTGCTGCTCCAGTTGTCGTTAACGAAAACAGTCATTGTATCAACTCATATTATTGAAGACATTTCGTATATGTGCCATAAATTAGCAATTCTTAACGGCGGAAAGCTGCTCTTTGAAGGTGAAATTCAAACTTTGCTTGAACTTGCAAAGGGCAAAATCTGGATTTACAGGACCTCTGACACGAAGGAAATCGCGGAAATCAAAAAAACATATATGGTATTAGGAATCACGATTGATGAGGAAGGTTCTTTGATAAAACTATATGCTGAAAAAAAACCTGATTTTGAGGCGGAAATCATAAAACCAACGCTTGAGGATGCATATATCGTTTTAGGAGAGGAAAAGGGAAATGGAGCACATAAAAACAATTATTTTGTTGTCAATAAGTGAGATCAGGCGCCTTAATAAAGAACTGCTCTTTCATATTTGCATTTTTCTCGTATTCCTTGCAGTAATAAATACAGCCACGCAAGTTTTTCAAAAACCATATGATACAAAAGAAGCATATGAAAAAAAGCTTGGATATATCACTTATGAAGCTCTACAGGAAATGGATGCGTATGAATTTTATAAGTCGGTTAAGAAGAAACAGAATCAGTCGATTCTGGTGTTTGAGCATAATCTCAGCATAGATGAACGAGCAGAGCTTAACTATGCCCAATTATATCGAGCAAATAATTATAAGGAAATTTTCGATCAGTTTGCAGCCGAAAAGAAAATTTTTAATATTAAAAATCTCACGTTTCAGGAAATAAGAGCATTATCCCGCGAGCAATATTTAAAGTACCAAAACAGCATCTTTGTACCAGCAGCAAGTAAGTCACTTATGTACTTTTACCGGGTTCCGAGTAACAATTATATGACAAATTATCCCACATATGAACAGGCAAAGGAACTATGGGAAAAGGAAAGCATGTCCGCCTTTTTGACCAGAGAATATTTTGCCCGGTTGGAGAACTTTTTTTCACTGGTGATGGCAATTGTCATTATCGTCAATATGACGAAGGACTATAAAAACAAGGTCCATAAGAAACTATATGCAACGCAGGTTCATTCCTATGAATATATCATGACAAAGGGTGTCGTAATCGGCACATATTTAATAGGCATCTATTTTATGATCAGTTTTGTGCCCTATCTCATTTATAGGAACAGCATCAGTCCTGTAAATTGGATTTTTGAATATCGGGATCTCTTGATTAATTTTATTTGTTTTATTGTTCCGACAGAATTTTTTATATGCAGTGTGGCAATGTTTTTTTCAGTCGTTGCGAGGGATTGGTTGTTTGCCATATCATTTTCCTTTTACTACATTTTTTTGAGTGGGGCAAAAATGACATTGTTACCGAATGGTCTAAAAACATGGATTATTTTTCCCTTCAAATACTTTCCAAGAATTCCGTTTGCAATGGGCTGCTTTGAACAATACCGAAGCGAAATCATATTTCATAATATTTTATATATTGCAATAACGATATTATTATTTGGTCTTAGCTGCTGGATTTGGGCGAAAGGAAGGTTCCGGGAGAATTGATGGAAAATATGATACAGGTAATAAAAATTATAAAAGTAAATATGAAAATTATGTTGTCAAAAAATTACTTGATCTTTATCTTTGTCTGTTTGATCGCTCCGGCAGCGTTGAATTTATCTGCCACAATTTATTTTGAAATGATTATACCTATAAGCGGCGGATTCATTTTTTCCAACATGATGTTTATAGAAAAACACATTGGGATCGATCAACAGTACCGCATGACATCGTTTAATAAAGGATCTGTTTTCTTGATTCGAACCGCAATTAATTTTATGTTCTATTTCATTACATCCTGTGCGTTTTATTTCTATTTATCCGTTTTCGGACTAGATGGTGTATCGGATGAGTTCGCTTATCGCAATGTGAATTTGATTACATTAATCCTGTTTACAGGCGGAGTGAATTACCTGTTTTTTGGCCTTATGGCAACCATGTGCAGCAATATCATGAATAATCCAATCGGTGGGCTTATTGTCTCACTCCTTTACGGAATGATTTGGATGGGACAGTATACAAATTATGATACATTCATCATGAATCCATTCCCATATTCAGCGGGAAACAGTGACGCATACATCTATAAAATGGTATATTTGTTATTGGCTGCATGTTTGCTGATCCAAAATTACAGGCACATAAAAAGCCGTTTTTAGGGATTTCTGTGAAGTTCTGCCGAAGGAAAAAAGCCCGCGCCGCCGCTGCGCTATGGATCTTCACGATCCATACGTCACAGACGGCCCCGCGGGCTTTCCTATTTACAAACTCACTTCAAACATCCTTAGAACAGTCCAGGGAACAGGGTAGCCGGGATTGCCAGCCACAGATCCGGGAACAGTACCAGCAGGAACAGAACCACCAGGGAAGAGAGGAAATAAGGGATGGTTCCCTTAAACGCATCTTCGATGGTAATACCGCTGATGGAGGATGCAATCAGCAGGCACAGGCCATAAGGTGGTGTAACCAGGCCCAGTGCCAGGGTTACTACGATGATCAGGCCCAGGATGATCGGGCTGATACCCAGTAACGTCGCGGACGGCAGGATGATCGGAACGAACAGGATCATAGCCGGAACCGCGTCCATAAAGGTACCTACAAACATGAAGAAAGCAACCACAACCAACAGGAAGAGGAATCTTCCGCCAGGCATATTAACGAAGAACTGCTGTACCACTACGTTCAGCTGATAGTAGCTCAAAAGCTCGCCCAGTGCGTTTGCCGTAGCCAGTGCAAACAGAGACAGAGAAGACAGCTTCATGGTCTCAACCAGGATACGAGGCAGGTTTCTGATTTTGATCGTCTTATAATAGAAGATACCAATGATCAGGGCGTAGATACATGCAAATGCTGCGGACTCGGTCGGTGTAAACATACCGGAAACGATACCGCCGATCAGGATGATCGGTGTCAGCAGTGCCGGCAAAGACTGCAGGGTCTGACGCATCGCTTCGCCAACTGGAACTCGCTCACTCTTCGGGAAATTCTTTCTCTTAGAATAAAATTTAATCACTGCCATCATAGCAAGACCAAGCAGGATTCCGGGAATCAGGCCGGACATAAACAGTGCACCCGTACTGACATTGGCGATACCTGCATATACCACCATCGTGATACTCGGAGGGATGATCGATCCCAGCGTGGAGGATGCCGCTGTGACACCAACGGAAGTTCCTTTATCATAGCCCTGTTTCTCCATAGCCGGGATAAAGATCTTACCAACACCAGCCGTATCGGCCTGTGAAGAACCGGAAATACCAGCAAAGATCATGGATACCAGTACGTTGGAGTAAGCCAGGCCACCACGGAAATGACCGACCAGAGAGTTACAGCAGTTGATCAGCTTCTCAGTGATCTCGCCCTCATTCATCAGGTTTGCTGCCAGAATGAACAGCGGCACAGCCAGCAGCGTAAAGCTGTTCAGACCATTAAACATCTTGGAAAATACAACTGTGTTCGGAATCTGTGCAAGGGAGGCAATACCGGTGAAGGAAACAACACCCAATGCAAAGGAAATCGGAACTCCAATCGCCACGAAGGCGATGAACATAATTACTAATAATGCACCCATTAGTTCTTTCCTCCTTTCGCGATGGAACCAACCTCTTCAATAATCTGCTGAACCAGATAAATAGTAGAGGTCACGCCGCAGATCGGCAGGCACAGCCAGGTCGGTCCACGTTTCAGTTTCGGGATATTCACCCAGGTATAATTCCAGAACTGCTTGGTTACCTTGTAGCCGTAGTAGATCATCAGCACTGCAAAATACAGCATAATAAGAGAAATAATCACTGCCAGAATACTCTTGACCCTCTCATTTTTCATCATGTCGCTGATGGAAGTAAATGCAAAATGACGTTTCTCATAGACCATGGCGCCAGCACCCATGAATACCGCCCAGATAAAGGAATACATAGCAACATCCTCCGTCCAGGTAGCAGCGATTCCCGCATAACGGCAACCCATCTGCAAAACAACGGTAATCAGGAATACGCTCAGGAAGAATCCGCCAACCGCGATCTGAATCTTCTGTAACCAATCGATTGCTTTCTTCATTTTTCGTTCTCCTTTTTTCTTAAAACAATTTTAGCAGACCCTTTGACGGAGCAACAGCCACCCAGTCTCCCAGGTGGCTGCTGGATTTCCTGCAAACTACTTCGCTGCGCGAATCATCTCTAATTCTGCGGTCATGTTGTTGTCTGCTGCGAATTTGTCCTGAATCGGCAGAGCCAGTGCTTTGAACGCATCGATATCCATATCTTCGAAGTTGGTAACTTCTGCGCCGTCAGCGATAACTTTCTCTTTGGATTCTTTAAACATCTTGTAAACTACCTGACGCTCTTCCTCGGTACAAGCTACAACGGCCTCGTCAATCCAGCCCTTCTGCTCGTCGGTCAGACTGTCATAATAGTTGCCGTTCATCAGAAGAAGACGGGTGGTGTAGTCATGATGGGTCTCACAGATGTAGTGGCCATTCGGAGTCTTGTGATGCTCTTTCAGCATGAAGCTGGTGTAGTCATTCTCTGCGGAATCAACAACTCCCTGCTGAAGCGCCTGATATAACTCACCCCATGCTACAGAAGTCGGGATCGCGCCGCAAGCCTTCCAGAAGTCCTGCTGTACCTGTGAAGACTGGGTACGGATGGTTAAGCCCTTCAGATCCTCTGGCTTGGTGATTGCTTTCTTACCATAATAATCACGTACGGAAGAAGTCCAGTAATCCATGATACGGAAGTTGTTGCCGGTCTTCTCTTTAACAATCTCTTTCATCTTGTTACCGAAATCGCCGTCCAGACATTTCTCCCAGTGATCAAAGCTGTCGAACAGATAGTTCAGTGAGAAGATATCTACTTCCGGAACACCGATGGAGGTCATGAATCCAGGAGAAGCTACTACCATAGATGCTGCACCCATCTCAAGTTTCTCGATCAGCTCGGACTCGTTCTCACCCAGGGTTCCTTTATGTACGGTAACTGCGATCTTGCCGCCTGACTTCTCCTCAACGACCTCTTTGAACTTGTCCATACCAAATGAATATGGGTTCTCTAAGGAAGTCTGGTTGGATGCAATGATCAGGTTCAGCTCCGGTGTTACGCTGGAAGCTGCGGTGGTCTCTGCTGCTGCGGCTGCTGCGGTGGTCTCCCCTGCTGCCGGTGCTGCCGGTGCTGCTGTTGTTGCCGGAGCTGCTGCTCCTCCACCACATCCTGCGAGTGATGCTGCTACCATAGCACCTGCCAATACTAACGATACTGTTTTCTTCATAATAACCTTTCCCCTTCTCTTTTTTATATTTTTACGCTTTCCCTTTCCACAGGGAAAGACGCAAAGAGCATAATAACCGGTTCGCCGGCTCTCTTACAGGAGCGCCACGCTTACCTTTACAACTACCTTGCGCACAGTCATCGGCTCGTCTGCTGCCACAGCCGGGCGATGAACATCTGACGGGAAGAAAATACTGAAGCATCCCGGTGCTGCCTCGATAAAGCCTTCATTCTCAACTGCTTTGTAGAAGATCAGATCCCGCTCGTCAAAGCGCTCGTCCACTTCATACTTACCGGTGTCCGGTGTGAATCCCAACCGCTCTCTGCCAGAAGCTAAAAACTGCACATCCACAAACTTCTCGTGCACCTCCGGGCGCTTCTCGGATGCCGGTGCGGTGGTCGCATCCATAACCTGGGCGTAGATTTCCTTGCCCTGAATCTCATATACACCGGTCTCCATCTTGGTGAAATCATTCGCTTTCAGATATTCCAGTGCCGTCTGAATTGCCGTTGGGTATTTCCCCCAATCGTCCTTTGCGTAAATAGATGAAAAAATCATATGTTTGTCCTTTCTTACATGGCTTTGATCGCATTCCATTTCTCGTCGATAACCGGGATGCCGTTTGCCAGATTGTCTCTGCGGTTGTTGATCTCGATCTCGCCCGGGTAGAATACCTTGCCATCCACACTGATCGGCTCGGAAGACTTGATGTCTGCAATCAGCTCATCTACAATGCGGTCTGTCGTCTCGGTGTCGTTGAACTTGCCCGGATCCATCGCGATCATGATCTGAGACAGACCAATCTCATCACCAAAGGTTCCGATCTTCTGAACCGAATTTGCATTGGTCAGAACCGTGGACATCAGATCAAGCAGAATGGAAATTCCGCTCCCCTTCCAGTAGCCCATCGGAAGCACTCTCCAGGTCTTCTCGATCGCTGCCGGATCGGTGGTCAGGTTGCCGTCTTCGTCATAGCCGCCCGGTACCGGAAGCTGCTGACCTTTCAGCTTTGCCTCCTCGATCTTTCCATAGGAGAACTGGGATACTGCACAGTCCACGACTACGTGCTCGCCGTTGCTCTTCGGAACTGCAAAAATCAGCGGATTGTTTCCGATCTTTCTGTCTTTGCCGCCCCACGCCGGCATGTTTGGCATGGTGTTGGACCAGCAGATGCCGATGCATCCTGCATTCGCTGCCTGCCAGCCGTAGCTGCCGCCGCGCATCCAGTGGTTGCTGTTGCCCAGTGCTACCATACCGATACCGTACTGCTTCGCCAACTCACAGGCACGATCCATCGCCTGCTTCGCGTTCAGCGGGCCGAATCCTCTGTGCCCTTCCCAGCGCTCGATCGCACCCATGGACATCTCGCAGGTAGCTACCACATCCGGGTTGATCTCACCCTTGTCCAGATACTCAACGACTCTCGGGAATCGGTTGATGCCATGACTGTAAATACCATCCAAACTATTCTGTGCAAAAACTGTCGCTGCGTCATCTGCATTCTTCTCTGTAAAGCCTCTGCTTACCAGAACGCGTTTGAACTCGGCCAAAAGATCTTCATACTTGATTCTCAACATTGTTCTTCTCCTTTTTTCCTCGTCAATTTGATACATCTTCAATTTTTGCAATCGATTGTACATTCATTTTATCACAACTTATTACCAGTTTCAACTGCTTTCATCTGGCAAAATTGTACAAAATACATAGGGACGATTTGGTAATAACTTATATATGCCACGTGAACTTTGCACACATTGTGAAAACGTCTGAATCATTGTACATATTATGTACAACCTCCTCTGTCAGCACGCAGGCTACAGGGTATCGACTGCAATTTTTATTACGATTTTCTTGATTCTCTCCGGCCTTTCAATCTCGCAAAACGGTCGGTGCACATCTTCTGGGAAAAAGATCGCGTAGGTTCCGGGCTCCATGCGAAGCATCACTTCTCCCGACGCATCATTTTCTCTGTAATAAAGCGTGTCCTTCTCGTCCAGCCGGTCTTCCAGTAATTCATTGTCGCCAAGATCCGGGTAGTAGCCCATGAGTTCAGAACCTTCTGCCATAAACTGGAGTTCCGCATACCGGCGGTGTACCTCCGGAAGCTTCTCCTGCTTCGGTCCGGTCATCCGGTCACAGATGATCGCAATCAGGTCTTCCCCATCCAGCGAGAATCTGCTTTCTCCCATTTGGGAAACATCCGTCTCTCTGCAATAGCGGATCGCTCTTCGGATCGGAGCCTCATAAGCGCGCTCTGTCTCTTTCGCATGAATATTTCCAAAAATCATGTCTTTCCCTCTCTTGTTTCGCAATCGATTGCCGTTTACTTTTTTATATTATCACACGTTTTTACAGATTTCAACTAGATATTTATTGTATTTTTGACTATATTTTTTGTCCGATTTTTGTGCACTTTTACACATTTTCGTTTTTCTCATGTCTCAGCACGGCATCTGCTAGCGCAATCGATTGTTGTTTTTTATCGAAAACAATACAAGCGATTGTGTATGTGGTTGTCACCTGCACAATCGCTTGTCCCTTAGATACATCTTATATTGATGCAAGATGCAGATCGCTCACGTACTCTCCCGCTCTATGATTCTGGAAAACAGCATCAGCTTCCTGCTCTGAACATTTCCCTCGAGACCTTCCCGCAGAATTCCCGCCGCCGTCTCACTCAACTCCTGAAGCCGGTTATCCAGCGTCGTCAGCTTCGGCATACAGATCTCCCCATACAGACTGTTGTCGATTCCGATCAGACTCACCTGCTCCGGCACGCGAAAACCGAGGTCATAAGCCGCCCGGATTCCTCCCACCGCAACCAGATCAATCGAATAAACGATTCCCTGTATATCCGGATGTTCCACTAGAATTCGTTTCGTAGCCTCATATCCGCCCGCAACCGAACTCTCCGGTGCTTCGTAGACCAAGATCTGCTCATTGGCTGCCCCATGCCGGCGCATTCCGTCGATATAGCCCTGCCGCTTCTTCAAGTTCGCCGGCGAAACTGCATCCAGAACGAATGCGATCTTCTGCTTGCCTTTGGAAAAGAGAAGATCCACACAGTGCTCCACGCCCGCGTCCTCATCCACAAGAACACCGGAGACATTTGGAAGATCCAGATACCCGTTGACGATCACAATCGGAACCTTCGGCAGATGCTCCTGTATGCTCTTCTTCACCAGATCGGTCGAAAACATCGATCCCATCAGAATCACGCCCTCCACCCGCCGCTGTTCCAGAAGCTGGATATACTCCGCCTTGCGCTCATCGGTCGGGCCGGTGCTCATGGTAATACAGCAGTAACCGCGCTTTGTCAGCTCCTGCTCGATGACAAACGCACTGTCAATATGGTGCGTAACCCGGATATCCACAATCAGGATCCCCACCATCCGCGTCGACTGCATCACCAGACCGCGGGCCGCCGCATCTGGTATGTAATTGTATTTCCGAATCAGCTCCTGCACCTTCAACCGGGTTTCCGCCTTAATACCTGGCTTATTGTTGATTACCCGGGATACCGTACTGGCGGCAACGCCTGCTTCTTTCGCAATATCATATATAGTCATATAAACACTCCTGATTCCCCAATTTTGTTCCAATATTTCCTGTTATTCCCTACTATAAACTATTTTGGAGAACCCGGCAACCTGCTTTTCTTTCCTCACGCACTGCGGCCGTCTATAATATATCAGTTTTTTTGTTTTCCCTTTTGTTTTTCGCCCTCCCCTTCGTCATAATTACCAGTTTTTTGTGAATAATTATATGGCAATCGATTGTATTTTTGTATCTTTTTAACATTTCGTACATATTTCATCATTTTGATCTTGTGTTTTGCAAAAGCGAGTGATATATTAGTGTCACAAGCAGCAAGCCTGGCCAGGTGCGAACACTTATAATCCATGTATGAAAAAAAGGGGATATTTTATTATGAGAAAAATGATTTCATTATTACTTGCAGGAACCATGATGCTTTCTCTAAGCGGCTGTGGAAGTCCCGCACCGGTAGCAAAAGGCGGAGACACCACGACTGCTGCTTCTGATGAGAAGCTGGACATCATCATTGCATGCAACGCAATGAACCAGGATCACATGTACAACTTTGGGCTGAATGAATTCAAGCGTTATATTGAAGAAGCATCCGGCGGAGCTGTTTCCGTAACCGCACATGCAGGAACCATCGGAACCGATGAGTCTGAACTGGTTGAGAAGCTGGAAATGGGCGGGGCCAACATCGTTGTCGCTGCTCCTGGATTCATGACCGCTGCTGGAATTCCTGAGATTGACATTCTTTCCCTGTACTATCTGTTCGATGATCCAGAGACGTGGAAAGGCTGTGTAAACGGCGAATTCGGCGATAAGCTGTCTGCACTGGTAAATGAAAAGAGTAATAACCAGTTTCGGATCCTTGCTTACTGGTCATCCGGTATCCGTAACTACTACGGCAAAAAACCGGTCAAAGCTCCGTCTGATATGAAAGGCTTAACCATCCGCTGCCAAACTGCTCCTTCTATCAAAGAGTTCTGGACCAACTGCGGCGCTATTCCGACTTCTGTTTCGTGGAACGAACTGTATCAGGCCCTTCAGCAGGGTGTTGTTGATTCTGCTGAAAATGACTACGTAAGCTTCAGCCAGAAGGATCACCACAAGACTCCAAACGGCCACTACATCTGCGAGACTCAGCACACCTATCTGACTCCTGTTCTTCTGACCACCGGCACATGGTATGACGGTCTGAGCGATCAGCAGAAGACCTGGGTCAACGATGCAGTCAAAGCCGCTACCGCTGTTGAGCAGGATGTAACCTTCTCCATGGCAGAGGATGCCAGGAAGAAAGTCATCGAAGACGGCGCAGAAGTCACTGATTTCGCTGATATGGATATTGAAGCATTCAAAGCAATCGCTGTTCCCATCCAGGATAAATTCGCGGAAGAGAATAACATGCAGGACTATCTCGAGATGATCCGAAGCTATTCTGCCAAATAGCTCTGATCTATAAATGCTACCTTCTCTTGTAATACCTAAACGAACCCCATCGGAGGCTGCCACCTCTGATGGGGTTACAAAAAAGATCTTGATTGAAAAGATTCACAGTACCTGTTTGAAATATTCTGGATACGTTTCCAGAATATACTGAAAGTTTTTTTGAAAGCTTCCCAGATGAGCCGCATAAAACTGCTTCAATTCCGCCTCGGGCGGAACGCCCATAAGAAGATAATAATAGATCTTCTTATGCTCCTGGTAAAAGCTCTTCAGATCCGAGGAATTGATGATCGCATCGACATAGCGAACCCTGTCGTAGTGAGAATTGACACCGCGTACCGCGTACCAGATATGTGGCTTTTCTGCAATGTAGTACAGAATTTGATGGAATGCATTATCCAGCTTCAGGAATTCATCTACAGATCCGCCATCTTCTGCAGACTGTCGCTGAAGTTCCAGATTCTCCTGCATCTGCTCCATACCATCCTGAGACACATGACCGGCGATCTCCATGATGATGGAGGTTTCCACCGTATAGCGAAGGAAATACCCTTCCTGGAAGGTTTTTATATCGATTTTGGACACCTGAGATCCTCGCTGAGGAAATACATCGATCAGCAGTTCATCCTTCAGCTTCATTACCGCTTCATGAACCGGAGTCCGGCTGATATTCAGAAGTTCCGAAAGTTCTCCTTCATTGATCGGGGTTCCCGGAGGGAGATTCAGTGCCATAATATTGTCCCGCAATAAGCGGTATGCATATTCTTTATGATTTTCCTGTTCCAGGCGGGGAAACAACACTAAATTTGTACTCATTGGACGCTCCTTGTGACGGATTTTAATCGCATTATAAGTTACTTTTGTAAAAAAGTCAACGTCACTGCCATTCATACGGAACCTCCATATGAAATAAATCAAAACCAATAAAATAAGCAAAGGAGATTTATAATTATGAAAGCAATCAAATTAATCCAGCCAAAAGAAGTTGTCATGGTAGATCTGGAAAAGCCGGTGCCGGCTGAGGGCGAGGCCCTGATCCGCATCATCACCGCAGGCATCTGCGGCAGTGATATCGGTGCATTCCGCGGAACCAACAAGCTGGTATCCTACCCAAGAGTCATCGGCCATGAGCTGGCTGGTGTGATCGAAGCTATCCCGGAGGACAACCCTAAAGGATTCAAGGTTGGCGACAAGGTTATCGTCGATCCTTATCTGTACTGCGGCAAATGCTATCCGTGCAGCATCGGACGCACCAACTGCTGCACCAGCCTGCATGTTCTCGGCGTACATGTTGACGGCGGTATGGCTGACTACTTCTGTCACCCGGCTGATATGCTTGTGAAGATGCCGGAAGATATGAGCTGGACAGATGCTGCTATGGTTGAGCCGCTCACCATCTCTCTGCATGGTATCCACAGAGGCGGTCTGAAAGCCGGCGAATACTGCGTGATCATCGGTGCCGGCCCGATCGGTATTCTGGCTGGTATGGCAGCAGAAGCATATGGCGCACATGCGATCATGATCGACCTGGTTCCGGAGCGTCTGGAATTTGCCAAGAGTGTCGGCATCGAATATACCATTCATTCTGGGGAAGAGAACGCAGAAGCGCGTGTAAATGAGATTACCGGCGGTGTTATGGCTCAGCTGGTTATGGAGTGTTCCGGTGCCAACGCGGCGATTCGCTCTGCGCTGGATCTGGTATGCCACGCAGGCCGCATCACCCTGACCGGATGGCCAAAGAACGAGACTCCGCTCCCGACAGATGCGATCACCCGCAAGGAAGTCGACATCCGCGGTGCCCGCACCAGCGCAGGCGAGTTCGAAGAAGCAATGGAGCTCGTTTACACCGGCAAAGTCGATGTAAAGAGAATTCTGACCAAAGTGGTCTCTATGGAAGACGCACCGGATACCATCATCGATATCGAGCAGAATCCTGGCGATTATATGAAAGTCGTTGTGAATGTCGCAGAAGACAATAAATAAACATTCCTTATACAATATGCATGGTCAATGGTGTCATCAGATGCATAAGAATCAGCTTATACGCAGAATCACCGTCTCCCTCCTGTAAATGGGAGAAGAACAGCTTATGTTCCCGCAGCGTGTCCTCGCTTCGTCCCGGGACGGACAGGGCACTGACTGTGGTTAAGTGGATCAGATACATCAGGCGCTGAAAGGTCTGCCTGAATTCTGCATTGTCCGCGTAATTGATCAATGCCAGATGGAACTGGTGGTCGTACTCCATGAATTGCTTGCGTGCCACCTCTTCCTTCTTATTAGAAAGAGCTTTTTCCTGCTTCTCCAGCAGCCGTTCCAATTCATTCAGAAGCTTCATACCTTTTTTCGTCGTGCATTCCGCCGCAATCATGTGTACGCAAAATCCCTCAATCGCGCAGCGCACCTGAATCGTCTCTTCCATATCTGCTTCATTGAGCTGACGAAGCTTGAACCCTTTGCTTGGCACAACGCTAATGTAGCCATCCTGGCTCAGGCACTGGATCGCCTCGCGCATCGGTGTCCTCGAAATGCCGATCTCGGCAGACATCTGGGTCTCCGAATACAATGTATCCGCTTCCAGCTTACCGGTCAATATCTGTTCCTTCAAATATTCATATGCCTGTATCTGTAATGGGCTTTTGCTGCTCATGGGTATCGCCCCTTTCTTTCCATTCGTCGTCTTGGTTCTGCTTCGCAGAACGACTCAAGGGCTCCACCAGCTTCGCTGGTCCCCCTCAAGTCTATATACGCCATGCTTCTCTTCGCGAATCATGCAATACGACTTCGTCGTCTTGGTTCTGCTTCGCAGAACGACTCAAGGGCTCCACCAGCTTCGCTGGTCCCCCTCAAGTCATATCATATCGTATTTTTTCTTTTCCGTCAATAAAAAAAGTACTTGACCGGTATACCGGTATACTGTATAATACACTTATCAAGAAATGGAATCAATCACATTCACAGGAAAAATTTAAAACCAAAAATCAGGAGGTAGTTTTCAATGAGCGCAATGCAGATGGGTAATTTGAGAGTAGTAGATTTGACCAAGGTTCTGGATCCAAAAACTGAGAGCAGACGTTGTGGTCTGACCCGTTTCAACACCGGCGGCCCGATCCCGGATTTCCACACCATCATGGATCTGACCAGCCATCTGGGAACCCATGTAGAGTGCCCGTATCATCACAACGACAACTGGGCTGATGTAGAGGCTCTGCCGATTACCACATTCATGGGCCGCGCAATCTATGTAAACATTGAAGGCTGCGAGCCGAACCATAAGATCACCGGCGCTGACCTCGAAAAAGCATGCGGCGACCGCATTCAGGAAGGCGATATCGTCATCATCGACTCCCCGATGAAGCTGGCTCCGTTTACCCCGGATTCCAACACCGAGAAGGACAAACGTCTCTTCATCTGCCGCGAGACTGCTGAGTGGTTCCGTGATAAAAAAGTGAAATGTGTCGGCTTCGGCGACGGCGTTTCCATCGAGAGCAACAACACCGATGTCTGCGCATTCCATGATGTACTGATGGAAGTAAACTGCGTATTCCTGGAGGTTTTAAAGAATCTGGATGAGCTGACCACCGATACCTTCTTCATGTCCTACTCTCCGCTTCCGATCAAGGGTCTGGATTCCTGCCCGATTCGTGCCTATGCGATCGAGGGACTGGCTGAGTTCTCCAGATAATCAACAGAACTTATTGGAAGGGAAGGTATTTCTTATGAGAATTGCAGTTATCGGCGCGGGCGCCATGGGTTCCATCTATGGCGGACATTTATCCCTGCACAACGAAGTATATCTGGTCGATACCAATCAGGCGATCGTGGATCACATCAATGAAAACGGTCTGATTTTGCAGGAGAACGGCGAGGATGTCATCTATCACCCGACCGCGGTGACCTCCACTGCCGGACTGGAGCCGGTCGATCTGGTCATCCTGTTCGTGAAGGCCCTGTTCTCCCAGTCCGCACTGAGCGGAAACAAGGGCATCATCGGACCAGACACCTACGTGCTGACGCTTCAGAACGGTTCCGGGCATGAGGATGTATTATCCCAGTTTGTTCCGGAGAATCAGATCATTATCGGTACCACCGAGGACAATGGTGCGGTTCTGGCTCCTGGTCACGTGCGTCACGGCGGCGCAGGCAACACCAACGTCGGCATGCTGGTGGAAGATACCAACCACTTCCTGCCAAAGCTGAAAGAGGCGCTGGACTGCTGCGGCTTCACCGGCCACATTCATGCCAACATCCAGCAGCTGATCTGGGACAAGCTCTTTACCAACGTTTCCTTAAGCGCCGTAACCGGCGTCCTTCAGGTTCCGATGGGCTTCATCGCAGGCAATGAGCATGCCTGGTTCATCGCCCAGAGACTGATCCACGAGGCAGTTGCGGTTGCTCACGGTCTTGGCCTTACAGCTGACGAGGAAGCGATCACCGAGAAAGTGCGCAAGACCTCCCTCGACTCCCCGGAAGGCATCACCTCCATCTGCGCCGATCTGCGCGATGGCCGCAAGACCGAAGTCAACACCATCAGCGGCTCCGTTGTCCGCGCCTCCAAAAAGTGCGGCGTACCGGCTCCGACTCACGAGCTGATCGTGGAAATGGTGCATGCGATGGAAGAACGTGCGAAATAAATAAAGCTTGCTTATGGAGAACCTGTCGGAAATTCCGGCGGGTTCTTTGCGTCTGCGGGCGAACTTGTCAGCGATCTTGCCAGCGAACTGTCGGCTAACTTCATTTTTCCCTTGTACATTCCTGCCGTTAATGATAGGATAAGAAAGGAAATTTGCATCACATCATTGAAAAAGAAATGGGAGGATTCACACGATGGCAATCATCATTCCTGAAAACTACGATCCGCATCTGACCGTCCGCGAGACGCAGGAAGCGATCAAATACATTCGCGATACCTTTCAGAAAGAATTCGGAAGAGAGATGCGCTTAGAGCGTATTTCCGCCCCGCTGTTTGTAACGCAGTCAAGCGGTTTGAACGACAACCTAAACGGCGTGGAGCGCCCCGTCGCTTTTGACCTTGCCGGAATTCCATCCGAGACCGTGGAGGTGGTTCACTCCCTGGCAAAGTGGAAACGTATGGCACTGAAAGAATACGGGTTCAAGCCAGGTGAAGGACTTTACACCAACATGAACGCAATCCGCCGTGACGAAGAACTCGACAATCTTCACTCCTGCTACGTCGATCAGTGGGACTGGGAAAAAGTCATCACCAAAGAGGAGCGTAACGAGGAAACGCTGAAAGAGACTGTGCGCACGATCTTCAAGATCATCAAGCACATGCAGCACGAAGTATGGTACAAGTATCCGGAAGCCGCCAAACACCTTCCAAAAGAAATCACCTTCATCACCTCCCAGGAGCTGGAAGACCGCTACCCAAATGAGACACCAAAAGAGCGCGAGAACCTGATCACCAAAGAATACGGCTGTGTCTTCCTGATGAAGATCGGCGACAAGCTTGCAGGCGGCGAACCTCACGACGGCCGTGCACCGGACTACGATGACTGGCAGTTAAACGGAGACATCCTGTTCTGGTATGAGAATTTGAACTGCGCCCTGGAGATCTCCAGCATGGGTATCCGTGTCGATGAGAAGTCCCTGGCAGAGCAGCTCGCCAAAGCCGGCTGTGAGGACCGTAAGAGTCTCCCGTATCACAAGATGCTCTTAAACGGAGAGCTTCCTTACACCATCGGCGGCGGCATCGGCCAGTCCCGTCTGTGCATGCTTCTCTTAGACCGCGCCCACGTCGGCGAAGTTCAGGCAAGCCTGTGGCCGGACGAGATGCGTGAAGAATGCAGGAAGCACAAGATTTTCCTGCTGTAAGATTCATCTGTCGTGAAAAAACAAAAACATTGCCCTGCCGCACAATCGACGGCAGGACAATGTTTTTTATTTTTATGTATCACATCGACAGCAGCGAGAACAGCGCTTCTGTTCCCGACCCAAGCTTCCGATTCTATTACAGCGTATACGCCGCCTCAAATCCGCTTCGCACGGCTCCTTCGATCCGTCCAACCTGCTTCGCATCTCCGATTACACATACCTTATCACAGATTTCCCTGCTGATTTCTTCCAGCGGATTTACCGAACGCACGCCCATAGCCAGGACCACATAGTCAGCCGGGTATTCTTCCCTGCTGTTCTGCTCCAGATTCTCCAGGACTGCACAGCCCTTTTTAATCTCAAGCAGCTTGGTCTTTGGTTTGTAGGTAACCTGGTATTTGGACAGCTTGTCCATGGCATCCAGATAGTGCTGCACATATACACCCTGGCCGATGGAATCCAGCATCTCTACCACAGTCACATCATTGCCGTGCGCGCACAAGAACTCCGCGGTTTCCAGGCCGGTGGCTCCAGATCCGATGACCGTCACCTTTGCTCCCTCCAGAACCTTGTCCTCGCAGAGTACATCCTTGAAGGTAACCGCATTTTCAAGATCCGCACCCGGAATGGAAGCTGGTTTGATCGGTACGCCGCCTGTAGCAAGGATAATCGCATATGGATGATAGGACTCAATCAGTGCCTTATCCGCCTCTACATTGACCTGAATGGTAACGTCCAGCTTCTTTAACTGTGTCAGCTCGTAATCCACAATCCAGTCCATCTTCTCTTTGTGAGGAGGACAGTCTGCAATGTGAATCTGACCGCCTGTGGTTCCTTCCTTTTCCAGTACCACGACATGATAGCCGCGTTCTCCAAGCACTCTCGCAGCCTCCAGACCGGCCACACCGGCACCGATTACCACTACCGTTCTGCCATCTCCGTCCTTGCGGTACTCCGGATATTTGCACTCTCTTCCCGCTCTTGGGTTCACTGCGCATTTTACCGGACCTTTTCCTGCAATCGCATCGCTGACCAGCGTTTCAAAACAGAAGGTACAGGAAATACAGCGGTTGATTTCATCCTCTCTTCCCTCTGCCGCCTTTAACGCCCAATCCGGATCTGCAACCACCGCACGGCCCAGACCAACGAAATCCACCAGTCCGTCCTCCAGCATCTTTTCCGCAAACCACGGTTCTTTGACCATATTAACTGCAATAATCGGAATCTTCACCGCATCCTTCACGGCACGGATTCGCTCACTTCTGCAGCCCTGCGGATAGGTGGTCGGCTCAGACAGGGAATTGAAGGACTCATAGATGCCATTGGAGACATTGATAAAGTCCAGTCCCATCCGTTCCAGCTCCTGACAGATCTTTACACCATCCTCCAGGGTCAGATACTCGCTGACTCCGTTCGCTGCAAGCAGTTCATCGACCGTAAGACGGATTCCCAGGGTAAATTCACTGCCGCACTCTCTGCGGATACCCTCAATAATCTCCTTGACAAACTGAAGACGCTTTTCAAAAGAGCCGCCAAAACGATCGGTACGCTGATTCGTATACGGGCTTAAAAACTGGGAGATCAGATAGCCATGCGCGCCGTGGAGTTCTGCTCCGTCCACCCCGGCCTGTTTCGCTCTGACCGCTCCGGCAATAAATTTATCAATCACGGTTTCGACTTCTTCTGTCGTCATCTCATGTGTTTCCTGCTGACATACACCGCATGCTCTGGATGAGGAAGACCAAACCGGCTCATTGCTGTTTAAGTTTGAAAAGGTTTCTCGTCCCGGATGATGAAGCTGTACCATGACCTTTACATCCTCTTTATGAAGTGCCTCTACCGCTTTTGCCAGCGGTGCGATCTGCTCATCTCTTGCCACACTGGCCTGCCACGGTGCTGCAACTCCGTGTTCGTCGTCAACACGCGTGTTTTCCAACACGATCATGCCAACTCCGCCCTTGGCGCGTTCCATCAAATAAGCCAGAAAATCATCACCAATACACTGTCTGTCATCGGAAATGCCCATCGCCAGGGCACACATTACAATCCGATTTTTGATTGTCAGGTTTCCGATTTTCCCTGGGGTAAATAACTGTGAATACTTCATACAAAATACTCCTTTCGCGGCATTTTATCTGCCTTTAGAATGCAAAAAAGACCCCCACAAAGCTAACATCTTTGTTAGGGCCTTCCTGCTTGGTATTATTATAGCACCGCATGGATTGTATATCAATTAAATCCATTTAAAATTTTGTTAAATTTTTATCGATTCTCAATTTCCATCAGCTGATCCACCCGTCTCTGATGACGGCCGCCCTCATACTGATTGTTCAGCCACTCATCGACGATCATCTTCGCCATCTCCACGCCAATCACGCGGGCACCGAAGGTCAGGACGTTGGTTGCGTTGTGCATTCTCGACAGGCGGGCACTGTACGGCTCACTACAGGTGCAGACACGCACACCCTTCACTTTGCCGGCAGCAATGCCGATCCCGATGCCGGTACCGCAGATCGCGATGCCGTAGTCCGCCTTGCCGTCCGCAACCGCACGTCCCACGTTCTCACCATACACCGGATAATCGCAGCTCTCCAGAGCGTTGGTTCCAAAGTCGATCACCTCGTAACCCTTCGCCTCTACATAAGCCTTGATCTCGTTCTTCATCTCCACAGCAGTGTGGTCATTTCCCATTGCAATCTTCATCACATATGTCTCCTTCACTCTCACAGTCCATCAATCCTGGTTCAGTCTCGCACTCCGGCTCATCAGCAGCAGATCCAGCACCGTCAGCGCCGTCATGGCCTCTACCACCACAACCGCTCGCGGAACTACCACCGGATCGTGGCGTCCCCTGATCTGGATTTCCACGTTCTCACCTGCATTGTTCACCGTATGCTGCGGCTGCGCAATCGACGGGGTCGGCTTGAACGCCGCCCGCAGCACAATCTCGCTGCCATCACTCATACCACCTAAGATCCCGCCCGAATGGTTGGTCTCTTTTCTTATCTTTCCATCTTCCCCTACAATAAATGCATCATTGTTCTGAGAGCCGCGGGACTGTGCCGCGGCGAATCCATCCCCGATCTCGAAGCCCTTAACCGCTCCGATGGACATGACCGCCTTCGCCAGACAGGCATCCAGCTTGTCAAATACCGGCTCACCGACACCGACCGGCATACCGGTTACCACGCACTCGACCACGCCGCCCACAGAATCGTGCGCCGTCATCATCCGCTCGAGGAATTCCGCCGTCTCAGAGGCGGCCACCGCATCCGGCATATTCAAGCTGTTCTTGTCCCGCTCTGCCAGGTCAAACCGGTTGGGGTCAATCTCGAATTCTCCGATGCGTTTCACATATGCCGTCACGTTGATCCCATACGTCTTCAGCAGTTTACAGGCCACTGCACCTGCCGCCACACGGGCAATCGTCTCGCGGGCCGAGGATCTTCCGCCGCCCCGGTAATCCCGAAAACCATACTTCTGTTCAAATCCATAGTCCGCATGCCCCGGACGATACACGTTCTGGATCGCACTGTAATCCTTTGAGCGCTGATCCTGATTGCGCACCATCATCGCAATCGGAGTTCCGGTTGTCTTTCCTTCAAATACACCGGACAAAAGCTCCACCTCATCGCCCTCTTTGCGGGCGGTGGCGTACCGGCTCTGTCCTGGCTTTCTTCTGTCTAAATATTCCTGGATGTCTTCCTCACACAGCGGAAGTCCCGCGGGGCAGCCATCGATCGTCACGCCGACAGCTTCTCCGTGGGACTCACCCCATGTCATGATCCGGAATATGGTTCCTAATGTTGATCCAGCCATGATTTCCTCCTGATTTGTCTGCCGTCGTTCTCTCTAGCCAACCTTCACAATCACGCAGCAGTTCGGTTCATTACATCTAATCTCGTTGGCGCTCATAACCAGCAGCCCATTCTCATAATCGACCTTAAAGAAGGTCAGTGTATTGCTCTCGTGGTTGATACAGGCCAGATGACGGTCATCCGGGAACACTGCAATGTCCTTCGGATACTCGCCGCTGATCGGCAGACAGCAGATCTGCTCCAGCATACCGGTCTCCTCATCACGCTTATAGACCGCAACGGTCTCATCGCCTGCATTGCTACAGAACATATGCTTCTCGTCCGGCGAGAACCGCAGGGAACAGGCCGCCGTCAGCTGATTGCACTTCTTACCCGTGGTCGAAATCGTCTGGATCTTCTCAATGACCGGCACGCGGTCACCGCTCTCGTAGGTGTACACATCGATCACATTCTTCTGCTCATACATCAGATAGATGAACTTCCCATCGGAGCTGAACCGGAAATTGCGCGGTGCAGACTCCAGATCACAGCGAATCGCATCCACCTGGAAGAGATGCTCGTCGGTCTCACCGAACCGGTAGATCTTCACCTGGTCAAGGCCGGAATCACAGACCATAAGATATTTCTCATCTGGAGTCCGTCTGCAGCAGGTCACGTGCGGGCGGAAGTTACGGTCGGCCACACTGCCCAGCCCCTTGTGAAATACACTGGTCACGATCTCGCCGACACCGCCGTCTCTGCGCAGACGCAGCACGGTAGCCTTGCCATCATGAAAACCGGACACAAAAACATATCTGTCCTTCGAATCCGTGGAAAGGTGACAGCCTCTCATGCCTTTGATTTTGGCACTGTTGAGCCGGGACAGGCTTCCGTTTTCCAGAATGCGGAAAGCCACAACGCCCTCATCTGCAATCGAATACAGCGTCTTGTTATCATTAGAGGCGATCACATAGGAAGAATTATCCACGTCCACCTCACAACGCTCTTTGAATACTCCATTCTCCACATCCACATCATAAACTGTAATGCCCTTGGACTTGCCATTGTAAGAATAAGAACCAACGTATGCCATATATTTGCCTTTTGCAGCCATAATATGCTCCTCCTTAAGTCTGCATTTCCTGTTTTCTTGAACTAAAAATATCATAGCACATATCTTTCAAAAAATCTATTCACAATGTATTGACATACGAATATTTTTCAGTATAATAGAGTTTGCCCTTTGTTTAATGATACTAAACTTTTAAGTTAATTTTACATTCATTTAATATAGGTAAACTTTTTAATTAGTCACAGTTTGGAGGCAAACATATGAACATCGGTTTAAAACTGAAAGAACTCCGTATTGTCAAGGGGCTGACACAGGAGGAGCTTGCCGACCGCGCCGAGCTTTCCAAGGGCTTTATCTCCCAGCTTGAGCGGAATCTGACCTCCCCGTCCATTGCCACACTGACGGATATCCTACAGTGTCTCGGCACATCACTGGGCGAATTTTTCAACGAATCTCCGGAGGAACAGATTGTATTCGGAAAGACAGATTATTTTGAGAAGCACGATGCAGAATTAAAAAACAATATCAAATGGATCATTCCAAATGCCCAGAAAAATGTGATGGAGCCCATCCTGCTGACACTGGAACCCGGCGGGGCCACCTGCCCGGACAATCCCCATGAAGGGGAGGAATTCGGCTATGTGATGCAGGGAGGCGTCTCCATTCATATAGGAAGCAAGACCTACAAAGTGAAGAAGGGCGAATCCTTCTACTTCGTATCTGACAAGAAGCATTACTTAAGCAGCAAAGCCGGAGCCGTCCTGATCTGGGTCAGCTCACCGCCGAGCTTCTAACGCCGCAATGGACAGAGCCGTCCGATACCTGCGGCTTACCACAACTTGAATACTCAGGAGGACACCTAATATGGGTCAGTCATTAATTGATTTGCAGAATATTTACAAGAGTTTCGACGGAACGATGGTTTTGGACGATTTGAGCCTCTCCGTCAAAGAGAATACCTTCGTCACCCTGCTCGGCCCAAGCGGCTGCGGCAAGACGACCACCCTGCGAATCATCGGCGGATTCGAGACGCAGGATTCCGGCAACGTGATCTTTGACGGCACCGAGATCAGCAAGCTCCCGCCCAACAAGCGCCAGTTGAATACCGTATTCCAGAAATACGCACTGTTCACACACATGAATATCGCGGAGAACATCGCCTTCGGTCTGAAGATCAAGGGCAAATCCAAACCCTACATTCAGGACAAGATCAAGTATGCCTTAAAGCTGGTAAACCTGGATGGCTTTGAGAACCGTTCGGTCGATTCCTTAAGCGGCGGCCAGCAGCAGCGTATCGCCATCGCACGCGCCATCGTGAATGAGCCGCGCGTTCTCCTTCTGGATGAGCCGCTCGGCGCGCTGGATTTGAAGCTCCGCCAGGATATGCAGTACGAGCTGATCCGTCTGAAGAACGAGCTGGGCATCACCTTCATCTATGTCACACACGATCAGGAGGAAGCACTGACCATGTCGGACACCATCGTCGTCATGAACCAGGGCTACATCCAGCAGATGGGCAGTCCGGAGCAGATCTACAACGAGCCGGAAAATGCGTTCGTTGCCGATTTCATCGGTGAGAGCAACATTGTGCCGGGCATCATGCTGCACGATGAGCTGGTTGAGATCTTCGGCGCGAAATTCGCCTGCGTGGACAAGGGCTTTGGAATCAACAGACCGGTCGACGTGGTGATCCGCCCGGAGGATATCGATCTGGTGGAGCCTTCCAGAGGCACACTGGTCGGAACCTGCACCCACCTGATTTTCAAGGGCGTTCATTATGAGATGGAGATCACGACCCCGGATGGTTTCGAGTGGCTGGTGCACAGCACCGACATGTGTCCGGTCGGCCAGGAGGTCGGCATCCATGTGGATCCATTTGACATTCAGATCATGAACAAACCTGCTTCAGAGGACGAGGAGGCTGTGGGAGTCAATGAGTAAAAAAATGTTATCCGGACCGTACCTGCTTTGGATGATCGGCTTCATCATCATCCCACTGGCACTGATCGTCTATTATGGCCTGACGGACAAGAACAATGTCTTTACGCTGGCAAACGTTCTGTCCATCGCCACAGCTGAGCATTCCAAGGCACTGTGGCTGTCTCTCGGACTTTCCTTTGCCAGTACCCTGATCTGCCTCGTACTGGCTTACCCGCTGGCTATGATTCTCCGGAACCGCCAGATGGGACAGGGCAGCTTTATCGTATTTATTTTCATTCTTCCGATGTGGATGAATTTCCTGCTTCGCACCCTGGCATGGCAGACACTGCTCGAGAAGTCCGGTGTCATCAACGGCATCCTGACCGCGCTGCACCTGCCGACCCAGAGCCTGATCAACACGCCGGGAGCCATCGTGCTCGGTATGGTATACAACTTCCTGCCGTTCATGGTTCTTCCTATTTATAATACGCTCTGCAAGATCGACGACAACACCATCAACGCCGCGCGCGACCTGGGTGCCAATTTCACGCAGACACTTCTGTGGGTATGGTTTCCCTTAAGTGTTCCGGGTGTCATCAGCGGCATCACCATGGTATTCGTACCGGCGCTGACCACCTTCGTCATCTCCAACCTGCTTGGCGGCAGCAAGATCCTGCTGATCGGCAATGTCATCGAGCAGGAGTTCACCAAGGGCAGCAACTGGCACTTAGGCTCCGGGCTGTCTCTGGTGCTGATGGTTTTCATCCTGCTGAGCATGGCGCTGATCGCCAAATATGACAAAAACGGAGAAGGGAGCGCATTCTGATGAACCGAATCAAAGATAATTTCAACCGGATCTGGCAGGATTTTTACCTGGTGATCATCATGGTGTTTTTGTACGCTCCGATCGCAACCATGATGGTTCTGTCCTTCAACAGTTCCAAATCCCGTACCCAGTGGGGCGGTTTCACCCTCCAGTGGTACACCCAGATGTTTGCGAGCCGCAACATTATGGACGCATTGTACAACACCCTGATGATTGCGTTTTTATCCGCACTCATCGCCACGGTCATCGGAACCGCCGCTTCCATCGCCATCAACAGCATGAAAGCCGTTCCGCGGACGATCCTGATGGGCATCACCAACATTCCGATGCTGAACGCCGATATCGTGACCGGTATCTCGCTGATGCTGGCCTTTATCGCCTTCGGGATCTCTCTGGGCTTCCAGACGGTTCTGATCGCCCATATTACCTTTAACATCCCCTACGTGATCTTAAGCGTCATGCCGAAGTTAAAGCAGACCAGCCGCTATACCTACGAGGCCGCCATGGATCTGGGCGCAAGCCCGATCTACGCATTTTTCCATGTCGTATTTCCAGACATTCTGCCGGGCGTGCTGAGCGGATTTCTGCTCGCGTTCACCATGTCGCTGGATGATTTTATTATCACACATTTCACCCGGGGAGCCGGCATCAACACCCTGTCCACGCTGATCTACAGTGAGGTGCGCCGCGGCATCAAGCCGTCTATGTACGCACTGTCCACCGTGATTTTCGTCGTGGTACTGCTCCTGCTGCTGATCAGCAATTTTGCACCGCGCAGGAAACAGGCTGACCAGACCTGATCACCCAACAAGATTGAGAGGAAAACAATTATGAAAAAAAGATTTTTTGCACTGACCATGACCACTGTAACTGCGGTTTCTCTGCTTGCCGGCTGCGGCGGCAAGGCTCCGGCTGGTGATTCCGCGCAGAGTGGCACGGAGAGCGCCTCCGACAGCGGTGAACTCTATGTCTACAACTGGGGCGAATACATCGACGAGGACGTGATCACCCAGTTCGAGGATGAGACCGGGATCAAAGTCATTTACGACCTGTTTGAGACGAACGAAGAGATGTACCCGGTCATCGAGGCCGGCGCTGTCAACTACGACGTGGTATGCCCGTCCGATTACATGATTCAGAAGATGCGGGAAAATGATATGCTGGCGGAGATCAATTTTGACAACGTTCCGAATATCAGCCAGATCGATCCGAAATACATGGAGATGTCCAAAGCCTTTGACCCGGATAACCAATACTCCGTTCCGTACTGCTGGGGCACCGTAGGCATCCTGTACAACACCAAGCGTCTGGAAGAGCTGGGCGTGGACGCTCCGACCTCCTGGGAGGATCTGTGGGATGAGCGCTTGAGCGGTGAGATCCTGATGCAGGACAGCGTGCGCGACGCGTTCATGGTTGCATTGAAAAAAGACGGCTATTCCATGAATACCGCCAACGAGACCGAGCTTGCGCAGGCCAAGCAGGATCTGATCGATCAGAAGCCGCTGGTACAGGCCTATGTTGTGGATCAGGTACGCGATAAGATGATCGGCGGCGAAGCTGCTGTCGGCGTCATCTATTCCGGCGAGATGCTCTACATTCAGGAAGAGGTGCAGAACCTCGGTCTGGATTACAATCTGGAATATGTACTGCCGAAGGAAGGCACCAACCTGTGGGTTGATTCCTGGGTGATCCCGAAGAACGCAAAGAATAAGGAAAATGCAGAAAAATGGATCGACTTTATGTGCCGCCCGGAGATTGCAAAAGCAAACTTTGAGTACATCACCTACCCGACTCCGAACAAGGGAGCATTCGATCTTCTGGATGCAGACATGCAGGGCAACAAATCCGTATTCCCGGATGATGCAGATCTTGCAGGCAGTGAAGTATTTACCTATCTCGGAGACGATGTGGACAGTATTTACAACAATCTGTGGAAGGAAGTTAAATCCAACTAGGTATACTCTATCTAAAATGGTACATACTACCTATATAAAAGGAGGTATTGCCATGAGAAACAAGGCATTGGATTATATGGCGCTAACCATCGCCATCATCGGTGCAGTGAACTGGGGACTGGTCGGCTTCTTCGATTTCAACCTGGTCGCATTCTTATTCGGAAGCATGACCTGGCTGTCCAGAATCATATACGCACTGGTTGGGTTGTGCGGACTTTATCTGATCAGCTTTTACATGCGCACCGGAGAGGTGGAAGCATAAGGAAAGGCTCACCCGTGTCGATTCGGCATCGGTGGGCCTTTCTCTGTTTTGGCTGTATTTTTTGGTGGTTCTATGATAGAATTGATCGTGTATCAGAGGAATGATTCTTCAACGAGGGGGAACTTAATGTGAAGATTACTTATATTCACCACAGTGGATTTCTGGTGGAGCTTCGGCGGGTATGTTTGCTGTTTGATTTTGTGGGCGGGCCGCTGCCCCGGCTGGATGACGGGAGGGATTTGGTCGTGTTTGCCAGCCATCGGCACGGCGACCATTTCGATCCGATGATTTTTGATCTTGCCAAATCATATCCCTGCATTCGCTTTGTGTTGTCGGACGATATCTGGCAGAATCGGATTCCGGAAGGGCTCGGATGCCGGACGGAATTCACCGATCCGGGCGATGTGCTGGAACTTTATGAGGGCGACGGCGTACGGATCACATCGTTTCAGTCCACAGACGAAGGCGTGGCCTTCCTGGTGGAAACGGAGGGACAGGTCATCTATCATGCCGGAGATTTAAATGACTGGCGCTGGAACGGCGAGCCGCTCGCATGGAACAACAACATGAGTACCAATTACAAACGCGAGCTGGACAAGATCAAGGCACTGGGACTGACGCCGGATGTCGCCATGTTGCCGCTGGATGGCAGGCAGGAGGATCTGTTCTGGCTGGGGCTGGATGAATTTATGCGCACTGTGGGTGCGAAGTTTGTGCTGCCGATGCATTTCTGGGAAGATTATGAGGTGATCAACCGCTTGAAGGCAATGGACTGCGCAGTCGATTATCGGGACCGGATTGCGGATATCCGCGCGGAGGGACAGGTTTTTGAACTTGGTGCTGCCGGAAATCCTGCTCGCCGAGGGGAGCCGTCATGAGTCGGGCAAGACAGGACCGGGAGGTACTTCTTCTGGCGTTACAGGCCGGGCGGATTCTGCTGGAGAATGGCGCAGAGATCTTCCGTGTCGAGGATACGGTGTACCGGATCTGCCACGCTTACGGACTGTATTCGGCCAACGCCTTCGTGTTAAGCAACGGAATCTTTCTGACCTCCGGCGATGAGGAGGAAACCCAGTTTGCCAAGGTTTTGCAGATTCCGGTCAACCACGCAAACTTAAGCCGGGTTGCCGAAGTCAATCAGCTTTCGCGGCGGATCGAGGCGCAGCAATGCTCCATCGAAACCGTTCGTCAGGAGTTGGAGCGAATCGAGCAGCTTCCGGAGTTTCCGCAGATCGTGCAGATTCTGGCCGCAGGCATCGGCGGCTCCTGCTTCTGTCTGATGTTCGGCGGGGCGATTCCGGATTTTATTTGTTCCTTTCTGATTGGAGCGCTGCTGCAGCTGTATCTGCTGAAACTGGGCCGGCGGTATTTTTCAAAAATTGTATGCTATCTTCTCGGCGGGGCATTGGTCACTCTGCTCTCCATCTTCTGCTACCTGATGAAGCTGGGGCCGCATCTGGATGCAATGATGATCGGCGGCATCATCCTGATGGTTCCGGGAATGGCATTCACCAACGCGATCCGTGATATGGCGGACGGTGATTACATCTCCGGGTCTGTGCGTATGCTGGACGCGGTGCTGGTCTTCTTCTGCATCGCCATGGGGGTCGGCTTCGTCATCGCCCTCTATGGCCGGCTGACAGGAGGTGTCCTCTTATGAATTTGCTGATTCAGACTCTGGCAGCGGCGTGCGGCACGGTCGCCTTTTCGCTGCTGTTCGGGGCACCGAAACGCTATTATGCTTATTGTGCGCTGATCGGCGGATCCGGCTGGCTGCTCTATCTGGTAGCCGCGCCGTTGAGTTCCCCGCCAACCGCCACCTTTCTGGCGACCGTGCTGGTCATCCTGATGTCGCGGTGGTTCGCGGTGCGCAAACGCTGCCCCGTCACCATCTTCCTGATATCGGGCATCATCCCGCTGGTGCCGGGAGCCGGTATCTACTGGGCCGCCTACTACGCGGTTACCAATCAGCTCTCCACGGCACTCGACCGCGGCTTTGGCGCGCTGAAAATCTCTGTCGCCATTGTACTTGGCATTGTATTTGTATTTGAACTGCCCCAGAAATTATTCCGGGTGGGGCTTAAGAAGGAGGAACATCTATGATAATCATCAAGGGAGGCCGGGTCATCGATCCGAAATCAAAGACCGATGCGATTATGGATCTGATCATCGTGCAGAAAACGATCATGGCAATGGGAGAAGGCACAGCCGACGCCTATCTGGCCGGTGTCTCGGCTGGAATCGGCGGAGTCAGCAAAGCCAACAGTGCGGTGCAGGTGATTGACGCATCCGGCCTGATCGTGGCACCGGGACTCATCGACGTGCATGTGCATTTCCGCGATCCGGGTTTTACTTATAAAGAAGATATTCAGACCGGCGCGGCGGCGGCAGCAAAGGGCGGATTCACTACCGTCATCTGCATGGCGAACACCAAACCGCCCATCGACAATGTGGAAACGCTGGAATATGTATTATCCGAAGGCAGAAAAACGCCGATCAACGTGATGACCGCCGCCAACATTACCATGGGCATGAAGGGCGAGATGCTGACCGATATGGAGACCTTGAAAGCCCACGGCGCCGCGGGCTTTACCGATGACGGAATCCCCTTAAAGGATGCGGCTCTGGTCAAAAAAGCCATGGAGGAGGCCGTGCGCCTGAATGTGCCGCTGAGCTTCCACGAGGAAGATCCTGCGCTGATCACCAACAACGGCATCAACCGCGGTGCGGTATCCGAAGCACTCGGCATCGGCGGCTCTCCTGCTGCCGCAGAAGACGTGCTGGTCGCACGCGACTGTATGCTGGCGCTGCACACCGGTGCTCTGATCGACATCCAGCATATCAGTTCCGGGCATTCCGTTCGCATGGTAGAGCTGGCAAAGCAGCTTGGCGCACACGTGATGGCCGAGGTAACCCCGCATCACTTTTCCTTGGATGAATCCGCAGTGTTGACGCACGGGACTCTGGCAAAGATGAACCCGCCTCTGCGCACAGCTTCTGACCGGGATGAGATTCTGCGCGGACTGAAGGAGGATGTGATCGACATCATCGCCACCGACCATGCGCCGCACAGCGAAGAAGAAAAGGCCAAGCCACTGACCGAGGCTCCCAGCGGCATCATCGGTCTGGAGACCGCACTGTCACTCGGCGTGACCAACCTGGTGCGTGCCGGCCATATTTCCATGCTGAAGCTGATCGAGAAGATGAGCCTCAATCCGGCGATTCTCTACCACTTAGAGGACACCAAGGGCTGGATCGGCAAAGGGGCAGACGCAGACCTTGTCCTCTTCGATCCGGACGAAGCCTGGACTGTGACCAGAGACGACCTGCGTTCCAAATCCTGCAATACGCCATTTCTAGGGGCGACATTGTATGGGAAGGTGAAGTATACGATTTGCGGCGGGGAGATTGCGGAACACGGCGAAGGGCTGTAACGAGTCCCACGGCAAACAGGCATATCTCGCAAAACTCCATGCTCTTTCGAGCAGGGGTTTGCGGAATATGTCTGTTTTTTTACTTTTTTACTTTTTAACGTAGATTTTTGTCTAAAAATATATTAAGATAATAGGATTGGCTGTTTTTACACTTTTTCAGCCAAGAAAATAAAACGGGAGGTTTCATATGAAAGTTTTATTGGATCAGGACTATCTTCTGGATGTCATGAAGGCACTGATTGATACCCCCAGCCCTGTTAGCTATTATGAGGAAATTAATCCTTTGTTGGAGCAATTTGCACACGCTTTAGGCTACGAGGTCACTTTCGACCGCAAACGGACTGGATATATCAAGGTGCCCGGAAAAGACACCGGCAAGACAATCTGTATCGGAACTCACTTAGACACTCTGGGGCTGATTGTACGCCGCATTGACGCAGACGGCATGATTCGCGTCCGCAATCTGGGTGGGATCAATTTCAACAACATCGAGGGCGAATCGGTAGTGGTACATACCAGAGACGGACAGCGCTACACCGGTCTGGTGGCCTGCCAGTCGCACTCCGTCCATGTATTTGACGATGCCAGAACTCTGACCAGAGACGAGAACACCATGATGGTAATCCTGGATGAGGATGTCCACACCAAAGAGGACGTCAAAGCACTGGGCATTGAAAATGGCGATATCATCTCCATCGAGCCGCGGTTTACCGTCACGGAAAAGGGATTTATCAAGTCCCGCTTCATCGACGACAAAGCCTGCGTGGCCTGTTCGCTTGCAGTTCTCAAGTACATGAAGGAGCAGAATCTCACTCCGGCCTGCAACACCTGGTTTGCATTTCCGCACTACGAGGAGATCGGGCATGGCGGTTCCTACGTGCCGGAGGAAGTCAGCGCGTACATTGCCCTGGACATCGCTGTCATTGGCCCGGATCACACGGGAAGTGAGCAGACGGTATCCATCTGCGTGAAAGACAATTTTTCGCCTTATGACAGGGATTTGACTGCTCGTCTCGTCTCCTGCGCAAAACAGGCAGGAATTGATTATGTGGAAGACGTCTTCTATCACTACGGGACAGACGCCAGCGCCGCCGTCCGTGCCGGCAATAATTTACAATGGGCCGCCTTCGGCATGGGCACCTACTCCTCCCACGGGATGGAGCGAACCCATATAAAAGGGGTTATGCAGACAGCGCAGCTGCTTGCTGCATTGATTCTGTAACGTACCATACAGGCAACAACTATAGAACAAAAGAAAGAAAGGTAAAATAATCGTGAAAAAGAACTTATTATGCGTATTTCTGGCAGGTATTATGAGTGCCAGTCTGCTCACCGGATGCGGGAGCAGCTCCAACACAACAGGAGGAAGCACCACAGACTCCAAATCAGCAATCACCATCGGCGTGAAGTCTGACTTAACATCCTTAAATCCACACAACCATAACGACACCATCTCAGCCTATGCGACCAGACATATCTACAGCAACTTAATCCGTCTGACCGAGGACAATGAGTTTGTTGGCGATCTGGCCGACACCTGGGAGTACACCGATGACACCACCGTGGCGTTCACCCTGAAAGAGGGCGTCAAATTCCAAAACGGTTCCGTTCTGACCTCCGAGGATGTCAAATACTCCTTAGAGTCCCAGAAGGAATCCGCAAAAGTAGGCCATCTGGTATCCATGATTGATTCCGTAGAAGTGGTTGACGATACCCACTTCATCATTCATTTAAATACTCCGTCCAACGCTCTGATCTCTTCTCTGAGCCACTCCGGATGTGCCATCCTCAACAAGGCCTATGTGGAAGAGCAGCTGGCCGCAGGCAAGAAAATCGAGGACGCTCCAATCGGAACCGGCCCATACAAATTTGCTGAGTGGGTTCCTGGCGCTTCCTTTACGCTGGAGAAAAACGAAGATTACTTTGACGCAGACCGCAAGGCGCAGAACGATAAGCTGATCTTCAAGGCAATTCCGGAGGAGTCTGCAAGAACCATTGCTCTGGAAAACGGCGAGCTGGATATGCTGATTGACGTTTCCACCAACGATGCCGGTAAAATCCGCGACAACAGCAGCCTCGCCCTTGACGAATACGCTTCCACACGAATAGAGTATTTCACCATGAACGAGGAGAAAGCTCCGTTTGACGACGTGAGAGTGAGACAGGCCATCAACCATGCCATCAAGAAAGATGATATCGTTGTAGCGACCATCAACAACGAGGGTTCTGCCTTCGACAACTACATCGGCGAGGCAGCCATCGGCTACTACGACACCATCACAAAATATGACTACAACCCGGAAAAAGCGAAAGAACTTCTGGCTGAAGCCGGAGTCGATAACGGATTCACCTTTACCTGCTTTGTATCCAATGATGAGCGTGCAAGAAGTGCAACCATCGTTCAGGCGAACTTAGCAGAGCTCGGCATCACAATGAATATCGAGCAGATGGAGGCTTCCACCTTCTATGAGAGAACCGGAAACGGTGAGCATGATGCCTGTATGGCCGGCTGGGTAGCAAACGCAGAGCCTGACAATACCTACCGCCCGCTGTTCACCAGTGCCAATGCAGGTGCCGGCGGAAACCGTTCCTTCTACAAGAATCCGGAAGTCGATGCTCTGGTAGACGACGCGGCAACCAACCGTGACAAGGATGCCGTAGCGAAGGATTACCAGACGGTTCTGGAGACCATCTCCGCGGACGCAATCTGGACACCATTATACTCTCCGAGAGGTATGGTTGCCCGCAATAAGGATTTACAGGGCTTTACACCGTCACCGATCATGATGCACAACTTCTATAACTTACATTATTAATGTATTATCAGAAACGACTTTATAAAGGAGGATTTAACCGTGCATAAATACGTCATCAAACGTCTTTTGATGTTAATTCCGGTTGTAATAGGTGTCTCCTTCCTGGTTTTCTTTATTATGTCCTTATCTCCTGGCGATACCGCCAGGACGATACTGGGCGAGAATGCCCCCATGGAAGCTGTGGAGGCTCTGAATGAAGAACTGGGATTAAATGATCCGGTGCTGATCCGCTATGCACGTTACATGGTTGGTCTGCTTCACGGTGATCTTGGAGACTCTTATAAGTCAGGACGTCCTGTCTTCAACGAGGTGATGTCAAGATTCCCGGACACCTTAAAGCTGGCTTTCTGGGGTATGTTATTTGCCATCGTGCTGTCCATCCCCATCGGTATCATATCGGCAACGAAACAATATTCTCTGACGGACAGTATCAGTATGGTCTTTGCCCTGCTGGGTGTAGCCACGCCGAATTTCTGGCTGGGGCTGATGCTGATCATCGCGTTTTCCCTGCACCTGCGCTGGTTCCCCTCAGGCGGTTCCGAAGGCTGGAAGGCGCTGGTTCTCCCGGTCATCACACTTGGTACCGGATGTATGGCTAACATCACCCGGACAACCCGTTCCTCCATGCTGGAGGTGATCCGTCAGGACTACATAAGAACAGCCAAAGCAAAGGGTGTAAACAGCAAGACCGTGATCTATCGCCATGCACTGAAAAATGCATTGATTCCGGTTGTGACGATCATCGGTCTGCAGTTTGGTTCGCTTCTCGGCGGAGCGGTTCTGACAGAGGCGGTTTTCTCCTGGCCCGGTGTCGGTACTTACTTAATCAACAGCATCAAAGCCAAAGATACACCTGCGGTTCTCGGCTGCGTCATCATTTTCTCCATCTGTTTCAGTATTGTGAACCTGTGTGTGGACATCCTGTACGCGTACATTGACCCGAGAATCAAATCAAAATATAAATAAGGAGGTGACAACATGAAGAACGAACGCAACAAAAAACGCAGCATGGCGGCCGAAATCTGGCAGCGCTTATGCCGCAACAAAATGGCAATGCTCGGTCTTGCCATTCTTGTGCTTCTGATTCTGGCAGCTATATTCGCCGACGTGATCGCTGATTACGATACCAAGGTTGTCGCCCAGAATATTTCAGAACGTTTAAAGGGGCCAAGTGCAGCTCACTGGTTTGGAACCGATGAGTTCGGCCGTGATATCTTCGCCCGAATCGTACACGGCTCCCGTGTATCCCTTGTCGTTGGTCTTGTCTCCGTATCGGTTTCCATGATTGTGGGTGGTTCTCTCGGTGCGTTTGCCGGTTTCTATGGCGGCAGAGTGGACAATGTCATCATGCGTGTGATGGATGTTTTCCTGGCCGTTCCAAGTATCCTGCTGGCTATCACCATCGTGGCCGCCTTAGGAACCAACCTGATCAACGTAATGCTGGCCATCGGAATCTCCGGTACGCCCAGCTTCGCCCGCATTGTCCGCGCGGCAGTCATGGGCGTGAAGGATCAGGAATTTGTGGAATCCTCCCGTGCGATTGGGGCTTCCAGCATCACCATCATTTTCCGCGAAATTCTTCCCAACTGTATGGCGCCTATCATCGTGCAGGCCACCTTGTCTGTGGCAAGTGCGATCCTGTCCACCGCGTCGCTGAGCTTTATCGGCCTGGGTGTACAGCCTCCGGCACCGGAATGGGGAGCCATGCTTTCCAGCGGAAGAAACTATCTGAGGGATGCCCTTCATCTGACCTTATTCCCCGGACTTGCAATCGTCGTGACCATCCTGGCCTTAAACCTGCTGGGAGACGGCCTTCGCGATGCGCTTGACCCAAGACTGAAGCAGTAGGAGGAGAACCATGACAGAATCAAACTATACCGTTGAAATTAAAAATCTCGAAGTAAAATACAAGACCTCTGACGGCGTGGTAAACGCAGTCAACGGCATTGATCTGGCCATCAAAAAGGGCCGGACACTGGGACTGGTCGGGGAGACTGGCGCGGGCAAGACAACGACCGCCCTCTCGATTCTCCGCCTGGTGCCAAATCCTCCGGGGGAGATCACCGGCGGTTCCATCACGCTGGAGGGCAAGGATTTATTTGCCTACAGCGAAAAAGAGATGGAGGTCATCCGCGGCGAGCAGGTATCCATGATCTTCCAGGACCCGATGACATCATTAAACCCGGTTATCACCGTGGGGGAGCAGATCGCCGAGGTCATTCAGCTGCATGAAAAGCTGGACAAAAAAGCGTCCATGGAGAAAGCACAGGCCATGCTGGAGCTGGTTGGTATTTCCGGTAACCGCGGTGCGGAATATCCTCACCAGTTTTCCGGCGGTATGAAGCAGCGTGTTATCATCGCTATGGCACTGGCCTGCAATCCTCATCTGCTGATTGCCGATGAGCCAACCACCGCTCTGGATGTGACCATTCAGGCGCAGGTGCTTGATTTGATGCAGAAGTTAAAAGAGAAATACGATACTTCCATGCTGATGATCACCCATGATCTCGGGATCGTGGCTGAGGTCTGCGATGAGGTCAGCATCATGTATGCTGGACGCATCGTGGAGCATGGAACGCTGGAAGATATTTTCAATCAGACCAGTCATCCTTACACAGAGGGGCTGTTCGGATCGCTTCCCGATATTGAGCGGCGGACCGAAGAATTAAAACCAATTCCCGGCCTGATGCCTGACCCGACAAACCTGCCGGAGGGATGTGCATTCCATCCGCGCTGCAAATATTGTCAGGAGATCTGCAAGACCAGAGTGCCGGTTACGACAAAGCTGTCCGATACCCATCTGGTATCCTGTCTGGCCTTCGAGGAGGGAACCGGGGTGACGTTAGGAGGTGACGAGTCATGAGTGAAGTATTTCTCGAAGTAAAGAATCTAAAAAAATATTTTGACACGCCGAATGGAGTGCTTCATGCGGTTGACGACGTCACCTTTACCCTGGAGAAGGGAAAGACACTTGGTGTCGTTGGGGAGTCCGGCTGCGGAAAGTCCACCACGGGACGTGCCATTCTTCGTCTCCACGAGCCGACCAGCGGGGAAGTGATTTTTGACGGAACCGATATTACAAAGGCTTCCGCACAGGACATGCGTCTGCTTCGCTCCGATATGCAGATCATTTTCCAGGACCCGTTTGCTTCGCTGAATCCGAGGAAAACGGTCAGCGAGATTATCGGGGAACCGCTGAGACTTCATAAGATCTATAAAAACCACGAGGACCAGCAGAAACGAGTGCTGGAGCTGATGGAGCTGGTAGGTCTTTCGGAGCGTCTGATGAACACCTATCCTCATGAGCTGGACGGCGGGCGGCGTCAGCGTATCGGAATTGCAAGAGCGCTGGCGATGAAGCCGAAATTTATTGTCTGTGACGAGCCGGTATCGGCGCTGGATGTTTCCATTCAGGCACAGATTTTGAATCTGCTGAAAAAGCTTCAGAAGGAACTGGGACTGACTTATATTTTTATCACCCATGATCTGTCGGTGGTGAACTACTTCTCCGATGAGATTATGGTAATGTATCTGGGCAAGGTGGTAGAGCACGCTCCATCGGAGCAGCTGTTTGCCCATCCGACACATCCTTACACCAAAGCGCTGCTCTCGGCCATTCCGGTGCCGCGTCTTGGGGCGAAGAAGGATCGGATTCTGTTGAAGGGAGAAATCACCTCCCCCATCGATCCGAAGCCGGGCTGTCGGTTTGCACCGCGGTGTGAATATGCGAAGGAATGTTGTTTTACGGAATCACCGGAGCTGAAAGAGGTGGAGCCGGGACATTTTGTCTCCTGCCATTTCAGTGGAGATATGTAACTGTGCATGGAAGGAGCAGCCATTACTGATGGAAAACATGATAGATTGTAAGATTGATAACCAGTTTTTGAGAACATGCCTGGAGGAGCTGATCAATGCACCCAGTCCGGTCAGCTACTATGAGGAAGTGAATCCCGTGGTGGAGAAGTATGCCGCCATGTTTGGATATCAGGTGACTTATGACAGGAAGCATACGGCTTACATCACCATGGACGGAGAAGATAACTCCAAAACGGTGATGATCGGCGGACATCTTGATACGCTGGGAATGGTGGTGCGCCGCATCGATGATGACGGCAGCATCCGGGTTCGGAATCTGGGCGGCTTAAGCTACACCAGCCTGGAAGGCGAGACCGTCTGGATTGTGACGAGGGATGGGAAGAAATACAGCGGACTTTTTGTATGCCAGTCCCACTCCACTCATGTGTTTGACGACGCAAGGACACTGGCCCGGGATGAGAATACCATGCTGATCCGGCTGGACGAAGAGATCCAGACGAAGGATGATGTGACGGCGCTGGGAATTCAGCACGGCGATATCATCTATGTGGAGCCGAGATTCCAGTATACGGAGAAGGGCTTTATCAAAACCCGGTTCCTGGATGACAAGGCGGCCGTGGCTTCCATCTTCGGTATGCTGAAATACATGACCGAACAAAAGTTAAAGCCGAAGTACCGGACGCTGTTGGCATTTCCTCACTATGAGGAGATCGGACACGGCGGCGCTTATCTTCCGCCGGAGGTGGAAGAATTTGTCGCTGTCGATATCGGACTGATCGGACCGGATTATAATGGAAATGAGCATGCAGTCAGCATTTGCTGCAAGGATTTCCATACCCCGTATGACCGGGAGCTGACAACGAGGCTGATCGAGCAGGCGAAAAAGGCGGGATGTGACTATGCGGTTGATATCTTCTACCGCTATGGAACAGACGCCAGCGCGGCTGTGAAGGCGGGCAACAATGTCTGTGCCGGCGCCCTTGGCATGGCATGCTACTGTAGTCATGGGATGGAACGGACGCATATCGACGGACTGAATAATACCGCGAAATTGCTTGTGGCTTATGCTTTGGATATTTAAGTGAAGCGTTAGATAGGACGGGGCTGGATGGCTTATTACTGCCATCCAGCCCCGTCTTTGTCTAACTATTACCTTCTCTGATCTGCGCTTTCGTAAAGTGCCTTCAGTTTCGCAAGTTCTGCCTCTGCTCTGTCGGCGCGCTGTTGTTCTTCTGCTACGCGTTGCTTTTCCTCTGCTACGCGCTGATCGGCGGCGGCTTGCATTGCATCCAGCTCTTTCTGCATCTCTCTTTGAAGATTTTCCTTCATCTCTCTTTGCAGTTTTTCATCTTCCCTCTGCTTATCGTACTCAAATATACTCATTTTCACGACCTCCGCTCGATTTTTGATGAGGAAATCTGCCAGAATACCATCCCGAATGCACTCATCTACTGCGCGTTCCACTGCTTCTTCGGTTGGCATCTGTGCTGTGTGCTCTCGAACCTTGGAAACATAGATCGCATATTCGTTCAAGGTTTTGCAGTGCTCCAGCAGTTCCTGATTATGTCCAATGTTGATGTTGTACATGGTTACCTTAAGTTCCAGTTCCGGGGCATCCGTCGGAACCAGATATGCATCAGACAAGTACAGTTCCTCTTTCTCCATCTGCTTATCCTGACCGTTATAAAATACAATAAACTTCGGTGTCGGGATCTTTTGCAGGGTTGACGAATATAAGGATCTTTTCCGCATCAATAGTTCGTATTCGCTGGTCACATAGAACAGCATCCTCCACACTGTATCCTTATAGTTTCTTTCCGCTACTGCTCTCTTCGAATACCTCTTTTGGCTCTTCTTCATGATGTGCCTCCTTATGCAGTTGTGCACAGGAGGTCCCGCATTCTTCACTGCGAAAAACTCCTGCTTTGTTCTCTTGTGATCCTAAGCATGAATTTTTCGATAGAATGTCACTGAAGTAACCCTGAGATCATCCCGGTCGTTATCACCGGGTGCTAGATGGATTAGAAAAATCTGCTTTTGCATCTATTGTAGCACAGGATCGTCTTTCGTGCAAGAGTACTTTTCCTGTTTGCCGAAAAAGAGCAGGGCATGTATTTCTACATACTCTACTCTTTGAAGCTTCTCTGCTAACTTCTCGCAAGCTCCACCGCAAACGCAAACAGCACGATCAGCAGCTCATCAGACTCTTCTTTTACCGAGATCATTTTGCCTGCGTCACCATACTGGAAATCTGCGACGCTTTGATCTTTGTGCAGCAATTCAAACTGACTGGTGAGCGGATCGCCTTTTACGAAAAGATCTGCGCCATCGACTTTCAAAACATCAGTCAGCTGCTCCAGCTCTCTTTTCAGGCAGAAGCTGGCTCCTTCCTTCATGGAAACGGTCACTTTCGGCAGTTTCGCCGGTGTAAATAAGACATGCTCTTTCCTGATGTCCGCCACTGCGCCGGCCAGCTTTGACTGAACCGTGAAATTCTCCGACAGCATCGCTTCTTTCTGCGGCGTCAATGTATAAACCACCGCCCCGGTCGATGCTTCTTTTACGCACGTCCGTTCTAACAATAATTCCCTCATATGATTTTTCTCCTATCTGGAAGACACACAATATACATTCACAAAGCGGTCCATCCGGCTGTTGAAAAAGATCCGGTCACCGGTATGGCTGTAGATCGGGTGCGGATGTGCATCCTGTCCCAGCCAGTCGCTCTCGTGCTTGCAGAGCGGAATCCATGTCAGCGTACCGGCATCCCAGTCCGGAATGACTTTGCAAATATACTCGGCATCCTTCTTGTGCGGATCTGGGCCATTGTCCGTGCTGTTCTCGTACACCTTCTTGACCTCCCACGGATATTTGAAATATCCGTCGCAGACCAGATTGCCCTGATGATCCATCGTAAAGTGACCGTAAGCATCATAATCATCTGGAAGTGCGATCTCCCAGTAACGCTTCGTTGAAAGCTCATATCGGCCCACCATCGCAGGACCGTCCGCATAACCACCGTGGTAAATGATGGTCTTTCCATCATCGCTCCACATCTCGTGGCACACCCAGTCCTCGGCCTTTCGAACATATCCACCCGGATTGCCGAGGGTGTCGTCGCCCTCGACGCGAATGCGGCAAAGGGTATCCTGCTGATGATCATACACCCAGATTCGGCGGATTCCACAGTCCAAACTGGGCCATTCGTGATTGTACATGATCAGCTCCGGGTTCTGCGGATTGAACTGCACATGGGTGATCCAGCAGTTCGGGACCGTCTTCTCAAAGAGCAGCGCACCGCTCTCCGTATCATACACGCACAGATAGCTGTTTAGATGTTCTTCCTGCACACGCCCATCGATGTTATAAATCGGGCGCTTATCCAGTCCGCTTCCCTCGGTATCCGGATCATAATCCAGAATTCTCCCATCGGTCATCGGCACACAGAGACGTTTGCCATCGGAACTGACATGGGTAAATGCCGTCATGCGGCCATCCGGCACCGTATTCAAAACCACGATTCCGCCCTCTCGACTGCTCCTGCAAATCTTGTCATCCTGAATGAAATAGATGATCTCGCGTTCGCAGTCCAGGCAGACACTGGCTTTTCCCAGTCCCTCACGAGCGGTTCCGTCGAAGTAGACATAACTCTTTAAAATGCCTTTGGTATTATTGGTGAGCATCTGCTCGGTTCCCTCGAACAGATCCCGCACAACGACATTTGGACTTCCGTTCTTATCACTCATCATATAGATTCGCTCGTCATTGTGGGCCAGGGAAGAGCAGGTGAAATATAATAATTGCGTGTTGCTCTCTTCCGGCTCGCTGCTGATCAAAATCCGGCCATTCAGCGAATGCTTCTGTTCCATTTTATTTTGTCCCCCTCGTTGGTTTCTTTGTCGCTGGTTTTGCTGCGGCCTTCTTCTCCGCCGCCGGTTTCGCCGCGCTCTTTTTCTTTGCCACTGGTTTCGCAGCCGTCTTCTTCTCCACCACCTTTTTCTCCGGAGCCGGCATTGGCGTACAGGAGAACGCTACCATCGCCATCGGCGGAACATCCAGAACCAGGCAGTTCTCGCGTTCATCGCATGCTTCCTGTTTGCTGTTCTTCGTGCGTGTGCCCCATCTTCCACTACCGCCGAACGCTGCGTCATCGCTGTTGAAAACCTCTTTATATTTTCCGTAGAACGGCACACCGACCTTGTAACCCTTATGCGCAATCGGAGCAAAGTTACATACGAACAACAGCGTCTCCTCCGGCTTGTCCGTCTTTCTCAAGAACGCCAAGATATTGTCACTGCCGGAGGTGCAGTTGATCCACTCAAAACCTTCCGGCTGGAAATCCTTCTCATACAATGCCGGCTGCGTCCGATACAGCGCATTGAGCGCTTTCACATAATCCTGCATCGTCTTGTGAAGCGGATATTGCAGGATATCCCACGGCAATTCCTCATTCTCATTCCACTCGGAGATCTGGGCGAATTCCTGCCCCATGAACAGCAGCTTCTTGCCCGGATGCGCATACATGAAGCCATACGCCGCCCTCAAATTCTCCGCCTTCACCTCATAGCTGTCACCCGGCATCTTGCAGAGCATGGAGGATTTTCCATGAACCACCTCATCATGCGAAAATACCAGAACAAAATTCTCGCTGTAGGTATACAGCATACTGAATGTCAATTCCCCATAGTGGTGGCAGCGGAAATACGGATCGTACTGCATGTAGCCGGTGAAATCATTCATCCAGCCCATGTTCCATTTATAATCGAAGCCCAGACCGCCCTCTTTCACATCGCCTGTGATCTGCGGCCATGCGGTAGACTCCTCGGCAATCAGAACCGCGCCCTTCGCCTGTTTCTTGAAGACACTGTTCAAATGCTTCAAGAACTCCACCGCCTCCAGGTTCTCATGACCGCCGTAGATGTTGGCCACCCACTCGCCGTCATTCTTTCCATAATCCAGATATAGCATGGATGCCACCGCATCCATCCGGATGCCGTCCGCGTGATATTCCTTCGCCCAGAACAACGCATTGGCAATCAGGAAGTTCGTCACCTGCGGCCGCCCGTAATTGTAGATCAGCGTGCCCCAGTGCGGATGAGCACCCTGCCGCGGATCCTTGTGTTCGTAGACGCAGGTTCCGTCAAAGCATGCCAGACCATAGGCATCCCTCGGAAAATGCGCCGGTACCCAGTCGAGGATTACCCCGATCGCCTGCTCGTGCATATAGTTCATGAAATACATGAAATCATCCGGCGTCCCGTAGCGGCTGGTCGGTGCATAATATCCCGTCACCTGATAGCCCCAGGAGGCGTCCAGCGGATGCTCCATCACCGGCATCAGCTCGATATGCGTATAGCCCAGATCCTTCACATAAGCCGCCAGCTTCGGCGCGATCTCTCTGTAATTGCAGAATTCCGAACCCACAATCTCTGCTCCGTTCTCATCCAGTTCCTGCGCCTTGCGCATCCAGGAGCCAAGATGAAGCTCATAGATTGACATCGGTTTCGTCTTGCTGTCCGTCTTCGCGCGCTCTGTCATCCATGCCTCGTCATTCCACGGAAAGCCGCCCAGATCCCAGACAACCGATGCGGTATTCGGCCGCAGCTCCGAGAAATTGCCATAAGGATCGGCCTTCAGCATCGGTTCACCCTTCTGGTTCTTGATCTCATACTTGTAGACCAACCCCTTCTCAAGCCCCGGTATGAACAGATCAAACACCCCGGAATCTCCCAGTCGTCTCATCTGATGGCGTCTGCCATCCCACAGGTTGAAATCTCCGACTACGCTGACGCGCATGGCGCACGGTGCCCATACGGAGAAATAAACGCCGTCCACCCCATTGATCTTCATCGGGTGTGCGCCCATCTTACGGTAGATCTCGTAGTCAATTCCGGCCTCGAACCGCTTTAACTCGGCCTCATGGTACAGTGTGGCAAATGCATACGGGTCGTGAAGCTCCTCGGTCATCCCCGTATCATAGGTCACCAGCAGCGTATAATCTGTCAGGCTCTTGCGCGGAACCAACACGGCATAAAATCCAGCCTCATCCTGCTGCTCCATCGGATATTTCTTCCCGCCCGTCTTTACCTTCACGGTGACGGACACGGCCGTCGGGATAAAACACTGAATCAGCAGCCCCTGTTCCGTCACATGCGGCCCTAACAACCGCTCCGGATTCGCTGCCTCCGAATATACGATCTCCTCAATCCCTGCCCAATCCATCAAGTCATACAATGTCTTATCCATGTAGTCTTTCCCCCTTGCTTTTAATGTCGTTTATTTACATAACTTGCAGAATTCATTCCATTTTCCTATGTTTATTCTGATTATTATTATAGCTTATTTCATTCTGTATAGCAATATTTTATCAATCAGATCACAGAAAAAGAGGCAGACCTTTTTCAGCATCTGCCTCCGTATCCGTTTCTGGTTCTGTTTCACTTACTGGTATTTCCTCTTATTCTCCGCAAACTCCGCCTTTACCTGATCCATCAGTCCGTCAGTCATGATCAGATCATAACCGGCTCCGGCGATCGCCTTCGCGCCGTAGATCACGCAGTCGTGAGCCGCCTGGGTCTTGCCCGCGTCCACGAATTCCTGCGAATGGGAAGCAGTTCCCTCCGGCACGAATGCCACGCGGATACAGGAGCCGGGGATCTCGTACATGACATTTCCAAAATCCGTAGAGCCCGTCTTCTCCCGCGGCGGTGCAAGCTGCGGCGCACCGGCCAGCTCGGCATTCTCCATCAGGAGCTTATTGAGCAGCAGTACCGGAATCTTGTTGAAGAAGAAGGTTCCCTCCTCGATCTCATAATCCACACCGGCGATCAGCGCGGCACCCCTGATGATATCTTGGAACCGCTCGCACACGCCGTTTAACTCATTCTTCGAGAAAGAGCGGATGGAGAATTCGCCCTTCGCCCTGGCCGGAACCACATTGGCCGGACCCGGAAGCTCCGCAATGGTGTAATGCATCCGCACATCATCCGGCACATGCTCGCGCAGGAATTCAATCCCCTGGAAGGATACCAGGAGCCCGTCGAATGCACTCCGCCCCTTCTCCGGTGCCAGCGCCGCATGGGCGCGTTTGCCGTGAAAGGTCACCTCGAAGCTGCGCTGCGCCAGACATTTGATGTCGGTACAGGTATTCGGCCCGCCATGCATCATGAACGCCACGTCCAGATCGTGAAAGCAGCCATTCTTGATCATGGAACACTTGGAGCCCAACGTCTCCTCCGCCGGAGTTCCGTACACGATCAGCTGAAACGGCCGGTCCGCCTGGATATTCTTCAGCGCGATCGCCGCGCCCAGGCAGCCCGGCCCCTGCATATGGTGGCCGCAGCCATGACCCAGGCCGCGCAGCGCGTCATATTCACACAGGATTCCAATCACCGGTCCGCCCTCGCCGTGGCTGTAGACCGCGCGAAACGCCGTCTTGTAGCCGCCCACGCCCATCTCAACCGCAAATCCATTCTGTTTCAGATAATCCGTCAGAAGTCCTGCCGCAAATACCTCTTCCCCTTCATATTCCGGGTTGTCAAAAATCTGGTCTGACATCGACCACAGCTCGTCCTTCTGTGCATCGATCGCCTGAAATAAAGTTTCTTTCATCGTACCGTCTCCTTTCCGCCTTACATCGGTCCCAGGTGAATGGCCTGCGCGAGCATCAGCAGCACCGCACCAATCACCAGCCACATCAGGAAGATTTTCCACATGAAGCGCATCCAGCGGTCATACGGAATATCGCAGGCGCTGATGATACCCATCAGTGCGGTGGAGGTCGGCAGGATGTAGTTACAGAAGCCATCGCCAAAGTTAAATGCCAGAATTGCCGTCTGACGGCTCATTCCGATCAGATCAGAAAGCGGAACCATGATCGGCATAACCGCTGCCGCCTGTCCGGAACCGGAAGTCAGAAATACGTTGATGATCGTGTTGGCAATCAGCATCGCCGGTGCCTGCAGAATCGTCGGAACATTGCCAAGCCCGCCGGCCAGAGAATGCACCACCGTATCGATGATCTTGCCGTCCGTCATGATTGTGCTGATGGACTGCGCCAGACCGATAATGATCATGGCCGACATCATCTTCTTACAGCCGTCCAGGAAGTTTTTGGAGATCGTGTTGCCGTCAAAGCCGGAGATCACGCCCACGACAACCGCCAGCCAGATGAACATCGCCGCCATCTCCGGCATATCCCAGTCGAGCTTGATGCTGCCGTATACAACCGCCACCAGTCCTACCACCAGTGCCAGCACACACAGGATTTTGCGGAAGGTGATCTCACCGAAATCATCCAGATTGCCGCCCTGGTTCAGCTCGTTGTTCTTGTCCAGATCGTACATCGGGCTCTTGGTCGGATCCTTCTTAATCTTCAGTGCATAACGGATCAGCGCGATATTGGTGATTACATAATACACCGCAAAGCACATCCAGCGGTATCCGATACCGGAATACAGCGGAAGCTCTGCGATCTTCTGTGCCACCACCGTTGTACTCGGATTCAGCGTACCCGTGGAGAAGCCGATAGCGCCGCCCAGCAGGATGATCGCCGCACCGGTAATGGAATCCAGCCCGATCGCCAGCGACAGCATAACCATAACCGGAGCAAATGCGATGAACATGTTCACGCCCTGTGTGGTGCAGATCAGACCGAACATCAGAGTCAGGATCGGAATAAACACATACAAATTGTTAGAGAATTTCTTTGCCAGCTTCGCAATGACCGCCTGCAGAGAGCCGGACTGGGTCATCATGTGGAACGCGCCGCCGGAGAACAGGATGACCAGCATCAGATCCACACGCTTGATAAATGCTTTTACAATGTAGATCGGGATCAGAAACGGGCTGACTGGGTTGCGCGCAAGATACTGAAACTGGCTCGGATCGATGACCTTGATGCCGTCTGCATTTTCCACGCGCACATATTCGCCCGCCGGCACGATCCAGGTCATCAGCACAGCCGCCACAATAATGGTAAATACGATGACGAAGCTGTGTGGTACTTGAAACTTTTTCTTTTTGTCACTCATAAACATTCGCCTCCTATGTATAATATTTCAATTATACTGAAAAGAAGGCCGGATGACCATTAGTAAAAACTGAATGTAACATTAATTTTTTTATAATGTTTACACAATTTTAATAATTACACCCTATAATTATTCCGAATTTCCTCTTTTAAAATCTGCAAAAGGCATGCCTCACACTCCGAAATCACACGCCCCTTCCGATAGGCCAGCACGAGCTTGGAGCAGTACGGATCCGGCCCGATCAGATAATAGTTCACGCCCTTAAGATGCTCCATATCCTTCACGTAGCCCAGACGGTTAAAGCCGATCCCCATCTCCTGATTGACCATGCTCATAATAATGTCAAAATGGCGCAGCTCGATAATCTGCTTCGGGCGGATTCCCGCCTGCTCAAAAATACGGTTCGCCGTGCAGCGCATACTTTGCGTCGGCGAGGGAAGAATGAAGGTCTCCCGATCCAGATGTATCATATCTATATGCTTATAGGCATCTCCCGGCACCTCATAGGCAAAGGCGTTCGCCGGATGATGCTCCGGTAATGCGACCAGCACCTGTTCCTGCGCGATTTCCTCATAGCAGGCATCCGGCAGCTCATCCCGGTAAATCGCAATCATGAAATCGATCGCACCTTTCCGGTACATTTCCGCAATCACGTCCTGCGGTCCGTCCCGGAATATCACCTCCACCTGCGGATAAGCTTCCATAAAACGCTTCAGGGTTCTCGGAACCACAGAGATCGCCCGCCTCTGCTGAATCCCGATGCGGATCGGCGGATGCCCTTTTTGAAGCGCCTTCTCCACCAGACCGTCAAATTCCTCCTTCATTTCCAGCATCTTTTCCGCACGAATCACATATTCCTCCCCGATGGAGGTCAGCACGAAGGATTTGCCCGTCCGGTCAAACAGGCGGATGCCAAGATATTTTTCCAGATTGCTGATATAGACGCTGAGCGCAGACGGAGACAGGTAAAGTTCCTCTGCCGCCTTGGAGATCGTCTGGCAGCGCGCCAGCGTACACACATAAAGCTGTTCCTTCAGGTTCATCGTTACTCCTTTCCCGGCTGGTCTGCCGGTATCCGTTCGTTTCCCCGGCGATACGCCAGCATCAGATCGACCATGCGGCCATAGCTGCGCACCCCGTCGGTCTGCCGATTCATCTTGAGATAGGTATCATTCATCTGATTGGACACCTCCGCAACGGGCCCCTCGTACCGGTTCCAGAATGCATTGTTCTCCGCCAGATCGGCCTGGGCCTGGGCGCACAGCTTCCCGTACAATTCTGCGTAGGCCTCCCTGTCCGTCCGGGCCAGCGCATTGCCCGCATAGACCCAGCCCGTCAGGTAGCCGCTGTAGCGAAACGCCTGATTGTCCGAGGACGTGCACGCCAGATAGCCAATAAAATTCGCCTCATCCTCGCGCATGAAGCCCTTCAAATGGGACAGTTCATGGCAGATCGTGTGCGGAATGTTGTAGTTCGGCATCACCCGGTTGTAATTCGCCTCGATCGTGAACGGGGAGTAGACACCGCAGAGCTGCTGCACCGACAAAATCCACGACACCAGCACCGGCTTCGGCTTCGGATAGTAGCCACCCAGCGGCCCCGCCGCCGCCTGCATCGCACGCACGCCCTCTTCTCTCCACGCCTGCTCCTGCCCCTGGTAGCGCTCCGCCGTCGCTGTCTCATTGACCTGCTCCACCAGCAGCTCGCAAAGCTCCGTCAATTCTTCCGCCGTATACTGCCCCGGCTCCAGCCCCACATATTCCGAGAATGCCATCGCCGAATAATTGATCCCGCAGTTAACCGTATAGAGAAAAAACAGAATACCGCACAGAAAAACGGTCCGCGACAAAAGCCGCAGCGGATCTCGCACAAACCGCACCGCATACACTACGCCCCCCACAATCAGCAGATACAGCATGATTTCCACCACCGAGAATGGAAAAACATTCATTATTCGTCCTATCATCCCCACCAGAATCGGATAAACGCCATGTGCATACCAGGTCGCAAACCCGCGAAGCTCCCTGGCGCATACCTGCAAAAGCAGCGCCGCAAACAATAAAATCGCCCCGGCCACTGCAAATCGGATATTCTTCTTTTTCAATACTGACACCTCTCTTCGTAATGCCCCTATCATACCATATCGGGGCGGGAGACTACAATCATTTTCATGGGGCGGAGGATTTTATGTTGCAACGAAAACTTTATTATTTGGCAACGAGAAATTTATTTTGGGGTTGCTATTTGGAATGATATGTGTTATAGTAAATGCAAAGCGGATTTTCTAATTTATCTTACTCCCGCTCTTCGAGTTCGGGGGTATCTAAAAGCTATTTCAGATCTTTCTATCAGAAAATTCTTGCTTATTATCACATGGAACAAGCAGGAGTTTTCGAACGAGAGAAGCCTCCTGCGTACAATTGCATAAGGAGGTTATGAGTATGTCGGAAGAGAAAGCGACGGTGCCGCGCCTGCAGAAGGATCGGGCGGAGAAGAAGCTGGAGGGCTGCAGGGATGTATTTGCTGACATCAGCAATGTTCTGATTTTTGAGAAACCGTTGATTCAGGAAGATCAGCTTCGGGACGGACCGACGGAAACGATTTACAAGGCGGATGATGCAGCGAGGTACAGAGAGCAGCGCCGCGATGTGGCGAAGTACGTGGAGAACATGGGCATCCAGATGATGTTTATCGGAATGGAAAACCAATCGAAGACGGACCGGGATATGGCGATTCGGGTGATGGGATATGACTACGCGTCCTACCGAAGTCAGATGGATGCCGGAGCGCAGCGCTATCCGGTGATTACGGCGGTGCTGTATTTTGGGGATCAGGAGTGGGATGTGGGAACATCGCTGAAGGAGCTTATGGACATACCGGAAGAGCTGGAGCACAAATTTGTCGACTACCGGATCAATCTGATTGATGTGCCGCGCCTGCCCAAATCGGTCAGGGCGAAATTGAGAAGCGATTTTCGCGTGATTGCAGATTATTTTGCCGAGAAAAGCGGAGCAGAAGATCAGTCACGCAGTGAGCGAACCTTAAAGCATCCGGTCGAAGTGGCAGACTTCTTCCGGGCGTTTAGTGGAGATAAACGATTCTCAGAAACGATGGAAGTGGTGGCGGAGATGGAAAAAGAAGGGAGAGAAGTCAGAATGTGTGATTTATTTGATAAAGCCGAGGCGCGTGGGCGCAGGGAAGGGCGTATAGAAGGCCATGCGGAGGGTCGTGTGGAAGGCCGTGCGGAAGGCCGTATAGAAGAGCGCGCGCGGATAATCAGTGCGATGCGCAGAAAGTGGGATAAACAGTTGTCGGCGGCGGAGGCCGCGGAGGCATTGGAGCTGGATGAGGCCGAGGTTCGTGAGGTCTATGATTTGATTGAACGGAATCCTGGACTGTCCGATCTAGAGATTGCGAAAGCACTGGTACAGGAAGAATATAAATAAATAATGCAGAAAAACAGAAATCGCTGCGGTCTCACGACCCCAGCGATTTTTAGCTTCTAAATCTCAAACCCAAAAAATTCCTTCACATTATTGTAGCACACATCCTCAATGATCTGCTTCACCGTCTCTTCGCTTCCGAAGTATTCCCCGCGCTCGATCAGTCTTCCAAAGTAATCGCAGAGCACTCTGCGGTACAGCTCATGCCGCGGGTAGCTGATGAAGCTCCGGGAATCGGTCAGCATTCCCACCGACAGCGCCACCGGATAAAGGTTGGCACAGGACTCAAACTGCCGCTGAATGCCGAACGCCTGATCCATGAACCACCACGGTGCGCCAAGCTGAACCTGCGCCTTGACCCCGTTGTAGCAGTAGCCGGCGGCCAGAACCGCCCAGGCCTCGATCTTGGTTCCGTCAAGCGGATACAGGATCAACTTCGGCAGCTCACCGATCTGCGTCAGCCGGTCGAGCAGCGTTCCCACGCTGATGACAGACGAACGGTCATCGGTGCAGTCGAATCCGCAGGACTGACCAACCTTTTTCACAAAGGTTGAGTTCGCATCCAGGTAGGTGCCGATATGCAGCTGCATCACAAAGCCATTGCGCTTATAGATCCGCGCCATCTCAAACAGGAACGCACTCCGGTACTTGTCTTCCTCAAGCTCCGTCAAAGGTGTATTTGCATAAGCCTTTTTCCAGATCTCCCCGATCTCCTCCGGCGTGTAGTCCTCCCACTTAAAATAGGGAACCCCATCGTCCGACACGGTTGTACCGATGCTCTTAAAGAACTGCAGCCGCTTTTCCAGCGCTGCAAGCATATCCTGAAAGCCTTCGATCGACTGTCCCGCCGCCTGCGCAAGTGCTTCCTGATAAGCGCCGAAGCCATCGCTGCCGACAAACATCGCCTTATCCGGGCGGAACGCAGAGATCACCTTCGTCGTAAAGCTGTGATCCTTCGCCATGGCGATATGATATTCGAGAGTGTCCGTCGGGTCCTCGGTCGTCGATACCAGCTTGACGTTGGAATGCTCCATGCACCAGCGTCTGGTCATGTGCTTCTCCGCGATCAGAGCCTTCGTCCTCTGGTAGATTTCCTCCGCATTCGCCTCGGTCACCGCCTCGTCGATATCAAAGTAACGCTTCAGCTCCAGCGCACACCAGATATAGATCGGATTGCCGATCAGCCGCGGGAGAATTTTCGTAAATGCGAGATATTTCTCATGATACGATGCGTCTCCGGTGATGTATTTCTCATCAATGCCGAAGGTACGCATGGCTCTCCACTTGTAATGATCCCCCTTCAGCCACATTTCTCCGAGATCTTCAAACTCCTCGTTCTCATACATCTCCTGCGGCAGAAGGTGACAGTGATAATCGATGATCGGCATGGTTTCCGCATAGCTGTGGTACAATCTGCGGCCGGTCTCCGTTGACAAAAACAATTCTTCACTAAAGGTATGATTCATAATGTCCCCCTACTTCATTCTGCTTAGAATCCGATCAGAGCACCGCCGTCAACCGGAATACAGGTTCCGCTGATGTAACGCGCTGCATCCGAACACAGGAATGCCGCACACATACCCACATCCATCGGATCGCCAACACTCTTTGCCGGGATTCTGCCCATGATCTTCGCAAGACGCGGCGGATCATTGTCGACTGCCTTGTGGAACATCGGGGTGTCGATCCAGCCTGGCGCGATGGCATTGACCGTAATGCCAAATTCGGCAAGCTCGGCAGTCAGGGTGTGAATCAGACCCAGATAACCAGCCTTTGCCGTGGAATATCCGGCCACCATCGGCTGACCGATGTAGCTTGTCATGGATGCCTGGAACACGATTCTGCCATGTCCCAGCTCCTTCATCTGCGGCACAAGCGCTTTCGTCAGCGCAAACGCGCCAATCAGATGTACGTTTAAAACGCTCGCGTAATCCTCCACCGTCATATCCCAGATAAACTTTTTGCAGTGGTTTCCTGCGTTGTTGATCAGAATGCTGATCGGGCCCTGCTCGGCAATGACCCTGTCAACCATCTCCTGCGTATGATCCGTGTCCGTGATATTGAACTGATAAAATACGGCTCTGTCGCCAAATTCTGCCAGTGCGTCCGCCGCCTGCTCCGGTGCCTCAAAGCTCAGAACCACGACCTTTGCGCCCGCGCTGATCAGACATCTTGTGACTGCGAGACCCAGTCCTGTAGAACCACCCGTCACGATCGCGGTCTGTCCTTCCAGTCCGTAATACTTTGTCATGCTGAATTCCTTCATCTGTTCCTCTGTAAATGCTGCCATATGAATGCCTCCTTCTATTTACTCCTGCACATCACATTTCCGTGTGTAGGCAACCTTCTTTTCCTGATACTTGTACGGCACGAAATATTCCCGATGCCCCAGTGCTTCGCTCTTGCTCTTTGCTCCGCCCGCGACCGCGGCCGTCATCCGGGCCAGCTGCATCGCCAGCTCATCCTGCGAACACGCTCCCCGCAGCACTGGACTGGCATCAAAATCCATGTCGTCCTCCATGCGCTTGTAGGTGTCATGATTTCCCGTGATCTTGATGCACGGGCTGACCGCGCTGCCGACCACATTGCCCCGGCCAGTTACCAGAAACACGATGTGTGCTCCCGCGCTGATCAGATCCATCAGACCTTCATTGTCGTTGGGGTTGGTGATTCCAAACTGCATCCAATAGGGATCTGGGGTAGAATCCAGAAGCCACAGCCCGTTTCTCGGCGGCGTGCAGGACACCTTGACGACCCCCTGGATCGGCCTGCTGCCGCTCTTGATCACAGCACCCATGCTCTTCTCCTCGATGGTGGACAAGCCACCGGCGAAATTCCCCGGACTCACCGAATACTGGTGCACATCCTTGCAATACTCCAGTGCCTTATCATAGGTATACTGGATCTCCTTCGCCGCCGTCTCATCTGCTGCACGGCTGACCAGAAGCTGATCCAGTCCGACCGCCTCCACGATCTCCTCGAAGATCGCCGTGCCGCCCTCATCCACCAGCTTGTCATAGAAACGGCCGACCACCACATTACCCGCAAGACCGCTGGTGAAATCACTGCCGCCACACTCCGCGCCAATGATCAGATCCTTCATGCCCATCCGCTTTCTCGGTGTCGTTTTCAGCTCCTCCAGCATATCGGCCACCCAGGCTTTGCCCTGCGCGATCGCTTTCGCCGTGCCGCCGATCTCCTGAATAAACATCCATTTCGCCGGTTTCCCCGCCTTCGCTGCGATATCTGCCAGCCATTCCGGCTGCACGTATTCGCAGCCCAGTCCGACTGCCAGCACTGCACCGACATTCGGATGCCGGATCAGACTGATCAGAAGATCCACCGCATACTGGTTGTCCGTGCAGCCGTCAAAACCGAGCAGCTCCACATCCTCATGATGACTTTCCCGCACGATGGCATCCGCCACAAACTCGCTGCACTTTACCGTGTAGATCACCAGAACCCGGTTGCGGATTCCCGGCGCACCATCCTTACGTTCATATCCAAGCCAGGAAAAATCGCTCAATTCGTTTTTTTCCATGTTCTTTCCCTCACTCATATTTCGTATCCTTCGGTGCTCCGGTTACCGCGTCTAAATGACTGGAACGCTGATCATAGATGCTTGCCATCACATGAAGATGCACCCAGCTTCCCGCCAAAATCTCCGCCGTGCTCCGCCCGATGACCACACCGTATTTCACGATCGGCTCTCCGGCCCGGATGTCACGAAGGGCGACTTTGTGTCCGAGCGGAACCTCGGTCACCGCCTGAACGACGTTCTGTCCGCAGTCACCGAGAAGCTTCACCGGCCCCGGCGTTAATTCCTGCAGGGCGGTCGCCACATTATCTTCCAATTGTATCTGAAATGCACTCTGCTGTTCCATGCTTTACTCCTTACAGAATTCCGAATACCTTAAATGCCTCGGTTGCAGACATTCCGCCTTCGATTGCTTTTCTTACCTTTTTCTCGCCGGCTGCCTTCTCAAGTGCCTGCTCGATGACTTCCTCTGCCACATCCTTCGGAATGATCAGAACGCCGTCCATGTCGCCAAACACCAGATCGCCGTCGTGAATGACCACTTTGCCGATCTCGATGGTACACCGGAAATCTACGACATTGGTGCGAATGGAAGAATCCTGCGCCCAGCGCTTCTCGGCAAACACCGGGAAATTCTGGGTCAGCACCTGAGGCGTATCTCTCGTATAGCCGTCCAGAACTGCTCCGACTGCTCCGCGTGTCTTGGCCGTCGCCGTCAAAAGCTCGCCCCAGAGTGCGGAATTATGCGCTCCGGTCGCCACGTAAACTTCATTTTTCTGCAGCTGATCCAGCGCCTCCGTCAGAAGTCCAAACGGCTTCTTCTGTGCCTCAAACACGTCACATTCCAGAACCGTGCAGGCTTTGCCCGCGATCTTCATCTCATCCTTCAGCGGATGAATCGAAGCCGGAAGAAACTGGTGATTATACCCCATCACATCCAGGATATCTCCCACCACCGGTGTATACAATTTTTCTTTCATTAAGGCAAATAACTCGTCTTCATTTTTCCAAGCTGCCATCTCTAATCTCCTTTATTTTATCGTCTCCAGCCATTCCACACAAAGTGCAAACCAGCGGGCCACATGCACATCGGCCAGGCGTCCCCGCTCCGGCTCGTCCACCTCCGGCGTACACAGAGACAATCCGTGTACCCCCTTCGGGAAAATGTGCAGTTCATAAGGCACACCCGCTTCGCCCAGCGCTTCCGCCATCAAAAGGCTGTTCTGCACCGGCACCTCATCATCGGACATCGTCGCCCAGAGAAAGGTCGGTGGTGTATCATTTGTCACATGCTGTTCCAGAGAATAATACTCCTGATCCGTCTTGCACAAGTTGTTGATGCTGGCGCGGTGCGCATAGGCTCCCGCCGTGATCACCGGATAGCACAGGATCATCGCATCCGGTCTCGCCAGCCCCAAATCCTGATAATGCACGCCGAGACTGCCCGCGAGGTGTCCGCCTGCCGAAAACCCGCAGACCACAACCGGTTCCCCCGGAGCGTTCGCTTTTGCAAGCGCTACCGCCCGCCCCAGTTCCAACAGAGGCTTTGTGCCGAGATCGCGGCCCACGCTGTAGCGCAGGACTTCCGCTTTCCATCCGGCCTTCTCAAAAGCTGCCGCAACAGGTTCGGCCTCCCGGTCTGAAAGCCATTCATAACCGCCGCCGGGACAGATCACCACCGTCCCCCGGCACTGTCCTTTTTTATTCATACAAGACCTCGCCCGTTAGTACATCATATTCGGAAGCCACATAAACACCTGTGGGAAATAGGTCAGGATAATCAGTGCGATACCCATAACCGCGTAAAACGGAATCATATGCTTTGCCAGCTTCTCGATCTTAATACCTGAGATCGCCGAGCCAATAAACAGAGTAGATCCAACCGGCGGTGTCAGAAGGCCGATGCCCAGATTCAGCACCATCACGACACCCAGATGAATCGGGGACAATCCCAGAGACAGCCAAATCGGAAGGATTACCGGTGTCAGCATCAGGATCAGGCATGCCATCTCGATCAGACATCCGAGGAACAGCATCAGCAGGTTCAGCATGATCAGAATGATGATCTTATTGTCTGTGATTGAGAACAGTGCTTCGGATACGTGCTCCGGAATCTTTAAGTAAGTCAGCAGGTAGGTAAATGCGCCCGATACGCCGATCAGGATCAGAACCTTGCCCAGTGTCATGGTAACATTGTTGAAAATTCTCGGAATATCTTTCAGTTTAAAGCCCTTGTAGATAAAAAGGCCTACCACCATCGACCATACTACTGCACAAGCTGCTGACTCCGTCGTCGTGAAGATACCGCTGATCACGCCGACTACCACGAAGAGAACCGCGATCATGCCCCAGATGGCATGGACAAATGCTTTTGCACATGCTTTGATGCTGAAACGTCCGGTAACCGGAACATTGGTCTTCTTAGAATAGTAGTAGGAATAAATCATCAGCACCAGGGCAAGCACAAATCCCGGTACATAGCCTGCCAGGAACAGCTGTCCGATGGAAACGCTGGTAACACCGGCTGCCGCCAGGGTAAAGATTACCATGTTCTGGCTCGGAGGAACCAGGATTCCCTCAACGGAACTCGCCATCGTCAGACAGGTGGAGAATTCGGTATCATAACCCTGCTCGGTCATCATCTTGATCTCGATCGGTCCAAGAGACGCACAGTCCGCACTGGAGGACCCGGAAATACCACCAAAGAAGAAGGAAGCGACTACGTTTACCATCGCTGCTCCGCCGCGGAACCAGCCAACCAGCTCCTTCGAGAACTCGATCAGGCTGTCCGTGATTCCTCCGGCACTCATCAGCTCACCCATCAGGATGAAGAAGGGAACCGCAAGCAGCGTATAGGAGTTTAAGTTTCCCACAAATTTTAGTGCCATCTGCATCGGATTGATCCCCAGATAGAGGAAGTCAACCAGCGATGCAATTCCGATTGCATAGACGATCGGCACCCGCAGAAAAATCAGGGCCAGGAAAATCACGATTAACATCAATGTTGCGATTGTACTTGTTGTCATTCTTCCATACCTCCTAACCACTGTGATACCAGACCGAACAGATACAGCACTCCGGTAACCGGCAGTGCCGCGTACATCCATGCGTACGGAATATTCACGCCTGCCATGGTGTTCGTTCTTGCCTGTTTCATCAACTGCATCCCATACACGATCATGAAAATGGCAAATGCCAGAATACACACGGTCGACAGCACATCCGTCGCAATCAGCTGTCCCTTGCTCATCTTCTCATCAAACATCGTAACCTTTAAATGCTCATTGGTTCTGAGCACAAGCGCGGAACCCAGGATACTCATCCAGGTCAGCAAAAACAGAGAAAGCGGCTCCCCCCACATGGGTGAATCGTGCAGAAAATATCGTCCAACGAAGACATAAAATACGATTGCCACCAGCGCGGCCAGGCAGGCCACGCAGACATACCGAGTTATTGAAAATATAATTTTGTCGATTGGATTCCATATTTTTTTAATCTGATCCATTGTTGACATTGTATCTCCTTTCAGTTTCGTGTGCTAAAACAACGAATGTTGGCAAAAAAACAGGGGGCTGCATAAAAGATCTGCAGCGCCCCACATCATCGCGAATTAATAGGTACCGCTCTGAAGTTTCTTGATAATCTCCTGTGAGTCTGCATCGTATGTTGCATATACGCTCTGGCAAGCTTCCTGCCATTTTTCAATGTCAGCTACCGGAATCATGGTAACACCTTTTTCTGAGAAGGAGTCAACCGCTGCCTGCTCCTGCTTCTGGTTGAACTCATAGCATGCTTTGCTTGCTGCTTCAGATGCTTCCTTCATCCAGCCCTTCTGCTCGTCCGTAAAGGAATTCCATTTGTCTTTATTCATCAGGATTACGCCGCAGCCAAAGGTATGTGCGTCAGCGATAAAGTAAGGAGCAACCTCGTTGAAGGAGTTGGAGAGATAGGAAGTAACGCCATTCTCTGCGCCGTCAACAACGCCTGACTGAAGAGAGGTGTAAAGCTCGGAGTAAGCGATCGGTGTAGCAGAAGCGCCGAGAGCCTTCATGGTATTTACCATCAGGTCGGTCTCCGGAACACGGATCTTGAGTCCTGCCATCTTATCCAGGGTGAATTCGGTCGGATTGCCCAGTTTCTTGTAGGTTGCATCCGTGATAAACATCTGACGCGGTCCCTCCACCAGCCATCCAAGAGCGACATAGCCGCAGTCTGCTTCATCAACGGAATCCAGCATTTCCTGTCCCAGATCACTCTGTGCCATAGCCTCGAACTGCTCCATATCCTTGAGTACATAAGGAAGTCCGGTCAAGCCGATCTTCTCTGCGCCATAGTTCGGAAGAGAAGCTGCATTTCCCCGGAAAATATCCAGAGTTCCCATCTGAATGCCCTGCATGGACTGTTTTTCATCGCCGAGTGTTCCGTTCTCATAAAGCTCGATCGTGATCTGGCCCCCTGACAGCTCGTCGATCTTCTTTGCAAATTCTTTTGCACCTACGGTTGCGCCGTAATCATCACCGTTTACCTCACTCCAGGTAAGCTTGATGGCGTCTCCGCTTGCTGCCGGAGCCTCTGCTTTCGTCTCTGCCGCTGCCGCGGTTGTGTCTGCCGCCGGTGCTGCCGGTGCTGCTGTCGGTGCTGCTGTGCCGGAACCTCCGCAAGCTGCCAGTGACAGAACCATCGTAGATGCCAATACTGCTGATAATACCTTTCTCATAAGAAAACCCTCCTTAAAATTGTTTGAAGTAACTATGTTCACCGTATCTCATCATCTGATCATACGGAATGAAACCTTATCGTACTGTGACAAATTGCTTCTGAAAACCACATCGGCTCCGACATACATCACTGCACCGGCCGGCTGGATCGCCTTCGCCAGAAGATCCGCCATGGTGTGAAACGCGCGGTAGCACTGTTCATACGGACGCTTGTCAATCAGCGCCGTCAGCACGCCATCCTTAAGATACTGTGCCGATTCCCTGAACAGTCCATTTCCGATAGCCGGAATGTAATGTGCCTTGCCAGAATTTAAAAGCGCCTCCGCAAGTGTCTTGGTCGTTCTGGAATTCACCGAGCAGCATCCGCATACCTGCTCATCCCGAAGGAGCTGTTCCAAATAAGCTCCGCCGTCCTGATCGACGTCCTCCAAGTATACTTTCAGCACGCGGTCCTTAACGTGCGCCGCCTCCAGATACTCCGAAACCGCATCGACGATCCGGTAATGGTTCGGGTACTTCCGGCTTCCTCCGCAGACTAAGATCTTTCCGTCGATTCTGTGGATCATGTCCAGGAGAAGTTCTCCTGTCAGTTCGCCGATCGACTGGGTGTCCGGCTGCAGGCAACTCATCCTGCCCGATTCCGGCATATCATTATCCACTAAGATCGTGGGAATTCCTGCATCCGTAACTCTGTGGATCGCCTCGTCATAATCCTCTTCCGGATATCCGACTGTGATCAGTCCGCTGATCTCGCTTAAATCAATCTGATACAAGGTCTCCGGCAGATTGGTGTATTCAAGCTTCAGGATCTGAAGATTCAGTTCCTTCGCCATAGCCTCCGCATCTGCGATCGCGTTCCACATATAATCATGATAAAAGCGGGATTTCGCATCTCTCTTCGGAAGTGCGACCGCCACCGTCCTCGTCTCGCGCTTTAGGTTGCTCGCGAGGATGTTCGGCTTGTAGTCCAGCCTCTGCGCGATCTCCTTGATCCGTTGTCTTGTGCTATCACTTACCCCTGCTTTATCTGCCAAAGCCAGATGGACACTTCCCAGTGACACCCCTGCTTCTCTCGCAATATCTTTAATCGTAATTTTATTTGCCATGCCGCTGCCAATCCTTTCCGGCCATTGTCTGACTTATTTTTTGATAAAACGTTTTAGTCTCTTACAAGCACATATTAACGCAACATATCCTAAATGTCAATTAGCTTTGTATATTTTTTTCTTTTTTAGCATTTTTGCACAGGATTAGTTTTTCTTTTTGTTGAATTTTCTGTGCACTGTCTCTATTTTTACAAAAACGTTTTAGTTTTCGCTTTACATTCGCATTTTCTTTGCTATAATGAGCTTACAGGTCAATATTGAGGAATTGTTGCCATAAATCACAAGAATAAAGGAGATCAGGAGTATGAAAATCACAGAATTTGAAACCTGGTGGGTAAGCCGCGACAAATGTCTCTTCGATGAGAAGCGGCAGGGCGGCGCTAAGATGAACTGGGACGTCATCGCCATCCGCATCGGAACCGATGCAGGCATTGACGGCATTGCAACCTGCCTCGCGGCAAGAAGCGGCGGCGTGACCGAGAGTTATCTATATGATAATATCGCCCCGGTCATCATGGGGCGCGATCCCCACGACCGCGAAGCAATCTGGCAGGAGCTCTGGAATGTGGATCGCCACCTGACCTTCTTCCCGGTCTATCTTCCGGGACCAATCGATGTCGCGCTCTGGGATATCTGTGCAAAGGAAGCCGGCCTGCCTCTTTATAAGTATATCGGCGCATACCGCGATTCTCTGCCCGCCTATGCCAGCGGCAACTTCCACAGCACCATACAGGAGTATGTGGATGAGGCGCTGTATTATCAGGCAAAGGGAATCCCAGGCTACAAAGCGCATCCGGCGGGGCCGGCTGCCTTCGATATGGAAGTACACCAGAAGGTGCGGGATGCCGTTGGCCCTGACTACACCCTGATGAGCGACCCGGTGGGCGAATACACCATGGGCGACGCCGTCAAGGTCGGCAGACAGCTTGAGCGCCTGAACTACAAGTGGCTGGAGGAGCCTTTCCGGGATTTTGAATTGTACAAATATACGGAGCTTTGCCGCGCCCTCGACATCCCGATCGCCGCAACCGAAACCACACGCGGCGCACACTGGGGTGTCGCACAGGTCATCGCACAGCGCGCCGCCGATATCGTCCGGGCCGATGTGAGCTGGAAGGACGGCATTACCGGCACACTCAAGATCGCTCATATGGCCGAGGGCTTCGGCATGAACTGTGAGATCCACACCACCACCATGAATTACATGGATGTGGTCAACCTTCATGTGAGCTGCGCGATCCGCAACTGTGAATATTTTGAATATTTCGTTCCGGAGGACAATTACCGCCTTCCGATGAAGGGCAATCTTCCGATCGACGAAAACGGAATCATCCATGCACCGCAGGGTCCCGGAGTCGGTGTCGAGCTGGACTGGGAACTGATCAAGTCCTGCTGTCACAGCCACCGGATCATTACCGCTTCCTAACCATGGATCATCAAGAGAAAAGAGGGTCATTATGAAAGAATTAGAGAACCGCGCCGGGATCGTAACCGGCGCTTCCAGCGGAATCGGCTACGCCATCGCGAATACACTTGCCGATGCCGGTGCCACCGTCTACGTCATCAGCCGGACCGGTAAGGTCAAGGAGGATGTCGAGCCGTCCCATGCAGGTGTCATCCACATCAAAGGCGATGTCACTGATTACGACGCGATGAAGCTTGTGTTTTCCGAGCTGGCCGAAAAGCATCAGGGCCATCTGGATTTCCTGGTAAACAATGCAGGCGCCACCGCAAAATGCCGGGCCGAAGATTTCAACGACGATGATTTTGACCGCATCCTGGAAGTAAATGTGAAAAGCGTATTCAAGTTAAGCTGCATCGCTTATCCTTATCTGAAAAGGAGCCCTTACAAGGGCCGCATCATCAACATCTCAAGCATGAGCGCACATCTCGGATTTACGCAGGTCGTTCCGTACTGCACAAGCAAAGCCGCCGTCTGTGGCATGACGCGCGGTCTTGCCGTCGAGTGGGCGGAGGACAACATCTGCGTCAACAGCATTGCCCCCGGATGGTTCGCAAGCAAAATGCTTGCAGATGTCATGGACCCGGACCGCAAAGCCCGAATCCTTGGAAGAATGCCGGTTCACGACTTCGGCGACACCAAGGATCTCGGTGCCCTCGCCCTCTTCCTGATCGGCGAACACGCCACTTACATCACCGGCCAGGATTACGCCATGGATGGCGGCGCACTGGCATACGGATATTAGAAGCTGCATTTGAAATGCCGGTTCCGGCGCTTCACCGGCCATATTTCCTTAGCGCGGAGTGCGCATCCCCCGGAGGGTTTTGTATCACAGGACGCAATTTCCTGTGATACAAAAAAAGCCCAGGCGATGTCCAGATAATCTTCTCATCTGGCATCCGCCCGGGCTTTTCTTTACTCCTGCTCTTAATTCCAGTTTTTAATGCTTCATCTCCAACCGAACCAATGCACGCTTCAACGCCATCTCGGCGCGAAGGACATCCAGGTTGCTGTCTGGAGAGGACAACCGGCGTTCTGCACGAAGACGTGCTTCCTCCGCTCGCTTGAAATCAATCTCATCCGGCCACTCGACCGTCTCTGCCATGATCGTCACAACATCCGGAAGAATCGTGATAAATCCGGAGATCAGGGCTGCTTCCTTCGTCGCATCTGCCTCGTGAATTTTCATTGCACCGGGAGCCACAACAGCCGTCAGCGGAATATGATCCGGATAGATTCCGATATTGCCCTCCGTCGTCGTCAGCTCTACCATGCTCACATCGCCTTCGTAGAACCGCTTCTCCGGAGTAATCACTCTCAATTTCATTACATCAGCCATAGACGTCCCCCCTATTTCATACGGGCAAGAACATCGTCGATATTACCGGCATTCAGGAAATACTGTTCCGGAACTTCATCATGCTTTCCTTCCAGAATCTCCTTAAAGCCCTGAACGGTCTCGCTCAGCGGCACATAACGTCCTTCCAGTCCGGTAAACTGCCCTGCCACGAAGAACGGCTGAGATAAGAATCTCTGGATCTTTCTTGCGCGGGATACGGTCAGCTTATCTTCCTCGGAAAGCTCGTCCATACCTAACATGGCGATGATATCCTGTAACTCTTTGTACTTCTGAAGCACTTCCTGCACGCCGCGGGCTACCTGGTAATGCTCATCACCCACGATACGCGGATCCAGGATACGGGAGCTGGACTCCAGCGGGTCAACCGCCGGATAGATACCAAGCTCTACGATGGAACGGCTCAGTACGGTCGTTGCATCCAGATGTGCGAAGGTATTTGCCGGAGCCGGGTCGGTCAAGTCATCTGCCGGCACGTAAACTGCCTGTACCGATGTGATAGAACCGTCCTTTGTGGAAGTGATACGCTCCTGCAGCGCACCCATCTCCGTCTGCAGGGTCGGCTGGTAACCTACTGCGGAAGGCATACGGCCAAGCAGTGCGGATACCTCAGATCCAGCCTGTGTGAAACGGAAAATATTATCAATGAATAACAGTACATCCTTACCACCCTTGTCACGGAAATACTCCGCCATGGTCAGTCCGGTCAGACCAACCCTCATACGTGCGCCCGGCGGCTCATTCATCTGACCAAATACCATGGTCGTCTTGTTGATAACGCCTGACTCTGTCATCTCGTGATAAAGGTCATTTCCCTCACGGGTACGCTCGCCTACACCGGTAAATACGGAATATCCGCCGTGCTCGGTAGCGATGTTACGGATCAGCTCCTGAATGAGTACGGTCTTGCCTACACCGGCACCGCCGAACAGACCAATCTTACCACCCTTCTGATACGGGCAAAGCAGGTCAACGACCTTGATACCTGTCTCCAGAATCTCAGTCGCGGTGGACTGCTCTTCGAAGGTAGGAGCTTTTCTGTGGATCGGAAGATATTCCTCCACCTGTGGCTTCTCTTTATTGTCAATCGGTTCACCCAGCACGTTGAAAATACGGCCCAGCGTATTCTCACCAACCGGAACCGTGATCGGTGCTCCGGTCGCAATGGCGTCCATACCACGTTTCAGACCGTCTGTGCTTCCCATCGCGATACATCTTACCGTATCGTCACCAAGATCCTGTGCAACCTCGACAGTCAGTTCACTCCCGCCATCCAGCGGAATGCGAATAGCCTCGTTGATCTCCGGAATCTTGCCCTGGGAGAACTTAATGTCCATAACCGCACCGATGATCTGTGTGATCTTACCAGCATTTTGTTCTGCCATCTTGTTTCTCCTTTTATACTAATTTATACAGTACATCAGCCGATTGCATTCGCTCCGGCAATGATCTCCGTAAGCTCCTGGGTAATGGAACCCTGACGCGCACGGTTGTACTGCAACTCTAACTTGCCCAGCATCTCTTCTGCATTGCTCGTTGCCGCGTCCATGGCGGTCATACGCGCGCCATTCTCACTGGCAACTGCTTCCTGCAGCGCACCATAGATTAAACTGCTCATATATTTCGGAATGATCATGTCCAGCACGTCTTCTTCATTCGGCTCATAGTTCATCAGAGCCTGCGCCTTCGGTGCCTCCTCTTGATCCGCACCAGCCGCTTCCATGGTAAACGGAAGCAGTTTGATCAGCGTCGGTGTGTGAACCACCGTGTTTTTGAACGAAGTAAAGGCAAGATAGATCTCTCCGATCTCTCCGCGCCCAAAAGCGTCCAACAGCTCCGCCGTTAAGTCAGAAGCGTCCTGATAGATCGGCTCATTGATCACTTCAGAATAATCCTCCGCAATCTGATAACCCTTTCTTGCCAGACTGTCTCTGCCCTTGCGGCCGATCGCATACACCTTCGTCGTCTCCGGCTTCAACTCCGCAGATCCGACAATCAGCTTTACAATGTTATTGTTGTAGCCGCCTGCCAGACCACGGTTGGAGGTGATGGCAATGACTGCCTTCTGCTCCGTACTTCCGGCCCGAAGATACTTGTGGTTGATGTTGCCGGACTTCGACAGCATCAGCGCGATCGTCTCGTACATCATGTCAAAATACGGCTTGGAGCTCTCGGCTTTGGTCCTGGACTTTTGCAGTTTAACCGTAGAAACCAGCTTCATGGCCTTGGTAATCTGACCGGTGCTCTGGATACTGGCTCTTCTACGTTTAATATCTCTCATGGATGCCATGGATATCTACCTCACTTCTAGCGCTGCTCTTTGCACTCTTTGATCGCCTTGATCAGAAGCTCTTCCATCTCCTCGGACAATACCTTCGTCTCGCGGATCGATGTCAGAATCTCTGAATATTTTGCATTGATAAATTTGAACAGATCTTTCTCAAAGGCAAGTACATCACTTACCGGGATGTCCAACAGATGCTTTCTGGTCGCGGCATAGATGATGACAACCTGATACTCAACCGGCATTGGCTGATACTGCGGCTGCTTTAAGACTTCCTTGATGCGCTCACCCTGTGCCAGCTGTTCTGTGGTAGCAGCATCCAGCTCGGAGCCAAACTGCGCAAAGCTTGCCAGCTCGCGGTACTGTGCCAGCTCCACACGAATCGGAGCCGCAATCTTCTTGATCGCCTTGATCTGCGCCGCACCGCCTACACGGGATACAGACAGACCTGCGTTGATTGCAGGACGGAAACCGGAGTTGAACATCTCGGTCTCCAGATAAATCTGACCGTCGGTAATGGAGATTACGTTGGTCGGAATATAAGCAGATACATCGCCTGCCTGTGTCTCGATGATCGGCAGTGCGGTCAGAGAACCGCCGCCCAGATCGTCTGACAGACGGGACGCGCGCTCCAGCAGTCTGGAATGCAGGTAGAAAACATCGCCCGGATAAGCCTCACGGCCCGGTGGTCTTTTCAGAAGCAGGGACAGGGTACGGTAAGCCGCTGCATGCTTGGTCAGGTCATCATAAACGACCAGCACGTCCTCCCCTTTCTCCATCCACTCCTCACCAATCGCACATCCGGCGTACGGTGCAATGTACTGAAGCGGTGCAAGATCGGATGCGGTGGAAACCACGATGGTGGTGTAATCCATAGCCCCGAACTCCTCCAAAGTTCTAACAATATTCGCAACGGTTGATGCTTTCTGACCGATTGCTACATAAATACAGTGAACGCCCTGACCCTTCTGGTTGATGATGGTATCGATCGCGATCGCGGTCTTACCGGTCTGACGGTCACCGATGATCAGCTCACGCTGTCCCCGGCCGATCGGGATCATGGCGTCGATTGCCTTGATACCGGTCTGTAACGGTGTGTCTACGGATTTTCTCTCGATTACGCCATGAGCGACACGCTCAACACGGCGGAATTTGTCAGTCTCAACCGGGCCTTTGCCATCGATCGGCTGTCCCAGCGCGTTTACAACACGTCCGGTCAGCGCATCGCCTACCGGAACCTCTACCACGCGGCCGGTCGTCTTGACGATATCGCCCTCACTGATGTTGCTGGTATCTCCAAGAAGAACGACACCTACATTGTCCTCCTCCAAGTTCTGCACCATGCCGAAGATCTCTCCCGGGAATTCCAGAAGCTCACCCTGCATGGCCTTCTCCAGTCCGTGAACTCGAGCAATACCATCTGCAACCGTGATCACGGTGCCGACATCCGAGACTTCCAGTTTGGTTGAATATTTTTCAATCTGTTCTTTAATAACCGAACTGATTTCTTCTGGTCTCAAATTCATTTTGCTGTTTCCTTTCTGACTCATTATGCCAACTGAAGATGTGAAAGTTCTTTCTTCAGTTCATAAAGCCGTGTTCTGATGCTGCTGTCCACTACGTGATCTCCGATGCGGATTACCATGCCGCCCATCAGTTCCGGGTCTGTCTGGTAATGCATCTCGAAGGTAACGTAGGAGGTGGTTGCAAGCAGCTTTTCCTCCAGAAGTGCCTTCTGCTCCGGCTTCAGCTCTGCTGCACTGGTCACGTAAGCGGCACCGATTCTCTTATATTCCTTCACTCTCTGAATGAAATATTCAAAGATGTGAATCATATCACTCTGTCTGCCTTTTTCAACAATGATGCTTAAGAAGCCCATCAGCTCCTCTGCCACCTTGTGGTCGAACACCTGATGAATGATGGAAACCTTCTCCTCCTTCACGATCTGAGGGTTGCTCAGAAGTGTCAGAAGTTCCGGGTGATCCTCAAGGATCGGGACCAGGACACTGACTTCCTCGTAGAAGGCGTCAACCTTGTCCCTGTCCATGGCTGTCTCAAACAATGCATCGCCGTACACCTTTGAAACTAGCTTTGCCATGTGCTCTCTCCCATCTCTTTCAAAGTCTCGTCAATCAAAGCATCCTGAATCGTCACATCGATGGAGCTGCCGACAACCTTCTTCGCCATGAGCGCTGCGATGTCCACAACCTCCTGTTTCAGATCGTCGATTGCTTTCTTCTTCTCCAGCTCGATCTCGCGGTTGGCCCGCTCAACGATTCTGGCTGCTTCTGCCCTGGCTTCCTCCAGCATCTCTTCCTCGCGGGATTTCCCTTTTCTTCTCGCGGCTTCCAGAATGCTCTCTGCTTCTTTATTGATATCTTTTAATTTCGCCTCATACTCTTCTTTCAGAGCCGCCGCAGAGGTCTTGTCCTCTGCCGCCTGCGCCAGTTCACCGGCGATCTTCTGCCGTCTCTTCTCCAGCACATCGCGCACCGGGTTGAAAAGCAGATACGATAATCCGAAGAATAAGATAAAGACGTTGATCGCGGTAAGCACGGAATCATGCAGCAGCTGCGGATCAAATCCTATCAATCTGTCCAAGTCTTAAGCCTCCTTTCGCATAATTTTGTATTTCTCCCAATTAAGCGCCGAAAGGCTTAACGAACATCAGGATGATTGCTACAACCAGACCGTACAGACCGGTGGTCTCTGCTACTGCCTGTCCAAGAAGCATGGTGGAAGTAATGTCAGATTTTGCGCCCGGGTTACGTCCTACTGCTGCTGCACCATGACCTGCTGCGATACCCTGTCCAATACCAGGTCCGATACCGGCGATCATCGCCAGACCTGCACCGATTGCGGAACAACCAAAGATAAAATCCTGTCCTGAGATACCATTCATAGTTTGTTTCCTCCTAGATTAAAATATAATTTGCTTTCGTTTCCGCCATGCTGCGTCAAATCCTGCATGGCTCATCGCTTACTCCATCTTGTCGTTGATATAAACCATTGTCAGCATACAGAACACATAAGTCTGTATACAGCCCGAAAACAGGTCACAATAGACGTGGAGTGCTGCCGGAATACCAATATTTGCAAAAATCGGCATCATTCCATACCACAGTCCCATGATGATTACGCCTGACAGCAGGTTCGCAAACAAACGCAGGGAGATGGAAAGGGGATTCGCCAGTTCTCCGATTAAGTTGATCGGGAACAAGATCGGTGTCGGCTCAAACAGACTTGTGAAGTGCCGTACACCCCGGTTCTTGATGCCCTGATAGTTCACAATAAAAAACGTAAACATACCAAGTAAAAATGTAACACCATAGTCCGCAGTTGGTGCGCGCAGTCCCAACAGACCGCTTAAGTTGCAAAACAGAATGAATAAGAAAATCGTACCAATATAATTGATGAACTTTCTTGAATTGCCACCCAGGATGCCGCCCGCCATATTGGAAAGTGCATCATACGCCATCTCCAGTGCGTTCTGGAAGGTTCCCGGCACATCTGTCGCTTTCTTGAGCGTCCGGTTTGCCAGCACCGCGATCAGCAGAATCAGGATCGTAACAATCCACATCCCTATGGTCGTCGTCGTAATCCAAAAATCCTGACCAAACATCTGGTATTTCAAAACACCATGTATCATAAAATCAGGTTCATTGGAAATAAGCATTCCCATACACTGTCCTCCTTTCTTTTATGATGTTTTTGTAACTTTGTGAATCAATGGCTGCAAATAAGCACCCATCTTCATGCCCATGGCTCCAATCACCATTGCCAGCAGGTCAGCCTTCAGCACGCTCCAGCAGAAAAATATTACTGCCAAAAAAACAACCTTGCGCAGAAGACTCTGCGCGATCGTCTTCTTGTTGGCGTAATTCTCATTCTGACTTTCCAGTGCCCGTTCGGTAATGACCGCCATGTGAATCAGCATCAGGATCGCTCCCACCGCCCCCACCAAAAGCCCCAGAAGCACCGGCATGACCGGATAGGAAACCTTCGGAAGAAGCACACAGGCAAGTATCCCCAGCAGCAGATTGTAAAGAATGATTCCCACGGACATCTCCGCAAGCATCCGTTTCGTTGACTTAGTGAGCCACTCCATCGTCGTCTGCCTCCTTCGCTGTCTGCGTTTCCCCGGCCGTCTGGCCGATCATTCCCTCAAGTTCTGCCGCCGGCCCATCCTTTCGAATGCGGCTTGGCTGTTTCGGTTTGCTGACTCCCGCGCGCCCGGCCCGGCTGAGGCGTTCCTGTAAGATCTGCGCGTCCTCTCTGCGTTCCTGCTTCAAGGCTCCCCGCACGATCTGCCAGGCACACCGGCCCCCTGCCAGTACACCAAGAATCAGCAAGGGTATCATCGTCTTCATCCCGGTACGGGAATCAATCTGATACCCTATGAAAATACAAAGAAAAACCGGGGTGATCACACTCAGTCCAAGCTGCGTCACCAGCGCGAGGCTGCGAAATACACTTTTCCTGTAATGCATCGGCTCCACCTTTCCTCATATTTTTACATGTAACACCTATTATAACCAAAGTTTTTTCGTTTGTCCATTATTAATAGAACATTGGTTAAAAAAACACAAATCTTGTACACATCTGCAAAAGGTGTCATTTCAGGAATATCCCATCAGGATTCCTGCATTCCGTGATACTTCTGCTTGTTCACCCGCTTACATTCATACATCCGTTCATCCGCCTGATGGACGATTTCCTCCAGCGACATCTGATCTCGTTTTCCATGGATTTCCACAATCCCGTAGCTGACCGGATATTCCTTCTTGTTTTTCTTCACAAAATACTCGAGCACTCTGTGGAGCTTGATTTCTGCCTCATGCTTCGTGGCCGCGGACAGGATCAGGCAGAATTCATCCCCGCCGATCCGGGCGAAGACATCCGTGCTGCGAAATGAATGTCGGATCACGTCCACCACGCTGCGTATATACACGTCCCCTTCATTGTGTCCGTAACGGTCATTCACATACTTGAGGCCGTCCAGATCCAGGTAACACAGCGTCACATGCCGCCGCTCATGGAGCACCTGGCGCATATACTGATTGAAGAACTGACGATTGTAAAGTCCCGTCCCCGAATCGATGTATGCCATGTTCGCCAGCCTCTGCTCCTGACGCTTCTCATTAGTAATATCTTCTATAATATGCGCATAGGCATTGCGCTGACGCCATTCGATATGAAACGTCGAGATCTGAAAATATCCCTGTTTCTCATCGCCGCACTGCCATTCCTTATACTGTTCGCTGTCCTGCCAGTCAAGAATCTGCCGCTGAAACGTCAGCTTATGCGTGCAGTTCACGCAGTAGGTGGTGTCCGGCTTCTCCATCTCCTCGTTCAGCTGCTGCTTGTTGCAATAGACGATCTGCCGCGTCTCGGCATCCACAACGATGACCCACTCTTTCCGTCTGCGCGTCATCTCGATCAAAAAATCATTGTACTCCGTAATGACCTTCGCCCGGTTTCTGGCATACTCCGCTTCCTGCTTCAAGAGCGACTCTCGTTCCTGCAACTGCCGGATCATGGTATTGAACGCCTCCGAAAATTCACCCAGATAAGCCACATGCTGCGAGTAATCTCCCGCCGCCACCTGCTTCGCCTGCCAGGTCAGATGATTTAAATTCGCATGAAGATTTTTCAAATGTTCGCACAGGAAATTATCCCGGGGCGGAAACGGCGCAGAAAGATTGCCTCTTGACAGCTCCGACGTGTAGGTATGAAGCTCTTCTACCTGCTGCTGCAAAACCCCGAGTCCCTTCGCCAGCTTCTGAAACGGTTCGTCCACCGCCTCCGGCTCCAGCTTCTCAATATGCCTGTCATATAAAATACGTTTCAGATACTGAAAAAGCAGTTCACAGTTATCTCTTTCCATACAAAAGCTCCATCCTGCCAGTTCTTTATTCTTTCGGTTTTACATGAAATCTGCACACCCGATCTCCGGTTGCCCAGCAATCAACCTCTATTGCAACATACTCCCTCTTAAAGTAGGCAGAAAGCACTCCAGATATAAATCCCTCATCATAGTTGCACACAGTCTCCCCCAAAAGCGGCAGCCCGGAACAATCCGCATCCTCCGCAACCGTCAAAATGATCGTCCCCGTCTCACTGTCCAGCTCCTCAATCCGCAGCACGCCCATCTTCAACTGCTGCATACGCGCCTGAAGCGAAGCGACAAATTCATTCAGCTCCAACGAGACATCCAGGATATGCTGTGCAAAGTACACACCCGCCCGATATCCGCTCTTTCGAAAAATTTCCACCTGGGCTTCCGCACCAAACTGCTCGATCAATTCCTCCCGAAGCGAATATTCCATGAGCCGGTATACCGCAACCGGAACCTCCTCACCCAGATTGCCGCGGCCCTCTGTATCGAAATTCATGTAATCCATCAGACTCAGCTTCTTTTTATCCTCAAAAAACACATTTTCTCTCATCTTTGATTCCTCACTCTCAACGCTTTGAAATCATATTCCGATTATTCACGCTGATCTCCGCGATGCTGCTCAAATATTTGGAGAGTCTGGAATAGCCATAATCCTTATACTTAAAATCCGGGAACTTCTCATGCAGCTGCGTGCCAAGCGTACCAAGATCAATCGTATCCCGCGCCTTGTCAATGATATACTGGCGCACGACCGTCTCCGGGGTCTCCTCCCCGTCTTCTTTGCTTCGCGCCACAAGGATCGTCGAACCCTTCTTCACGATCTCGAACTTCGTGGCCTCCGTAATGAATTTCAGCATGGCATTGTATCCATAGTTTCGTTCATCAAAATCCGGATACAGACGCTGCAGGGTACTCTTGACCGAACCGAGGTTCGCATACTCCCCATTGTTCTCGCTCTGCTGGATCAAATTGTTGATCGCCGCCTTGATCTCGCCCAGCGGTGTGATGGAATCCGATTTCTTCTCGTCCGTCTTTTCCTTCGTGAACTCTTCCTGCACATCATCGTCCGCGATCTTGTCCAGGAATTTGTATTCATTGCACGCCGCGATGAAGGTCAGCGACGCATCACTCTTGCCCATGCCGATCACGATCTTGCCTTCTTCGCGAATCCGGTTCACCAGACGGGTAAAATCACTGTCCGAAGTCACGATGCAGAAACCGTCGATCTTGTCCTGATACAGGATGTCCATGGCATCAATGACCAACATGATATCCGCCGCATTCTTCGAGGTGGAATAACGGGGCTGCTGAATCTGCACGATCGCCGTGTTCAGTGCCTTCTTATTCCATGTCGCAAGCCCCGGGTTCGTGAAGTCCCCATACATACGCTGATAGGTAATCACGCCATACTTCTTCAATTCCCGAATGATCGCATCCGCGTAACGCACGCTCGTGTTCTCTGCATCAATCAAAAGTGCCAGTCTCAATTCTTCCATCTATACTCTCCGTTCCAGCGTCGCTTTGCGATCTCCTGTTTTTCCTTATATCACGATCCGCGCCTTCGGCGCTTCACCCTGCCTCACTAACGCTCATTATGTCATAAGTATATCACACTATCCGGCAATCGGTACATTTTTCTTGCAGCCGCATAGGCTCTGCGCCGCATGTTTTGTGAAAAACTGGACGAACGGCCCAAGGCCCAGCGCGCACACCAGCGTCCCCAGTCCCACGATTCCGCCCAGGAGAAATGCGACTCCCGCGCAGAACGCATCGGTAAATATTCTGCACCAGAAATATTGGATATGCGTCCTGTCCCGAAGCACCAGCGACAGACAGTCATACGGCGCAATCCCCATGTCCGCTGTCTGATACAGCGAACACGCAAAACTCAGCACCAGCACGCCAATACACATCACGCCCAGTCGCGAAAGGAAGGCGGTCGGCGCCCAGTGGTAATATTCAAACACCCGCAAATACAGCGAGGCGATGCTTCCGACAAAGAACCAGTTCACGAACGTACCGATGCCGATATAATGCCTCCCCCACACGATCTCCACGCCAAAGAACAGGCAGTTCATCACCAGCAGCACGATCGAGAAATCGACCCCGATCCGCCCGCCGATCGCCATCATCAGCGCCGTGCTCGGATCATTCCCCATAAGCGAGACCTTAAACAGCGCAATCCCCAGACTCAAAATCGCAATCCCAATACACATAATCAGAAACCGCCGCAGCGTGTTTCCCTGCGTGTTTCCCTGCGTATTTCCCTGCTTCTTCCCCATGTTTTTTCTGCCCCCAGATTCATCATTTTATACATAGTATAAACGGTTATTTCCGAATCAACAAGTTATATTTTTTTCATGACGTGCGCAGAACAAAGTGCCTTCGGCACTCTCAGCTCCCCCTGCCCCCTCAATCTTTGAGGGGGTTTTGGGTATTCCTCTTTGTCGATTTTTATTGTAAAATGTTCTTATGTATAAAAAGAACATCCTCCAAAC
>JAQUVX010000037.1 GCA_028693165.1 Lachnospiraceae bacterium | reverse complement strand
TCCTTAAGATATATAATATAATAGTATTATATCATATATTACGCTATTACGCATTAAAAAGTTTTTGAATTTGACAAAAAAATAAGCAGCCATAAGGCTTGCAAGATTTTCGGGTGTCAAACTCCCGGCTCGCGGATGTGTTCGGACTGCATGGTTAAATATTTTTGATTGTCAAATCCGATTTTCATGGTTACAATACCCCTTTCACTGCCCATAATTGTATCATAGCCGTGTGGAAAATGCATCCGCTTTTGACAGAAAGTATGAAAAAATTGCTTTTTTTACGCGAAAGTGGGGGGAAGGAGCGGTAAATTTTGCTTATTTTGGCAATATGTGGTATACTGTCCACAAAAGCAACGAGCCGTGCGGGGCATGGCTGTCGTACCGTAACTGTAAAACCATGGATTTTAAGGACAAAAAGGACAAAAGTATGATGAAAAGCAGACATGTATGGATGTTTCTGTGCCTTTTTCTTTTGATTGGAATGCTGCCTGGCTGCGGAAAGCTGCAGGCGGCAAAAGATCTGGTGACAACGCCGGAACCGGTTGTTGTGGAGCGTGACCAGGACATCAAAGAGGGGCAGCCAAACGATGAGAGCCAGACGGCGGAACCTGAGCTGCAGACGGAAGAAATTGTGATTGACAAAGCAGCGGAACGCACCCCGGTCAAGGTAAAAGGAATCTACATTTCCGCCTACGTGGCAGGAACCCCGGCGATGGTGGACAACCTCCTGACCGAGTTTGACCGCACGGAGGCCAATGCACTGGTCATTGACCTGAAAGATGACTTTGGCCGTGTGGCCTGTGCGATGAATTCTCCGCTGATTCAGGAGGTCGGCTCCGCGAAGATCTATATCAATGACATTGCGGGTCTGATGAGCAAGCTGGATGATCATGGGATCTATGCGATCGCCCGCATTCCGGCATTTCGCGATGCGTGGCTTGGAGATGCGAGGCCGGACTGGTGTGTGAAGAATGCAGATGGGACGGTATTTCGGGATCGTGACGGCAATGCCTGGGTGAATCCATACAAAAAAGAAGCCTGGGATTATCTGGTCGAGATCGCCCTGGAGGCGAAGAAGCTGGGTTTTGAAGAGGTTCAGTTTGACTATGTCCGTTTCTGCACCGAGCGTGGGATGCAGGGTACGGTGTTTGACGAGGCAGACGTGCAGGGACGTTCCCGTACGGATATCATTCTGGAATTCATGGAATATGCCTATGATAAGCTGAGGACAGAGGGCCTGTTTGTGTCTGCCGATGTATTTGGAGCCATCATCAACAGCAGCATCAATGCGGATTCCGTGGGTCAGATCTACGGGGAGATGGCGAAGCATCTGGATTATATCAGTCCGATGATCTACCCGTCCCACTATGCGGACGGCAACTACGGGATCGACCATCCGGATATGCATCCATACGAGACGATCTGCGCGGCGCTGCAGGATTCCCGCAAGGAACTGTATTTTGCGGCGCAGAATGCGGAACATATCGCGCAGGTGCGCCCGTGGCTGCAGGATTTCACGGCCACGTGGCTGGCAAATCATATCCCCTATGGCGGGCCGGAGGTGCGCGCGCAGATTCAGGCGACCTATGATTCTGGATATGACGAGTGGATTTTGTGGGATGCCTCCTGCAAATATGCCTGGGATGGATTGCTGACACCGGAGCAGGCGGATGCAGAGAGAAAACAGATTGAGGAATCACGAGCCGCGCTGCCGGAAACCACCTATGCGCCGGAGACGACTGCGCCGGCGGCCACGGTGCAGAGCGGTCAGAATCCAGTGGCGGAAGGCGCCGCAGGAGATCCGGCCGTGGAGGCGGGGGCACCTGCACCGGAGGAGACGACGGAGGATGTGCCGATCATCGAGACCGGGATTCCGCTGGATCAGCAGCTGACAAGAGAGGCGTCAGGAAATTGAGGTTGAGAGAATCGGGGAAGGACATGGTCTGTGTTCTTTTCCGGTTCTTTTTACTTGAAAATCGCGGGCAGACCATGTATGATGGATTACAGAGAGTGAGGGACTATGATGGAACGAACGATACATCCGGGCGAGTTTTATCGCCACTTTAAAGATAAATTATATCAGATCATCGCGGTTGCGGTTCATTCCGAGACCGGGGAGCAGATGGTGGTCTATCAGGCGCTTTATGGGGATTTCAAGGTGTATGTGCGGCCGCTTGCGATGTTTTTGAGCGAGGTGGATCATGAGAAATACCCGGAGGCAGCGCAGAAATACCGCTTCGAGCAGGTGGCGTTTCAGCCGGAGGCGACTGCGGCTGGGGCAGCTGTGACGGCGGTGGAACGTGTGGAGCGGCAGGCCAACCCGGCACTCCTGCGTTTCCTGGAGGCATCCGGTTACGATATGCAGATGGAATGCTTAAAGGCACTCGGAGAGACTGCGGTGCAGTCCGACCTTGACAGTGTCTATGTGGTGTTGGACATGAAGCCGGAGTCCGGCACAATTCAGGAGCAGACAGACGCAGTGGGACGTTTCCTGTCCATGCAGAATCATTACGACGGAAACCGGCTGCGATAACAGGAGGCAGGTTTGTTTAATATTGAAGAAGAATTAAAGAAGCTCCCGGCCCAGCCGGGGGTTTACATTATGCATGACGCGAAGGATGAGATCATCTACGTGGGCAAGGCGATCAGTCTGAAGAACCGGGTGCGCCAGTATTTTCAGAGCAGCCGCAACAAGACGGCGAAGATCGAGCAGATGGTCTCAAGGATCGCACGGTTTGAATATATCGTGACCGATTCGGAGCTTGAGGCGCTGGTGCTGGAATGCAATCTGATCAAGGAACACCAGCCGCGTTACAACACGATGTTAAAGGATGACAAGGCGTACCCTTATATCAAAGTGACGGTGGGGGAACCATTTCCGCGGGTGCTGTTTGCCCGGACCATGAAGAAGGACAAGAGCAAATATTTTGGCCCCTACACCAGCGCCGGGGCGGTGAAGGACACCATCGATCTGATCCATAAGCTGTATAAGATCCGCACCTGCAACCGCAGTCTGCCAAAGGACATCGGGAAGGATCGTCCATGTCTGAATTATCACATCAAGCAGTGCGATGCGCCGTGCCAGGGCTATATCGATCAGGAAACCTATCTGGGCCATGTGGATCAGGCACTGGAATTTCTGGGCGGACATTATGACAATCTGCTTAAGACCTTGGAGGAAAAGATGCTGGGGGCATCGGACGCCATGGATTTCGAGAAAGCGATCGAGTACCGGGATCTTTTAGAGAGCGTGAAGAAGGTGGCGCAGAAGCAGAAGATTACCAGCAGCAGTATGGAGGACCGCGACATCATCGCCATGGCGCGGGATGATCAGGACGCAGTGGTACAGGTGTTCTTTGTCCGGGAGGGAAAGCTCATCGGGCGGGATCATTTCCGGGTGTCGGTGGCGACGGCGGAGAACAACAGTCAGATCTTAAGCAGCTTTGTCAAGCAGTTCTATGCAGGAACGCCGTTTCTGCCGAAGGAGCTGTGGGTGCAGGAGGAGCTTGAGGACAGCGAGGTAATCCTGCGCTGGCTCAGCGCGCGCAAGGGGCAGAAGGTTCGGATCGTGGTACCGAAGAAGGGCGATAAGGAGCGGCTGGTGGAGCTGGCCTACAAGAATGCCAAGATGGTTCTGATCCAGGATAATGACCGGAATAAGCGGGAGGAGCTGCGCACCATCGGTGCCATGAACCAGGTGGCCGAGTGGCTGGGGCTTTCGAAGGTGCGCCGGATGGAGGCGTTTGATATCTCCAATATCTCCGGCTATGAATCGGTCGGCTCCATGGTCGTGTACGAGGACGGAAAGCCGAAGCGGAGTGATTACCGCAAATTCCGGATCCGCACGGTGATCGGACCGAATGATTACGCTTCCATGAAGGAGGTGCTGACGAGGCGCTTCACCCACGGAATGGAAGAGCTGGGGCAGATGGAGGAACAGGAACGAGATGCCGCGTTCGGGAGTTTTACCCGATTCCCGGATCTGCTGATGATGGACGGCGGCCGCGGTCAGGTCAATATCGCACTGGAGGTGCTGCAAGAGCTAAAGCTGGATATTCCGGTCTGCGGCATGGTGAAGGACGACAACCACCGGACCCGCGGACTGTACTATCAGAATGTGGAGATACCCATCGACCGCCATTCGGAGGGATTCCGGCTGATCACGCGGATTCAGGATGAGGCGCACCGCTTTGCCATCGAGTACCACCGGAGCCTGCGCAGCAAGAACCAGGTGCGCTCGATTCTGGACGAGGTACCGGGAATTGGCGATACGAGGAGAAAGGCGCTGCTGCGCCATTTTAAGACGCTTGAGGCCATCAAGGAGGCGTCTCAGGAGGAGCTGGCGCAGGTGCAGGGCATGAATCGGCTTGCGGCGGAGCAGGTGTACCGGTTCTTTCGGGCGGCAGATCCCAAAAACACGGGATGACAACCGCTGCGGGATATGTTAGTATAAAAGAATGAAATTCATTGTGAAGACAAAAGGAGAACAGTCATGTACGGTGTTACCATTACAGAATTGATTGAGAAGATGAATTTGAAGAATATTGTTCCGGAGATTGACACGGATGCGGTGGTATTGTCCCATCCGGATGTGAATCGTCCGGCGCTGCAGCTGACCGGCTTTTTCGATCACTTTGACCGGGAGCGGGTACAGATCATCGGGTATGTGGAGCAGGAGTACATTAAGACCTTGAGCCGTGAGCGCAGAGTGGAGATGTATGACCGTCTGCTCTCCAGCGAGATTCCCTGCGTACTGTACAGCCGCGGACAGATGCCGGATGAGGATATGCAGGATCTGTGCTCCCACTACAAGGTGCCGTGTATGGTTTCTGAGAAGAGTACCTCCGATCTGATGGCGGAGGTGATCCGCTGGCTGAAGGAGAAGCTGGCACCGTGCATCAGCATTCACGGGGTGCTGGTGGATGTATTCGGTGAAGGTGTGCTGATCATGGGCGAGAGCGGAATCGGCAAGAGTGAGGCGGCTCTGGAGCTGATCAAGCGCGGCCACCGTCTGGTTACCGATGACGTAGTGGAGATCCGCAAGGTCAGCGACGATACGCTGGTGGGCTGTGCACCGGATATTACCAAGCATTTTATCGAGCTGCGCGGAATCGGCATCATCGATGTGAAGGCACTGTTTGGTGTCGAGAGCGTCAAGGATACCCAGAACATCGATATGGTCATCAAGCTGGAGGACTGGGACAAGGACCGGGAGTACGACCGCCTTGGGCTGGAGGACCGCTATACGGAGTTTTTGGGCAATAAGATCGTGTGCCACAATATCCCGATTCGTCCGGGCCGGAACCTGGCGATCATCGTGGAGTCTGCGGCAGTCAACTACCGTCAGAAGAAGATGGGCTACAATGCGGCACAGGAGCTTTACAACCGCGTGCAGGCCAATCTGGGCAAGGGTGTTTAAATATCAGAATCAAAGAGGAAGTCTATGAAGAATTTAATGGAAAAGCTGTGCAGCATCGTTGGTGCACAGCAGATTCGTATCAATGAGCCGATGAGCCGCCACACCACTTTTCGGACGGGCGGCCCGGCGGATTATTATGTGGAGCCGGAGGATGTACAGGCGCTTTCTGCTGTGCTCAAACTTTGCAGGGCAGAGAAGGAACCTTATTATATTTTGGGGAATGGAAGCAACCTTTTGGTGGGAGACGGAGGCTATCGCGGCGTGATGATCGCCCTTGGGAAAGCCTGGAGCAGCGTCACCGTGGAGGAGAGCAGGATTCGCGCCGGAGCGGGAGCACTGCTTTCTGCCGTCTCGCGTCAGGCCCTGGAACATGCTCTGACCGGGCTGGAATTTGCAGCAGGAATTCCGGGTACGGTCGGCGGAGCCGTGGTGATGAATGCCGGAGCCTACGGATCGGAGATGAAGCAGGTGCTCACCGCGGTAACCGTTCTGACAGAGGCGGGGGAGATTCGTACGCTTCCGGCCTCGGAGCTGGAGCTCGGATATCGCACCAGCTGCATTCTGCGTCGTGGCTATGTGGTACTGGAGGCAAAATTTGCCCTGACACCGGGAGACGAGACGGAGATCCGCGGGCGGATGGATGACCTGGCGCAGCAGAGAAAGAGCAAGCAGCCGCTGGAATATCCGAGCGCAGGAAGCACGTTCAAGCGGCCGGAGGGATATTTTGCCGGAAAGCTGATCCAGGATGCGGGACTGCGCGGTTACTGCGTGGGCGGCGCGCAGGTGTCCGAGAAGCACTGCGGGTTTGTGATCAACCGCGGGGAGGCGACTGCGGCGGATATCATGGAGCTGTGCCGGCAGGTGCAGGAAAAGGTACAGGAGCAGTTTGGCGTGACGCTCGAACTGGAGGTAAAGACTCTGGGCGAGTTTTAGAAACGTGGCATCGGAGGAAAGACTGTGAGATTGGTAATCGTGACAGGAATGTCGGGAGCGGGCAAGACCATCGCCCTGAAGATGTTGGAGGATATGGGATTTTACTGCGTGGACAATCTGCCGATTCTTTTGGTGGAGCCGTTTGCGGAGCTGGCTATGCAGAAGCCGTCGGCCCATGAACAGGTGGCGCTGGGCATCGATATTCGGAGCGGAAAGGAGTTGCCGCAGCTTCAGCAGGTTTTAGAGGGCTGGAAGCAGCACGCGACCCCCTATGAGATTTTGTTCCTGGATTCCAGCGAAGAGGTTCTGATCAAGCGCTACAAGGAGACGAGGCGCTCTCATCCGCTGGCCGGCCGCGGACGGGTGGACAGCGGAATCCGTCTGGAGCGGGAGCGGCTGGAATTCTTAAAGAATGCGGCCGATTATATTCTGGATACGAGCCAGCTTCTGACCAAGGAGTTGCGCCAGGAACTCGAAAAGATTTTTTTGGAGAACCAGAAGTACCGGAATCTGTTCATTACGGTTTTGTCCTTCGGATTTAAATACGGGATACCGGCGGATGCGGATATGGTGTTTGATGTGCGGTTTCTGCCAAATCCCTACTATGTGGAGAATCTGCGCAGCCATACCGGGGAAGAGGCGGAGGTTCAGGCCTATGTACATCGCGGCGGGACGGCGGCGGCCTTTCTGGAAAAATTATACGACATGCTGGATTTTCTGATTCCGAATTATGTTCTGGAGGGAAAGAATCAGCTGGTGATCGCCATCGGCTGCACGGGCGGCAAGCACCGCTCCGTGACCATTGCCAATGCGCTGTACCAGCATCTGAGTCTCCAGGAGGACTTCGGTCTTAAGATGGAACACCGCGACATCGATCAGGACAGCAAACGAAAAAGATAGAGGTGTGAAATGTCATTTTCTTCAAACGTAAAGGAGGAGTTGTCCCATCAGCTCAGCCCGGCAAGACATTGCCAGATCGCGGAAATGGCGGCGATTATCAGCCTGTGCGGACGGATTCAAATCTCGGAGCAGAACCATTACTGTGTTAAGATTCATACGGAAAATCTGGCAGTTGCAAGAAAATACTTTACATTATTGAAAAAAACCTTTAATATAAGTAATGATGTTTCCATTCGCCAGGGTGTGGGAAATCACAAAAGTCGAACCTACACGGTTGTGGTCAGGAAGAATGCAGATGCAGTTCGGATCCTTCAGGCAACCAAGCTGCTCGATCGCTATGGGGAGATTGAGGAGAATTTATCTCTGGCGCAGAACGTGGTCATCATGAAGAACTGCTGTAAGAGAGCCTTTATCAGAGGTGCATTTCTGGCGGCCGGTTCGATCAGTGACCCGGAGAAGTTTTATCATTTTGAGATCGCCTGTGCGACGGAAGCGAAAGCGGCCCAGGTGCAGGGACTGATTCTTTCCTTTGGATTGGATGCCAAGATCGTACTGAGGAAAAGGTACCATGTGGTGTACATCAAGGAAGGCAGTCAGATCGTTGATATTCTGAATGTGATGGAAGCACCTTTGTCTCTGATGGAACTGGAGAATATCCGTATTCTCAAGGAGATGCGCGGCAGCGTGAACCGTCAGGTCAACTGCGAGACAGCAAACATCAACAAGACTGTCTCCGCCGCGGTGAAACAGATGGAGGATATCGCATATATCAGAGATACCATAGGCTTTGACAAGCTGCCGGAGAATCTGCAGGAGATTGCAGAGCTCAGGCTGTCGAGGCCAGAAGCAACGCTGAAAGAGCTGGGAGAAGCACTCGATCCACCGGTTGGAAAATCCGGTGTCAACCATCGACTCAGAAAACTGAGTGATCTGGTAGAACATCTTCGGGAGCAGCATCCAGGCACATAAACGCAGAGTTTGCGTTTGCAGGAATGAGGAGGATAATTATGTTAAAAAAGACAATCACAATCGGACTCGCATCCGGTCTTGAGGCCAGACCAGTCGCAATGCTGGTGCAGATCGCCAGTCAGTATGACAGCATGATTTACGTGGAGAACCAGAATGCACGTGTCAATGCGAAGAGTATTATGGGTATGATGACTCTTGGTATGGGTGCAGGAGAGGCGCTTACCGTGTCTGCAGACGGAAGTGACGAGGATGTGGCAATCAACGACATCGAGAAGTATTTGCAGGGTGAGAAATAAACATCCCTTTTGAGGATAGAAGAGGCAGCGCCGGGCGGGAAGAACCGCGGAGCTGCTTCTTTTTTTCTTCCCAGAAAACCGGGAGTGTGTTATACTGGTAAGAGAAAAACGAGTGACATAAAGAGGAGAATGACGGTGGCATTTACACATTTACACGTCCATACAGAGTACAGTCTGCTGGACGGTTCCTGTAAGATCAAAGAACTGGCAGCGCGCGCCAAAGAACTTGGCATGGACAGCATGGCGATCACAGATCACGGTGCGATGTACGGCGTGATCGATTTTTACCGGGCAGCGAAGGAGGTCGGAATCAAACCGATCATCGGCTGTGAGGTCTACGTGGCACCTGGTTCCCGGTTTGACCGGGAGACGGTCAGCGGCGAGGACCGCTATTACCATCTGGTGCTGTTGGCGGAGAACGACGAAGGCTATCACAATCTGATGAAGATTGTGTCGAAAGGTTATGTGGACGGATTTTATTATAAACCCCGTGTGGACTATGAGGTACTGGAGACTTACCATGAGGGAATCATCGCCCTGAGTGCCTGTCTGGCAGGGGAGGTACAGCGCTGTCTGGCGCGCGGGCAGTATGAGGAGGCGAAGAAATCCGCACTTCATTATCAGGACATCTTCGGGAAGGGGAATTTCTTCCTGGAGCTGCAGGATCACGGAATTCCGGCACAGAAAACGGTCAACCAGGGACTGCTGCGGATGAGCAGGGAGCTCTCCATGGATCTGGTGGCGACCAACGATATTCATTATATTCTTGCGGAGGATGCCAAGCCGCATGATATTTTGCTGTGCATCCAGACCGGCAAGAAGGTGGCGGATGAGAACCGGATGCGCTACGAGGGCGGGCAGTATTTCTGCAAATCTGAGGAGGAGATGCGGGCACTGTTTCCCTACGCGCAGGAGGCCATCGACAACACGCACAGGATTGCGGAGCGCTGTAACGTGGAGATTGAGTTCGGCGTGACGAAGCTGCCGAAATTCGAGGTGCCGGAGGGCTACGATTCCTGGAGCTATCTGAACAAGCTGTGTCAGGACGGCATGGCAAAGCGCTATCCGGAGGATGACGGCACGCTGCAAAAGCGTCTGGAATATGAGCTGAATGTCATTCACACGATGGGATATGTGGACTATTTCCTGATCGTGTGGGACTTTATCAATTTTTCTAAATCACACGATATTATGGTGGGACCGGGCCGTGGTTCGGCGGCAGGCAGCATCGTTTCCTACTGCCTGGAGATCACAGACATCGATCCGATCCGCTATGACCTGCTGTTTGAGCGGTTCCTGAATCCGGAGCGTGTGTCCATGCCGGATATCGATATCGACTTCTGCTTCGAGCGGAGGCAGGAGGTCATCGATTACGTGGTGGAGAAATACGGCAAGGAGCAGGTGGTGCAGATCGTGACCTTCGGTACGCTGGCGGCCAAGGGGGTCGTGCGGGATGTGGGCCGCGTGTTGGATCTGCCCTATGCCCGCTGTGATGCCATCGCCAAGATGATTCCGGGGGATCTGGGGATGACCCTTGACAAGGCTCTCAAGCAGAGCCCGGATCTGCGGGAAGCCTATCAGCAGGATGAGGAGGTCAAATATCTGATCGACATGGCAAAACGTCTGGAAGGCCTGCCGCGCCACACCTCCATGCATGCCGCCGGTGTCGTGATCGGTCAGAGAGCCATGGACGAGTTCGTGCCGCTGTCCAGAGCATCGGACGGAACCATTACCACACAGTTTACCATGACCACGCTGGAGGAGCTGGGACTTCTGAAAATGGATTTCCTGGGACTTCGTACCCTGACGGTCATCCAGAACGCAGTTGCCCAGGTGGAGAAAAATTACAGCCTCACGCTGGATATGGATCAGATTGATTACAATGATAAAGAGGTTCTGGCAGCCATCGGCACGGGCAAGTGCGATGGAATCTTCCAGCTTGAGAGTTCGGGGATGAAGAGCTTTATGAAGGAGTTGAAGCCTGAGAATCTGGAGGACATCATCGCCGGGATTTCCCTGTATCGTCCGGGCCCGATGGATTTCATTCCGCGTTATCTGAAGGGAAAGAATGACAAGGCTTCGATCACCTACGAATGTCCGCAGCTGGAGACGATTCTCGGGCCGACCTACGGCTGTATCGTCTACCAGGAGCAGGTTATGCAGATCGTGCGTGATCTGGCCGGATATACCATGGGCCGAAGCGATCTGGTGCGCCGTGCCATGTCCAAGAAGAAAACCTACGTCATGGAGAAGGAGCGCCAGAACTTTGTCTACGGCAATGAGGAGGAGGGCGTCAAGGGCTGCATCAGCAGCGGCATCGATGAGAAGACGGCAAATCACATCTACGACGAGATGATTGATTTTGCAAAGTATGCGTTCAACAAGTCCCATGCGGCCTGTTACGCGGTGGTTGCATATCAGACGGCGTATTTGAAATACTATTATCCGAAGGAATTCATGGCGGCGCTGATGACGTCTGTGATGGACAATGCAGGCAAGGTGTCTGAATACATTCTGACCTGCCGCCAGATGGGGATCGAGATCCTGCCGCCGGATATCAATGAAGGGCAGAGCGGCTTTTCCGTATCCGGCAATGCGATCCGCTACGGTCTGTCCGCGATCAAGAGCGTGGGCCGCAATGTGGTCGACGCGATCGTGAGAGAGCGGGAGCAGAACGGCCTGTATGTTTCCATGGACGATTTTGTGGAGCGCATGAGCAATAAGGAAGTCAACAAGCGCACCCTGGAGAATTTCATCAAATCCGGTGCTCTGGATTCCATGCAGGGCAACCGCCGCCAGAAGACAATGATTGCGCCGGAGCTTTTGGATCAGAAGAACAAGGAACGCAAGAATGTGCTGGACGGCCAGATGAGTCTCTTTGACTTTGCGGGAGAGCAGGAGAAGGAGCAGTTCCAGATTACCATGCCGAACGTTCCGGAATTTCCGAAGGCAGAGCTTCTGGCTTTTGAGAAGGAGATCCTTGGCATTTACGTCAGCGGACATCCGCTGGAAGAATATTTGAATCTCTGGAACAACAGCATCACGGCGAAGACCACGGATTTTGTGGTGGATGAGGAAACCGGCTCGGCACCGGTGCCGGACGGCGCGCATGTGACGATCGGCGGCATGATTGCGGGGAAGGTCGTAAAGACCACCAAGACCGGCAAGATGATGGCGTTTGTGACCGTGGAGGATATGGTCGGTTCCGTGGAGGTGCTGGTGTTCCCGAAGGATTATGAGAACAAGCGAAATCTCCTGGTGGAGGAGGCAAAGGTATTTATTCAGGGCCGTGCTTCCATCGGCGACGATCCGGTGGGGAAGCTGATCTGCGAGCAGGTGATCCCGTTTGAGGCGGTTCCAAAGGAGCTGTGGATCAAATTCCCGGACAAGGACGCATACAGTGAGACACAGCAGCAGGTGTTGGATGCCCTGCGGATGGCGGAGGGCAATGATGTGGTTGTCATCTATCTGGAGAAGGAGCGGGCGAAGAAAGTGCTGCCGGCAAACTGGAAAGTATGTGCAAATAAACCAATGTTAGATACCCTTCAGGCACTAGTTGGTGAAAATAATGTCAAAGTTGTAGAAAAGGGATTGAAAAGATAGAAAAAATGTTTTAGAATACTCATTGTATTGTAAAAAGAACAGGACGAATATCGGACGAGAGTGAGCCGACTGAGTAGCAGGAGGAGACAGCTATGGCAAAGCAGGTGAAAACAATTGGTGTTTTAACAAGCGGCGGAGATGCGCCGGGCATGAACGCAGCCATTCGTGCGGTGGTCCGCACAGCGATTCACAAAGGACTGAAAGTAAAAGGAATTATGCGTGGATATGCGGGACTTTTGCAGGAAGAGATTGTGGATATGAGCAGTACCGACGTGTCCAACATTATTTACCGCGGCGGAACAATCCTGTATACAGCAAGGTGTATGGAATTTACGACTCCGGAAGGACAGCAGGCAGGTGCGGATGTGTGCCGTAAGCATGGCATTGACGGGATCGTTGTAATCGGAGGAGACGGTTCTTTCCGTGGTGCAGGAAAGCTGGCTGCGCTGGGAATCAACACCATCGGTGTACCGGGAACCATCGATCTGGATATCGCGTGTACGGATTACACGATCGGTTTTGATACCGCAGTGAATACCGCGATGGAGGCGATTGATAAGGTACGTGATACGTCTACTTCTCATGAGCGCTGCAGTATCATCGAGGTTATGGGACGGAATGCCGGATACATCGCACTGTGGTGCGGCATCGCCAACGGCGCAGAGGATATTCTGCTTCCGGAGCGTTACAACGGTGATGAGCAGGCATTGATCAACCGGATCATTGAGAACCGCAAGAGCGGCAAGAAACACAACATCATCATCAATGCGGAGGGAATCGGACATTCTTCCTCCATGGCGCGGAGAATCGAGGCGGCGACCGGGATTGAAACCCGTGCGACGATCTTGGGCCACATGCAGCGAGGCGGCACGCCGACCTGTAAGGACCGTGTCTACGCATCCATCATGGGCGCCAAGGCAGCAGAGCTTCTGTGCAATGGCAAGAGCAACCGTCTGGTGGCTTACAAGCATGGCGAGTATGTGGATTTTGATATTCAGGAAGCATTGCAGATGAAGAAGGATATCCCGGAAGATCAGTTCGAGATCGCAAAGATGCTGGTTCGTTGATTTTGAGATTCAATTGAGAGGATCATATTGCCCGGTGCATCAAGCGCCGGGCATTTGTTGCCCTTTTGCCCGACTGCGAAGCGGCACAGGAGAGGAAGATTCATGACAGGACAGGATGGAAATATGGTACTTTGCGGTTCTAATGGCTATGAACGCAAATATTATTTTAATGAAGAATTTGATGGGCTGCCGGATGCCATCAAGCGGCAGTTGCAGGTTATGTGCGTGTGGTTTACGGAAGAGTGCGGCGGAATCCTGACGATGGAGTTTACGGAGGACGGTACGCTGGAATTTAAGCACAGCACCACCGAGTATGACGGTTACTACGACGAGATCGGAGCGGACTTAAAGATCAAACAGTTTCGGGAGCAGGGGCAGGAGCTTTTGGAAGCGCTGGAGCTTTACTACCGGGTGTTCTATCTGGGCGAGAGCGTTGAGGAGCAGGATTCATGAAGCTGCGGATAGGAAATGTGGAACTGGAGAATAATCTGATACTGGCACCGATGGCCGGCGTGACGGATCAGTGCTTTCGTATCCTGTGCAGGGAGCAGGGATGCGGTCTGCTCTGCACCGAGATGGTCAGTGCCAAGGCGATCCTCTATCGGAACCGGAATACGAAAGCGCTTTTGGAGGTTGCACCGGAGGAACGCCCGATCGCGGTGCAGCTGTTCGGCTCAGATCCGGAGATCGTGAGCGATATGGCGCATCAGATCGAGGATGGTCCGTATGACCTGATTGATTTGAATATGGGCTGTCCGGTACCGAAGGTCGTGAACAACGGAGAGGGTTCCGCGCTGATGAAGAATCCGAAGCTGGTGGAACGACTGCTTTCTTCTATAGTAAAGAAAGTCAAAAAACCGGTGACGGTCAAATTCCGCAAGGGCTTTAACGAGACCTGCGTCAATGCGGTGGAGATTGCAAAGATCGCCGAGAGCTGCGGTGTGTCAGCGGTTGCAGTGCATGGCCGGACGCGGGAACAGTTCTACTCCGGGAAAGCGGACTGGGACATCATTCGCCAGGTAAAGGAGGCGGTTTCGATTCCCGTCATCGGAAACGGTGATATCTTTACCCCTCAGGATGCGAAGCGGATGCTTGAGGAGACGGGGTGTGACGGACTCATGATCGCGCGGGGCGCGCGGGGCAATCCCTGGATCTTTAAGCGGATCAACCATTATCTGGAGACGGGAGAGGTGCTTCCGGTGCCGGATGCACACGAGGTTGGCCAGATGATGCTTCGCCATGCGCGGCTGCAGACGGAGCTGAAGGGCGAGGATATCGGTATGAAGGAGATGCGCAAGCATATTGCGTGGTATACGGCAGGCCTGCCGCATTCTGCTGCAATTCGGCGGGAATGCAACGAATTGGAAACCATGGCGGAGCTGGAGACAATGCTGCGCGGAAAGCAGATGATTTAGCGTAAAAATGGAAGCTGTCCGGGGTCTGCCGGTTCTTGACAACTGGTGGGGTTTAGGATATAATACTGTGAATGCAGCAGGCAAAAAGTCCAGTGTGATATGGGGAACACTGGCATTTTGACTGTAATGGAACAGGAAAAAGGAAGGAAATAAGCATCATGGCGGAAAAAAAACACATTTTAACCTACGCGGGACTGAAACAGTACGAGGATGAACTGCAGCACCTGAAAGTGAATCGCAGACAGGAAGTTGCCCAGAAGATCAAAGAGGCAAGAGAACAGGGCGATCTGTCCGAGAATGCGGAGTACGATGCAGCCAAGGATGAACAGCGTGACATTGAGCTGCGCATCGAGGAGCTGGAGAAGCTTTTGAAGAACGCGGAAGTCATTGATGAGGATGAGATTGATCTGGATAAGATCAGTGTTGGCTGCAAGGTCAAAGTCTATGATGTTGATTTTGATGAGGAAGTGGAATTCCGTATCGTTGGTTCCACAGAGGCAAACAGTCTTCAGAACAAAATTTCCAACGAGTCACCGGTAGGGCATGCTTTGCTTGGCAGGTCGGTAGGAGATGTGGTTGATGTTGAAACGCAGGCTGGCGTGATCCAGTACAAGGTTCTGGAGATCCAGAGAGTGTCATAAAAATGAGTAATCCGGTATCAGCAGCGGGCGATGTCCTGCTGCTGATATTTCCGATTTTTGGCAGAAGAAGGACAAGGCTGTGAACGCAGGGGATCAGCCATGATAAAACAGAAGAAGGAGTAGAATAGAAGATGGCAGAGCAGCAGAACGCAAAGCAGCAGAATGCAAAGCAGAATCAGGAGCCGGATTTACACCAGTTGCTGAAGGTTCGCCGTGAGAAACTGGCAGAACTTCAGGAAGCAGGCAGCGACCCGTTCCAGATTACAAAATATGACGTAACCGTGCACAGCACGGATATCAAGGACAACTACAGCGAGTGGGAAGGCAAAGAAGTATCGATCGCAGGACGCATGATGTCCAAGCGTGTGATGGGGAAGGCTTCCTTCTGCAACGTGCAGGATTTAAAGGGCAATATTCAGTGCTACGTGGCAAGAGATGATCTGGGCGAGGATTCCTATAAGGCATTCAAGCGCATGGATATTGGCGATATCGTAGGCATCAAGGGCCTTGTATTCACCACCAAGATGGGGGAGATCTCCATCCATGCACATTCTGTTGAGCTGCTTTCCAAGAGCCTGCAGATCCTTCCGGAGAAGTACCATGGCCTGACCAACACCGATATGCGTTATCGTCAGCGCTACGTGGATCTGATCATGAATGAAGAGGTTAAGACGACCTTTGTAAAGCGTTCCAGAATCATTTCCGAGATCCGTAAGTTCCTGGACGGCCAGGGCTTCATGGAGGTCGAGACTCCGATGCTGGTATCCAATGCCGGCGGTGCGGCGGCAAGACCGTTCGAGACCCATTACAATGCACTGGATGAGGACGTAAAGCTCCGGATCTCTCTGGAATTATACCTGAAGCGACTGATTGTCGGCGGCATGGAGCGTGTCTACGAGATCGGCCGTGTATTCCGCAATGAGGGTGTCGACACCCGCCACAATCCGGAATTCACCCTGATGGAGCTGTACCAAGCTTATACCGATTACTACGGCATGATGGATCTGACTGAGAACATGTTCCGCCATCTGGCAGAGGTTGTCTGCGGCACGACCGAGATTCCTTATGCAGAGGCCATGATCGATCTTGGCAAGCCATTTGAGCGCATCACGATGGTTGAGGCGGTCAAGAAGTATGCAGAGGTTGATTTCGATACCATCGAGACCACCGAGGAGGCGAAGGCCATCGCGAAAGAAAAGCATGTCGAGTTTGAGGAGCGTCACACCCGGGGCGATATCATCAACCTGTTCTTCGAGGAGTTTGTAGAGGAGCATCTGATCCAGCCGACGTTCGTCATGGATCATCCGGTTGACGTATCCCCGCTGACCAAGAGAAAACCGTCCGACCCGCGATACGTGGAGCGTTTTGAGCTCTTTATCTACGGTCGTGAGATGTGCAACGCATATTCCGAGTTAAATGATCCGATCGACCAGCGCGAGCGTTTCAAAGCGCAGGAGGCTGCACTGGCAGCAGGAGATGAGGAGGCGAACACCACCGATGAAGATTTCCTGAATGCTCTGGAGATCGGTATGCCGCCGACAGGTGGTATCGGGTATGGAATCGACCGTCTGGTGATGCTGCTCACAAATTCACCGGCGATCCGCGATGTTTTGCTGTTCCCGACGATGAAAAGCCTGGATAAATAAAGCCAGTAAAATCAGTACTTCCAAGGTTTTTGATATAAGGTTGACCAAGTTTTGACCAAGAAAAAATATAGTCATTTACACGGGTCAACGCTTAGATA
>JAQUVX010000022.1 GCA_028693165.1 Lachnospiraceae bacterium | reverse complement strand
TATATAGTATCTAACTATCTAAAGTATATCACATAGTACGACAGTACGCAAGATATAAAAATATATTTGACATAAAAAAATAAGCCTGGCAAGGCTTTTGAGACTTTAGGGTGTCAAACATCCGATTTGATACCATTTCACAACGGATGAATGGAGATTTTTATGAAGATTGGCGAATTTTCCAGACTGCATCATGTCAGTATTGACACGGTGCGTTTTTATGTGAATGAAGGACTGCTGGTTCCAATTAAGGATGGATATCACTATCAGTTTGACCAGCAGTGCTCCACGGATTTTCTCAATATTATGCTGTTAAAAGAAGTCGGTTTCTCGCTTCAGGAAATCAAATTTCTTATATTATCCGAGCAAATCAGCAAATATGCCTTAAGTGAGCAGATCGATAAATACTGGGGGATTTTTTCAAAGAAGCACGAGGAGATCACAGCGTCCATCGACCGATTGAACCGTGCAAGGAATTTTATAGAAGAAAAATTAGAAAGTTTTTCCAGCCGGCCGCCCGCCAGGCAGACCGCGATGGGAATTAGTCTCAGCCTCCTTCCCCTGCTGGCATGTCCGCACTGCCAGTCACATCTGCTTTTACAAAGCAACCGAATTGATATGGGCATGGTTATCACTGGCGAATTTACCTGCCCGGACTGCGGCTATTCCCTGCAGGTAAAGGATGGAATCCTGATTGCGGACTCGACGGAGGAGATTTTAAACAGCTATTCTTCTTATGATAACTTCATTACCGAAGCGGATCCGAACCTGATGCTGTCCATCCTTCAAAATGTAAAATGGATGAAGCCCTATCTCTACCAGAGTCCCTGCAAGATGAAGGTCATACTGGAGCTTGGGAGCGGTTTTGGCTTTTTCCTGCGCGGCACTTATGAGATGATACCGGATGATGCGCTGTATATCGCCGTTGACTGTGACATCCGCCGTCATTTATTTCTGCAAAAAGCTTTGCAGAATTGTTCCTGCCGCAAAAATATCATTTTGATTTGCTGCAATTTTGAAAACATACCGATCAAAAAGAACTCGGTGGATCAGCTCATTGATTTCGGAGCGACCACCGACCTCGCATGGTGCAAAAAGGCATTTGCGCTGGAGCTGGCGGATGCCTATACCCACCCGGGAACGAGCTGCATCTTCGCAAACCGGGTATATGAAAAATTTCACGCCCGCTCTCCGGTACCACCGATGCTGCGTCAGAATCTCGAAGAAGCAGCCATCCTTTCCAACATTACCCGCCTGGGCTATCATATTATTAAAAAAGAACGGCTGGATTTTTTGAATCAGCTCCAGCCGTCGAATCAGTTTATGAATATGGAGGATCAGGTCTATCGCCTCATGCTTTATTTGCAGAAAGAGGAGTGATGGATACGATAGCCGGAAGGTGAATCTCAAAGACCGCGCCGCAGGCTTCCCCGGAGTCGTTGGTTCTGGTGGCGGCCTGGATGCTGCCGCCCATCTCCTCGACCACCATCTTTGCGATATAGAGCCCAAGACCGCTGCCGCCGGATTCGCCGCGTCCGGTGTAAAAGCGTTCAAAAATGTGGGGCAGATGTTCGGGTGCGATGCCGCAGCCGGTGTCGCTGACAAGAATCCGAACCGTGCGGGTTTTCGCTGAAGCTCCGGTTTGGATATCCGGCAGAAGCGACGGGGTAACGGTGATTTGTCCGTTCTCCGGTGTGAACGAGATCGCATTATAGATCAGATTCTCAAATAAAATCAGGAGTTTTTCCCACTGCCCGCGGACACAGATCCGTTCATCCTCAAGCAAACCGGTGGCAAGGTAAATGCCCATCACACAGGCGTCAGGCTCATTGTTTTCCTGCACGCGGCGCATCAGTGTGTTGATGGAGATCAGGGTGACGGGGGAGGAAATCCGATCATACGCATTCAGCGCACTCAGAGAGCTGACCCGCTGTCCGATCTCGTGATTCTCCAGTTCAATCTGCGTCAGATAGCTGTCCAGCTCCTCGTCTAAGTAGAGGTTGCCCTCGCGGATCAGACTGATGAATCCGTGGACGGCAGCGATCGGTGCTTTTAGGTTGTGAGCCATATCGGAGAAGAAATTTTTGCGCTCATTCAACACGGCAGTCAGTTCACTGGTGCGCTCGTTTACCAGCTCCTCCATCTGGGTCATAAGAACCTGATTCAATTGCAGAACGGAGTGATTTTTCCAAACCATCAGTCCGCCAAAGGAGAGAACCATGAGAAAACCGCTGTACTCCGTCTGCCATCCGCCACAAATCGGCTCGAACCGGTTGTTGTTCAAAATATTGACCAGAAATCCCGCGCCGAGCGATACCGCACCGGAAAGAATGAACCAAAATTCCGTCCGATGCCAGTAAATACTGTATGCGGCACAGGCGCAGATCAGCAGCCAGCCGGCCAGATAACAGGCTTCGATAAAGGCTCCATACCCATTGATTAAAAGCCCGGAAGATGGTATGATGAAAGCAACGAAGGAGGCGCATATCGCGCAGACCACCGGAAGCAGAATCCTCATGGTATATCTGAGATGGCGGTACTCGGTCAGGCCGCTGGCAAGCATACTGATCCAGATTGCTTCGGACAGCACAGCAAGGCGCGCAGTGTCCTCCACGACATAGGACAGGGTGCTGTTCCTCCCAAGCCGCCAGAGCAGCGGATGAAGGCAGCTCAGGCAGAAAAACAGGCAGAAGAGACCGAAATGAAAGAACAGCGGTTCCCGGCCCGGAGTCATCCAGAGGACGAGGGAGAAGACCGCCAGCGTCAGGGTGCTGATACACAGCACTCCATAAAAAAGTGTGCGGAGGAAGTCGATCCGGCTGATGGCTGCCGGGGTTCCCAGAGCCGGCGGATAATAGAGACCGCTGTAATAATGGCTGTGGTTTTCGACGACCCACACAAGCTCCAGCTCCTGATCGAGGATGACATCGGTCTGGGCGGAGACTACCTTGGCGGGTGTGCCGTTGATCCAGAGCTGATAGTTGGTAAAGACCTCCGGGATCTTTAAGGAAACAGCGACAGGATCACCGTTCATGCGGACGCGCAGACGATAGGTTGCGACGCCGAACGGAGAGACGGCAAACAGGCTGTCCTTGTGGGTAAAGGCGTAGGAGGAGTATTGTCCGATGAAGGTGTAGGACGGAGCCACAGTGCGGTTGCGGGCAAAGTCTTCCGGCGTGTAGGCGGCATCCGGGTAGAATTCCCAGCCGTCGATCAGGAACAGGGGGCGGCCAAGATCTTCGGCAGTACAGGTCAGCACTCCGTCTTCTCCGTAGGGAGGACCGGCGGCGTATTTGTTATCATGTTGGTACAGCCAGCCAAGCAGCTCCGACAGCGAAAGAAACATCAGAGAGGCAGCAATCAGGATCCAGATAACAGAGTGTTTTTTAACAGGTTTCATGGCAGAATCCTTTCTGTACATAATTCTAAGGCGAGTGAATATTATGTGGTGTAAACAATGGATTAAGAGGAGTGCAGGTATACTCCTGATTATGACGCTTCTGTGTGCGCCGGTCATGGGGCTGTGGAAAACAGCACGGATACCGGCACAGGCGTCGATGATAGAGCCAATCGTTCCGGTAGGCGATAGCAGTGAGCTGCTTGACTGGTATAAAAATACCCTCAGTGGGTTTGAGTTCTGCAAGCTGACGAAGCCTCTGGTGATCGACACCGTCGTGGTGCTGGGGCCGGGGACCGGCGAGAAGATCATCGGCGCCATCACGGAACCGATCATCATCCGGCGAGGCGGCGTGCTGACGATCAACAATCCGGGCTGTTCGATCAGCGGACCGGGCGAGCTGGTTCGTGTGGAGGCTGGCGGTGTATTGGAGCTGAAGTCTGGCGGCATCTATGGTGCAAGGGATACGACCGGTGTCACGGTGCTTGCGGGCGGAACGCTTCGCCAGTCATCCGGTTTTATCATGGATTGCGTGGTAAAGCAGGAGGACAAGGTCGACCAGAATCCGCCGGAGAGCAGTGCCGCGCCGGGCGATGATATCACCTCACCGGGCGATGGTGGCATTGCACCGAGTGAGAGCAGCGCCGCACCGGGCGATGGCAGCACCGCACCGAGTGAGAGCAGTTCCGCATCGGACGAAAGCAGCGCCGGTGAAGAGGAGCAGGCTTGGGAGCTGTCCGGATATATGGTATCCTACAGCGAGAAGACCCGCCAGGCGACCATCCGTCTGTCAATCCCGGCATTCAAGGTGCATCCCACCGAGATCTCCATCTGGAAAAGCACTGACGGGAAAGACTTCTCCCGCGTCGGCTGGCAAAGCACAGCCGGAGATGTCTGGCATTATAACTTCTGGGATGAAGATACCATCCATCTCAACGCAGCCGGGAACCGGCAGTACGTGGTCTGCCGCAGCGAGATGGAGAAAAACAGCACCATTTGGCTGAAAGCAGAGGTGCGTGGATCAGAGAAGCCAGGGATCTCCAACGTGATCAGGCTGTCCAACCGGGCCAAGGATATGCTCCCGGATACGGAAGATGACGGCTCCTACGACGGAAATCGCGGAGGCGGCGGTCAGGGAACCAGCGACCGTTACTTCGGCAGTTCCGGCGGCTCCTACGACACAGGCAGTTCCGGCAGCAGCTCGGCAGCTGGCGGTTCCTCTGATGCGGCGAATGCAGCGGCTTCTTCGAATACGGATGGCACATCGCAAACGTCAAAGGGCGGCAAGGTATGGATACGAAACCGCGGAGACGGTGCAGAAGATCCGGCGTATCAGGATGACTCTGCCACGGATTTCGGAAGCGAATCCGATCGGCTCCAAGCTGGCGGTGCCAGTGGTACCGCGGCTGCCAATGGCACTGACGATGGTGTCGGCGCAAAGAACGGTCTCACGGAATCTTCCATGGTGGACGAGCGCCTGAGTGGTTCGGCCAATGCATCCGCGGAGGCGGAGGCTGTCAATGCCGCTGATGATACCGCCGGGATCAGCGATTCATCGGAGGTAGAAGCGGTGCAGACGAACCTGTCGCTCTCTCCACAGAGTGAGAACGGGGATCGTACCGCAGAAGCGGCGGCTATTACCTTGCTTGTGATCTCATTCATCTGTATACTTCTGAAACGAGGATTTCTAAGGAAGAGACTTTAATCGGTCTCTTTCTTTTTTTGTTCAAACAGAAATCCTTTCCCCCAGACAACGTGAATAAAACGGTATTCGGGGCAGGCCTGCTCCAGCTTGTGCCGCATACGTGCCAGGTGAACCCGGACAGTCTGGGCATTGTTCAAATCCGGCAGTTTCCAGATCTCCCGATAGATGGATTCCAGGGAATATACGGTTCTGGGGGAGCGCGCCAGAAGCAAAAGGATGTCAAATTCGTGGGCGGTCAGAGAAATGGGTGTTCCGCGGACCAATGCCTTGCGCGCCCCGATATCGATGGCGAGCGGCGAATAGGAGATGGTGTCTGCATGCCGCTGCACTCCCCGCTGTTGTGCGATCCGGGCGCGAATGCGAAGCTCCAGCTCCTTGAGGTCGTAGGGCTTGGTAATATAATCTTCCGCGCCCAGATTGAAGCCCCGATATATGAAATCCTTTTCCGTAAGGCTGCTGAGAAAAATGACCGGCGCAGCGGAAGTCTGCTTGACCAGGCGGCAGAGGGAATAGCCGTCATTGCCCTCGCCCGGAATCATAATGTCCAATATGATACAGTCCACCGGCTGGCTGTGAAGAACGTGCTCCAGCTCTGCCCGGTTGACTGCTGTGAATACCGTGTATCCCCGTTTCTCAAAATAGGTGCGGTTAATCCGCAAAAATGATGCATCATCATCTACAAAAAGCAGGTAATCCATAGCCAGGTCTCCTCATATATATGCATTCTCTTCAAGTATTCATAGTATATCATATCAAAGCAGTATAGTGCGAGAAAAATGTGTAAGAAAGTGATAAGATTTCTACTAATTTATTACAAATATTATCTTATTTGATACAATAATGACTAAGAAAGGAGATGCGGAAGAGTATCTCCTTATCTATCGGTATTGGCAAAAGATAAAGGAGGCAGGGAGATGTTAGGGAAAAGAAGGAATATTTTGCGAAGAAAGATAGCATGGGTTTTGACGATGTGCATGCTGGTGGGAATGTGTCCCCAAAGTATAATGGCACAGAAGGGAGCGGCTGCGGCCTCCGTGGAGGAGCTGGAGACGATTACGCTCATGTCATTTGAAGAGCTGGCAGAGAAGACTGCGGCACAGGAGGTGGCAGCAGGAACCTCCATGAGCAGATTGGATCTTCCAAAGAAACTTAAGGCGAGTCAGAACACGGCTTCTCCTTCTGATGCAGATCTGCTTGATATCAAGGTAAAGCGCTGGGAGTCTGATCCGTTGTACGATGATTCCGAAGATGCTGAGGCGGGGAGCGAGTATATCTTCACGCCCGTCTTTGATGAAGTCTATGACGTGAGTGAAGCGAACGTGCCGGAGATCGTGGTAACGATTGCGGAGTCAGAGGATGCGGAAGAAGCAGAAGAGGATGCAGAAGACGATGCAGATCTGGCGACAGACAGCAATGCAGAGGAGATTTTGGCCACGGACAGCAATGCGTCTAAACGCATGAGAATTCTGTCCTGGGAATTTGTGGACCCGGAGAATTATTTAAATGAAGGGCACCTTGCCCTGATTGGTGTCAACAAGGACATGCAGGCCGATTTCGATACCGTGGTATCTATGCTTCCGAAGGAGATTCTGGCGGAAGTAGAGCGGGACGATGCAGCGGATATCGAAGATGCAGAAGATATCGAAGATACAGAGATTAAAGAAGCTACGGTGGAAATTGCCAGTTGGAGCTGTGCAGAATATGTGCAGACCGAGCAGGAGGACGAAACCTTAAGCTGGCCGCTGACCGGGGAGTACGTGTTTACGGCAGAGTTGGATGAAAACTACTCCTGTCAGCCGGAGCCGGTGGTGAAGGTGCTGGTAGGCGGAGCGAGTGTATTGTTGACTGGAGCTGGAACGGAGGAGAATCCGTATCAGATTTCATCGGTGGAAGATTTGAATGTCTTGGCGCGAGAGGTCAATGATGGCAACGCTCAATATGCAAGCGCGTATTACAAGATGATGAACGACATTACCATTAACGAAAATTTTGTCCCGACATCACCGTCTGGAAACGCAACGTGGACGATGCCGATAGGGTATTACTATTACTACAATGACTATGATAGCGCTGAGAAAAAAAAGTCAATGCCATTCAATGGACATTTTGATGGACAGGGATTTGCAGTTATTGGACTTTGCAGTACGATAAGTGCCGCAGCAGAGGGACCTGCCTGCCAGGGTTTATTTGGCTACGTGGGACAGGGGGCAGAGGTAAAGAATGTCGGAATCCAAAACAGCTATATAAAATCGGGACAGGGCCCAGAAGATGCAACCACTGCAATTTTCACAGGCGGAATTGCGGGATATTGTGAGGGAGATATAAGCGGCTGCTATACCGATGCCGATACCATTATTGATGGCGGAGGCACTGCTGCTGGCGGTATTGTGGGAAAACTTGGGAATGACACTGACACTTCAACTTCAACGTCAGATGCGTCCGTTTCCCGCTGTTACAATCGGGCTACGGTAACCAATAACCCCTCCGACAGGGATCAAAGCTTTGTCGCAGGAATCGTCGGAGAGATAGCAACCAATGATCGCAATCATAGAATAAGCAACTGCTATAACGAAGGAACTATCATTGCAGGCGGAACCGGTAATGCACAGGCCGGAGGAATCGCCGGATACTGTACTCAGGGAACGATTGAAAGCTGCTATAATACTGGAGATATCACAGCGACATCGGATTCGAGCCATGCAGGAGGAATTAGTTCCCAGGAGCCATATGTGCTGAAAAATGTGCGCTCTTTAGGAGCAAAGGTCGAGATTGGTTCAACCAGCCAATATGCGACGTCACGTCGTGGAAGGGTGTTTGCCGCTGAAAACACGGATACATCTGGCAAGCATAAACCGACAACCAATTCCTATGGGCGAAGTGATATGCTTCTTGTAACGCCTAAAACTCAGAAGTTAGACAGTTCGCTTGACCAGGATACCCGGAGCGGAGAAGACTGTACCGTAACACCACCAGCCACGGTTGACTGCGGTTGGAATGGATTTGATACAAGCGTATGGAATATTGCATCAAATACAACGCTGCCAACTCTTAGGGATTTAGGTGGAGATCAGACCCCATCTATACCGAAATCGATGGTGTACCCAGTCAATGTGGGTGGAGTTGTTATTACGGAGAGTAACCTTGGGGATGTGTTGGGGGATCAAAAGGTTTCCTACGACCCGGCAACCAATACACTTACTTTAAAAGATGTTGAGATAGGCACCGCCAAGTACAGTAATCAATCTGTGAATGGTGCGTCAGCCAAAGTGGGAATTTATGCATCAGGGGATCTTAACCTGGAAATATCCGGTACGAATACGGTTATTGCGCCCGGAACGTATGATCCAGATTGGTCAACCTATGGAATCTTTGCTCAGGGCAACATAAAGATTTCAGGAACAGGTTCTCTCGAATCCAAGGGAGGTTCTATTAGTGGTACAGGTAAGGAAGCCTACAGCGTCGGCATTGCTGCCGGCGGCATATTAACCATTGAGAGCGGCAAGGTAACGGGATTTGGACAGGGTGGTAGAAACAGCGCAGGTTTGAAAGCAAAAGCCGTCATTATAAAAGACGGAGATGTAGATGCCCAAACAGATGCTTATAACAGTGGCTACAATGTAGCAGGCATAATTGTTGAGACCCAGATTCAGATGGACGGGGGAAAACTTCTGGCTGGTTGTGATAGCAGCGTTGGACAGGCTCTTTCCGTAAGGCCTACTCTGGCAGCAGGCAGCACGATAAGGGCGGGTGAAAAAGGCGACTTACAATTAATCACAAACCCGAATGCCTTCTGGCACACGGCAAAGTATGCTAAGGTTGAGATAAATCCGGCAATGGCAGATTATGCCTGGTATCTCCAGAATCCAGGTGCTACGGAATTCCATATTAAGGATGCAGGTGAACTCTATGCATTTGCCCGGCTTGTCAGCGGGACGGTACCTGCGGAATTAAATATTAAATCTGGGGTCCCATTCCCTGGAAAGACAATCTATCTGGATGCAGACATTGATTTAGCCGGATTGGATAGTGATGAAGATACGGAAAACGGAAACTGGACTCCAATTATTGCAGGAGAAGGAGGAGGAGCCTTTGTAGGAATACTGGATGGACAGTTGGATGGACAGAATCATACGATATCAAATCTAACAAGCATCATCGACGGTACCAGTGTTAACAATGGTCTGTTTGCAGTCTTTGGTGATCAAGGTCAGGTTAATAATCTAATTATGCACAATGTCACAATCCGCGGTGGAGCGAATGCGGGAGCTATTGCCGGAAATGCCAAGGGCTCAGTGGACAATTGTCAGGTTACCGGTAAAAGCAAAATAAGCGATGCCATGTATGCCGGTGGAATCGCCGGTACGCTTGAATATCAGATTAAGAACTGTGTTAATGAGGCTGCCGTTACTGGTATGCTATATGCAGGAGGAATCGTTGGAGATACCACCTATAGTACGACAATCCAATACTGCGTAAATGAAGGCGCAGTCAGTGCAGCGAACTGTGTCGGAGGAATCGCTGGACAAGCTACAAAGGGCAGCAATATTACAAAATGTGTCAATACTGCGTCAGTCAGTCAAAGCAGCGATACAAGCACGAGCACGGCGGAGCCGCGGAACAGTGTAGGAGGTATCGTTGGAAATGCAAAAGGAGCCAGTAATATGCTGGTAACGATTTCCAACTGTTATCAGACCGGTATGGTCAGTGCAAATGGCCATATGGGTGAAGACTGGGATTTACCAAGCGTCGGAGGAATTGCCGGAAGCTTGGGCTACGCAACACTGGAGAAATGCTATAGCACAGGAACTGTTTCGTGGGATGTAACAGCTCCAAAGACAGTCAATGCAGGTGGCATTGCAGGTGTAATTAATAACTCTGTCACGGATAGTATTAAAGACAGCGTAGCACTGGGAACAACGATAGAAGGAACAGGTGCAGAAAAGCCTAAAGTCGGAAGAATCCTCGGAGGTGATTCTACCTCAAAGAACCTGTCTAATAACCGCGCCAGAAACGATATGATAATTAATGGAGCAGGTGTAACAGGGGGTAAAGAGACAGATGGAAATGGTGTGGATTTGGCAATCGGAACGGATCAGGATTGGATTACCTGGCTTGGTATGTCGGGGTCGGAGACTTGGTCAATTCCGAATGGAAAACTGGGAGCCGAATGTGAGCTGCCGATTCTGTTAAAGTTACCATCTACTGTAAAGCAGAACTCAAAACTTCCAAAGCAGACCGTTGCAGCACCACCGACACTTTCGACAGCCACATATGAGATGCCGGATAAGACAGCAAAAACAGCGACATTCAAACTGACCAACGGACCAGCAGACAGCTATTGGCTATATACAGCAGAGACAGCGGGAAGCAAGGTAACCGAGCCAGCCCTTAGTGTATCCGGCAGTACGGTTACACTTACCTACACCACCGCGCCTACGGCCCAGCAGGAATACTGGCTGAGCGCACTGATCACAGGCGGCCCGGAAAGTGCCAGAACAAAGATTACAGTAAAGCCGTCGATCGGTACAGAATGTGAGATACTGGAATATGAAACCAATTTTATAGGTGGTGGCAATACAACGGGTACCATCGACAAGAAGAATGAGGCGAACCTTAAAATGGGACTCACCTTATGGCATGCGCTCCGAAAGGCGAATGATCATGGGGAATGGATAAAAAACCTTCCGATTAAGATTAAGGTAAGTACGGGAGCCACAGTTACCTCTGATTCAGGAGAAGTGACGAAGAAGACCATAGAGGGGGTTGAGTATTGGACAGGAACTTATGATTTTGACAAAGATGCTGAGATTACATTTACAGTAGTGTCCGAAGATAAACTGAAGACAGCGACCTATACTGCGACAGCCTCCATTAGAACATATACTGTTAAGTATAATACCGCAACTAACATCATACCGGATGAGAAGAATCCAAAATCAGTAGACTGGGAGGAAGAATACAGCGTAAGCTTTACCGCAGCCAAGGGATATACACAGAAAGATATTAAGATTGGTAATGATACGGTGACAACCGCAGGCATAAAAGACAAGTATGCATTTACATACGATTCAACCACAAAAGTCTCTACGCTGACCGTATTGTCGGCAGGGGGGAACGTTACCATTACACCAAAGGCATACAACACGGCAGCCGAACTGACGGATTTTAAGATTGAAAACCAGGTGCGCAATACGGTAAGCGATGGCAAGATTACTATCGAGATGCCGGCGAAGACAAATTTAGCAGCTTTGAAACCAATCTTTACAGTCAGTGGTGGTGCAAAAGTTACCGTTAATAACAACGAGGTGACCTCCGACACAACATCGCTTGATTTTAAGGCAGCGGCTAACAATACCCTGGTATTCAAGGTAACGGCAGAGGACGGAACGACAACCAAAGATTATCCGGTGACCGTCACAGTTCCAAGCTATGCCGTAGGCTATGATCTGGCTAACATTAAGGCAGACGCCGGCCGCAAGGCATCCGCAGAACTGCATGAAACACTTTCTGTGAAGCTGGAGACAGAGACCGGATTTACAGTACCGGCCGCGACAGACTCCACGAATCTGATAGTGACCATGCAGAACGAGGAGAAGGTAGCTGTACCTCTGACAGCAGGAACCGGTTATACCTATACACCGGCGACAGACAAGGCATCTGCGACAATCACGATTGCAAAGGTAACCGGTGATGTAAGTATTACGGTAAAAGCACTCAGTGATCTCAAGAAGATTACAGACTTCACTATAGCAAACGGTGAGAACCTGAATCTTGACCAGACAAAGCATACCATAACGGTGGATATGCCGAGTGGTACAGATTTAACAGCCATCGCACCGACGATTACATTAGATAAGGGTGCAGCGGTATCTCCGGCAAGCGGTGCTATAGTAGATTTTGAAAACGCAACAAACAATACCGTGACCTATACCGTAACCGCGCAAAATGGTACGACACAGACCTACGCAGTGACGGTGAGGATTCCGAAATACAAAGTTTCCTTTACCCTTAAAAATGTGACCGGAACCAATCTGCCTAAAACCGTAGAGCGCCAAAAAATATTAAAGCAGTCCTTTGATTTGAAGACCGAAAACTATATAGTAGCAGAGAAGGACGTAACGGTTAAGGTTGGTGGAACGGTACTTAAAAAGGACGACTTCACCACCAGTCAAACAGGCAAAACATTTAAGATTACGATTCCGGCGGATAAAGTATTAGGCGATGTGGAGGTTGCCATAACGGCAGTAAATACGCTCACAGTGCTGAGTGACTTTACGATTGTCAACCAGGTACGTAATACGGTAAGCGATGGCAAGATTACCATCGAGATGCCGACGAAGACAAATTTAGCAGCTTTGCAACCAACCTTTACAGTCAGTGATGGTGCAAAAGTTACCGTTAATAACAACGAGGTAACCTCCGGCGCAACAGCGGTTGATTTTAAGACACCGACCGACCATACCGTTGTATTCAAGGTAACGGCAGAGGACGGAACGACAACCAAAGATTATCCGGTGACCGTCACAATTCCAAGCTATGCCGTAGCTTATGATCTGCCCAACATTAAGGCAGACGCCGGCCGCAAGGCATCCGCAGAACTGCATGAAACACTTTCTGTGAAGCTGGAGACAGAGACTGGATTTACAGTACCGGCCGTGACAGACACCAAGAATCTGATAGTGACCATGCAGAACGAGAAGAAGGTAGCTGTACCTCTGACAGCAGGAACCGGTTATACCTATACACCGGCGACAGACAGAGCATCTGCGACAATCACGATTGCAAAGGTAACCGGTGCTGTATCCATTACCGTGAAGGCTCTTCATGCTGCAAAGGAGATTACAGGTTTCCAGGTAGAGAAACAGATTGGAGAGACCGTAATCAACCAGAACGCGTATACGATTGTCGTTGAGATGCCTTATGGAACGGCTCTGACCGCACTGCAGCCGGTGGTTACGCTCACGAAAGACAGCAAAGCGACCGTTAGCCCGGCTTCGAAGGACGCAAAAGATTTTAGTGATTCGGTAAAGAATCCGGTGATCTACACCGTGACAGCAGAAAATGGTGACACTCAGAAATATGAAGTGACGGTAAAGATTCCATCCTACAAGCTGGAATCCACACTGACCAACCAGACCGTGACATCCCTGACCCAGAAGACCGTTGCCCTTCACCAGCCGCTTGATTTGACGCTGGTGGCAAAGAGTGAATATGGTATGCCGGCAGTGACCGATACCAAGAACTTAGTGGTAACGATGAAGGATGCGAACGATACGGCAAAAACTCTGACAGCGGGAAGCGATTATGAGTACAAGATTACGCTTGCCAGTCCATCCACTGCAACGCTTAAGATTGCGGCAGGAAAGGTAACCGGTGATGTATCAATTACGGTAAAAGCATTGAATCAGCGAAAAGCAATCACTGCATTTGCGGTGGATAAGCAGGTAGGCGTTACCGTGATTGATGAAAAGGAACACACCATTGAGGTGCAGATGCCTCATGGTACAGATTTAAAGACGATTAAGCCAACGGTAACTCCGAGTCCGGATGCCAAGGTGGTACCGGCCAGCGGAGCGGTAACAGACTTTAGTAACTCGGAGAAGACTCCGGTAGTCTACACCGTAACCGCAGAAGACGGCAGCACTCAGAAATATGATGTAACCGTAAAGATTCCGTCCTACGGGGTAGGCTATACGCTGACCAATGTGGCAAATGCCGCCCGCAAGGAGAAGGTAAACCTGCATGAAGAACTGAACGTAGTTTTGACAGCGAAAACAGGCTTTACCATACCGCCTCAGACGGACACCGATAACCTGAAAGTGACCATGAAGGATTTAAAACTGACGGAGAAAGTTTTGGTGGCCGGAACCGATTATACGTATACGGTGGACAAAGACCGGGCTACAGGAACGATTACCATCAAACAGGTGACAGGAGCGGTTCAGATTACCTTGAAGGCACTGAACATCGAAAAGAGCATCACAGAGTTTGCCATTGACAATCAGGTGGGTGACACGGTCTTAGACCAGGAGAATCACACCATCGCGATTGAAATGCCTTATCAAACCAAACTGGCAGAATTAAAGCCGGTAGTGACGCTTGCGTCAAACAGCAATGCAACGGTTAGTCCGATTTCCGGAGCAGTGTCAGACTTTAGTGATTCTGTGAAAAATCCGGTGATTTATACCGTGACAGCAGAAAATGGTGACACTCAGGAATATGAGGTGACCGTACAGATTCCATCGTATAAGGTGGATTACGATCTGACCTATATGACAGCCGATCAGCAGCCGGAAAAGATGGAGCTGAAGCAGCCGCTTGAAGTGACTTTGACAGCAGAAGAAGGCTACAGTGTACAAAGGAAGGTGACGATTACCGTAACCGAAGACGGCATCAGCCACACTCTTACAGATGGAACGGATTATACTTATACTCCGGACAAGGAGAAAGATACGGCATCCATCAAATTTGCGAAGGATTTGCCGGCAGCAGGAGACGTTCTTGTGAAAGCGGTGGGCGAAAGCCGGACCAAACAGATTACAGAATTTACCGTAGAGAAGCAGGTGGGCGATACGGTGCTTGAGGAAAAAGAAGGTAAGATTTCTCTCATTGTGCCTTACGGTACGGAATTAAAGACCATTGCTCCGACCATCAAAGCTACAGACAGCAACGCTTCGGTGAACCCGGAGAGCGGTAAGGCGGTAGATTTTACCAACAGCAGAACGACACCGGTGAAATACACAGTGACCGCAGAGGATGATTCAACCAAAGAGTATCTGGTCACCATCAGCTACCCGACCGTGAAGGTAACATTTGACAGCAACGGCGGTGCGTCCGTAGAGGCGCAGGAGCTGACAGCCGGAGAACTGGCGAAGAAACCAACCGATCCGATGAAGGAAACCGACGGAACTGCATACTATGCATTTGATGGATGGTATCTGGATCAGGCATTGACCCGGGCTTATGCATTCAGCGATCTGGTGACGACAGACGTGACGCTCTATGCAAAATGGAGAGCAGGCTACAAGGTAATTACAGCAGCAGAATATGGCACCGTGGAGATCATAGGAGGAGATGGTACCGGAATCTTCTATCCGGGAGAAACGGTGACAGTGAAAGCAATAGCAGCAGGCGGATATCAGTTCAAGGATTGGAGCGCATCAGAGCAGGCAGCACTTTTGGCCGACGTGAAAGCGCAGGAAACCACCTTCCTTATGCCGGCTGGCACAGTTAAGCTGACAGCGACCTTTGCTAAAAAGTCCAGCGGCGGCGGTGGCGGCGGTGGCGGCGGAAGCTCATCCGGCGGCAGTACCGCAGGCGGAAGCACAGCAGGCAGCGGAACCGTTAATGTAGGAACCATTACCACAACTCCGACAGAAAATGGCGGAACCGTGGATGAAGTGAAGATCGAGGGTTCGGCGGGAACCACAGCAGATGTCGAGATTATTAAGGATGCAGCAGGCAATGTGATATCCAGAGACACCCAGATCTCGGTTAAAGAACCACAGGTATCGGTAGAAGGAAATAAGGCTTCCATGACGGTTCAGGCAGACAGCAATGTCGTGCTCCAGGCAGCAAAGACTTCAGGTGCAACAGCAGAAAATCCGATGAACGTTACAATACCGGTATCCTCTGCATCGATGACGCCGCAGCTTCAGAATCCACAGATCTCGACAGTAGAGATGAACGTGGTGATTCCATCGGCAGTGACGAAATCCGCAGATGTACGGATCGGAGGACTGATCCTGGAAAAGGCAGTTCTGGAAGCGACGCGCGAGAGTGGAAAGAGCATTACCGTAGCAGTGAAAAATGAACTCGGTGTGGAGCAATTCTCCTGGACTGTGGACGGAGCGGCGTTGAAGGGCTCCCAGACAGCATTGACGGACATAAATCTTGCGATTGACGTAACACCGACCGCAGCATTGACCGAAACGGATAAAGCATTACGCAGTGCAGCTCAGGCAGTGAGCACGGATGGACTTGTACTGAATTTCCGTCACTCCGGAATGCTGCCGACGACAGCCAGCATCCATATCTCGTCCATCGTACAGCGAGCCGACGGTATCACAAGTGGAATTACGGCTGGAAGCAAGGTATATGTGTACAGCTACAACAACGTGACCGGTAAACTGGAACGCGTAGAAAATGAGCCACGCCAGGTAGACGCGCAGGGTTATGTGACACTTGCAGTTAAGAATGCCGCAACCTACGTGCTGATCCCGGCAGACAAGGCAGGCCAGGCAGTACCGGCAGAAGAGGCGGCACAGGCAGGCAATGCAGCACAGGCAGAGCAAAAGTCAGAGAATACACATGTGATTCAGCAGGGCGATAATCTCTGGAAGATCGCAAACCGATATGGCTGCAGCATAGTAGATTTAAGGGCCGCCAATCCGGGTATTAATGAAAGTGATTTACGGATTGGTCAGAATTTGAATGTGCCGAAGAAATAAGAAACAGCAGAGGGGGAGGCATCGAATATAAATAGTAATAACTGAAATGATTAATATCTAAAAATATCGCCCTGCTGACCTTAATATCAGCAGGGCGATATTTCTTATGTTTTCCAATTAGCGGAAGCTTTTCCGCATTCTTTTCTTATGAGAGCGGCAGCATGAGGTGCAGAGCGAACACCCCGTTCTCTTTTTCAAAGGAATACAGTCCATGGTGGTGTTCTGTGATAGCCACTATGCTTTTAACACCGAAACCATGTCCGGCCTCCGTATTCTTGGAAATCGGAAGCTCGCCATCCATTTCAATGGTGCCGATATAGGCATTTTCTGTGGAGATGAGCAGCTTGCCGTCATGAATCAGCGCGCGAATATAAACCTTGCGCAGCGTTTCATCCTCCACCTGTGCAGCGGCCGTAATGGCGTTTTCCAAAGCGTTGGAAAGCAGGGTGCAAAGCTCCGTGTCGCTGATGGAAAGTTCATTCGGCAGTCTGACCTCCGTGCATAGCTTGACGCCCTCTTTTTTCGCCTGTTTGTCAAAGAAGGATAAAATTAGATTAATCGTTTCGTTATCGCAGTAGTGTGTGGGCGTAACCGCATCCATATCGATTTCCGCGCCAGCAAGATAGTTCTTGATTTTCTGCATATCGCCCTCGGCCACGAATCCGGCAAGGAGAGACAGATGGTGCCGCATATCGTGGCGGTATATGACTGCCTGTTCCTGTGCGTTTTTAAGTTCGTTAAGACGAAGCCGTGCTGCTTCCATCTGCATTTGCATCATATTTGTTTCATTCTGAAGCTGTTGGTTCTCCCGGGTTGATCGAAATACACGCACCAGCAGGATATAAGAGGCAAATACAATCATGGTGGGAATCTGGCGAATCCAGTAGCCCTCCGGTGAAAAATGCTGCACAAAATTATAACCCGTGCGGACAAAGGAGTACACATAGTCCAGTATCGGGATGAGGCAGAACAGCCAAAAATGGCGGCTTTCACAGTTTTCAAGCATATAATTAAAATCCGGTTTGAGGATTTTATAGACAAACGCTATCATGAGCACATAGCAGATGAAAAATACAACCAGGGATGTAGCCATATCAATCTGACAAAAGGTGCGCAGCGCCGTAACGCACATAATGGGCGGTGCGGCCAGCACAATGATAGAAAGCAGTACAAAAAACAGCTTTACCCCTTTGTAGCATGAAAAGATAGCGAAGCCTGTATAGAGGGGGATCTGCACCAGAAACAAATAGTATTTCCCATAAAGCGGCTGCCCTAAAAGCTTCATTGCAAGGCCGTTGCCTGCAACAATGACAAAGGTGTACAGAATTGCGGCGCCCCGCTTTCCAGGCGGTAGCTTGTTCGGGTGTAAATCAAGCAGCATGGACATGATGATAATACCGTAAATAATCAACATCATAGAAGTAATCATACTCATATCCCACAGCCTCCGTTTCCGCCCATCATATATTTCATGTAGGCAGCTTTTGTTTTTGAAAAAGTATCTCTTGCTATCGGCACGGTTTTTCCTACGGTGGTAAAAAACCCTTTTTTGCTAAGCTCGACGACCTGCTCCAGATTCACCACATAGGAGCGGTGTGGCTTGTAAAAGGCGGGGTCAGTCAGCAGCGTGCTTTCATAATCGGAGAGAGAGCCGGTCACTTCCCGTACGGCTCCGTTTTTGAGAGTGAAGTACACCGTGTGATTGAGGACTTCCACAAAGACGATTTGGGAAAGGGGAAGCTTTACAATGCCGTCTGTAATTTTTAGTATCAGATACGCTGAGTTTTCCGAAAGCCGGGCGAGCTGTTTGTCAAGAGCTGAGAAAATCTCCTCTTCTTTGGCAGGCTTCATCATGTAGTCCTCAGCATTTACCCGATAGCTTTCTATCGCAAATTCACGGGATGCGGTAAGAAAGAAAATCGGAATATCCTCATCGGTGCATCGGATTTCCCGGGCGGCATCAATGCCGTTAACTCCAGGCATGAGGATGTCCAAAAACAACAGGTCAAACCGCCGCGTTTTCATCGTCTCCAAAAGCTCGGTGGCGCTGTAAAAGGTTTCGTATGTAATTGAGCTGTTGTATTCCCTCCGGTAATGTTCCAGCAGGGAGGCAATGTGGGCAAGCTCGTCTGTATTGTCATCACAAACTGCAATATGCATGATGAGTCCTCCGTTTATGTAGATGTAGCTCGTGAGAAATTTCGCTAAGCGTTCATAGTATATCACACTAAAAAAGCATCTACAAGACTTGGAAATCCCGATTTGTGCTCGAAAAATGCCGTTTGGTGCAGAAAATGGTTTTGACTGCAAAAAAGGACTATACTTTTTATGTATAGTTATGTTCATAGTTGTGTTCAGCGCCAAGATGCTTTCAGAAAAGCGGAAAAACTTTGATGCAATCAGAGAGCAGGCGTATGGTCTACCGGGATATGGCGCGAACAACAGATGGCTATGCGTAACAATTTTTGCAAAATAAAGAGGAAAGAGGAGATGAGAATGAAGAAATACAGTTTAAAGAAGACGTGTGCATTTTGTTTGAGTGTTTTTGTTGCTGGAAGTTCTTTTTCCATGCCGGCCTTTGCTGACTGGAACCAAACTCAGGACGGATTATGGACATATGTAACGGAAGGGCGCAATGCAACCGGATGGGCACAGATTAGCGGGAAGTGGTACTTCTTCAACGATAAGGGTATCATGCAGACAGGATGGCTGAAGGATAGTTTGAACAGGTATTTCCTCAGTGCGTCAGGTGCAATGATTACCGGAGCTGCCGAGATTAATGGAAGCGTTTACTATTTTAACAACTCAGGAGCTATGGAAACAGGCAGCACCTGGATAGGAAACGAACTTTACCAGTTTGATGAGAATGGAGTTGCAGTTGGCAGCAGAAAGCCTAAGCCAGATGTGAGCTATTCCGTAGATGTGGCAGGAACTATTCAAGAAATTAATATACAAAAGACGACATCGTCATCTGATAATGATGATGATGATAATTATTATGTACCACCAACAACGGAGGCACCAGAAGAGACAACGGAGGCGCCGGTAGAGACAACGGAGGCACCAGAAGAGACAACAGAGGCGCCAGAAGAGACAACAGAGGCGCCAGAAGAGACAACAGAGGCGCCAGAAGAGACAGAAACACCATCTGTGTCACCAGAAGTATCACCGACCGTGGAACCGTCAGCGACACCGGAAGTGACACCGACCGTGGAACCGTCAGCGACACCGGAAGTATCGCCGACCGTGGAACCGTCAGCGACACCGGAAGTATCGCCGACCGTGGAACCGTCAGCGACACCGGAAGTATCGCCGACCGTGGAACCGTCAGCGACACCGGAAGTGTCACCGACCGTGGAACCGTCAGCGACACCGGAAGCATCGCCGACCGTGGAACCGTCGGCGACACCGGAAGTGTCACCGACCGTGGAACCGTCAGCGACACCGGAAGTGTCGCCGGAAGTGACAGAAAGACCGCAAGAGACGGAAAGACCGCAAGAGACGGAAAGACCGCAAGAGACGGAAAGACCGCAAGAGACGGAAAGACCGCAAGAGACGGAAAGACCGCAAGAGACGGAAAGACCGCAAGAGACGGAAAGACCGCAAGGGACGGAAACGCCGCAAGGGACGGAAACACCGCAAGGGACAGAAACACCGCAAGGGACGGAAACACCGCAAGGGACGGAAACACCGCAAGGGACAGAATCACCGCAAGGGACAGAATCTCTGGATCCGGTGACAACATCAGAACTACCAGAAGGCATGTCATCAGCAGCACCAAAGACAACGGAAGCACCAACAGTCATTACAGAAACATCATATCTTCCACAGTCTGTAACAAAGGATAAGTAAAAAGTTTTATACATAATATCGGCATTGCTGTTTGCTACAATACAGGGAATCTGCATCAATAAGGTTCCCTGTATTCTTGCTATGAGAAAACAATAGCGGAAAATAAGGAGAACAGATGATTTCAGTGTATTGGGCGATCGGATTGTCCTGTAGTATCTTTTTTGTAATCTATGGATTAACAATCAATCAAGGGCCTGAGAGGAAAAAAGCTTTTTTCCCATTAGGAGGTTATGGGTTGACTCGTTTTGTTCTCTATTGTATGGGTGAGACACATGGTGAGGCAGTGGGGATTTGTCTGCTGATAGACGCACTGTCTTTTTTCTATCTGTATCTTTTGGTGAAAAAGGACAGGGAAAGAAAAGACCAGATACTTTCTCTCTATATATGGAATCCGGCTGTTCTGGCCGCAGTGTTTTCCGGAAGGACAGCAAGGGCGGTTATGATTTGGCTGTTATTGCCGGCAGGTGTCTGGCTGGTGCAAAAAGTGAAAAAAACAGGGAAATCGTACCAGCATACGGTTCTTTTCTACATATATGCATTATTTTCAATGGGAGCATATGGAATTATGCTGTCGGAGGATGTTTTAGACCAATCGCTGGTGCAGTGCCAGGCAGGTGACAATCAGTATCCTGTTTTATGGATGCTTATGGTATTGTTGGTGTCCGCGTCTGTAGTGGGAGGGCTTTGGTATCTTTATAAAGGAACTCAGAAATCCGTCAATCAGAGCCGGACAGCAGAACAGGGTGAAGAAAAAAAGCAGTGCAGAGAGAATCAGCTGCATACATCGGAGCCCTTTGGAAAAAGGGATATTTTGTACCTGCTGATCCTTACAGCAATCAGCACATTCCTGGTTTTTGGGAGACTGGGAAGCTTCTCATCCCCTCAGACCGGAATGAAATTCCAGCAGACAACAGACAGCAGACAGATGGTACTTGATTTTGACCATGAGGTATCCATTTCTAAAATTAAAATTTTTCTTGGACCGGTATCGGCAAGAAAGTTCTCTTTTTCCAGCTTCAATGCGTCCGTAAATCAGTGGGATGTATTTGCATCGAAGCAGAATATTCAGTCGGTATTTACGTGGAACGAGGTGGAGGTAAACCGTCCGCTCACCAGACTTGGCGTGGTGAGCATGGAAAACAGTGATTCCTATATTTACGAGATGGTTATTTTGGATGAGGAAGGGAATCCGATATTGCCGGTAAATGCCAATCAGTATCCGGCTGTCTTTGATGAGCAGGAGTTGTATCCGCAGTTCTCTACCTATTATTATGGCACTATGTTTGACGAGGTATATCATGCACGAACCGCCTACGAGATGCTTCATGGACTGCCTATTTATGAAATCAGCCATCCGCCCATGGGGAAGATTTTAATGGGAATAGGAATTTCGGCATTCGGAATGACACCGTTTGGCTGGCGCTTTGTGGGCGGAGTGCTGGGGGTACTTTTGGTACCGATGATCTATTTGTTTTCAAGACAGCTGACAGGGAAGAGGAAAGGGGCATGTTTGGCCGCGATGCTGGTAAATCTGGATTTTATGCATCAGACACTTTCCAGGATTGCGACCATTGATATATATGTGGCGTTCTTTATTGTACTCATGTTCTATCTGTTTTACAGGTGCCTCGGGCTGCTGAACCGGCATTCCATGCAGCTATTCACGCAGGTGAAAGGAGAGGCAAATGCGGTGCTTTCCAAAAAACTGCTGGGGTGGCGTGAGACGGGAGCTTTCCTTCTGTGTGGATTGGTGGTTGGGTGCGGAATTGCAACGAAATGGACGGCCGTTTATGCGGCATGCGGCATAGCGGTTTGCCTTTTTCTCCATCTGCTGAGTGTGTACCATTCTCCGGAAAGGATAAAGGCGGCATCCGGGTATCTGCTCCGTTTATTTGGGATCTGTTTCCTTTCCTTTATCATTCTCCCGCTGACCATATACGTTCTTTCTTATATTCCGTATCTGAGAGGAGATGCATCAAACAATCTGCTTCAGATTGCAGTTGAAAACTCAAAGTTCATGCTGGGATACCATAAGACAACGGTAGCTGACCATCCGTATTCTTCAGAGTGGTTTGAGTGGCTATGGGTAAAGGTGCCTTTGCTGGATGCTCTGACTCATACAGAAGGGGAACTGGTAAGTGTTGTTGCGACCTTTGGGAATCCGATTATCTGGTGGGGTGGAATTGTGGCATTATTCCATAACTTTTATCTTTGGAGGGGAAAAGGACAGGAAAAGTCTGGCTATCTGTGTATAAGCTACTTGTCCATGCTGCTTCCATGGCTGTTTGTTCATCGGACAGTTTTTATCTACCAGTATTTTGGCTGTGCATTGATTCTGCCGCTTATGCTGGTGCAGTCCTTTGCAGATATCTCCTGGAAATATAAGAGGGCTGGTGTATGGTTTCTTGGGGCAGCCTTTGGAGCATTTTTGCTCTTTTACCCCATTACCTCCGGGTATCCGGTTATTACCAACTATATTTGCCAGGGACTTCGATGGCTGTCTCGCTGGCGGTTTGTCTAAGGAGGGCGCATGAGTAAAGGAGAGAGAAGAACCATATGTCAGGCCATTGCTTTGGTGATTGGAATTACATTGCTTTATATGCTGTCCAGAAAATTAAAGCTCTATCAGCATCCAGTATGGATACAGGGGGGGATGCTGGTCTTTGGGATAGCCCTCATTCAATATCATATGTTTATGTATCATCAAAAAAAATGGAGTCTGGAACTGCTTTATAAAAGCATCATTCTTTTTGGATTTGCTATGCGTATAGGCTACATGCTCTATACAGGATGTGAGGTGCGAGAGCATGATTTACGAGACCTTACGTCAAATGGAGGTGGTCATGCGGGGTATATCCTGACACTGATTGAGACGGGGAAGCTTCCGAACAGTAATGATCTGCAGTATTACCAGCAGCCACTTTTTTACATACTGGGAAGCTATGCATCGAGAATCATCAACTCTGCCTTGCGGTGTACGGAACCCTATTTTCTGGTTGATGCCGCAAAGGTTGTGTCCTGCTGCTTTTCCTGCTTTACTCTGCTTGCAGCCGGAAAACTTGGGGAAATATTGAAGCTGGACAAAACAGCAAAGGTGATTTCAATCGCCCTGATTGCTTTTTTGCCGGGTTTTTATCTGACAGGCGGAAGTGTAGTTGGTGATGCCCAGACAGCATTTTTTATGACAGCGGCATTTTTATATACCTGCCGTTGGCATGAAAAGCAGAGCTGGAAAAATATTCTGGTTCTGGCAGTTATCTATGGACTGGGCATGATGACAAAAATTTCCTGTGGGATTATGGCAATTTTTACAGCGGGTGTATTTGCACTTGTACTGTGGAACCACAGAAAATCACATGAGCTGGGAGCAATTTTTGGAAAATATCTGGCATTTGGATGTATCAGCTTCCCGCTGGGACTATGGTACAGCCTGCGCAATTATAGATTATTTGGTCAGACGCTGGGGTATGTGCTACGTATATCAGAGGAATCAAAAATCTACACAGGAGATCATTCTCTGGTGCAGCGATTTATTCTCCCGGATATTCCGAACCTTTTGCACAGCCCATATGGGGATGCGTGGAGTGACTATAATCTTCCGGTGTATTTGATAAAATCCTCACTTTTTGGAGAATTTTCCTATGAAATTTCAGACTGGATTCCTGTGATTCTGATGCTTTCCGGGCTGATTTTGTCGGTTATTGTGGTAATTTCCATCATCCACCAGCTTCGCAGGAGAAAAACGGATGTTTACGGAACATTTGCAGCTATCGCTTTTGGAATCGTTTTGTCAAGTACGGTTTATTTCTATTATCAGTATCCCTTTGGCTGCAGCATGGATTTTCGATATGTGCTGGTATTGGGGGTTCTGGGGGCCCTTCTGGTGGGAAAGGAATTTGCCGCTGAAAAAAGAGAATGGATGCGCAGGGTGATTGTCGCAGAAACGATGATATACAGTGTTTTTTCCTGTCTGATGTTTCTGTTCATTCGATAAACTGTACATGAAAAGGGGGAGCACATGAAAAAGGAGAAGGTAATCATCATTGGAGCCGGGCCGGCAGGAATTACGGCCGGCTATGAGCTGGCGAAGCATTCCGACCAATATGAGGTAATTGTATTGGAGGAAACGGATCAGCTTGGTGGAATTTCACGAACCGAAAAATACAAGGGAAACCGCATGGATATTGGCGGTCATCGATTTTTTTCAAAGGACCGGCGGGTCATGGACTGGTGGAAGCAGCTGATGCCACTTCAGGGAAGCCCTTCTTTTGACGATAAGCTTCTTTCGCGTGAGGTGGAGCTTGCTGAAGGCGGACCGGATCCTGACCAGGCGGACCGGGTCATGCTGACCAGAAAACGGGTGTCCAGAATTTATTATAAAAAGAAATTTTTTGATTATCCGGTAAAGCTGAATGTGAATACCATACGGAATATGGGATTTCTGGTGACGGTAAGAGCTGGCTTTGGCTATCTGGCGGCGGTCGTTCACAAAAGAAAGGAATGCTCTCTGGAGGACTTTTATATTAACCGGTTTGGCAGAGTTTTGTATTCCATGTTTTTTGAGGGCTACACAGAAAAGCTTTGGGGAAGACATCCAGGGGAAATATCAGCGGACTGGGGCGCTCAGAGAGTGAAAGGCTTATCAATCACAGCCATTTTCAAAGATGTGGTAAGCAAGCTGCTGCCTGGAGGTAAAAGGGAACATATAGAAACTTCTTTGATTGAACAATTCTCCTATCCCAAATACGGCCCGGGTCAATTGTGGGAAATCGCTGCGGAGGATATGGAACGGATGGGCGGCAGTATCAGGAAAAACTGTCGGGTCACCGGGGTGCGTGGAACGCATGGACGAATTACTTCCGTTACCTATGAAACACCGGAAGGAATCTGCACCGAGCAGGCGGATTATGTGATATCCTCCATGCCGTTGAAGGATTTGATACGGGGAATGGAGGCTGTGCCGGATTCCATAAAAAGGATTGCAGAGGGGCTTCCGTATCGGGATTTTGTTACAGTAGGTATTTTATTAAAAAAAATGAAGCTTAAAAATGAGACAAAACTGAAAACCTTAAATCATCTTGTGCCGGATTGCTGGATTTACATTCAGGATACGGGGGTAAGGCTGGGCCGGATTCAAATATTTAACAACTGGTCGCCTTATTTGGTGGCAAAGCCGGAGGAGACAGTGTGGATTGGCCTGGAATACTTTTGCTCTGAGGGGGATACGTTCTGGCGTATGAGCGAGGAGGAATGGGCGCATAAGGGAATCCAGGAGCTGACCCAGATGGGGGTGATTGATGGGGAAATGGACGTACTGGATTTTCACTGTGTTAAGGTCAAGAAGGCATATCCGGCTTATTTTGATACCTACAGTGAGATTCATCAGCTGATTCATTATCTGGATGAATTTGAAAATCTGTACTGCGTGGGGCGCAATGGACAGCACCGGTATAATAACATGGATCATTCTATGGCAACTTCGTTTGAGGCGGTGGACAATATTCTCCATGGAAAAAAGGAAAAGGACAATGTATGGAATGTCAATACGGAACAGGAATTTCATGAAGAAAAACAGGAGTGATTGATATGAGAGAAAGGACAAACAAGCCGGTTTTGTATATTGTGATTCCTTGTTACAATGAGGAAAAAGTATTGCCGGTGACCGGCCCTGTATTTTTGCAGGAATTAGATGACCTCATACAGGCTGAGAGAATCAGCGATGACAGCAGAATTCTGTTTGTGGATGATGGGAGCAAGGATCATACATGGCAGCTTATCAGCAATTTTGCCAAAGATAATAAGCATTTTATAGGAATCTCCCAGAGCCGGAACAGGGGACACCAGAGTGCGGTTCTGGCAGGCTTGATGGAGGCATTGACAAAGTGTGATATCTCGATTTCCATTGACTGCGATGGGCAGGATGATGTTCATGCAATGGAGGATATGATAAGTGAATACGAAAATGGCTGCGAAGTGGTATATGGGGTAAGGGATAACCGGGATACGGATACCCGTTTCAAACGCTTTACGGCGGAAGGCTTTTACCGTATTTTGAAATGGATGGGGGCGGATGTGGTATTTAACCATGCCGATTACCGCCTGCTGTCCGGGAGGGTATTGCAGGAACTTGCGGAATTTAAGGAGGTGAATCTATATCTTCGGGGTATGATTCCCCTAATTGGGTTCAAGAGCACCAGCGTTTATTATAAACGCAGGGAGCGGGCAGCAGGAATCAGCCATTATCCCTTGTCTAAAATGCTTTCCCTTGCGTTTGACGGCATCACAAGCCTGAGTGTAAAGCCGCTGCGGATGATTGGAGGCATCGGGCTTTGTGTTGCACTTTTGAGCTTTATCGGCGTTGTATGGTCGGTGCTTCGCTTTTTTGGGGGGAATACCGTCACCGGCTGGGCCAGTATGACCAGCTTGATTTGCTTTTTAGGGGGAGTTCAACTGATCGGTCTGGGAGTTCTGGGAGAATATATTGGAAAAATATATATGGAGGTAAAAGCAAGACCGAGGTATCTTATTGAAAAAAGGACATTCCCCTGATCCCCCTCATGAATGAGGGGAATCAGGGAAGTTGAAGTGCCGAAGACACTTATTACTAAATCAAAATCAGATCAGCCGATGTTCCTTCAACAAAAGATCGATGTCGGTTCCTTCAAGCTTCTTCAAAATCTGGTTTAATACCATCTTCTGTACAAATCCAAGCTTCATCTCCGTCACCTTTTTGCCATCGCGCAGAGCGACGACAGAGTTTAAGAGATCGCGGATATCAAAGGTGCTGCCCCAGACCTCCGGGACACCGCGGTCCACGTTCAGCAGGGTGTAGACGGCTTCCATGCCGGTTCGGATGGAATACTCGGTCGTGAAGATCGTGTCGCGTTCGGTCTCGGCAAACTGTCCGAGGAATGCGAAGTTGACGGCTTTGTCCGGGACAATCTGCGGGCGGTCGCCCAGCTCGCGCGGCATGAAAAATGCAGTGACATATGGCATCATGCAGGGAATGGTGTTGGCGCTGTGGCTGGCCATCCCGGCGATCTCGTCTGTCGGAACGCCCATGTGGTACAGCCATTCCATACAGATCTCTTCGCCGGTGCATTCACGCATCGGTTTTTTGATGAAATCACCGGGGCGGTCGGTGAACAGACCATAGATCCAGACGACGAGCTGCCCCTTCGGCTGGCTGCGGAACTGCGGCTGGCGGTTGACGGTCCAGCTCAGAAGCCAGCCGGAATCCTTCGCGGTGACAATGCCGCCGGTGACAACGCCGCCAGAGAAAGGATCTCGCTTGCAGATCTTCTGAATATAGGGAGGAATCTTGTCGTCCAGGGTCGTCGTGGTGGCGCTCATCCAGTTGGACTGCTCCGGGTCGTGGCAGAATTTGTCCGGGTGACCGAAGGAGGCATCCTGCGCCGCAATTTTGCGCCACATATCCCAGCCGCCGCCTTCCTTGATCTCGGTCTGAAACGGTGCCGGTGTGGTCTGGCTTCCGTAGGAGGAATTCTCCACACAGCCGCCGTTGGTGATAAAGACGAGGTCATTGTCCGTCAGATCGATGGTCTGCTCCTGACCTTCATGCAGGAGCAGGATCTTCCGGGCGGCCTTCTTGTCCGCCTGAATTTCAAATTCCACGTTCACAACCTGCGTACTGAAATGGAAGATGACGCCAAAGGATTTCAAATACTCCACCATCGGCAGGATCATGGACTCGTACTGATTGTATTTGGTAAAGCGCAGTGCGGTGAAATCCGGCAGACCTCCGACATGGTGAATGAAGCGTTTGATGTAGCGCTTCATCTCAAGCGCGCTGTGCCAGGTTTCAAAGGCAAACATCGTGCGCCAGTAAAGCCAGAAGTTGGAGCCGAAGACGGCATCGTCAAAAAATTCGTCGATGCGCTTGTTGTAGAGCTGCTCATCCGGGGTGAAAAAGAGCTTCATGATCTCCATGGAAGCCTCATCGGAGAGGCCGAATTTCTTGTCTGTGTGTGCGTCCTGGCCGCATCGCTCCGTCGCGCGCATCAGAGAGAAGTTGGGGTCCTTTTTGTTCAGCCAGTAATACTCATCGAGCACGCTGATACCCTCAGTTTCAATGGACGGGATCGACCGAAACAGGTCCCACATGCACTCAAAGTGATTGTCCATCTCGCGCCCGCCGCGCATGATATATCCAAGATTTTCATACTGGTAGCCGTCGCAGGCACCGCCCGGAATCGGATCTTTCTCCAGAACGTGAACATGCTCGCCCTTCATCTGCCCGTCACGAACCAGAAAACACGCCGCCGCCAGCGCCGCAAGTCCAGACCCGACGATATACGCCGACTTGCCATCGACACCCTCGGGCTTTTGCGGTCTTGCAAATGCCTCATAATTTCCACTGGAATAATACATGAAATGGTCTCCTTTCTACTACACTCATTTGTACTTAGTATAATGGATTTGGAGGAAAGGTGCAAGAAATTCAGGAGGATTTTTTGGGGGTGGGGGATTGTGTTTCGGTTTGTGTTTTGGTTTGTGTTGTGGTTTATGTTGCGGTTTATGTTGTGGTTTGTGTTTCGGTTTGTGTTTCGGTTTGTGTTTCGGTTTGTGCTTCGGTTTATGTTTCGCTTTATGCTTCGCTTTATGTTGCGCCGTTGGACAATTGTGTGGTCTGGCTGTGTGTAGCTGTCCAATGTGCTTGGTTGTGCTGCTTGCTCGTACTATCGAAAATGCTTGCTCTTAATTTGTTTTGGACAATTTTGCTGCCTGGATGTGCACGGCTGCCCAATCTGCTCCCTCATAATGCCGAAAGTGGGAGGGTTTGGACAATACTTGCTTGAAATTGAAGACCCCTGCCCACAAATCCAGCAATTCCTGGACAATTCTCGCAATTTTGATTTGATAATTATCCAATCGTCCGGATTGTTGCAGTAAAAGTGTTGGTGGTTGGACAATTTTGTCATCTGGATGTGTGCAGTGATCCAAAGTGGTTGCTCGTACTATCGAAAGTGCTCGCACCTAAATTTGTTTTGGACAATTTTGCAGTCTGGATGTGTGTAGCGATCCAAAGTGGTTGCTCGTACTATCGAAAGTGCTCGCACCTAAATTTGTTTTGGACAATTTTGCAGTCTGGATGTGTGTAGCGATCCAAAGTGGTTGCTTGTACTATCGAAAGTGCTCGCACCTAAATTTGTTTTGGACAATTTTAGCATCTGGGTGTGCACGGCTGCCCAATCTGCGCCCTCATAATACCGAAAGTGGGAGGGTTTGGACAATACTTGCTTGAAATTAAGGATGCCTGCCCACAAATCCAGCAATTCCTGGACAATTCAAGCAAGCTTGATTTGATAATTACCCAATCGCCCGGATTGTTGCGGTAAAAGTGTTGGTGGTTGGACAATTTTCAAGTTATTGACCAGAAATCATCCAAACACATAGAAACACATAGAAACGCTGTGAGATCAGGAATTGCAGTGTGAATTTTTCACATTGAAAACAGCGCGCCAAGGCATTATAATAATGCTAACGCCGTCCGGTGCGTTGTTGGGAGGGGAAAGCATCACGGAATCAGCGCACGGGAAGAACAGCGCCCGGAATCATCGCGGAGCCAGCGAACGAGACGAACAGCGCACGGAATCAGAACCCGCGTCACATAACTCGCCTCACTCCTCCTCCACAAGCTCCAGGCGGAATACGTTGATCACGTCGACGTCCGGGCAGCAGAAGCGGATGTCACCGCTGCTTCCGGTCGGGAGGGTGCCGCCGTAGCGAAGGATATCGATATAGGGAAAGGCGACATGCATCGCCATGGGGCAGAGCTTTCCGCGGTCGGTGTCGTAATCAAAGGTGTCACCGATCTTGTGGCCGTGGTGGCAGCCGTGATCGCCTAACTGATCGACCAGGGTAATCTTGATTTTGGGTCGTTTCATGAGAGATCCTCCTTTAAAGTAAAATGATTTTTATTCACAGTCAGAATGCCGTCGCGCCGCATCTTGCTCAGTTCATTGGAGAGCGCACTGCGGTCCACATTCAGATAATCAGCCAGCTGCTGGCGGTTGAAGGGGATGGCAACGCTGCCGGAGCCCTGGCGGGAAGCCTCGAAGGACAGGTAGGAGAGTATCCGTCTGCGGATGGTCTTGGCGGAGGTGTGCAGGATGCGCCGGGAAAGGTTTAAGTTCTTCTGCGCGGTTACGGCCAGCAGATTGCGGATCAGTCGGTTGTGGTGTTCGCAGGAGGACGGGCAGGTGTGCAGGATGCGGGCGACGTTGACCATCAGGACTTCGCTTGGCTCGTCGGCCACGACGCTGACCATCAGCGGCTCGCCGGGAACGCTGGCGTATGCTTCGGCGAAGATCTGTCCGGGGAAAACATGATTCAGGATACTTTTATTGCCCCACAGGTCATCGCTTTCGATGTTGATGCCGCCGGAGAGCAGGATACCCAGATTCTGCGCAAAATCCCCGGCATGATAGAGGTACTCGCCTTTCTGGCAGGATTTGCGAACCACGTCCAGGCAGCGGAGCATCGCGGTGATTTCGTCGGGTGTTGTGCCCTGGAAGAGCGGAGTGTTGGCTAAGAAGGTGGTGTCCAAGAGGTTAAGGCTCCTTTCTGTCTGATTTCGGATAATTTTGTTGTAATAACAACATATTTGCTGCGGATAGTATAGTACAATTCTCATGAAAACACAAGAAGTATTGAATTCAGGAAAAATCAGGAGGAGTCGACATGATTCGTAAAATTATTCACATTGATCAGGAAGCTTGTAATGGATGCGGTGCGTGTGCGCAGGCTTGCCACGAGGGAGCCATCGGGATGGTGGACGGAAAGGCGACACTGCTGCGGGACGATTACTGCGATGGGCTGGGCGACTGCCTGCCGACCTGTCCGACGAATGCGATCAGCTTCGTGGAGCGCGAGGCGGCGGCCTACGATGAAGCAGCGGTGGAGCAAAAGAAGAAGGCCGGCGTGGCAGTGAGGGTATCGACAGTAGCGCAGCCGCAGATGACACCGACAGCACCGATGCCAACGCCACCAACGATGCCAACAGCATCAACAGCATCGACGCCTCCAACGCCATCGCAGCTATCCCAATGGCCGGTGCAGATCAAGCTTGCACCGATCAACGCGCCGTATTTTGAGAATGCCAATCTGCTGATCGCGGCGGACTGCACGGCTTACGCATACGGAAATTTTCACAATGATTTCATTCGCGGCAAGGTTACGCTGATCGGCTGTCCCAAGCTGGACATGGGTGATTACAGCGAGAAGCTGACGGAGATCATCAGCAGCAATTCGATTCGCAGTCTGACCATCGTGCGCATGGAGGTGCCGTGCTGCGGCGGGATTGAGCATGCGGCAGTTACCGCGCTGAAAAACAGCGGGAAATTCATTCCGTGGCAGGTGGTGACCATCGGGGTGGACGGACGTATTTTAGACTAAAGAAAAGACAAAAAGGAGAACCAAAATGACAGACGCGACCGAGAAATTGTATTATCAGGACAGCCATATGCGGGAATTTACCGCGCAGGTACTGTCCTGCGAATGGGATGAGAAAAAGAATGCTTACGGCGTGGTATTGGACCGCACCGCATTCTTTCCGGAAGGCGGCGGCCAGTATGCGGATTCCGGCGTGCTGGGCGGGATTGCGGTGGAGGATGTAAAGGAGAAGGACGAACGGGTTCTTCACTATCTGAAACAGCCGCTGGAGGCGGGCGCGCAGGTGCAGGGCGTCATCGATTACGAGGAGCGTTTTTCCAAGATGCAGCAGCATTCCGGGGAGCACATCGTGTCAGGGCTGGTGCACCGTTATTTTGGTTATGACAATGTCGGATTTCATCTGGGCCAGGAACTGGTAACCATGGATTTTAATGGAACCTTTACCGGGGAGCAGCTCTGTCAGATCGAGCGGGAGGCCAATGCGGCGGTCACACAGAATATTCCGATACAGGTCATTTATCCGACCAGACAGGAGCTGGATGAGCTGGATTATCGCAGCAAAAAGGAGCTTTCCGGTCAGGTGCGGATCGTGATTGTGCCGGGGTATGATGTGTGTGCCTGCTGTGCGCCGCACGTGTCTCTCACGGGTGAGATCGGGATGATCCGTCTGGTGGATGCCATAAAGTATAAGGGCGGCACCCGGGTCACGATGGTCTGCGGCTTCCGGGCATTGCAGGATTATCGGATGAAGGAACGGAATATCATAGAGATTTCGCGCCAGCTTTCCGTCAAGCCTTACGAGACGGCAGAGGCGGTGCAGCGGATGCAGACGGAGCTACAGCAGTGGAAAGAGAAGCTGATCCGCACACAGACCGCTTATCTTGAGAAAAAGCTGGAAGAACTATCGGCGGAAACGAAAGACTATATATTGTTCGAGCCGGAGATGGACAAGAATGCCGCGCGGAAGTTCGTGGACGCAGGGATGCAGAAATGCAGCGGGATCTGCGGCATTTTCCTTGGGAACGATGAGAGCGGATATCAATACACGCTGGGCAGTCAGAGCGTGGACTTGAAAACCTTTTTGAAGGAATTTCATGAGACTTTTCCGGGAAAGGGCGGCGGCAAATCGCAGATGGTACAGGGAACGGTGGCGGGTGCTGCCGGTGGTCCGCAGTGCGCGGGCGGCGGGCTTTGCGATGCGATCAGGAGCTACCTATGCAAATGAATTACTTTATGATATAATGCTTTTATTATGAAAACATATATTGTATTTGACCTGGAATGGAACCAGAGTCCGCACGGAAAAGAGGAGTCTATCGAGGACTTTCCGTTTGAGATTATTGAGATCGGTGCGGTAAAGCTGGACGAACAATTTCATAGAATCGAGGAGTTTCATCGACTGATCCGGCCGCAGGTCTATCAGCAGATGCATTACGTGATCTCGGAAGTGACCCATATGGATATGGAGGAGTTGCAGAGTCAGGGCGAGGATTTCGCGACGGCGGCTGCGGACTTTGTCCGGTGGTGCGGGCCGGAGGCCGTGTACTGCACCTGGGGCTCGATGGATCTTGCGGAGCTGCAGCGGAATCTGAAGTATTATCAGATTGAGAATCCGTTTAAGAATCCTCTTTATTATTACGATGTGCAGAAGCTGTATGGTCTGCTTTACCGGGAAGGCGCGAAGCCGTCGCTGGATGTGGCGGTGGAGGAGCTTGGACTTTTGGAGGATCGGCCGTTTCATCGTGCGCTGGATGATGCGTATTACACCGGAAGGGTGCTGGAGGTTTTGAGCGAAGATCCGGGGGCAGAGCAGCTTTTGCAGTATTGGTCGGTGGATTATTTTCGTTTACCGGCATCGCGCGAGGAGGAGCTTCGGATGACATTTCCGAGCTATTCCAAATATGTGTCGCGGATCTTTCCGTCGCGTGAGGCAGCCATGGCGGATCGCGGTGTCACGGAGATGAAGTGTTATATGTGCGGGCGCACGCTGCGCAAGAAGGTGCGCTGGTTCACGCCAAACCAGAAGATTTATTATGGGCTGGCAAACTGCCCGGAACATGGCTATCTGAAGGGAAAGCTTCGGATCAAGAAGGTCGATGATGACCGGGTATTTGTGATCCGGACGCTGAAATTTACCGACGAAGAGGGCGTGGAGCGGATCATGGAACGCAAGGAATATGTTCGAAAGAAGCGTTCCGAGCGCAATAAAGCGAAGCGGAAACGTCAGCAGCAGGATGTGCAGCAAAAGGCCGTCCGAAAGAAAAAGAAAACCCCTGTGGAATGCGGATAAAATCGCAGCTCCACGGGGGTTGTTTTGTTATGGAAATATTTAACGTTTGGAGTCCAGAAACGATTTGTGATGCTTCCGGCGCTTGTCTGATTTTGTCTGACGAAGTGCGGAATCGGAACGCTTTTGTTGGATCAGAAGGTCAAAATCCGAAGAGGACATACCCATGTCACTCAGACGCTTCTGGCGGCGCTGATAGCGCGCGGTGCGCTCTGCCTCTTCCCGCTTTTCAATGGTTACTTTTAGCAGGATCAGCCCGCCGATCAGAGCAGCCAGCAGAAGAATCACTGCAAGCACGAGCGATACGATCGCGGGAATATGGAAGCCTTTGGCAGGAGCTTCGCTGCTGAGGGATGCGGAGAGACCGGAAGTCGCTGCGGCGGAATCATCGGCAGTTCCGGCAGCACCGGCAGTTCTGGCCCCGTCAGCAGTTCTGGCCCCATTACCGGCAGCTCTGGCTCCGGCGTCAGCATTACCGGAATCATCGGCAGCCCCGGCACCATCCCCGCCAGCTCCATTCCCCTCAGCCCCATACGTATCCGCCTCAGTATCTGCTTCGCTGGAAATCTCCACGGCCGGCTGTGTTGCGGCGGCTCCGGCTTCATTGTGAATCAGATAGCCGGCCCCGACCTGCCGGTCGTTGTACTGGTAGGAGATCCGCGCGATGGCGTGCGCGGGTGCAGAGGTTGAAAGCTCATAGGATATCGTCGATTTAGCGTCGGAAAAATCAGCGGCATTTGGCAATGAGATGCGGCAGTTGTCCTGCATGCGCAGGATGGACAGATCCGTCGTCGGAAGGCCGGAAATCGTCATATCATTGACGATCGATGCATAGGTGGTCTCCAGGTCAGCGATGTTCACAGAGCGGAAATTGGCAAAGCCAAAATCCAGCATCGCCTTGGTGTCGATATAGTGAGTCTGGTGACCGTTCAGCACGACGGCGATGAGTTTCATGCCGTCCCGCTCCGCGCAGGTAACCAGAGTGTTGCCGGCAAGTGACGTGTAGCCGGTCTTGCCGCCGATAATGCCGGGATAATACTGGGCAGTATTTTTTTTCATCATACGATGGCCCGGATATACGCGGAAGCCGTCCGGGTTCCGTTTGGTAGCAGGGAGATCGTAGCTGAGAGAAGAATCGATGGCGGAAAAGGTCTCGTTTTGAAAGGCCGCCTGAGCAATCAGCGCCATGTCATAAGCGGAGGTATAATGCCTCGGATCGTTCAGCCCGCTGGGATTGTTAAAATGAGAATCGGTGCAGCCCAAAGAGGCCGCTTTCTCATTCATCATCTTGGAGAAGGCCGGGATCGAACCAGCGGTATGCTCTGCGAGTGCGTTAGCGACCTCATTGGCCGATTTCAGCATCATGGCATAGAGGCAGTCGCGGACGGTAAGCTGATCGCCGGTGTCCATCCCGGCGCTGCTGCTCCCGGCCTCTACGCTGTAGACCGCATTCTGAGAAAAGGTCACAATATCGTCCAGATTGCAGTTTTCAATCACCACAAGAGCGGTCAGGATCTTCGTGATACTGGCCGGGTAATAGGGGAGATGAATATTCTTTCCATACAGCACTGCGCCGGAGCGGGCATCGATCACGACACCGGCTTCTGCGGACACGCTGACATTGTCAGGCCAGGACGGTGCAGCGTATGCGGTTTGAAGCATACTGCCGCTGGTCAGGACCAGACAAAGGATAAAGGTCAAAAATCGTTTCATCGCATTTCTCCGAATTCTATATCGAATTGAAAGACTATACCCCATAGTATAAAGGAAAACGGCGGACAAGTAAAGAAAAAATATTACGGAAGTGTTACACAGGCCTGTGAGATTTGACGGAAAATGCCTTTGTAAGCAGTGTTTGCAGCATCTGGTATTCCTCTTCAGAAAACTGCGTCTTCAGATCCATATTCCATTGTTCAAACAGCTGCTTCATCATGTCCAGAATCTCTTTGCCGGAGTCGGTGGTTTCCAGAAGAAATGCACGGTTGTCATCGGGATTGCGCCGGCGCAGAATGTACCCGGACGTCTCGAGCTGGCGGATGGTGCGCGTGACATAAGCCTTGTCCACGTGAAGCTGGCGGGAAAGGTCAGCCAGGGAGCAGCCGCCCTTGCCGTCCACGTAGAGCAGATAGAAATACAGGGAACCGGTCAGGCCGTATGGCTCCAGAGCGGTCTCGTAGGATTGTTTTAAATTGCGGGCCAGGTAACCGATATACAGGGCCGGGTTGTTGTTCCAGAATGGTTCCATGGATGTTGTCTCCCTCAGGTTCATAAAATGGGTCAGCCAATCGGAAGCGTTTCCACGATGCGCAGAAAGGTGCCCTGGGAAGCGCCGGAGCTTTCTTCCAGTTTTTGAAGTACGGCTTCATCTTCCTCCAACTGACAGACCAGACGTGCGCCGCGATGACGATTATTTTTTTCTGCGCCGTCCTTGTCATATATATAATAAGCGATAATAGCCTGTTTGTCACGCAGGAGATTTGCCTTTGTGGCATTGTCGGCCCAGCCGAATACCAGGTGGTCATCGTCGGCGACACCGGCGACGGAGACGATCAGGTTTGGCGAGCCGTCTGCATTGACGGTGGCGATGGTGCAGGAACCGTCTGCCTGCCGGATTGCTTCCAGAAGCTCGTCTCCGGTAAGGGAGGAGGACTGGTAGAAAACCTGGGAGGCGGAGGAGACGGCATCCGGCGTGCTGACAGCAGGTTTGCCGGCGCAGCCAACAAGCAGACAGGAGCCGATCAGTACGGAAGCAAAACGTAAAATTTTCATAAGGTCTCCTCCTCATTCGTATGCAGAATACAGCTGACTCCACGCCCGCCTTTTAGTGCGCCCACGCAGGCGCGATTGCAGTAAAGGCAGCGGAGAATCTCATCGGTGCGGTTTTCAAAAACTTTGTTCGGCCACTTCGGGTCGGCGATCAGCTGGCGGCACATGCCGATCAGCGAGATGCCCCCACGGCACAATTCCTCCGCGGCTTCGGGCGACTGGATCTTTCCAACGCAGCACACCGGCTTTGCCGTATGGCGGGAAACCTCCAGCGCCAGCCTGGAAAAGCAGGCTTCTCCGGTAAAATAAGGGTGATTGGCCATCGGGATGGTGTCGCCGGTCGCCGTGTGATTGGCAAGTGATACATGGAAGCTGTCGATGCCGCAGCGTTCCAGCCTCCGTACAAATTCAGGAACCTGATCCATGCTGATCCCGCCGCGCCCGTAAGCCGGATCCTCCGTGCGGATGGTCAGTTTGTAATCGATCGGGATATGGAGCGCACCTGTCCGAACCGCGCGCACCATCTCTTCCGGGAATTGCCAGAAGGTGTGATAGTCATCGGTTCTGTGATTAAAGACCGGCGAGGTAAAACTTCCGGCCAGACGGTCGCCGTGAATCTGGATCATATCAAAGCCGAGACATTCCGCACGCCGGGCGGCAAGCTCAAAATCATGCAGGATTTCGTGAATCCGCTCTGGTGTCAGTGTGTCACAGAATGTCTCGATGCTGTCATTCAGCGCCTGGCGCACCTTCTGCGGATCGGTTTGCCCAAGTGTCTGGTACAGTTCCCGGATCAGCCGGATATCATATTCGGGGTGGAAAAGCTGCGCAGATACCTTGCAGTCATAGGTATGGCAGATTTTAATGATCTGCCGGAAATGATCGGCATACTGCATGCTGCCCAGTCCCGGGGCACCAAACAGGGAGGGGACAACCGAAAGATCGGCCAGAATGATCATGCCGCAGCCTCCGCGCGCCAGCTTCTCATACCAGGAGAGCGCGTCCCGGCCCATGCTTGCCGGAGCGAATACGATGCGGTTTTTCAATGTGATGCTGCCAATGGTTACGGGTTCAAATAAATAGGACATAGCTTCCTCCTGTAATCAAGTGTGTAGTACGCGGGTTTCAGTTTAAAGTTGACCTAGATCAACCATACGAACAATATCATAGCCGAAATGGTTGACGTTGTCAACTGTTTCGGCTAAATTGGGAATATTATTTTGTTTTTCCACGTTTGATCCACAGCAGGCACAGGGCAAAGACGACCAGCACCGAGACTCCGTAGGTGATGCCGATGCGCGCCGCAGTGTCCGCAAAGAAGGGCTCCGGCACGATGTTGATCAGCAGGTCGGTGCGGGGGTCCAGCATCCACAAATCATTGTTGAAAAAGATATGGTGGAAAACAATAAAGTATTTGGAAAAGTCTGTGGATATAATCCCCGTCAGCACGGCAAGGATGGCGAAGAATAATCCCGTCCCGATACAGAGCATCTTTGGCAGCACGCGTTTGACGTCCGCTTTTAAGGCAAACAGCAGAAGCACGCAGGCGGCCATCAGAGCCAGGCAGACCCGGCGGATGGCAAGTGCGGCGAGGAAAAGCCCCTGCACGTCTTCCATATGAGCGATCTCGCGTTCATTGAAGAATTCCCGCGGCTGTCCGCCGACGACCGTAGGCACATGCAGATCGGCACGGTCGCCGCGCAGGAAGGCCATCATCTCATGGGTTACGTCCAGCAGATCCTCCATTTCCATATTTACATCGTCCAGAACGTGATATTTGGCATATTCTTTTTCATAAAATCCGGGAGTCCAGTAGGTCACGGCCTCCACGGAGGTAATCAGCAGGGTGATCATCAGCGCGAATGCGCAGAGGATGCCAAGCATCTGGTGCAGCAGCTTCATCATGGTATGTCCATCCTTTTCGGTTTTTCAATGCATTTATTGTAGTCCTTTCATGGGGAAAAGTCCAGAGCGGATTGACAAAGCCGGCAGCGGGGGATGCGGACTCTGAATCATAAAGGAATAGCAGGAATGTGAAAGCAAAGGGATATTCGCTCATAAAAACGTAAAAATTAAGAAGTATTCACTCATGAAATAGTGGAAATCAAGAAGTATTCGCCCATGAAATTGTAAAAACCTTGTCTGCGAGGGAATAATGTGGTACGATATCCATATACTAAAGCGTGTTGATAAAGATATGGAGGGGTGTCCTGATGTATTTACAGAGAAAAATTGATCTGTTATTGCAGAATTGGAAAGAGGAGCTGGACAAGAAGCCACTGATCGTGAAGGGACCGCGGCAGGTGGGGAAGACGGAGTCTATCCGCTATTTTGCTGAAAAAAATTATGAGAATCTGGTTTATATCAACTTTGTCGAAGAGCCAAAGTACAAGATGATCACATCGGATGGGTATAAGGCGGCGGATATCATCAAGAATATCTCATTGTTAGACCCATCTAAAAAATTCGTGGAGGGCAGGACGCTGCTGTTTTTTGATGAGTTGCAGGAGTATCCGGAGATCGCGACGGCCCTGAAATTCTTTTGTCTGGATGGTCGATATGATGTGATCTGCAGTGGCTCCATGCTGGGGATAAACTACAGGAGGATTGAAAGCAACAGCGTGGGCTATAAGGTGGATTATGAGATGTGTTCACTGGATTTCGAAGAGTTTTTGTGGGCGAAGGGATATGGGCAGCCCGTGATTGACTCTATGTTGCAGCATATGATGGATCTGCGGCCGTTTTCCGAGATGGAGTTGTCAGTGTATCAGTCCCTGTTTCTGGACTATTGTATCCTGGGCGGGATGCCGGCTGTTGTGCGGGAATATATTTTGAAGGGAACCTTTGAGAATTCTCTGATGACACAGAGGCAGCTGCTTGCGGATTACCGCGAAGATATACGCAAATATGCACAGGGAATTGATCAGACGAGAATATTGAATGTATTTGAACATATTCCGGTTCAGCTTGCAAAAGACAATAAGAAGTTTCAGATTTCAAAGGTTGCCACCGGTGCACGTTTTAAAGATTACAGAGGCTGCATTGAATGGCTGCGGGATGCAGGCATTATTCAGATCTGTTATTGTATGCATTATCCGGAATTACCGCTTAAGGGAAATTATAATGAAGAAAAATATAAGCTCTATTTTGCGGACACCGGCTTGCTGGTAGCGATGCTGGACGAAGAAGCGCAGGAAGATCTGCGTGCGAATAAGAATCTGAATGTCTATAAGGGTGCATTGTATGAAAATATTGTGGGAGAGGCATTGAAGAAAAGCGGCTATGGACTTTATTACTACAAAAGAGAAAATTCTACATTAGAGGAAGATTTTTTCGTGCGGACAGCCGCGGAGCTGATCCCGGTAGAGGTAAAGGCTCAGAATGGAAGATCAAAGTCACTGAGGACGCTGCTTCAGTCGGATAAGTATCCGGACATCCAAAGAGGAATCAAACTGACAGGCGGGAATATCGGGATGCAGGACGCGATCTATACATTTCCATACTTCTGTAGTTTTTTGTTGAAGAACTACTTGAGTGTCCGATAAGGGAGTGCTTCGGGAATGAAAGATGAACTATATGACAGAAAGTCACAGTGAATTGGAGGTGCTTTATGAACAGGTTTTCAGAAAAAGATTGGAAGTTATCATCAGCAGGGGAATGCTTACAGAGAAGTTTCCTGTAAGAATGTTGAGTGATGGAGAAAAGGGTTGTCAGCAATTTGATTCGGATTTTTCCAAAGATACAATTTATTATGACAACGCATTCGCCTAGCATTCTGGTTAATGTGCCAAAGGAAAATATATGGGTATTAGATAATTTTCAACTGTATCACCCTCAAAGTAATACTTATGGTAGAACCGTAGAAGAAGTATTGCAGGAAGTTATGGATATCAATGTACAGCCGGATCATCAGGAACCGTACGTGGGAATCCTGAGAGGGTATATTGACAAAAAATTGAAATTAAAATAAGGTTATGACATGATGAGGGCTCTTGCGACAATTTGATATCGCAAGAGCTATTTTGTGTTGTCCCTTTATGGTTAATAGGCAGGAACAGCGTGCAGTACTGTGCAAAATAGGATTTCCAGAAAATTGAAAGTCAATTGCAAGATATTGGATTTTATTTAATGCAGGAAGACCAGAGATGAATATAACATGATTGTTATATTCAATATTTGTATTTGAAATTGGATTTTTCAGAAAAGACATTATATAATCCCAAATATAAAGAAATCAGACACAGTGCACACAGCTGATTAGCAACATGAGGAGGAACTATGGGTATTAGCAGAGATAACTTTTTTGTAACATCAGACGATGCTCACATTTATTACGAAGATTATGGAACCGGATTTCCCCTGGTAATGATACCTGGATTTTTATGTACGACAAAGTTCTTTCAGAAGAATGCAGAAGTTCTTTCTAAAGAGTTTCGCGTAATTTTGATGGATCCACGTGGTCAGGGATATTCGTCTAAGACAGCATCCGGAAACACATTGAAGCGTCATGCACAGGATATCAAAGAGTTGATTGAGCATCTGGGACTGAATAAGGTGATTTTGCTTGGCTGGTCTCTGGCCGCATCAACCGTTATGACTTTTGCCAGTGAATTCAATCAGGAGCACCTGCAGGGACTGGTGATGATGGATGGATCTCTATTCCCATTCTCAGGTGAGGGGTGGAATCATCATCGGGCAAGGAATTACGATATTGAGAATTGGTTCGATAACTACCTGCCGTTGATCTACAATCCGCAGGAATTTTACGACAAATTTTTAAACCGTATCTCCAACAACGGAGAGATGAGCGCTGAGGATCGGGCATGGATCATCCGTGAGTGCAGAAAGACGGCACCGTGGTCAGCTGTGGAGCTTCATTACGATTTCTGCCATACAGATAATGTCAGCAATCTTCATAAAATTACGGTACCGGCAGCATTTTTCGGAGCACAGTCGAAAGCATACGGCCTGGATATGCCAGAGCACTTTGCAGGGATGGTCGGTGGTTACCATGAAGTGAATGAATTTTACGAGAGTGGACATCTGATGTTTCTCTTTGAGGCAGAGAAGTTCAACCGTCTTTTGGCGGAATTTATGAGAAAAGCAATTTCTATGTAGGATTCAGGTAGAATACATTTAGGAGGCTATTATGGGAAGTGAATTTGTATTGGCTTTAACGGGATTTATTATGATTGGACTTTTAATGTTCTTTCTGTTGAAGGGAAAGGCATCTGCAATGACATTGTTTGTGGTGCTCCCTGTGATTGCAGCGGCAATTAACGGTTACAGCATTGCAGAAATCACAGATTTTATTAAAAAAGGTGTGTCAACAACCTGGGGCATGGCAGCATTGTTCGTATTTGTTATCACATTCTTCGGTATTATGACTGATGTGGGAATGTTTGACAGACTGGTTAAGAAACTGTTGTATATTGTGGATGGCCATATCCTTGGTATTTTTCTGATCGTTGTTGTAATTGGTATCTTGGGTCATTTGGACGGCAACAGCCCGACAACTTACCTGATTACGATTCCTGCATTGCTTCCTCTTTGTAAAAAGATGAAGATTCGCATCTCTTCCATTATGGTAGTCTGCTGTGCAACCATTACTGTGATGAATCTGGTTCCATGGGGAGGTGTTTTGAACAGGCAGTCCGTTACCTTGGCTATGGATTCGAATGAACTGTGGAAAATGTATCTTCCGATGCAGATATTTGGCTTGATCTGCTGCGTTGTTCTGGCTTTTGTAATGGCCAAGATTGAGAAGAACCGCGGTGCAGGCAAGCATAATATGGAGGAAGTAACGGAGGGAAATGGAGAGGGAGAAGCGATAGTAGATCTTTCCCTGCAAAGACCAAAGCTGTTCTGGTTCAATGTTTTGCTGACTATTGGTGTATTTGTGCTCCTGTTTACCACATCTCTGCCAAACTACTTTGTGTTCATGCTTGGAGATGTCATTGCATTGATGGTAAACTATCCGAATGTAAAAGATCAGGATGCAAGGTTGAGAGCACATGCTCCAGCATTGATTTCTCTGGTTGCAACTGTTTTAAGTGCAGGTGTTATGGTTGGTGTACTGAATGAAACCGGTATCATTGTTGCCATGGCAAATACCATCATCAATATTCTTCCGGCATCTATGGGAGCACATCTTCATCTGGTTTTTGCATTCTTTGGGGGATTTATCGGACTGGCCGTATCACCGGATACGCTGTATTATGGAATCCTTCCAGTACTGATTGAGGTTTGCGGACAGTTTGGCGTTCCGGCACAGAGTGTTGCAATCGCATTTGGTATCGGTGCAGATAGTACCTTTACGATGGCTCCGGTTATTGCATCTACCTATCTTGGATTGGCAGTATCCGGATTGGAACTGAAAGATCATATGAAAGCATCGTTCCTTCCATTATGGTTAATCGGTCTTGCTATGATTGTGTTTGGGTGCATTACCGGCCATATTGTAATGTAGTCGAAACATGTTGCATTAATTTCCGAAAATCTACATATATGATAACTCATGGAAATGCTCTGGTTGCTTGTCTGACTGGGGCATTTCTGCTACAATATGGAGAGAAAAGAGCGCAGAAAGCTTTCGGAAGTCTGAGCGGAAACCTGATGATTGGAGACCGGAAGAATGAATAATAAAGATTTGGAATATGTACTGGTTCTGGCAGAGGAAAAAAACATTTCTTCTGCGGCAAAACGGCTGTTTATCTCGCAGCCTGCGTTGAGCCTGTTTTTGTCACGTCTGGAAAAAAGCTTGAATGTCACACTGTTTACAAGAAGTACAGGTGGATTAATTCTGACCTATGCAGGAGAACGATATGTGGCTATGGCTCAGCAGATTGAAAAATTGTATGAAACCTTTGAGGAAGAATTGGAGAGCATTCATTCTCTAAATCGGGGACGGTTGACAATTGGTACATCCGCTCACATCGGATCCTTGTGCCTTCCACAAACATTGCCTGCATTCGAAGAACGCTATCCTAATATTACGGTTGATATTACGGAGGGAAATTCTCAGATGCTGGAGCGAAAACTGGCTTTGGATGAACTGGATCTGGCACTTTTGCATCTGCCATTCAAAGAGTTTGAGCCGCCCTGTTATGAGGTTATTGGGAAGGATCGTTATGTGATGGCATTTGCAAAGAATCATCCTCTGAATCAATACGTTTACAGCAAAGCAGGCGAAAAATACCCATATATTGATCCTGAGATGGCAAAAGGCGAAAAATTTATCTTGTCATTTCCGTGGCAGAGAGTCCGACAGATTACAGACCGTATTTTGAGAAATGCTGAAATTACACCAGAAATCGTTCTGACCAGTAGCAGTGTTCAGACAACGTTACGATTTGCCAGTGCCGGGATGGGCATAACATTTTTGCCGGAAAGCTATATTCAGCTTTTCCGATGTGAGGGTGATCCGGTGTTCTGTTATATGGAGGATTTTTATCAGGCGGTCTGGACCTTTGTGATTGCTTATTCCAAAGCAGGAACGTACTCACTTCCGGCAAAGGCATTTGTGAAACATGCGTCGGATTATTTTGCAGAGAGAGGGCGAATCTAAAAATGCAGCTGAGATAATTATTATTTAGAAAGTCAAAATCATTGAGAACACTGCTTCAGTCGGATAAGTATCCGGACATCCAAAGAGGAATCAAACTGACAGGCGGGAATATCGGGATGCAGGACGCGATTTATACATTTCCATACTTCTGTACTTTTTTGTTAAAGAAATATTTGAGTGTCCGATAAGGGTAGTGCTTCGTTAGCGCGAAGCAGATTGACAAACGAAACTGCGTGTGGATATACTGTAGACAATGAGCAGTGGGAGAAATGAAAAGTTTGGGGATAACCGGGAGGATTTGCGAAATGTTTGGGGAAATCACGGTATTTTTTATTGTAGAAATGATTGGAACGGTGGCATTTGCCTGGTCGGGGGCGATGGTGGCGATCGAGAAGCGGCTGGATCTTCTGGGGATTATCGTGCTGGGCGTGACGACGGCCTGCGGGGGCGGGATGCTGCGGGATCTGCTTGTGGGAGTGATTCCTCCATCCCTGTTTGTAAATCCGGTGTACGTGTTCATGGCATTTGTGTCGGTCATGGTCTTGTTTTTGTTCGTGAAGGGCCGGCATCTGTCGATCAATATCCTGGTGTCCGAGGGATATGAGCGGGTGATGAATCTGCTGGATGCGATCGGACTGGGGGCATTTACTGTGGTCGGAATCGATACAGGAATTGCCGCCGGCTACGGAGATTATCACTTTCTGGTGATTTTTCTTGGCGTGATTACCGGCGTAGGCGGCGGTATCCTGCGTGACATTATGGCCGGTCAGACCCCGGCAGTTCTGCGCAAGCATATCTACGCCTGTGCGTCCATCGCTGGCGCGGTCTGCTATGCGGTGCTGATGCAGTTCATGGCGCGCAATGTGGCGATGGTCGCCAGTGCGGTGCTGGTGGTGGTGATACGGGTGCTGGCAAGGCATTATAAGTGGAATCTGCCGAAGGCGATGTGACGGGGGGATTCCATTCTATGAATGTATTTGCACATGCCATTGAACATAATTCCTGCTATTTTTTACTCGGATAAGATAATCCAAAATCCAGTTCATAATAATTTCCTGCTCCATCCCGGTAAGCATATGCTTTTCCGTTTTCATCCTTTAAGGAATCTGGCATATATTTGTCTTTGTCATAGCCCGGTACATCGTTCGGACTGATGCACACACCATCCGCATTTACGGAAAGGACTTCATCTCCACGAGGAAGTGTCAGTGGAAGCTTGCCGGTTGGCTGGTATTTTCCGGTCATTACATCAAGAATTGCTTCTTCTGCGGTGTAAAAACCTGCAGTCAGTGCATCGGCATAAGGCTCAATATTGCCTAACATCCAGGCCATACTGATATTTACATTCATGATAACCTTACCACTATGGTTATGGACTGCTTCAGAAATGTCTTTGATGCGTTTTACACCGGAAAGAGTCGTTTCTGTATGAGTCATGGAAATTGGGCGGCCTGTTTCATCTGTATTACATACTGTCTTGTCTTCGCACAAATCCAGCTCCAAATAGCCGGGAGTGGCATTGAAGTATGCACCTGAGGATGGTGTCAGCATAAGGATGGCATAATCAGCTTCGGCAGGATTTTCCGTAAGGATTACAGAGGAGAGCTTTTGACGAAGCGCCACGGTTGCCTTTTTTCCAGTTTCCGGATCCTTGAAGAAGCATTCTGCATAAACTTTCTTTCCGATAAGTTTTTCTGCGGTAACTGGAAGCGTTCCATCATTTTTTAACAGAACTACACTCTTGCGGTGTGCTTTCGCTGCATTTTCCCAGTCTTTTTCATTGGCCACCGCATTCACTGCTTCGTGAGGATTGCGGTATGGATTCTCGAACATCCCCAGCTCGAACATCTCACGAAGCGTGTTGGAAACAGCACGGTCCAGTGCTTCATCGGTGAGAATCAGCTGCTCCTTCGTGAAGCCCTCTGGTACCTGATGGGTATCATAATATCCGTTTTTACCACGATGATAAGCTTCCATTCCATATTCTATATCGAACAGTCCGCTGATTAAATCGACCCCTGCATGATTGACTGCAAATGCAATCCGCTCTGGTTCATCCAGCATCTCAACACCCCAGTCCATGTTGTGGATAATACCCGTATCGGAGTTGATATATCCCTGGAACCCCATTTTCTTACGAAGGAGTCCGTCAACCAATGGTTTATTGAAGGCAAAGCCGTAAGGCTTAAATTCCAGGTTTTCGCCCTGATAGGTCTGGACTGTGCTCTTTTCCTTACAAGGCTTTGCATAGTAAGGCATCACAGAAGAAGCATGGTTCTCCACTGCCACCTGGAATGCGGGAATGTGGTATTTCTCCAGAGACCCCTCCGTCTGGTAGATGTTCCACTGTCCCATGGAGTAGTGTGGATCAAATCCGTTTTCCCGGGCACCGCCGCCCGGGAAATGCTTTACGGTCATGGCAACTCCATCTGAAGCCAGTCCTTCTTTGCTTCCCTGGATTCGCGGAAGCAAATGCTGAAAGATATGGCAAATCAGCTCAGGATCTTCTCCAAAGGTTCCGAAGGTTCTCTGCCAGCGTGGGTCTGAAACTACGTCGGCCATATACATATATCCTTTGCGAAGACCTGTGGCATCCCATTCACGGCGGATACAGTCTGCAAATTCATCGATGATGTCCAGATTGCCTTCGCCTTTGACAGCCGCTGCGATTCCTAAGGTTCCCGGCCATGCCGCGAATACGCCGGATGCGTCATTCATGCCAAATACCACTTCGCCGCTCTCATTTCTGGAGTTTGAAGCCACGCTTACGGGAACGAAATGACTGCATTCCTCCGCTACGGCCTGGAGCTGGTTTAAGTAATCTGCCATCTCATCAGGCTTTGGATTGGCACGCAGAATCATATGGCGCGCCCACCATTTTTTTAGCAGAACAGTGGTTCCCGGAAGATGCTGCTCACCAAAAATTGTTTTTCCATGAAATTCTGCATCATCTAAAAGTCCGGATTCATCTCTTTTATCCATATCTTCCTGAGATAATCCCATCCTCCAATCGGAAATGAACAGCTGGCCGATTTTCTCCTCCACGGTCAGATTTCTGGTTAGAGCCCTGGCTCTGTCCGCTGCCGGAAGACGCCAGTCATCATATTCCTTCAACTCACCGGAGCCATCTATATCCTTAAAATACATACCGTCCTGTTCAATCACATTTCTGGACACAGTTCCAATGACAGGCCCATGTTCATTTTTAAAATATTTTATATTCTCTGATGCTTTTTTTGCCATATTTCCTCCTTTTCTGTAGCTGTTCAGAATCTACATAACAGGTCTTTTCACTTCCCGCATTTATAATCTACCGGCATATTCTCCCATCTTGCTTTAAATAGATAGGCCGCATCTTTTGGCTGACGCTGTCTGGTGAAGATACCTTTTTTATTTCCATTGGCCCGCATGATTCCCTCTGTTGTCTGGAAATCCGCAAAGTTCCATACCAGTTCTCCCTGCACCCATGGATAGCTGTCAAATACTTTATGGTTCATATCGAGATACTCATCCTGATATTCCTGGCTCCACATAACGCTTGGAAGCTTATGCTCGCTGAAGTAAGTATCTGCTCCATATTCGGTAAAGATAAATGGCCTGTCCCCGCGAATCCTGCCCCAGGCATCCATCTCCTTGCGGAATGCTTCCTCTGCGTCGGACATCTGATATCCGCCCAGCATATACCAGCCATAATAACGGTTCAGGGAAACAAAATCGCAGAACTGCCAGCATTTACAGGTATCCGGCGTGCTCATCATAATCACTGCAAAGGTGCAGGGACGCTTCTGTACATCCAGCTCTTTTGCATAAGAAAACACCTCTTCAAAATATGGAGCTGAAGTTTCATGGGTAGTCTGTGGCTCGTTAAGCAGGCTCCAGGCAATGACAGACGCATGATTCTTATCACGGCTGATCATCTCGCGGATACACTCCTTATGGTGTTCCAAAAGCTGGGGCGTGGTTTCCTTTTCAAAAAATGTCTCCTTAATCTGATTTCCACGGTTTGCTGCAAGGAAATTGGTAACGCTCTGCATCATTCCCACAGCCGGAACTTCGTCAATGACCAGAAATCCTTCTTCATCAGCCATATAATACATCTCTTCTGCATAAGGATAATGGCTGGTACGGAAGCAGTTTGCTCCAATCCATTTCATACATTCATAATCACGTTTGATGGTGGGCAGGTCCAGTCCGCGCCCGCGGATATCGCTGTCCTCATGGCGGCCAAAGCCCTTTAGATATACCGGATTTCCGTTTAACAGGAAATGTCCATTCTGGATTTCGAAGGTGCGGATACCGATTCGGTCGAAATATTCGTCTATAATCTGGTTTCCATTGATGATGCGGACTGTAAAGGTATACAGGTATGACTGATGAACATTCCATAACCGGGCATCCTTAATCAGAAGGCTTCCCTTTGTCCCGGAAGCTTCGGCCACTACGGTTCCTGATTCATCCTTCGCGGTTACAGACACTTCGTGGTTTCCATTAGTTGTAACCGTATAGTCTACCACAGCGTCTTTCCCGCTTAAGGTATGGTTCACGGTAAAATCTGTGATGGTTTCCTTTGGCAGCATCAGCAGGCTGACAGGTCTTTGAAGGCCTGCGTAATTATAAAAGTCAAAATAAGGAAGACTCATCTTCTTTCCATTGGAAAGGGTTTTTGTTGTGCCGCATGGAATCATAGTTTCACTTAGCTCATTGTTCATGAGTACAGTCAGTTTGTTGTACTGGTTGTAACGGACGATTTCAGTGACACGGACATTAAATGGAAGGAATCCACCCACATGCTGCCCGACTTCCAGCCCATTTACGAAGACTCTGGCTTTGTGTGTGGCTGAACCAAAGCGAATGAGGACTTCATTTCCCATCCATTCTCCCGGAACGAAGAAATCCGTTTCATACCAGAAGTCCCCGGTATATTCCCGGCTGTCTTTGTCAGTGAACAAGTCACAAAAGCTGGATGGAACCGGCATGCTCACGGATTCGGGAAGTCCATTTTCCCAGTCAGAGGCGATGCCTGTGCTTTCAGAATCGAACTGGAACTTCCACATGCCATTCATAGAAACAACACGTCTAGAGGCTGTCTGACGTGGGTAAAGCAATGATTTCTCCATAGCTGTATCCTCCTCGTATAATATCTTTTCGATGTACTTGCTGTGAAATGTGCATCATGCTTATCATGATAGATTCATCTGTACACCCGTTTATTGTTTCCTATAATCAGTCGTTGGCAGACGGCGGATTATATATGATTCATCTTCAAGGCTCTTGACGTAAGTATGCCATAATCCACAGATTATTGTTAGAATTATTTTTGGCTGTTTTCGTAATTTTTCTTTTCCCGTCATATGGCTTCTTAGTGCACTGGATTATGATTCAAATCATACTTTCTATATGAAATTTGTATAAAATATTTAAAAAATTTCCATATTTACACAAAAATTTTACTAACTGTTTTTCCTGTTTTCCTTCATAATGTAGCTATCATTACAAAAGGCTCTGAAAAATATCCTGCTGTCCTTGGCAGAGGCATAGGCAGATATCACAATTCACCGTTTCGAAAGGAGAAACAATATGTCAAACTTACCTTTAGATGATCCAAAGACGGGTGTACACCGCGCGAAATTATGGGAAATCGGATTTTTCACCCTCAATAACACATCTACAAACGCTTACATGATGCTGGTAGCTTCTATTTCTTATTTTCTGGTTGGTATCGTAGGCGTCGGTGCCGTCCTGGCAGGCTCCATAGTGACCGTCATGAGAATCTGGGATGGTGTTACGGATCCATTTGTAGGGCTGATTGTGGATAATACCAATACCAAATTTGGTAAGAACCGGCCATTTATCGTTATCGGACAGGTGATTCTATTTACGATGACCTTCCTGATGTTCCGCATTATACCGAGTATTCCCAGCAGTGGGCGCTTCATCGTATTTATCCTGATGTATGCGGTATATATTATAGGTTATACCTTCCAGTGCGTCGTTACCAAATCCGCACAGACCTGTCTGACCAATGATCCAAAGCAGCGCCCTATGTTCTCTATGTTTGACTGCTGCTACAATATTTTTCTGATGAGCATCTTCTGGCCTGTATATTTATCCGGAACTATGGTTCCTAAATACACGCTGACCAGTGCCGCTCAGGGCGACGCTTTAAATGCACTGCTTGCCCAGCATACCAATCTGGTTAAGGTTGTGACCGAAGCCAATGGCGTCCGGACCTTAAGCGGTCTTTACAATCCTGGGATGTGGCAGGAGGCGCAGATTACCGTTGGTATCATCGCTGCAGTATTTGCCGTGCTTGCAATCGTTGGTTTGTCACGTAAGGATAATCCAAAATACTTTGGAATTGGAAAAGCAGAACGTATTGGATTTAAGGACTATGCAGATGTACTTGCCCATAATCGTGGAATCCAGATGTTGGTAGTTGCTGCATCTTCCGATAAGCTTGCTTTAAACTGTACTTCAAACTCCGCTGTCACCATGGCACTGTTTGGGATTATATTTGGGAACTATGCATTAAATGGTTCTATGTCTGCTATCACTGGTATTCCGGTTGTTTTGATTGGTGTATTTGGTATGGGTATCATCGCCCGAAATATGGGACAGAAAAAATGCCTGGTTACAGGTACGATTGGTGCCATTCTGGCTGCGATTGCCTTAGGTCTTCTCATTACCTTTGGCCATGACATCGGCATGTCGCTTCCTACCTTTGGCATCACCAAGCCAGCAACCTGGGCCGGACTTTTTAATGGTGCCAACTGGAATATCATCGGTGTGGCTTTTGTACTTATTTATATCCTTATGAAAGGATTTTCACAGCTTTCAAGTTCCATCGTTATCCCGATGACCGCTGACTGTGCCGACTATGAGGTATACCGCTCCGGCCGTTATGTTCCAGGCCTTATGGGAACTCTGTTCAGCTTTGTAGACAAGCTGATTTCCTCTCTGTCTGCTACACTGGTTGCTGTTGTATTTGCCGTTATTGGATACACCAGTACACTGCCTACCCAGGCGGATCCATTTACCACAGGGGTCTTAATCTGTACGCTGGTCTGCTATCTTGGTATGCCGATGATTGGCTGGATTCTGAACCTGGTTGCTATGAAGTTCTATCCGCTGACAAAAGAAAAGATGGAAGAAATCCAGGATGAAATCGCAAGGATTAAAAATGAAGCAAAAGCAAAAAGTGCTGTTTAGGCTACATAAATATGTTAAAATAAAATTGCTGAAAAACATTGAGCGCGGATGGAAATAAATGGAGGGTTATCAATATGGCAGTAAAGAAGAATACGGCGTTGGTTATGGAGCAGGCATCTGGCAGTATCAGCGATTTGGTGGAGCTCGATTTCAGCCGCCAGTCTGCACAGCAGGCCAATGGACAGACAGAGCAGACCTATGGTATGTGGGGAGTGTTCTGGAGATTCTCGGTCTGGTGTCACAGCAGGAAGGGCTGCCATACTTTTCGGAAAAAGATTTATCTATGGCTTATTCTTTTTACTGGCTGGTTTGGCGGACACCGCTATTATCAGGGGAGATATGTGCTGGGTATTCTGTACAGCCTGTTCTTCTGGACTGGAGTCCCTTTCGTATCCTGTGTCTTTGATGCTATGGAAGCAATCCCGATGAAAGCGGACGAAAAGGGGTTGATTACTTTATAAGTTGCTCTTTTACGCAACGAGGCAGATCAGGAATCGGAGGTTGGTGGTATGCAGGTTGATTTAATTGAAGCATTGAGAAATTATCTGATGGTTTTCAATATATCGGTTCAGTATTTTACTGCACCATATGAGGGAATTGAAGATTTTGACTATGGTCTTCGAAAAGTCATTGACCCATATTTTGAATGGAAGCATTTTACAGAGCTGCTTCTAACGGAAACGGTCGCGGAAACACTAACTATGACCGAAGATTTTCTGGGTGTACACTATGGCATCTTTCTGCCGCCAGCTACTACAGGAGATTTTGTCATTATCGGGCCGTTCCTTTCAGAGGACCACACTACAGAAAAAATCACCTGGATCAAACAGCATCTGGGGCCTGAAAACAGTGCGATTCTGCAAAGCTATTACAGCGGAATTCCTGTTATTGAAGCAGCCATGCTGTTTCGCACGCTACCACCTCTGGTTTCTATGTTGTATCCGGCTGGAACTCTGCGTATCGTAGAATCCCGGGAATATATTCCTTTGAGGATGGAACCGGATTTGAGCTATTTCCATGAACCATCATTTCAATGGGATATTCCAGCTGCCATGCTGGAACGGCGATATGAAGCAGAAAATGCCTTTATGGAAGCGGTTTCTGCCGGTAATGCGGATCAGGCAGTCCAGTACTGGAATATATTCCGCACGTTTGATTTGGGTTCCCGCTTTGTCGGCTCTCTCCGTAAAAAACAGAACGGCGTTATCATCGCCAACACTCTGCTGCGCAAGGCTATAGAACGGGCCAAGGTTCATCCATATTACATTGATGAAATCAGCGGCCGCTATTCCAATGCCATAGAAAATGCAAAGAGTGAGCAGGAGCTGAATCAGATGAATATCGACATGCTTCGGGAATACAGTGCCTATGTGCAGAAATATTCTCTGCGCCAGTATTCTCCCCTTATGCAGAAGGTAATCAATTACATCAACTTGAATCTGGCAGAATCCCAGTCCTTAAACATCCTGTCCGATGCTTTTCATGTCAGCTCCAGCTATTTGTCCAATTTGTTCAAACAGGAAACGGGCCAGACGTTGACTGCTTATATCAACAATCAGCGGATGGTACGTGCCGCCAACCGTTTAGAACATACTGACGATACCATATCTGCCATTGCAGAAAGTGTGGGATTTTTGGATTTGAATTATTTTACGAAGGTGTTTAAGAAAGTGATTGGTGTGACCCCATCGCAGTATCGGGCAGATAAGCAAAGATATGGTACATCCTTGTAGGCTCTGTTCTGACAACCGGGATTGTCAGAACAGGGCTTATGCCAATTACCGTAATACCAAAGAGTTTCGAAAGCTTTTAAACTTCAGAAATGGTTCTTCCCTTGTCTCTGGCGCTGCCGTATCGCAGCAACCCCGGAATAAACCCCAATCAGCACAATAAAGATCTCCAAACGCCCCAGCAGCATCCCGCACATTTCGACAATCAAGGTTGCCGAAGCGGTGGCGGGAGAGGTGATCCCGATGGAGAGCCCGACGGTGCCGAGGGAGGACGCGAACTCGAACATGGCTGCGGTCAGGGAGCAGCCTGCGGTCAGGGTGATTAACAGTGTGCCGGCAATGAAAATCAGAAAGTAGCACACAACAAATCCCGTTGTATCTGCCACAAGTGTCTGGTCGATGAACGTCTTGCCCTGTGCTTTGATATAATAGGGGGTTTCAACACTCCGGCTGGGGGAAAAGCGCTTGCGGATATTCTGCCCTGCCAGCCGCAGCATGAGGTAAACACGCGTCAGCTTGAGGCCGCCCGCCGTAGAGCCGATACCGCCGCCGATCAGCATCATCAAGATCAAAACGCCGATTGCAAAGGGCGGCCATGCAGCATAGCTCATAGTGGAGTAGCCCGTAGTGGACAGCGCCGATACAAGATCAAAGGACGCGCGCCGGATGCCTTCGCCAATGCCAATATGAAGGCCGCTCGAAAGCGATAAGGCGGTCAGGGGAATGGAAATCAGCAGAAGCAGAAACATAAAGCGCATTTCGCTCACATGAAGGACCTGCCGCCATTTCCTTTTTGTCATAAGTAAAAGAACGGCAAAGTTTGTTGTTCCGATCAGCATAAGTAAAATGGTAATCAGCTCAATCGGCAAACTTTCATACGCGCCGATACTGTTCAGCTTTGTGGAAAAACCGCCCGTAGATAACGCACACATCGCATGGCATATTCCGTCAAACAGGCTCATTCCGGCGATGCGGTAGGCAAGCGTTCCAACGACCAGAAGTCCGTTGTACATGAGAAATATGGTCTGCGCGGTCTTTTTCAGATTCGGCATGAGCTTGTCCGGGTGTCCTTCTGCATTGTAGAGATTCATAGATTGCTTTCCCTGCACAAGCATGACCATCATCATTACAAATCCAAGCCCGCCGCAAAACTGCATAAAGCTTCTATGAAACAGAAAGATGGTCGGCGTCTGCGATACATCCATAGCGGAGAGTCCCGTCGTCGTCCATCCGCTGACCGCCTCAAACAGAGCCTGAACCATGGTTAGCTGTCCGCTAAGGACAAACGGAACAGCACCGATAAAAATACCCCACGCCCATGCGAACAGTACAATCAGGCTGCTGTGCTGCGTGGATAAATTACGTTCCAGACCATGATCGTCACGCCGGCCAAAACAGCACACGGCTGCCCCCAGTATGATGGAGCCAAACGAGGGAATGATAAAAGAGAGTGCGTATTTGCAATCTGCCGGATAAAACGGCAGCACGGCAAGGGGGACGGCTATCAGCAAACCGATCAGCAGCATGAGTTTCCCACAATTATTACAACTTGAAAAACGACGCATGAAAAATTACCTCCCTGTCAATTCTTTAATCGCTGCCATTTCCTGTTTGTCTGAGGATATGAGGACAAGCATATCCCCGGCAAGGATACGCGTATCACCACGCGGCACCATAGTGGTATCGCCCCGGAGGATACAGCCAATGATAACCTGCTTCGGCAGATTGATTTCCCATAGTTTCTTTCCGATTACGGGCGCGGCGTTTGTAATCGGCACTTCGGCAATACTAACGCGCCCTTCGCCAATCGGAACCAAGGTCGCCATTTTATCGACAACGGCCTGCTGTTCAATAATATCCGTGATAGCGGCAATCGCACAGACAACACGATCGATCCCCATGGAATAGAAGAACTCTGTTTTCTTCGGGTCAGATACCAGGGCGACGGTTTTTTTGACATGGAACTGTTTTTTACACAGCTCGCATATCACCAAATTGTCCTCGTCTTTGTTTGTAAGAGCAATCGCGATATCCGCACTTCCTGCGTTTGCGTCCTCTAAGACAAATGGCTTTGTTCCATCGCCCTGGATGACGGTCAGCTTGTCGATTTCCGCTAATTTCAGACAATCCTCATAGATCTCGTTTATCACGGTTACACGGTAGCCTCTGTGCATAAGAGAGGTAGCGAGCGATTTTGCTTTGCTCCTGCCGCCTACCAACAGTATATTTGTTTTCATTTGATTGCCTCCTTGCTGATCTGTTCCGAACAGTTCTCGTCGTCAGTTCTCGCGGTCTGGGATAAAATCTTGTCTATTTCCTGTGCGGACAAAACGGCGGGACAAATCGTGTCAATCGCTAATTCGCGGTAAACGCATTCCCGATCCGGGTCATAAAGTCTTGCAATCACACGCTGTATTTTGAACAGTTCCCGCACGATCTGGGCGGTCATAATGTTGATGTTGTCATTATTTGTTACGGCGACAACGACACCGGCTCGGCTCATCTGCGCTTCATTCAGGACATCAAAGTCTGTGGCATCGCCCGTCATAGTAAGGCCGCCGAAAGAGGGCGACAGTTTGCGGAAGGCATCCTTGTCCTTGTCAATGACTAAAACATTACCATCCTCATCGGACAGTGTATTTGCAAGGTTGGCCCCCAATCTGCCGCAGCCGATAATAATGGTGTAATCCATATTCCCTTTTTTCTTCTTGAACAGTTCCATATTCAGTCCCTCCTAACTACATGGCCGATGCCATGTGCGTCAAATTCGATTTTGTAATTATCCTGTTTTTCTTCGGGGCAGTCGCTCTCGTCAAAGGCACATTTCCCGCAGGATAAAAATGTGCCAAAGCAATCAAGGTTTTGCCGAGCTGGTAAATAGGTCGCGTCAAGTGCCCAGGCAGCGCGAAAGTGTTTCATAGCTGTAACGTGGTCACCCTGCTTTTCCAGCAGCACACCGAATAAATTGTGCGGTTGCGGTGCATGAGGATATTTGCTCATGGCCGATACGATCATACTGGTACATACTTGATAGTTTCCAACGCCGACAAGCGCTCTGACTTTACTGCATAACGCGTTCAGTTCGGCTTTGTCGGCAGGGTTGTTCTGTACGCTCATTGTGAATGCCTCCTTTCAAATAAAAGAATAACTTCATGAGCTTATGGTAACAGGTATTTTGTGACTTTGGTGTGAGAGGTCGCTGTCCGGTGTGAGAAAGCTGTGAGAATGCAACGAGAATGCAACGAGAACGCAATAAGAACGCAAAAAAAGACCGCTCCGGAAAATTCCGAAGCAGTCTGAAACGTAGTTTTTATCACATAATAAGTTTGAACGCCAGGTCGTATAAGCCGGCAAACCGGTTCGGCGTCAAGAAATCAGTACACCTTCACCCCGCCCAGCCAGGTCTCACAGACCGGGATATCCTTGATCGCCGCCACATCAACCTCAAATGGATTCTTACCCAGCACAACAAAATCCGCCAGCATACCCGGCTTGATCTGGCCTTTTAGAGTCTCCTCGAAGCTTCCGCGCGCGCCGCAGCTGGTATAGCTGTCCAGCGCCTCCTGCACGGTAAAGCACTGATCCGGCAGATAAGGTCCGACATGATCATGAAGAGTCGTGCGGGTCACGGCGCACTGCATGCTTGCCAGGGCATCCGGAAGCTCTACCGGGCAGTCGGTGCCGTTGCTGACGCAGATGCCATGCCGCATCAAGGTCTTCCAGTTATAGCTGGTGGCCGCCAGTTCCCTGCCGACACGCGCCTCAATGATGTGATTGTCGTAGTCGAGGAAGATGCTCTGCGCGTAGATGTGCAGGCCAAGTTCCTCGATCTTCTGAAGCTGGTCAGCACGGGTGATCTGACAGTGGACAATCCCGTGGCGGTGATCCTTCCGCGGGTGCTCACGCAGCGCTTTTTCGTAAGCGTTCAGCACGCGGTCGAGGCAGGCGTCGCCGATGGCGTGAACAGCCACCTGCATGCCCTGTGCGTTGGCGTAGCCGATCATCTCATCCAGGGTCTCCTGGCTGAATACCGGCAGACCGCAGGTGGAGGGATCGTCCGCATAAGGCTGGCTTAAGAATGCCGTGCGGGAGCCAAGAGAGCCATCTCCCAGCAGCTTCAGCGGCCCGATCTTGAACAGGCTGCTTCCGGCACCGGTCATGTGGCCGGATTTTACGAATTTCTTCAGCTCCGAAAGCGTCGTGAAATTGCTCTGCTCATAGACGCGCACCGTCAGCTCGCCGCTCGCTTCCAATTCCTGATACGCTTCATTGACCGTCTGCCACGGCACCTGGCGGTAGACACAGTAATCATCGGTCTGGCTGCTGGTAATACCGTAGGAATTCAGCGCCTTGCAGGCCGTGCGGATCATGTCCTTCAGCGCTGCCTTGTCCGGAACCGGAATGGCATCATAGACCTGATTCATGGCGTTGTCGAAGAAACGCCCGTCCGGGACACCGTCCTCGATGCCGATGTGGCCGCCATCCGGCTGAGGGGTGTCAACGGTCACGCCAAGCAGCTCCAATGCTTTGCTGTTGACGATAAGGCAGTGTCCGCAGGCACGTACCGCGCAGATCGGAACCTCGGTGGAAACCTGATCCAGATCATAACGGTTCGGCATCCGTTTCACATCGGTGAAATAATCCTGATTCCAGCCTCGTCCCATCAGCCATGCGCTGCCGCTGTGCGGATGCTCTGCCTCAAACTGGCTCAGACAGTCCAGCATATCCGCAAGACTTTCCGTATGGGCAGCAAGCTGTGCGGTACTCAAAGCATTGCCATAGTTTAAAAGGTGCATGTGGCTGTCGTTGAAGCCGCTGCACACGAAGCGTCCGTCCAGATCGACGAACCGGGCAGCCGGGTTGGAGCCGACCGCCAGCGCCTTCGCTTCTTCATTGCTTCCTGCAAAAATGAAATGCTCATCTTCCACGACGAAGGCTTCCACCAGCGGAAGTGTACCGGTGTATACAATACCATTATAATAAATCGTTTTCATAAAAATCGTCCCTTCTTATTTTCTATCCTCATAGAACAGACAGGTATCTGGATCTACCTCACCCACGCCGAGGTAGCGTGCCTTGTAATCCTTCAGAAGCTTGAAATATTGACCGGACAGGAGCAGGATGACCGCCACGTTGATGAAGGTCGGAATCGCGGAGGTAATGTCCACGACGGTCCAGATGAAGCCCTGGTTGTCGGTCTTGACCAGATAGATCAGCCACAGCAGACCCGGAAGTGCACGGATCGCATAGAAAATCTTCATAACGATGGTCTTGACGATGCCTTCCTGCTTGTACAGATGCTCCAGGATCGCCAGGTAGTAGGTGAACCAGCCGCCGGAGGTGGTCACGGTAAAGATGATCATGATGACCGCCAGAAGCAGACTTCCGACCGTGCCGAAGCCCTCGGAGAAGGAGCTCAGTGCCAGGGTGCCGCCGTTGGTGCCGTTGGTCCAGTGACCGCTTAAAATCACGGAAAGCGCGGTGATGGAACACACGATAAAGGTATCAAAGAATACCTCGAAGGAGCCCCACAGTCCCTGTTCTACCGGATGACGGGTCTTGGCAGAAGCGTGGATCATAGGAGAAGTACCCCAGCCGGCCTCGTTGGAATATACGGAACGGGCCATGCCGACGCGGATCATCTGGCTGACTGCACAGCCTGCGAAGCCGCCGATGGCAGCGGTTCCGGTAAAAGCGTTGGTGAAGATGGAAGCAAGCGCTTCCGGCACGCGCGTAATATTGACCAGGATCATACCGATTCCCATCAGAATATAGATCAGGCTCATAAACGGAACCAGTTTGCTGAAGGTGGAGGCGATCTTCTTCGTGCCGCCGCTGGTGATGATGTAGGTCAGGACGCAGAGCAGAGCGCCGACAATGATAACGCCCTCGATCTGAAAGCCGCCGATCTGATAGGTTCCGAGCTTAAATGCCCCGGATACAACCTGAGCTGCGGTCAGGGTGGAGGAGGTTACAAAGAAGGTGGAGAAGATACCAACGCCAAAGATGCCGGCAGGGATTATCCACAGTTTGCCCCACTTGTGTTCCTCGCCGAGTCCACGCTCCATGTAGTAGGTCGGGCCGCCGTAGGATTCGCCGTTATCATTGGTGCGGCGATAGTAGCAGCCCAAGGTAACCTCGACCTGCTTTAAGATCATGCCGAGACAGGCAGTCAGCCACATCCACAGGATCGCACCCGGGCCGCCTGCGGAAACTGCGGTAGCGACACCAGCGATATTGCCGAAGCCTACGGTGCCGCCTACGGCAGTAGAAATCGCCTCGAACGGACTCAGCATGCCCTTCTCATTGCTGGACTCAGGCGATGATTTCTTGAAAATCTGCCCGATTGTGCGCTGCATGATCCAGCCGAAATGACGGAACTGGAAGAAGCCAGAGCGGATCGTAAAATAGAAACCCGTTACAACCATCAGAATGATGAGCGGCAGGCCCCACAGAATTCCGTCGAGCCAGTTAAGAAAATTAATCATTGGTAAATCCCCCTTGAATTTGTATCAGCAATTCTGCCCTTAAGACAGAAAAAAGCAGTGGTATACGAACACCACTGCTTCATAGATCTATGCATGAACCAATAGCTCCTCCACCATCTGGTGAGAGTGCACAGTCTCTTAAACTGTGCCCCAACTCGCAGACAACGGGAATGCCGGCGGTTTCGGCGAAGCTTCCTTTCACAGTCCTTCTGCGGGATCTCCGTTCCCTCGGGACTGTTACTGATAAGGTTCGCACCTCTATTGCTGATTTATTTGTAATTGACGTTATTATCATAAGACGTTTTCACAGGGCTGTCAATCATTATTTTTCCCTGTTTCGTTTGATGACCTTCAGGCGGGTGAATTCTTCCCGGTCTTTTTCCTCCAGCGCGTTGCTGATGTTGGTTACCAGGCCCTGATAGGTCGGAATCGTGATATTCTTCAGCGCGTTGGCACGCTTCTGGGTCTTGTGGATGCTGGCGGCAAGCCGGTAGGCGGAATTCTCCACCATGGAAAGTTTGATGGTCAGCTCCTTGACCTTCTCGAAGTTCAGCCGCGCCTCATCCAAAGATTCACTGGTGCTGTAAAAGGCGTAGGTCAGTGCCGGAGGCGTCGGTTCGTGCTGAACCAGCGGAATCTCCGTGCCCATGATGCTTCGGGTCTTGATCCGAACGGTGTCGTCCAGGGGAATGGAAGCGCTGATATCCTGCACGAAATTGATGCCAAGTTCGATGTTGGCCTTCTGAAGTGCAGTATAAGCCGCGGTAAAGGTTGAGTCAATCTCGGACTGAATTCCCTTTGCCTGATCGATCAGACCCATCAGCTCACGCAGCAGGATGTTGCGCTTCTTGTCCATCAGATCATATCCCTGACTGGCCAGCGCCAGAGAATTCTTTGCCAGAATCAGGTTTCCCTTAGTGGGAAATGTATTTGGATCCATTGGCGTTTCCTCCCTTATGCTTCAGCGACAGCAGCAACCAGATCTCCGTTCTCATCCAGAGTGACAGGTTTGTAATATTGATCCAGAACCTTCGTATCGATTCGATCCAGCTCCGCACGCGGAAGCAGGCCGAGCAGATTCCAGCCGATCTCCAGTGTCTTTAAGATGTTTCGGTTGTCATGCGGATCCTGCCCGACGAAATTCTTCTCGAATTCTTTGCCGAACAGCAGATATTTCTTGTCCAGCGGAGACAGCTCATCTTCACCGATGACGGAGGCCAGCGCTCTTGCGTCGCCCACCTTTGCGTAGCAGGAGAAGAGCTGGTTGGCAACGTCCTGATGGTCTGCCCGGGTAAAGCCCTCACCGATACCATCCTTCATCAGTCGGGACAGGCTCGGCAGCACATTGATCGGCGGGTAGACGGACTGGCCGTTTAAGTTTCGATCCAGCACGATCTGGCCCTCGGTAATGTATCCGGTTAAGTCAGGAATCGGGTGGGTAATATCATCGTTTGGCATGGTCAGAATCGGAATCTGGGTGACGGAGCCGTTGATGCCTTTTACGATACCGGCGCGCTCATAAAGGGCAGCCAGCTCGCTGTACAGATAACCTGGGAAACCTTTACGGGAAGGGATCTCTCCTTTGGAGGAGGAGACCTCACGCATGGCCTCTGCGAAGGAGGTCATATCCGTCAGGATTACCAGGATGTGCATGTTTTTCTCAAAGGCCAGATACTCAGCCAGCGTCAGCGCCACCTTCGGGGTGATCAGACGCTCCACGACCGGATCGTTGGCCAGATTGATGAACATGGCTACGTGGGACGAAACGCCGCTCTCGTCAAAGGTCTTGCGGAAGAATTCGGCCACGTCATGCTTGACGCCCATGGCGGCGAACACGATCGCGAACTCCTCATCGGAATCATCGCCCAGGGAAGCCTGCTGTACGATCTGCGCTGCAAGCTGATCATGCGGAAGACCATTGCCGGAGAAGATCGGCAGCTTCTGCCCGCGGATCAGGGTCATCAGACCGTCAATTGCCGAGATACCGGTACGAATGTAGTTACGCGGATATTCACGGGTCACCGGGTTAAGCGGTTTGCCGTTGACATCCAGCATTTTCTCCGGGATGATCTCGCCCAGACCGTCGATGGGAACACCGATGCCGTTCATGGTGCGGCCCAGCATTTCCTCCGACACGCCAAGCTCCATCGGGTGCCCGGTCAGCCGTGTGTGTACATTTCTCAGGGAAAGGCCCTCGGTACCTTCAAATACCTGAATGATGGCCTTGTCCTCATAGACCTCGATGATGCGGCCAAGCTTCTTTTTGGTTCCATCGATGGTCATCTCTACGATCTCATCATAAGCGGCTTCCTGGATGCCCTCCAGGACGACCATCGGGCCGTTGATCGCACTTAAACCTAAATATTCGATTGCCATTGTGATCAGCCCTCCTTATGCATTCCGCTCTACGACATCATCGTAGAACTTATCAATCTGTTTCTTGTAATCATCCAGCATTTCCAGATGGTCGTTCGGCACATCGTATTTGATCGCGATGACCTTGTCGTAGATCGGATCCTGCTTCAGCACGGACATCGGCATCCCCATGGAGATCAGGGAGCGGGATTTCTTGTACAGGTACAGGATGATATCCATCATCTTAAACTGCTTTTCCATCGGAACGCAGGTGTCGTCTTTGTGGAACGCATTCTGCTGCAGGAATCCGACACGGATCACCTTGGCGATCTCGAGGATCAGCTTCTGGTCGTCCGGAAGGACGTCGCCGCCGATCAATTTGACGATCTCCATCAGGCTGCTTTCCTGAGAAAGCAGGTAGACGATCTGGTTGCGGTAATCCACGAATTTCTTATCCACCTTCTCGGTGTACCAGGAGCCGAGGTCATTCAAATACTCGGAATAGCTGGTCAGCCAGGAGATGGCCGGGAAATGTCTCGCGTAGGCCAGGTTCTTATCCAGACCCCAGAAGCAGCGGACGAAACGCTTGGTGTTCTGGGTGACCGGCTCGGAGAAATCTCCGCCCTGCGGGGATACGGCACCGATGATGGTGACGCTGCCTTCGCTGCCGTTTAAGTTCTGCATCATGCCGGCGCGCTCATAGAATGCGGAGAGCTTGGAAGCCAAGTATGCCGGGAAACCTTCCTCGGCCGGCATCTCCTCCAGACGTCCGGACAGCTCTCGCAGAGCCTCGGCCCAACGGGAGGTGGAGTCAGCCATGATGGCCACATGATAGCCCATATCGCGGTAATACTCGGCCAGCGTCAGGCCAGAGTAAAGGCTCGCCTCACGGGCGGCAACCGGCATGTTGGAGGTGTTGGCGATCAGGGTGGTGCGGTCCATCAGCGGGTTGCCGCTCTTTGGGTCGATCAGCTGGGAGAACTCTTCCAGTACCTGGGTCATCTCGTTGCCGCGCTCTCCGCAACCGATGTAGATGATAATATTGGCGTCAGACCATTTTGCGATCTGATGCTGGGTCATGGTCTTTCCGGTACCGAATCCGCCCGGGATGGCAGCGGTGCCGCCCTTGGCAAGCGGGAACAGGGTATCGAGGATACGCTGTCCGGTCACCAGCGGCTGGGATGCCGGGAAACGCTTTGCCGCAGGACGTGCCACACGGATCGGCCATTTCTGCGTCATCGTGATCTTGATCTCGCTGGAATCAGCCAGCTGCAGAGTCAGAAGCGGTTCATTGATCGTGTACTCACCGTCTGCGACCACGTCTAAGACGTAGCCCTCTTTGTCCGGCGGAATCATAACCTTGTGGGTGATTGCCGGGGTCTCCGGAACTTCTGCGATGATGGTGCCGCCGAATACGCGGTCGCCCTTTTTGACGGTCATGTGCGTCTGCCATTTCTTTGTGGTGTCCAGAGAATCCACATTGACACCACGGCTGATGTATGCGCCGCCGGTCTTCGCGATCTCACTTAAGGGCCGTTCAATACCGTCGAAAATATTGGTCAGGATACCAGGTGCCAGCGTGACGGATACCGGTGCTCCGGTTCCGGTCACGATCTCGCCCGGTTTGATCCCGGTGGTTTCCTCATAAACCTGGACGATGGTGTCGTTGGATTTCAGTCCGATGACCTCGCCTACCAGATTTTCAGAACCGACGTAAACCATCTCGTTCATCATGAATCCGGCATCGCCCTTCAGATGGATGATTGGGCCGTTGATTCCGTAAATAATGCCTGTCTTAGCCATTCGTATGTCCTCCTTCTGTCAGACTCAGATCGAAATGGAAGTTCTCTTTCGCCTCCGCCAGTTTGGTCTGGAAGGAATTGTCGATCAGGATGTGACGGGACGGAATGACGGCCCGCATGCCACCTGTAAAAGAATAGTCGCTGACCTTGAACTGGGCGTTGCCATGGTGCAGCGCCAGCCGGCGAACCTTATCCTCATCGACCGGATCTAAGTAAATGGTAACCTCGTGGCCGCCTGCAAAGTCTACGGCGTGCTGCACCTGGACTTCCAGGAGCTTCTGGTATTCCTGCGTCTCCAGGAAATTTGCCAGCATATCTTTTAATTCCACAAATAATTTGTCTTTCAGTTCTTCCTGTTTCTGTCCAAGGGTGCGCTTGATATCGATCTGCTCAATGGAGAGCTTCTTGTTGATATCGCGCTCGATCTTCTCAGTTTCCTGACGAAGCTGCATCTGCGCCCGGCGGTTGGCGTCGGCCTGATGCTCTGCGAAGGTCTTTTCCAGAGCCGTCATGTAGTCGTCCAGCATATGATTGCTGCGATCCCTGGCATCTTCCATACAGGTATCCAGAAAATGTTGTAATTTTTCCTCAGTGGTCAAAGTGGTCACCTGCTTTCTAAAGTTTCAATCCAATAGCTTCATTCACATAGGCTGTGATAAAATCCGGCTTGCGGCCGGTTCCGTGGCGGTCCGGAATCTCGACGAACAGAGGATGCGCATGATTGAGCCGCACATCGTTGATCAGATCGGGAAAATCCCGTCCGAATTTCTCTGTCAGCAGAACGATTCCGATCTCCTTATCGGCCAGGACCTTATCGAGTGCCTGTTTCAGTTCTTCTTTCTCATGAACGACAACGCCGTCCACACCGGCCAGCTTCATGCCGGTCCAGGAATCCACGTTATCGCTGATCAGATACATGTTCATAGAATTACAGCTGACCTAAGATCATGAAGGAGATGATCAGTCCATACAGACATACACCTTCGGCAAGACCTACGAAGATGAGGGATTTACCAAGAATGGAGCCGTCTTCGCTGATGGCGCCCAGTGCTGCGGATGCTGCTGCGGATACGGCGATACCACCGCCCAGGCAGGACATACCGGTGGAAAGTGCAGCGGCCAGGTAGCCAAGTCCGGCTGCACTGGAAGCGACTGCGGTCTCTGCTGCGAATGCACGGCCGGAAAACAGCATGCCGCTTGCAACAACGATGGTGCCCATGAACAGAAGTGCATTGACACCCAGTGCGGTTTTGTAACGGCCCTTGGTTTTCTCTCCGGCGGCAAATGCGCCGAACGGAATTGCGATGCTTAAGATTAATGCTGCTGCCAGAGTGATTTTTGCTAATGTTGTCATAATAATGATCTCCTTTTTATCCTTAAGATTTAATGGGTAATTATTCCGTTTTGCCGTAAGGCTTAAATGCACGGCCGGTGCCTTTGTAGAACCGGCTGAACAATTCATAATATTCCAGACGCAGTACCTGAATGCCGACGATCAGGCCCTCCATACCGCAGACGAACAGGTTGCCCAGCACGATGACCACCCAGTTCGGGGTTCCGGCTTCTGCACCTGCAAGCATCAATACCACCTCCATCATCGCCGCATGGCTGACGGCGAACGCGCCGACACGGACGAAGGAAAGGGTGTTGGAAAAATAGCTTAAGCATACCTCGAACAGTTCGAAGAAGCCCTGCACGAAAAACATGCCTTTCTCTTTCGGCATCACTTCCGCTTTCTTCTCAACCAGGGCCGTCAGCGGCTCCTTGAAGAAGATCACAGCCAGCGGAACGAGGAACATCACAACCAGCACGAAGGTGGCAGGAAGGGTGTTGCCGCTCATATAGAGGACGATGGTCACCGCCAGTGCGCCGTAGAACACGATGCCGGCAATGCCGTTGGTGTCAAAATAGGCCTTCTCCGTATTGTGGGAGCGCAGGCTGTTGATGACATTGAGTACCATGGTCATCAGCACGATGCCCATACCCATGGCGATAGCGACCACGAATACGGTATTTAAGTTGCCGATAAACGGCAGATGCATCATGGCCTCCTTCGGGTGCAGCCAGATCGGTTCGATGATATTCTCAAAGCCGAAGACGCTTCCGAACAGGAATCCAAAAATCGTGGAGAAGAAGCCACAGCAGGAGATGATCGCTGCCAGATTCATCTTCTTTGCGCGGTACAACAGGAATCCTCCCAGCAGCAGGCACAGGCCCTGTCCGGCATCTCCGAACATGAAGCCGAAGAGGAAGGAGTAGGTCAGTCCCAGAATGATGGTTGGATCAATCTCATCGTAAGCCGGGAGCCCATACATCTGAAGGAACATCTCAAACGGTTTGAACAGTCCCGGGTTCTTGAGCTTGGTCGGCGGCGTGCTCATGATGTTGCCATGATCATTCTCAACGAAGCAGAAGGTGGAGCCGTCCTGCTCGATCTCTTTGCAGAATGCGGCGGCATCCGATTCACTCATCCACCCACAGAGAATGTAGAAGGTGTGATCTTCCTGCTTGGTGCAGGCAGCCAGCTTGCGCACGTCAAAGTTGGTGGAGTAGGTGGTCAGCTTCTGACAGGCGGCGACTAAATTCTCCTTGTGTTGGTCCAGAGTCTGCGCGATTTGCTCGTCGATACTTCGAACCTTCTCATAGAGGTCGGCCAGCCGATGTTCCAGCTTGTGGGTCGCTTCCGTCGGGGTTCCTTCATATTCATCAGCAAGGAAGAACCGCTCAAAATGCAGGGAAGCATAGATGGCATCGATTTTGTCACTCAAGGTCTCCGGCACAAAATAAACCAGCCAGACATAATCCGCATCCTCCTGACAGGGATGAAGGACGGTGTCGATGGTGTCGTAGACATAATTCATGAATTTGTCATAATACTCATGTGTCATGCGCCCAAACCGGAATTTGACGTGATCGAATTTCAGGATATCCTTGACGTCATAATTCAAATTGGTAAAGGGGATGACGTTGTTCATGGATGTATTGATGGTGTCGGCCTCTTTGGTCAGAGCATCCTTTTGACTGGTCAGCTCCTTCAGGGCATGATCCAGATCGTGAACCGTCTGAATGGCCTCGTCTAAGGATACCTTCTTGTCGGTACTCCGGGGCAGAATATCGTGGAAGCTGTTGATCAGCGCGTTCGCTGTCTGCAGTTCCGATTTGTACGGGTTAATTTCAAGATAGGGTCTTAAGCTTGTCACGGTTTTCAGCTCGGACAGTGCATTTTCCAGATGAATCTCATATTTGGAGAGATACTGGTCGATGACGCGGTCAATATCAGCTTTTGGACCGGTAATGCTTAAGAACTTCATTTTCTCTATCACAGGTGTTGCCTCCTTATTGTTTTGCTGCAAGAGCGATGATCTCGCCTGCGCCAAGGCCATAACGGATTCCTTCTATTGTGGTGATGATTCGCTGCATCTCCACTTCCTTAAAATAAAGATAAGAATCCAGCGCGGCGATGGAATAGGGATGCTTGCGGCTGGTATTTTGATAAATCCGGTATAAAAGCTGCTGATACAACGCTTTCAAATCCGGTGTCTCATTCAGCTGTGCATCCGGGAGAGTTCCGTAGGCGGTGCTTTTTAAAATGGTATAAAAATCGTCCATCGTGGCAGCTTCCACAAGCTGTTTGACCTGTGCGGTGCGCAGCCGGTAATTGACCGGAATCAGCAGCGCGTAGATCTCACTGGAAGACAAGCTGTAAAACCGCTTTGCCCGACAGATCCACTGGAGATTTAGAAGATCCAGGCGGCACCCGAAGCACTGGTCGAGAATCCTCTGATCCTGTTTGGACAGCTCCTTTGTCTTGAGGCGCCAGAGCGTCTTAAAATAGAAGAGATCCAACTGCATCTCGTAGTCGAAGGAAACAGTCAGTCCATTGTCTGACAATCGATTCAGCAGGTCGTGGTAAGGCGAACCGGCGAGATGAGCGATAAAATCGTTCAGGTTTTCTGCCTGCGACAGTGCAACCAGATCGATGGTGGAATGCTGATCAAAGAAGTCCTGAAACATGGACAGATCCAGTGTGGTCTCCCTGTGGCCGATCACGTGGCGCAGGGCCTGTTTGATCAATGTAATCTCATAATGCATAAAGTAAAGGTCCAGGAATTTGCGCTGCGCGAGATTGGCAAAGCGATACAGCTTTGAGAAATCCCGGTACTCCGACTGCGTCAGCAGCTGTTCGATAAATCCCCGGTGCAGTTTGGTGTCATCCAGATCAGCGAAGAAATCGGCGTATGCCGGAAGCAGCTTCAAATAATCGGCAGCACTTCGCACATCCTCCAGAGCTGCCATTTCCCGGAACTGATCATCGGTAATCAGATGACTTTCCATAGCCCTTACCTTCGTGGTTATCCCACTGTAAGTCAAAAGGCTCATAGGCTCACTCCTTTATCAATGCCTGAAATAAAGCACGGGCATATTCTTCGTGATGATCTTCATAATTCTGCGTCATACGGCGCAGCAGATCCTGCGCATCACTTTTTTGCTTTGACAACTTGGAATTCATTTCAACTTCCATCTTGGCACGCAGATCGCTGACCTTCTGTTCTGTCTGAGCTTCCAAATCCCGGTCAAACGCAGTCGTTTTCTCATCCATCTCCTGCGAGAATGCTTTCTTGCGGGCATTGGCTTCATCCATGACCGCTCCGGCGGCAGCATCGATTTCGGATATTTTCGTGATAACGGTATCCATCCCAGTCCTCCTTGTCTTTATTTTATCGTTTTATCCATAGCTTTAATCCTATGGGGAATATAAGAGTCCAGCTTCCATAATACACCTTTTTTCTGAAATATCCAGAATGAAAACCAATAAAAATCAAAAAATTAACAAACTTTTTTCGTGGAATATGTTGATTGACAAAAATAGAGGTGCAGCACGCGGTGATTTCGTGCTGCACCTCCCCGAATGCGTATGGTAAAACGCCATTCTGTGGTTATTCTGTGGTTAGATACTGGCTTGCGACGTAAGCCTCCTGATCGTTGTAGCGAATGATGGCCCAGGTGTCATCGTAGGTGCCGACATATTCGACTGTAGTACCGGCATCAAGTTGTCCGATCCGCTCGCTGGTCGTGTTAGGCTCCGGGCGTACATTCAGTACGGTGCTGGTCTTGTAGACTTGCGTTGCCTCCGTTTCCGTCTCAGGTGCCGCGGTGGTTTCGGTCGGGGTTGATTCGGACATCGAAGTAGTTGGCTCCGCGGTGGGCTGGCTGCCGCCCTTGCCGGGGCGCACCAGACGAACGATGCAGAAGACCAGAACGATGCACAGAATCGGAATCAGCAGTTTCAGGAGATCATAGACGGTAAATCCAGGTGCCCGGTGTGCCTGTCGTCTGCGGCTCCGGGTTGCAGAACTGCGCTGCGTCACAGTGGAAGGTGAGGCGGTACGACGCGTGGTTGTCGCTGCCGGACGGCTTCCCTTCTGCGGTGCTGTCCTGAGGTCGGCGAAGGCGTAGACCTCCTGGGACAGCGTGTGATAAGCCTGATTGGCATTGTATGCGTTGGCATCGCCCTCGTGTGCAGCCTTGTTGCCGATAATGCGGATCTTATGGTAGCGTTCGCAGGTGTTCTTGCTGATCAGGCGGTTCTGATAAAGGGTATCAATCTGCGTCTTTAAATCTGCCGTTTCGGTGAATCCTGCGCGCTCCGCCAGAAGATTCACCATAAATTCGAGTGTCTGACGCGCTTTGATCATGGAAGCGTTGTATTCTTTCTGACAGATCAGTCGTTCCACATCGCTGACTCCCTGCTGGATCTTCTCCCAGCTGCTGTTTAAGTTGGTTCCCATGGCTGTCCTCCTTTGTGTGAATCGTACGGCGCTATATTATCTTCATTATACTACAAGCAGACGAATTGTGCACTAAAAAAACAAAAAACAAAGAAATGGATTTTGTTGCAAAGGAAGACGGGGTCTGGTAAAATGGGGGCAAAATAAAATGGATTGTTGGAGGAAAAATAGATTATGAGATTACGCCATATTCGGGGAGCCGAGGAGACCATTGCGGCCAGCCCATATGTAGTGCAGGAGGCGGCACAGTACCGGGGCAGATTTTGCGAGCTGTTCGGCAATGACCATCCGATTCGGATCGAGGTCGGCATGGGAAAAGGAAGATTCATCATGGAGCTGGCACGGCAGAATCCGGAGATCAATTATATCGGCATCGAGCGTTATCCCAGCGTTCTGCTACGCGCCTTACAGAAACGCGCGGAGCTGGAGCTTCCGAATATTTATTTTATGTGTGTGGACGCGATCAATCTGGCTGACATCTTTGCGCCGGAGGAGATCGAGAAGCTTTATCTGAATTTTTCCGACCCGTGGCCCAAGGACCGCCACGCCAGACGTCGCCTGACATCGCCGGAATTCATGAAGGTCTATGATCAGATCCTCCGAAAGGATGGAGTTGTGGAATTCAAGACGGACAATCAGGATCTGTTCACCTACTCGCTGGAGTCCATTCCGGAAGCAGGATGGACGATCAAAGCCTGCACGCGTGATCTGCATCACAGCGAGATGAACGAGGGAAACGTCATGACGGAATATGAAGAAAAATTTTCCTCCATGGGAAATCCGATCTGCAAGCTGATAGCGGGACGCTAAACTGCATATACTGTAAGTGATAATAAATCCTGGGAATGTAAACGGTATGGATTGGAAAACAAGGCTTACCTGTACGCTGCGCAGCGCTACCAGCGATAAAGAGGATTTAAACCGCCGTATCCTGAGGTGGAATAAGAGCTTTTGTGAAGTAAAGAAGATACTGAACCAGGGCAAGTGTTCCGGGAAAGGAGATCATTAAATGGAGAAATTATTTACGGCTTCCAATTTTGATTCGGAGGTACTTCAGTCAGACAAGACGGTTCTGGTGGACTTCTACGCCGACTGGTGCGGTCCCTGCAAGATGATGGCGCCGCTTGTGGCGCAGCTGGCGGAGGAGCTGGCAAAGGAACCAGGAGACAGCATCGTCGTCGGCAAGCTCAACGTGGACGAGAACGAAGCGCTCGCCGAGCGCTACAGTGTAATGACGATCCCCACCCTGATGGTGTTTAAACAGGGCCAGCCCGTCAACAAACTCATCGGCATCCAGTCAAAGGAAGACGTCCTCAGGATGATCCGGGAAGCCTGAAAACCCCGCATTGCAAAAAAAGTAAAAATTTCGTAAAAAAGGGTTGACTTTTTCTTCCCCTTAGGTTAGAATTGTGTTCGTGCCGCTGAGATAGCTTGGCTGGCACAAACACAGATGCGCCTTTAGCTCAGTTGGTAGAGCAGTAGACTCTTAATCTATTTGTCCGGGGTTCGAGCCCCCGAAGGCGCAGGTAAAAGTTCTGATTTGACAGGCTGCGAACTGTTGGGTCGGGGCTTTTTTGTTTGCTTTAAATGCGTGGGTTTGCGTGAATATTGAACGGTTAAATAGATTATCAAATGCAAAGCAGTCTATTTGCAGGTGGGAATCATTATATTTGTAAACACTATGAGCAGTAGCCGCCATGGGAATACTCCTGTGGCGGTTATTGTTTTTTGTTGAGATTGCTTTTGGTTAAGATGTACTCTTCAGCCTCGGATAGCCAATCGGTATAGAAGCCCATTGTGAAGCCTTTTGAAAACTGTTATAATGAAACGGTAAAAGTGAAAACGTAATATCCCATCTTTGACACTTTATTACGATGAAAATCCCAGAAACCGTTGAAAAATCAATAGTTTCTGGGACTTATTTATTTTTATGAAAAGCGTACTAACTTTCTGTGTCTATCGTAGTTTTGACTTG
>JAQUVX010000036.1 GCA_028693165.1 Lachnospiraceae bacterium | reverse complement strand
CATTATATAGTTTTTTGCTACACCCCATTAAGAAACGAAATACCTTCTCCTGAAAGAGCCAGCTACCCCGCTGGCTCTTTCGCTGCTAAAAAACAGGTTGTAACATGAGGCAGAATCGGATAGAATAGAAGTAATGATAGTTTGGAGGGGAAACACCCATCATGATGGAAGAACAGGGAAAGAACATGAACCGTCAGGCATTATTTGCAGATGAGACACTGGATTATCGGATTCCGGAGGAACCGGATGCCGGAGAACCGGTCAGACTGCGTTTTCGGACAGCCCGTGAGGATGTGGATCGGGTTTCCTATATAGAAGAAGACAAAAATATCGAGGCGGAGATGCGCAAGGTATCTTCGGATGAATTATTTGATTATTATGAATATGAACTGGTGGCGGACAGTGAGCCGCAGCGCTACTATTTTCAGGTGGTGAAGGACGGGGAGATCTGTTATTTCAACCGTCTGGGCGCGACTATGGATATCCAGAGCAGCTACGCATTCCGCCTCACACCGGGATTTCATACGCCGGAGTGGGTGAAGGGTGCGGTAATATACCAGATTTTTGTGGATCGTTTCTGCAACGGAGACGCGGGCAATGATGTGCAGGAATGCGAGTACCTTTATATTGGCCGTCCTGTGCATCGCGTGGAGGACTGGAGCACCAATCCTTCCACGATGGATGTAGGATGCTTTTATGGCGGCGACCTGCAGGGCGTGTGGGACAAACTGGATTATCTGCAGTATCTGGGAGTAGAGGTAATTTACTTCAATCCGCTGTTCGTCGCACCTTCCAATCACAAATATGACAGCCAGGATTATGATCACATCGATCCGCATTATGGCGTCATCGTGAAGGACGGCGGAGAACTGATTGCACCGGGAGCACTGACCAATGAAAAGGCCACCCGTTATCAGATCCGCAGCGCAGATCCGGTCAATCTGGATGCCAGCGACGCATTTTTTGCCAGCTTTATGGAAGAGGCGCACCGGCGCGGCATGAAGGTCATCATCGATGGCGTCTTCAATCACTGCGGTTCCTTCAACAAGTGGCTGGACCGGGAGAAGATCTATGCCAATCAGGGAGGCTACGAGGCGGGAGCATTTTCCAGCAAGGACAGCCCGTACCGCACTTTTTTCAAATTTTATAATGAAGATGCATGGCCGGACAACAGCAATTACGACGGCTGGTGGGGGCATGACACCCTGCCGAAGCTGAATTACGAAGAGTCTCCAAAGCTGTTTGAGTATATTTTAAAGATTGCCCGCAAGTGGGTATCCCCGCCGTTTAATGTGGACGGGTGGCGCCTGGACGTGGCGGCGGATTTGGGCCACAGTGCCGATTACAATCACAAATTCTGGCGCGAATTCCGCAATGCGGTCAAGAGCGCGAATCCCAATGCGGTGATCTTGGCGGAGCATTATGGAGACCCCAGCAGTTGGCTGGAGGGGGATCAGTGGGATACCGTCATGAACTACGATGCGTTCATGGAGCCGCTGACCTGGTTTTTGACGGGAATGGAGAAGCACAGCGACGAATATAATGGCGCTTTGTATGGCGACGGCGTCAGCTTTTTCCGCTCGATGTACTATCACATGAGCCGGATGCAGACCCAATCCCTGATGATTGCCATGAACCAGCTTTCCAATCACGACCACAGCCGTTTCCTGACCCGCACCAATCAGATTGTGGGGCGGATCGGCACAGCGGGAGCCAACATGGCTAACTTCGGAGTGAATTACGGCGTGTTCCGGGAGGCGGTTATGGTGCAGATGACCTGGCCGGGCGCACCGACCCTGTATTACGGCGATGAGACCGGCGTGTGCGGCTGGACCGACCCGGACAACCGGAGAACCTATCCCTGGGGACACGAGGACTATGAGCTGATCGAATTCCACCGCTATATGATCGCGCTGCACAAACAGCTTCCGGCGCTTCGCAGAGGCTCCTTAAAGCAGCTTCTGGCGGACCGCCAGCTGATCGCATACGGGCGAAGCCGGGGCGAGAATAAATGTGTGGTCATCGTGAACAATCGCGGCGATGCCCGCGAGGTTACGATCCCAGTGTGGGAGATGGGCATCTGCGACGCGGATCCGCTGACCCGCGTCATGCTGACCGATGGCGGCGGCTACAATGCAGGCCGGATCGATTACCACGCGCAGCAGGGCGTTCTGACACTTACCATGCCGGCCAACAGCAGTATTTTGCTGAGTACCGGGGTGTTGGTTTAAACAGTTTTTCTGATTTTGCAGTGGATTTTTGTGGGGATTATTTGTGGGGATTATTTGTGGGAATGATTGTGGTAATTATTTGCGACAATTATTTGTGGCAAATTTGTGGCAAATTTGCGAAAATCACTTGCAAAATCGGAAAAATTGTGATAGAATATGGGCGTTCGGGAAAACCCGGATAAATATTTTTTCATGCGCGAGTGGCTCAGTTGGTGGAGTACGACCTTGCCAAGGTCGGGGTCGCGGGTTCGAGTCCCGTCTCGCGCTCTTTTTATAGGCTGAAAATCCTTGATTTTACAAGGGTTTCAGCCTTTTGTGTTTTTCAAAATCTTTTAGACAGTTTTAGACACGTCTTATTCTGTCCATGTACGAAAAGAGTGGTGAGGTTCGAACCCTGCCGCTCGCTCTCTTTTTATTGAGTAGCCGGAAGCCTGTATTTATGCGGGGTTCCGGCTTTTTTGATTTTGTTTGCCAGGGACTGCGGCTGGCGAACAGGTTTGGACAATTCTGCTTTTCTGGAGCGAGCGACTGCCCAGGATTTCTTGATTTTTCGGATAACTTTTCGGTTTTTGCGTGTTAGTTTTCCAAACATGCTTATTTCGAGTGGATTTCGAGCTTTGTTTGGGCATCTGTGCTTTAGATTGTGGCGTATTGTCCAAGCTACATTGTCCAACCCCGCCTTTGCTTGACAAATCATCCCATGCGTGCCATATTTAACTATAGAAAAAACCGCGGGCAAGCCGGGAAGACGGCCTGGTGGCTGGCCTGCGGGAAAGGACAGAATATGAGCATAATTGTACAGAAATTCGGTGGTACTTCGGTGGCAAATGCGGACAGGATTCGTCATGTGGCAAAGTTGATTACGGATACTTACCGGGCGGGCAATCAGGTGGTTGTGGTGTTGTCGGCGCAGGGGGATACGACCGACGACTTGATTGAGATGGCAAACGAGATCAATCCCCATGCATCCAACAGGGAGATGGATATGCTGTTGGCGACCGGTGAGCAGATTTCTGTGGCGCTCTGTGCCATGGCGATCGAGGCGCTTGGATGTCCTGTGGTATCCCTGACTGGCTGGCAGGCTGGGGTGGTGACGAACACCGTGTCGAGAGCGGCGCGGATTAAGCGGATCGAGACAGAGCGGCTGGAGGCGGAATTGAACCAGAAGCGCATTGTGATTGTGACCGGATTCCAGGGAATCAATCGCAATGAAGATATTACGACACTGGGGCGGGGCGGCTCGGATACCTCGGCGGTGGCGCTGGCAGCTGCGCTGCACGCAGATCTGTGCCAGATTTATACGGATGTGGATGGTGTATACACGGCGGATCCGAGAAAGATTCCAGATGCCAGAAAGCTGGATGAGGTGACCTACGACGAGATGTTGGAGCTGGCGACTCTGGGAGCGCAGGTACTGCACAATCGCTCGGTGGAGATGGCAAAGAAATACAATGTGAGTCTGGAGGTCTTGTCAAGTTTTTCGGGAAATTCGGGGACGATCGTGAAGGAGGTTGCAAAACGCATGGAAAAATCATATATCAGCAGTGTGGCTGTGGACAAAAATATAGCAAGGATCGCTTTGATCGGTGTGCCGAATGAGACAGGAACTTCATTTAAAGTATTTTCATTGCTGGCACAGAACAATGTGAACGTGGATATTATCCTACAGGGAATTGGTCATGAGGACGGGAAAGACATCTGCTTTACCGTGGCTCAGTCCGATCTGGAGGCGGCCGCAGAGCTTTTGAAGCAGAACCGGGAGCGGATTCAGTTCAACCGCCTTGAGACCAATACGAATGTGGCAAAAGTTTCCGTAGTCGGTGCCGGAATGATCAACAATCCCGGCGTGGCGGCGAAACTGTTCGAGGCGCTTTATGATGTTGGAGTGAATATAAACATGATTTCAACCAGTGAGATCAAGATTTCCGTTTTGGTGGATCAGAAGGAAGCGGATCTCGCGGTGGAAGCGATTCATGAGAAGTTTTTTCAAATGATGTGATACATAAAAAGTTCCACACATTTTTCTTGCATGCCCGAAAAAAATGTGCTATGATTCAATCAGAGCAGATTTTCTTCGCAGACCCGGACGGATCACGGCGGGTCGCAGTCTAAAATTCAAATTCTATTATCATTAGAAAATTCCTGCTTATTACCCACAACAGCAGGAATTTTCTAATGGATAAGAGACATGAAACTTCCTGTATTATGACATAAGGAGGTTTTATGACAGATGCAGAAAAGAATGGGCGGATGGGGAAGGACCGCGCTCAAAAATGCCTGGAAGAACACAATGAGGTCTTTGCGGATATTTTTAATAATCTGGTGTTTAAAGAGGATCTGATCCAGCCGGAGGAGCTGACCCACGGTCCGACCGAGTCCATATACAAGGCAGAAGGGTGTACGGCGCTGAAGGAACAGCGGCGCGACGTCTGCAAATATGTACGACGGTTCAATGCGACTGTGTCATTGCTGGGAATCGAGAATCAAATGACGGTTGATTTGGACATGGGGATTCGCGTGTTGGGCTATGATTATGGCAGCTATCGCCATCAGATCGGGACGGGATCGGAGCGCTATGCGGCCATAACGGCAGTTCTGTACTACGGGAAAGAGCCGTGGCGGGGCGTCAGATCCTTAAAGCAGCGGCTTTCTATCCCGAAGAAACTGGCACGATTTGTAAATGACTACAAATATGTTTTGATCGATGTGCCGAGGCTCCCCAAGAGCAGTCGGGAGCGGCTGACAAGCGACTTCAAAGTCGTGGCAGATTTCTTTGCCGAGAAGGACAGCAAGGATTACATTCCGTCCCGGCAGGAAATCAAGCATGTGGAGGAGGTGCTTTATATGCTGAGAACCTTCACCGGAGACAAACGATACGAAGAGATCGAGCATGATATCATGGAATGCGTGAGGAGAGGAGAACCAGTTAGAATGTGTGATTTTGCGGAGCGGATGGAGCAGAAAGGCAGAGGAGAGGGCCGTGCGGAGGGAATTCAGGCTTTGATTGAGGACAACCTCGAAGATGGAAAGAGTGAGGCGGTGATTCTGGAAAAGCTGCGGAAGCATTTTGGCCTGACAGAAGAACAGGCGCGGGAATATTTTGGAAGGTTCGCGGCGGCTGCGCAGTAATGGACGGTAATGTTCGGTAATGTGAGGCAGGGAAGATCGGATTGAGTGGAAGCGGAAAGAGTCTGTTGCGGCAGGCTCTTTTTGATTGCGCAAAATAGGTGTCTTTTTGTGTAGAATCGACTTATCCCAAGGGGACATAAAGCCAGCAAGTTATGGTATAATTAAGAACTATTGGGCAATTATGCCATGCTGGAACGAAACATGGGGAACCGCTTAAGCTAAACGATCTGAAGCCAGCACACATAAATCACGGTAAAACAGTGGAATTGTAAGGGTAGAAGGAGATACGAAGTATGAAAAACATTTGTAACGAGGTAAAGAGAAAAGTCGCAGCACTTATGGTCGTCGTGATGACGATACAGACGGTGCTGACTAGTGGAACGCCGATCATGGCGTTTGCGGCGACTGGGGCGCGAGATGGATATCTGGAATACCAGATCAAGGATAAAAGCCCGGAGGATATCTATGATAACCTTACCCTCGGCGTTCTTAATAAGATCACCGAGGATGGTGGAATCAGGATAAAACTGGATGGAATGCTGGATGATAATTTTATACAGCGCCAATATTCAAGCTTTATCGATGACGCGGAGGGTCTGAGCGAAGCGGAGTTCGATGAAGGAGAATCCGAGACTGAGGACGGTCCGCCTGCGAACAAGCAGTATAAGACCTACGAAGAGTACCTGAATGCTGTGAGCGATGATTATCTGCCGCCGTTATCGTTTTCGATCAGTATTGACAAGGAGCTTTTGGACAGCGCGATGCTGGGTGAGGGCGGAGACTTGTCCGGTACGACATCAGATCATGGCACTGAGACATTTGGACATTGGGTGATTGAAGAGGATGAAAACGGTAATTATCGTTTGTCGGTGACTGTTGAGAAATGGATTTATTATCGCCAGAATGTGAATCTGGGCATGAGCGCAAATCTGGCTTTGCGTGAGTGGTATGAGCCGGGGACTGAGATTTCAAAAGATGAGTCCGACGGCGATGCGGACATCAAGCTGACGATCGGCGGGGGAGGACAGGCGACTCCTGCTGATGCGAATTATAATTTAAAGAAAGAAGTATGGGATGCGGAGGGCAACAAGGTGGCAGACGATGCCATTCTGTCCGACCGTGACTTTTCCTATGTCCTGACTGCGACGACCAGCAATTATCAGACGCAGGAATCTCTGTTGAACGACATCAAAGCTTCTGACAGCAACTATTCCTACAATCCGAAAACGTTCATCGCAGATACCGATTTACTTGAGCATTATCAGGACGCAAGTGCAAGCGATACGGAGATTCTGGAGGACTACTATGATACGGAGGAAGAAAGAGGCTTCTGGGCAAGCGTGTACAAGGCACTTGCCGGAAATAGTCAAAAAGAGGAATCAGAGGTAACGCTGCACAACAAGGTGATCACAGACACACTTCCCACTGGACTGGATCTGACGGGTCTGCATGTGCGCCTGGCAGATACGGACGACTGGATTGAGTTAACGGACGACATGTATGAGTATGATTCTAAGTCGGGTGTACTTAAATATACAATCGGAGATGGAATCGAAGACTTGCCACCTGATTCAAAAATCAATTTTGCACAGTTAAAGCTGGATGTGAAGGTTTCGGATTCGATATACAAGGACTTTATAACAAATGGTGAATCCGTTACCCATACCTTCCCGAACCGTGCATTCCTGAAAGATGACGAGGATGGTGACAATCTTGCAATCAGTAACCGTGTGGAACCGAAGGTGCGGCTGGATGAATTTCTCTCTAAGGAAGGCGAGGATGTAAACAGCGCGGACGGCACGATGAAGTGGAAGCTTCATGTAAATGCACAGTTTGACAATGAAGGCGTAAAGCTGTGGGCGGTAGATCACATCGAAGATATTGAGGATACGCATACATTTGACACCAGCAAGGGAATTCAGATCAATGGTGGAGAGCCAGTTAAAGTGGTTGATATTACGGAACTGCTTGGTGCTAATTCGATGTCTTATACGGATATAATAAATGTTTCTGCTATTGAGGATATGCTTGCAGCCGCAGGGATCACAGATACAGACACCGATGCGGAAACGGTATATATGTATACCTATAGCTATGAAAAAGAGGGAAAAGAAGTAAAAGATGCAATTTTACTGATTCCGCTCCATAAAGATTATTTGAATGGTAATACGGAAATCACATATTCCACAAAGCTGAGTGATACCCTGTTGTCTGATCCGAGCAACTATGGCAAGCAGTTGACGATGAAGAATGAGGCGAATATACTGTGGAAATGGCCGGATGGAGGAGTAGGACCGGGCTTTGACGAAGGTTCTGCTACGATTGACAAAGTAGTAGGAACGACGATCAATGTCCTGGGTAAGGCTGCAACGGGCTATGACGAAGAGAGTGGTACGATTACGTGGGAGGTTGAGATCAACCGCAGCGGAGTGCAGATGACCGAGGCGATGTTCTGGGATATTTTTACCGATACCGAACAGACGATGAAGCCATCGTCAGTCGTATTGTCCGATTTGAATACGAATGAAACGATTACCATCCATGATGGCAATAAGGGTGACACCACTACTCCGTACTATACATATAAGAAGGATACAGAAAAGACGCATAAGTACACCCTGTATCTCGGCAATCTTCTCGAAAATGGTGGTCACTATAAACTTTGTTACAAAACAGAAGTCCTTACCGGTACAGTATCCACCAACACATCCAAGGTAAATGTGACGAATACAGCTCACCTGAGCGGTATGGTTAATGGCAAACCTACTGGCGACATTAGCGCAACTGGAAATAAAGAGATTGATAATACGCTGATTACGAAAGAGGTTGTAGCGCAGCAGGATGGCAGTTCTTATAATTATGAGACGAACACGGTTCGCTGGAAAGTTACGGTCAACCCGCGTCATTGGGCGATTGAGAACGCAAAGATTACGGATGTTTTGCCAAAAGGACTGCGCCTTGCAGGACTGGTATCTGTGGATAAAATAAATGGTGCTGCGACGGAGCACTATCAAGTGACGAGCGAATCAAATGCAGACGGAACAAAAACGATCTGGACGGCGACAAATACTGATGAGACGAAAAAGATCACGTTGAGCGAGGACGATGGCGCAACAGATGAAGCCGCATCCTTTACAGCCGAGATGGGAGAGATTGATTCCAAATACGAATTTGTATTTGATACCTATGCAGCCGAGTCATATCGTAAAACGTTGAAAACCGGACAAAATTATTCGCTTAAAAACAAAGCAACCCTGACCGGAACCCATACGCCTACGAGTGGAACGCCAATTGCCATTGATACCAGTGATACCGCGACGGCTAATGTGAGCTTCAACCCGCTGGCAAAATCCGGTAAGTATGAAGTTAAGAATTATGAGTTCCAGGATGATCAAGGAGCATCAACATTGCTTTCTAAAGTTCCGGTATTGAGCTGGGATCTGTATGTGAACCGTACCGGTGTTGATATTTCCGGAGCGACACTTACGGATATGATGGAGAATGAGGAAAGCGGAGATGCATTCATGTATCTGGTACCGGGTTCCATCAAAGTCTATGAAGTCGAGCTGAATGCGGACGGGACTGTGAAACAGGGCTCCGAGGTACTGGCGGCAACTGTGAAATATGAAGGCAATGCGGGAAGCGGAAGCTTTGCGTTTAAAGCAGAGGATGGAAAAGATACTGTAGTGGATTCTGGTTCAACCGTTGATTCGAATGGTTTGACCTATAAGATTCCGGAAAATATCGAGGGCGGATATCGCAAGACACTTCACTTTGCATTTGATACACTCCTGTCGGATGAAGTGACTGCGGGCAATATGAAGAACTCCGCAGCCATAACGATTGACAATCACACAGACTCTGTGACCTCACCGAAAGCGGAGGGTGCGAAGGACTTCTATGTTGAAAATTACAGCAGCGCAAGCGGTGTATATTTGATAAAGCTCCGCAAAATCAGTGAGAATCACGAAGACAGCCAGATACACCCGCTGCGTGGCGCGAAGTTTACCATTCAGGAGATGACGCTGAAAGAGGGTGAGACTGATGGATCAAACTGGGCGAATTGGAAAATCAATGAGGACTTTGCAGCGAAAACAAAGACGAGTAACCGCCGTGGTAATCTGACATTCCTGTTCCTTAAGGCAGATACGATGTATCGCATTGTGGAGACAAAGGCACCTGCCGGATATGATATTGTCAACAATACCTGGTATTTTGTTCCGCGCCCAACCGCGAATGCAACAACATATCCAAGGGAGCTTTTAAATCCGGAGGAAGCAAAGCGTGACCCGATTGATTCAAACAATACTTATCAGTTTACGATTCAGAAGAGAGATGCAAGCGGCAATGCAGCGAATAACTACCTTACTGCAGATGCACATAATGGAATCACAAAAGATACTGATGGACAGGGTAAGATATCCTTTACGAAAGTGGGCCAGAACGATCAGATTCTGCCAGGTGTTTGGTTCGAACTGAAACACAGTAAGGGCACTTTGGCAACCAGGTATGAAAAGAGTGATGACAATGGAGTTGTTACATTTGACATGGTTGATCCCTTGGGCAGCAGCAGTAAGGATTACTATGTGATCAAAGAGCTCGCTGAGAACCCTGAGACGGGTGATAAATCCAAGTTGATCGGGTATACGCTATGGAATGGCGAGCTTCGCGTGAAAGTTAGCTGGGACGCGACGGCGAATCATGGCCAGGGTGGATGTGTTATTACCTATACCAAGTATGATGAAGCCACATTTGATCCATCTACCAGTCAGTTGAAGAATACACCGATTCGGCAGAGCGGAGCATTCAGAAAAGTGGATCAGAATGATGATTGGATTTGGAAAAAAACGCTGCCAGTAACCTTTGACGTAAAGCGGCTGGGTAATGGTGGTGATGCAGCAGGAACGGTTGTGATGAACCCAACAGATATGGATACGTATTATCCATATACACCGCAGCTAACGGTAACCAATGGTGATTGGGGAGTTGTGTCTCTTAAGGATTTTTACTATGGATTCTATCAACTGACAGAGCGGTCATCAAATGCACTGATGAAAGTCTCAGATCCGTTTTACTTCTATGTAGGTGAGGATGGAATTTACACGGTTCCGAAGGACGAACAGCCTAAGAGTGAAGAAGCGGCAATACAACTTAAAGCAGATGATTACACCCTTAAGATTGATTCGGAACTCAATTATTCCTATGTCAACGAATTGAAGTGGGGTAAAGTCCAGATCAATAAAGTGGTCGGTACATATGATGCTGAAGCGAAAGCCTGGAAGCCGGTGGAGATTGACGAGAAGCAGCAGCCTTTAGCTGACCGGTTGTTTGAGATTCATCAGCAGGATGACATTGCCCCTAATGCTGCTGTGTTTATGTATATCAAAACTGGCAAAGATGGGCACTTCCTCATGGATGAGGCGGGCGAGAAGTATGAGTGCTTTAATAGTGATGGAAGTTCGGCGAACAAGACCAAGGCACTTCTGGTTGGCACCTGGTATCTGAAAGAGGCCGCAAAGGACGATCAGGATACCGAGTACAAGATTGATACAAATTACTACAAGTTTACGATCAAGCCAGGAAACGTTGATGCACAGGGAGTGTATACTCCCGCGGATACAGTCTGGATTAAGTCAGACCCGGCAAAGACGGGGGCTACGATCAATGTAACTGGAGCCGAAACGGAAAAGGAAAGCACTTTCCTGAACCTTCCGATGCGCCAGCCCGTTGAACTGCAAAAGGTAGATGCAAATGATAATAAAACCTTACTGCACGGAGCAGAGTTTAATGTCAGTGCAGTAGTTGATGGAAAGTCTAAAGTAGTAGCGCATCTTAGGGAAAGAAACAATTCGGGAACCTATGAGCTGCAGTCGGCCGAAGACCAGATGCTGACCACAGATAGAGGAGTGTATTATTTAGAGAAGAACTCTGAGGGGGTATGGGAATTGCTTCCGGGAACCTATACGATTACGGAAACAAAAGCACCTGTAACTGCAACTGGAACGAATTGGTACAAAGATCCCGCAAAAGAAACGTTGGATAAATATTCGGTTACACTTGAGGTGACCAATTCTGGTATTTCATTGAGTGGCGGAAGCAATAACTATTTCGGGGCGACAGGTTCAAGCCAGGACGGCTGGAAATTGAGAGACTGGTCAAAACAGGGCCAGCTTAAGATTACGAAGAATGTCCTGAGGCTGCGAGATCCTTTGAACCCGGCGAATGTGGGAGCCTACGAATACGGTACACTGGAGGGATTTCAGTTCCTCTTATCAGGAACTTATGCAGCTAGTAATAAAAGCGATCGCTGGCAATTAGAAACAGATGCAAATGGTAACCTGATACAGATGGTTGATAAAGCACTTTTCTCTGCGCAGTATATTCCGATTGGCAGTTATGTGCTTACTGAGACCGGGGTTCCAAGTAAGTATGTTTACGCGAATCCGGATGCAACAAATCCGGACGCAACGAATCCGGAAAACTGGATTGTTGATCAGATGGATTCGGTATATGTTCTGGTTGCTGCGAAAGATGGCGATAGCAACGATACGGTTGTGACGTTCTGGAAAGATGAAGCGCATACAGTACCGCTTGATACGAAAACGGCATCAACGGAACCGGTTTTGGCAACTCCGTCAAATGCGTACAATACAAGCAGCGATGGCACCAACAGCATCGAGGTATACAACGCATTGAAGCTTGGCAATATCAGCGGAACGAAGAATGCAGTCAATGGAACGGTTAGAACTCCACTGGCTGAGGCAGAATTCACGTTGACGCACAGCACCCTTGGTTATACGTTTAAGACTACGTCAGATGAAAAGGGCGAGATTTCCTTCAAGAATATACCATATGGTACCTATACATTAGAAGAAACAGTAGTGCCAGATGGTTATAAGAAGATGGATAATAAGAATCTTACTCTTGGGAGCGAGGATCTTACATTAGAGGCAGGTGACTTGGACAACACGGTGCTTAAGGTCAATGCCAAGTTCCGCAAGACTAATCAGAATGGCGATGCATTGAACAACGTTCCGTTCGTGATTACAAGAACGACATCCTTAGTTGGAGACCCTGTTGAACCAGAACAATCTGCAACGTGGGAGATCCGCACAGGTAAGATAGGAGACGCGGATGGCATCCTGTATCTGCAAAACCTGACCTATGGCACGTATCATGTGAAGGAAGCGGATTCTATGAGTGCTTCCCTGGAAAACGGTGAAAACGCACTTGCTGAGTTTTGGGTTCAGGTAGCAAAAGGAAGTGCAGAAGGAACCACCAAGATTACTGTTTATAACAGCGATCCGGATCAGCAATCGAGGCTGCGAGCGTTGTGGAATACGATTACTAGAAATAACGAAGAAGTCGCAGACTCCGTTGATGTTAATCATGGTGGCACAGTGACCTTTGTCAATTCCACGGAAATGAATGCCGTTATGACGAATATCCTGAAATATGGTTTCGTTCAATTACATAAGGTACGCGGTGAAAAGACAGACGATCAGACCTATGAAGCACAAACGGATGCTGAAGACAACTTGTCCGGTGTACGTTTTGAAATCTACGCGGTGGACAAATCAACAACTCCGGAAACAAAGACAAAGTATCTGACATTGGATACCACCGCGGAAGGCAGATTGCCGGAAGCGGATCAGGATGGTAAGTACACGGATGCTGCGGATAGTACCAAGAAAACAAAGAAAGCACTCCTTGAGGGCGATTATGAATTGGTGGAAACAAGGACGGTAGACGGATACACCTTACCGACGAAGCACACGCCATTCACAGTAGAGAGCAAGCATTATACCATCTTTACAACAGATACATCGAACCAGGTAGAGGTAACCTTGGCTTCGGAATCGAATTGGGGGTCAGCGATTGGTACCTTCATGAACATCCCGCAGCGCGGAACACTTTCCTTCGAGAAGGTAGACGCGGATAATGACAAGATTAAGCTGACAGACGCGGTATTTGGTGTGTATACAGGCAGTACCTTAGTCGCTTTTGTGAAATATAACGCTGCCGCTAAGAAATATCACCTGGTTGGAGATTCCAGCATTGCGGGTACAACCTATATTGCAGATCACACGGCAAGACACAATGATAAGATCCCATACTTTGCAGGAAACGATAAAATCGGCTATTCACTCCTTGCTGGTGTTACTTACACCATGAAAGAACTTGTGGCCCCGGCAGGCTATGTCAAGAGTGAGGACGAAGTATCGGTAGAGGTAGAGATTAAGAATGCACAAAACACTCCGGTCACAGCCGGAACCAATGCATTAAACGGCCAGGTTACCAACACGATCCAAAAGGCGGATCTTAGCTTTGTTAAGAATGTTGAGGCAAATCCGAGCCAGACTGGCGCGACCGGCGCAGACTTTACGTTTACGCTGAAAGGAACCCCGTCCAACGCAGGCGGCAACTGGACAAATAAGAAATATACCAGTGGCGATCTTGGCGGTACAGAAGGGAAGAAGGGCTTTGAGATTACAGCTCTCCCGCTCGGCGACTACGAACTCTATGAGTCGAAAGACGATAGATTCCAGGGCTTTAACGGACAGGATGAAGTAAAGATTCTGACCATTAAGGTAGAGCAGGGTGCAGACGGCACACCGAAGGTGACTTATTTGCCGGCAGATACGACGACATCCACGGAAACGAGTGGAATCACGGTAGCTGCCCCTGCCAATGGAGCATCGACTCCGGTTGCCATCACAAACAACTGGACGACCGGAAGCATCAAGGGTCGTAAGGTTGCAGCCAACAATACAGGCACCGGACTGAATGGTGCGAAGTTTGGATTGTTTGTATCAGAGAAAGAGACCGCAGAAGCAAATGCAGTTATGACAGCAATCAGTACCACGGACGGCACGGACAATGGTGTATTTACCTTTAAGAACGTTCAATACGGAACCTACTATGTACGCGAACTTCAGGCACCGACCGGCTACGCACCATCCACACTGGTATATAAGGTGACGGTGAGCAAGAATGGAACGACTTACACGCAGGGAACCGTTGGAGCGGATACAGCATTAAAGGATATTGTTTTCGAGAATGGCAACAAGCGAGGTGAAGTAGAGCTTTATAAGAAGGATCAGACCAGCAAGGAGCCCTTGAAGGTTCAGGCAGAGTTTACGATCTACAACAGCGAGAAACAGGCAGTTGCATATCTGCTTGATTCGAAGCAGGAAGGAACCTACACGCTGTCTACCGGAAGCAATGCAGAGGCGGCAGATGCATTGACCCAAAAGACACCTGAAGGAATTGATTATCTCCAGACAGAGAAACAGCCGACGGCGGGCGAAGCGAAGCTGATGCTGATTCAGGGCAATTATACGCTGGTTGAGACGAAGACACCGGTTGGATATATGACAGAATATGATGAGAACAGCAGCCGGGAAGACAAGCGCAAGGAATACGCATTCACAGTAGAAAGTAAGGATGCAGAAGTGAATCAGACGATTACAACCGTGATTGTTTCCAATTCCGGCGATCCGGCAGATTCGGCCTTCTATAATACCACGGCGCTGACTGGCTTTACGCTGGACAAGCAGATCGAGATCACGAAACCGGATCTAAGCAAAGCGGATGAGACCGCAGACGGTGCAGGCTTTATCTTCCGGATACAAGGTTGGGAAAGCACGGTGCTGGGAAGACCGATTGGAAAGATCGACACACTGACGGTCAATGGTGCGTCCCCTGCAAATGCAAACGGCAGCGATGCGGACAAGCCATTTGGCGACGGATATGCATATTTTGACGGCGACGATCTGGTGGTAAAGACGGATGCAGCGGGCCTGGTAGAATTCGCCGGGCTTCCGATCGGTACTTATACCGTGCATGAGGAGGATGGACCGAAATTTGCAAACTATCTGCCGACAGCCGACCGAACCGTGTATGTAACACAGAATGGCGACGATCTGGAAGTGCGTTTTGATGATGAGAAGAGCACTCCGGTGGATGTAAGCAAGGACAAGCTCGAATTCCTCAACAGCCTGCAGCGTTATGATATTGCAGGCGAGAAGGTGGATGAGAAGGGCGCACCGCTGAGCGGCGTAACCTTTGCTCTCTACACAGAGGACGGACAGACGGTAATTCGCGATAACGGGATAACTGATGCAGACGGCAGATTCTGCTTTACACAGCTTCCGGTCGGTAAGTATGTGGTAAAGGAGTTTGCACCGAAGGAGGGTTATTTGCCGATCACGACAGAGTGGCCGGTTGAGGTAACCGCCGAAACGACGACAAGCACTAAGGTCGTACCGGTCGCAAACGGCAAGATTACCAACACCTTAAAGCACGGCTTCGTCGAGCTTGACAAGGCTGACCCGCAGGACAATGGTTATGTATTCAAGCATGTAGCATTTACATTGTATGCAGCAGACGGTACCAGAATTGGAAATCTGAAGCAGACAGCAGGAACCAATCATTTCGAACTGGCGAGCAGCTCCGATGCGGTCAAGGACAGCAAGGGCGATGCGTATCTGGTTTGGGATGATACTGTGAAGAAGACGGCTTTGATCTACGGCGATTATTATGTGGTCGAGACTGGTTATGAGCCGGGCTACCTGGCTGATCTGGATCAGCAGGGCCAGCCGGTGCGGCACGCGTTCAAGATTTCTGAGGACGGCGCGATGGCTGCAATTACCAACGACAGCGCGAATCGGCAGTTTGAGAACCGGAAAGCGCGCGGCAGCTTCGATGTAGTAAAAGAAAAAGAAATTGTGGGAGATCAGATCTTCCAGCCGGGCGTGGACAAGACAGCGGGCGAAGGCTTTGTATTCCGGATTTCCTGGAAGGATACAACGACAGGGACGGTGCTTGCCGGAGCAGATGTTGATATCCGCAGCTTCGCGACCGTGACAGGTGCAGCTTCCAGCAGTAAGGGAAGCGGCGATGACAGATGGATTGAAGTGACGACGGATGGAGACGGACGATTCACGCTGGGCAATCTGCTTGCGGGCGATTACACCATCGAGGAATTGCATAAAGATGGCGTGAACGATGCGTATGTACTGGCATCGGCGCAGAGGGTAACCGTAAAGGTTGACCAGACAAGCAACAAGGTAGAAGCTGCGAATGCGGAATTTGTAAACCTCCTGAAACGCGGCACCATCCAGGGCCTGAAGACAACCAGTACGGGTGCGCCTCTGGCCAATGCGACGATGGGACTGTTCCCGGCGGATACGACGAGTTTTGTGCAGGCAAACCTGTTCCATGGAATGACTGCAATCAGCGGCGATGACGGCAAATTTACGTTTGCAAATATTCCTTACGGAACGTACCGGGTGGCGGAGCTGAAAGCGCCTGGCGGATACAATCTGAACAGAAAAACCAGTTATCTGGTGACCGTCAGTGCGGATGGAGCTGTGATTACCACCGGTATTTTGGAGGAACATGCAGTGACAGCAGGTACGGAGCCGACCGACATCACGATCGTCAACAGCAAGAGCAGCAGCGGTGGTGGCGGTGGCGGCGGTGGAACGACACCACCGACCAAGCCGGTAACACCAACGGAACCGGAGACACCAACGCAGCCGGAGACGCCGACAGAGCCGGAAACACCAACGGAGCCGGAGACACCGGCCGTTCCGACCGTACCGGGCAATCCACTGGAACCGACGATTCCGATTCCGTTTGATCCGGAGAATCCGGTGATCAATGTGCCGGGCAATCCTCCGCACGTGGAGATTCACGATCCGAATGACGACACGGTTTATGATGGACCGGGAACCGACGTGGATGTAGAGGGATGGGGACCGGGCAGATACACGATCTACACCTTTGATGACAATGAGGTTCCGTTAGGTCAGATGATCATGATCATCGATGACAATGGAATCCCGCTGGCATTCATGCTTCCGAAGACGGGTGACCAGGCCGTTCCGTATGCACTGCTTGCGGTGATTATGCTGGGCGCGCTGGGCGGAATTACCGCACTTGTTTACAGAAGAAAAAAAGAAGAAGAGTCATAACAGACAGACAGGGACTGGCGAAATGCCGGTCCCTTTTGTCACTTTATAGGAAACTCCGCAAATCAGCAAAGATAGTGTATAATAGACTTGAAATAAAAGATCGCATAACAAAAGAGCGAAAGTGGATTCGCCATGACGTTGTTTATGTAGTTTTTTGTTTTTTGGTT
>JAQUVX010000003.1 GCA_028693165.1 Lachnospiraceae bacterium | reverse complement strand
ACCCTGCTGCCACATATTTAAGAATGGTATTTTTGGGTATTCCGTTTTCAATACTATATAATTTGCTTGGGGCAATTATGAGAAGTTTTGGCGAAACAAAAATGCCGTTATATGCTTTGATTGTGTCATCTATTATCAACTTCGTGCTTAACATCATCTTTGTTATAAACGGTGGAGGCGTTATTGGAATTGCGGTTTCAACCATTATTGCACAGGCAATTTCTGGTGTATATTTATTGATACAGCTCCGAAAGAAATTTCCTATGGCAATTCCAATGCGAAATGAGATTGTTTTTGACAAGAAATTATTAAGTCTTTCATTAAAAATCAGCATACCAATTATGATACAACAACTGGCGGTTTTTCTTGGTATGCTGATTGTGCAGGGTTTTATCAATCAATTAGGAAATGCAAGCATCGGTGGTATGACAGCGGCAAGCCGAATTGAAGCATTTATTTTACTGCCCGTTCAAGCACTCGGAAATGCTTTGAGCATTTTTGCAGGACAAAATATCGGAGCAGATGAAAAAGGCCGCATGAAACAAGGCGCAAAGTTTGGCATAATGCTTTCAATTACTATTACAGCTCTGCTTTCCATAATTCTGCTGTTTTGGGGGAAAGAAATATTAGGACTAATCATCGGTAACAACAAGGAGATGATATTAAAAGGTTACAGCTATTTCCATATTTGCCTATGGTTTTATCCAATAAATGCCTTGATATATGGACTGGGCGGCGTACTTTCGGGTGCTGGAGATACAGTAATTGCAGGTATTCATTCATTGGCATCCATACTCGTGAAATTGCTTGTCACTGTATTGCTTATAGGGAAACTGGGACTTCTTTCGATTGCCATCGCTTCTTGTCTGGGGTGGTGTGCGGCAAGTGCTATTGTTGTTATGAGATATCGTGGAAATAAATGGCAGTCAAAAGTCGTTGTTCAAACAATTCAAAATTGATGGGAGTACAAAATGAAAACAGAAATTATAAATATAAATAATACAGAAGTTGCAATTGTGAGCAGCGATGAGCTGTTGATTACCGATGTCCAGTCTGCTTTAGACCTGATCATGACAGTAAAATACGAAACAGGCTGTACAAATATTGCCATAAGCAAAAACGCTGTCACAAATGATTTCTTCATCCTCAGTACCTGCCTGGCAGGAGAAATATTACAAAGATTCATCAATTATGGTATGAGATTAGCGGTATATGGCGATTTCACAAAATATACAAGTAAACCACTGAAAGACTTTATGTACGAAAGTAATAATGGGAGAGATTTTTACTTTCAGCCTACTGTTACGCTTGCTGTTAATAAACTTTCTGAACCGGTTCCCAGAAGAACTTTCTAGAATTGATAAAATGGAGAATATACAATATGGCAATCTACCTTTTGATAGACTGCCATACTTTTTTAACAAAATATAAATTCGTCCAGCGTCTACTATTCAAATTCAATCGTAGCCGGTGGCTTCCCCGTACAATCATACAGTACCCGGTTCACGTGCTTCACTTCATTCACGATTCGGCTGGACACCTTTCCCAGCACTTCCCACGGAATCTCAGCGGCCTCAGCGGTCATGAAATCAATGGTATTGACGGCTCGCAGTGCAATCGCGTAATCATAGGTTCTCTCGTCTCCCATAACGCCGACCGATCTCATATTCGTCAGTGCTGCGAAATACTGGCCGATGCTGCGGGCGATGCCTGCGTTGGCAATCTCCTCGCGGTAGATCGCGTCTGCTTCCTGTACCATCTTTACTTTCTCAGCAGTTACCTCGCCGATGATGCGAATGCCGAGACCTGGGCCCGGGAATGGCTGACGGAACACCAGCTTCTCCGGAATGCCAAGCTCCAGACCGGCCTTGCGAACCTCGTCCTTGAACAGATCGCGCAGCGGCTCGATGATCTCTTTGAAATCAACATACTCCGGCAGTCCTCCGACGTTGTGATGGGATTTGATCACTGCGGACTCGCCGCCAAGGCCACTCTCAACCACGTCTGGATAAATGGTTCCCTGTACCAGGAAATCCACCTTTCCGATCTTCTTCGCTTCCTCTTCAAAGACGCGGATAAATTCCTCGCCAATAATCTTACGCTTCTGCTCCGGCTCTGACACACCGGCCAGCTTGCTGTAGAAACGCTCCTGCGCGTTGACGCGGATAAAGTTCAGATCATACGAACCGTTCGGTCCAAATACTTCCTCGACCTCGTCCCCCTCATTCTTGCGCAGCAGGCCGTGATCAACGAATACACACGTCAACTGGTCGCCGACCGCCTTCGACAGCATAACGGCAGCAACCGATGAATCCACGCCGCCGGACAGGGCACACAGTACCTTGCCGTCGCCGACTTTTTCACGAAGCGCCTTGATGGTATTCTCGACAAATGCATCCATCTTCCAGTCACCGGCACAGCCGCAGACATTGAATACAAAGTTAGAGAGCATCTTGGTTCCCTCTACGGTATGAAGCACTTCCGGGTGGAACTGAATCGCATAGAGATTCTTCTCCACGCACTGAACTGCCGCTACCGGACAGGCCGGGGTATGTGCCGCAATGTCAAATCCCGGTGCCTGCTTCTCAATATAATCATTGTGGCTCATCCAGCAGATGGTCTTCTCTGAGACATCGCTAAACAGCTTGCTGGTCTGATCCACCTCAACTTCGATCTTGCCATACTCACGAACAGGTGCCGTGCAGACTTTTCCGCCGAGAACATGCATCATCAGCTGTGCTCCGTAGCACAGACCCAGCACCGGCACGCCCAGCTCAAACAGCTCTTTCCCACAGGTTGGTGCGCCCTCTTCGTAGCAGCTGTTCGGACCTCCGGTCAGGATAATTCCCTTCGGGTTCATCTCTTTGATCTTCTCAATATTCGTCTTGTAAGAATAAATCTCACAGTATACGTTGCATTCACGAACGCGGCGCGCTACCAGCTGATTGTACTGGCCGCCAAAGTCGATTACGATAATCTTCTCTCTGTTCACGAGTATTCCTCCTAATTTCTTGTCTTTGGGTATCGAATTTTATTATACCTAATTTACTCTTACTATACAAGCGGATTTGACAAAATTCCCGGCAAATTCCACCGGCATCCGTCATCTCTTACATTTCCCATAATATTTCTTACGCTTCTATGGCCCTCATTGTTTTCTTTTCGTGGGCGGTCTATAATAAATATAACTTTATTTCGTTTCAACCATGGGAGGATTGATTATGAGAAGAGGATATAAAAAGAAAGCCGCATCCGTGCTGGCCGTACTATTAGTGGCCGGCACACTTACCGCCTGCGGCAGTGCAAAAACATTTTCACAGCAGATGGTTATGGAAACAGCCGCTGCATCTGCGGACAGCAGTGCTATGGCCGGCGGCACATTGTCAGGTTCCTACCATATGAAAGCGGCGATGCCGCAGCCCGGCGTGAACAGTCCCGGCGCACCATCCTATGATATGGAGGCTGTCGCTGAGACCACTGCTGCCGCAGGATATGAGGGATCTTCGGATGGCGGAGGCGTTGATCAGCCTGCCGAGGCACTGGTCAAATCTGCGCGTAAGCTGATCCGCAATGTGAACCTCCAGGTGGAGACCACCGACTTCGATGCCCTGTTGGCACAGATCACGCAGGAGGTCGGCACGCTGGGCGGCTACATCGAGCAGTCTGATGTTTCCGGAAGCAGCATTTCTGCCTCACAGGGCGACCGTCGCTATGCTTACCTGACCGCGCGAGTTCCTTCTGACAAACTGGACGGCTTTATCGCCCAGGTGGATGCCAAAGGAAATATCACCAACCGATCTGAGAATATTCAGGACGTGACCCTTCAGTATACCGACATTGAGAGCCGCAAGAAAACACTGGTGGTCGAACAGGATCGCCTTTGGGATCTGCTGGCCAAAGCCGATTCCGTAGATGCCGTTATTGCACTGGAATCACGGCTGTCAGAGATCCGCTATCAACTGGAATCCCTGGAATCGCAGCTGCGCACCTATGACAACCAGGTGGATTACAGCACCGTGTACCTGTCCATCGACGAGGTCAAGGTATTCACACCGACCGCACCCGATTCTGTCGGAGCCCGGATTCAGAAGGGATTTCAGCGCAATCTGGAGCACGTGGGAACCAGTATGGTCAATTTCTTCGTATGGTTCATCTCCAGCCTGCCATCGCTTCTGGTGTTTGCGGCAATCATCACAGCGATCTTCTTCCTTGTGCGCACGGTGGTAAGGGTAAGAAACCACAGGAGCCATACCGAAGGCAAACCAATGGCAAAAAAAGGAAAATCCACAAAAGCTGACGAAACATCACAGTCCATGCACACAGCCCCGTCTGAACAGCCCGCTCCACCTGCACCGTCACATCAGGCGCAGGCACAGCCGAATCAGACCACACAGCAGCAAGATCAGCAACAATAACAACAGCAATAACAACAGCAATAACAACAGCAATAACAACAGCAATAACAACAGCAATTCCCCCACCGCACAAAAAACCAGAACCGCCGCCCGGTCATCACATCCCGACCGCACCGCAGTTCTGGTTTTCTATTCCCCCAGCTTTCCCGGCTTCCCCGGCTTCCCCGCCGTCCCCGCCGTCTCAACCTTCTTTCACTTCTCTACCGTCTCATCCTTCTCCTCGCCCGCATCCTCCGACCGCACTCCCGTCCGCTTCCTGATCTCCCGCACATCCTCCGCCAGAATCTTGACGTTCGCGATCAGCGAATCAAATGCCCCGTAATGATACAGGTTTAAAACCAGAATTCCCAGCGGAACCGCCAGAATCATTCCGGAAATCCCGTGCCATTTGAATCCGAGGTACAGAAAAATCAGCGTCATCAGCGGCGGCAGTCCCATGGAATCGCCCACGATCTTCGGCTGGATAATCTGACGTACCACCTGCGTCAGAACATACAAAAGAGCCAGCCCGACCGTCAGCGCGTAGTCACCGGACAGCAGCTTGACGATCGCCCAGGGAATCAGCACCGTACCCGTTCCAAAGAGCGGCAGAAAGTCCAGCATACTGATCAGAATTGCAAACGGCAGAGCATAGCTTACCCCCAGTACAATAAATCCGACAAACAGAATCGCTGCGACCACAAACATGATCTTAAACTGAGCCAGGAAATATCCGCCGATCAGACGTTTCGCATCCCCACGCAGATGAATCCAGTAATGATTTTCATCGTCTGGCAGATATCGTTTCCAGAGCTCGATAATCCGATCCCGCTCCGCAATGAAAAAGTAGGAAGACAATATCGTCACGATCACATTGACCAGCACCGCAGGAATGCCCTTGGCAACACTTCCGGCCACCTCAACCGTAGGTGATGCGATCTTCTGCACCAGCACACCCAGACTCTGCCCCAGATTGCCTGTAAAGAATTCCCAGGTCGTCTGAATGTTGTCCGGCAGAATCTGGAAAATATGATCATACCGCTGGGAGATTCCCTGCAGCTCCACCAGGGCCCTCGCATATAATCCCGGCAGGTCCTGCACCAGATGGATCGTCTGGATCATCAGCCTGGAAATCACGAAATACCCCAGACCAATCACCGCCGCCAGTGCCACCACCACAATCATGACCGAGCTGTGCCTGCGCACGATTTTGACTCTTCGTTCCAGAAACCGCACCAGCGGATTGGCGGTCATCGCGATGATCCAGCCAATCACAAAGGGCAGGAAAAACTTAAGGAGCTTTGGCCCCAGCAGACAGACCAGCGCAATTTCAAGCACCGGTACCACAATATTCAATATGACACTTGCATATCCTTTTTCATGATCCATCGATTTCACCTGTCATTCCGCAGCAGCACAATCCGGACAGAACCATTATGCGCGCTCTGCCAGATAGTGCTCCAAAAATCCAAACAGCACATTCATCTCTTCCTCGGTTCCGATGGATATGCGCAGAGAATCGTCCAGACGCGGCTGTTTGAAATACCGCACATAAATCTGCTCCTTTCGCAGCGCCTCAAAAATCTCCGCCGCCGGAACCGTCTTATGGGAAGCAAAAATAAAGTTCGACATCGAATCCGGGAAGGTAAAGCCCAGCTCCCGCAGACGTTTTTTTGAACGCTCCCGGGTATCGATGATCTTCTTCAAGGTCTCTTTAAAATACGTATCGTCCTTCACCGCTTCCTTTCCCAGAACCAGTGACGGCATGTTCATCGTGTAGGAATTGTAGGAATACTTCACGTCGTTCAGTGCCTTGATCAGCTGTGGATTGCCCATGGCAAACCCGATGCGCAGCCCGGCCATGGAGCGGGATTTGCTGAAGGTCTGCACCACCAGCAGATTGTCATAAGTCTCAATCAGCTTCAGCGCAGACGTCCCCCCGAAATCAATATATGCTTCGTCCACGATCACGATCACATCCGGATTGCGGCGAATGATCGCCTCCACCTGATCCAGTGGAAGATACAACCCGGTCGGTGCATTCGGGTTCGGGAAAATGATTCCCCCGTTTTCCTTAAAATAATCCTCCGGGCAGATACGAAACGCTGCGTCCAACGCCGGCGTCTCAAACGGGATGCGGAACAGATCCGCCCATACCTTGTAAAACGAGTAGCTCACATCCGGAAACAGAATCGGTTTTGCGGAGTTAAAAAAGGTCAGAAACGACATGGCAATCACATCGTCCGAACCAACACCCACAAACACCTGATCCGAACCCAGACCGTAATATTCTGCCAGCACATCTACCAGATCCGAAGCGATCGGGTCCGGATATTTGCGCAGACGGTCATAATCCATCTCCAGCAGGGCTTTGCGCACCCCCGGTGCCGGCGGATACGGATTCTCATTCGTGTTTAATTTCACCAGGCGGTCCCCCTTGGGCTGGTCTCCCGGCACATAAGGAACTACCCTTCTTATATTTGCTTCCCATGCTATCATGTTCGTCCTCCTCCTGCTTATAAACCGTAGTCCTCTGCCAGCTTCTTAAATGCCGGAAGCGCTCGCTCAATCTGCTCGTAGGACACGCAGTAAGCGATCCGCACATACCCGGCGCAGGCAAACGAGCTGCCTGGCACAATCAGAAGATTGTATTTCTGAGCGTGTGCACAGAACTCCTTCTCATCCGCGATCGGCGATTTCAAAAAAAGATAAAAGGCTCCCTGCGGTTTGATACAGGTAAAACCATATTCCCTCAGACTGTTGTACAGCAGATTGCGGTTCTTGTCGTAGGCTTCCAGATTGACCACCGCATTGGTCTCGATGCAGCGCTTCACCACCCGCTGCATGAGAGACGGTGCATTGACACAGCCCATCACGCGGTTGGCGATGGTTGCCGCCGTAAAGACCTCCTCCTGATCTTTAAACGCATCCGGGATGACCAGATAACCGATCCGCTCTCCCGGAAGGGAAAGGGACTTGCTGTAAGAATAGCAGACCACCGTATCGTCGTAATAATTGGTCACATACGGTACTTCCGTGCCATCGTAAGCCAGTTCCCGATAAGGCTCGTCGGAGATCAGTACGATTGTCGTCCCAAACTCCGCCTCTTTCTTTCTCAGAATCTCAGCCATACGGCGCAGGGTCGCATCCGAGTAAATCACACCGGTCGGATTGTTCGGCGTATTGATGATGACTGCTTTGGTGTTGGCGTGAATCCGGGTCTCAAACTCTTCCAGATTCGGCTGAAAATCAACCGTGTTCGGAGAAACCACCTCCAGCTTCCCGTCGTAGTTGCGCACATAATTTCCATATTCCACAAAATACGGGGCAAATGTGAGTACCTCATCTCCCGGATTCAAAAGAACCTTCAAAATGATATTCAGTCCGCTGGCCGCTCCCACTGTCATCAGAATATGGTTCTGATTCAGTTTGGTTCCAAACCGCTCGTTCAACGAATTTGCGATGGTATCGCGCACATCCTCATAGCCTGCATTGCTCATGTAGCCATGAACATACGTGGAATCCTCCTCTTTTAAGATATCCAGAATGGCCTGGTTTACCTCAGCCGGTGCTGGTACATTCGGATTCCCGAGACTGAAATCATAGACGTTCTCCGCTCCGTAAATCGCCGCCAGGCGCTTGCCCTCCTCAAACATGATCCGGATTACGGAATTGTTCTGTACCAACGGTTTCATTTTTTCAGATATCATTTTAAAGTCCTCCTTGCAGGTCATTTGTGCAGATCACACCGATGCTCCTTAGCGCCTGTGTGAATTCAAATTATAATAAATTGCCAGTACCCCGGTGAGAATCAGATAAAACCAGGTTGTGGTGTTGGAAAACCAGGTTGTGAAAAACGACAGCATCAGATACGCTGCAATCTGGGCATACAAAAGATAACCCAGCGGATTTCGCATTTCGCGCAGCTTCATGACCAGCAGATACGCCACCAGCCCCAGCACGCAGGAAAACAGCAGGACGCCAATCCAGCCAAAATCATAGTAGGCATCGTAAAATATCGTCAGGGTGGTCAGTTCCTTTTTATCCACATAAATCGGGAAATTGATCAGCTGCGGGTAGAAAAATTTGAGCCCGGTCAGAGCCCACAGCGGGAACAGGCCCTTGAGCCCAAAGCTATAGCCCGGAAGCGCCTCCACCAGACAGTTGAAATTCTCGTAATTGTTTGCGATGTACATATACGGCTGCGTGATGAACATCGGCGTTGCCGCATGCTTCATCTCGAAAATCTCATTCAGATATTCCACATCGTGACTCCGTGCCACCGTCAGCAGCAGATACACCGGAATCAGAACCACAAACGCCCCAAGCAGATAGAGCGGATTCACCATCTTCTGGAGTGACATATAGGTAAAGACCGCCAGCACCACGGCAAACACGAACTGAAAGCGGGACACGCACAGGATCGGAATCAGCAGCGCAATCACGGTCATGCCAAGCGCCGCAAGATCCTTCTTCTCGCTGCCGCGGCCCTGCGCCGTGTGAAAATACAACACCGTCAGAGAGGGAACCAGTACACAGGATACCGTAAAATAATGAACTCCGGTCAGATGAAATTCTGAGTAGGCATGCGGCACGCCCCGTAGAAACAGCGGAACATACCCAAGTCCGATCGCCTCCACCGCAAAGCAGAGCACCGATACTGCCGTCACACCGCAGATCATATGAAAAATCGGAATCGCATTTCCTGAAAAGCGCCTCCACCTGCTGTAATTGTCATGACCGGTTCCATAAACATGGGTCAGTATCTGAAATACCGCCCAGAACCCGATATAGGCCAAGGCCAGACAGATCCACGTCTTGAGCGGCCAGTCAGTCTGAAGCTGACTCAGCTTCAGGCAGGCAATGCCCTGGCCTCCGACCCAGAACAGAGAGAACAGGGCACGCAGATGAATCAGATTCTTGGACGTCCTGTAATCAGAAACATACAGCCAGCAGGCCGCTGCCATGAGGACGATTCCCGACAGCCAGTAATACTCCATCCGCGCCAGGAAAAAACTCGCCAGATAACAAATCAAATATACAATCATGCACTACCCCATCCATTCTTTCGTTCTAGGTTAATTTCGCCTGTGGAAATGGCTGCCGCAAGCGGCAGCCAGATCTCTTTAGCCTGCAAATGTTTTCATGTAATCTTCCACCTCTTTGGTGGTCGCAAAGCTCATTGCCTTGTCGGCAACCGCCTGAAGCTCCTCGGTGCTGTAGCCGGTGATCAGCTTTCTTGCACGCAGGATCGCCGAAGCACTCATACTGAACTCGTTCAGACCAAAGGCCAGCAGAAGCGGAATCATCATCGGATCACTTGCCGCCTCGCCGCACATACCAACCATGATGCCGGCCTCACGCGCACACGTAATGATGCGTTTGATGCTGCGCAGTACCGCCGGATTGAACGTGGAATACAGGTAAGATACCTTGTCATTGCCACGGTCTACGGACATGGTGTACTGGGTCAGATCGTTGGTTCCGATGCTGAAGAAATCAACTTCCTTCGCGAAGATATCTGCAATCAGGGAAGCCGCTGCGGTCTCCACCATAACACCGACCTGAATCTCTTTATTGTATGCGATACCGGCCTGATCCAGCTCTGCCTTTAATTCTTCAATCAATGCTTTCGCCTCACGATACTCGTCGATGCAGGTCACCAGCGGAATCATGATCTTGATATTGCCGAACGCACTCGCGCGTAGCAGTGCACGCAGCTGCGGTTTGTATACATCATCCTTGCGGTCCAGGCAGAAACGGATCGCCCTGTAGCCCAGGAATGGGTTCTCATCCTTCTGAAGTCCCATGTACGGAATCTCTTTGTCGCCGCCGATATCCAGGGTACGGATGATCACCGGCTTGCCTGCCAACACCTCGGCAACCTTCTTGTAAGCCTCAAACTGCTCCTCCTCGGTCGGCATGGACGTGCGGTCCATAAACAAAAACTCGGTACGGAACAGGCCAACGCCCTCTCCGTCGTACTGTAAAACCTTCTCCACATCCTCCGGCTTGCCGATATTGGCGACCAGCTCGATGTGCACGCCGTCCTTGGTAACGGTCGGCTTTCCGATGTACTGTTCCAGTTCTTTCTTTTCTTTCAGGAATTTCTCCCGTTTGCTCTCGTACTCTTCTTTGACGGACTGCTCCGGGTTCACATAAACGACTCCCTCAGAGCCATCCAGAACCACAGTATCGCCGTTCTTTACCTTTGTCAGGAAATCACTGACTGCAACCACAGCCGAAATTTCCAGTGCACGTGCCAGAATCGCACTGTGAGAGGTTTTTCCGCCCAGCTCTGTCACGATACCGGCCACATTCGCCGGATTGATGCCAGCCGTCATGGACGGGGTCAGATCCTTTGCCACAAGAATACTTCCCGCTGGAAGTGCGGAGATATCGACCGATGCCACACCCAGCAGTACCTTCTGCATACGGGTCTTGATATCCAGCATATCGGTCGCACGCTGCTGCATCAGTTCATCATCCATGGAAGCAAATACCATCGCATAATTCTGACACACCTGCTCTACCGCATACTCACTGCAAATAGCTTCACCGGTAATCGAATTCTCGATTTCCCCCGTCAGCATCGGATCCATCAAAAGCATCATATGCCCCTGCATGATCTCCGCTTCCTTCTCCCCAACTCTGGTCGCAAGATCTGCCGCAAGCACCTCCGTATCTTTCATCGTCTGATCAAGCGCTCCCTTAAAACGCTCAACCTCCGCTGCCGTATCTGTGACAGCCTCTCTCTTGATCACCAGTTCCGCTTCTTCCACGATCACCGCACTGCCAATGCCGATGCCGGACGAAGCACTTGTTCCCTTGTACATAATCTCATCCTCCTTATTAATTATTAATATCTATGAGTTACTCGCCAAGACCACTTTCCACAAGCCGGATCATTGCCTTCAGCGCCTCATCCTCGTCAGGTCCTTCACATTCAAATTCAATCTCATCTCCGCTTTTGACGCAGGCACCAAGCACGCTCAACACGCTCTTGGCATTGGTCAGAGAACTGCCAAATTTGAATTTGATGGTGGACTTATACTTAATTGCTTCATTACACAGTATCCCGGTTGGACGCAGATGCAATCCTGATACATTTTTCACTGTAATTTTCTGACTAACCACTTCATCCCTCTTTTCGTCAATTTATGGCACTGGTCTCTGCCGCCGCTTCCGTCGTCATCGCTGCTTCCTTCGTTGCTTCTGCTGTTTCTGGTGCTCCTTCTCCTGACTCTTCCGCCGTGGATGCAGCAGCTCCACTGCTGTGCGCCGCTGCGGGACCGCCCTCGATCGGGCCGACTTCCTGCATGAGTTCCACCTTGAAATCGGTGTAGGACACCACGGTAAATACATCATTGGCAGCAAAGCTCAGTTTTCCGTCATGTGACCCTTCCTGCATCCCCGCCAGATCAAGCGCTGCATTCAGATCTGCACCGCTTAAGCTCTCCAGATCCTCACCCAGCCCCTGAATCGTCACTTCGATCCGCCCCGGTACCAGGCGGCTGCGAAGCCCTTCATTCTGATTCTTCTTCGTGATGTCACTGTCCGTCAAAACCAGCGTACGATTGGCCAGTTTTTCCACCTTCAATCGAATGTTGACCATCGGATTCACCGATTCTGCCAGTTCGATTCCGGTTGGAAGATACTTTCTGATATCGACTGTCACCACTTTATCCCCGGTAGCACCGTTGATATTCAATTCCGCAGCGGGAACCGTAACCGTATTCAGAGCCGCCAGACTGCTTTTCAGTCCAAGCACAGCCACACTGCTGACGTCGCATTCCACGCCGGTATAACGATAGCCGGCCGGAACCGCTCCCGACACCTCAAAATCCAGTGCCAGCGCCTTCACCTTATTGATCACAAGCTGATACTGAATCTCCGGAACGTTGACCGTAACCCGGTCACTGATCGTCAGCCGGTTTCCGTTTGCATCGTAGAACACCGGCTCCACGGCTCCCTCTGTATTGCTGTTTAAGCCATCCAGACTGATCTCCACACCGACATAACTGATCAGGCCGACCTGCGATACCGGACCTTCCACGATCACATAGCTCGGTGTCAGTGTCACACCATTCAATGCATATCCCTCCGCCGCACTGCCCTGGGTATCAACCGCCAGATCAAAGCGCTTCGACTGCAATTCTTCCGTTTCCACGCGCACCACTCCTGGTCGCGCCGCCGCATCGGAAATAATCTCTTTGTTGTTGAGAACCTCTACCTTCACCTGCACGGAGCCGGTCACATCGTAGAGCTCCGCCAGATCGATATACGCCCTGAAATCCGTCGCGCGGACCTTGTACTCATCCCGTGTTCTCACATTAAAATATACGGTAACCGTGTTCTTTCCGCTGATCTCATAGGTGCGCTGTGCTGCTGTCAGCACCTGTTCATTCTCAATCTCCAGCGTCACTTCCCGGCTTCGGACCACCTCCGGATTGGATACGTTGACTACGACAAGCCAGACGAAAAATGCCAGAAAGAGGGAAAGAATCTTCAGTCCCAGATTATTAGTCAGCTTTTCTTTCATTCTTCCGCTTTCCCTTCCAAATCTTAAACCGATTGTAACCGGCATCGTCCTGTTCTTCCATTCTGGACAGCGCCGCTTTCAGCGCCTCCGCATCACTGATCCGGCGAAGCACTCCGCTCTCCACCAGCGATACACGTCCGGTCTCCTCCGATACCACGACCGTAATGCTGTCCGTCACCTCGCTGATGCCAACCGCCGCACGATGTCTCGTACCGAGTTCCTTGCTGATCATCATGCTGTCCGACAACGGCAGATAGCAGGTTGCCGCCGTCACACGGTTGCCTCGGATAATCACGGCCCCGTCATGAAGCGGTGTGTTGTGCTCAAATATATTCACCAGAAGCTGGCTGCTGACCTGACCGTCAATCTCGATTCCGGTTCGCTCAATCTCCTTCAGCGACACGTTGCGCTCAATCACGATCAAAGCACCCGTCTTGACCTTCGCCATCTCAAACGTCGCCTTGACGATCTCGTTGGCCGTGCGCTCCGAAAACACCTGATTCTCCCGGCTGTCATCCAGTGAAAACAGATCCGAAATCAGGTTCTTGCTTCCAAGCTGTTCCAGCGCCTTGCGCAGCTCCGGCTGAAAGATAATCATCAGTGCCGTTACCGCGATCGCGCCCGTCTTTTCAAGGATCCACAGGATCGTGTCCCAGTGAAAAAATGCCGCCAGCAGTGCAAATGCCAAAATCATACCAACACCGCGAAGCAGGTACCATGCGCGGCTGTTCTTGATCCACAGCAATGCAAAATAGACCAGGACAGCAATGATAATGATTTCAATTATATTTCCAACTGATATTCTCGGCAAAAAGGAAATCCAGGAACGTGCTCCCTGAAAAAACGTTCCTATATCCTGAATGATGCCCGCCATACATGCGCCTCTCTTTCCTGTATCATGATCAATGGTGTCGGCTTTCGGTCTCGCTTATCTGCGGGCACGCCGGCCTCCGGCCGGATTGTTGATCCGCTGAACCCGTACATCCGGCTTCGATACTGCTACCTTTGGTACCGCCTTCACGTAATAAACATATTCGTCATCTTCAAACTGCGTATACTCGGTCCTGCTGTAATCCACAGCAAAGACAAAGAAGTGATAAATTCCCGCAAGAAGCACGGACAGAAACGCTCCTGCCACCAGCTCCCCGATCGGGACCGATACATCAAATAAATAATCGCCCACAAATACCGCTGCAAGCTGGACAATTGTCCCCAGCACAATCGCTAGGATCCAGGCATAATCAACGGAGAGCATGCGGATCAGATAAACAACCAAAACACCTGCAACGGCGACCGCGATCATAACCATCATCGCCTGGTTGGAAACCAGTGCCTTGATCACCTGTACAAATTTCTGTGTGATGTCCACCGAAGCATCGTTGGTCAACAGTCCCGCATTCTGTTTGACGTACTGCAAAATGTAATACAGCACGATCCCACAGCTCACCGGAATGACGGTCACCAGACTGCCTGCCAGTCCCGCCAGAAGCGGAATCACAAACGGAATCTTGAACAGAAACGCCATCGGTGTCAGAACCAGCCAGAAGCTGTCCCCCGGCTGAAAACCGTAGTACAAAAGGGCCACGACAATCAGGAACACGGCCGTCACCAGCGCGATCTCAAAAGAAACCGTATAAATATGCGCCAGCATGAACAGCGCCAGCAGAAAACTGATCGCCCCATATGGCAAAAAGGCACTCGCAAGTGCCAGAATCAGCGGAACAACCGGACTCTTTAACTGCGTCATAAATCCAAGGTTCTGGTTTAACAGTAAGAACCCGGTCAGCGCATACACGAATTTGACGGCGCCGTTCGAGAAGGTTGCAAATCTTCCATAAAATGATTTTAGTTGTTCTTTAAGCACGAGAAACATCATCATAGCGGCCGCCCTCCTTTGTCAGTTCTTTCGTACGACTCTGAAATTCGTAGCGTTTTTCCAGTCGTTTCAATTTCGCAACATAGACTTTCATGCCGCGTCTGGCGTACTCATAACGCCGGCGATAGACAAAAAAGGTTATCATAAGGTACAGAACAAGACCCGCCACGTAACCGATCCCAGCCATCTTCGCTGCCAGAATGATCTCGTCCAAATTCATGGCATTGAGCAGACGTTCCATACTGTACAAAATCCAGACCATCACACACAGAATATAGCAGCATGTATAGGAAAAGAAAGACCGCAGCATGCGGCTGCTGATATAATCACTCCGAAAATACCGGTTTGCAGGGAATATGGATTTCCCCTCTTTCTTTTCAAACATGGCAATTCCGGTCATAAGCTTCATCTTGTCTTCGTTCAGCATAATACTTCCTCTTCATCCTCAAACAATATCAATTTAGTATACCATATTAATCGATATGACGCTATACTTCCTCATATATTTTTTGCAGATATGCAACATCCCTGTGGTAGCGCCCGGCGTTGGAATTCTCCAGCAGGATGGTGATGTATGGCTTTTCCTTCTTCAGCCAAGCCAGAATCGGCTCATGGTGCAGCAGCCCATCCCCGACATGCTCAAACTGCGGCTCGCCGCCCTCCATGCGAAAATCCTTGATATGAACCATGGAAATGCGATCACCGTACAGCTCAAAGGCACTTCCGATCACGGCCTCCTGATTCAAATAATTCTCCGCACTGATCAGATTGACCGGATCGAGAATCGCCTCCACATTCGGAGAATCCATATCATCCAGAAAACGCCGCATCATCTCGGGGCTGTATAAGGTGTGGTCATGCACAGCCTCCACGCCCACGATCATGCCCAGCTTTTCCGCCGCAGCTGTAATCTCCCGCATACTCTTTAAAAGCAGCTGATAACACGGTTCCGTATAGGTTTCCGGCACCACTTTGAAATCGCTGCTGTAACGCCCGGTCTCCGTCCCGACCATGTCGGCGCCCAGAATCCGTGCATATTTCAGATGTTCGATAAACTTCGCCACCGAAGCCTTCCTGCGATCCTCGTCCGGGTCTGTCGGATTGATATAGCAGCCCAGAATCGCCACATGGATCTCCCGCTTCTTTAGTTTGTCCGCAATCATGTGTGCCAATCCCGGAGAGTAATGCCCCGGGCCAAAATCAAAACCCGAAATCGACTTTCCAAAGGCAAGCTGAATCTGGTGGATTCCGTTTGTCTTTACCGCATCAAAAACCGTATCCATATCCCCTTTTGGGCAGATGTCATGGCAGCGCATCCCGTAATTCATAAGTGTCTCCTTGTCCATGTTTTTTATTCGGTCATTGCATTCAGTATAACATAAAAATACCGCCATGTAAAACCACACGGCGGTATTTTATCACTCTCTTTATTCGTCTACACTGTAGTTTGGTGCTTCCTTGGTAATATGGATATCATGCGGATGGCTCTCTTTCAGAGACGCTGCCGAAATCTTCACAAAACGGCCAATCTGCTGAAGGGTCGTGATATCACTTGCCCCACAGTAGCCCATACCGGAACGCAGTCCGCCCAGCATCTGGAATATGGTATCTTCTACCAGTCCCTTGTATGCCACACGTCCTTCTACGCCTTCCGGAACCAGCTTCTTCGCATTCTCCTGGAAGTAACGGTCTTTGCTTCCGTTCTCCATCGCTGCGATCGAACCCATACCGCGGTATACCTTGTATTTTCTTCCCTGGTACAGCTCGAAGGTACCCGGACTCTCATCACATCCTGCAAACAGGCTTCCCATCATGCAGACATTGCCGCCGGCTGCGATCGCCTTGGTAATATCGCCGGAATACTTGATACCGCCATCGGCGATAATCGGAATACCGTACTCCTTTGCAACTTCATAGCAGGCCATCACTGCGGTAATCTGCGGGACACCGATACCTGCAACCACACGGGTCGTACAGATGGAACCAGGTCCGATACCAACCTTCACTGCATCAGCGCCAGCCTCGATCAGAGCCTTGGTCGCCTCACCGGTTGCCACGTTGCCTGCAACCAGCTGCAAATCCGGATATTTCTCCTTGATCATGCGGACACAGCGCAGAACATTCTCAGAATGTCCGTGTGCACAGTCCAGAACCACGACATCAACCTTTGCGCCCATCAGTGCGTCCACGCGGTCAAGCACGTTTGCCGTGATACCAACCGCAGCTCCGCAGAGCAGACGGCCCTGTGCGTCTTTGGCAGACAGCGGATACTTGATCTGCTTCTCGATATCTTTGATGGTGATCAGGCCCTTCAAGTTGAAATCTTCGTCCACGATCGGCAGCTTCTCCACTCTGGCTTTTGCCAGAATCTTCTTCGCTTCCTTCAGAGTAATGCCCTCTTTTGCCGTAACCAGATTCTTGGTGGTCATGCACTCTTTGATCTTTCTGCTGAAATCCTCTTCAAATTTCAAGTCGCGGTTGGTAATGATACCGACCAGCTTGCGTCCCTCTGTGATCGGGACACCCGAGATGCGGAACTTGCCCATCAGCTCATCTGCATCTTTCAATGTATGTTCCGGAGACAGGAAAAATGGATCCGTGATAACACCATTCTCTGAACGCTTTACCTTGTCTACTTCCTCTGCCTGTTCTTCAATCGACATGTTCTTGTGAATGATTCCGATTCCGCCCTGGCGCGCCATGGCAATCGCCATGCGATGTTCTGTAACCGTATCCATACCGGCACTCATCAGCGGAATATTCAGCTTGATTTTCTTGGTCAGATTTGTGGTCAGATCAACCTGGTTCGGGATAACCTGGGAATAAGCAGGTACGAGCAGTACGTCGTCAAAGGTAATGCCATCACCAATAATTGTACCCATTAATTTCTTCCTCTCTTTCTTTTGTTTTTTAGTTGTTAGTTACATAGTTTAACAAAAATACGTCTGCTTGTCAAACACTTTTGTAACCTACAAATGTTCGTGCCACGCACACAGACGCAGGGCCTTTTTGATCACTGTACGACCTTGCGCGGCATGCTCCGGCGGAAGCTCTGCAGCAGCTTGTCATTCGGTTCGATAATGAGTTTTCTGGTCTCTCCATCCTGCTGAACCATCACGGTATAGGTCTTCGCACCCGGCTGATGGGAGGATGCATCCAGAACCTTCGCCGCGTTCGGGTAAGCCTTCAGTGCATCGGATTCCGACGGAGCGATCATCTGAATCGCCTCGGTGCTACACTCAAAATATTTTTTCCGTTTCGCCTTGCCGAAGATCCGGTCGATAGAAAACTGGTCATCCACATACAGATACTCAAATTCCACACGCGTGTTGCGATAAGACAGATAGGTGACAAACACGCAGACAAACATGATGAGCACCGCCAGAACACCGGTGGTAAATGCCAGGACGATGCTGACCGCTGTGACGATTCCCAGCACAGCATTCAGGAGATATGCATAAAACGGTACTTTTCGCTTGATCAGCCATTCTACATAACTATCGTTCATATTCGGGATTATTCCTTCCTTTTATATACAGAAACCCGCGGCAGCTACGTTTGCTGCCGCGGGAGATGTCGGTCACGACTGGATTACATCATGCCGCCCATACCTGCGCCTGCCGGCATTGCCGGAGTTTCTTCTTTGATATTTGCCACTACGGACTCGGTGGTCAGCAGTGTGGATGCAACGCTGGTTGCATTCTGGAGTGCACTTCTGGTAACCTTTGCCGGATCCAGGATGCCTGCCTTGATCATATCAACATACTCTTCCTTGTAAGCGTCAAAGCCTGTACCTACCGGAGCTTCTTTTACTTTATTGATGATGACAGCGCCTTCCAGACCTGCGTTTGCGGAGATGTGGTACAGCGGAGCTTCCATCGCCTTGAGGATGATCTTCGCACCGGTCTTCTCATCACCTTCGAGATCTGCTACCACCTTCTCGATATCTCTGGTCGCATGAACATAAGCGGAACCGCCGCCTGCGATGATGCCCTCTTCCACGGCTGCTCTTGCAGCAGACAGTGCATCCTCCATACGCAGCTTTGCTTCTTTCATCTCGGTCTCGGTCGCCGCACCTACGCGGATCACAGCAACGCCGCCAGCCATCTTTGCAAGACGCTCCTGCAATTTCTCTTTATCGAACTCGGATGTAGTCTCCTCGATCTGTGCGCGGATCTGGGAAACACGTGCCGCAATATCATCCTTGTTTCCGCAGCCATCTACGATGATGGTATTCTCTTTCTGAACTTTAACCGATTTCGCACGGCCAAGCTGATCCATGGTGGTCTCTTTCAGTTCCAGACCCAGTTCCTCGGAGATCACGGTACCACCGGTCAGGATCGCCAGATCCTTCAGCATCTCTTTTCTTCTGTCGCCATAGCCCGGTGCTTTCACGCCGACTACGCTGAAGGTGCCTCTCAGTTTGTTGACGATCAGGGTGGTCAGAGCCTCGCCCTCAATGTCCTCTGCGACGATCAGCAGTCTGGAACCGGACTGTACGATCTGCTCCAGAACCGGAAGGATCTCCTGGATGTTGGAAATCTTCTTGTCGGTGATCAGGATATACGGATCATCCAGATTGGCTTCCATCTTATCCATATCGGTGCACATATATGCGGATACATAGCCGCGGTCAAACTGCATGCCCTCTACCAGATCCAGCTCCGTCTTCATGGTCTTGGATTCTTCGATGGTAATGACACCGTCATTGGATACCTTCTCCATGGCATCTGCCACCATCTCGCCAACCTCATCATCGGCTGCGGAGATCGCTGCAACTCGTGCGATGCTGTCTCTGCCCTCGATCGGCTGACTCATTCTTGCGATCGCCTCCACAGCAGCCTCGGTTGCTTTCTTCATGCCTTTTCTCAAACCGATCGGATTCGCACCTGCTGCCAGGTTCTTCATGCCCTCGTTGATCATCGCCTGCGCCAGAACCGTCGCTGTGGTGGTACCATCACCTGCCACATCGTTGGTCTTGGTTGCAACTTCTTTGACAAGCTGTGCGCCCATGTTCTCAAACGCATCTTCCAGCTCGATCTCTTTCGCAATCGTCACACCATCGTTGGTAATCAGCGGAGCGCCGAAGGATTTATCCAATACGACGTTTCTTCCTTTCGGTCCAAGGGTTACACGAACCGTGTCTGCCAGCTGGTTTACACCTGTCTCCAGCGCTTTTCTGGCTTCTACACCATATTTAATCTGCTTTGCCATCATTCATTCCTCCAATATTATCATTCATGATTGAATCTTCCATAAGTTGATGCCTGTATCCTGTGCAGTCCGGGATCTACTCGATCACTGCCAGAATATCGTTCTGTTTTACTACAACGTATTTCTCTTCCTCAACCTCAACCTCGGTTCCGGAATATTTCGAGAAGATCACCTTATCGCCGACCTTCACCTGCATGGTAATCTCCTTTCCGTCTACAATCCCGCCCGGGCCTACTGCGATCACTTCTGCCTGCTGCGGTTTCTCCTTTGCCTGACCTGGCAGTACGATCCCGGATTTCGTGGTCTCCTCTGCTACCAGCTGTTTTAATACAACGCGGTCAAATAATGGTACTAATTTCATGGATGATTCCTCCTTAAATTCATTTTCTTACCCATTTATACCACGTGTTGTTAGCACTGTCAAGTATCGAGTGCTAATTTTATAAATTTTTTACAACTGTACCCTTTCTTTTTTCCCGCTTTCGTATTACAATACACATAGCAGTTCAAAACGACAGGCTGGAAAACCACGTTTCGAACACCACCCATTATATAAGACAAGTCAGCCGCGCCGCCCATCAGGCTGGCAGAAAGGAGTTTTAAGATGGCAAAGAAAGGATTTGGCAAGTTTGTAGTCGTGGCCGCCGTAGCAGGCGCTGCTGCCGCAGGAATCTCTTACCTGAAGAAATATCAGTCTTTCAATAAAGAACTGGACGAGGATTTTCATGATTTTGAGGAGGATGAGCCGGTTCCGGACAGCACCATGAACCGCAATTACGTTTCCCTTCATGCAGACAAGGACGAACTTCTGGTTGCCGCCGGTGATATGTTAAACGCCGCCAAGGACGTAGCTGGCGCTGCGAAAAATGTGGTGAAGGACGCTGCCGCAATCGTAGCAGATACTACCCGCGAAGCAGTCACTGCGGCCACGGACACCGCTGCTGCCGCCAAGGCAAGCTTCACCGAGGACGACGAAGATGACGAGACCACGGCTGATGTTTCCGACGAGATCTCCGATGCGGCAGAGGACGCTGTCGATGCGGCAAAGGATGTCGCCGATACCGTCACTGATGCTGTTTCCGATGTGGCTGACACCGTGAAGGATGCCGCAACCACCATCAGCGAAGATGTGGAGGACACGCTGTCTAAATAACAGCTCTCGTTCGTAAATGCACAGACGACCAAACGGCTATTCTGCATTCAAGCAGGATAGCCGTTTTTATCATAGAAAGATACCTCTATAGCGCCTACACGCGCACCGTCCACGCCCCCGCCAGAAGGCGTATCCCCTCCCGAATCTGCGCTTCGCTTAAGTTGGCATATCCAAGCACCACCGTCGCCGGATTGTGGTTGTGTTCCGGATGAATGTAATAGCTGCTGAGTCCATACACCTTCACACCGGCTGCCTCCGCCTGCGCGATCAGTTCCGCTTCCGGCTGTCCGCATTTTCCGGTCAGAAGAATGTGGATTCCCGCATATTCTCCGCTAATTTCAAACAGATCATCCAGCGGGCGGACCGCCGCCATGAGCGCATCGTGCTTCGCTTTATAGATCGCGCGCATCCGGTTTAAGTGGCGTTCAAAATAGCCCTGCGCCAGGAACTGATAGAGAATGTTCTGATCGATCCGGGATACCGTAGAAGCATAGAACCCGGCCTGCTCCCGGTAGCGCTTCATGAGCTGAACGGGCAGTACCAGATAGCTGACACGAATCGCCGGAGCAATGCATTTGGAAAACGTTCCCAGATAAATCACACGGCCATTTCGGTCCATTCCCTGTAGTGCCGGGATCGGCTTTCCTTTGTAGCGGAACTCACTGTCGTAGTCATCCTCAATCAGATAACGTTCCCGCGCGGCTCCATCCCCGGCCGTCCCCGCTCCCGCCTCCGCCCAATGCAGCAGCTCCTGCCTGCGGCCAACCGGCATCACGATGCCCGTCGGAAACTGGTGGGACGGCATCACGTAAGCCACGTCCGCACCGCTCTGCTCCAGAAGCTCCGGATCCATGCCGTTGTCATCCATCTCCACCGGGCTGACCGGATAGCCCAGGCTGTGAAATACCCGGTAAGCCTGCTTGTAAGTCGGATTCTCCATGGCAATCCGGCGGTCGCGCCCCAGCACCTGAGACAGGAGCATCAGCAGATACTCACTTCCTGCACCCACGATGATCTGCTCCGCGCTGCAGCAGACTCCGCGTGCCGCGTGCAGATAGCTGCGAATCGCCTCCCGCAGCCCCGGTTCGCCCTGATGATTGCCGGACTGAAACATCTCTTTATTATCATTTACCAATGTATTGCGGCTCAATTTGCGCCAGGTATTGTACGGAAAACTGTCGAGATCGATTCCACGCGGAGAAAAGTCGATCCGGCAGTCCGGGATTTCCGGCTCTGTCGTCTCCATGGGCGCCTCGCTCCCGACTCCGGCTCCGGCCCCGGCCTCCACCAGCTCATCGATCTGTGCAATAAAATAGCCGCGATAAGGCTGTGAATCAATATAACCCTCTGCCAGAAGCTGGTCGTAGGCCATCTGCGTCGTACTGCGGCTCACCTTCAAATGCTCTGCCAGCACCCGTGTGGAGGGCAGGCGGTCTCCAGCCTTCAGCCCTCCTGTGCGGATCTCCTGACAGATGTGGCGGTAAATCTGTTCGTATAACGGCATCTGTGATGGGGGAACAAGCGGAATCAATAACTCCATAGTTGCCTCCTTTCGATTGAAAAAGGGGCAGGCCCATCCGGCCCGTCCCTTGTCAGCAGTAATCCTATCCTATTTCTGAATCTTGAAAGAACTCTTAAGTGATACAATGCGGTTAAAGACCGGATTACCGGGCCGGCTGTCCTTACAGTCCGCACAGAAATATCCATTTCTCACAAACTGGAAGCTGTCGTACTCCTTCGCCTCTGCCAGTGCCGGCTCCACATAACATTCCTTGAGAATCGTCAGAGAGTTCGGATTTAAGTTCAGGCTTCCGTCTTCATTGAGCTTGCCCTTCTCCTCGTCCACGATATTCTCATACAGGCGGCATTCCACCTGCTTCGCTGTCTCGGCTGCCACCCAGTGGATGGTTCCCTTGACCTTGCGCTCGCAGAAACCGGAACCGCTCTTGGTCGCCGGATCGTAAGTCGCGTGTACCACGGTTATGTTGCCGTTCTCATCCTTCTCAAAACCGGTGCAGGTCACAAAATACGCACTCATCAGGCGCACTTCATTGCCTGGGAACAGACGAAAATACTTGCGCGGCGGCTCCTCCATGAAGTCCTCACGCTCGATATACAGTTCTCTGCCAAACGGCACCATGCGGGACCCAAGCTCCGGGTTCTCCAGGTTGTTCGGAACCTCAAGCTGCTCGGTCTGTCCCTCCGGATAGTTGTCGATCACCAGCTTGATCGGATCTAAGATCGCCATCATGCGGGCTTTCTTGAGTTTTAAATCCTCGCGGATACAATACTCTAACATCGCGTAATCCACGGAGCTGTTCGCCTTGGATACGCCGACCAGATCCACGAACATACGGATCGACTCCGGTGTGTAGCCGCGTCTGCGCAGCGCCGCGATGGATACCAGGCGCGGGTCATCCCAGCCGTCCACGATACCATCCTCAACCAGCTTCTTGATGTAGCGTTTTCCGGTTACCACGTTGGTCAGATACAGCTTTGCAAATTCGATCTGTCTCGGCGGATTCTCAAACTCGCATTCGCGAACCACCCAGTCATACAGCGGGCGATGATCCTCAAACTCCAGCGTACAGATGGAATGGGTAATCTGCTCAATCGCATCCTCAATCGGATGGGCAAAATCATACATCGGATAAATGCACCACGCATCCCCCGTATTGTGATGGCTCATGCGGGCCACACGGTAGATAACCGGATCTCTCATGTTGATGTTCGGGGAGGCCATATCAATCTTGGCACGAAGAACCTTCTCGCCGTCCTGATACACGCCTGCCTTCATCTCCTCAAACAGACGCAGATTCTCTTCGATGCTGCGGCTGCGGCATGGGCTTTCCTTGCCCGGTGTGGTGAAATCTCCGCGGTATTCCCGGATCTCTTCCGCGCTCAGATCACAGACAAATGCCTTGCCCTTCTTGATCAGGAACACGGCGCACTCGTACATCTGCTGGAAATAGTTGGATGCAAAAAACAGACGATCTCCGAAATCCGCGCCGAGCCACTTCACGTCGGCAATGATGGATTCCACAAACTCCGTCTTCTCCTTGGTCGGGTTGGTATCGTCAAAACGCATGTTGAATTTGCCGTCGTACTTCTGTGCCAGACCGTAGTTTAACAGAATCGATTTGGCATGACCAATATGCAGATAGCCGTTCGGCTCCGGTGGGAAACGGGTCTGTACATGGTTGTACACCCCTTCTGCCAGATCCATCTCAATCTCCTGCTCAATAAAATTTTTAGAGACCACTTCCTTCTCCGCGTTCTCTAATGCAGCTTCTCTCTCTTTTTCCATCTCGTGCCTCCATCCCTTGCCTGTTCTTATAAGATACAAAAAAAGCGGAGAACTTCCGCTTATCAATATCTGTTCGTTTGTTTATCCCCTTTATTCCCCTTTGCAGGAAAAAGCTGCTGACGGGAATCGGACCCGTGACCTCCGCACTACCAATGCGACGCTCTACCGACTGAGCCACAGCAGCATCAAAACCTTAAATATCGTATCATGGCTTTTTTCTTTTGTCAACCTGTAATCTGATTTTTCCGTCCCATTTTTGCCATTTCCGGCACCGGATTCGATTGGCGCACATACTGTAAATTAAAAAAGCAATGAGGCATTTTTATGGCTGAAAACGATACGCATTACAATGGACCGCAGGATACCTCCGAGAATAATCCAAGCACTCCGAATGAGAACCGCCCCGGAAACGATTACGGAATCAGCACCCCGAACCTGGAATTCGGGCAGGGCGCACCGGTCTATCCGGGCAATGGCTCTGCCAGTGATTCCATGGCCGGCATCCCGGTCATTCCGCTTCCAGAGGAGGGGGCCGGCGGCCCCGTCTACCCAGGCAATGGTCCCAGTGCCGGTACTCCCGTCATTCCGCTTCCGGACTTCGGCGAGGGCGGCCCGGTTTACCCGGGAGGAAACACCGGCGGCTCCGGAAATCGGCCGGGCGGCTCCATCGGCTGGCCGAATATCGGCTGGATTCCGGGTTTCCCCAGCACTTCACCACGCTATTACGGACAGGTGCGCTTTTTAAACGCCTCCACCAATACCTTCCCGGTTACCATCTCCATCGACGGAACCGCCTATGCCATCAATTCCCGGTTCGGAACCATCACGAATTACGACTGGGTGTCGGACGGCTTCCATACCGTGACGGTGCGCCGGGCTTCCGGTCTGCAGTCCATCCTGCTTCAGCAGAATTTCCCGTTCGCTTCCGGGCAGAAAGTCACCATGGTTCTGACCGATTCTGCTTCCGGCGGTCTGGAAATGATCCGGGTCGTCGACAGCGGCTGCAACAATCTTCCGTACAATTCGTCCTGCTACCGCTTTGCAAACATGACCTACAGCGGCTCCCGCTTTGACCTGCTGCTCTACGGCGGCGCTCCGGTCTTCACCGGTGTCGGCTTCCAGACCGTAACCTCCTACAAACAGGCGGTGGCGAACTCCTACCAGTTCTACGTGACCACGGCCGCAAACTATCCGATGGCACGGGAGCTTCCGATTATCATCATCGGTGCTGCCGGTACCATGACTAACCGGCCGAATCCGCTGGTTTCCTTCCAGGTTGACATGGCTGCCGGACAGAGCTACACCACCTACCTGATCGGAAACACCTGGTCCGACCTCGGACTCCGCGCGCTGACGGTCGAGGATTAACCACACATCAGCCCGCTACTCTAACCCCTGATAATGTTCCCTGAGAATGCCACAGGACTGATCCAGCTTTTGCAGCTCCTCCTCAGACAGGGTGAGCTTTAACACACGCTGTACGCCGTCCTGATTGATGATGCAGGGCGCACCGGCAAAGACCCCGTTTTGACCATACTCTCCGCACAGCAGCGCCGACACCGTCAGCACACTGTTTTCATCGCCCAGGATCGCCTTGGTAATGCGCGTCATCGCCATGCCGATCCCATAGTAGGTCGCATGCTTTGCTTCGATGATCCGATACGCCGCACCCCGCACCTCTTCCGAAATCCGGTCCAGTTCTTCCATCTGGACCGGATTTTCTGTTTCTTCCACAATGTCCCGGATCGGCCGGGTCGCAATCATCGCCTGACTCCAGGGTACAAACTCACTGTCCCCATGCTCCCCCATGACATAAGCATGAATATTGCGCGGATCCACATGCAGGTATTCCCCCAGAAGATAACGCAGGCGCGCCGTGTCCAGCGCCGTCCCGGTACCCAGCACTCTCCTGGCGTTAAACCCGGACAGTTCATAGGTCACGCGCGTCATCACATCCACCGGATTCGTCGCAACCAGAAAAATCCCGTTAAAGCCCGACTCGGTCACCGGCCCGACGATCGACCGAAACACTTCCTTATTACGTTTTAGAAGATTCAGCCTGGTTTCCCCCGGTTTCTGTGCCACCCCTGCGCAGATTGCCACAACATCCGCATCCCGGCAGTCCGCATACGCGCCTGCATAAATCCGCATGTGCGAACCAGAAAACGCAAGGCCATGGTTTAGATCCATCGCCTCCCCCTCCGCCCGTCTGCGGTCAAGATCAATCAGAACCAGTTCATCACAGGTATTCTGATTCAGCATACTGTAGGCATAACTCATCCCTACCATGCCCGTTCCTATCAATACTACTTTTCTTCGATCTGTTTTCATGTGAGCCTCCTTTTGTAGTAGGATACCCACAAAACCATATTTTACATACGATTCAGTTTCTTTTCCATCAATTCACCGTTGTTGCTGTAAATCACGGCATTCTCGCGGCTGATTTTGCCTTCCCGGTACAGAGCCAGCAGGCTGTTGTCCATCGCGATCATCCCCTCCTCCTGCGAGGTGACGATGATGTTGTCGATCTGGTGTACCTTCGATTCTCTGACCAGATTGCGGATCGCACTGTTGAAGAACATGATCTCAAAGGCCGGAATGACCGTGCCGTCCGTCGCCGGAATCAGCTGCTGGGAAACCACCGCCCGCATGACCATGGAAAGCTGCGCGCGGATCTGCTGCTGCTGATTGGGCGGGAAGTTATCTATAATACGGTCGATGGTATTGGCCGCGCCGACCGTGTGCAGGGTAGAAATAACCAGATGACCGGTCTCGGCCGCCGTCATGGCCGTCTTGATCGTCTCATCGTCCCGCATCTCTCCCACTAAAATAACATCCGGTGCCTGGCGCAGCGCGGCGCGAAGTCCGGTCACATAGCTCTCCGTATCGGTCAGAACCTCCCTCTGTGTCACCACGCTCTTGTTGTGATGATGCAGATACTCGATCGGGTCCTCCAGCGTAATCACATGCGCATTGCGCGTGCGGTTGATCTCATTGATAATGCAGGCCAGCGTCGTACTTTTTCCGCTTCCTGCCGGACCGGTGATCAGGACGAATCCCTTCTTCATCCCGGCAATCTCGATGACCTGCTGCGGAATATGCAGCTTCCGAAAATCCGGCAGTTCCAGATTGATCACACGGATAATCGCCGCCAGCGAACCTCTCTGCCGGAATACATTGGCACGAAAACGCGATACGCCGGGAAGGGAGATGGAAAAATCATCGTCGCCGCATTCTCTGAGCTTCTTCATATCACGATTGCCTGCCAGCTTGTAAATCTCCTCGACCATCTGTCCGGCCAGTGTCGGCATGATCCGCTCCTCCGACTGGCTGGTGATCTTTCCGCCGACCCGATACGCAAGCGGCATGCCTGGGATCAGAAATATATCAGCCGCTTCCTTTGCCACAGCGTCCCGCAAAAAATCTTCAATTACCATTTATACTTCCTCCTGTCCAAACCGGAATCGACTGGTCGATCTCATAATCCTCTTTCTGATAGACATTCCAGGCACATACCCGGCACCTTCTCGCATCCCAATCCGGCTCTAACTCGACCCGGAGCGCCTGCCCGTGCTCCATCGGAATATCCGTGCTGAACCGCCCGGTTTCCTGATTATAATAGCTGCCAAAGACTGCCAGTGCCTCTGCCTTCACAACCTCCGCAGCCGCATCTGCCGGAGCTGCCTTAAGGCTCTGCGCGGCCTGCGCGAAAAACTCCGTCCCCTTGCTGTCCGTCTGATAATATGCCTGCACCGCAGCCGCATTCTTCTCGGAGAGAACCGTCTCACGCCTCGCATTGCTCAGCGAGAGAATGCCAAATGTAGCCAGACAAAGCACAATAAAAATCAGAATGAGAGAAGAACTGCCAATATTCGCTTTTCTCTTGATTTCATAATCTGCCATCGTTCTCCTCCTCTCCGCTGCTCTCCAGTCAGTCCGTCTGCCGATAACAGCTTGCTTCCAGTTCAAACAGCGCTTCATGCCCGGACAGATTCCAGACCGACACGCTCATGCGCTCCGGTCCGCTCTCCGGCGCTGTGATCTTCATCTCAGCCGCAAACGCCGCCTCCGGAGCTGTCTCCGAAACCGGCTGCCATGTTTTGTCCCAGACCGTCATCCAGCTTCCGTTCGTCTCGGCAGATCCAAATCTGGCCGTCAGGCCCTCCGTGTCCTCTGCCTTCCAAACCTCCGCCAGACTCTGTGCCGCCAGCACCGCCTGATTGCGTTCTTCCGCCAGTCGGCTCAGATGATCCGATTTGGCAAACGCCAGGATGCACACGGATGCGCAGACGATAAAAAAGCCCACAACCATCATCATTTCCATCAAAAAGATCCCGGAACCGGAACCACTTTTTCTATTATTCATCCTGACCTCCCGTGCTCCGCAGGGACAGGTAAAGAGCGCCTCCTCCTTCTCCGGTCGTCTCCACATGAAGCAGATCCCCCGTCTGTTCCATCACAAGCCCCTCGCAATCCAGGACACGCAGTCCGTCCTGCAGCGTAAGCCCGCTGTCCGCATAGGTAAACAGCTCGCGTATACTTCCATCCAGATAGTAGATCCAGGTCACATAGCGTTCTCCGCCAATTTCCTGGGACAGTTCTAAGACCGGCTGCCCCTCCTCCTCGGAGAGCGAAATCTGACCGGCCACATCGCCCTGCCGCACCTTGGTCGCGATATACTGCAGCGCAACACTTCCGGTGTAGGTATGCTCCATGCGGCTGCTGATATTTTCATACACTTTCCCGCCGCACAGCACCGTGAAAAGCGCACACATCACAAATACGAGGAACAGCAGCATCGTGAACAACACACTGACCGTCTGCCCCCGGCTGTTTTTTCTGTCCGTCATGATTCCTGCTCTCCTTCCAGAGGAACTACCGTGATCTCCGGCATGATATTCGAGGCGAAACCATGATAGAACACGGCATAATGATCCCGGTCAATACTCACTCCGTACTCCTCTTCCAGATACTGTGCACTGGGCGGATAACGCCCCTCGATCGCATAGCACTGCACGGAAGCCCTGGTCATCGCCGCCTGAAGATTCGCCGCACTCTCCGTCTCCGCACGATGCAGGATGGAGAATATGCCGTTTAAAAACAGACTGACCACGACGCAAAATACGGCTGCCGCAGCGACACATCCTGCCACCAGACGCCAGGGAAAGCGCCCTCTCTCTGTCTTCTTTTTCATCGTCTGTCGCCTCCATCATCCAACACTGGCCAGCACGCCTGCCAACGGCAGCATGACAGACAGAAGAATCAGGCCCACCGCCACGGCAAGAACCGCCACCAGCGTCGGCTCAAGGCGGGAGATCATGTTGTCGATGGAATTGTCCGCCTGCTGCTCGTAGTCCTTCGAGATCGATCTCATCACCTCATCCAGCTGTCCGCTGCGCGCCCCCACCTTGAGCATCTGAACATGGAATCCGCTGAACAGGCCGGTGTCCTTCATCGCCTCATAATATCCGACACCGCCCGCCAGCTTATGCGCACATTCCCGGATCGTCTCCTCCATCTTATGATTGTCTACGATCTCCGCCGCAAGCTCCATGCCCTTCTCAAGCTCCATACCGCTTTGCAGCGTCAATGCAAGCACTGCCGTAAACCGCCGGCCGGCCACCGCAAGCGCCGTCTTATTCTTCCGCTTAAACCATTCCGTCAGCTTCTCAACCAGACGAAACGTATGTCCGGCCCCCGCCGCGATTGCAGCCGCCGCTACGATCCCCGCAAGAATCGCAAACAAAATCAGGGCAGCCCCACTGAGCAGCCCGCCAAACCGGGAGGCCATCAGGGAAATCGGAGACATCTGTACGCCAAGCTGGACATATACCCGCTCAAACACCGGCATGACCCAGGTAAACAACACGAACAGAATCGCCACCAGCATGACCACCATCATCATCGGATAGGTGATCGCATTCTGAATGTTTTTCATCATGAGATATTCTTTCTCATAGTAGATCGAAAGAGATTTCATGATGCGGTCCAGAGTTCCGCTCTTCTGACCGAGCTTTGCCATGCTGACCACGTAGGGCGGAAATTCTCCCGTCTTCTCCATCGCTGAGAACAACGGTTCTCCCAGCTCCACATCCTCTGCAATCTGCCGAAGCAGATCCCGCTCTTCCTTCGTCGCAGCATCCTCTGCCATGATAGAAAATCCCTCATCCAGAGGCACCGCCTCTTTCAAAAGCATGGACACCTGCAGACAAAACGCCGAGAGTTCCCGGCTGGAGTATACCTTTCCTGCCATAGTCGTTCCTCTTTCCTCCTGAACCTTTTCGTTCTGCATCTCAGTATGTATATTTCGCCTGATAATTGGACGCATTGCCGATGTACTTCTTGATCTCCTCACTCTGTCCGCCCGATGAGGCAAACGTCGGATCCATCAGCGACCAGTTCTGTCCGTCAAAATAAATAATATTGTCCACCCAGCCCACGCTGTCAATATAAACGTTGACCCACGCATGGTAAGTGCTGCCGGTATAGCCAATGACGAGCTTCGTCGGGATGTTCTGCGAGCGGAGCATCGCCGTCATCAGGGCCGCGTAATCAAAGCAGATCCCCGTCTTCGACGCCAGCACGGCATCGACATTGGGAAGATAGCCGCTCTGTACCGTCTGCGCTTTGTTCGTGTCATACCGGACATTCTGGGTCACGTAATCATATACGTTGGTAATCACGCCCAGCGCATCCGCCGCCGATGCAGCCACCTGCGCACCCGTCTGCACGGCCGCACTTCCCGCCGAAAAATTCACATACTGGTTCGGCGTCAGAAACGGAGCGAACTGATCCGCCAGCGTCACTGCAATGTCTTTGCTGAACACCTGCGCGTACTGGTTGCCGGTTACATTCTCAAACACCTTGACCGAGTAGGTTCCGTTGCCCTCGGTGAACGGGAACACCTCATAGGCATCCCTCGCATTCAAATCATACGTGTACACCGTGGCACCCTTGGAAATCTGAACCTTGATCCGGTTCTGGCTTCCGCTGTACTGAATCATCACATAGCCCTGGCTGATATTGGAGGCATCGATCTTCGCCTTTCCCTCTCCGTACACCGTCGTCCCGGAAGCCACCGGCGTGCGTACATACCCGCCTGCCCGCATCTGAAATGTCATCGCCTCATGTGCGATTGGCACAACAGGTGCCTGCACCGCCGCTGCCGCAGGGAAGGCGCTCACGCGGCCTCCAGCCAGAAGGGCAGCAGCAGCCGACACCTGCAGCAGCTTTTGCAATATTGGTTTGAATCGTTTTGTCTTCCCATCCATTTTCATACAGTTCACCTCATCGTCTAGCCATTCAGTCTCTGTCTCACAATCTCATACGCCAGTACCCCCGCAGCCACGGATGCATTCAGGGAATCAATATTTCCGTTCATGGGGATCGAGGCGATCATGTCACATTTTTCACGGATCAGCTTGCCAACTCCGCTTCCTTCGTTGCCAATCACCATCCCGATCGGGCCTTTCAGATCCAGGCGGTACATCACTTCTCCGCCCATGTCCGCGCACACAAACCACAGTCCGCGCTTCTTTAACTCTTCAATCGTAACCGCCAGATTCGTCACCTTCGCCACCGGCGTGTAGTTCAGTGCCCCCGCTGAAGTGCGGGCCACCGTCGCCGTCAGCCCGGAAGCGCGATGCTTCGGAATAATGACACCATGTGCTCCGGCCAGATTTGCCGTACGGATGATCGCTCCGAGATTGTGCGGGTCCTCGATCCCATCCAGCAAAAAGAGAAATGGCGGCTCGCCCTTCTCCTCGGCTGCCTTCAAAAGATCCTCTACCTCAGCATATTCATAAGCGGCCGCATATGCGATCACGCCCTGATGCTTTCCTGTCTCGGACATCTGATCCAGGCGCTCCCGCGGCACATAGTTGATGATCGTGTCATGCTTGCGGGCCTCGCGCGTGATGCTCTGAATCGGGCCGTCCTTGCAGCCGTCCTGCACGAACAGCTTGTCAATCGGCTTTCCGGAACGAAACGCCTCCATAACCGCATTTCTTCCTTCAATCGTCAGTTCTTCGTATCTCATCAAAGTTCTCCTATCTTTTCTAATCCGTCATGTACCAGTCCCAGCAGCCGCCCGTTCTGTCCCGTCAGGTAGAGATAGCCCATCAGGGCTTCAAATCCCGTCGCCATCCGGTAATCAATCATCGTGGCATGCTTTGCCATGGTACCCGACTTGGCGTTGCGGCCGCGCTTGTACACGACCTGTTCTTCCTCGGTCAGCTTCTCGCCAAGAAGCTTTGCCAGCTTCGCCTGGGTCTCTGCTTTGACGAGCTCCGCGCTTTTCTTATGCATCTTATTGACCTGCATACTGCCGTGGTTGATGACCTTGGTTCGGATCAGCAGCTCGTAAACCGCATCCCCGATGTAGGCCAGCACCAGCGGAGAATAAGACCGGATATCCACCTCCTGCAAATTCAGCGCCTGTATCATCAGATCCTGGTTGATTATGCTCTCTTCCATTTTACACCCTCTCTGGTGTCCTCCAGCACGATTCCCATATCCAGAAGCTGCTGGCGGATCTCATCGGCGCGTGCGAAATTCTTGTCTTTTCTCGCCTGCTGTCTCGCCGCGATCAGCTCCTCGACCTCACTGTCAAGAACCTCTGCCTTGCGCTCTGTGATGATACCGAGTACATCACACAGCTTCGCAATCGTATCCTTCAAATAATCCACATAAGCCTTTGTGCTGCTCTCGGAAGCCGTGCTGTTGCTGAGTTTTACCAGCTCAAATACAGCCGAGATCGCATCTGCGGTATTGAAATCATCATCCATGGCCGCCTCGTATTTGCCGACCAGCTCTCTGACTGCCGCTGCATCTGCCTCTTCCTCCGCTGCAAAGGCATCGCCGCTCACCTTGCCGTCCAGATCGTTTAAGCGTTCCACCGCTGTCAGGATTCGCTCCAGACCATTCCGGGATGCCTCCATAAGCTCTGCGCTGAAGTTCAGCGGACTGCGGTAATGGGCACTCAGCATAAAGAAGCGCAGCACCTGCAAATCATACTTTTCGCCAATCTCACGCACCGTAAAGAAGTTTCCAAGAGACTTGGACATCTTGCGGTTGTCGATATTCAAAAATGCATTGTGCAGCCAGTAGGTCGCAAATGGCTTGTCGTTGGCTGCCTCAGACTGCGCGATCTCATTCTCATGGTGCGGGAATACCAGATCCTCTCCGCCTGCATGGATGTCGATCTGTTCGCCCAGATATTTCTTGGACATCACGGAGCACTCGATGTGCCAGCCCGGACGGCCCTCACACCACGGAGACTCCCAGAATGGCTCGCCATCCTTCTTCGGCTTCCAGAGCACGAAATCCGACGGGTCTTCCTTCTCATCGCCGGTCACCTTGATCTCACGGAAACCGGACTGCAGCTCATCTAAATTCTTGTGGGACAGCTTGCCGTAATCCTTGAACGATTTGGTACGGAAATAGACCGTGCCATCCTTCGCCATATACGCGTGGCCCTTGTCGATCAGCGTCTGGATCATCTCCAGCATGCCGCAGATCTCCTGGGTTGCCTGCGGGTGGGTGGTCGCCGGCTTCACATTCATCGATGCCATATCCTTCTTGCACTCCGCAATGTAGCGCTGGGAAATGGTATCCGCATCCACGCCCTCCTCGATGGCCTTCTTGATGATCTTGTCATCCACGTCGGTAAAGTTGGACACATAATTCACTTCGTAGCCCTTATATTCGAAATATCGTCTCACGGTATCAAATACGATCATCGGGCGCGCATTGCCGATATGGATAAAGTTGTATACAGTCGGTCCGCACACATACATCTTCACTTTTCCCGGCTCCAACGGCACAAATTCTTCTTTGGTTCTTGATAATGTATTAAATAATTTCATAGCACGATTCTCCTTTTTTCTTTTTCTGTACTGTCCTAAGCCTCGTTCTTGCAACAGCCCGGACAGCCTCCACAGTCTCTCCCCTGCATCCGGTCGTCGAATGCGTAATCACGGACGCTGGTAAGCAGCGTAATCGCCTGAGAGGAAATCCCCTCTCCGCTTCCGGTAAAGCCGAGTCCTTCCTCCGTAGTTGCCTTCACACCGACCTGCTGTTTGTCCAGGTGAAGTGCGGCCGCGATGTTCTCTGTCATCTGCGGACGATACGGTGCCAGCTTCGGCCGCTGCGCGATGATCGTCGCGTCGATATTCTCAATCACGTATCCTTCCCGCTCCAGCAGTTCGCCCACCTTCTCAAGCAGCGCGATACTGGAAATCCCTTCGTAAACCGGATCTGTATCCGGGAAATGCTGTCCGATATCCCCCAGCGCCGCCGCTCCAAGCAGTGCGTCCATGATCGCGTGCACCAGCACATCCGCATCCGAATGTCCCAGCAGACCCTTCTCATAGGGAATCGTAACGCCGCCCAGAATCAAAGCGCGGCCCTCTACCAGTCGATGGACATCGTATCCCTGTCCGATTCTCATAATAAAATCTCCTCTGTCTTCTTTCTATAGTTATTATACAATCATGCGTAATTTCTTTTCCACACAGCGCAGGTGGATATCGGTCTGGCTCAGACAGCTCTCACCATCCACATGCACCGGCATCGGCCGCTCCACATGAATCGTAACCTCTCTGCACTGATAGAAACGGACACCCCTTGCGTGCCCGATTCTTCCGCACAGCGCATCCATCAGCACCGGAAAAACCCGCAGCTTCGATGAATTATGAATCACACACAGATCCAGCAGACCATCGCTGTAATCCGCCTTTGGTATCAGTTTGAAGCCACCGCCTTCATAGCCGTGGATATGGGATGAAACAAAATAAATATGGTTAAATTCCACTTTCTTGATTCCATCTAAAAGCAGGAAGCCTTTGACCGGCTTCGCAAGCGCCAGCTGTTTGATGCCCAGGAAAATATAGGCGAAACGGCCGCAGATTCCCGGCCAGCCCTGATGCCTTCTGGACAGATCCAGCAGATTATGACAGACCGCGGCATCCAGCCCGATCCCGCTGCTGACCATGAAACGGCGGTGCACCGGCTCCCCCTTCTCATAGGAAAGAATCCCATAATCCAGAGAAAGGTAATATCTCGGATTTAAAATACGCTTCAGACATCGTCTCGGATTGTTCGGAAGCTTCAGACTCCTGGCAAGATCATTCCCCGAGCCGGCCGGAATATACCCCAGCGTAACCTGCCGGTCAAACGACAGCCCGTCAAGGATCTCGTTGATCGTCCCGTCTCCGCCGACCGCCACAATGATCATCGGCTGATCGCAGCTTCCGTTTCCCGGCCCCGTCAGTTTCTCTGCCAGCTGCCTGGCATCTCCCTGTGCATCCGTCAGGTAAACTTCGTATTCAATTCCGGAATTTTCAATCTGGCGTTCCAGTTTTCTCCATATCTTTTCCCCATGCCCACTGTGCGCATTTGGATTAACGATAAAATAGTACATGGAAACCTCCCACAGCTTTCTACCCTAAAGTATACCATATATTTCAGAAAACACCTAATAATTTTGTACAAAAAAAGACCGATTCCCTTCTTCGGTCTTTTTGTAATCCTGATTTTTATCCAGCCACCTTCTGGCCGGCTGTTTTTCGATTCGATGCGTAACCCACGCCGTAGATAAACGGATACATCACATAGCCCAGTATAAAGGCTCCCGTCACGTCCATCGCGGAATGCTGTTTCAAAAACACCGTGGACAGGCAGATGGCAATCATCAGCACCAGCGAACCTCTGCGCACCCATACCTTGTCGTGCAACTGGCTGCTGTTCATGATAGCAAAGTGAACCCCCAGCGAGTTGTACGCGTGGATGCTCGGAAATACATTTGTCGAGGTATCCGCCGAATGCAGTGCCGACACCAGCCAGCAGAACACATTCTTGTTCGGGTCCACATCTACCCGCAGGTCCGTCCCGTTCGGGAAGAAGGTGCAGATCAGCATGCTGATGGTCATCCCAATGAACAAAAATGCACACAGCCGATAGTAGTCCGTCCTGCTCGTAAGGAAAAAGAACAGCACAGTCCCGGACACATACACAAACCACAGCAGATACGGCACAATAAAATATTCATTAAACGGAATGTAATCGTCCAGCGCCACATGCATCACCGTATACCCATCCTTCACGACGCGTTCCAGATGGAAAAACCACGGCAGATAAATCAGCATATAACACATTACCCAAATATGATCATATTTTCTTAACAGATTCTTCACTCAGCATCGCCTTTCATGCACATAAAAGTTCCAACTTTTTCGGATTATATCACAATCGACGTGAGAGTACAATAGTCGTTTCTAATTTTTCTTCCATACAGAAGGAGTAAATAACAAAAGCAGCGGGTAGATCTCCAGACGTCCTGCCAGCATATCAAACATCAGTACATACTTGGCAACCGGCGTGAACATACTGTAGTTTCCGTTTGGTCCAACCAGCTCCAGACCCGGTCCGATGTTGTTGAAGGTTGCCGCAATGGCTGTAAAATTGGTCACCATATCCAGATTGTCAAAGGCCAGGATCAGCATGGATACGCCAAAAATAATTACATACGTGACCAGAAAGGCGCTGACGCTCCGAACCGTACTCTTGTCCAGCGCCTTGTCGTCCATCTTGATGACCTTGACGCTTCGCGGATGGATGAAATATCCGATCTCCTGTTTCACAGTCTTTAAGAGAATGATAATTCTGGAAACCTTGATACCGCCGCCGGTACTGCCTGCACAGGCACCAATAAACATGATGATGACCAGGATCGTCCTGGAAAGCTGCGGCCACAGGTCAAAGTTTGCCGTGGCAAAACCGGTGGTTGTGATGATGGAACCCACCTGGAACGCCGCCTCATGAAGCGCCAGAAATGCATTACCCAAAACATCGTGAATATTCCAGGCGATGACCAGCACGCACACCACAATGATCCCAAAATACCAGCGCACTTCCTCCAGCTTGAAGGCGCTCTTCTTGTCTTTTCCCAGCAGCAGATAATAGGCGTTGAAGTTGACACCAAACAGAATCATAAATACCGTCACGATCGCCTGGATCAGGATCGAATACCCCGCCATACTGTCGTTTTTGATTCCAAATCCACCGGTACCGGCTGTACCGAAGGAGGTCGCCAGCGCATCAAAGAGCGGCATCTTTGCAAGCAGCAGCAAAACAATCTCCATAACCGTCATGGCAATGTAAATTCCATACAGAATCTTCGCGGTATCGCGCACGCGGGGAACAATCTTGCCGACCGACGGTCCCGGGCTCTCTGCACGCATCAGATGCATATTGTAGCCTCCGGTCATCGGCAGCACCGCCAGCAGGAACACGAACACGCCCATGCCTCCGATCCAGTGCGTAAAGCTTCGCCAGATCAGACTACAGTAGCTTAACCCTTCCACATTTGTCAAGATACTTGCACCGGTCGTCGTAAAGCCGGAAATCGTCTCAAACATAGCATCCGTAAACGATGGAATATCGCCGTTTAGGATAAATGGCGCTGCCCCAAACAGACTCATGACAATCCAGCTGAGCGCAACCGTAACAAAGCCCTCGCGCGCAAAGTAAATCTGATTCTTCGGCTTTTTGCGCGTGATCGCAAATCCCAGCACAAAACATGCAATTGCAACCGCCAGAAACGCATAGCCTTCCTGCTCTTTATAAATGAGGGCCGTCACGCACGGCAAGGTCATGAATGCAGATTCAAACAGCAATACCCACCCCAATATGTAACCTATAATCGGATAATTCATCAGACGACCTCCATCAATCCCTCAAAATATCTTTTATATCATGCAGGCTCATGTGGGTCGTCACGATAATAACGGTATCTCCCACCTGAATCTGAGATTTTCCTTTTGGTGTAAGGATCTCACCTGCACGGTTGATGCTGGCAATCAGAAGATTATCTTTGAGTTTCAATTCTCCAAGCGGAATTCCCACCACCGGGGCATCTGCGGTAATCAAGAATTCCAGCGCCTCCGCCTTGTTGCCGATGATCTTGTACAATGTCTCCACATTGCTTCCGACCGTATTCTGCATGGCGCGCACGTAGCGCACAATATTCTCTGCCGTGATAAATTTCGGATAGATCAGGCTCCCCAAATGGAAATCGTTGATGATCTCATCATAGGAAATACGGTTGATCTTGGTCACGATCTTTGCTTTGGAACAGCTTTTTGCATACAGCGACAAAAAGATATTCCCCTCATCGATTCCCGTCAGAGAGACAAAGGATTCGGCATGTACCAGCCCCTCCTCCATCAGCGTATCCTGATTGGTTGCATCCCCGTTGATGATGACCGCTTCCGGCAGAAGCTCGCTTAACTGTTCGCATCGCGCATGATCCTTGTCTATGATCTTGACGTCAATTCCGGAATTCAGCAGCTCCTTCGCCAGATAATAAGCGATGGTTCCGCCTCCCACGATCATGGAATTCTTGACCTGATGCGTCTCAACTCCGATCTTCTGGAAGAATTCTCTGGAATTCTTCGGTGAGGCCACGATGCTGATGGTATCATCGTGTTTCAGCACAAAACTGCCGTTCGGGATAATGACATCGTCCCCGCGCTCCACCGCGCACACCAGAACCTCTGACTTGATTGATTTTGCCACGTCGATCAGGCTGCAGTTGTTCAAAATCGAATCTTCTCCGATGATGAATTTCAGCAGTTCCACCTTTCCCTTCGCAAAGGTCTCGATCTTGATTGCCGACGGGAAGCGCAGAATCCGCGCGATCTCAGTCGCAGCCGCAGCCTCGGGATTGATCGCCATGGAAAGCCCCAGCTCTTCTTTGATAAATCCGATTTCGTTATTATAGACGGGGTTTCGCACACGGGCAATCGTATTGCAGCCGCCGGCCTTTTTGGCAATCAGGCAGCAGAGCAGATTCAGCTCGTCCGAATCGGTCATCGCAATCAGGAGGTCTGCATGCTCAATGCCGGCCTCCGTCTGTACCCCATAGCTTGCCCCGTTTCCAACCACTCCCATTACATCAAAATTATTCGTCACATCATGAATCACGGAACTGTTGGTATCGATTACCGTCACATCATGATTTTCCATACTCAGCTGCTCGATAATTGTCCTACCTACTTTTCCGCATCCAACAACTATGATTTGCATCTCTTTCTCCCTCATCATCGCATGTTTTTTTGAAGAACATATGCCATTCTCATCAGTATAGCACTAAGTTGGGAATACAACCATTTGAATTTTTGTTTGGGAGTAAAAATTTACGAAATCTTAACGCGAGTGAGGGGGGATGCCGAAGGAGGCGGCGATTCCCCCCTTCGCAACATCATGACGCTCCCATTAGAAAAATGTCACGTTCCATTTTCTTGTTCTCACAAATTCAAGGCTTTTTATTCGTTCATGGTGCTCAAACTTCTTTTATCCAGCTTAAACGCTTCGCCATACATCGTCCATGTAAGAGGTAGCTCTAATGTCTCATTTCCTGCCTCAAGAAATGCCTGCTGTGTATTTAATCGGGACAAATCCGAATGTGCTTCTTCCTTTTTCATAATCACACTTCTTGCATCTAAAAACGCCTGCAAATACGTTTTCTCGTCTCCACCCATTGCGGGGGTATCTGCCAACGCTTTGGCTTTCATCCGAATTCCGTTGAAGCTGTCCTCATCGTCCCCAGGCCCATGCACAACCATTGCATCATAATAAATGTATTGTCCCAAAACGCCGAGTCCATCTTCGTTGGCAAATGTGATGGATGGATGGAGGTATAAATCATCTAAAATCGCATTCTGGGCCTGTATCATCTCGGCATCTTCTGCCGCAGTTTGCCAGTCGGCAAGAAATGCATCGCCAAGTCCTTCGTGTGAATCCGTTCCCTCCACCGATTCCAGCGCAGAAAGGTATTTTTTCAACAGATTATTTTGGGGCTTCAGCTTAATATATTCCGTTACCACCTGTAACAAATCTCCAGTTCCCGACGTAAAACCAATGACACCCGCCGTGTAACCTCTTCCATCTCCAATATCCTCGATGTAGGCATACTGCTTGCCGTAATCAATGCTGGAGTTTTCCGCACTGGAAACAAGCGCAAAAACTTCCTTACGAAGAACTCCCGTACTAATGTTCGCAGGATTTTCCGTATGTCTCACATCCTCGCTCGCACATCCATTCAAAAACATGGTAACCAGAATGAGATATGAAACTAAACATAAATATCCCTTTTTTATTGTTAGATTCCTACAAGCCATTTAATATACCCTCCATAAATTTAAATTCGTCATTGCACACAATATATAAATTTTACTCGTCCCGCGTTGCTGTAACAAAAGCAGGAGATTGTTTTCCATATCCAGTATACTATAATCCTTTAATGCCGTAAAGCGAATGCCAAGGCAGCTTCAGCCACTCGCTAAACTCCTGTAAACGAATCTCCCCGTCGTTTTTAATGTTTGCCTGATAGCGCAGGTCAACAATCGTTATGCTCTTGTTTCAACCCCCGATCCCAAATTTTTATTTAAAAAAAGTTGACAAAAGAGTGCAGAAAAAGTGAGGAATAAAAATCGTTCTTCCTGTATGCTGTTTCCAAGGAGGTATCATAGGATGGCAATTCAAGTAGAAAATGTATTCAAACAATATCGCAACGGAGTACAGGCGCTTGATGGTATTTCGCTGACCGTCAGGCAGGGAGAGATTTTCTCCTTATTGGGACAAAACAGCGCTGGAAAATCAACGCTGATCAATGTACTCACAACATTTCTTCAACCTACATCCGGCAAAGTAATGATGCTGGATAAGGACATTTCCAAAGATGCTTTATCCATTCGTTCAAGGATTGCCTGTGTGGCTCAGCGGGTTTCCATTGATACGCATTTGTCCTTGTGCGAAAATATGCTGTTTCAAAGTAAACTCTACAAAATACAGACCGCCGACGCAAAAAAGCAAATGGGAAATCTCATCTCGTGCTTTGGTCTGGAGCATTTCATGAACTACCCGGTTTCTTCCTACTCCGGCGGCGTAAAGCGCCGTTTGGATATTGCCCTTAACATGATGTCAAATCCTGACATTCTGTTTCTGGACGAGCCGACGGTCGGAATGGATGTGCAATCCCGCATGGCAATGTGGGATATGATCTGCAAAACCCGTGAAAAATTCGGGACTACGATTTTTCTCACGACACATTATTTAGAGGAGGCCGACAGTTTAAGCGATACCCTCTGCATTGTGAAAGATGGCAAAACCGTTATTCAGGGAACGCCTTGTGCGCTGCGGGAATATTTGCATCAGGATGTGCTGAAAATCACTTTTTCGAGGAAACAGTATGCTGAACGCTATTTACAGGAGCTTTCCACCTTGTTTCGTGATCGGCGGGTGGAAATTCACGGAAACACGGTTGCTGTCGGAACAAAGGATCACTATGCAGATTTACACGCTGCGGCCGACTTCGTAATCAAACGTGGTGCACCTGTTTTGAGAATTGAGATTGCGCAGCCCACGATAGAGGATGTTTTTGTCCGTCTGACATCCGATCATAAGGAGGTGCCCGCATGAGCGTCATTCCGATTCTTTGGCGAAACATGAAATGGCGTTTCCACAACGCCTTTACCATCGTAATCACCATTTTACAACCTATGCTGTGGCTGATCCTGTATAGCGCGGTTGCAGGCCAATCCATGAAAGGTGTCGGAATTGAAAATTACACGGCATTTATTCTTCCGGGACTTTTTGTGCTTGTGACATTCAGTTCATGCAGCAGCGGTGGAATTATGAATTATCTGATGAAAACGGACGGTAGTTTCTACCGTGTTCTGATTGCACCGATCAGCCGGGCATCCATTGTATTAGGGCAGATATTAGAGGCTGTCTGCTGTACGTTCCTTGAAATCGGCATTATGCTTTTCGTCAGTTTGCTTTTTTCAGTCAAAATCGCCTCTGGCTTTACGGGATTCCTGCTAATCGTCCTGATTGTCTTTCTAATGGCTTTCTTTATGGCCGGATTGACCTATTCAATCAGTCTGATCCTGCCCAATGAAGTGGTTTATGAAACAGCTCTGAACGCAATCATTCTCCCGGTTTTCTTTTTAAGCACCGCTTTGTTCCCCGCGGATGCCCTTACCGGCGGCTTGAAGATTGCAGTGAATCTGAACCCGTTTACTCATGTGATCAACGCTTTGCGGTCGCTTGTTCTGCAAAACAGAATTGAAATCAAAACGATCCTCGGCGTTTCTGTTATGCTCCTTGTGATGGGGTGTATCAGCTTTCTATGGGCTTTGCACAGACTGCACCGGGAAACAAATTTATAAGTGTTATCTGCCGCACGACGGCAAAAAACCGCCGCATGGAGAAATACTCCATACGGCGGCAGCACGGTTTCTTATTTGCCAAACAAATCAGCGTGTGTCCCTGTGCGGACAAGCGTCAGCACCAGTACATCGTTTTCCACACGATAGACCAGCAGCCAATCCGGGAGGATATGGCATTCCCGATGTCCGCCCCAATCACCCGCGAGGGCGTGGTCTTTGTTCTTTTCCGGGAGCGGTTGACGGTCAGTTTGGTTTCTCTTATCCTTTAAGGTCTGCGAACAGCTCATCCAAATCGGTGTAGCCCTTTACCGCGGGGTCTTTCGCAATCCTTTCCGCCTCCTGCATAGCAGCGATGGTCTCTGCCTGTGTCTTCAAGTCTGCATCTATACGAATGCTAATGTTTGTAGTAGATCCAGTCATACAATCATCTCCTCTCTTGCTGGCATCTTTAGCATATGCCTTTCGCACGAATAATACAATGCACAAATATATTCCAAAACTTGCCAGCACTATTCGCAAGCCTGCGTGCAACAAAAAACCCCTTGATTTTTCAAGGGGCTTTGATTCGTAGCGGAAGGGAGATTTGAACTCTCGACACCACGGGTATGAACCGTGTGCTCTAGCCAACTGAGCTATTCCGCCATATTCTAGATAGGTATGGGACCTATAGGGCTCGAACCTATGACCCTCTGCTTGTAAGGCAGATGCTCTCCCAGCTGAGCTAAGATCCCATATCTGATGTCCTGATTGGTGTTCCATCAAGACTGCCTATGTAGTATATAATTTATTGTGTAAATTGTCAAGACTTTTTCTACAACTTTTTTCAAAAATTTTTCTAGTTAAATCCAAAGAATTTCTGGCTGATCTTGTAGCCCGCAATCGACACCGTGCGGCCGCTCTTGCCCGGCAGATTCATACTCTGGCCGAGGAAACCCCAGCGCAGGCGAAGGAACAGCAGTAAATCCTGTTTGCGCAGATAATGCCACAGCTCCTGCTTTTTCTCCATGTTCTCCTCGGTCCCGGATTTGATCGCCAGAATGGATGATACCGTCATCATGATCTCCAGATAACGCACCATGTAATGACGCAGCTTGTAGCTGACAATCTTTGATTCATGATAATAGCCCAGCATCAGCTTCGTCACAAGCAGCTGCTGATCGATGCGGCCGATCATGACCGACTCGTTGACCGACTGATCGTCTCTTCCGATAAAGTAGCGGTAAAAATTCACATCCAGGTAATAGAAGGTCTTGACCGACGGAAGCGGCTGGAAGACGAAAATGTTATCCACATAAAAGGTGTGCTTCGGCAGCTCCAGTCCACAATCCCGCAGCATCTCTGTGCGGTAAATCACGGAATGCATCAGAATGTACTGACCCAGCATAAAAATCTTTACCTTATTCCAGGTGCAGAGCTGACGCTTCGGCAGCGCGGTGCGGTACTGCATGACACGCTTGTGCTTCGCGCCCTGCTTCTCATATACGAAATTCGTGATCAGCATATCCAGGGTCTGATTGCCCATGACGAACTCCCGCAGCGTCTGAAGAACCTCCGCATAGGCCTCCTCATTGACCCAGTCGTCGCTGTCAACCACCTTGAAATAGATGCCGGTAGCTGCCCGCAGACCGGCATTGACCGCCTCACCGTGGCCGCCGTTCTCCTGGTGAATCGCGTAACAGATCCCCGGATAACGTGCCTCATATTCGTCGGCGATCTGCGCCGTATTGTCCTTCGTGGACCCATCATCCACGATCAGAATCTCCACCTCGTCTCCGCCCGGAAGAAGAGAATCGATGCAATGTCTCATGTATGCCTCTGAATTGTAGCAGGGAATTGCTATAGAAAGTAATTTCATCGTTTGGTTCCTCTCTCTTTGTTCTGTAAAATCTGATAACATGCTGCCGCCATCAGCACTCCGCCAATCACTGCCGCCAGTCCCGCCGGGGAATTCCCGTTCTGTACCGGCAGAGCAGATGCAGAACACACAACAGCCGTTACATTAGCCGCCGCATGAAATGCCCACACCGCGGACAACCGACCAACCTTCTCATATAACCACGCGAGAAGCAGCCCTAAAATAAAAGCATATGTGCCCTGTAACAGATTGCCGTGAAATAATCCAAAGTAGATAGCGGATATCACTGCCGCTCCTGCAAAGGGAAATTCTCTTCGCAGGCACCTGTATGCCAGACCACGAAAGATCAGTTCCTCCGTGAGCGGGATCACCAGTCCGGTGCAGAGAATCTGAAGCGGCAGGGACGGCTGAAAAAGCAGCGCCTGTGCCTCCTCGTATCGCCTTGTGACAAACGGTAAAAGCAGTACCACATAATTAAACAGCAGGCAGGCTCCGATTCCGGCCAATGCGGACCAGAAAACGGTCAGCCCTGTACGCGCCGTCTGGCACGCATGCTCCCGCCCGGATCGCACCCGGTACAAAATCCCCAACGGAACCAAGGACAAGCCAGCCGCCAGTGCCGTAAGCGGAAGCGCCATCGATTCTGCGATCCCGCCGTGCGTGGAAAGCCACGTATGGAATACCAATTCACTGATCAACTGATACAGCAGCAGCGGATAAAGCATCCGCCAGATCAGGAGCAGGACCCGTTTCATCCGAACCGTCATAACACGTCCTCCTTCCGGTCACTCTGCTTTTCAGTATAACACAAAGCGGTTGCATTTTTCCAGTAGAAACACTATAATGTTACTATAAATCTGAGTAAAATGATTGTTCAGAACCAACTGCCCGTCAGTTGCAAATCGAATAAAAGAAAGAGGTATCGATATGGCAAAGAAAAGAATCGTTATGGCCCTTGGGCACAATGCCCTTGGAACTAATCTTCCGGAGCAGAAAGCCGCAGTCGGCCCCACCGCCAAAGTCATTGCAGACTTCATCCAGAATGGCTGGCAGGTCGCTGTCGTACACAGCAACGCACCGCAGGTCGGCATGATTCATACCGCTATGAATGAGTTGTGCAAGAACCATGAGAATGAGGGCTTTACCCCGGCTCCCATGTCTGTCTGCTCCGCCATGAGCCAGGGTTACATCGGCTATGACCTGCAAAACGGCATCCGCGCAGAACTGCTGCGCCGCGGCATTTACAAATCCGTATCCACCGTGCTGTCTCAGGTTACCGTGGATCCTTACGATGAATCCTTCTACAATCCGATCAAGAAGATCGGCCGTTTCATGAGCCGCGAAGAAGCCGATGCCGAGGAGGCGAAGGGCAACTACGTGACCGAAGTTCCAGGCAAGGGCTTCCAGCGTATCGTTTCTTCTCCGAAGCCGGTAGCGATCGTGGAGATTGACGCGATCCGTGCTCTGCTGGATGCGGATCAGATCGTTATCTCCTGCGGTGGCGGCGGTATCCCGGTTCTCGAACAGGGTTCCGATTTAAAGGGCGCCAGCGCAGTCATCGAGAAGGATCTGGTAAGCGGACTGCTTGCAAAGGAAGTTGACGCCGATGTGCTGATGATTCTGACCAGCGTGGACAACGTTGCATTAAACTACAACACCCCGCAGGAAACACCGATCACCCGCATGACCGCAGCAGAGGCAGAAGAATACAGCAGACAGGGGCAGTTCGAAGTTGCCTCCATGCTCCCGAAGATCGAGGCTTCCATCTCCTTCATCAAGGCAGGCAATGGCCGCAGCGCGATCATTACCTCCATGGAAAAAGCAGAGGACAGCATCGACGGCAAGGCCGGCACGACGATCGAATAACCCGCATTGATGGATGTTTCAAAAGGCGCAGCACACAGGATATTCTTCCGCGTGCTGCGCCTCTTTTATCGATCTTGTTCTGCCAAATCTAGCCAAACTGTACCACGTCTTTGATCGGCTCTGCCGGAACCACTTCTTCCGCATAGAGCACCGGTCCTTCTCCGTCATAGTCCTGCCAGTATTCCAGCTTTACCTTCGCGCGAACCTTAACCCACTGCTTCGTTTCCAGGTTCTTCGCCTCTTTCGCTTTGCAGACATAGCCCAAGAACGTCATATCGTCCGCGCAGCAGGTCATCGCCATGCGGCCCGGCACAAAATAATTCTTCGGAAATTCCGGAGACTTGAGTACCATCGCCGTAAACTCCACCACCTTATCCACATAACGCTGCGGCTTATCCATACAGTCAATGTACCAGATACCGTATGCCTCCGGACTGATTTTCACCACGTCCGCCTTCAGATCATACGGAAGATCCTCCTCTGAAATCTCGTCGATCTCGCCGTTTTCGTCCTCGAATACGATATCGCATTTGGTATTCATGGATTTCAGCATACGTTTATAGCGCTCCAGATCTTCGATTCCGTCACACCGGTTGCAGATAATCAGCTCCGTGTTGCGCACCATCGCTGCCAGAAGCGACTTCATATTCTTCACATAGAGGTCGAACGTCGACATATCTACAATCGTGATCTGCTGATAGATCGTCCAGTCCTTCGGCAGCTTCAGGTCATCCTGATTCCACATGCCATTCCACTCAATCAGAACACGTTCCGGATTGTGCAGAAGCTCAAGCTCTGTCAGCCGGTCCGGGGAGATGTCCGCCAGGCTGTCCACATACACCACAGAAGTCTTCGTGTCCTTCAAAAGTGCCGGATCATACTCGGTATCGCCTTCCTCACACACGATCAGCAATGTCTTGCCTTCTGTCTGGAAATAATCCTGTTCCATCGTAAAGGATAAGAACTCCGTCTTACCGGCTTCCAGAAATCCATTAATCAGAAATACCGGTGTCACCTCATCTTCAATCATTGGTCCCATAATCTATATTTACTCCTCTGGCTGTTTTTCAGCTTCTGCCAAATGCCTTGTTCAAGGCTTCTTCTTTTAAATTCGCACCGATTACGCAGAGCTTGCCGGTGTAGTCCGGTTTGCCGATGCGAATCTCATACTCCTCCGGCACCAGGTCGAAGTAGTACCATTCACCCGGATTTTCGCCCGGAAGCATCCCCTTCGCACGCAGTACATCGCCGTATGCATTGCCATAAGCCAGCTCCTCAAGGATCTCCGTCAGCGCCTTCTTATCGCAGGGAATGATGGTTTCCAACCCCCAGCTGCTGAATACCTCATCTGCATGATGGTGATGATGGTCATGATCGTGGCAACCGCAATCGCAGTCGTCGCCGTGATCGTGGTGATGGTCATGGTGCTCATGATCGTGATCGTGGTCATCGTCATCATCATCGTGATGGTGCTCGTGCTCATGGTCATGGCAGCCGCAGTCACAGTCGTCGCCGTGGTCGTCGTCGTGATGATGGTGCTCGTGGTGCTCATGATCGTGACAATCGCAGTCATCGTCATCATCGTCATGATGATGCTCATGATCGTGACAGTCGCAGTCATCGCCATCATGGTGGTGCTCGTGCTCATGGTCATGACAACCACAGCCGCAGTCGTCGCCATGGTCATGATGATGCTCATGCTCCTCCTTGACCTGAGCCAGCAGCTCCTCCATCATGGTGTCCGGCTTCTCGATCAGCTCCAGAAGCTGTTCGCCGCTCAGCTGCTCGATCGGGGTCGTCACGATGCTGGCTGCGCCATTGTGCTGACGAAGCAGCTCCACGTCATCCTGCACCTTCTTCGCGTCCGCCACGTCCGTGCGGCTCAGAACGATGGTTCCGGCATTCTCCACCTGATTGTTGAAGAATTCACCGAAGTTCTTCATATACATCTTACATTTGCTCGCATCCACGATCGTCACGGCACTGTTCAGCTTCACATCCAGATCTTTCGCCACGTTGCGGACCGCATTCATGACATCGGACAGCTTGCCTACGCCGGACGGCTCGATGATCACGCGCTCCGGTTTATATTTGGTCAGAACCTCTTCCAGAGACTTTCCGAAATCTCCCACCAGAGAACAGCAGATGCAGCCGGAGTTCATCTCACGGATCTCGATCCCTGCATCCTTTAAAAATCCACCGTCAATGCCGATCTCGCCAAACTCATTCTCAATCAGCACAACCTGCTCCCCTGCGATCGCCTCCTGCAGAAGCTTTTTAATAAATGTAGTCTTGCCGGCTCCTAAGAATCCGGAAATAATATCAATCTTTGTCATCGTATTCTTACCTTCTTTTCTTTTCAGTGTGCAGTTATCCTGCTACAACTCTCTATTTTGTCACAACTGCCGTGGAATGTCAAGACACCCCACGGCAGTTCTCTGAGCATAAATTCTCACGTGGATCTTTGCCTCATATACTGGCTGATTCCGTCCACAACCTCCTGATCCAGAATATGTTCCATCCGGCAGGCATTCTCCTCTGCCATCTCGTCAGAAACACCGGCAACCTCCTGCAAAAACGCAGTCAGCAGGCGATGGCGGCCATAAATCTCCTCGGCCTTCGCCCGTCCGGTCTCGGTCAGCTTGATCTCGCCGGAACCCTCCATCGTGATAAACCCATTCTCCCTCAGAATTCCCATCGCACGGCTGACACTCGGCTTGCTGAAATTCAGTTCGCGGGCAACATCAATGGAACGGACAGTTCCCCGCCGCTCTTTCAGCATCAATATCGTCTCCAGATAGTTTTCCCCTGATTCTTGCATGCGTATCCCTCCCCGCATCGTTTACTCCTATCATATACGAATTTTGTCTTCTCGTCCAGTCTTTGAAGGAAAAAAACGGAATCCCCGGATTTTCCGGAAATTCCGTTTTTGCATAATTCTACTCCTCGTCTGGTTCCGAATCCGCTTCCCTTCAAGCAGTCGCAACGGCCTCGCAGTCGATGCGATACATATTCTTGCGCTGAATCAGACCGGCTTCCTCCAGAGTCTTGACCATGCGGTAAACCGTTGCCATGCCGATGCTCGGGTCCTTTTTCGCCGCGCGGTAGTAGATTTCCTTGCAGCAGCTGCACTCGTCCTTCAGGATAATATCAATCAATAATTGTCTCTGTGTGGTGATTCTGCATCCGCTCTTCTTTAACTCCTGTATAATGAATCCTTTTTTTGCCTCGACAGACATAAATTTACCTCCTTACGTTGTTGCTTCGCCTTTAGAAAATCAGGTTGCCAACCGTATTGACGATGAGCGCTACGATGTATGCAGTCAGCATCTGGAAGCCCACTGCACGCAAGGTCCATTTTAAGGAACCCATCTCTCTGCGGATTGCGCCAACCGCCGCAAAACACGGCATACACAGCAGGTTGAATGCCATATACGAATACGCGGAAACCTTGTTAAATACTTCACCGATTGCAGGAAGTGCCTGCTCGCCGGCTGAAATTGCCTCAATCGCCTCATCGCTGACACCGCCGAACAGCTGTCCGAAGGTTGCTACGATATTCTCCTTTGCAATCCATCCGGTTACAACACCGACGGATGCTCTCCAGTCTGCAAAGCCAAGCGGAAGGAAGATCCATTTGATCGCATTACCGATGGATGCCAGGAAGCTTTCTTCCATGTCACACATGCCGCTGAAATTGAAGCTGGACAAGAACCAGATCAGAACGGTCGATGCAAAGATTACGGTACCGGCCTTGACTGCAAAGCCCTTTACCTTCTCCCATGCATGGATCAGAACGCTCTTTAAGGTCGGGATACGGTAAGTCGGCAGCTCCATAATGAAGTTCGAAGTATCGCTCTTAAATACAAACTTGTTCAGGATCAGTGCCGAGATGATCGCAACAACGATACCCAGCATGTAGATCGAGAAGATAATCGAGGTCTGGTTATGATCTGCAAACAAAGTTGCAGCAAACATCGCATAAATCGGAAGTTTTGCACCGCAGGACATGAAGGGTGTGATCATCATGGTAATCTTACGGTCTTTATCACTCTCCAGCGTTCTTGCAGCCATCAGAGCCGGAACAGAACAGCCGAAGCCCATCAGCATCGGGATGAAGGAACGTCCGCTCAGTCCGAAGTGGCGGAAAATACGGTCCATAACGAACGCGACACGCGCCATGTAACCACTGTCCTCAAGGAATGACATCAGCAGGAACAGAACCAGAACCAGCGGCAGGAAGCCTGCTACCGCACCAATACCATCCATACAGCTGTTGATCAGATCTACGGCCCAGGCCGATGCACCGGCGGCTTCTACTGCGCCGACAACTCCGCCCTGAATTGCGCCCCATACGGTTTCCACAATACCAGCCAGCCATACGCCCGGACTCGGAAGCCCTTCGATGAACATGAAGTTCTCACTGAACACGCAGGCAAACAGGATATACATCACGCCCGCAAAGATCGGAAGTGCCAGGAAACGGTTGGTCAGAACCTTATCCAGCTTATCTGATTTGGTTTCCACGTGACCCTGATGCGCTTTCTTTACACACTGTTTCACGAGCTTGCTTATGTACTGATAGCGGTAATCTGCAATCTTCGCCTCGGCATCTCCGTCTGCGTTCTTGTTTGCCGTATCAACGAGTGCCTTCACTGCATCTTTTTTTGACGCAGGAACCGTCTTTCCTACTACCTCATCGTTCTCAACCAGTTTGATTGCTTCCCAGTAGCTTTCATCGGCATTGTCGCCGCCCAGCACATCTGCAATCGCCTCAATGGTATCTTCCAGTTCTTTGTCGAACAAGTCATTTTGGGTCGGCTTCTGGTGGTTCTTCGCCACCTCGATCGCCGCATCCATCAGTTCTTTCAATCCCTTGCCGCTGCGGGCTGTGATCGGAATAACCGGAACTCCCAGCAGTTCGGAAAGCTTCACGCAGTCGATCTTATCGCCTCTTGCCTCTACCTCATCCATCATGTTCATGGCAATGATCATCGGGATCTGGGTCTCCATCACCTGAAGGGAGAGATACAGGTTCCGTTCGATGCTGGTACCATCCACGATGTTAATCACCGCATCCGGTTTTTCTTTTACAATATAATCACGCGCTACAATCTCCTCCGCGGAATACGGAGACAGGGAATATGTTCCCGGAAGATCCAGGATAACCACTTCCTTGTTTTTCTTATAGACACCATCTTTCTTATCTACCGTAACGCCAGGCCAGTTTCCTACATGCTGTTTGGAACCGGTCAGTTCATTAAACAACGTTGTTTTACCACAGTTTGGGTTACCCGCCAGTGCAATCGTCATACTCATAGCATTTCATTCTCCTCATTGATTTTCTGTCTTGTCTGTATGCATTTCCCCTTGGGTTAGTCGAGGCTAACCGTCTATCCAAAGAAAAAGGAATGTACGCAGATATCAAGTTACTGCATCTGAATCTGCTGTGCTTCCTCTTTCCGAAGGCTCAGCTCATAGCCTCTTACATTTACTTCAATCGGGTCTCCCAACGGTGCAACCTTGATCACTTTGATCTCAACACCCGGGGTAATTCCCATGTCCATGATGCGGCGTTTCATCGGTCCGGTCGTTCCGATGGAAGTCACAGTTCCCTGCTGACCAGGCTTTAATTCTTTCAGCGTCATAACTCTTCCTCCTCTTGTGTCTTAATCCGCTACGATGATTCGGGTTGCCAGCGCGCGGTTCAGAGCAACCTTAACACCTTTCACGACCAGAATCATACCACTTGCATTCTCGCCAACGACACGTACGGTCTCGCCCTTGATAAATCCAAGATCCTGAAGATGACGTTTCATCTCTTCCTGTCCCTTAAAGTCTGTAATTACTCTTGTCTCACCCTGTTCCATCATTGATAACGGCATACGACACGCTTCCTTTCTTCTGATTGTTTCAATCCCAGCACACTTGAGATTGATTATCATTTTCTTAGTTATCATAAGCTAACAGCCAATATTTGTCAAGCATTTAAATGAGAACTTTTCTCAATAAGGATTTTTTTGTATGTAAAAGGGGTCCGGCACAAACCAGACCCCCTCACTTCCCTTTTATGGCAATTCCTTCAAAATCTTATCCACATCTACTTTTTTTCCGATGATCATCAGATGTTCATCCTCACGGATCACATAATCCGCCCCCGGCATCAGCTTTGCCTTGCCGTTCTCCTTGCTTCCGAGAATACTGATATGATATTCATTTCGAATGCTCAAATCCTTCAGGCTCTTGTTGACCCATTCCGGTAGCGGCGGAATCTCGTAAATAGAATACTCATCCGTCAGCTCGATATAATCAAAGACATGGTTTGCGCTGTAACGAACCGCCAGTTTCTCCGCGATATCCCGATCTGGATAAATGACCTCGTCCGCACCATTTCGCAGCAGGAACTTCGCATGAATGTCGCGGTTCGCCTTGCTGATCACATGACGGCCGCCCAGCTCCTTCACCAGACTCGTGATCTCCAGACTGCTCTGGAAATTCGTCCCAATGCACACAAAGCACAGATCAAAATTCGAGATTCCCAGGCTCTTCAACACGGCCTCATTCGTACAGTCCCCGATCTTCGCACTGACCACATAAGGGAACAGCTCCTCCAGATTCTCTTCCTTCTCATCCACAATCATAACCTGATTTCCCAGCTCAGACAAGTTCTTACAAAGATGCCGCCCAAACCGCCCCATTCCAATAATCAAAATAGACTTCATCCCAAACCTCCATCAAATTTTATTTATTTTTTTATCTATGTTTTGCTCTTTGCTTTGCTCTTCGCTCTTCTCTCTCTTATGAAGCCAAGTATGCAGCGGATTCAAATTGTCGGATTTCTTTGCATTTGCAGAATCCGCAGAAGTTCTTAGCTTGCAGAAATTTGCGTTGTTATGAAAAATCAAGATGTCTGAGCGAAGCAAGTTTTGATTTTTCATAACGCCCTTAGCAAACTTCTGCGAGCTTAGAACATCCGGATTCTGCAACCCGCAAAGCAATCCGACAATTTGAATCCGCGGACCCTTGGCTCTTACCCAATATTAATCCGCTCCTCCGGCTGCCGCACATGTGCCACCCGCTTGCCCTGCGTAAACGACAGCGCAAAGGACAAACTTCCCACACGTCCGCAATACATCAAAAATACAATCGTCAGCCGCGACATGGGATTGAGCATACGGGTAATGCCTGTGGTCATTCCCACCGTACCGATCGCAGAAAATGTCTCAAAAAGCACATCCGACATCGGAATCTGCTGACCTGCCATGATATAAACCGCCGCCGTCAGCGCCAGCGTCAAGTTGATCAGAAAAATCGTACTTGCACGCTTGATTGCATCGTCCTCCAGCCTGCGTCCAAATACATTGACGCCATAGCTTCGCTGAATGGTCGAGCGAAGGTACAGATACATGACTACAATGGTCGTCGTCTTGACACCGCCCGCCGTTGACCCCGGGCTTCCGCCGATGAACATCAGAATCACCGTCAATAATTTGCTCGCGTCCGTCAGTTTCGCCGTGTCGACCGTATTAAAGCCGGCCGTTCTCGCCGTTACCGAGCTGAACAGCGAGGTCAGAATCTGTCCGCTGGGGTTCATTCCCGCGATCAGATAATCCTTCTCAAAACGATAGAACAGGTACGCGCCTCCGAAAACCAGTACAAATGTCGTCAACACCACGATCTTTGTGTGCAGCATGTATTTGTTGAATTTCAAGCCATGGCGGCTCAGATCATCCCACACTACAAAGCCGATACCGCCGATGACGATCAGAGACATCACCACCAGATTGACCGTCCAGTCATCGTAATAATTGACCAATGAGCTGTAAGCCCCCTGCCGCCCCATCAGGTCGAAGCCCGCATTACAGAACGCGGAAATCGAATGGAACACCCCGTAATAAATTCCCTTCAAAATGCCAAGCTCCGGGATAAACCGAATCGCCAGAATGAGAGCGCCTGTCCCCTCAAAGATCGCTGTCCCGATTATAATCTTTCTTGCCAGCTTAACCATACCGCCGATTTGCAGGGTATTGACGCTCTCCTGCATCAGCCCCCGCTCCTTCAGTCCGATCTTGCGCCGCAAAATCATGGAAAGAAATACACCGATGGTGATGAAACCAAGTCCGCCGATCTGAATCAGCGTCAGGATCACAAGCTGCCCGAACAGCGACCAGTGCGTCCAGGTATCATAGACGACCAGTCCGGTCACGCAGGAAGCGCTGGTCGCCGTAAACAGACAGTTGATAAACGGAGAAACCTCCCCATTCCTGCTTGAGAACGGCAGCATCAAAAGAAGCGTGCCGGTCAAAATGATTCCGATAAATCCATATGCAATAAACTGTGTCTGCGTCAGATGGCTGCGCACCTGATACAGCTTTCTTGTCACAATATTCCCCATATCCGTCTCCACATTTTTCTTTTTCTATCTGCTACCGGCCGCTCTTCCCGCTGACCCGGCAAACAATCTGCGCCGCCGAGAAAATCAGAAATGCTGCCAGATTGACCATGACGACACTGGCGCCTGCCGGAGTGGACAAACCGTAGGAAAACAGCAGTCCAATACAAAAGCAGATCACAGCCAGAATTCCCGAACATACGACGACACCGCGAAAGCTCTTGAAGATCCGCATCGAAGTCAGTGCCGGAAAAATAATCAGGCTGGAAATCAGCATCGCGCCCATCATGCGCATCCCAAGCACGATGGTCACCGCCGTCAGTACCGCGATCAGAACATTGTACCGCTCCACCTGCACGCCGGTGGCCTTGGCGAAGTTCTCGTCAAACGTAACCGCGAACAGTTTGTTGTAGCACAGAAGAAACAAAAACAGCACCACGACGGAAAGTCCCGCGCTTAAATAAACGTCCGCCCGGCTCATTGCCAGAATGCTTCCGAACATATAGCTGCTGACATCTGTAGTCATGCCCGTGGTCAGCGAGGTCACGATAATGCCGATGGCCAGCGCACTTGCCGAGATCATGGCGATGGCCGCGTCGCTCTTGACCTTTCCGTGTTCCGTAATCCGAAGCAGGAAAAAGGCCGCCAGGATCACCACCGGAATGGACACCTTAAGCGGTGACCAGCCTACCGCAACCGCGATGGACAGCGCGCCAAAAGACACGTGGGACAGCCCGTCGCCAATCATGGAATACCGTTTCAGCACCAGGCTGACGCCCAGAAGCGCCGCACACAGCGACACCATCACGCCGCCTAAAAGGGCTCGTACCAAAAAGGGATAGGACAGCATTTCCCGTATCATACCCATGCCTCCTCACCTCCCAGAAATTCTTTTCCGGCATCGCTCTTCTGATACTCCGCCGTCGTGCCGCAAAACAGCACCCGCTGCTGCATATGCAGGACTTTGTTTGCCTGCGTGATGACATTGCGGATATCGTGTGAGACCATGATGATCGTAATCTGATCTTCGTGATTGAGTTTTCGGATCAAACGATAAAAATCCTGAATTGCCGACGGATCCAGTCCGGTGATCGGCTCGTCCAGAATCAGCACCTGTTCTGTCGCACACAGCGCCCGTGCGATCAATACACGCTGCTGCTGACCGCCGGAAAGCTCCCGGTAGCATTTACGGTTTAAATCGGCAATGCCCAGACGCTCCATATTGTGCAGAGCCAACCGCTTCTCCGCCGCAGAATAAAACGGGCGGTTGCCGCGCCGGCTCAGGGTCCCGGACAGCACCACTTCCTGCACTGTCGCCGGAAAATCCCTCTGTGCCGCCGTCTGCTGAGGCAGGTATCCGATCCCGCCCCGCCGCAGCTCCTCATCCACGGTCAGCACTCCCGCCGTAGGCTTTAACAGCCCCAGCAGCCCTTTGATCAATGTACTCTTGCCGGAGCCATTCGCTCCCACCACACACAGATAATCTCCCGGGGAAATCTCCAGGTTCAGATCGATGACCGCATCGTGGTTCTCATATCCAAAGTCTACGTGTTCACAAGTAATAAACGGTTTCATTCGTCCAATCCTTTTCTTAAGCTCTCAATGTTTCCGCGCATCAATTCCACATAGGTAACCCCTGCATCAAACTGCTGCCGGGTCACATTGTGACAGGAATGTAAAAGCAGCGGTGTGGCACCGGTCTCCTCCCCGATGATCTCCGATACCCTGTGCGTGCTCAGTTCCAGATAATACACCACCGGAATCTGTTCTTCCCGGATCTTGTCAATCAGATAGGCGATCGTCTTCGCGCTCGGCTCCGTATCCGTACTGCACCCGGAGAACGCAGCCCGGTAATCCAGCTGATATTCATCTGCCAGATAGCGGAACGGGAACTTATCACCGATCACAATCATATTGCGGACGCGGTTTTCCGATACCTCCCGCAGGCCGGCATCGATCTGCTGCAATTCGCCCAGATATGCCTCGGCATGGGCCTGATAATCTGCCGCATGCTCCGGGTCTGCCTCCGCAAGGGTATCGCGAATCACTTCCACCATGGTCATGGCATTGACCGGGGAGGTCCAGATGTGTTCATCGTACTCGATTTCCTCCTCGTGGCCATCATAATCCACATAGGACTTGTGATCGTCGGCTTCGTCGGATTCGTCGGATTCGTCAGCTTCGTCAGCTTCTCCGGCCTCATGATCGTGGTCATGCGCCTCCGCTTCCATGCCTTCCACAAGCTGTTCTTCGACCGCATTCACATGATCCATCATCGTCACCACGGTCATCTGCTCCGTATCCACCGCACCCAGGACTTCGGTAAGCCAGTGTTCCATCGCCCCGCCATTGCTGATCAGGACATCCGCGCTCTGGATCAGACGCATATCCGCCGGAGTCGGCTCGAAGGAATGGCTGTCCATTCCCGCCGGAACCACCAGGGTCAGCTTCACATCATCGCCCGCAACCTGGCGCACAAAATCGTAATAAGGAAATAACGTCGTCACTACATTTAATTTATCGGGTGCCTTCTCTGCCGCTAATCCGGCGTCCGGCTGCGTTTTCTTCGCCGCACATCCGAAAAGGGAAAACGTCCCTATCAGGACGAGTGCCAGAAGCTGGCACAGTACCCGGTTCTTCTTCATCTTGATTCCTGCTTTCTATTGCTTTTGCCGTCGTTTCACGGACCAAATATCCGCGCAAACACCGACGTGCTTCCTATTGTATCACACTTTTTCTGCAAAAGGAAGGACGCCGCCTGTTTTTCATTCTCGATAACCTTTCTTCTTATATCACTTCACGCCGCACACCCGCACCAATCCCGGCACGAATCCTCCGGCCTGCTGCCACGCCCTTAGATCCAGCCAGGAAGCGCCGCCCCAGGTGGAGACCTTCACATACACCTGACCGCCCTGCTCGCGTAAGCGGGTGATCACGACCCAGTGCATCGAAAAATGTGTCTGATGCCAGCCGGTTCCGTCCGGCCGTTCGACGCGCTCCCGCTCATATTTCGGATGCTTCCCGATCAGCATGGCAACCGGGCAGTCCTCTTTGAGACTGTCGCGAATCCATGCCGTCAACGTTTCCAGGGAACTTCTGCTGTGAATCACGGTACAGCAAAGCCGCACACCGCGGGAGCACGCGAAACGCTTCACGCCACGGGTAAAGCGGCTCATCGGCCACACGCCGAAGGTCCAGCCAAAGGATCTGCCAAAAATCTGACACGCGGGCCGTTCCTTTCGGACAAGCGGAAGCTTCCACGGGTGCACGAAGGCATAGACTTCTTCCATATGCCGCAAAAACTCGCCTTTCCGATAAGCCGGATAGCGGTACAGGGCGCGCAAAGCCGGGTTTCTCTCCGCGAGATACGCCGTCATATTCGCGGCAGCCACCGTCCCGCAGCCGCCATATTGGCTCACGGTGAACTCAAACCACGCCTGATCGCCGCCATAATAGAGTTCCTGTCCCTGTGTGATGCGAACAAACTGCTCTTCCCCCGCAAGCGCTGTTTCGCGCATCGGCGCTGTCTGACGCATCGGCTTTGTCCGGCTCATCGGCTCTGTCTGACTCATCGGCTCTGTCTGGCGGCCCGCATCAAATGTTTTGCCAGCACCGCGGTCGTCACGGCCCCTACGCCGCCCGGCACCGGGGTTGCCATGGAAGCAAGCTCCTGAACCGACTCCAGCTCCACATCGCCGCAGAGCTTCCCGTTCTCGTCCACGTTAATCCCCACATCAATGACAACCGCATCGTTTCCCACATAATCCGCATTCAGCATCTTTGCGCGCCCCGCAGCCGCCACAAGGATCTCCGCCTGCCTGCATGTGCCCTTCAAATCCGCCGTGCGGGTATGGCAGATCGTGACCGTGGCATTTTCCTTCAGCATCAGCATGGACAACGGCTTGCCCACCACCATGCTGCGCCCAACGATCGTCACGCGCTTTCCACTGATGGGAATCTCGTTCGCCTTCAGCACCTCGATCACCGCCTCCGCCGTGCAGGGCGCAAAGCCGGTCTCGTCTCCGGCAAATACCTTCGCGATATTGGCCGGTCCGATCCCGTCTAAATCTTTTTCCGGGCTGATCATCTGCTCCACGTCCTTTTCACAGATCTGCTTCGGCAACGGGCGGAGCAGCAGGATTCCGGTCACGTCCGGGTCACTGTTTACCGCTGCAAACGCACGTTTAAAATCCGCGTCGCTGATGTCCGCAGGATACACATAGGACTGCACCCGCAGGCCAAAGCTCTCCATCTTTTTGGTTGCACCGCGCTCGTAGGACAGATCGTCCGGGCGCTCCCCCACACGCACGATCGCAAGCTTCGGCGCCGCTGTGCCCGGAGCGTTTGCTTCCATCTGTGCCAGTTCTGTCTGTACCTGCTCCTTAATCTTCGCAGAGACCTCTGCTCCCTTTAATAAAATCATCAGCCATTCCTCCTGAGTTTTTCCAGAACCTTTCCATAAATTTCATCGGCCTGCTTCGTTCCGATCTCCACCAGCTTCCCGGCCTTCGCATTCAGCTCCGCAGCCTTTTCCTGATTGCTCATGGATTTGGTATTAATGTAAATATTCATCACCGCGCCGGTGAGTGCCGCTCTGGCAAATTGCACCGCCACGCCCACATCCGACACCGCCATACGGCTTCCCTTCGCCTCCAGCAGCGCCAGAATATCCAGCACCGCCGAGGTTTTCTCCAGCATCTGCATCGGCACCAGGCTGGCTGCCAGAAGATTTTCTTCCATCACACGCGCCTTTTCCGCCTTCTGCTCGTCCGTCTCCGTCGGCATTCCGTACGCCGCGGCCAGCGGTGCAAACACCTGCGCATCCTTATCGACCAGTGCTAACAGCTCCATCTGCAGGATATTTAAGGCAAACAGACTCTGCTGCATCTCCTCTTCCACATCGATATAACGTTTCTTTCCTACGGTCAGATTGGCTACCATCTGTCCCAGTGCCGCCGCCAGCGCACCGCCCAGCGCCGAGGCCCCGCCGCCGCCCGGAACAGCCGCTTTCGATGCCAGCGCATCCACCCACTGCCCGATTGTGTTTGTTTCTATCATAAATAATTCCTCGCTTCCTGTGTGATTTTAACACAGTATAGCACAACTCCTTCTTCATTGACAATCAGGTTTCCGTAAAAATGAAATCCCCGCAGGGACGCTTATGCTTCACATATCTGCGTCCCTGCGGGGATTTTATCTTCCATTTTCTTATTTCTGCTTTTCTGCCGCGAGAACCGCCTCGATCGCCGCACTCAGCTTCTGCACCATCTCATCCACATCCGCGCGCTCAATCACAAGCGGCGGTACAAACCGGATGATCTGCGTGCCCGCACTGATGAGCACCAGCTTCTGTTCCAGCAGTGCATTCGCCACAACCGGGGCCACCGGCATCTGAAATTCCAATCCCTGAATCAAACCTTTTCCGCGATGCGCCGCGATGCAGTCATACTGCGCCGCAAGTCCGTCCAGCTTCTCCCACAGATATGCTCCAACCTCTTTCACATGCTCCGTGATCTTCTTTTCCTCAAACAGATCCAGCACCTTCGACGCCGTCGCGCACACCAGCGGATTGCCGCCGTAGGTGGTTCCGTGATCCCCCGGCACCATCGCCGTCGCCGCCTTGCCGCTGGCCAGAAATGCACCGATCGGCACGCCATTGCCCAGCGCTTTTGCCACCGTCATCACATCCGGCTTCACGCCGTATCCCTGCCATGCGAACATATCGCCCGTCCGCCCCATGCCGCACTGAATCTCATCCAGCATCAGCAGCGCGTCATGCTCATCACACAGAGTCCGAACACCCTTGATAAATTCCTCCGTCGCCGGGTAGATGCCGCCCTCGCCCTGAACCGTCTCCATGAGAACCGCCACTGTCTTTTCATTCATAAGCGATTTTACGCTGTCCAGATTGTTGAATTCCGCAAATTTAATATTGGGAATCAGCGGAGCAAACGGTTCCTGATAATGATCATTGCCCGTCACGGAAAGTGCACCCAGGCTGCGCCCGTGGAAGGAATGCTTCATCGCGATAATCTCGTAATCCGGGGCCATGCCCTTATTGTACGCATAGCGCTTTGCAATCTTAAGAGCACCTTCGATGGCCTCAGTTCCACTGTTGGTGAAGAACACCTTTTCCATCCCGGCCGCCTTTTGCAGTTTCTCGCCTGCCGCGACCGCCGGTTCATTGTAGAACAGATTCGAAGTGTGCCAGAGCTTGTCGATCTGCGCTTTCACCGCATCGTTCAGTTCCTGGCAGTTGTAGCCCAGTCCCAACACCGCGATTCCCGCACCGAAATCCAGATATTCCTGTCCGTCCGTATCGTAGAGCTTCACCCCGTCCCCGTGGTCAAACACCACCGGAAACCGATTGTAAATTTTGTATAACGCGTGTTCCGCACGGTCAATATACTGCTGTTTTTCCATCATTTATCTCCTCAAGAATGTTCTTTTATTCATGTGAATAACGCTCTGCATCATTTCCCACAAGCGCCGTACCAATACCACGGTTGGTAAAAATCTCCAGCAGCAGACAATGTGCAATCCGTCCGTCCAGAATATGTACGCGGGATACGCCGTTGCGGATCGCGTCGATACAGTTTTGCAGCTTCGGGAGCATACCCCCGCCCAGACTTCCGCTCTCGACAAAGGCCTGTGCCTCATCCACGGACATCTCGGAAATCAGAGAACTCTTATCCTCAAAATCGCGGTAAACACCCTCCACGTCCGTCAAAAATGCCAGCTTCTCCGCATGCACCGCACGCGCAATCGCGCACGCCGCATCATCCGCATTAATGTTGTAGCTCTTAAACTCCTCATCAAACCCAATCGGACAGATGATCGGCAAAAAATCCTTCTCCAGCAGATCATAAATAATCTCCGGGTCCACCTTCGTCACATCTCCGACGTAGCCGATGTCCTCGCCCTTGGAATATTTTTTCTCGCAGTGCAGCATCATCCCATCCTTACCGCTGATTCCAACTGCCTTGATACCAAGCTCATTCACAAGCTGAACCAGACTTTTATTCACCTTATTGAGTACCATCTCAGCAATTTCCATGGTCGCCTCATCCGTCACACGCAGCCCATTGACAAAATGCGGCTCCATGCCCACCTTCCCAACCCACTTGCTGATCTCCTTGCCGCCCCCGTGAACGATGATCGGCTTAAATCCCACCAGCTTCAGCAGCACCACATCCTGAATCACCTGATGCTTCAACTGCTCATCCACCATAGCACTCCCACCATACTTCACCACAATAATCTTCCGGTTAAACCGCTGAATATAAGGAAGCGCCTCAATCAGCACCTCCGCCTTCTGCATCTCATTCATCTCCATCCCAAACCTCCCCATTATCCTAATTTATCTTTATCTTTTCCAATCTCATCTTTCACTCTCGCTTTTCCGCTCTTGCTTTTCGCTCTTGCTCTTCCAACCCAGCGCCGCCAACTATCAGCGGTAAATCGACTGAATTGTTTGCATTTGCAGGGTTTTAGAAGTTCTTGGCCCGCAGATGTTTGTGTTGTTCTGAAAAATCAGTATGTTTGAGCGAAGCGAGTTCTGATTTTTCAGAACGCATTTAACAAACATCTGCGAGCCTAGAACTTCTCAACCCGAAACCCGCAAACAATTCAGTCGATTTACCGCGTATGTTACGACCTGTAATCCGCATTAATCTTCACATAATCAAACGTCAAATCACACCCCCAGGCCGTCGCCGCCGCATCGCCCATCTTCACATCTGCGATCGCCGTCACTTCCGGCTCAGAAAGGATCTTCGTGGCCTCGTCCTCGCTGTAATCCAGCGCCACGCCATCCTTGATGATCTGCATCCTGCCCGCCGCACTCTCAAAGAACAAATCCACCTTCTCCGGATCAAACTGTGCGCCGGAATACCCCATTGCACACAGAATTCGTCCCCAGTTGGCATCGTGTCCAAAGATCGCCGCCTTGGTAAGACTGGAGGTAATGATGGATTTTGACAAGGTCACCGCCTGCGCCTTGCTCTCCGCACCGATCACCTTCACCTCAAACAGCGCCGTACAGCCCTCGCCGTCGCCCGCCATCTTCTTGGCCAGACTCTCATTGACATAACGAAGCGCCTCGCAGAACACCTCATAATCCGCATTCTTCTCCGTAATCTCCGGATTGCCAGCCATCCCATTTGCCAGCAGAAGCACCGTGTCATTGGTAGACGTGTCGCCGTCCACAGAGATCATATTGTAAGTATCCTTGATATCTTCACGCAGCGCCTCCTGCAAAAGCTCCTTCGAAATCAGCAGATCCGTCGTCACGAAAGCCAGCATGGTGCACATATTCGGATGAATCATGCCGGAGCCCTTGCACATGCCGCCGACGGTCACGGTCTTGCCGCCGATCTCCACCTGCACTGCCACTTCCTTCTTCTTCGTGTCCGTGGTCATGATGGCCTGGGCTGCTTCCGTTCCGCTCTCCAGACTGCCGTCCAGCGTCGGTGCCATGGTCTGAATGCCCGCCTTTAACCGGTCCATGGGAAGCTGCTTCCCGATCACACCGGTAGAAGCCACCAGCACCGAATCCTCGTTGATACAGAGCGCCTCCGCAGCCGCCTCCGCGGTCTCCTTACAGTACCCAAGTCCCTCCGCACCCGTACAGGCATTGGCGATTCCTGCATTGACCACGACCGCCTGCGCGTACAGTGACTTCTCGACCACCTGCTGATCCCATTTGACCGGTGCCGCCTTGACCACATTGGTCGTAAAGGTTCCCGCCGCGCGGCATGGGGAAATGCTGAAAATCATTGCCATATCCTTCCGGTTCTTATATTTGATCCCGGCTGCTGTGGACGCCGCCATAAATCCGGTCGCCGCAGTCACGCCTCCTTCGATTGCCTTCATTGTCTTTCCTCCCGTTATCGATTGAATTTCGTGATATTTTCTTCATTCAATATGAAATCATAATAATTAAAATCATCACGGCGGGTCCAGCCCACCTCCTGCCAGAACTGGTTGCCGACCTCATTGGACTTAAACGCCACCAGGCTGACCTTGTTGATGCCTTCCGCCTGTAACGCCAACATGGCAAAATGCGCCATCCGATGCCCGACCCCGTGCTTCCGGTAATCCCCCGCCACGCACACATGATAGAAGAATCCGGTCCGCCCGTCGTGTCCGCAGAGAATGCTTCCGACAATGCGCCCGTTCTGCTCTGCCACCACGCTGGTGGTCGGATTGCGCTTCAGGAAGCGGGTCACCCCCTCTTTCGAGTCATCAATGGAGCGAATTCCGAAGCCCTGAATGCTCATCCACAAATCGTATACATGATCGTAATCCTCCGGCGTCATCTCCCGGATCAGGATACTCATGGTTCCTGCCATTATCTGCTCCTCCCGGCTTTACGGGAATACCGGAATCTGTTTTAACCCGGTGTTCTCCGGCAGACCAAACAGCAGATTCATATTCTGCATTGCCTGTCCTGCGGCGCCTTTTACCATATTATCGATCGCACCCATCATCACGATGCGGTTGGTACGCGGATCGATCTGGAATGCCACGTCCGCGAAGTTGCTGCCCTCGACCCATCTGGTCTGGGGAACGTTCCCCGGCTTCATCACACGGACAAAATATTCGTCTTTATAATAATTGTCATAAATCGCCTTGACTTCCTCGGCGGTCACCGGCTTCGTCAGAGTCGCATAGGCCGTCACCAAAATGCCCCGGTTCATCGGAACCAGATGCGGGGTAAAGCTGATGGTTACCGGCTTTCCAGCCGCATAGCCAAGCTGTTCCTCAATCTCCGGTGTGTGACGGTGGCTCGCCACGCCGTAAGGCTTCATGCTCTCGTTGACCTCACAATAAAGGCTCGGCACCTTCGCGCTTCTGCCTGCTCCTGAAGTACCGGACTTGGCATCGATGATCAGGGTGTTCGGGTCGATCAGCCCTTCCTTGACCATCGGATAGACCGATAAGAAGGAACAGGTTGGGAAGCAGCCCGGATTGGCGATCAGGCGCGCACCCTTAATCTTCTCACGGTTGATCTCCGGCAGACCGTAGACGGCCTCCCCGATGAACTGCGGAGTCGGGTGCTTGATCTTGTACCACTCTTCATAAATATCCACATCCTTGATTCGGAAATCCGCGCTCAAATCGATGATCTTCGTCTTTGCCAACATCTCTTCCGTCACCTGCGCCGCGCAGAAACCCTGGGGCGTCGCCGTGAAAATCACATCTGCTAACTCCGCCAGCTTCTCCATATCATCATCTTTGCACGGCTCTGACACCTCATGCGCCACATTTCTATAAATAGAAGCAAAATCCTCGCCGACATAGCTTCTTGATCCATACCATACAATCTCAACATCCTCGCGCTGCAGCAGCAGACGCACCAGTTCTGCACCGGCATATCCGGTAGCTCCGATAATTCCAACTTTAATCATAATCCTCTTCCTCTTTTTCATAAAGATACATTGGTTTTCTTTATTATAGTAAGTTTTCTGTTATAAAGAAAGTCCTTTTCCAAATATTTCTATGGAAGCAATCGTTCCTGTCGTTTTCAGGATTTCATAATTATACAACCATTATGTATATTATGCAATATATTTTTCAAATTTTTTGTTTTTATACTTGCATTATGAAAAAAAATGTTGTATATTTATGAAGTCTTAAAACACAAATACAATTATTTACCCATTATAAAATCCAAGGAGGATCATGATTATGAAAGAGAAAGTCGTTTTAGCTTATTCCGGCGGATTGGATACCACCGCGATCATTCCGTGGCTGAAAGAAAATTTTGATTATGAAGTTATCTGCTGCTGCATCAACTGCGGTCAGGGCAACGAATTAGACGGCCTGCAGGAGCGCGCAAAATTATCCGGCGCTTCCAAATTATATATTGAAGATCTGGTAGATGATTTCTGCGACAATTATATTGTTCCGTGTGTTCAGGCCAATGCCATCTACGAGAACAAATATCTGCTTGGCACATCCATGGCACGTCCGGCCATCGCAAAACGCCTGGTTGACATCGCAAGAAAAGAAGGCGCGGTTGCCATCTGCCACGGCGCTACCGGCAAGGGCAACGACCAGATTCGTTTCGAGCTTGGCATCAAGGCACTTGCTCCGGACATCAAGATCATCGCTCCATGGCGTATGACGGATGTATGGACCATGCAGTCCCGTGAAGATGAGATCGACTTCTGCAAGCAGCATGGCATCGATCTGCCGTTCTCCGCAGATTCCAGCTATAGCCGTGACCGCAACCTGTGGCACATCAGCCACGAGGGTCTGGAACTGGAAGATCCGGCCAATGAACCGAACTACGATCACCTGCTGGTGCTCGGCGTTTCCCCTGAGAAAGCACCGGACAAGGCCGAATATGTGACCATGACCTTTGAAAAAGGAGTTCCGAAAACCGTCAACGGCAAGGAGATGAAGGTTTCCGAGATCATTACCACCTTGAATGAGATGGGCGGAAGAAACGGAATCGGTATCGTGGATATCGTTGAGAACCGTGTTGTCGGCATGAAGTCCCGCGGTGTCTATGAGACTCCTGGCGGAACGATCCTGATGGAAGCGCACGAGCAGCTGGAAGAGCTGGTGCTCGACCGTGCAACCATGGAAGTGAAGAAGGATATGGCAAACAAATTTGCCCAGATCGTATACGAGGGCAAGTGGTTTACCCCGCTGCGCGAGGCGGTTCAGGCCTTCATCGAATCCACGCAGGAATATGTGACCGGTGAAGTCAAGTTCAAGCTGTACAAGGGCAATATCATCAAGGCCGGCACCACATCCCCATATTCTCTGTACAGTGAATCTCTTGCCTCCTTCACGACCGGAGAGCTTTATGATCATCACGATGCGGACGGATTTATCACGCTGTTTGGACTGCCGCTGAAGGTTCGCGCGATGAAGATGGCAGAGCTGGAGAAGAACAACAAGAAATAAAGAGAACCTTAGATAAAGAAAGATCGGCTAAGAGCGCCATGCTCCGGGCCGATCTTTTTTGATATCAATATAGAATATATTACTGAACCGGCTCCTTGATGGTTTTCGTATTCCTTACGAAAACACGGACCGGAATCTGCGCTAAGAGGATGGCTCCAAATACCAGGGCGCAGCCGAACAGTTCCTTAGAATTGAGCTTTTGCCCCAGTAAAACCCAGCCGGCCAGGAGTGAAAATACGGACTCAAGGCTCATAATCAGGGAGGCTATGGTTGGCTCAATATTCTTCTGCGCCACGACCTGAAGTGTATACGCCACGCCGCAGGACATGATGCCTGCATAAAGAACCGGAGCCCATGCGGAGAAAATCGCCGACCAGGACGGCTTCTCAAACAGAAACATCAGCACACAGGAAATCACACCTGCGGTAAAAAACTGGACACAGGAAATGACCACCCCATCGGCTTTCGGTGAAAAGTAATCAATGACCAGAATATGCATGGAAAACCCGATCGCACACAAAAATACCAGGAAATCACCGCGGCCAATGGAAAAGTCTTCCGTAATACACAGCAGATACATTCCAACCGCCGCAATCGCCACACTGATCCAGATATTAAGCCCCACCTTCCGTTTCAGAAACAGTCCGAAAAGCGGCACAATCACAATATACAGCGCCGTGATAAAGCCCGCCTTTCCCACCGTCGTATACGCAATGCCAAACTGCTGCAAACTGCTCGCCAGACAGAGGAACACCCCACAACAGATTCCGCCGATCACGCCGTTTCTGCGTTCCAGCTTCCGTTCCTGCAAACTTTTCTTCTCCTGCTGTGCTCCGTTTACCCTGCGCAGCAGAAAAATGCAGGGAATCAGCATCACACCGCCAATCAGAAATCGGCAGCCATTAAACGTAAACCCGCCAACGTAATTCATCCCTTCGCTCTGGGCTACAAACGCCACGCCCCAGATCAAAGCCGTCAGGGCCAGCAATCCGCTGCTTACCAAAGACTTCCTTCGTTTCGCTTCCATCACATCTTTACTCCTTATCTCATGTATTCAATCCTGCCGTGAAGGCAGCCGCTCTTACTCCACAAGAAACGCTTTAACGCCCGAACTCTGAACCTCTGTTCCGTCCGGCAGCACCCAGATCGCCTCGACTCCCTCCAGCGACTCGATCAGCTTCTTCCCGTCCTCCAGCTTCATATTAAACACCGCCGTGGAAAGTGCATCGGCTCTTCCGCCGTCCCGGCACAGAATCGTCACCGAGCCATATTCATTCCAGGGCATCAGGGTATCCGGGTTGATGATATGATGATAACGCACACCATCCACCTCATAAAAACGCTGATAGGTTCCGCTGGTCACCAGCGCCAGATCGTCCAGCTTGACCACATTCAAATAGTTCTGGTTCGAGGAGGTATCCGGGTTCTGCACCCCGACCTTCCAGTCCTTGCCGTCGCCCCGCTTTCCTATGGTCTCCACATTGCCGCCCACATTGAGCAGTGCCGATGTCACGCCCGCTTCCCGCAGCTTATCCGTGATCCGCTGCGTCGCGTAGCCCTTTGCGATCGCCCCCACATCCAACTTCATCTCCCGCACCGGAAGATAGACCGTGGAAGCCGTCTCGTCCACCTGAAGCTGTCCGATGTCCGTGTATTTGTCTGCCTCCACAAGCTCATTCATCGGCGGCACCTGGGCAAGCTCCGGATTCTCAGAAGCCATCTCCCGGTAATCATGCCAGATCGAAAGCACACTTCCCATCGCCACATTCATCTTTCCGCCCGTCACCTGATATTCCGAACGTGCAAACTCCAAAAGGTCCAAAATCTCCTGATCCACCTGCACCGGCGTAATGCCTGCATTGTCGTTGATCGTCTTGATATTATTCATATCATCGTAATTGTTGTAAATATCAAACAACCGATGGTAATACTCCAGATTCTCCTGCAAAATCTCTGTATACCCGTCGAACTGCTTCTGATCCTCCGCATAAATCGTCACAGTTGTAAACGTGTCAAAATAATCCATATACTGCACATCGAAGGCTTCCAGAGGCTTTTCCTTCCCGCTGCATCCGCTCAGGCCGCCGCACAGCACCAGAAGCGCAGCCAGGCACCCCATGCTCCATCTATTTTTCATCGCACAATCCATTCCTTTCCATCTCTGCATTTCCAAAAGCGCAGACTTTCTTATCATAACATAAAAAGAGAATGATGCAAAGTCCATCACTCTCTTTTCTTGCATTTTCTTATCTTTTACAGCCCGTTACAGCTCCTCCATCAATTCCCTCAGATGTGCGGTCAGCTTTGTGTTCTCCGAATAATCCACCGGACAATCGATGATCACCGGGACCTTCTGCTCGAACGCCTTTTCCAGCGTCGGGATCAGCTCCTCCGCCTTCTCAATCCGATAGCCAATCGCTCCCATGCTCTCCGCAAATTTCACAAAATCCGGATTGGTGAAATCGACGTAGCAGCTTCTCTGGTACTGATCCATCTGCTTCCACTTGATCAGGCCATAGCTGGCATCGTTGAAAATCAAGGTCACGAACGGAGTCCCCGCACGCAGCGCTGTCTCCAGCTCCTGACAGTTCATCATGAAACCACCGTCACCGCAGACCGCCAGTACCTTCTTCTCCGGATGTACCAGCTTGGCACCGATCGCTCCCGGAACCGCAATCCCCATCGTCGCGAAACCATTGGAAATGATACAGGTATTCGGTTCATAACAATTATAATGACGGGCTACCCACATCTTATGTGCCCCCACGTCAGAAATCACGATATCCTCTGCTCCCATGACCTTTCGCACATCGTTTAGGATCCGCTGCGGCTTCATCGGAAATGCATTGTCATGCTCATAGGATTGATGTTCCTCCACCATCTTCTGCTTGATCTCAAGTGCACGCACCGGTTCCTCATTGCGGGAAGAACGCCGCGCGATCTGAATCAGCGAGTCTGCAATATCTCCGACCACCTCGACCTCCGGCTGATACAGCTTGTTGATATGCGCCGGACGCATATCGATATGGACGATGTCCACCGTCCCCTGCGGATTCCATTTAGCCGGAGCATATTCTACGATATCATAGCCGACCGCGATGACCAGATCTGCCGCCTCCAGAATCTTGTTCTGATAATCCTTCTGCGGAATGCCGATCGTCCACATGGCGTACTGATTGTCAAAGGGAATCACGCCCTTCGCCATCATCGTATTGACCACCGGAATCTTCAGACGGGTTGCAAACTCGGTCAGCTCTTTCGCCGCACGGCCGCGCACCACACCGCAGCCTGCCAAAATGACCGGATTCTTCGCGCGGAAAATCATACCTGCCGCATCCTGCACCGTATCGAGTTCTGCGTACTCCTTTGGCGCGATCTTCTTTTTCATTGGCTTTTCCGTCTCCGCGACCGGCATCTTGGCGATGTTGACCGGAAGATCGATGTGCGTGGCTCGCGGCTTCTCGCTCTCTGCATATTTGAACGCCAGACGAACGATCTCGTTGACCGTATCCGGGCGCACCACCATCTTGGTTCGCTTCGTGATCGGTTCAAACATCTTGCTCAGATCAAGGAACTGATGTCCGGTAATGTGCATCCGCTCCGTCCCCACCTGCCCGGTGATCGCCACCAGCGGCGCACCGTCGCTGTCCGCATCCGCCACACCGGTCACCAGATTGGTTGCCCCCGGCCCCAGCGTCGCCAGACACACGCCGGCCCTGCCGGTCAGCCTTCCATAGACATCCGCCATAAACGCCGCTCCCTGCTCGTGCCGTGTGGTAATAAAGCAGATGGGAGAAGAAAAAATGGCATTCATCATCGCCAGATTTTCTTCTCCCGGAATCCCAAAAATATATTCTACGCCCTCTTCCTGCAAACACTCCACCAGCAGGTCAGCCGCATTTCTCTCTAGTTTCTCCATCCTTTTGTCCTCCGTGATGTATATTAATTAGAAGAATATACATCTGCGAAGCAACCATTACAAACACCAATTTTACTGCAATTACCACAATATTTTTATTGTGCTTCAGCCGGTAAAGCCAACCCGGTTTAAGAAGCGTTCAAACGCCGCCCGTCCCTCTTTGGTACACTTGTAAACACCGGCGTCCTCCAGCACGCGGGCAAATACCTTTCCGACCTCCTCCTGCAGAATTCCTTCCACATTCTCGCTGGTCAGCGCTCCATACTGCGGACGGAACCCGTCCACCCAGTCGGCGTGCTTCTCAAGCATTTCATTGCTCCGAACATCCTTTCCTTCCACCAGGTATTCACCCAGCAGCGCCAGTTCATCCTTCAGTCGGGACGGCAGCACGGCCAGTCCCATGACCTCGATCAGCCCGATGTTTTCCTTCTTGATGTGATGCAGCTCCTGGTGCGGATGGTACACGCCCAGCGGGTATTCCTCCGTGGTAATATTGTTGCGCAGCACCAGATCCAGCTCGTAATCTTTGCCCTTCTTCCGGGCGATCGGCGTGATCGTGTTGTGCGGCTCTCCCTCCGTCTCGGCAAAAACAAACGCCGCCTCATCGGTGTAGCCTCTCCATGCGCCCAGTACCTTGTCGCCCAGTTCGATCAGACGATCCGGGTTTTCACTCCGCAGACGCAGCACGGACATCGGCCAGTGGACGATCCCTGCCTCCACATCCTCGTAGCCCTCCATGCGATAGGTCTTTTCCATTGGCGCTTTCGCCATGGCAAAGGTGTAATGTCCTCCCTGAAAATGATCATGGCTCAGAATCGATCCGCCCACGATTGGCAGATCCGCATTGGATCCCAGGAAATAGTGCGGAAATTGCTTTACAAAATCAAACAGCTTCACAAATGCAGCCCGCTCGATCTTCATCGGTGTGTGCTGTCCGTTGAACACGATGCAGTGCTCATTGTAATATACATACGGAGAATACTGGAATCCCCACTGACTGTCATTGACGGTGATGCGGATAATCCGGTGATTGTTGCGGGCCGGGTGATCCAGGCGTCCTGCATAGCCCTCATTCTCCATACAGAGCAAACATTTCGGATAACCGCTCTGCTTCGCCAGCTTTGCCGCCGCGATGGCCTTCGGATCTTTCTCCGGCTTGGACAGATTGATGGTGATGTCCAGATCCCCGTAAGCGGTCTTTGTGACCCACTTCTGATCCTTACACACGCGGTAGCGACGGATATAATCCGAATCCTGACTCAGTTTATAGAAATAATCCGTGGCAGCCTCCGCCCCCGCCTGCTCATACAGATCCCAGAACTTCGCCGACACCTCAGATGGCCGCGGCATCAGACAGTTCATCAGCTTCGTATCAAACAGATCCCGGTAACCGATGCTGTCCTCAATCAGTCCCTCCCCGGCGGCATAGTCCAAAAGCTCCTTCAGAATCGCTTCCAGATCCCCGCAGACTGCGTTCTCCTCTTCTGCCTGCACCTCCTCATAAGCATCCAGCTTAAGCGTCTCCAGGATCTGATTCCTCGCATAAATTGCATCCTGCTGTGCGAGCACCCCCGTCTCAAGTCCATACTGTACCAAGTTTCTTACCACATTGTAAATCATGCCTTCCCCTCCTGCATTTCCCTTTGTTTTATGTTCTACAGATTCCGAAGAATCGGTGTAATCCGCTCTACCACCAGACCGCCTAACAATCCGATCACGCCGCCCGTCACCACACCCGTCACCAGCAGCACCGGAAGATAGGTAAAGACTCCCGCGGTCTGCGTCACATAAGCCGCCATCGCAAGCTGGCCGATATTGTGAAAAATCCCTCCGAGAATACTCACACCGGTCTTCTCAAACCAGCCGCTCTTCTTCGCCAGAATCATCACCGCCAGACTCAGGCAGCCGCCGGACAGGGCGTACATCATACTGGCCGGGTTGCCAAAGGTAAATCCAACCAACACAATGCGAACCAGCGCCACCGCCGCCGTCCCGGCCACTCCCACGGTATAAAGTCCCACCACATTGACCAGGTTCGCCAGCCCAAGTTTCACCCCCGGCACCGGAACCGGCATGGGGATCATCGCCTCAATATAACTGAAAATAAACGCCAGCGCAATCAGCAGGCCATACAGCGCCACACCTCCCGCACTGTTTCTGCCTCCCGTGTATCTTTTCTTCATGCTGTCTAAACTCCTTATTTGACATCCGCAGACATCTATGTTATAGTTTCATTCATTATATCATTCCAAACGCATTTTAGAAAGAGGATATCCCATGCAGAAACGAAAAAAAGATTTACTGCTGGTTGTCATCATTCTGCTGATTGCTGCAATTGGCTTCTGGATCAACCACAACATGCACCAGCGTCCCGCGGCGGTCGTAGAAGTAACCGTCGATTCCGAGCTTGTAGAAACCTTTGATCTCTCAAAGGATATTGACACCGTCATCCACGGCTACAAGGACGGTACAAACCACCTGATCATCCAGGATGGCGCTGTCTGGATCAGCGATGCCTCCTGCCCGGATAAGATCTGTGTCCACCAGGGTCACGTCTCCTTAAACGGCGACATGATCGTCTGCCTTCCCAACCGCATGATCGCCAGGATTGTGGCGCCGGAAACATGATTTTTTCTGTGATATGTAAATGGGGCTGTAAAATAAGTCCCTAATTAAGAATCGCCAGTTCCGACAAATGATATGCCCCCTGTCAAGTAGACAGGGGGCATATCATTTCACGGTCTGGGCGATTTTTCTTTTAGGGACTTATTTTACAGCCCCTCTGTTGAAATTTTATGATTTTTCTGGATAAGAGATATCACTTTTGTTCCAAGCCCTACTCTAGAGCTTCCACCGGTAACAACCGCTGTTTTTATATGATCGCCATTGGAAAATATATTTCCTCGTCCTTTCAATGGTTTTCCTCTGATTCACATTCCGTAGAGATTTTAATTACCACAGTGGTTTCTTCGGAATTATTCCATATGGAATGTGGCGTCATTCCATTGACAAAGAAAGATTCATTCTTTTTGACAATCACCGCTTTATCATCAAGCATTACCCTTGCTTCTCCATCAACAACAATAAAAATATGGTTTTCCCTATGCGTATGGTTGCCCTCCGGCCCGCCGCCGTCTTTGTCAATATAAGCGATTGCGCCCCATTTGATTTTACCGCCTTCATCAAACAACCTCTTTGCTGAAAATCCCTTATGGTTGGGTGGTGTAATAAACTCTTGCATGAATGATTCCTCCCTATTGTATATTTTTTGGTAAATCGTATGTTCCCCTTGCTGGTCGGATTTTCCATATCCACAGTGTTCAAAAAAGTTGCCCGCATTTTTCTCTGAACCACAGAGGCTTACTTTAGTATGCGGATTCGGGTATTCTCTTTCTGCTTCTTCAAGCAGGCTTGCCCCGATCCCCCCATTTCTTTTGTTTATTCTACTCCTGAGACCTCCACCGGAAGTTCGGAATCACATCACTCCACTTGGAAATTCCAATCAGCGCTTTTGCAAATTCTGTCGTCTCCAAGGTCGTCTTTTTGTTGTCGATATTCTTATAGATCACCCAGGATTTCTTACGCATCGTCGGGACGATGGCATTGGGCTGGTTCATGTCACAGTACCACAGGCCAAATTGCAGGGATGAATTCACCTCCTGCGGCGCATCTACCTGACGGCTCATGATGAACGCATCGATATAAGGATTGCTGTCCGCGATATAATACGCATAGGCAATCGCTGCCGCTTGCAGATCATTGTTCTCACCGCGGGTTGCGCTCTTTGAGGTAAAGCCCTGCTCGGAAAGGATCACATTCCGCACCTCTCCGGTGGGACTGAGCATCGATGGTGTCTGCAAATAATCGGTCAGCACATTCAGATTCTTCAGGTTCACAACCGGAGAACTTACATCCCCGCGAACCAGTCCGGTCTGATCATCATCCCAGAATTCCGGCTCAGTCAGCGGCATGGAATACGGATGATACGCCAGTCCCCAGTCCATCGGGCCGCCGGCACCGCTCTGGTCTGCAAAGCGATCGAGCAGATCCTTCACGTTGTACTTCTTCGTTCCGTCCGCATCATGGAGCCAGTTGTAATCCGTCGAGAAGAACAGCCGGTCGTTCTGGTTGGTGCTCTTGATCGCCGTATAGAAGACGCGGAATGCACGCTCATATTCATGCACGTACTGATCCAGTCCCATCGGGCCCACATAATTCCACTGCTGGTTGTTGATCTCGTTGCCGATGATCCAGTTGGAAATCTTGCCATACGGAGACTGCAGGCTGCTGTAACGGTCCGCAAGGAACGACGCAATCGCCTTGATCGTCTCGTAGCCCTCCGGCGTCGATGCATTGAAGCCATAGTAGAATACCTGATTCTCCGGCTGCTTCGTCACACCCGGATAGATAAGCTGCGGGGTCGCATCGTTCCAGCCGTTTAAGATGACTGCCGTCACCGTCATGTTTTTCTCTGACATCCGGCGAATCGTGCTGTCATAGGTCTGCATGAGGGCCTTGTTGAAGCTGTAGGTCTTTCCGTCGTATTCGTAATTGATACCCTCTCCGAGAATGTGGTGGAAGGGAATATTTACAATCACGTGGTTGACGCCAAGATCAAAGGCATCCGCCACCATGCTCTCCGTATTCTCTATCAGCAGTCCCTTCTTGGTCTGGGCATTCTTGTAAACATCCGTGTGCTTCGCGACACTCTCCGGGTTGGACACGTAAGCGGTATTGCTGACCTTCGTGTACTTCTCGCCGTCAAAGACGGCAACCACGAACTTGGAATACAGCCGGTCATCCGCTGTTCCCAGGTTGAGTGCTACGTCAAAGGACAAATCATCGCCCTTGGTAATCCATGCCATATAATCGGTTCTGCTGCCAAGGTCATCCTCATACGGCTTCAGTTCAAACAGGTACAGGTAGTTGTCATAGTACGCCGGATCCGACCAGGTGCCCTCCATCTGACCGCGTATGGCGATCTGGTTCCCGCGCTGGATACCGCAGGATAAAATGTGTGCAAACTCGGTCGGTGCCGGAATCTGCACTGCCTCTGTCTGTGCTTCTGCCGTCTGCGCCGCGCTCTCTTCCGTTGCCGCCAGAGCTTCTATGCTGCTCATGCCCATCATAGCCGCCGCGACCAGCGCCGCTGCTGCCAGACGTCCCATGAAATGGTTTCGTAAAATCATATTATGCCTCCTTCTTGCTGTCATCAATTTGCTTTGAGTACGCTTCCCTATTATATCCCAAATCATGACAATTACAAGTAGGACGCAGCTTACGTTGTCTTAAGATTTCTTTACAGATACTTCTTCAATGCATCCACGCGGTCGAGCTTCTCCCACGGCAGATCCAGATCCAGTCTGCCGAAATGACCGTAGGCCGCGGTCTGGCGATAGATCGGGCGGCGCAGGTCAAGCATCTTGATGATGCCGGCCGGGCGCAGGTCGAAGTTCTCGCGGACGATGTCCACCAGCTTCTCATTGCTCAGCTTGCCGGTGCCGAAGGTATCGATCATGATGGAGGTCGGATGTGCCACGCCGATCGCGTAGGACAACTGAATCTCACACTTGTCTGCAAGGCCGGCTGCCACGATATTCTTTGCCACATAGCGTGCCGCATAAGCAGCAGAACGGTCTACCTTGGTGCAGTCCTTTCCGGAGAAAGCGCCGCCGCCATGACGTGCATAGCCGCCGTAGGTGTCTACGATGATCTTACGTCCGGTCAGTCCGCTGTCGCCATGCGGGCCGCCGATCACGAAACGTCCGGTAGGATTGATGAAAAATTTTGTCTCCGCATCCACCAGCTCTGCCGGCAGAATCACGTCAAAGACTTCCCGCTTGATATCCTCGTGGATCTGCTCCTGGGTCACGTTCTCATCATGCTGCGTGGAAAGAACCACCGCATCCAGGCGATATGGCTTGCCATTTTCATCGTACTCTACGGTTACCTGTGTCTTTCCGTCCGGGCGCAGATAGGAAAGGGTTCCGTTCTTCCGCACTTCCGTCAGACGGCGCGCCAGCTTGTGAGCCAGAGCGATCGGATAAGGCATATATTCCTCGGTCTCGTTGCTCGCAAAGCCAAACATCATACCCTGATCCCCGGCACCGATGGCGTCCAGTGCATCGTCATCCATGTTGTTTTCCTTGCACTCCAGCGCCTTGTCAACGCCCAGAGCGATATCGGCAGACTGCTCATCCAGCACCACCATCACGCCGCAGGTATCACAGTCGAAGCCATACTTTGCACGGTCGTAGCCGATTTCACGCACGGTTTCACGCACAATGCTCTGAATATCCACATAGGCGTTGGTCGTGATCTCGCCCATCACCATCACCAGTCCGGTGGTCGTACAGGTCTCACAGGCCACACGGCTCATCGGATCCTTCGCCATCAGCGCATCAAGAATCGCATCCGAAATGGCATCGCACATTTTATCCGGATGGCCTTCGGTTACTGATTCAGACGTAAATAATAATTTTTCCATTTGAAAATCCTCCTTAGAATTGTTTTTTAACAAAAGAAAAAGTCCGTAGCAATCATACTGCGGACTTGATATATCGGGGCACATCAAATCCTCTTATTGCTCGATTTCTCGCTCAGGTTGGCACCTTCCGATTGCTCCTGCCGCTCCGACCAGTCGGTCAGAAACTGCACTTCTCTCGGGGTTGCCGTGACTTCACAGATCCTTTGTATCTCCATCACTCTGAATAAGGGATTACGCACTTTTCAATTGTTTTACTCTTGTTGCATGAAATATACTAACAGATTCCATACTGTCTGTCAAGGATAGTTTTTTTCAATTGCACATTCAACTGCACTTCACTATCTTCCCTGCTGCCATACACCGTTGGCGTCCACATAATAATTGTCCGGGGTGCGGGTATTGGTCAGCATCCCGCCGCTCTTGGTATCGCAGTAATACCATGCATTGCCTGCCTGAATCCAGCCGGTTCTCATATAGCCGACACTGTCAAAGCAGTACCATACATTGTTGATCTGCAGCCAGCCGTTGGTCGGATAGGTTCCGTCTGCAAAGACATACCACCAGCCTATGTTGTTCTGCTTCCACTGTGCTGTCGATGTACTGCTGTTCGGCGCATTGGCTGTGCCGGAGGCATCGTTGGTGGTACCGTTGTAGGTTCCGGATGTGATTCTGGCCAGTGCCTGCTCATCCACATAGATATAGTCAGATTCAAACCAGTCACCCTTTTTGGAATTGCTGTTGACCGCGCGAACCTTGAAATAATACTCGCCTTCTCTGGTGATCTTGGAAGCAAAATTGTAATAGGAATTGGTCGTTGTGACACTCTCCCCAACCGAGCTGCTGCCACGGTAAAGACGAACCTGGTAGCTCTTGGCACCGTCCGCATCCTCCCAGTCAGCGATCGGGCTGTTGTCATCCTGCCAGCTCACCTCATCGATTTCCATGCTGCCTTCCAGCTCATCCAGCTTGATGGTCACGATCAGGGTAGAAGAACTGTCTTCTCTGTGTGAGGTAACATAAGAGGCCTTGTCGCCTTTCAGCTTTACCTTGCTGGAGCTCATGGACACAAAATAATAATCATCGTCTGCTTCCAGCGTAACCTCCACGCGCGGCGTGTCTCCTGCTGTCCAGTCACCGTCATCATTGACGATATTGACATCTGACACGGAATACGTGCCCGCGTCTGTGGTCACAGTCACATCACCGCTGTCGTCTCCAGTCTCAATCGCGGAATCCACCGTCAGTGTGACACTGCTGATCTTCGTTCTGCTCTCTGCCGCAAATGCGGTTCCTGCAAGCAATGCCGCCAGTATGCCGGCACCCATCATTACGGATAATCCTTTTTTCCATAGTCTCATAAACTTACTCCTCCTTTAATTCGGTAATACACCTGTTGATCATTTTATAATCATAGTTTATCTGGAAATCGTGTCCAGTTTGTGTACAGTTCATAACAAATCCCTTACAGAAAGAAAACAAAAACTTTAAATGCAAAAGCCAAAAGGAGCTGCCCATATTGGAACAGCTCCCTCTTTGTCAATCCTCCATCAGCCCGTCTTTAAGCGGAACTTCTGTGCTTCCTTATCGGAATCTACCATCTCAATATTCGCGCCAAGTCCCTGCAGCTTCTCCTCGAAGCACTCATACCCACGCTGAATATAGCCAATCTCGTCTACAACCGTATACCCTTCCGCTGCCAGCCCGGCCAATACCAGTGCCGCACCTGCACGCAGATCCGGGGACTCCACCTGCGCTCCGGTAAAGCCGCGCACACCATCGATCACGGCTACATTGCCCTCGACCTTGATGCTGCTTCCCATCCGTGCCAGTTCATCCACATATTTAAAACGATTTTCAAAAATGCTTTCGGTAATCATGCTGATGCCTTCCGCCAGTGCCAGAGTCACAGCCATCTGCGGCTGCATATCTGTCGGGAATCCCGGATACGGAAGCGTCTTGATGTTCGTGGAACGCTGTTTCGGTCTTCCAACCACGCGCACCTCATCATCGCCCTCCAGCACCTCGCAGCCCATCTCAATCAGTTTGGCTGAAATCGCTTCCAGATGCTTCGGAATCACATTCTTCACGGTGATATCGCCGCGTGTGATCGCAGCCGCACACATGAAGGTACCGGCCTCAATCTGATCCGGGATAATGGAATATTCCGTTCCATGAAGCTTTCTCACACCGCGGATACGAATAATATCCGTACCGGCGCCCTTGATATTCGCGCCCATACTGTTGAGGAAGTTTGCCACATCTACCACGTGCGGCTCCTTCGCTGCATTCTCCAGAATGGTCTGGCCCTCAGCCATCGCTGCCGCCATCATGATATTGATCGTCGCGCCTACAGACACAACGTCCAGATAAATGTGGCTGCCAACCAGATCGATCGCATGGGCAATCACTGCACCGCGCTCGATATCGATCTTCGCGCCCAGTGCACGAAATCCCTTTAAATGCTGGTCAATCGGTCTGCTGCCGATATTGCAGCCACCCGGCAGCGGAACTTCCGCACTCTTGTATTTTCCGAGCAGCGCCCCGATAAAATAATAGGATGCGCGGATCTTTCGAATATACTCATCATCCACAGATACCTCGCGAATCGTGGATGCATTGATGCGGGCAGTATGGCGGTCAACCCGCTCTACCTGCGCACCAATCTCCTGAATCGCTTCCAGCAGTACATTGATATCACGTACATCCGGAAGATTCTCAATCAGTACATCTTCGTCTGTCATAATCGCAGCCGCAAGAATGCCAAGTGCCGCATTCTTCGCTCCCCCGATGACTACGTCGCCAACCAGCGGATTCCCGCCCTTCATGATATATTGATTCATTTTCACACCTCTGCCGAATTCTTTCTATCCAATTCTGATCTATCTTTCAAATCTTTACAAATTCTTTAATTTTCTATTGAACATTCTTAATGATTATATCATATAAATCAAATTTGTAAAGAGCAACGCGTATTACTGGGGCAGAACTGCGCAAATAAAGTCATTTCCGCGCTGACGGAAAAACTCTGTGCTGTCATTCAATCCCGCCTTATAGGTTTCCCCTGTCGCAGGATTGTAGACCGTAACATTATACTGATCAAATCCACAGAGAACCAGGTACTGATTCGGACCGGTATAGCCCAGAACCGGTATTCCCTGATCGATAAAATACAGCATCTGCTGCATATTGCAGCCCCTGGCATCCAGCACCATGACACTGTCGCTGTAACGTCTGCTCGCCGTAAAGCCGTCCAGATGCCGCTGCAGCGGTGCAAAGGCTCCGAGCGGTTCGCGGATCGTGCGGACCGTTCCGCGGTTAATCCGGTTCCACAGCACATTGCGGTTCTCATCTGTGACGAATCCCATCTTATCATATGCAAGCTGCACCGCTTCGGTAAAGTCCATCGTCACCTTCTGGAGATGTCCTCCGCCATATGCATAAAACCGCATGCCCTGAAGCTGATAATTGGACTGCAGCTCAAGCAGATCTGCCTGCTCAAAGCTCACGCGCCGCGGGACGAAAAGCCGAAGGCTGCGGCCGCTGCGGATCTCCTCGTCCATCTGGACGAAATACAGCTTTCCCTTGTCCTGCGATGCATACCAGCCGATCCCGTCGAGACGTCCCGGCCCCATGTCCACGTTGCAGACAATCGTGTCCTCCTGCGCCGCCGCATAGTTCTGATCTGACAGACGCGTGATCCGGTTCAGATGAATCCGGCTCTCCTCCACCTGCACCCCGGATATATAATATCCGGGTTTCTCATAGCTGGTCTCCACATTCATCTGTTCATTGATGATCTGAACCTTATACATCGGCAGATCCTCAACCCGGCCGTTAATCACCCAGGAATCCGTCTCCCTGGCCGTACCGTACACCAGATCCTGCCCTACAAATCCCAGCGTGCGGACATATTCACCCGTTTCCCCGCTGACCTCCTGATTCACACCGGTCTTTAAATCCATCAAATGCAGCGTTTTCGCCTCATAAAGGCTGCTGCCGTCCTGCCATGCAATCCTGCTTTTGTCCGCACTAATGGCATAGCCGCCCTCCGCCAGCGCATCGGCCACCACCATATTCTCTCTGCTCTTCAAATCGATCCCGTAGATGGCGTGGTCAAGATAAAGGTACAGCATATCCGCATCGGTGCGATATACCAGCTGCTCCAGATCATCTTCCAGTGTCTCATAAGAACCCGTATAGGGGATGAAAAACAGCTCCTCGAGCGCATTGTCTTTTGCCGCATAATGGTAGCCCAGGATTCCCATGGCTCCTTCATGATTGCCCCGGTTCATGTAGCCGTATACCAAAAATTCAATATCTCCGCTGTCCTCCACCGACAAAATCTGGACATCATGCTGATCGTAATGATTCCGCACATCCGTCATATCCGCATCGCGGAAAGAAAATACTTTGACCGCCTGATTGTTATGATCCCCCGGCTCAAAGCTCCAGAGATCACGGTTGACCCGGTAAGCGGTCACCGCGCCATTGGCGCTGCTCCTGGCCGTCACGCGGTCGTCATTGGTAATACCGAGCATAATCCGCTTCCCGGAATAGTCTTCTCTGGCACTCTGAAAAATCTGGTTGACCGTCCGCTCATAGTCCATCAGATAGGTACGCAGCTCGTTCCATTTCATGGTGAAGGTCTCTTCTACTTCATAAAATTCCGTCTGTCCGGAAGTCTCATCCTGCCGGGAGGTCACATAGGACAGCTGAACGCAGCTCATAATCCCATCCAGCTCCTTTAACGTCACCTGCATCCCGGCCGGCGGCTGCATCTTGAGCCGTCCCCAGGTCAGCTGCGCAAAGCTGGAACGAATCGACGTGTGTCCAAAGGAACTGTTGTCTTCCGTCGCGCTGGTTTCCAGATAGGTCACCAGGTCACGGGCCTGGTCATAATGAAAGGTCTTCTCTGAGAAACTGACCGCCAGATCGATCATGGACTGCACGTTTCCATTCTCCGTCCAGAGAATCCGCGTGTAATAATAAGTCGGCTCGCCCTGCTCTGTTGCCACTTCCAGCCGAAGCAGATATTCCCGTTCTCTGGTCAGCAGGTTCTGGATTGGCAGCACAACCGAAATTCCATCCTCGGCTGTGTCCCAGGAGGCGATCTCGGTCCGCTCTACCAGCCGTTCCCGATCCAGGCTGCGGATCTCATAGCGAATCGCCGTAACCGGATTTTCGGAATTTTCAATCCGGACCGGAAGTGCCCGATCCTCCGGCAAAATGGTCAGACTGTCCGCGGCTGCCGAATTGTCCATCTCCTGCCGGTACCCCGGCATCCGGTTCATGGTTCGGCCATACATCTCCACACGGACAACCGGAAGCGTCGCCCCACCCATATCCACATAGGCAGACTGATCCTGCTGACCACTGCTGCGGCTGCTGATAAAATAAACCAGCAGCGCTGCCGCAAAAATCCCAAATAAAATCCCAAGTCTCTTGATCACTCGACCCATCGCATCTATATCCCCATTCCCATATGATCTGTTTATATCAGTCATATTTTATCTGGTTTCCCCGGAAACTACAACAGAATCTTTTATTAATTTTTATTTTCCGCTTGCAAGCCCCTTGAAAATACCGTATAATGAGCCTTACCATTTCTGGTATTCTAACCGCTTCATATGTTTGATCTTATCATCTATCAAAGGAGGTATACTATGGTATACGAGACATTTCTTACGACACTCACCCGGAAATTACAGGAACAGCTTGGCGAGGACTATCAGCTTACCCTTCACGCGCTTCAGAAGAACAACGGGATCACGATGGACGGACTCAGCATTCTTGCCCCTGGCGAAGCCGCTGCACCGACCGTCTATTTAAACCCCTATTATCAGCAGTATCAGCACGGCGGCATGAAGCTCGACGAAATCGTGGCCGACATTCTGACGATGATCCGCTCCACCCCGGTTCCAAGCTGCCCGACCGCTGAGGAAATGCAGCATTTCGATCTTCTTCAGTCGAAAATCATGTTCCGACTGATTCACGCCGCTTCCAATCAGGCACTGCTGGTCGATGTTCCACACATCGTCTGTCTTGACCTGGCCATCGTTTTTTATCTGTTTCTCGGACGCAGCGAGAGCGGTCAGATGACCGCCATGATTCACAACGAACATCAGCGGCACTGGGGCGTATCGGAACAGGAGCTTTGGAAGCTGGCGCTTCAAAACACCCAGAAGGAATTTCCGGCCGAAATCCACGACATGTCCGACATGATGAAGGAGATTGCCAAAAAGAACTTAGGCGACCTCTACGACGAAGCATTTCTCGACGAGCTTCTGACCGAGGACGAAGCCATCATCCCGCTCTACGTGCTGACCAACCAGATCGGCGTCAACGGAGCCTGCTGCATGCTTTACCCGGACACATTAAAAAACTTCGCGGATTTTCTGAATCAGGATCTTGTTGTCCTGCCCTCCAGTCTCCACGAAGTTCTCATCACCCCCGACACCACCGAAACTTCCTATGAAGAATTAAGCTCCCTGGTCACCTCCATCAATCAGCAGGACGTGCCCATGGAAGATCAGCTCTCCAATCAGGTATATCTCTATACCCGCAGTGATCATCAGCTTCATCTTGTAACAAAGGCTGCCAGAACCGTCGGCGCCGCATCCCTCAACTGACGCTTCCTCTAAAACAACCGGCTTCCGATCTGATACACCAGCACAGCCCCCGTCCATGCCACCAGAAGCTGAAACGCCACCATACCCAGCGTAAATTTCCAGGAACGGGTCTCACGTTTGATCGTTCCGACCGCCGCCATGCACGGGGAATACAGCAGGCAGAAAATCATCAGTGCATAGGCACTCACTCCGCCAAAACCAGTCTTTGCAAGCTCTGCGGACAAGGCCGTCATGCCAACTGCCGAGTTGATATTGCTCACCCCGTACAATACGGAGAAGCTGGAAACCACCACCTCTTTGGCCGAAAGCCCGGAGATCAGCGCCACTGCAACCTGCCAGGAGCCAAGGCCCGCCGGTGCCAGAACCGGAACCAGGGCCCGGCCGATATACGCTGCAAAACTGTGTGTCACGTCCGAGATATAACCGGCCGCGCCAAAATTCATCACGAACCACAGAATGATTGATGCGACAAAGATCGTCGTTCCTGCTTTTGTCAGGTAATCCTTTACCTTATCCCACACATAGATCACGACTGTGCGCTGGTTCGGCGTCTTGTATTCCGGAAGTTCAATTAACAGCGTATCCTCCGTCCCCTTTTCATCACGCAGGTGCAGAATAAACGCAATCAGGATCGCAACCGCCAAACCGATCACATACAGCGAATAGGCCACCATAAGGGCATGGTTCGGAAAAAACATCTCCGCAAACAATACATAGATCGGCAGTCTCGCCGAGCAGGACATAAACGGCGTAATCAGGATCGTCCGCTTTCGATCCCGTTCGCTTGCCAGGGCACGGGAGGCCATCACGGCCGGAACCGTACAGCCAAAGCCCAACAGCATCGGCAGAAATGCCTTGCCGGAAAGCCCGACCTTCCCCATGATCTCATTCATGACATAAGCCACACGCGCCATATATCCGCTGTCCTCCAGAAACGCCAGCGCCAGAAACAGGATAAAGATGTTCGGTAGAAAGGTCAGGATACCGCCAACGCCTGCGATAATTCCGTTCACCACCAGAGAAATAATCCAATCGGATGCATTCAGATGGGTCAGCAATGCCAGCACCGTGCCGGAAAAGCCGTCCAAACCGATCTCAAAATAACCCTTCAGGAAATCACCGACCGTAAATGTCAGAAAGAATACCGCCGCCATAATTCCAAGAAAAATCGGGATCCCCCACAGCGGATGGGTCAGCCAGCGGTCAATCCGGTCCGTGGAGGCCGCCTTTTCATTCTTATTGAACAGGCACTCCTGCATCACCGCTTCTATGTAATCATATTTCTCGTTGATGATCTTCTTTTCATAGCTCTGCCCTACGATGTGGCTGACATCAACCGGATGGTCGTGCATGACTTCCCGGTCCTCCTCCAACAGCTTGACCGCGTGCCAGCGCATATTTTCCATCCTGCCATATTTGGCCTTCAAAATCTCTTCGATCTGCGTGATCTTGTGCTCCAGCTCCTCATCATAGCGGACCACCACGCCCTGCGGACCTTCTTCATAATGGTGAACCACCGCGTGCATCAGCACGTCCAGACCGGTGCGTCTGCGCGCCGATACCGGTACCACCGGGATCTGCCCCAGCATCTCCGGAAGACGATGCATATCGATCTCCATGCCGCGTTCTTCCACGATATCCATCATGTTGAGTGCCAGGATCACCGGCTTTTTCAGCTCCAGAAGCTGCATCGTCAAATACAGGTTTCGCTCCAGTGAGGATGCATCCACCACGTTGATGATCACATCCACTTCGCCTTCCTCGATGCACCGCCGGGTAACGATCTCCTCGATCGTGTAGGACGTCAGACTGTAGATGCCCGGCAGATCAATCACCTTGATTGGTCTGCCTTTATAGGAGGTATTTCCCTCCACGCGCTCCACGGTCACCCCCGGCCAGTTCGCCACCTTTAAATTTGCTCCGGTAAACGCATTGAACAGCGTCGTCTTGCCGCAGTTGGGATTGCCGACAAAGCCGACGCGGATGGCGGCATTGGATTCTGTCCTGATCTCTGATCTGTCCTTCTGTGTCTCAGCCATGGGCGCGCTCCTCTCCCAGCTCAATGCCGTCGCTGATACGATGTCCGACTGCCAGCCGGGTTCCCCGCACCTGAAAAATCACAGAGCCGCTTCCCTTTTTATTTAAAATCGTGATCGGAGTCATCTCGTTGACCCCAAGCGCCTCCAGACGCCTGGTAATCGTATCGTCCACAACAACACTCTTCACCAGATAGGTGCTGCCGATCGTACCTTCATTTAATTTCATCTCATATCTCCTCAGGTATTCTATCTTGATTCCTTATGCTGTACCTGAGAAAACTATACCCTTATTGATAATAATTGTCAATAAGGAAATAAGCGTGCGCTAACTATCCTTCGATCTCCAGAAGCATCTTCTTCACCTCGAGCATCCGGTCACGCAGCTCGGCTGCCGTCTCGAAATCCAGCTGGGCTGCTGCCTGCTGCATCTGCTTCTTGAGCGCTTTCTCCAGCTTGTTAAGCTCTTTTGCATCCATGGATTCCGGGTCCTTTTCGAACTCCTTCTTCGTCTTCTCTGCGGCCTTGGAGATCGCGATCAGGTCACGGACTGCCTTCTTGATCGTCGTCGGTGTAATGCCATGTTCTTCATTATATTTCTGCTGAATCGTGCGGCGCCGGTTCGTCTCATCGATGGCATGACGCATTGAGTCTGTGATGGTGTCCGCATACATGATGACATGGCCCTCCGAGTTTCGTGCCGCTCGTCCGACGGTCTGAATCAAAGAAGTCTCCGAACGCAAGAAGCCCTCCTTGTCTGCATCCAATATCGCAACCAGCGTGATCTCCGGGATGTCCAGGCCCTCTCGCAGCAGGTTGATGCCCACCAGCACATCAAATACGTCCAGACGCATATCGCGGATAATCTCCGCTCGTTCCAGCGTGTCGATGTCGGAATGAAGGTATTTGACGCGAATCCCGATCTCGCGCATGTAATCGGTCAGGTCCTCTGCCATGCGTTTGGTCAGCGTTGTGATCAGGATCTTGTGATGATTCGCCGTCTCCTTGTTGACCTCGGAAACCAGATCATCGATCTGCCCCTCTACCGGGCGCACGGTGATCTCCGGGTCCAGCAGTCCGGTCGGCCGGATGATCTGCTCTGTACGCATCAGCTCATGCTCCGCCTCATACTGCCCTGGCGTCGCTGATACGAACATCATCTGGTCAATCTTGCTCTCAAATTCCGTAAAATTCAGCGGGCGGTTGTCCAGCGCCGACGGCAGACGGAATCCAAAATTTACCAGTGTTGTCTTCCTCGAACGGTCGCCTGCGAACATCCCCCGCACCTGGGGCAGCGTAATGTGGGACTCATCGACAATGATCAGGAAATCTTCCGGAAAATAATCAATCAGCGTCCACGGCGGCTCGCCCGGCTTGCCGAACGTCAGATGGCGGGAATAGTTCTCGATGCCGGAGCAGAACCCCGTCTCCCGCATCATCTCCACATCAAAGTTCGTCCGCTCCGAAATGCGCTGTGCCTCCAGAAGCTTGTCCTCACTCTTGAAAAATGCAACCTCATCCTTCAGCTCTTCGAGGATATTCTCCGTCGCCAGCTGCAGCTTCTCCTTCGGCACCACGTAATGGGATGCCGGAAAGATCGCAACATGACCGAGCTGACGTTTTCCTTCCCCTGTCAGCGCGTCAATCTCCGTAATCCGGTCAATTTCATCCCCAAAAAACTCGATCCGGTATGCCTCACTCCCGGAATAAGACGGAAATACTTCCAGCACATCCCCGTGCACCCGGAACGTACCACGGTGAAAATCCATGTCATTGCGATTGTACTGAATATCAATCAGCTTATGAATGACCTCATCCCGGTCCCGCACCATTCCCGGCCTCAGGGAGATCACCATCTCCTGATAGTCGATCGGACTTCCCAGGCCATAGATACAGGAAACCGACGCCACGATGATCACGTCTTTCCGCTCCGAAAGTGCCGCCGTCGCCGAGTGCCGCAGCTTATCAATCTCATCATTGATCGCCGAATCCTTCTCAATGTAGGTGTCCGTGGAGGGGACGTAGGCTTCGGGCTGGTAATAGTCGTAGTAGCTTACAAAATACTCGACCGCATTATTCGGGAAAAATTCTTTAAACTCGCCATAGAGCTGTCCCGCCAATGTCTTATTGTGGGCGATGATCAGCGTTGGCTTGTTCAGCGCCTGGATGACATTCGCCATCGTAAAGGTCTTACCCGAACCCGTGACACCCAGCAGCGTCTCAAACTGGTTGCCTTCCTGAAATCCCTGCACCAGCTCGGCGATCGCCTGCGGCTGGTCACCGGTGGGGGCATATTCTGAATGTAATTCGAAATGATCCATCGTAGTTCCTTTCTCTCGTCCCCCACCCAAATTCATCTGCTGCCATTGTCGAAGGGGTGAATTGGGGGGTGATGGGGTTGAATTTCTATGTTTTCTTCTTTACGAATGCATATTACTAAAAATTATATCATAACACGTATAAAATGTATAGATACAGAAGTGAACATTTGTTCTGCATCTATCTTTGAATGCTATTATTCTCAGTTTTCATCCTTACTATGTAGACTGTGCAATCCGTCGTATCAATCATCCAAATCAAAACCATGCTCCCATTACGAATCAAGGTCACTAAAAATTATAACATAGCACAGACAAAAAGCATAGGCGCAGGCAAGAACATTTGTTCTTTCCTGCGCCTGTCTTTCTTTTCATAGCTTCCATACTTTTACATAATACTTGAACACTTTTTCTACACCTTTTCAGGAAGCTTGATACCTTTAACCAGCAAAGATTATAGTACGTTTCCGTCCCAGACCCCGCTCTGGTCTACATCGTAACCATCTGGTGTCCTGGTGCTTACCGCCATCTTTCCTTTGCTGCCATCCGATATCGGATTAAAATACCGCCACTGGCCGTTGATCAGCTGCCAGCCGGTCTTCATGCCGGTATTAATATCAATATAGAACCAGCCGTCAAGTACCGGGTCAAAAGTGAGTCCTGACTTGGCATAGCCGCCTGCTCCAAAGGCATACCAGGCACCGTTGATCTGCTCCCATGCCAGCTGTTCTGTAACTGTACCACGTTCATCCGTAAGCATAGCTCCTGCCGCCATGGTGCCGTCCGCATACCGGAATTTCCAGCCATTTTCCTCCAGCTGCCAATGGCTATAGCCGTCTCCGTCTGCTCCTGCTGTAATCACAGCTCCTGTAATGATGCCGGTAACAGAATTTACCGGCCCCTTCTTTTCATCTGTGCTTACTGTTCCGCTGCCAGAGCTGCTTCCACCGCCAGAGCCACTTCCGCCGCCAGAGCCGCTTCCGCCGCCAGAGCCGCTTCCGCCACCGGAGCCGCTTCCGCCGCCAGAGCCGCTTCCGCCGCCGTTTGTGGAGGTATAGGTTCCGGTTTTAATTGCTGTTTTAAATACCGCCACTGCATCGTCCAGGGTCTTCGCCGCCGCCTGTACCTGTGCCAAGGTGGTAACCGTAGCCTTTGCATCGATTGCCGCCTGAATTGCGGACTTCAAGGCATTCATTTCTTCTGTAGTGACAAACTTTGTGCCATTTTCCACAGAGGATGCTGGTGTATCATAAACTGCAATACCTGTTTTTGCTGTATCAGCAGCTGCAATCGCTGTATTGATAGCGGTTACATCAAGAGGAGCCTCCGGTGCTTTCCAGTGCGCATAAACGCTTGTGCTCTCTGTAAAAATAGTGTCTTCTGTAATCCTCTCACCACCTGTTTCCGAGGTGTACCAGCCTTCAAAGGTATAGCCTGCGCTTCTGGTTGGCGTTGGTAGCGATACCAGCTTACCGTTTTCGTCAGCTGTCAGCGAAGCAGTGTCGCAAATGCCGCCGTTTGCATGGAAAGTTACAACGATTTTCTTTTCGGTGACAATGCTGTTGTCCACCTTTTTCAATCCATAATTTTCGGTGTCCAGGGTAACAAACTTCTCTGCAGTCAGGGATTCGTTTGCCGTCTCGGATGTAAGCAATGTCAGGCCACCTGCGGAAAACGCCTCGTAGGCACCGCCTGTGTAATTCAGCAGCATAACAGGTTTGCTATCCGCAATCGTCACCGTACCGTTTATCGTAACCGGCACAGGTGTGCCTTCAACAGAAAACAGCGCAATGGCATTATCACTGTTGTCAGAGGTCAGACTGCTGATAGTTTGGGTTGTAAGCAAAGTACTGCCGTTTTTCAATGAAACATCCCCAAGTACTTCAGCATCGAAACTGCTGATTACTGTAGAGTTATCTATATTCAGTTTCGGATAACTTGTACTTGTATACCCTGCCATCGCAAGTTGGAGATTGGGGGTATCCTTAATGTTAAACGCAGCATTATTCAAGCTGTCTGTTCCGGCTTGATTATACACAACAATTGCACCTTCGGCAGAAATATTCTCCAGATTTGCTACTGCATCCGCCGCAATAGGCCACAGAGTGAATTCCTTATCGGGGTCCGCAGTATTGGTCAGCTTTACATTGTTGATGGTAACTGTTTTTGAAAACGCAATACATGGCCAATCCAACTGCGCGTCTGCATAAACTGCCGTACCATCTGTGTTTGAAATCGTAATGGACTTGTCAGCGCGAACCCAGCTTGTGCCGCCGGTTGTTGTACCGCAGACCACGATGGTGCCGCCATCTGCAACGAGGTTGTAGGCCGTATCAAAGCTTGCCACTGCCTTCTCAGCGCTCACACCGGTATGACTGTTGGAAGCACCCGTGCCGCCGACATAAACCATGTTTAGCTGTTCAACCTTTTCTGTGGTAAAGCCCGTTGAATCTGGCGTTGTCACCTCGGTAACCGTCGTGCCCTCTACAAGGAAATAAGCAACCTGCTTTGAAGGGGAACCATTGACCTTTACCGTAATAGCGGAACCTGCTTTCGATGCCGGCACGGTATATTCAAACGTATTACCGCCATTATTGCTATCCCCCCAACTGAAATTCAAGCCAGGAATAGCTTCCGTGATTTCTCCGAGTCCATCCAGTACCGGATGCAGCTTTTCACCAACCGCCACGGTGCCGGCTACGCCAGTGATATAAAGCGTTTTATCAAAGACAGAGGTTTTTACAGGTACTGTGATACAGAGATTATAGCAGGGTGAACTTTCGTTGAGGAAAGTTCCGGCCGCTGTCCCATATTTCAGATACGTATTGCCATTGGCCGCATCAAAGCTGCCCTTGTTTGTAAAATCATTCTGGAACAGGATACCGCCACCCAGCGCACCAAACGTATTTCTGCTGGTTATTGCCTTTCCTCCTTCTGCAATCATGAAGGTTCCGTTGAAAATCAGATAGGGAGCACTAACATTTCTTTTCTGAGAAAAATCAATGGTGCCGCCATCTTCGACAGTCATATTTGCATTGCACAATGTGTTGTCAAATCCATATTCCAGCGTCAGCGTACTGCCGCTCTTAACGTTGATTGCAACTTCTTTTTCAATCGCTGCGTTGTAGGAGAAGGAACCGACAACATTCACCGTTGTTATCTTCCCATCCTGCAAAGCGTCTGTAAGTTCTGCTACGGTGTCAACATCAGCAATACTCGGATCGGTCACAGTCAAAGCCGCAGCAGGTGAGTACACATTACCGGAAAACAGCTTGAAATAGTATATACCCGCCGGTGTATCCGCCGTAGTGGATATCGTAAGCGTAGTGCCGTCGCAAGCTGCAGTCACACCTGTTGGAGCAGAAGCTGTGGCAGTTCCCTCACTGTCCTGGTACCATGCTACAGAATCTCCCGTAAAGGATGGGGTGGAAGAAAAGTGCGCTGTGGTTACCGTGTACGTTGCATCGCCCGCCACTCCAATAAGGGGATTCCCTGTTTGTTCACCCAACGTAATCGCAGGAGCATCCACTGCTGTCACAGTCAAATCGGATGAGACGATGATTGCTGCCGTAAATACGTTTCCATCCCCATCGGTCAGCAGCTTCCCTGCCATCGTGTCAGGCAGAGTAACCTTCCCACTTGCCTCGGAATAAGCAACATCGCTGCTTTCACCGTATTGAAATGTAACCTTGTATGTAGGAGCATGGGATTCATCCGTGAATGCCAGTGTTTCTGCATCCCGGCTCCAGCTGCCGCTGTGTACAGCACTTCCATCTGCTGCTTTCGTCTGATTCAGCTGCCAGGAAGCCTCTCCTGAGATTATTTGTGCCTGGTTTCTGGTTGCAGGGTAGTTAACCTGTTCTGTTTCCTTGTCAGGGATATTCGTAGTGCCGCTGTTTGCCCCAAGCGCCCCTACTGCCTCCAAAGCTGCGTTAACAGCTTCTGTTTGAAGATAATAGGAATTCCTGATCGCACAGCTGCTGCGATGAAATCCGACAAGTCCGCCCACATACGTTTTGCTGGACACCGCTCCTGCATTAAAACAGTTCTCCATGCGGGTATCCTCTTCCAGACAACCAGCGATACCGCCAGAACCATTACCGATGATCTCTCCAAAGTTCAAACAGTCTCTGATCACGCTGACACACTGATCATTACTCCAACTGCTCAAACCAACAATACCGCCGGCATACTGCTCACTACCAGTGGCTGTAGCGGTTATGGTGCCGAAATTAACACAGCGTTCAATCGTCCCCGGATGAATACCCGCGTCTTCCTGTTCTGCCGCCCCGCCAACATTATTATTGCCAACAATTCCAGCCAACTTATCCAGGCCCGAAGTCACAGTTCCCTCGTTTACGCAGCCAAACACATAGCCGTTGTTATCACCTACGATACCTCCTGTATACGGTGCATTATCAGAACGAATACTTCCACTGAAGGTACAATTCCGAACACTGCCATCCGGGTTATTCAAGTTGCCGACAATTCCTCCGTTTCCGGACAGTGCCTTAAAGCCATGTTCTACCTTAATGAAAGCATCCGAACTGCAGTTGTCAATCGCACCTTCCATAATGCCGGCTATGGACCCCGTCGTCATATGGGATCCGCCTGCTGGATTGCTGAAGATATAGGAATTTTCTATCGCAATGTCGTGCACATACCCTGCTGCGTAGCCAAACAGACCATTTGCCGCGATATTCTCTACAGGTGTCTTTATATATATGCCGCGAATGGTACAATCATTTCCATCAAATTCTCCATAGAATGGATATTGCTTTGAAATACTGTAATCTGAAGATACATTTCCAATCGGTGTCCATTCCTTCGGTGAACCCCCGCCCGTAAACGAGCCATCCTCCTTAAATGTATAGCCTTCATTCAGGTCAATATCCTGTGTCATTTTTACGTAAGTTTCCGTACCAGCACCCAACAGAGCTGCCGCATTTTCGTTATACCAGGTGCTGAACTCATACATATCCTGTGCAGAGCCAAGGAGATAGGGATCAGCTTCCGTTCCGGTTCCTGTGAAGGAAGCACTGAATAAAGCCGCTGTGCCGCCCCCTATCACAACCAAAATTTCCGGCAATTTTACGTCATCGCCCAATACAATGGAATTACCGTCCTGATCCGTCTCCGGCAATACCGGAATATAGGTATAAAAAGCCCCTTCGAGATTCTCATAGGCGGCTTCCTTTTCCGGAGTGATCAACAAACTGCCATCCTCATCCACACCAAAATACTGCTCTGGTGTTTTTCCCGCGTCAAAGACAGGTTTCACACTCTTATCTGCCGCCGGATCCAGCTCCCAGGTAACCGGCAGCACAATCCTCGCCGGACCATCATCCAGCAGTTCCACGTCTTGGAGTTCCGCACAGTCTCCATAGTCTTGACTGCAAACCGGACAGTTTTCATTGATGTCCTCTGCCTCACAAAGATCTGTACATATACAAACAGCTTCTGCCACATTGCTGCCTGAGGCAGTATCCGCATCGCTGTCGGTTGCCCGTTGGGCATTGCTTCCCGTTGCCGTCTGATGCTCTTCGACCACCATTGCTTCAATGGTATCCGGAAAGTTCAGCAATGCTGCGACTGTTTCCTCGTCTGCTCCCAGCGGTATGCGTACCCCCTGTATGTTTTCGGGGAGCTCTGTAAATTCCGTTATAACCTTCATTTTGTCATAACGGGTGGTTTCTGTCGCCGCCATGGATACCGGTGCCCACAGCTCCATCATCATCGTAACGATCAGCAGTGCAGATAGCCGTTTCCTTTTCCTTTTCCTTTTCTGTATCATTTTTGTTCTTCCTCCTTCTTAAACTTGTTTGTCAATACTATTTTATATTTTTTTTAACTTTTTTCCAGTACTAAAACTGGCTTGCTGCGTTGCATAATTCGTACTTGACAAATTCATTTTTATGTGCATGCGTTATATTTGATTGTGAGGAGGCTTTATTACTCCTCTGATTTGTTTCGCTGACAAAAAGTCGGTCACAAACTTGACATCGTTCATCTTCTCTCCTATAATTAAACCATGAGTTCAATTAATTCTCGAGAGGAGGTTTCCCCTATGGGACGAAGAAAAAAAGCGCCGCGCACGCTGCACCGGGATGTCATCGCCTCCGCCGCTTCGAGGCTTTTCAGAGAGCAGGGGCTCGCGGCGACTTCTATGGATGACATTGCAAAGGCGGCCGATTACAGCAAGGCAACACTCTATGTGTATTTTAAAAACAAAGAAGAGATCATCCATATTCTTGTGCTGAAAAGCATGAGCAGACTCTATGATTTCCTCTCTGCCGCACTCGACGAGCAGGAAACCACGCGAGGACGCTATGATGCGATCTGTCAGGGACTGGTTCGGTATCAGGCCGAGTTTCCACTCTATTTTGAGATGGTTTTGGATCAGATTGATCCTGTATGGAACCAGCAGGCCTGCCTGCCGGAAGAGGTGGAGACTTATCGGATTGGTGAGAAAATCAATGAGGAGCTGAAAGTATTTTTTCTGGACGGCATTGCGCGCGGTGAATTAAAACGTGACCTGGATATCCTGCCGACCATCTTTGCCTTTTGGGGGATGTTGTCCGGCCTGATCCAGCTTGCCGCTAAGAAAGAAGCCTATCTGCAGACAGCGATGCATGTTTCGCGACAGCAGTTTTTGGCACATGGTTTTGATATGCTGTATCAATCGATTGGAAACGGGAAGGTAGAGAGAACATGATTGGACTATTTTTAAGCGGAACCGGAAACACAAAGCATTGTACTGAACTTTTTCTGCATGCATGGGACGAACGGGCCTGCGCCGTCCCCATTGAGAGTCCCGATGCCGCAAAGCTGGCGGCCGCACAGGATGTAATCCTGTTGGCATACCCCACACAGTTTTCCAATATTCCATATATGATTCGCGATTTTATCCACAAAAATGCCGCCCTGTGGCCCGGAAAACACGTTTTCTGCCTGAATACCATGGGCCTTTTCAGCGGCGACGGCACCGGCTGTGCGGCCCGGCTTCTCAAAAAGTACGGTGCCCACATCCTCGGCGGACTGCAGATCCCTATGCCGGATTCGGTTTGCGACAGCAAGCTGTTGAAAAAATCAGAAGACAAGAATCTGGAACTCATCCAAATGGCCAACCAAAAGCTCCTTGCCGCAGCCGCACAGATTAAGCGCGGAGCCTTCCCGCAGGAAGGTTTGGGACTGCTCGATCACATGGCCGGTCTGTTCGGTCAGCGCCTTTGGTTTTATTCGAAAACGCGAGGCTATTGTAACCGCCTCAAAATAAGTGATGCCTGCATCGGATGCGGGCTGTGCGCAAACCGGTGTCCTATGCACAACCTTATCCTGGAACAGGGCAAGGCAAAGGCCGGAGACCGCTGCACTATGTGTTACCGCTGCATCAGCTCATGCCCCCGCCAGGCCATCACACTTCTGGGAAAAGAGATTGTGGAGCAGTATCGGTTCGAGCGGTTCGAGCAGTTCGAGCGCCCCCATCTTTCCATTGACAAACATCCCAAAAACACGATACACTAACAGAAATACTATAACTGCAAAGGAGAATCTTTATGCCAACCGGATCACTTGTAAACTGCAGCGGCATCCTGATCGGAAGCCTTGTGGGTGCCATGCTGAAAAATCATCTTCCAAAACGTCTCTCGGAAGCACTCCCCAACATCTTCGGTCTGTGTGCCATAACCATGGGGATCAGCCTGATCACGAACATGGAAAACCTCTCTGCTGTGATGCTGGCGCTGATCTGCGGTGCCGTCATCGGCGAGCTGCTGCATATGGAAGATTATCTGATCCTTGGTCTCAGCAAACTGGAAGCCCGGATGCCTGGAAATCTCTCCAAAGAACGTATGGAACAGCTGGTCAGCATGGTCGTCCTGTTCTGTTTCAGCGGAACCGGCATATTCGGAGCCATCATGTCCGGCATCACGCAGGATCATTCTATTTTATACGCAAAAACGGTGCTGGATTTCTTTACCGCGGTCATCTTTGGCAGTACCATCGGCTATATGCTGGCGCTGGTTGCCATCCCGCAGCTTCTTGTGCAGCTGATTCTATACTACAGCTCTGAATTGATTTATCCCTTCATGACCAACAGCATGATGAATGATTTCAAGGCCCTGGGCGGTGTCATCACCCTTGCCGTGGGTCTGAAGATCTCCGGTATCAAGAAATCGCAGGTCTTAAATATGCTTCCGGGACTGGTCCTGGTCTTCTTTTTTTCCTGGTTCTGGACGCAATATCTATAATGCGAAATTATGCACGAATCGCCCATCTCATCTTGGTCGATCTCGCCCGGCTGTTTCGGACACATTCCTCCGCGGACGGGCGGATCACCTCTTCACAGATTTCACTGTATATCCCGGCCTTTTTCATCTGTTTAAAGGATTTCTTGACCAGCCGGTCCTCTCCGGAATGAAAGGTCAGCACCGCCACTCTCCCGCCCGATGCCAGCGCGTCCGGCAGGCTGTCCAGAAATGCATATAATACCTCAAACTCACTGTTCACATCGATGCGGAGTGCCTGAAAGCTTCTCTGACAGGACTTCTTCACTGCCTCGGTTCGGTCTGCCTCCGGCACAAATGCAAGCGCCTCCCCGATCAGCTGACGCAGGCGCGTGGTGGTATCCACCGGTCTTCCCGCTTTGATTTGTGCCATCACTGCATGGGCAATCTCCTCCGCATACGGCTCGTCCGAATTCTCATAAAGCATGCCCGCCAGTTCCTCCTCGGTCACTTCCAAAAGCCGCTGTGCAGCCGTGGTTCCGGCGGTCGGATTCAGTCTCAGATCCAGCGGCCCGTCCGTCTTGTAGGAAAATCCACGCTCTGGATTATCAATCTGCATGGAGGACACGCCAAGATCTGCCAACACAAAATCAAACGGCCCGTGCTCTGCCGCCACCTGTCCGAGATTGGCAAAATTCATCTCGATCACCGTAAGAATCTCCGGCCCATAGCCAAATCCAGCCAGCCGCTCCCGCGTCTTTGCCAGCTCGACCGCATCCACGTCCAGCGCGTAGATGTGTCCCTTCCCCTCCAGACACTCCAGCATCCTTCGGGTATGGCCGCCGTAACCCAGCGTGGCATCCAGCCCCTTCTGTCCCGGCTTGATTTGAAGGAAATCCAGAATCTCTTTCACACAGATCGAGATATGCATACCGGCCGGTGTTCCGCCCTTCTGCATCACATGCTCAACCGTGTCCTGGTATTTCTCCGGCTGCAGCTCCTTGTATTTCTCCTGATAAGTTCTCGGGTGCGTTCCTTTGTAACGCACCCGGCGTTTATGCGGCTGTGATGCCTGATTTTGTGATGTCTGATTCTGTGTTTCCCGATTCTGTCTCTCCATGATACACTCACTCCTGCCTGTTCACTCTGGTTTCTGTTCTGCTTTCCTTAAACGGTCTCATACAGCTTGGCAATCCACTCCACCGTGCCCTCTATGCCAAGGTCACTCACATTCAGCATGATATCGTAGGATTCCAGACTGCCCCACACCTTGTCCGTATAGGTCTCATAATAAAATTTCCGTTTCCGGTCCACGCGGCGAATGGCCTCTGCCGCCTCCCGCTCCGTGAGTTCATAGCGCTCTGCGATCCGTTTGGCCCGGTCCTCTTTCGATGCTCCAATGAATATGTTGATACATCTCGGATTCTTCTCCAGCACTTCTCCTGCCGTGCGCCCCACAATCACACAGGGACCTTTCAGCGCCAGTGCTTCGATGATTTCACACTGCGCCATATACAAACTGTCATTCAGCGTCATCCCGCTTCCGGTGATTGGATTTGCCTTCTCCGGCACCTGATAAACGGCAAGAAAACGGTTGAGCGCCGCCTCGTCCACCTGTTCCAGATCATACTGATCCACGCCCAGCTTCTGCGAAGCCAGATCGATCAAAGCACGGTCATAGCAGGGAAGTCCCAGCTTTTCGGCCACCCGCTCACCGATCTCATGCCCGCCGCTTCCAAACTGTCTCGCGATTGCAATTACAGGATTCCATTTCATAAAGATTCCTCCTTCTTTTGGTTTCATCACACGTCCTTATCTTCTTCCAGTATAACTGATTTGCACGTAAAAGAAAAGGGCAGCGACATGGAAAACCACATCGCTGCCCCAACTTTCGTCAAACAACTGTCCGCATTACAGATCTACGGAAATATTCTGCTCTTCAATATGATGCTTCTTCGCATATCCGGTCAGGATCATGGTCAAAGCGCCATCGCCGGTTACGTTACATGCGGTACCAAAGCTGTCCTGCAGAGCAAAGATGGTCAGCATCAGAGCCGTACCGGTCTCATCAAATCCAAGTACGCCGGTGATCAGACCCAGGGAAGCCATAACCGTTCCGCCAGGAACACCCGGTGCGCCGATTGCAAAGATTCCCAGCAGTGCGCAGAACAGAATCATCGTTCCTGCCGATGGCACGGAGCCATAAAGGATCTTGGAAATCGTCATGACGAAGAATACCTCCGTCAGAACCGAACCACACAGATGAATATTTGCAAATAACGGAATACCAAAATCTACCATATCACTGCGCAGTGATTTACATTTCTTTGCGCAGCGCAGAGCTACTGCCAGGGTTGCCGCAGAAGACATCGTTCCGACTGCTGTGATATAAGCCGGTCCGTAGTTCTTCACAACGTCCATCGGGTTAGAACCGGAATACGCACCACCGATTGCATACAGCAGCGTCATCCAGATGAAATGTCCGATCATAACGATCACAACTACCTTCAAGAATACCGGAAGCTGCTTCGTGATCGTACCTTCGTAGGACAGTGCGCAGAAGGTAAACGCGATGAAGATCGGCAGGATCGGAATAACCACTTTCGTAACAATTCCCAGAACGATCTTCTGGAATTCATCGAGCATCGTCGTGATCGTAATCGCCTTTGTCCAGGTTGCTGCAAGACCGATCAGCACGGAGAATACCAAAGCACTCATAACCGGCATAATCTGAGGAATATCCAACTGGAATACGATCGCCGGCAGTTCCTTCAGTCCGTCAACCGTCGTTGCGATGGACAGAAACGGAATCAGAATAAATCCGGCTACCATGGAAAATAGTGCCGCACCCAGAGAAGATGTGTACGCACATACCAGCGCCACACCCAACATGCGGGATGCATTATTGCCCAGCTTGGTAATGGAAGGAGCGATAAATCCGATAATGATCAGCGGTACACAGAACACGATCATCTGATTTAAAATGTACTTCAATGTAACAATAACATGCATAAAGCCTTCCCCAAATACCTGTCCAGCCAGGATACCAAGAACCACGCCGATCAAAAGCTTTGCCGGCAAACTTGTCAGAAACTTTTTCATGAATGTTCTCCTTTCATGACAGCGATCCTGTTTTTTCAGAATCAGCTGTCTTCCCCTACCATAATTTTGATGATCTCTTCGTTTGTCTCGCGCATGCCTTCTCTTCCAAGGCGTCCCACATTATGTATGGTGTTCTCGACGCCCTTTTCTACAATTCCATCCCCTCCATAGAATTGCTGACCGCGCTTATACATGTTGTATCCCAGAATACCTGCATCCACCGAGGATGCAATCTTCGCCGCGCAGGAAGCCTTGGCTCCATCGCAGATCATTCCGGATACGATTGCAAGTGCATTGACAACGGTGTGGCAGACCTCGGCATAGCCGCCGCCGCACAGATAGGCGATTCCCGCTCCGGCCGCCGCTCCGGCACATACCGCGCCGCAATATGCAGACAGCCTTCCGATGCCGGTTTTCTGGTGGATTGCTACCAGGTTGGACAAGGTCAGCGCCCGATACATCTCTTCCTCGCTGGCCTCCCGGTGCTTCGCATACACCACCACCGGTACGGATACGGTAATGCCCTGATTGCCACTCCCTGAATTGATCACAACCGGAAGCTCGCAGCCGTTCATCCGCGCATCGGAGCCGGCCGCCGCCATCGCTTTCGCTCTGGTTCTCACATCATCATCATAGGTATCGATCAGAACCTTTCCAATATTGGCACCGTAATCGCCCTTCATGCCTTCATTTGCGATCGCCATGTTGTACTCCACCTGACGCTGGAGAACTTCTCTTACATCCTCGATATCCACGGTATTGACGAAATCCCAGATATCCGCCATGTTGAGCAGCGAGCGGTCTGTCAGTCCTTCTTCGCCCTCACCCTCTACCGGAATCTCCAAACTTACCTTGCCATCCTTCTCAATCAGCACGATGTTGGTATGGTAATTGGCAATTCTTACCTTCGCATAAGACGCTCCCCTGTACAGTGTCACGATGATGTCAAAGGTAATGCCGTTGTCTACATGCTCCACCTCGATTGGAGTCTTTTCGAGAAACACCTTCATCTGTTCGATCTGTTCTTCACTTACCTGTGCAATAACCTCCAGCTCTTTGTCCGGACGTCCTGCAATGATGCCTGCCGCCGCTGCCGCAGGTATCCCTTTTAAATGGTTGGTGTTTGGAACAATAACCGACTTCACGTTCTTGATGATGCTTCCGCTTGCCTCGATCAGCACGCGATCCGGTATCTCTCCCAATACCTCACGCGCCCTGGCCGCAGCGTATGCCAGCGCGATCGGCTCCGTACAGCCCATGGCCGGGATCAGTTCTTCTTTCAGAATCTGAATGTACGCTGCATACTTTTCATTTGTCTTCTCCATACTACCTCCTTATTTGACAGATTGAAAGGCTGCACCGTATATGTCCGCCGTCCACGGCACACCTTTGTTCTAATTATACCACTTCTCTTCATTTTGTAAATATATATTCTGTATATTTTATCACTATACCACTTTGTTTCGCTAAATTGTGCGTTTTATGGGCTTGTGTGTCTTTCACAGGAAGACACTCGTTTCTCCAATATTCCTGTTCAATCATTTTGACACGCCCAAACTCCTGTGCTATACTGACCGTTAGAAATAAACGCATCCGGATAAAGGAGGATTTCCCAATGATATACAGCTTTAATAATGATTACAGCGAAGGCGCACATCCGCGCATTCTTCAGGCTATGATGGAAACCAATCTGATTCAGAATGACGGGTACAGTCTCGATCGTCACACGAATCACGCGAAGGAGCTGATCCGGCATGAGATACAGCGGGAGGATGTGGACGTCCATATCCTTGTCGGCGGTACACAGACCAATCTGCTTGGCATCTGCTGTGCGCTTCGCCCGCATCAGGCAGTCATCTGCGCAGAGACCGGGCACATCAACGTCCATGAGACCGGCGCCATCGAAGCAACCGGCCACAAGGTGCTGGGACAGCCGACCACGGACGGTAAGCTGACCACCGCGCATATCCAGAAAGCGCTCGACTGGCACAGCGATGAGCATATGGTTCAGCCGAAGATGGTTTACATCTCCAACTCTACCGAGGTTGGCACCCAGTACACGAAAGCAGAGCTGGAGACCATCTCCGCATTCTGCAGACAGCACCAGCTTTATCTCTTTATGGACGGTGCCCGCATGGGTGCAGCTCTGACCAGCTCTGTCAACGACCTGACTCTGGCTGATATCGCGCGCCTGACCGATTTATTCTACATCGGCGGCACAAAAAACGGCGCCTTGTTCGGCGAAACCATGATTATCAGCCACCCGGATTTGAAAACAGATTTCCGTTACATCATCAAGCAGCACGGTGCCATGTTAGCCAAGGGTTGGCTTCTCGGTATTCAGTTTGAGGAGCTGTTCCAGAACCATCTCTTCTACGACCTGGCCGCTCACGCGAATGAGATGGCTGACCAGCTGCGCCGCGGAATCACAGAGTGCGGCTATTCCTTCCACTGGAACTCCATGACCAACCAGCTGTTCCCGGTTTTGCCAAACTCCGTGTTGGAAGCTCTGGCAAAGGATTTTCTGTTCTCCACCCAGCTTGTCATTGACGAGCGCCACACCTGCATCCGCCTGGTAACCTCCTGGGCCACCAGACAGGACGGCGTTGACGCATTTCTCGCGGCATTGAAGAAATTATCCTAAAGCCCTGGCTTAAATATAACCAAACAATCCCGGCAGCCACAGCGACAGCCCCGGCACATAAGTCACAAGCAACAGCACCAGAAAGATTGCAAAAAAATACCATAGCAGCGGACGGACCACCTTCTCAATGGTGGTCTTTCCTACTTTTACCCCCACAAACAGCGTCGTGCCCACGGGCGGTGTAATGGTTCCGATACAGAGATTAAAAATCATCATGATCCCGAAATGCACCGTGTGCATACCGAGCTTCTGACAGATTGGAAGAAAGATCGGCGTAAAGATCAGTGTCGCCGGAGTCATATCCATGAACGTTCCCACCACCAGCAGGATCACATTGATGATCAAAAAAATGACGATTCGGCTGTTGCTGACTCCAAGCAGTGTATTTGCCACCAGATTGGGAATTCCGGTAAATGCCATGACCCAGGACATGATGCTGGAAACGCCGATCAGAAAGATGATGATGCCGGTCATCTCGGCACTTCCCAGAAAAATATCCGGCAGTTCCCGAACGCGGATGGTCCGATAGAAAAACAGTGACAGAATCAGCGTATAAACCACCGCCACCACCGATCCTTCCGTCGCCGTAAAAATACCGCCGACAATTCCTCCGATCACTACCACGATCAGTAGCAGGCTGGGGATCGCATCCAGTACCACCTTCCACTTTTCTTTTCCCTCAAATGTCTTCGTGCTCCGATATCCCCTCTGACGCGCAAAGAAATAGATGACGACCATACAGGCCAGTCCCCACAGAAATCCCGGGATATAGCCGCCCATAAACAGCGCCGCCACCGAGGTTCCTCCGCTGACCAGCGAATAGGTGATCATCACGTTGCTCGGCGGAATCAAAAGCCCCGTCGGCGCGGTCGCAATGTTGGCAGAAGCAGAGAATTCCCGGTCGTACCCTTCTGCCTCCTCGATCGGACCGATGATGGAACCCATCGCAGAGGCCGCCGCGGTGCCGGAACCGGAGATGGAGCCAAAGAGCATATTCGCCACTGCATTGGTGTGAGCCAGCGCGCCGGGAATCCGCCCGGTCGCCAGTTTCGCCAGATTGATCAGGCGGACGGCGATACCGCCCCGATTCATAATATTGCCTGCAAGAATGAAAAAAGGAATCGCCAGCAGACTGAATACCGAAATCCCGGAAAAAATCCGCTGTGCACCGGTCACGACGGCCGCCGCCCGATCAAGCGTCGGCAGAATCGCCAGAATGGAGGAAATTCCCAGAGATACCGCAATCGGCACTCCCGCCAGCAGCAGGATCAGAAGTACGATAAAAATGATTATTCCAGACATCAATGCAATACTCATGCTTTCTCAGCCTCCTTCCCGTCCCGCCAGATTCCACTGTAAGCTCCTGTCAGCACATCACAGGCATTGACCAGGCTGAAAAACATAATCAAAAAGCCCGCCGCAGGCAGGATCACATAAATATAACCCATGGGAATCTGCAGAGAGGCTGTCACCTGCGTCATAGTAAGCCGCGTGATCTCCACGCCGCCATAAACCATGACCACCGCAGCAAAGGCGAACGCACAGACATCCGCCGCAACTCCCAGAAATCGTCGCGCGCGCTCCCCTGCCTTATCGGCCAAAAATCCCATCCGCATATGATCGCGCTTCCCAAAGACATAGGCAGAAGAAAGCAGAGCCATCCACGCAAAGGAATAGGTCAGAAGCTCCTCTGACACGGTGCTTGGGCGGTTGAACACATAGCGGGACACGATCTGCCAGGTTCCCACCACGGTCATGAACGCAAGGAGGATCACCGCGGCCCCGCCAATGATGCCAAGCAGCGTATCCCGAATTGTATGCAGTAATTTCATGATGTCTTCCCTCCTTCCGCAGGGGCGATCGATGAATGGGGCTCCGGATCGGTTTCCGGGGCGCTCTGGTTCGCGCTCTGGTTGGCACTCTGAGCCCGCTCATAGATTGCGCCGATCTTTGGATTCTTCTCGACCATCTCTGCCTGTAGTCCGCGCACTTTATCCTGAAATTGCGTCACGTCTACCTGGATGAACTCCACCCCCATATCGCGTGCTGCCGTCTGCTTTGCCGCCTCCACCCCCTGTTCCCACGCCTCCATCTCCACCTGCGTCGATAGGATTGCCGCATCGCGAAAGACTGCAAATTCTTCCGCACTCAGTCCCTGCAAAAAGCGGAGATTGCCAATCAGCATATCCGGTACCATCTGATGCATGTCGTAGCTGAAATATTTTGCCACCTCACCGTGCTTGTTGTTGGTCAGCGCCAGCTCATTATTTTCCGCCCCATCGATGACACCCTGCTGAATCGCCGTATACACCTCACCAAACCCCATGGGGGAAGCAGCCGCGCCGAAGGTTTTGACCATGTTAACGCTGGCCGGGCTCTGCTGCACGCGGATCTTCAGCCCGCGCAGGTCCTCCGGTGTGCGAATCGGCTTCTTGGCATAGAAATTTCGCGTCCCGGCATTGTACCAGGTCAGCACCTCCAGACCAGATTCATCGGTGGAAGTGTAGATGGTTTCCATATATTCCCGATTGTTCATGAAATTCTGATAGATTTCTTCTGAGCGAAACAGATACGGCATGCTGAAGATCTCGTAGGTTTTGTCAAAGGTCTCCAGATTCGCCGTTCCCGCCACCACGAAATCAATGGCTCCGGTTTGCGTCAGTTCAATCGCCTTCTGTGCCGCTCCCAGAATCTCATTGGGATAAATCTGAACCTCATAGCGGTCGCCCAATCGTTCTTCCACATAATTTTTAAAAGCCAGCAGGCCGATATGCTCCGGGTGCTCCTCCGACTGTCCATGAGAGATCCGCACAATCCGTTTTCCCCCAGTCGCGCTGGCACAACCGCTCAGCGTAGCCGCCGAGAACAGGCAGACCGCAAGCAGCAGACAGACCGTAAGCAGCCAGCAGCCGGCCGCTTCCATCGAATAATTTTTTCGTTTCCACATCCCTGTTTCCTCCTTATGTCACACTCCATTGCTCTAGTATGGCCCGGAGGAAGAAAAATCATGTATGAGCATAAAACCTGTATGGGCAAAAAAAGAACCCGGAAAACATGATTCGATTTTCCAGGGTTCTTTCTTTATTTCATTTATAATTACAGAAGCATTGCTGTCCCTATGAATCGCATCCGATTGGCTTAAAGGCACAATTTATTCCACCTTCACAAATTTCAGCCACCGCACCACCGTCCCCGGTTTCAGCATGCGCACCTCGAGTTCATAGATTCCTGCCTCGATGGTGGCTTTGATTACCTTTTGCACGACCCACTCGCCCTTGGTTCCGTTGGCCTGGAAGATGCTCAGCTGTTCTCCGTTCAACAGGATGCTGGAGGTCGTCTGGGCCATCTTGGACTCCTCGGACATGAAGCTTGCCAGTACGTGATAGGTGCCTGTCTCCGCTATCTTCACATAAACCGGTTCGTTCATACAGACAGCGACCGATTCCTGACCGTCTTCCGCTTTCACTTCGCATGGCCACGTTTTTGCGCTGATCTGTTTTATCTCCGTTGAAAAATCACGGCCGCTCTGAAACACCGGTGTCGTGATCAGGAATCGGCAGATATTGCAGGCACAGCGCTGCAGCTCGCCAACGGTCAGCCTTCCCTGCTGCACGGCTTCCAGAAGATCGTCGCCGGAAGCATTGATCTCGGCCCCGCCATTGCTGACCACCATGTAGAGATCATTCTGCGAACGCACCATGTTGCGCAGGGTGGTCCGTACGGCCTCGCCCTTCTCCACCACATCATTCATCTTCGCCCACCAGTCGGTCATGACGATTCCGTCAAAATTCCATTGCTTTCGCAGCACTGTCGTATTCAGATCGTAATTGGATGCGGACCAGTAGCCGTTGACCGGATTGTAGGAGGTCATGACTGCCTTTGCTCCATCCCGCCGAACGACCATCTCAAAGCCTTTTAAATATAATTCCCGCAATGCACGCTCCGAAACCACGGCATCCACAAAGGAGCGCTCCTTTTCCTGATTATTGCACAACAAATGCTTCGGCACCCCGTAGGTTCCCTGGGACTGGATCCCGCGGATCACCGCACCCGCCATGCTTCCGGTCAGGAACGGATCTTCCGAATAATACTCATAATTGCGGCCGTTTCGCGGATTCCGGTGCAGGTTCATGCCCGGTCCCAGCAGCAGATCAATCTGGTTGCGCTTGAGTTCTCTGCCCTCATACCGGTACAGTTCTTCCACCAGCTCCCGATCCCAGGTGCAGGCAAGCAGGGTTCCCGTGGGCATCAGCGTCGCCTTTGCGCCTCCCTCCATCCGAATGCCGGAGGGGCCGTCAGAGGTACAGGCCATGGGAAGGCCATAATTTAAAAGGCTGTCCCCCACACCGCCGAATGCAGAAGCCGTCCCCGGGGTAACCCTGGGATTGCCCATGCCCTCCCCACGGACCAGCGTAGCCAGCTCTTCTGTGGTAAACTGCGCCACAAACGCCTCCATCGTGGCCGTTTTGCCCGCCACATCTCTCAGACGGATCCCGCGGCTGCCTGTCTGTGGGAGTGCTTTTGGCAGACGTTCCCGAATCCGCGCCTCCAGATCATACCCGCGCTGCGGAACCTCCTCATAGACCGGCTGATAGACCTCCCTTCCCGCAGCCGACCGACTCGCAGTCCCCGGCCGCATTCTCGTAAAGGCCACCGACGGTGCCATCGCTGATTCCAGCTGTTCCAGAACCACCGTCTCATCAAGCGTAAAGGCCGCCTTACCGTCCACTGGCACCGGCTGTCCGTTTCTCACATCGGTTCCCACATAAAAATGATACGCTCCTGCTTCCAGAACCCACGCAAAGGGATGCCCCGTCACGCCGCTGTCATCGTAGGATGCCATGTCCTTTTGAAGTACCGTGATCGCCAGTGTTTGTTCCTCTCCCGGCAGCAGCTGACGGGTCTTTGCAAATCCCACCAGACTTCTCACCGGTTTTCCCAGCGCTCCCTGCGGTGCCTCCACATAAAGCTGAACCACCTCCCGGCCCGCATAAAGCGCTCCTGTATTTTTTACTGCCACGGTAAACACAAACTCCGCACCGTCATGTTTTACCACACCACCCACCGGCATCACCGAAAAATCCGTGTAGGTCAGACCGTATCCAAACGGATACCGCACTGTCTCCGGGCAAAAGGTTTCAAAATACCGGTAGCCCACATAGATGTCTTCCTGATAACGATTTTGTACCGCATCCCCGTAGTTGGCCTCCGAAGGATAATCTGCCAGAGATCTGGCGATCGTGTCCGTAAGCTTTCCAGACGGCAGGCAGCTTCCATTCAGCAGATCGGCCACTGCCGCACCGCCCATCATGCCCCCCTGCCACACATAGAGAACACTCTTTACCGGGTACCGGCACGGCAGTGTTTCCAGCCATTCCATATCCATGATTCCGGGAACATTGAGCAGCACCACCGTCTTCTCAAAATACTCACACACCGTCTGGAGCATGGTGATTTCGGTTTCCGTCAGAAGCAGACTTCCCGGCGTGTCCTGGCAGTCCTGCGATTCTCCCGCCGTTCTTCCGATCACCAGAACCGCCACATCCGAGCAGGCGCGCGCCTGGGCAGCCATCGCCTGCGTTACCGGCATCTCCTCCTGGCAGAGCGGTTCGCTGGCCCAGCCGCCACCGCCGTTATCGTGGGGGTGCGCCTCCAGCCAGTCTTCGTAAATTCCCGCCAGCTCCTCGTTTACCTCCACTGCCTTCTGCTCCCGCATTCCTTCCAGAATGTTGACGGTATAAGGCACATTGACCGATCCGCCCGAACCGGTGCCTGTCTTATAATAATCGATCTGCGCCCGGCCAAAGATGGAAACCCGGGCTCCGGCAGGAAGCGGCAGCACCTGATCCTGATTCTGGAGCAGCACGGCCCCCTCGGCTGCCGCTCTCCGGCAGATCGCATCAAACCCTTCCAGCGGCACGCCGATCTGTTCCTGTTTCCCGGAAAGATTTTTCTGGAAGGCCTGAATCTGATCCTGCTGATACGCCCCGGCATAGGTGTCATGCAGAAATGTTTCCAGCCCTTCCCTGCCAAGCCTTTCCCAGCTCTCCTTCTCCTTCCGCACCCGGATCGGATAAAACAGCACATTGTTTGCCCTGGCCGCTTCCAGATCGCCCGGTGCATCCCCGACCATCAAGATGTGTTCCGGTTTGTAGCCAAGCTTTGCAAGCTCTTCGATGCAATGCTTTTTGCTTCCCGCATCCTGGGTAAACAGGCCGTCAATATGACCGATCAGCCCGCAGCGGGTCCATTCCTCCTCCACGGCCAGCTGATTGGCAGAGGAAACCACCGCTGTGTCTGCGTATTGATGTATCCGTTCCAGCACCTCCCGCACTCCGGCAAATGCCTTCCCCGCCTCTTTTGGCAGTTTTGCAATGGAGCTGTTTACCTGCTGCGACCAGAGGAGCGCCCGCTCAAGCACGGTGTCCCCCGCAGCCGTCTCTTCGCTCACCCGCCGGATTTCCTCCGCGAGCGAACGTTCCGACAGAGGTTTTCCGCTCTCCACCCAGGCCTGAAACGCAGTCAGATCACCCACCGGGCTGTCCGGGTACTGCTTCTCCACATCCTGCAACACCAGAGAAAGTCCCAGAAACCGGTTGATCCCGCGTGTCATGCAATAGAGATTCACCTCGTTCCAATAAGCCTGAATCTCCTTCCGGTGTGCCTCCAGCCCCCAAAGTTCAATCATCCGCGGTCCAAAACAGGTCTCATGCTTCACATCCATGGTATCCATGGCACACCCATCCGAATCCACACATACCAAAAATTCCCTTCTCTTTTCAAATAACTGCAACTGATTGACCATTGCTCCTGAAACCTCCGTCTTTACCAGATTGTAATCTGCTGATTCAGCAGTCTTAAAATGCCTTCCGTGAAAAAGTAATCTCCGTAAATAATCCGCACCTGCGTATCCTCTTCCCTGTGATAGGCCGCAGTGCCATTTTGCAGAATTCCGTCCCGCTCCGGTTCCAGATCCAGATGGTATTTGGCAAGTGCATGAAGGATCTGCTCTCCGTAAAATGCATACAGCTCCTGTTCCGGCTCCTCCACCAGTCCGGCAATCTCCAAAAGACCGCAGGCGGCGCAGGCGGTCGCCGTGGTGTCCCACTGCACCGGTTCCTTGGGCGCGCGGAAATCAACCAGCGATACAAATCCCGTCATCCCCACATTTGCGATAAAGTAATGGGCCGCCCGCTTGGCAATATCCAGATACCGCGCATTTCCAGAATTACGAAACGCCAGCGCAAACCCGTAAACCGCCCAGGCCTGTCCCCGTGACCACGAGGAACCCGGCGCATAGCCCTGCCCGGCCGGTGTCTCCAAAAGTTCTCCGTTTTCCGGATTTAAGACGGCGATATGATTGCAGGAACCGTCCTCCCGCATCAGCACCCTGGCTGCCGTGTCCGCATGATGACAGGCAATCTTGGAAAACCGCACGTCCCCGGTCTCTCTGGCCGCCCAGAACAGCAGCGAAAGATTCATCATACAGTCTATGATCATCCAGCCGGTCTTGTCCTGATTCCAGGCCCGGATAAACTGCGCATCCGGGTTGTAGCGTCCTGCCAGCAGGGTCGCCGCGTGGAGCGCTCTGCGCCGTGCCGCCGGATTGCCGGTCTGTCCATAATCCGCGGCTGCGGAAAGCATCCACATAAAGCCCACATCATGATGAAGTCCCTCAAAATTCTCCAGGGCTCCGTCCAGCGCCTCTTCCGTATATTCCGCAACCGTCTTATAGCAGTCCTTGCCCGTAGCGTGATACATCTGCCAGAGCATTCCCGCCCAGAAACCGTTGGTCCACCAGGACAGATTCACATCGCGCATATCCGCCTGATAATGTCCGTCCTGTGCTATGTAAGGGATTTTATGTCCCATCCGTCCGCACTCTGCCTCCAGCTTATGATCCAGCTTTTCCAAAATCTCCTCTACCCACATCATTCCTCTTTTTCCTTTCTCGCCCATTCCTTTGGCAGCATTCCAGTATAGCGCCGAAACAAATCCGTAAAATATTTTTTGTCCGAATAGCCCACCATACTGCAGACCTCATAGACCCGGTAATTGGTCGAGCCAAGCAGCTCCTTGGCCTTCTCAATCCGCAGCCGGCCCAGATATTCGTTGAAATTCACACCCAAAATCTCCTTAAAGGAAAATGACAGGTAGGACGGACTTAAATACACGTAGTCGGCCATTTTCTTCAGCGTAATATTCTCCGTATAATGCTCGTCCATGTAAAGCTTTACCTTCAAAATGTTGCGCTGGAGATCGGAGTTTCCCTCCTCCTCCGACGGCCCTGTCATACTGCGGATAAAATTCAGCAGCCACTGCTGCATATCGTCGAGGGTTTTCTGATGGCGAAATTCCTCCAGCACGTCCACCATGTGAAACTCCACCTCATTGCTGCAAAGATTGCAGATCTGAAGCAAGACCTCCATCATAATCTCCTGAAGTCTTGCCGGTGCAATCCCCTGGAAGGTCCGAAGCGCTTGAAAATACGCCTCAAGCCGTGCTTCGACATCCTGGCTGTGTTCCCTGATCCCGCTTAAAAGCTCCTGCTCCGCCGCATGAGGATACTCGCTTTTCTGACCGTCCTGCCCGCGCGGTATGTCCATGGGCGAGATGATCTTGCTGTTTCCCAGGTAAAACTTATAATCCAAAGCGGCCGCCGCCTGCCTGCACGATTCCCGCACGCCCTCCACGCCCTCGATCACATCCCCGATTCCAATGGAAATGGTCATCCGGAAATACTCGCAAAAGGCCGACTGGATTTTCATCAGCGGCTGATAAAGCTGATAGTAGATAAAGCTTTTATTGACTGCAGCCGGATAGGAAATCAGAAACAGCACACGCCCGTTTTCCATGCAAAAGGTCTCACAGGGATGCTCGGCAAACAGAATTTCCTTGCCGATATTTTCCATGGCATACTGCATCAGCTCATCGGTTTCCTGGCCTCTGTCCACCTCCATGAGCACTGCCAGCAGATGTTCTGCGTCCAGATCCACCCCAAATTCAAGCAGTTTTGCTTCCACGGTCTCCCGGTCAAATTCCTCGTCGCCCTTTAAAAATTTATGAATCCAGCGGCTCTTGACCAGCGGCAGACTCCGGTTGTAGCGCAGCTGGATATCCTTCTGGGAAAACGCGTGCTGTTTAAGCTCCGCGGCTCTGGCTTTTTCCCTGCAGACCAGCTCCTTGATCTCCTCAATTTTGACCGGTTTTGATAAATATTCCACGATGCCAAGACGGATCGCATCTCTGGCGTAGGAAAATTCATCATAGCCCGTCAGCAGAATGAACCGGATCTGCGGATATTTTGCCAGAACCTCCCTAGCCAGCTCCAGTCCGCTTAAAAACGGCATGCGGATATCGGAAATGACCATATCCGCCTGTTCCTCCAGCAGATAGTCCCTGGCATCGCGCCCATTGTAAAAGCACACCGTCTCCACCTCCATGGACGCCCAGTCCACAGCGGCGGCTATTCCCTGTACAATATCTTTTTTGTCATCCACCAGTACCAGCTTAAACATCCCTCTCCCCCATCATTTCCAAAGCGATCCGAATCTCAACCCGTGTCTTTTCATAAGGAACGCTTTCTATTTTTAACGTAGCCCCTTCATTGTAATGCAGGGCAATCCGCTTATTGATGTTCTTCAGTGCATAACCGGAGAACTTCGTTGGCGCGTTCTTCGCAGCCCGCTCAAAGCCGCAGCCATTGTCCTCCACGGAAAATACGCCCTCGCCGCCCTCGACCCGGGCAGATATCTTGATCCTTCCGCCCTTTTCCATATCGGCAAACCCGTGTACCAGACTGTTCTCCGCCAAAGGCTGCAATAGGATTTTCACGATCCGGTATGGCAGGATCGCCTCATCATGCTCCAGTTCAAAATCAAATTTATCGTTAAAAATGACCTTCTGAATCCGAAGATAATTCTCCACATGCTTTAATTCCTGTTCCACCGTAATTTCTTCGGAGCCCTTGCTCAGTCCGATCCTGAGCATCTGCGACAAATCCACCACGATCTGTCCGATCTCGGCCTGTCTGCCGGACAGGGAATACCAATAGAGTGAATCCAGCGCATTGTAGAGAAAATGCGGGTTGATCTGGGCCTGGAGAACCTTCATTTCTTCCTTTCGGATATTCTCCTCCACCCGTTTTACCTGCTCCTTTTCCGCCTCCAGCATTCGGATATCCTCGGCGATCTGGTCGCACATGGAATTGAAGCTGTTTCCGAGCTGACCGATCTCATCCTTGCCGTAAAGTGTAGATCTGGCACCAAAATCGCCGCTCTCAAACAGCTGTACCTGCTCCATCAGCTTCCCAAGCGGTCTGGTGACCGACCGTCCTACCCAGACAGCCATCAGCACACAGAAAATGGCAATCAGCAGTGAGATCGCCAGCATCTGCAGCACCGTCCGGTAAAGCTCCGCGAACATTCCCGCCCGGTCCATGACACAGCTTAGCATCCAGTCATTGATGTGAATCCCCGTCTCCCGAATGATATACTTCGGCCCCTCCATCTTGGCAAACAACGCTTCGTCCCCGAAGATCACATGCTCCCCGTTGTGAATGACCAGGCTGCAGCCGGTGCTGTGCTCCAGCTCCTTTAAATAGGAAAACATCTTGTTTACATTGATATTGACCACCATGTAGGCCTCATCCTTACTGGACATGCTGCCGTTTGGAACCCGCATAATGATCGGCATGACCTGGTGTCCGGTGCCCGGGTTGTAAATGCTCTTTTCCGACCAGTAGATCAAAAGCCGCCCCTCGGCCTCATCCACCATGGCATCCAGCTCCGGCTGAACCAGTCCGGTGGTTGCAGAATTATCATCGTAGAACCACCGTCCCTTGATCAGCACCTGCGCGGAATCAATGAACTCATTCTGGAATTGCAGCTGGGTCAGAATCGGACCGATCATGGACTGGGCCGCGATATAATTCTGATTGCTCCGGCTGACATCGAGCCGCAGCGCCATCTGCATTTCATCGCCGACCGCGCTGTAGTGGGCCAGATTGATGATATTGGTGTATTCCGTATTCACGTATTTGGACGTCAGCTTTGCCGTCTGTTCCACGATCCGGTCCGTCTTTCTGGAATACATGTGGTAGATGCTGTGCACCGCCACCAGCACCAGACCGATCCATACAAACAGGATGGACACCAGCGCCACCAGTGCCATCTTATTTCCTACTTTTATGTCTGCAAAAAATTTCTTAATCATCAGGGAGGCCTCCGGAATTTTATCTATTTTGGGCTTGATCTGCCTGCTTTTATTTTATCTTACTCCGGCCTTCCGGTAAAGCAGAACAGCAAACGGAACACTCCAGTCTTCCATCCTTATCCAACGGGATCTCACATTCCCACGCCTCAAAGCCGCCCACCAGATTAAAGACGGGGGCTGCTGCGTGAACCGGGTTCGTCGTTTGAAGCACAACGGTCTCTCCGCCCTTTCTCCACCCCAGTCTCATCGGCTCCTCCATGCAGAGGGCACTGTGCGGTGCGATCAGCGGCAGAAGGAAATGAACCGGTTTTCCTGGCTGTTCCATCTGAATCCTGATTTTCACTCCTTCCGGCGTGAACTGGAAGGTAATCTGATATGGCATGGAAACCGGCGGCTCCTGATGCCGGATATCTCTTAAACACCCCCGAACGCGCATCCGCACGCCCGGTTCCTCTGCATTCAGCGGCTCTGCGGTAACCTGCGCCTCGTCGTCATAGCACTGGGCATACACCGCACTCTCATTCTTCCATTCCAGCCGCGGCACCAGGCTCCGGTGCATATGCTTTCGCTGTACCTGCTGCATGTTGTGAGCCTCATAGAGGGAATAGTCCGTCATTCCGGCTGCAATAACCGGCCCCCAGCCTTTGTTCCACAGCAGGCTCAAGGTTCCGCCGGTGGCATGACCGCCCTTACAATACTCCACATCGTATCCGGTCACCGTCGCCAGCCAGTCCCCCTGCGCCACCTTGTATGTATCGATGGTCGGGTAATACTGCAACGCCTGTGCCTTCTCGGACGGGAGCTGCTCCCGCTCCCAGCTTCCAATCCCGGCATCCAGTGCAGCAGCCAGCGCCTTGCTGTGACAGAATGCATGATGGACACAGGCCGCTTCGCCAAACCGCTCATAGTCCGGTCCTCCGGCAAGCAGTCCGTCCCGGGTGGTGCAGGCCTCATACAGGCAGAGATTCCGGTAGGCTGCCTCCGCAAATACCGGCTCCTCACTGCCCCAGACCCCGTAAGCCGTCTGGCAGCCCTCGGAGGTGCGGCTTCCCCAGTAGGTCCATTTGAAATTTCGGGTGCCAAAGCTGTTATCCCAGCCGCCGTCCGGCAGCATGAACTCCAGATGATGCAGAAGCACCTCCTTCACCCGGATCAGCGCCTCCTCATCCTTCATGGCCCTCGCGTACTGCAACAGGGCCGGAAGAGATTCCTCCACATTGTAGCCGATGTCTACCGGGCGGCACCCTCTTCTGCTGACTGCCTCCATGGGTTTTCCCTCCCCGTAGAACAGTCCGTCTGCGGTAATATGCTTTAGGCAGGAAGCTGCCATTTCTCTGGCGCGCTCCCTGTAATCTTCCCGGTCCTCATAGTTTCCAAGCAGCGCCATGGCGGCCGCCGTGGTCGCATGGTAATTGATGTTGGTCACAAAATCCATCGTCAGATTTTCATAGATCCAGTGGCCTGCCGCCTTCATCCTGCATTCAAACGCCTCACGGGTTTCCTCATCCAGAAGATGCCCGTGCTGTTCCAGGGATTCACACAGCACAATCGCCGCAAATACCGTGATCCCGTTCCAGGAGCTCTGTGCGTCATTGTAAAAGCTGCCATCGTCGCACACCAGGCTGCCGCCCCAGACAAAGAGCCGCCTGGCAGCCGTCAGATACCGTTCTTCTCCTGTCCGGTCCGCCAGACACAGGAGCGGATAGATCAGATCCTGACATCTGCCGTGAATCGTCATGCAGGCCGGACAGAGGATTGCTCCGTCCAGCCTTTCCACCCCGTCTATCTGGAAATCCAGAAGACGGTCACACCACGTTTTTAACAAATTAAGATAACGTTCTTCCAATTGGCCATTCTCCTTCCGGTGTCACGGCTCCAAACAGCACACCGGCCGTCACTTTTATATTCTCCGGGGACGTGGCAAAGGTCACGACCACGTTGTTTGCATGCTCCGGAATGGAAATTTCCGGGTAGGGGGTATTGGTTACCACAATGACCTTCGTGTCCGTGCTGCGAATCACTTCATCGATAAAGTCCTTGTTGCTCAGTGTTCCACGGAGGAAATAGCTGGTCATGACAATCGTGTCATACTCCCCGATCCGGCTGAGGATCGCCGCCTTGTCCTTCTCATCGTAGGTGTAGTCTGTCTCCTGATAGTCCACGTTGGCACTGTAGCGCAGGCAGTCTTCATACAGGATTCCCGAATGCCACTGGAAATCGTTGTAATTTTTCACCTTCTGCTCCACTACCAGCACCTTCTCATCCGGGCCGATCAGCACGCCGCCGTCTGCCTGCTTTGCGATCAGCACCGACCGGCGGGCTACCTGTCTGGCCAGCTCCCGGATGGCCGGATCGGCGATCACCTGCTCCGGCACCACGTTGTGATTGTCACGGTCAAAGAACAGACCATACCGGTATTTCAAATCCAGCACCCGGTAAACCTTCTCATCAAGCGCTTCCTCGGTAATGCGTCCTTCCTTCACAAAGGCTTCTATTGCCTCTATCGTCTCCGGCACCAGCTGGTTTTCCGCTTTCATCAGCACCAGATCGGCCCCGGCCTCCAGAGCCATGGCACAGGCATTGGCCACACCGTAACGGGTGGCGATGGCGCCCATGGTCATGCTGTCTGTGGTAATGACACCGTCAAAGCCCAGCTTTTCGCGAAGCAGTCCGGTAATGACCTTCTTCGATACCGTTGCAATGTTGTCCGGATCAATGGCAGGGAAAATACTGTGGGCGATCATGATGGACGGAAGCACACCGGCTGCGATCAGCTTTTTGTAAGGCAGAAGCTCTCGTTCTTCCATGGTTTTTTCATCCACATCAATCACCGGCACCTGGAAATGCGCATCAATGTCCGAATGTCCCCGTCCCGGAAAATGCTTTCCGGTGGCAATCATTTTCCCGTCCTGAAACCCGCGGCAGCTCTCCAACGCATACTCTGCCACCTCATCGGCACAATCCGAGTACGCCCTGGTATAGATCTCCGGATTTTTGGGCTCGGAATTCACATCCAGCACCGGAGAATGCACCCAGTTAAAGCCCACCGCTTTGCTCTGTTCCGACACGGCCTTTGCCACCTCGTAGGCAAGCTTTGGATCGCCGGTGGCACGGATTCCCATCGGCTTCGTGAACAGGTTTACGCCTCCAAAGCAGAAATCCGCGCTGCTTCCGCCTTCCTGATCATAGGAAAAATGCAGGGGAATCGACAGCGGGCGTTTTCTTGCTGCGCGCTGTAAATCATCCAGAACCTCTTTGTACTCGGATGCCGTGCACACCGGCGCTGCCCCCTTATATTTCATGCCATGCTTCCCCTCTACGGATACCACTGTCTTGGCACTTTTCGGATCGACATAGCTTCCAAAGGCGCGCATGTCGCAGGAAAGACGTAAGCCTCCGCACTGATACTTTTCGATAAAATCATAGATGTGCTGTTTTGGCACCACACCGGCAAAGCCAAGTGTCAGGATTGCACCGACCTTCTGGTCCAGACTCATCTTCGCAATCAGTCCGTTTATGTAGGAATTTGTTCTCTTCATTGTCATACCTTATCCTTTCACAGAGCCGTCTACTACTCCGGTCATGAAATATTTATTACAGATACAGTAAATCAACAGCATCGGCAGAATCGAAATTGCTGCTCCCGCCATCATCAGATGCCACTCGGCCGCCGCAGACGCACCGTATTTTAGCTGAACAACACCGACCGTCAGCGGACGCAGCTGAGGCTGGGTCATGGTAAATACCGAGGAGGTAATATAATCATTCCAGGTATGGCGGAACTGGAACAGCGCCACCACGGCCATAATCGGTTTCAGCAGAGGAAGCAGCACGTTCCAGAAAATACGGAATGGACCGCAGCCGTCCAGCATGGCTGCCTCGTCAAGTTCCTTTGGCAGCCCCGAGATAAACTTGGTAATCAGGAAAATGTTCGTTCCCTGAGCACCGATGTTGATCAGGATAACCGGCCACAGGGTGTTGTGCAGGTTTACCTTGACCGCCAGAAGATAAAGCGGGCGCAGGGTTACGGAGCCAAGTGCGATAAACATGGTCGCCATATACAGGCTGTAGATCACTTTTCTTCCCGGGAATTTTCTCCGCTCCAGGCAGTAAGCCGTCAGCGCAGAGATGATCACCGCCCCCAGGGTGGAAAAGAAACACATAAACAGGGAGTTCATGGTATACTGGGCAAAGTTTGCCTTTTCCCATACCGTTTTATAGTTCTGGAACTGGGGTTCCTTCGGCAGCAGCGTACCGCCTGCCAGCATTTCCATATTGGTTTTCAGGCCCCCGACCAACGCGTAGAATACCGGATAAATCGTAACCACTGCACAGATAGCCAGGGTCACGTACAACACGGTCTTTTTTGTGAATTTCTTTGCTTTTGGATCCATAATGCCCCTCCTTAATAGGTCTCGCTCATACGCTTACTCCAGCGCAGATAGAAAATGGTAATGACACCCACCAAAACTGCAGTTGCAAAGGAAACGGCAGATCCGTAACCGTACTGGAGCACGGTCGCCCCGCCTGCATCGCCCATGGGGAACAGCAGCCGGTAAATGTAAAGGTACAGGACCTCGGTCTTTCCGTTGGGGCCGCCGCCGGTCAGCACCAGAATATTTTCATAATCCTTAAATGCCTGAGTCAATGCCAGCATCACAACCATCTGCGTGATGGGAGCCATCATCGGGATGGTAATATAACGAAGCTTTGCCCAGCCCGTCGCTCCGTCGATCTCCGCACTCTCATACACATCTCTGGGAATGGTCTGCAGACCTGACAGGAAATAGATCATATAGTTTCCTACCGCACCCCAGATGGCAACCAGCAGCACGGTAGTCATGGACATTTTACCGTCAAACCAGTTGATCGGACGGGCGATCAGCCCAAGCTGCATCAGCATCTGATTCACAGTTCCGTTGTACGGGTTGAAAATCAGATAAAACACCATACTCATAACAGATACGCTGATGATCGTCGGCATAAAGAATACCGTCCTGAAAATCATCCGGCCCCTGAATTTCGTGTTCAGCACATAGGCCAGCAAAAATGCGATCGGAATGGTAAGCACCATCTTGCCTATGGCGTAGATTACCGTATTGAGAACCGCATTCCAGAACATAGAGTCCGTAACCAGCTTTGCAAAGTTCTGCAAGCCGATAAAATCATAATCTCCGTAGGAAGTATAATGATAAAACATGTTTTTCATAATCCAGCTGATGGGATATAATGCAAACACTACCAGGAAAAACAGTCCGGGAAGCAGCATCAAATAAATGACACGATTCTCAAGAATGCTGTTCCATAACCCGCTCTTTGTTTTCATAATTCACAACCTTTCTTCTATCCACTCGGTATGTCCGGCAAAGGAATGCCGCTCTGGGGTGATACGTTCCAGCGCGGCATCTTAACTCAAGTCTGCTTTTTTAGTTTCTAGTTTTCTACAATTGGCTCGATGCTGCCGGAGGCGAGGGCATCTTCCAGTGCTTTGCTGTAGCTTTCCTGAATTTTCTTAGTCGTTTCATCAAGGTCTGCCTGTCCCATGATGACTGCTGCATAAGCATCTGCATAGGTCTGGCCTTCGATGACCATACCGGCCAGTTCAGGAGTCAGCGGAACGATGGTATCGGTATCCGTCAGGGAGAAGCACTCTGCTGCGTGCTGACTGCTGTTCTTAGCCTTTGCTGCAACACTTGGCACTACGATGATGCCATAACCATTTTCATGATAACCGATCATATAGTCATCGCTGGTCATGAATTTAATGAACTCCCATGCCTCCTCCGGATGCTGGCACTGGCTGGACATAACAAAGCTTCTGCCTGCGGAGTTGATGGCATTCACACCCTTCACGCCATCCATGGTCGGAACCTGACATGCATACCAGTCCTGCTCCGTCGGGAACTGAGAATCATACACTGCCACCTCCCAATAGCCGGAGATATACATACCGATATTGCCCAGTGCAAACTGTGCACGCAGCGGATCAATATCCAGACTCTCCACGCCCGGGAAGAAGGAACCATCATTGTAAATGTCGGCAAACGTCTGTACTACTTTGGAGTAGCGGTCAAAGTCAAACTTTCCGGTCTTATAGTCATAGTAGAGCATATCGGAAAGTCTTGCCACCTCGTCCACGGAACGGTACATGGCACTGTAGCCGTTCTTCAAGTTCATTGCAAAGCCGTAAACGCCGTCCTTGCTCAGCTTCTCCGTAATAATCTTGGCATATTCTCTCATCTCCGCCATGGTTTTCGGCGGTTTCTCCGGGTCAAGACCGGCTTTGCGGAACACGTCCTTGTTGTAAATCAGGCGGAAGGTATTGCCAAACTGCGGAACCGTGTAGGTCTGTCCCTTGTACACGTTGATATTCTGAATGCCCAGGGTATCGCCATAACGTGCCCGGTCCTCATCGGTCAAAAACTCATCAATCGGTGTCAGCATCCCCTTGCTTGCATACGGAGCGATCTCGCTTTTGGCGCGGAACACGTCCGGAGCCTGTTTACTCTGGAAGGCCAGCTCCAGATTATTATCATAGTTTTCGGTCATAGCCTCGTAGGAGACTTCGATGTTTTTGTCATTGGTCGCATTGAACTCGTCAATCTTTTTCTGTACATATTCCATGTCATGTCTCTGATTGGACCAGTAGGTCAGCTTGATCTTCTCGCCGGAAGCCGCCTGTTCTGCCTGCGTTCCCGCCTCTGCCGCAGCTCCTGCCTCCGTGCCTGCTGCACTGCCTCCGTCTGCCGGAGCAGCCGTCTTAGCTCCACACCCGGTCATCAAAACTCCGGCTGTCAGCAAAGCGCCTGCTGCTATACCAAAAAACTTTTTCATGTTGTAAAACCTCCCTTTCTTTGATGGATTCATTTTATCATTGTATCCCGGAAAGAACAATGTGACAGACTTTTTTCGCAGGTGGGCGATTTCACGCAAAAAAAAGGGGGTATCTTTCGAAACACTTCCGTGCAATCGAAAAATACCCCTGTTTTATTTCCGTTTTCCGGCTTACAGAATCACCTTCACCGGACACTTCTCTGCGCACTTGCCGCAGTTGGTGCACTTGCTGTAATCAATCACAGCAACATTGTTGTCCATATGGATCGCATCGAACTCACACTGCTTGGTGCACAGCGTACATGCGATACAGCCGTTGTCACATTTTGCTTTTACATCCTTGCCCTTGTCATGAGAAGCACACTGAACCAGATGCTCTGCCTTATACGGAACCAGCTCGATCAGGTGGTTCGGACAGGAAGCCACACACTTACCGCAGGCTACGCATTTCTCCTTATCCACCAAAGCAACGCCGTCCACGACATGAATCGCATCAAATGCACAGGCCTTCACACAGGAGCCGTAGCCCATACAGCCATAAGCACAGGCCTTCTCGCCCGCACCCGGTACCACTGCGACCTTGGAGCAGTCGTCGATACCGTAGTAGTTGTACTGCACACGGGTCTTGTCACAGGTGCCTTTACATTTTACAAAAGCCACCTTTTTGTCTGCCGCGCCGCTCTCGACACCCATGATGGCCGCGATGCGGTCAGCCACATCCGGACCACCTACCGGGCAGCCGTTAACCGCTGCGGTGCCTGCTGCGATCGCGCTTGCCAGACCATCACAGCCCGGAAAGCCACATCCGCCACAGTTGTTGCCCGGCAGCTCTGCACGGACCAGAATCTCTTTTTCATCTACTTCTACTTTGAACTTCTCGCTGGCGATCCCAAGGAGCACACCGATAATAATACCGATTGCACCGATGATGACCGCAGCCAGAAGCAAACCTGTCATATTCATCTTTGCTACCTCCTATTAAATCAGACCCGAGAAGCCCATGAAGGCGATCGCCATCAGACCTGAAGTGATCAGCACGATGGGTGATCCCTGGAAGGTATATGGAATGTCGTTGTCTTCGATGTGCTCGCGGATGCTTGCCAGCAGTACAATTGCAATAGTAAAACCAACTGCAGTACCAAATCCGTTTGCCACGCTGAAAATGAAGTTGTATTCCTTCTGAACGTTGGTCAGTGCGGAACCCAATACTGCACAGTTGGTGGTGATCAGCGGCAGGAATACACCCAGCGCCTGATACAGGGATGGTACGTTTTTCTTCAGGAACATCTCAACGAACTGAACCAGTGCGGCGATAACCAGAATGAAGGCGATCGTCTGCAGGTAAGTCACGTCAAGCGGTACCAGTACAAACGTATAAACCAGGTTTGTAACGATGGATGCCAGCACGATAACAAAGATTACGGCTCCACCCATGCCTAAAGAGGTATCTACCTTCTTGGATACACCAAGGAACGGGCAGAGACCCTGGAACTGGCTCAGGATAATGTTGTTCACCAGAGCAGCACCGATAATTACTAAAATTAATTCTTTCATCTACTCAGCCCCTCCTATTCTTCCGTCTTATCCATCTTGGCTTTCATTTCAGCCTCTTTTTTCGCCAACGCTGCTTTCTTGGCAGCCAGTGCCTCTTCCTGTGCCTGAATACGCAGGCTCTCCAGCGTGGTGTGGTTGGACATACATGCAGAACCGGAACAGTTCATGCAGTTGCCGCCGCAGGCCAGCTTGGAGTGTGAAACGGAACCGTTGGTTGCCGATGGAGCTTTGAATTTGTTCTGCAGTGCGGTCAGACAGGCCAGCACGAAAAATGCGCCAGGTGCCAGACCAAAGATTGCGATGCGGTAATCCTCCGGAACGATCTCCATACCGAATACGGCACCGGAACCCAGAAGCTCACGGAACAGTGCGATACAGGTCAGGCCCACGGTGAAGCCCAGTCCCATACCGATACCATCAAATGCAGATTCGACCGGGCCGTTCTTTGCCGCATAGGCCTCTGCACGGCCAAGGATGATACAGTTAACAACGATCAGCGGGATGAAGATACCCAGAGAATTGTACAGGCTTGGAATGTAGGCCTGCAAAAGCAGCTGAACGATGGTAACCAGGGATGCTACGATAACAATGTACGCCGGAATACGAACACGATCCGGAATGATCTTCCGCAATGCGGAAATCAGTAAGTTCGAGAAAACCAGAACTGCTGTTGTGGACAGTCCCATACCAATACCGTTGACTGCTGTGGTAGTAACGGCCAGGGTCGGGCACATACCAAGCATCAGGACGAAGGTCGGGTTTTCTTTAATAATACCGTTGTATAAACGTTCGATATATTTATTCATGATGTCCCACCTCCTACTGTGCCAGGCAGTTCTTTACAAAGTAAACTGCCCCATTCACTGCGCCGGTAACTGCGTTCGATGTAATCGTCGCACCACTGATCGCATTGATCTCATTGTCTGCAGATGCACCGTTCTTTGTAACGGAGAACTCATCTACGTTCTTGCCGGCATACTGACCTTTCCATTCCGGCTGCGCTGCATTCATACCAAGACCTGCAGTCTCGCTGATGGTCAAAAATTCAATGCCGCTTACGGTACCATCTGCCATGATACCAACCGATACGGTAATGTTGCCGCCGTAACCGTCCTTGGATGTGGTGGTTACCACGTAGCCGATCGGACTTCCGGAAGCGTCCAGACCGGTTGCTGCCTCATCCACCGTCACGTTGCCGTAGCTAAGGCCCGCAATCTCTTCATTGGCTTTCGCCATCATTTCTGTGTAATCATCTGCCTCAAAGGAAGCCGCATCCGGAAGTACCACGCGGAATGCTTCTTCTTTTGCCGCCATATTCGCTGCTGCGATCGGAGCCTTGGTCACCTCATAGACACCGCCCAGGCATGCGCCTGCAACCAGTGTGATGGCAAACAGGATCACAGCGTCTTTCATAAATCCGCCTTTACTCATGATTATTTGCCCTCCTTTCCAAATGCCTTCGGAAGGGTTACACGCTCAATCAGCGGAACCATCAGGTTGCTGATGATGATCGCATAGGAAACACCTTCTGCAGAGCCGCCGAACAGTCGGAACAGACCGGTCAGAACACCCAGCAGAATGCCAAATACGATCTGACCCTTCGGGGTAATCGGACTGGTCACATAGTCGGTTGCCATAAAGAATGCACCGAAGATCAAACCGCCGCCGCAGATATGTGCCAGAACAAAGTTCATATCCTGCTGTCCGAAGATAAATGCAAAGACTGCCACCGTCAGTATGTAGGTAACCGGGATGCGAAGAGAAATAATCTTCTTAAATACCAGGTATGCCGCACCGATCAGCAGCGCAATCACAGAAACCTCACCGATGGTTCCCGGAATCTTACCGATAAACATCGCAGCAACATCCACAGAACCGCCCGTCTTTAAAACTGCCAGCGGAGTTGCCCCTGACCATCCGTCCAGAGTAAAGCTGGACATCTTTCCGGTAAAGGAAATCAGCAGAAAACATCTTGCTGCCAGAGCCGGGTTCATGAAGTTCTGGCCCAGACCGCCATACAGCTGCTTTACGACGATGATCGCAAAGATACTGCCAAGAACCGGAATCCACAGCGGGATATCCGCCGGCATGTTCAGTGCCAGAATCAGACCGGTCACGACCGCACTCATATCTGCAATGGTATTTTTTCTTTTGGCAATTTTTTCAAATACAAACTCACTCAGCACGCAGGCGGCAACCGTAACGATCAGAACCAGCAGCGCGTGCATTCCAAACTGGAACACACCAAACGCAGCGGCTGGCAGCATGGCAATCGCCACATCCAGCATGATGCTCTGGGTGGTATCCGTGCTCCGTACGTGCGGGGATGATGATACATTTAATAATTTATTCATTTCCTGCTCCCCCTCCTACGCTTTCTTTCTGCGGTTAGCTGCAACCGTTTTTCTCATCTCTTTGAATGCCTGGGTCAGAGGTCTCTTCGCCGGGCATACATAGGTACAGCTTCCGCATTCCATACATTCCATGCCGTTGACTTTCTCAAAGGCTTCACAGTCGCCCTTCAGAGCCGCCTTCATCATCTTCACCGGAACAATATGGCTCGGACATACGCTGACACACTTACCACAGCGGATACACGGAGTCTCCTCATATGCAGCCACTTCATCTTTGGTAAAGCAGGTCAGTGCAGAACAGGTCTTGGTAACCGGAATATTCAGATCAAACAGTGCCATACCCATCATCGGGCCGCCTGCGATCAGTTTCTCCGGCTGAGTCTTAAATCCGCCTGCCGCGTCTACCAGCTCCTGGAAATCCGTACCGATCTTTACGTGATAGTTCTGCGGATTTGCGATCGCATCACCGGTCACGGTCACGATACGGCGCATCAGCGGGGTCGTCTTGCACACGGCCATGTAAACGGCAATGACCGTATCAATATTATCTACGATGCAGCCTGCATCTGCAGGAAGCATAGAAGAATTTACTTTTCTTCCGGTAATCGCATTGATCAGAGAACGCTCACCGCCCTGCGGATATTTGGTCTGAAGCGGACAAACCTCGATACGCGGTTCGTCTTTAACCAGCTCCGTCAGTTTCTTGATTGCCTCCGGCTTGTTGTTCTCGATGCCGATCACACCTTTTGCTTTGTCAAACAGCTGGAGAATGACATTCAGTCCGCCGACAATCTTCTCCGGCTCTTCTAACATCATCCGATAGTCACTTGTCAGGTACGGCTCGCACTCCGCACCGTTGACCAGAATGTACTCGATCGCATTCTCGTCCTTCGGAGTCAATTTTACATGTGTCGGGAATCCTGCGCCGCCCAGTCCTACGATTCCGGCCTCTTTTACGATGTCACGAATCTCCTGCTTGGACAGAGATGCCGGATCGCGGTCCGCGCCCAGCCCTTCTACCGCTGTGTACTCGCCGTCATTCTCCACGATAATGGAGTTCACCATCGCACCGTTAGCAACCCGTCTTGGTTCGATTGCCTTTACGGTACCGGAAACGGAACAGATGACATTTGCGGAAATGAATCCACTTGCTTCGCCAATCTTCTGGCCTGCCAGAACCTTATCGCCCTTTGCCACGAGTGGTGTGGCCGGAGCACCGATATGCTGAGACATCGGATACACCATGTCTCCCTTCGGCATCAGGACCTGTACCGGCTTGTTCTCGGACAGTTCTTTTCCCTCGTAAGGATGAACGCCGCCTTTAAATGTAGCCAATCCCATTTTCCTTTACCCTCTTTCTATACATTTTCTAACTTAATCGACAAAAACTCTCGTTTCGCCATCTTTAGTAGTATAGCATAATTGCGGAATTGGCACAATTCAAATTTATACATTGTATACAATATATTTATTCCTTTTTTCCGTCATTTACTCCAGATTTGACAGGTATTCCCTATGTTTCTTGTTAATAAATAGACAAGGTTTGCGCCGTTTCTTTTGCTTTGTTTTTACAAAAAAACAATCCAGACTTTTCACAAAAGAATGCGTGCGAAAACGTGGACTTTACCCGGAATTCTGCCAGAACCGACTTGTGAAATTTTTACTAAAGAAATCCTGTTTTCTGTGTTTGTTTGATTTATAGTTTTTACTTATTAATATTTATTAGTTGTCATTCATTTGTAATGACCCAGCTCCATCGCGCACTCCGGTTTCATTCCTTTTCAAATTTTTTAATTTTTTTTGCAATAAAATCTAATACTGCTGCATTAACCTATTGAACGGATGAAAAAGTCAAACTTCATAACAGAACTCAAGGCAAAAAAAACATATCAAGTATATTCGAAATCCCTTGATGCATTACACTCTATCACACCCGCTGCGTTTTCTGTTACGGCGTGAGACTATTTTCACAATAACCTTAAAAATTAGGGTTGCAACCAAAAGAAAGCCCCCAGGCATCATCACCTGGGGGTTTTCTTTATACGCTTTTATCGTTCTTGTCGCTCTTAGCCCTTGCGTTCAGACGATACACAGCTGCGTCTTGATTCGATCAACGTCCATCTTCAAATTGATCTGATTCAGCCCAATCTGCTCCCACCGCTTTCCAAGGCGAACCACTTCATCCATCTGCTGTCCCAAAAACGAATGCCCCTCCCCAATGATATCAATCTTGCGGCTGATATCCGTCTCAATGAGAATGTGGAGCTTTCTGATTTCATCCGTAAAGTGCTGCTCCATGCGATCCATACGGCTATCCATTGCATCCAGCCGCATATCCATCCCATCCAGCCGCCTGTCGATTCCATCCAGCCGCATATCGATTCCATCCAGCCGAACATTAATCTCCCCAAGTTTCTCGAGGATCATCATTTCTCCCTGCGTCATATCTATGCACCTCCCACTTCTACAACGCGCTTCCTCAAAGCTTTGAGGCTTTTACTATAGTATACCTCAGCTCTGTTTACAATCAGTTTCATCACGTAAAACGCCAGGCAGTCATCCGCATCATCACCTCATTTCTCACAAACCTGTGAACTTGTAGTTCCACTCTGGGGAATCCGGCCGAGACAGCCTTTGCACCACGGAAAGCGATGCCTGCGGTGTAGACCGCGCGAGTTGTGTAACAAATAGTATTATACTACAAGTCATTTCATCTGACAAGTAGTTTTTAAAGAACAACGAGTCCGGCTTGCCGGACTCGCGCGCCGGAGCGCGGTCGCTTCAGCGACCATATTTCCTTAGCGCGGAGCGCGCATCTCCCGGAGGGTTTTTGTATCACAGGACGCAATTTCCTGTGATACAAAAAGCAGCAGGAATTTTTCACGTTTCCGCGAATCATTTCCTGCTGCCTGTCATTGGTTTTACTTATTGAATAAACCCTTTTTCTTATGCTTGTCGCCTTCCGGCATCTCGCCGCGCATCACTGCGTCAAAGTTCTTCAGAGCTTCCTTCTGTGCTTCCGTCATGCGCTCCGGCACCTGTACAACCAGTGTCACATAATGATCACCGCGCACATTGCGGCTGCGGACAGAAGGTACACCTTTGCCTTTCAGACGCACGCGGGTGTCGGTCTGTGTTCCTGCTTTTACCTCATACTCTACTTCTCCGTCCACCGTCTTGATACGGATCGGACCGCCAAGGGCTGCGGTTGCAAAGGAAATCGGGACGGTCGAATAGATGCTGGTATCCTGACGTTTGAATACCGGATGCTGCGATACGACGGCCTCAACCAGCAGATCACCGCGCTCGCCGCCATTGGTTCCCGGCTCACCGCCGCCTGCACAGCGCACACTCATACCGTTATCAATACCCGCCGGAATGTTGACCTTGAATTTCTTTTTCTTCGTCACATAACCGGTGCCATAGCAATCCGGGCATTTCTCACGAATCACCTTACCGGTGCCGCCGCAGTCCGGGCAGGTCTGTACATTCTGTACCTGACCAAAGAAGGACTGCTGGGTATACATGATTTTACCTTTACCATTACACTTTCTACAGGTTTCCGGTGATGTACCCGGCTTCGCACCCGTGCCGTGGCACTTGCTGCATTCTTCTTTAAAATTGATCTCAATCTCTTTCTCGCAGCCAAATACCGCTTCCTCAAACGTAATCCGAACAGCAGCTCTCACATTTGCACCGCGCATCGGGCCATTATACTGACTGCTGCGGCTTCTCCCGCCGCCAAACATATCACCAAAAATATCACCGAAAATATCGCCCATATCCGCGCCGTTAAAATCAAATCCGCCGAATCCACCGGCACCACCGCCGGCACCTCCTTCAAAGGCTGCATGGCCGAACTGATCATACTGTCTCCGTTTTTCCGGATCGCTTAAGACGCTGTATGCTTCCGATGCTTCCTTGAATTTGCGTTCTGCCTCTGCATCCCCCGGATTACTGTCCGGATGATACTTTTTGGCAAGGGCGCGATATGCTTTTTTCAAGGCCGCGTCATCCGCATTTTTCGGAACGCCTAAGACCTCATAATAATCTCTCTTACTCTCTGCCATGATAGTTCCCTTTCTCTCATTTTATGCACCGAAACGGCTGTCGCCGTCTCCGGTCACCGATTCACAGTCTCCGAAGATGCGCCAGCCTTTCGTTGTTCTCTTTATCCGTCTTATACTTCCTTAAAGTCTCCATCGATGACATCATCATCTGCACCTGCTGCCTGACCAGCACCCGCTGCGCCTGCTGCTCCGCTCATATCCGGGCCTGCACCCTGCGCTCCTGCACCTGCTGCCTGAGCTGCCTCATACACTTTGGCGAACAATGCCTGTGCACTGCTCATCAGCTTCTCCTTGCCTGCCTTGATGTCCTCAATCTGTGCATCGGTCATCGCATCGATCGGAGCGCGGTTGATCGCTTCTTTCAGTGCATTCAAATCGGATTCCACTGCTGACTTATCATTGGCATCGATCTTATCGCCAACCTCTTCCAGTGCCTTCTCGGTCTGGAATACGATGGAATCTGCATCGTTTCTTGCATCGATGCCTTCCTTCTTCTTCTTGTCCTGTGCCTCGAACTCCGCTGCTTCTTTTACAGCCTTGTCGATATCAGACTCGGACATATTCGAACCGGAGGTAATGGTGATATGCTGCTCTTTGCCGGTTCCCAGATCCTTTGCGGATACATTTACAATACCGTTCGCATCAATATCAAAGGTAACTTCAATCTGCGGAACACCTCTTCTTGCCGGAAGGATTCCATCCAGATGGAACTGGCCCAGCGTCTTATTGTCACGTGCAAACTCACGCTCGCCCTGTACCACATGAATGTCTACTGCGGTCTGATTATCTGCTGCAGTGGAGAAGATCTGGCTCTTCTTGGTCGGGATAGTGGTATTTCTCTCGATCAGTCTGGTTGCAACGCCTCCCATGGTCTCGATGGACAGAGACAGCGGAGTTACATCCAGCAGAAGGATGTCGCCAGCACCTGCATCGCCTGCAAGCTTACCACCCTGAATTGCTGCACCGATTGCAACACACTCATCCGGGTTCAGAGACTTGTTCGGCTCTTTGCCGGTCAGCTGTTTTACTTTCTCCTGAGAGGACAGCATACGGGTAGAACCGCCTACCAGAAGGACTTTGCCCAGTTCGCTGGTGGTCACACCACCATCTTTAAGTGCATTCTGTACCGGAATCGCAGTTCTCTCGATCATGTCGTGAGTCAGCTCGTCGAATTTTGCACGGGTCAGGTTCATATCCAGATGCTTCGGACCTTCTGCGGTAGCAGTAATGAATGGCAGGTTAATATTGGTCGTGGTTGCGGTTGACAGCTCTTTCTTCGCTTTCTCAGCCGCCTCTTTCAATCTCTGCATAGCCATCTTATCGCCGGACAGATCAACGCCCTCTGCCTTCTTGAATTCATCTACCAGCCACTGCGTCACGCGGTTATCGAAATCATCGCCGCCCAGACGGGTATCACCGTTGGTGGACAATACTTCGATAACGCCATCGCCGATTTCAATCAGAGACACATCGAACGTACCGCCGCCCAAATCATATACCATGATCTTCTGCTCTTTTTCATTGTCCAGGCCATAAGCCAGTGCTGCTGCGGTCGGCTCGTTGATGATACGCTTTACATCCAGACCTGCAATCTTGCCTGCATCCTTGGTTGCCTGACGCTGTGCATCATTGAAATATGCCGGAACCGTGATAACAGCTTCGTTTACTTTCTCGCCAAGATAAGCCTCTGCATCCGCTTTCAGCTTCTGCAGGATCATCGCGGAAATTTCCTGTGGGGTGTAGCTCTTGCCGTCGATGCTTACTTTGTAGTCGGTGCCCATATGTCTCTTAATAGAAGAAACCGTGCGGTCTGCGTTGGTAACTGCCTGACGCTTTGCCGGCTCGCCGACCAGTCTTTCGCCTGTCTTTGTAAATGCAACAACCGATGGTGTGGTTCTGGAACCTTCCTGGTTCGGAATGACGACTGGCTTTCCGCCTTCCATAACTGCTACACAGCTGTTTGTAGTTCCTAAGTCAATACCGATAATTTTGCTCATTGTTTTTCCTCCTGAATTTTATATGCTGAACTTGATAAAAACTAATTTGCATTGCTGGGGTTCATTAAATGCTCAACGCGTCAGTTTGCCACCTGCACCATGCTGTGCCGGACTACAGTTCCGCGGTACTTGTAGCCTTTCAGCAGCTCCTGAGAAATCTCGTTCTCCCCGAAATTCTCATCTTCCGTATGCATCACTGCATTGTGAAGGTTCGGGTCAAACTGCTGCCCCATGGCCTCGATCGCCTCCACACCGGCATCTTCCAGGGTCTTGATGAACTGCTTGTAGATCTTCTCCACGCCCTCGGCGAAGGGACTTTCCTTCACGTCCTCCGGCATGGCCGCCAGGCCTCGCTCAAAGTTATCGACCACCGGGAGAATCTTCTCGATGATGTCCCGCGCTCCGATCTCATACATTGCGGACTTCTCTTTCTCAGTCCGCTTGCGGAAATTGTCAAACTCGGCCATCTGACGCTTCAGGCGATCCTGCAGATCCTCGATCTGTGCATCCTTTGTATCCTTCTTCCCGCCTTCTTTTTCATGAGGCGGCTTTTCTGTCTCTGCCTCACAGGACTTCTGCTCTGCCGTTTCTTCTTTTGTGGTATCCACGTTGTCCTGCTCTGCCGCTTCTTCCTGCATCGCTTCTGTTTGTTTTCTATTGTCCTGACTCATGGTCTATCACCTTTCTTCGTTTTTAAATGTGGCATCCAGCTGCTTCATGAGATTCTTCAGGGTGCCAAGCACCTTCTCATAATCCATACGCTTCGGGCCGATGATCCCAATGGTTCCGCGGATTCCCTCGCCCAGCTCGTAATTGGCTGTTACCACACTGCAGTCCCTCATGGTCTGAAGCGGTGCTTCATCGCCAATGTAGACCTGAATGCCGGAATTTTCTTCCGATTCGTTGACATCCGCAATCAGCTCCTGCAGCTTATCCTTCTGCTCCAGGGTACTGATCAGCTGGCTGGCTTTCTCACCGTCGCTCAGCTCCGGATACTTGAAAATGTTGGTCGCTCCGCTGGTGTAGATCTGTAAATCATCCTCGTCTGCCCGAATGGCCCGCGCCACTTCATTCAGCACCAGATCCACGATCTGACTGTGCTCACCGGCTTGTTCCTTCAGACGGCTGATGACCTCCAGATTGATCTCCTCGATCGTCAGGCCATTGAGTGCACTGTTTAAAAGAATGTTCAGATTTAACAGCTCCTCCTGACTGAGCGACTCCGGTAAATCAACCATCGTATTCTTGATCAGATTGCCTTCCACTACCACAACAATCAGAATTCTCTGATTCTCCATCTGGGACAGCTGAATGAACTTCAGTTTGTTCCGATGATACTGTGGTCCGCTGATCATCGCAGCATAATTTGTATTGTTCGCAAGAAGCTCCGCCAGCCGTTTCAAAATCAGCTCGACCCGGTCCACACGCTGAATCATCAGCTGCTTGACCTCCGTCACTTCCTGTTCCTTCTCCTGCATGATCTGATCCACATAGAAGCGGTAGCCCTGATCAGAAGGGATGCGGCCAGCTGAGGTATGCGGCTGTACAATGTAGCCCATTTCCTCCAGATCCGACATCTCGTTGCGGATGGTCGCGGAACTCAGTTTCAAATCCGTATACTTGGAAATCGTTCTGGAGCCAACCGGCTCTCCCGTCTCCAGGTACGTCTTGATGATCGCTTTTAATATCGTAACTTTTCTCTCATCCAGTCCCATGCGGTGCCCTCCGTCGTTTTGTTTGTTAGCACTCAATATAGAGGAGTGCTAACATTCTGTGATTAATATACTTTACCACTCCCCGTTTGTCAATACTTTTTTCAAAAAAACCCTAACAAAATCTATCTTTCTTGACATTTAACATTTTTGTAATATAATGAAACTAAACTGACGTGCAAATGAAAACAGGTAGATGCACGTCCTTCGCTACTACCATCCCTTTTGAGAGGTACTTTATGAAAAAACGATGTTTACTGGTTCTACTCTTTACCCTTGCCACCGCCTTCCCTGCTCAGGCAGCAGGCCCCGGCGAAACTGCCGCTTCCGAAGCAACGCAGACAGAAGCCGCAGTCAATGACAGCAGTCGTTCCCGCGTCATCACAGTCGGAGGCGGCGAAACCACTGTTTCAACTGATCCGGTTTCCGAGGCTCAGGCTTCCGAGACTCAGGATTCGGAGCAGGGCCGCAAAGGCCGTTCCCTCGGCATGTTTACCACCACCGGCTACTGCAACTGCACGGCATGCTCCAGCGGACACAACCTCACTTACTCCGGCACAGTTCCGAAGGCCAGCCACACGATCTCTGCGGATCTGTCGCTTTATCCGATCGGCACGAAGCTGATGATTGACGATATCATCTATACCGTCGAGGACATGGGCTCCAGTGTCAACGGCAAATGGATCGATATTTACTATGACAATCATGACGCAGCCGTCGCACACGGCATGAAATCACAGGAAGTGTTCGCAGTTGACCTTTGATATGACAAACTTTTAAACCACTACATATTGATTGAGCAGGTACCATATCTTTGATACCTGCTCTTTTTTTACGCATTTCCTTGACATTTTCCAGAAATTATGTAAAATAAGGACTTGTCACTCATGTATTACAAATTTGTTACATATATTTAGAATGTGTGAAGCTTTTATTGATTTTTTACGCAGTAACAAATTTGAATAAGAAAGGAATGATATTATGTTAAAATGCAAGTCTATCTGTGCCTCCCTGATACTGATGATCAGCCTGCTGTTAGGAAGCGCCATGACCACATACGGAAGCCAGCCAAACGGATATTTCGATGAATTTGAAGGAAATACCATTGTCGGCTGGGGCTGGGACTCTTCCGCCCCGAACACCGCCACGCCAGTCCGCATTCTCGTAACCAACAAAGACACTTCCGAGCTGGTAGGAGATTTTCATCCAACCGCCGCTATTTTCCGCAAGGACCTCAAGGAGAATGGGATCGGAAACGGCAATCACGGATTTCGTATTACTATGAACTGGGACTCCCTGCCGGACGGCACCTACCTGATTGAGGGACGCATCGACGGCAAAGAATTTGGCAACACCAGGACCTACACCAAAGGCGAAGCTGCCGCGCAGGCCGCTGCTGCCGATGAGAGCAAGACCACCGAAGGAGCGGCTGCAACAGGCGGCATGCGTTCCCTGGGCGTATTCCGCACCACCGGCTACTGCCCATGCTACCAGTGCTCTGAGGGCTGGGGGCGCCGCACCTGCACCGGTGCAACCGCACGTTCCAGCCACACCATTGCAGTCGACCCGCGCATCATCCCTTACGGAAGCAAGATCATGATTGGCGGCGTGGTCTACACCGCAGAAGACCGTGGCGGCGGCGTGAAGGGCAACCATGTCGACATCTTCTTCGACAGCCACTCTCAGACCAGACAGCACGGCTCACGTGCGGAAGAGGTATTTCTGATCACAAACTAAACCAAAGTTCCATTTACGGATTCACTAAATACACGTCAAAACAGGCAGAATCAACTTGATACGGTTGATCTGCCTGTTTTGTATTTTTTACTTTCTGTTTTCTTATTCCAACCTGAGGTCTCTGTACAGTCCTATTTCTCCAGTTGCCCCTTATAAATCTCGATCACAGTCTTCATCGCTTCCTGCCCCGGCGCTCCGATAGTCATACGCTTCTCAACGCAGGTCTTCATGCTGATCGCCTCATAGACATCTTCTTCAAAGACCGGGCTGATCGCCTGGAACTCCTCCAGTGTCATATCATCCAGCGCGATGCCCTTATCGATGCAGAACAGCACCAGCTGTCCGACAATACCGTGTGCATCACGGAACGGAACTCCGTGATTGACCAGGTAGTCCGCAGCATCGGTCGCATTGGTGAAGCCGTTCTTCGCACTTGCCTCCATCACTTCTTTATTAAATGTCATGGTGGCAACCATACCGGTAAACAGCGCCAGGCATCCCTTCACCGTGTCAATGGCATCAAAGGTCAGCTCCTTGTCCTCCTGCATATCCTTGTCGTAAGCCAGCGGGATGCCCTTCATCATCGTCAGAATGGACATCAGCGCACCGTAGACGCGGCCAGTCTTACCGCGCACCAGCTCTGCGATATCCGGGTTCTTCTTCTGCGGCATAATGCTGCTTCCGGTACTGTAGGCATCGTCGATCTCCACAAAACGATATTCGTTGGTATTCCAGATGATCACTTCCTCGCTGAAGCGGCTCAAATGCATGGCAATCGTCGACAGCGCAGACAGCAGCTCGATCACATAGTCACGGTCGGAAACCGAATCCATACTGTTTAAGGTTGGGCCGTAGAAGCCCAGCAGCTTGGCCGTGTAAGCACGATCCAGCGGATAGGTGGTGCCCGCCAGCGCGCCGGAGCCCAGCGGACAGTAGTTCATGCGCTCATAAATATCATGCAGACGGCCGCGGTCTCTGTAAAACATCTCATAGTAAGCGCCGATGTGGTGCGCCAGCGTCACCGGCTGTGCCTTCTGAAGATGGGTGAATCCCGGCATGTAGGTATCCAGGTTGTTCTCCATGATCGTTAACAGCTCCTTCAACAGGTTCTTCACCAGCTCATCGATCTCGCCGATCTCGTCTCTGCAGTACAATTTCATATCCAGTGCAACCTGGTCATTGCGGCTGCGTCCGGTGTGCAGGCGTTTTCCTGCGTCGCCGATCCGCTCGATCAGATTGGCTTCCACGAACGAATGGATGTCCTCGTGTTCCTTTGTAAACGCCAGCTTCCCGGACTCAAGATCTGCGAGAATGCTGTTCAGTCCGTCGATGATAGCTTTGCGATCCTCTTCCGTGACGATTCCCTGCTTTGCCAGCATCGTCACATGCGCGATGCTACCCTGAATATCCTGATGGTAAAATTTCTGATCGAAGGAAAGGGATTCATTAAAATTGTGTACCAGCTGATTTTCCTCTTTTGTGAAGCGTCCGCCCCATAATTTCATATGCTAATTCTCCTGTTCTTCTGTAGTTTCTTCCGTCATTTCATTCTCTGAATTCAATTCTTCCTGATATTTCTTCCAAAAACGTCCGCCCATTGCAACCACAAACAGCAGCAGGAAGCTTCCGGCCGTCAACAGCCAGCCCTCGGTCAGACCAGCCGGGCGATATTCCATCTCAACGGTATGCATACCCGGTGTCAGCCGCACGCCCACAAACGCATCCAGCAGCTTTGTCTTGGGCTGTACGATCCCATCCACCCGGACCGTCCACCCCTCCTCAAACGGAATGGTCGTCATCATGACTCCCGCCTCCTCGCAGGAAATCGTCCCGGACAGAGACGTATCCGTCCAGCTTGTCAGGGTCCACGGCTGCGCAGACAGCTTCTCATAGACCGAAGCCAGTCCCGTCTCCGAGAACCGATAGACATCCGCCCACATGGACTCCTGCGTGTCCTCTGCTTTCAGCTTGACTTCCTCCCCTGCCGTGCAGTAACCCAGATCCAGCAGATAGCCACGGTCTACATTGTTGTAGGTGTGACTGCCCTTCCAGGTGGAAACCGTTACCCGTTCGATCTTTTTATTGCCGACAAATGCGTAGTATTCCCCGCTTTCCTCCGGAAAGAAGCTCATGGTCTGCCCGTCCGACGTGCTGTCCATAATCATGCTCATCACATGCTCGGCATCAAGGCTGTCACTTAGAGAATTCTGCACATCCGCCGGATTGCCGGTCTCCAGATCCCAGCGGTTCTCAAAATCCAGCGGGGTCCAGAAGCCAAGCGGAAGCGTGTACGTGTTCTCGTACAGCGAGGTATCTTCCTCCTTTGCCAGAAAACTGCGCAGCTCCGATGCCTCCGGCTCCTCCGAGTAGATTCCGTATTTCACGGAAAACAGCATATCAATCAGCGGGGTGCTTCCGGTAATGCTGTAGGCGTTTGTCGAGCTCTCACAGCCCAGCTTCTTAAACAGCTTTGACAGATCCGCATTGGCCGTGGAGGAGAAGAGCGATATGGATGGAAAATGCATCCACGCCCCATCATTTTTCGTCTTGCGTGTCACCTTCTCCATGCGGAAGAAGGTCGAATTCGGCTGAACCGCTTCCACGAGACGTTCCACTGCGGCATTGTCATTCTTATAAGCCGTCCGGCTGGTCGTGGTCACGCTGGTCACCGCCATATTGACCGCGGCCTCAACGGACACCACTACCAGTGCCGTGAGCACTGCACGATTGGCGTATTTCGGCCCTTTTCGGTAGAGAGCAATGATCCCCAGATACAGCGTCAGGAACAAAATCGCCACATAGTATACGAGGAAATGAAAATGATCGTCTGTGATCAGTTTCTGTGCCAGCAGCACAAACCCGGCCGCTCCCCAGAATGCGATCAGGATGTGCTTCCACGGAGTCTCCTTCAAATAAGAATACGCCCGATAGCACAGGACCAGCATCAGGAAAACATAAATGTAGGACTGCCGGCAGGGCAGGCTGTTCGGAAAATGAAAGCCATGCCAGATAAAATTCAGGGTGTTAAAGGAAAAGCTGGCAAAGAAAAACAGCAGCAGTGTGCAGTACACCACCTTTTCTTTGCGCGAGATCTTCCTGCAGGCCAGATAAAGCAGGAAAAACATCAGCACCGCCACGCCGCAGTAAATATTCGGCCAGTGATCCAGGCCGATCTCCGTCTCCACGTTGCCGATATGACGGGCAATCATGTCAAAGATCGGGAAATATTCGCTGAAGGTCTTCGGGAAATTAAAGTCTCCGGAGGCCGTCATCTGCAGCGCATAAATCTCCGGGAGCAGCACCGCCGCCGAAAGTCCGCCTGCCAGCAGAGAATAGAAGGCAAACTGGAAGCTGCGGCCGACGAATTTCTCCCACGTCATCTCCTCATCCAGCACCAGCAGTGCGATAAAATAAAGCACCATGAAAATACAGGTCATGATGGAGATATAGTAATTGGACAAAATAGACAGCCCCAGCAGCAGGCAGTACCAGATTCCTTTGCCCTCTTTCACAAGGCGTTCCAGCGCCAGTATAATCAGCGGAAACAGCCAGATGCAGTCCAGCCACATGATATTCCAGCTGTAAGCTGCCATATAGCCCGACAGCGCATAAAAAATACCAAAAAAAGCGGCGCCGAAATCCTGCGTCCTGCAGTGCTTCCGCAGATACCAGGTCATCGTCAGGCCTGCAAGGCCGGTTTTCAGCACAATCATGTAGGTCATAAACTCGATGACCAGGCTTGCCGGGCAGAGGATCAGAAGCCAGTTTAAGGGGCTCGCCAGATAATAGGCGTACAGCGCAGAAAAATTCACGCCCATTCCCACATCCCAGCTGTAGAGCAGGCTGCCGCCATGCGTCAGCTTATACTGGAATTCAGAAAAGAACGGCGCATATTGATGATACATATCCGTCCGCAAAAACGATTCCTCGCCAAACGGAAAAATCCCGCGCTGCACAAAGATGATCAGCATAATAACAATGGGAATCACAAAGGCCGCCGCCAGGCCGTCACCGGGACGGAGCAGGCTGCAGTCATCATTCTCAGGCTGCGCGGGTTTGTGAATCTCGGCTTTTTTCATATGCCGGGCGCGTTCTTTCTTTCGTTTCTCAGGGATCGGCGACTCGGCCGGCTGCTTCTGCGCCGGTACCGACGGCCCCTGTGCTGCCGCCAGCTCCTGCACCGCCGGCATCTCCTTCGCATCTCCCTGTATGGTATGTCCTTCTGTCATAAGTAAGTCCTCCAGCTCCGCTGTTATCCGGTCGATTTCTCCGTTTTTCATGTCCGGTCTCTCCTTGCTTACGATATCGTTGATTCCTTGCTTTTCTTAAAGATAAACAGCTTGCTGAATAAATAATTCAGCACCAGGGAAATCGCTGACACCACAACTTTGCAGATAAAATCCTGTTTGATCCCAAGTCCGTCCACCATGACGATCATCGCGACCAGGGTAAACACGCCGGTCGCCCCGCGGCAGATCACAAAGGGGGCAAATTCTCCCCACACCTTCTTCGGATGCAGGTCCCAGCTGTTAAACACAAACAGCTTGTTCGTCACAAAGGCAAACAGCACCGCTGCCACCCAGGAGCCTGCCGTCGCCATCCGATAATCAATTCCAGCCTGACGCATATACCAGTAGCTGATCCAGTCAACCAGGGTCGTCAGCACACCGAAGATCAGATAGGAAATCGTCTCTCGGTTCACAATTTTCTTCCATATTTTCTCTATCATCCGTTTTCTCCCTATACAGTCTGTTGATATTATAGGGCACAAGCCCCAAAAAGTAAAGGAATCCACAGGAAAAAACAAGCATGGAACCCAATTTGGGATTCCATGCCTGTCTCTTTTTCTTCTATATATAATAAATGATTATGCCAGTCCTTCTGCTTTGCGGTTTGCCATGATCTTGTTGATGCTGACAATCTTTACACACAGTGCAAACAGCTCCATCGCCAGAATCAGATCGCCCAACGGCGGATAGGACGGTGAAATACGGATATTGCTGTCATGCGGGTCCTTGCCGTATGGGTAGGTTGCACCTGCACCGGTCATCACCAGACCTGCCTTCTTGCATTTCAGTACGATATCCTTCGCGCAGCCGTCCATAGAATCAAATGCGATGAAATAACCGCCCTTCGGGCTGGTCCATCTTCCGATGTCCAAACCGTCAAGCTCACGTCCCAGAATACTGGTCACCGCCTCGAACTTCGGGCGCATGATGTCAGCATGAAGCCGCATATGCTCTATCATGCCGTGGATATCTCCAAAATAGCGCACATGACGAAGCTGGTTTACCTTATCATGACCGATGGTCTGATATTTCAACTGTTTCTGAATGTCCTCCAGGTTGTTGTTGGAAGCCGCGATAGCTGCAATACCAGAACCCGGGAAGCTGATTTTCGAGGTGGATGAGAACTTATACACCAGATCCGGATTTCCGGCACGCTTGCACTCTGCCAGAATCTCAATCAGATGATCCTGGTCGTGATCATACAGATGATGCACGCCATAAGCATTGTCCCAGTAGATTCTGAAATCCGGGGCAGCCGGTTTCAGCCGTGCAAAGCGGCGTACCGTCTCATCGGAATAGCTGGTTCCGATCGGGTTGGAATATTTCGGCACACACCAGATTCCCTTGATGCTGTCATCCTTCGCCACAAGTTCCTCTACCATATCCATGTCCGGACCCTCTTCCGTCATCGGAATGTTGATCATCTCAATTCCAAAATACTCGGTGATGCCAAAATGGCGGTCATAGCCCGGTACCGGGCAGAGGAATTTCACCTTGTCCAGCTTGCACCACGGGGTACAGCCCATCACACCGTGCGTCATGGAACGGGACACGGTATCGAACATAACATTTAAGCTGGAGTTGCCGTAAATGATAATGTTGTCCGGAGCCACCTCCATCATATCGCCGATCAGCTCTTTGGCCTCCTTGATGCCGGTCAGGACACCATAGTTACGGCAGTCTGTGCCATCCTCGCAGGTCAGGTCATCATCACTGCTCAGCACGTCCATCATACCCATGGAGAGATCCAGCTGCTCAACGCTTGGCTTGCCGCGGGACATATCGAGCCGCAAATCCTTCGACTGGAAATCTTTATACTGCGCAGACAACTGTTTTTTCAATTCCTGTAACTCTTCGTTGCTCAACTCTGCATATGGCTGCATCTTTTTCTTCCTCCTCATATGGTACCTCGATCATTCTATGATTTTATGATTCCAATTTGCTGCATGGATCTTCGGTTACATTTTTAAAGATGATTCTACACGATATTTTATCATATTACAAGCATGAAGTGTGCTTTTTCTATTTTTATTTTTATCGGCTCATCAGCTCACGCACCATCGCATTGACAGCCGCAGGGTCCGCCTTGCCCTTCATGGCCCGCATAGTCTGGCCTACGATGAAGCCCATGGCCTTTTCCTTGCCTGCCTGAAAGTCCGCAACCGACTGCGGATTTGCCGCCAGCAGCTCCTCGATCACCTGTTTCAGCGCACCCTCGTCGTTGACTACCCGCAGTCCCTTTTCCTCCACGTACCGTTCCGGATCCACATCTTCTTTAAAGACCGCTTCGAATACGGTTCTCGCCACGGTGCGGTTGATCACGCCGGTATCCACAAGGCCGATCAGCGCTGCGAGGTGTGCCGGAGCAAATTTCATATCCTCCGGCTCCTGCTCTTCTTCCTTTAAAAGACGCATGGCTTCGGTCATCAGCCAGTTGGAAACCTCCTTCGGTCTGCCGCACAGCGCAACTGTCTGCTCGAACACATCGGCCAGGTGCTTGGATCCGGTCAAAATCCCCGCGTCGTACTGCGGAAGTCCATACTCGGCCTCGTAGCGCGCCAGCTTCTCGGTGCGAAGCTCCGGCTGCTGCTCCCGAACCCGCTCCATCCATTCGTCACTGATCCTCACCGGAACCAGATCCGGATCCGGGAAATAGCGGTAATCCTGTGCATCCTCCTTGGAACGCATCGCATGGGAGGATTCCTTGTTGTCATCCCAGCGGCGGGTCTCCTGGGTAACGGTTCTGCCGTCCTCCAAAAGCTCGATCTGGCGGGTCCGCTCGCCCTCGATGGCACGCGCGATCGCCTTGAAGGAATTCAGATTCTTCATCTCGGTTCGTGTCCCGAACTCCGGTGCGCCGACCTCGCGCACAGATAAGTTCACATCCGCACGCATGGAGCCCTCCTGGAGCTTGCAGTCGGAAGCCCCCAGATACTGGATGATCAGCCGCAGCTTTTCCAGATAAGCGATGACCTCGTCCGCACTTCGCATATCCGGCTCGGACACGATCTCGATCAGCGGCACGCCGCTTCGGTTGTAATCGACCAGGGAGCAGTCCTCCCACTCGTCATGAATCAGCTTTCCGGCATCTTCTTCCATATGAATTTCGTGAATACCGACCTTTTTCTTCCCTGCCGCCGTCTCGATCTCCACCCATCCGTCATGACAGATCGGCAGATAGAGCTGGGAAATCTGATAGTTCTGTGGGTTATCCGGATAGAAATAATTCTTCCGGTCAAATTTACAATACTGGTTGATGCCGCAGTTGGTGGCAAGGCCGACTGCCATCGCATACTCTACCACCTGCTTATTCAGTACCGGAAGGGAACCCGGCATACCGGTGCAGACCGGGCAGGTGTGGGTGTTCGGCGCACTGCCAAATTCGGTGGAGCAACCGCAGAAAATCTTGGTCTTCGTCGCCAGCTCCACGTGGACCTCCAGGCCGATGACGGTCTCATACTGTTTACTCATCTGATCTGCCCTCCTCTTCTGCGCCTGTGATGTGTGCTGCACCCGTGATGCGTACTGCGTCTGCTGCCTGTTTCGCAAGCATCGGTGCCTCATAGGTTCTGCTGCATTCATACGCATAGCCCGCACGGATAATCTTCTTTTCCTGGAAACAGTCCCCAATGAGCTGTAATCCGATCGGAAGTCCCTTCGCGTCCCTGCCGCACGGCACGGTCATGCCCGGCAGTCCTGCCAGATTGACGGAAATCGTGTAGATATCACCCAGATACATCTGAAGCGGATCACGTAAGGATTCGCCCAGTTTTGGCGCCGTGGTCGGTGCCGCCGGTCCCAGAATCACATCATAGTTCTTAAATGCCTTGTCAAATGCCTGCTTGATCAATGCCTTGGTGCGCAGCGCCTTTAAATAATAGGCATCATAATAACCACTGCTCAGGACAAAGGAACCCAGCATAATCCGGCGCTTTACCTCCGGACCGAAGCCCTCGGAACGGCTCTTCTTGTACATGCTGTGCAGCCCGTCATACGCTTTGGTTCGGTAGCCGTACTTCACACCATCGAAGCGGGACAGGTTCGAGCTCGCCTCCGCAGAAGCGATGACATAGTACGCCGGAATTGCATATTCCACAAGGCTTAGGTCAAATTCCTCAACGATGGCTCCTTTTTCTTCCAGAACCTTCGCCGCTGCAAGAATCGCCTCTTTTACCTCGGCATTTAAACCTGCTCCAAAATAATCCTTCGGAATGCCAATCCGCATCCCTTTCACGTCATCCACCAGAGCCGAAGTGAAATCACAGTCCTGGCGATCCACAGAGGTGCTGTCCTTCTTATCATAGGAAGCAATCGTCTCCAAAATGGTGGCACAGTCGGTCACATCCTTTGCCACCGGCCCGATCTGATCCAGGGATGATCCATAGGCAATCAGACCATAGCGGGACACAGTCCCATAGGTCGGCTTGATACCGGTCACGCCGCAGAAGGAACTTGGCTGGCGAATGGAGCCGCCGGTGTCGGAGCCCAGCGCATAGAAGCACTCGTTAGCAGCCACAGCCGCACAGGAACCGCCGGAAGAACCGCCCGGAACGTGCTCCGGATTCCACGGATTCTTCGTCTCACCATATGCGGAGGTCTCCGTGGTGCTTCCCATGGCGAATTCATCCATGTTGGTCTTTCCGAGAATCACGGCTCCCGCCGCTTCCAGATTCTTTACCGCCTCGGCGGTGTAGGTCGGTTTGAAATTGTACAGGATTCGGGAACTGCAGGTCGTCAGCAGTCCCTCGGTGCACAGGTTGTCCTTGATCGCAACCGGCACGCCAGCCAACGGTCCGCTCAGGGTTCCATCATCGATCTGCTTCTGAACTTCCTCCGCACGTTTCAGCGCACCCGCCTCATCGATGGTCACGTAGCAGTTCAGGGTCGGCTCCAGCGTCTTCATCTGTGTCAGCGCAGCCTTTGTCGCCTCCACCACGGTGACCTCGCCCGCTTTTATCTTTTTGCCTAATGCTACGGCAGTCAAATCTAATATACTCACGGCTATCTCCTTTCTGCCTGGTTATTCCACAGTCTTCGGAACCTTGAATGCGCCGTCCTTTTTCTCCGGTGCATTTGCAAGGGTCGCATCCCGCTCATCGCCATTGGTTACCACATCCTCCCGGAATACATTGCTGACCGGAAACACATGGGACATAGGCTCCACGCCTGTAGTGTCCAGTTCATTCAATTGATCAATATAATCCAGCATTCTTCCCATGTCTTTTTTGGCTTCTTCTTTTTCTGCCGCTGAAAGCTCCAGCTTTGCCAGAATTCCTACGTATTCAATCGTCTCATCACTGATGATATTTGCCATGGTGATTCTCCTTTCTTATGGCTCCAACCGGGTAACGTCTCTTGGGAACAGCGAGGTCTCGCGCACGTTCTGTTCGTCGAGAAGGCGCATGGTCAGACGCTCCAGGCCGATGCCCAGACCGCCGTGCGGCGGCATCCCGTATTTGAAAATCATCAAATAATCGCTGATGTCCGCCGGATCCATGCCGCGCTTTTCCATCTTGTCCAGAATCATCTGATAATCATGGATACGCTGTCCGCCTGTGGTGATCTCCAGACCCTTGTACAGCAGGTCAAAGCTCAGTGTGAAACGGCTGTCTGCCGGATCATCCATGGCATAGAACGGACGCTTCTTGGACGGATAATGTGTCACGAAGACGAAATCACTGTCATATTCTTCCTTAAAGTAACGTCCGATCAGCACTTCCTCCTCCGGCTCCAGATCAAACGGGTTGCGAATCTTGCGGTTGTATTTCTCCGACACCAGTTCCTTTGCCTCATCGAAACGCACCTGCGGGATCTTCTCGATTGAAGGCAGGTCGATATCCAGCATCCTCAGCTCCTTCGCATATTCCTTTTTCAGAAGCTCCACCGTGTACTGCAAAAATCCGGTCTCCATCGCCATGATGTCCTCAAAGCCGTCGATGTAGCCCATCTCGAAATCCATGCTGATATACTCGTTTAAGTGGCGGGTGGTGTTGTGCTTTTCCGCACGGAACACCGGTGCCACCTCGAATACCCGGTCATACACGCCGACCATGGTCTGTTTATAGAACTGCGGGCTCTGTCCCAGCTCCGCCTTTTTGTTGAAATAATTCAGTTTGAACACATTGGCTCCACCCTCTGCGCCTCTTGACACAATCTTTGGGGTGCGTACCTCGGTAAATCCCTCCTGGAACAAAAATTCGCGGAACCCGCGGACAATTCCTTCCTGAATTTTGAACTTGGCGCGCTCTCTCACGTTGCGCAGCGAGATCGGGCGAAGACCCAGCTTGGTTTCCAGCGAGGTGTTCATCTTCCACTTATTGATCGCGATCGGCATCGTCTCGGCCGGCTCGGACAGGATGCGAATATCCTGCAAACGGATCTCAAATCCCTGTGGTGCGCGTTCTTCCAGCGCAACCACGCCGGTCACCTCCACCGCGGACTCCTCTTTTAAATCCTTCAGATTGAACTTCGTCTTACCTTCCTCAAATACGCACTGCACCAGTCCCTCAGCTTTTCGCAGTACCACAAATGCAACCTCGCCCATATCGCGGACATTATGCACCGCTCCATTCATTTTCACGGTTTTCCCCACATAATCTCCTGCCAGAATTTCCTGAATCCCGGTTACCTCTTTCTCCTTCAAGCCTGTCAAAAATTCCATCTCTTCGGTCTCCTTTACCTGAATAGTTGTTGGATATTCCGGTGCGGAGCACAAAAAAGCCCCGTCCCGGAATACTGTTACATATTCCGGGACGGGGCAAACATTCATGCTCCGCGGTACCACCCGCATTGAGATCAGTCCAGCGCAAAAACCGATGCTCCACTCTTGACGCGTAACGTGCGTCCTACGGGAATCCCTACATGCGCGCCGCCCTTCGGATCGATCTCTCAATCCTCCCTGGCGCGGCCGCAATTCGAAATACCAGCTCCGGAGTGTTCCCTTATGCCCAGTCCAACCTGACGGCGCTCTCAGTCGGTGACGCCCTCTTCCTGTCGAAGTCCTGCTGGCAAGAGTCTCCTTCATAGCCATTGCAATGCTCTGCTGCACTAAATTGCTTTTCATCTTAACACATGTTTTTTTTGATTGCAATACTTATTTTTCACAAACAATTCCTTTTTACGCGCCTTTTCATTGACAATCTTTGTCTGGACAGGTACTATAATTAGATGACTCACAATTTATTCAACACAGGAGGTCTTTTTTTATGTCCGGAATTACTACCGATACCGAGCAGAACAAAATGGGTACCATGCCCATCAATCGGCTGCTGATTACCATGTCCCTGCCCATGATCATTTCCATGCTGGTACAGGCTCTCTACAATATCATCGACAGCGTCTTCGTCGCACAGATCGGGGAAAATGCACTGGCTGCCGTATCCATGGCCTTTCCGATCCAGACTCTGATGATCGCCGTCTCAACCGGCACCTGTGTCGGTGTCAATGCGTTGCTGTCCCGTTCCCTCGGTGAGCAGAAGCCGGAAGCGGCACGTCTGGCCGCTGTCAACGGAATCTTCCTTGCCGCCATGAGCTTCCTTGCATTTGCTCTCTTCGGACTCTTCGGCTCCCGGATGTATTTTATGAGCCAGTCCTCCGATCCGGAACTCATCGAATACGGTGTCCAGTACCTGCAAGTCTGCACGATCTTCTCCTTTGGTATTTTTGGAGAAATCGTACTCGAACGCATCATGCAGTCCACCGGGCGCACCATTTACAATATGTATTCTCAGGGAATCGGTGCCATCACCAACATCATTCTGGACCCGATCATGATCTTCGGCCTGCTGGGCTGCCCGGCATTGGGAATCCGCGGCGCGGCGATCGCAACCGTCATCGGTCAGATTCTCGCCATGTTTGTATCCCTGTATTGTAATATTAAGAAGAACTCCGACGTAAGCATCAATATGAGAGGTTTTCGGCCTCATGCTGCCACCATCAAGGTGATCTACGAAGTCGGCATTCCTTCCATCTTCGTGCAGGCGATCTCCTCTGTCATGACTTATGGGCTGAACCTGATCCTGATCACCTTCTCCGCCACCGCAGTGACCGTGCTGGGCATCTATTTCAAGCTCCAGAGCTTCATCTTCATGCCGATCTTCGGTCTGAATAACGGCATGATCCCGATCATCGCCTACAACTACGGAGCACGCAACAAAAAGCGAATCATGGACACCACGCGTTTAAGCATCGGCATCGCCGTGGGCATCATGCTGGTGGGCCTGGCGATCTTCCAGATCTTTACCAAAGAGCTTCTGATGATGTTCAACGCCTCCGATCACCTGCTTGAAATCGGTGTGCCTGCGCTACGTCTGATCAGCTTGAGCTTTTTGTTTGCCGGATACTGCATCATCGTCGGCTCCGTGTTCCAGGCTCTTGGAAACGGTGTCTACAGTCTGGTGGTTTCCGTGGCGAGACAGCTTCTGTGCATCCTTCCGCTGGCTTACCTGTTTGCAAAATTTCTTGGCCTTCATGCGGTCTGGTACGCATTCCCCGCAGCGGAGCTGATCTCCGTGGCACTCAGCACCCTTCTGTTTAAGCGAATCTATGACAAGAAGATCAAGGTTCTGGATCGTTATTGATAATTTTTGATTGACAAGATGCGTCCTATCCGCTAGAATATGGGAAGATAAGGGAGTAGTCGACGCGAAATGACCAGGTTTTCATGTACCGGAGCATTTGGCGGAGTAGGGTCAACATACTGATGCGCGAGCATCTGGTTCTACTTAATGCGAATATGATTTGCAAATGATGAGACTTGTCTGCGGCTTTTATAATGGCTGCAGACAGGTCTCTTTTTATATCATGGGAACGTTCGGCAATCTGAGCTCCAGATCCTATCACAAAATCGCAGGAGGATTTTCACATGTCATTATTAGAATTGTTTTTGATTGCGGTCGGTCTCTCCATGGATGCTTTTGCAGTATCCGTCTGCAAAGGCTTGTCCATGTGCACGTTAAAAAAGAAAGATGCCCTGATCATTGGTCTGTATTTCGGCGGTTTCCAGGCGCTCATGCCGCTCATCGGATACCTGCTCGGAATCGGGTTTCAGGGAATGATCGCCAGGTATGATCACTGGGTCGCCTTTATCCTGCTGAGTCTGATCGGCTTTAACATGATCAAGGAATCACTGGACAAAGATTCCGAATCCTGCGACGCCTCCGTGCGCATGAAAGACATGCTCATCCTGGCCGTCGCGACAAGCATCGATGCGCTGGCCGTGGGCGTCACCTTTGCCTTCCTTCAGGTGCAAATCCTCCAGGCCGTGAGCTTCATCGGTGTCACCACCTTCGTGATCTCCATCCTCGGTGTCAAGGTTGGAACCGTATTCGGATGCCGGTATAAGTCAAAAGCAGAGTTCACCGGCGGAACCATCCTGGTACTGATGGGGTGCAAGATTTTGATTACGCATCTGTTCTTCTGACACGTTTCGAAGCATCATCCGCCATTGCCAAGCACAACCGAATCCTTCGTCGCCGGATTGACCAGAATCTTCACAGCCGAGACTGTGGAGGTTCGGTAGCTTGCGATCTGTCCCTGTTTCAAATCCCGCAAAACCTCATCTTTGTTCTCCATCCAGAGTGCAAACCCATCCTGATAACCATAGTCCAGCCACAGCATATTTTCGCCGTCCGAATCTTCAAAGAATGACAGATATGGTTTAATCCGGTCTGAATTGTAGGTCACGCGGTAGCGCACAACTCCCTCCGGAACGCTCTGATCCATCTCAATCTGATTCGGTCTCGTATTCTCAAGTCCGTCAAACCAGCCCCCGCCCACTCTTGTCCTCTTCACCTCCGGATCCAGCGTATAATCAAAATTCTCCGTCACCATCTTTTCGTTTCCGATGATCTTTTCTCCCGCATAGGAAATCGAAGAATATTCCACCACCGCAACGCCTGTTCCGATTCCACCAAGCAGGACTCCTCCAAGAAATACACCTGTCAGAATTTTCTGTATCTTACGCATCTGCTTTTACCTCCTGCACGGTTTCTATCTCCTTCTTCTTTTTCTTCCAAAGCAGCGTCATCCCAAGCCCCGCTATCGAAAACAGGCAAAGATTCAGCCCCAGGCAGCCAATCGTTACGCCTGCAAGCGGATAACCCTGTGTCAAAAGCACCACCAGCGTTCCCAGACCAAAGAGACAAAATAATCCCATGGCCCCGCAGAAGCAGGAAAATCCGATCCAGCACAGATTCCATCCGATCCGTACACACCAGAGCGCTCCCCGCCAACAAAACCTCAAAATCTCCATGAGCACCGCGGTGCACTGCTCCGCCGCACGCTGCACAGAGGTGAAGCAGCCATGTGTTTCTGATCTCGCCACATTGCCTGCTTTCCCCTCATAGCTGAATTCATCCGTATGCTTCGCCTCGTCTCTATGCAAGATTTTTTCCCTCATTTCCTGCGTGTCCCATAACTTCATCGCCCCCAGAAACCATGCTCCCGCACGCTTCAGCCACCCTGTGATCCGCTGCTTTATGGTTGTCAAACGCTCCTTTGTCTGCTGCGCCGCTGCGTCTTTCGTCTTCCCGGATTTTGCAAATGGAAGCTCCCACTTCTTTTCTGCCTTGCCCTCCGCCGCCGACGCAAAGTCCGCCCGCACATGGTAGGCCTCCAAAATCTCCGCGGTCAGCTCCTTCACGCTTCCAAAATCCGCGATGGCCTCTTCTTCGGTCAAACCACTCTGAACCTTCATATCAATGTGCTGCTCATATTCTCCGACAATGTCGCGCAGCTCTTCTTCCTGAAGCACCGACAACGACCGCTCCAGCTCTGCGATAAATGTTTTCTTATCCATTCCTGCACTCCTTTAAAAATCTTCCAACCTGCTCCGTCAACTGACTCCACTCCGCTTCCAGACTGTCCCGATACAGTACGCCTGCTGCCGTCAGATGATAATACTTGCGCGGCGGCCCTTCCGTGGATTCCCGCAAATAGGTCTCAAAATAATGTTCATTTGTCAGACGCTTCAGCAGCGGATAGATCGTCCCCTCATTCACATCCACCACCTTGGATACTTCCTCGACCAGTTCATAGCCGTACATATCCTTCTGGCGGACCGATTCCAGCACGATCAGCTCCAGCACCCCTTTTTTGAATTGTGCATTCATTCCTGTGCGAACCTTTCCTGGTATTCTTTATTTGATAATACTATAGTATACCTACTACTATGTATTGTCAAGTAGTATAACAGAGAAAGAGACAGCCGAACCCGAATCGGCTGTCCCCATCTGAACACGTATCTTTATTCTGCGAACAGAACCAGCTTCTGTGCCTGGTTCCCGGCATCGCTCCATACCAGTACCTTGCGGGACTCGCTCACATCCTGAAGGGTCACGATGTTGCGGGTGAGGTACGGAAGAATCTCACAGTCCGCCGCAACCTGGTAGGTCGTACCATTGGTGCCGGTCAGCTCCCAGCTTCCGCCGTCCTTCTCTGTCATGGACTGAACCGTCACGTACTCTGGTGCCTTAAAATCTGCCGGAACTTTAGCGATCACGACGCCTGCATTGGTCATCGGCGGCAGGCTCATGGTCATGGTCTGTCCGATGTAAGCGTATATCGTCTCGCCTACGGCAATGTCCGTAAGCGGTACCGCAAATCCATTCTCTGCGCCCAGCACCAGGCTGTTGTCCGGGTCAATATTCAGGATAATCTCGCCCTCGTAAGACACGCCGGACTGGTTGTCGATGGTGATCTGTCCGTCCTGCACGTTCGTCACCGATCCCCAGATACGGATCTGATCGTTCTGCATTGCCTGGCTGTCCTGCCCTTCTACCGCTTCCGTCTGTCCTGCCGCCGGTCCGCTCACGGTCGTCTCCTGATTCGAGCTTCCCGCCTCAACGGTCGGAGACTGCGCCTGTGCAAAGCCCGCACACGCCGCGGTCAATAAACTGGTACAACATACTGCTGCTACAACCTGCTTCTTTATTCTCATCATTCATTCCTCATCTTTCATCTCACATTTTATTTGACGCTGTTTGCCTTACAAGGACACTATAACAGATAACCATCTTAATTACTATTGAAAATATCCAAACTTTCTCTTACGGATTTATTACTCTGCCTCCGGCATCTGCTCATTGATTTTTTTTATCATCTGATATAAAATGAACATACCACGATCACATTTTGAAAAAGAGGAGAATCATTTCATGGAAAAACCAAACGTATATTATACCGATTTTCGCACCGTCGCTTTCGGCGACGGACTTCCGACCAAGCTGAAAAAGCTGATCAAAAAGGCCGGGATCGAGCAGCTGAACATGGACGGCAAGTTCGTTGCCATCAAAATGCATTTCGGCGAGCTGGGAAACATCAGCTACCTTCGCCCAAACTATGCGAAGGCCGTTGCTGACGTAGTCAAGGAATTCGGCGGAAAGCCATTCTTGACCGACTGCAACACCATGTATCCCGGCAGCCGCAAGAACGCCCTTGAGCATCTGGAATGTGCCTGGGAAAATGGCTTCACGCCGCTGTCCGTCGGCTGCCCGATCATCATCGGGGACGGCTTGAAGGGCACCGACGATGTCGATGTCCCGGTTGCCGGCGGCGAATATGTCCATGCCGCCAAGATCGGACGCGCAGTCATGGATGCCGATGTCTTTATCAGCCTGACCCATTTCAAGGGACACGAGATGACCGGCTTTGGCGGAGCCATCAAGAACATCGGCATGGGCTGCGGCTCCCGCGCCGGCAAGAAGGAGCAGCATTGCAGCGGAAAACCGCACATCGAGGAGTCCGCGTGCCGCGGCTGCCGCAAATGTCAGCGCGAATGCGCCAACGGCGGACTGGTATTCGATGAGAGCACCCGCAAGATGTCTGTCAACCAGGACAACTGCGTTGGCTGCGGCCGCTGTCTGGGTGCCTGCAACTTTGACGCAATCATCTTCGACAATGACGATGCCAATGAACTTTTGAACTGCCGTATGGCGGAATACACCAAGGCAGTTGTGGACGGCCGCCCGAATTTCCACATCTCCCTGATCGTGGATGTATCCCCGAACTGTGACTGTCACGGAGAGAACGATGCGCCGATTCTGCCAAACCTTGGTATGTTCGCTTCCTTCGATCCGCTGGCTCTGGATCAGGCCTGCGTCGATGCCTGTCTCGCCGCTGACCCGCTTCCGGGAAGCCAGCTTGCAGCACATCTGGCTGACCCGCATTTCCATGACCATCACGACCACTTCACCAATTCCTCACCGGAATCCGAGTGGAAGAGCTGCCTGGCTCACGCCGAGAAAATCGGACTTGGCAGCCGGGAATATACGCTGGTAGACTGCCGGTAAGCAACAAGGCTGTAAAATAAGCCCCTAAAAGAAAAATCGCCCAGGCCGTGAAGTGATATGCCCCTATCAAGTAGACAGGGGGCATATCACTTGTCGGAACTGGCGATTTCTAATTAGGAACTTATTTTACATTCCCCTTAATTGCCCCTACAATCTTTACATTTCCACCGTCTTTGAACACGCCAGAACAATTATACTGCCAAATTCCTTTTTCCAAAACGATATCTTTTGTTATGTTCGTTGAACCGATTGTAATACGCTGTTCCTTACCATTTGGGGAAAATAAAAATAAATCTACGGTTCCACCTTTAATATCCGAAGTGATATCTAAAGTTAATATTTGATTGTTTTCTGCTTGAAATGAACCGGATTCAGCAATGTTTGTCTGGTCGATATTATTAGTTAAACTCATGACAATATTACCACTAACTTCATAAGAGCTATTGTCGCCGGGAATTACATCAACCATATTTTTCTCATTATTAAAATTGACGGTATACCCGAGTTTTTCAAACAATTCGTTTACTGGTGCATACAAGATTACATCTTTTTCATCATCCATTGTGACTGAAATCAGGGATTTATCAAGCGGCAAAGAAATTCCATTAAGCATAAGTTTCGTATTGTTCAAAACGGCAGACTGAATACCTGTTGCGGCATTTACTGTTGTTATTCCCAACGTTCCAATGATAATTCCAGCCACCAAACTTTTTATATCAAACTTCTTCATAAATATTCCTCCCAAAGTCCGTTCTTTTAACTTCATTGTACCTTATTCTATCATATAAGGCTAGTATCGTTTTGATTTTTATGCCAGACTTTCCTGGACGGGCAGCCACTTGGCAGCCGGGAATATACATTGATAGACTGCCGGTAAACGTTACAAAAGCCCCCTGTCCGGACAACACCGGATAAGGAGCTTTTATTTTGAGCTTCGTGACCCGTGACCCGGAGTCAAACCGCGTTTCCGCCATTCTGAAGCCGCTCATAATCCTCCATCGTATTCACATTTTGCAGACATCGTTCATAATCCCGCACGTCCACATCATTCACGCGAATCCGTTCCATCAGCTTGTGCATACGCAGCTCCCCGCTTTCGATCTGCTCCCGGAGAATCGTTCCGACGCCTTTGCGGTACACCGCGCAGACCGGGTGAAGCCGGCCAGCGCTGTCCACAGGTACTGCCGCATCGTAAGCCTCTGTCATGCCGGCTTTCAAAATCTCCCCCAGCTCGCCGCAAAACAGCGGCATATCGCAGGAAACCACCAGCAGCGCATCACATATACAGACTTCCAGTGCCGAGGCAATCCCGCCGATCGGTCCGCAGTCTGACCAGCGGTCCGGCACAATCTCCAGCGGCAGCCCGCGCGCCTCCAGCTTTTGGCTCAGTTCTGCATAGCGCCTGACGCTTCCCACCGACAATAGAACCTGCCGCAGATCTGGGATCCGGGCAAGCTCTTTTCGAATCCGTTCCAAAAAAGTCTCATCTTCCAACGTCAAAAGTGCCTTATCTGTCCCGATTCTCCGGCTCTTTCCGCCAGCCAGAATTACCGCCGCACAGTTCATCGGACCGCCTCCACTTCCACAAGGTTAGTGTGCTGCGGATTGCCCTTCGCGAGCGGCGTCGGATGCGCGGTCGAGGTCAGCACATTGATGGAGCCGCGTGTGTCTGTGCCCTCCCCGTCCGGCGTGTACCAGCCGCCCTGAGACATTGCCACCACGCCCGGACGGATGCGGCGCGTCACGATGGCCGGAATCTTCACACAGCCACGGTCATTATAGATTCGGACCAGCTTCCCTTCCTCGACTCCACGCTTTGCGGCATCCTCCGGGTGTATCCAGAGTCCCGGCCTTTCAACCTCCTCCTGCCACGCATTGTTGTCATGGATGGAATGGCAGCGTCTTCGCGTGTGCCAGCCGATGAGCTGTAACGGATAACGTCCGGTCTGCGCATCCTCCGGCCCCTCCAGGCAGGGCGTATAGCGCGGAATCGCCGGAACATCCTTCTCCTGAAGGTCATAGAGCCGCTTCGAGAAAATCTCGATTTTCCCGGACGGAGTTGCAAACGGATAATGCTCCGGATCTGCAATCTCTTTTTCAAATGCGATGTGGCAAACCGGTTCCTGATACTGCCAGCCGCCTTGCGCGCAGAACGCCTCATACTCCGGCAGGGACGGCTCCCGCTCCCGCAGAATCTGATAATTCTCTCTCAGCCAGTCTTCCACCTCCGGTTTTCCGTCTGTATACGCGTCATACAAGCCCAGTTTTTCCGCGATCTCTTTCAGCCATTCCCACTCAAACCGGCTTTCAAACAAGGGTTCCATGACCTTGTTATTGCGAAGCAGGTAGTTGCCGCCGCGCCAGGACGGCACGATATTATTCCCCTCAAACACCGACGTTCCCGGAAGCAGCACGTCCGCATAGCGCGCACTGGGCGTCATGAAAATATCCGAGCACACGATGAACTCACATTGAGTGTCGTCCTTCAGAATCCGAATGGTATCGTTGATATTGGAATGCTGATTCACCAGTGTATTGCCTGCCAGATTAAGCAGCATACGAATGTTGGAATCCAGCGTTTCCACGCCCTCCAGCCGGTCCTTCTTCGCTGTCATCTCCATGCCGTGCTCGATGGCACGCGTCCAGAGAAACATCGGGATTTTCCCCGGATACGGATTCCTGGCCTGATTGGTAAACAGACTGATTTCCTCATGCTCTCTGAACGTTCCGTTCCCGCCGGAGCCGCCTCCCGCAATACCAAGATTCCCCGTCATGCAGGGCAGCACGCAGATTCCGCGCGCCGTCTGCTCCCCGTTGCCGTGGCGCTGCGGCCCCAGACCGGACACGATACAGGCCGGCTTTGTCGTCGCGTATTCCCGCGCCAGCCGCCGGATCGTCTCCGCATCGACCCCGGTGATCGCTTCCGCCCACTCCGGTGTCCTGCAAATTCCATCCTTACTCCCAAAGAGATAGCTGTGATAGCTCTCCCCTTCGGGAATGCCTTCCGGCATATGCGCCTCGTCAAACCCCAGACAATATTGATCCATAAACGCCTGATCCTGCAGCCCCTCCGACCAGATCACATAGGCCATGGCATCGGCCAGCGCACTGTCCGTGGAAGGGCGCAGACCGATCCACTCATCCGCATAGGTCACGGCCGTCTGGCTCATGCGCGGGTCCACCACGATGATGCGCACCCCCAGATCCTTAAGCTTTGACAAATAATAATTGCGTTCCGAACCAAAGATCGTCTCCGCCGGATTATCGCCCCACAAAATCAGCAATTTTGTGTTCAGCAGATCGGACGGACTGTTCCCGCATGCATTGCTTCCAAAAACATAAGGCATTACATACCGCGTACAGGCCGAGCTATAAGAGCCATAATAGTCGAGGAATCCGCCGTCCAGAGACAGCAGACGCTTCGCCAGACGCCCCGGCAGCATAATGCCGGTCACGCCAAAGCCATAGTTGACATAACGCGAACCCGGCCCATATGTATCACGAATCCGCTTCCAGTTTTCGGTGATCAGACCGACCGCTTCCTCCCAGCTGATCCGCTCGAATTTTCCGCTGCCCCGCTCGCCGATCCGTTTCATCGGATAGCGCAGCCGTCCGGAATGCAAAAATGTCTTCCGGTAGCCGCGCCCCCGCACGCAGGCACGCAGCTGCGGCGCACGATCCCCTCGCTGATCCGTGCTGATTTCCAGCATACAGCCCTCCTGCATCCTGGGACGGATCACACAGATTCCGCCGCAGTTGTTGATCCCTGCCGTCGGGATGACCTGCGCCGGGGCATCCTGGATGGCCGGCGAAAGCGGCTGTGCGGCAAACCTTGTGTCCGGCTGGTCTGCTGCGGCCTGTACTGCGGCCTGTACTGCGGCCTGTACTGCGGCCTGTACTTCTGCCTCTGCTGTGGCCTGCGCCTTTGTCTCCGCCCGCGCAAACTCCGCATCCGCCACACTCTCAAGCATCCGCTGCAGATACCCTTCAAATCCGGCAAAGGTTCCACGCTTTTTCACTTCATCCCGAATCATCTGGATCGTGTCAATCACATAATACTGAATGAAATCCTCCCGCGCAGACTGTAACCTCACTCCGCAGCAAATCGCCCCGGTCAGGTACGCGAGAAAGCGAAACTGCTCTCCTATATAATCCGGCGGATTGCCCTCCACCCGCTCCGGTTCAAACCCGAAGCGATGGCAAAATGAAATCAGCTCCAGCGTCGTCTGATTGCACAGCACAGGTTCCTCCTTGCAGGTGGATGCCCACAGCGGAATCGGCCAATCGGCATCGGTGCCGCGAAACAGAAAATCATATTCCAGCTGCCATTCCCGCAGGGTATGCTCCTGCCAGTCCGGAAACCGGCGGCAATGCTCCATCGCCGCCTCTCTCCCGGAAAAGAATTCTGAGAAGGACTGCCAGAGTCTTCCCATCTTCTGTTCTTCTTCAGTTGTAAAGCGTCTGTCCGTCATGCTCATCCTCCCCTTCTCCTGCCGGATCACGCTCCGCGCTTTGCAGCAGGTTCTTAATCTCCTTCATCGCAGACAGATCTCCGATCAGCACTGCTCCGCAGAGATGTCCATCCCGGTAAAATCGTTTGTCATAATGCAGCTTCGTTCCATTCTGCTGATTCACCAGAAACTGCACCGGCTGCTTCTTCTGTCCGGCCCGACCGGCCGCCGCCACCACAGTCTCCACCTCCGGCCCTTCCTCCACGCTTCCCATGGCAAACAAGCTGATCCCGCAGGCATTCAGAATCACCGGCTCTGTCTTTGGCACAAACCGTTTTCCACAGCCATGGCAACCCGCGATCTCACCAGACCTGCGCGCATAATTCCACAGGCCCGGATTCTGCATGGGGTGCGGGTGCGTTTTCTGGTTTGCCTCCGCCCCCACTTTCGCAAGCTGGATACAATCTCCAGCCGCATACACATGCGTGTCGCTGGTTCGCAGGGATGCGTCCACCAGCACTCCCTTATCACAGGCAAGTCCCGCCTTTTGCGCCAGATCTACATTCGCCCGGATTCCACAGCACAAAAGCACCAGATCCGCCGGAAGGGCAACACCCTCGCTTAAGTTTACCTGCTGCACCTCAATCGCCTCCACCTGCACTCCGGTCAGCACCTCGATTCCCTGCGCCCGCACCGCCTGTTCCAGCAGTTCCGACGACTGCCGATCCAACTGCCGTCCCAGCAGCCACGGGGCCAGTTCCAGCACAGAAACCGGGCAGCCCGTCTGAGCAAGCTCCCATGCCAGCTCCAGACCGATCACGCCTCCCCCGATTACCACCGCATGTTCCGCCAATGCCAGCCGCCTGCGAATCTGTTCAAAATCCTCATAACTGCGCACCGTCAGCACGTGTGGCTGCTCCGCCCCCGGAATCGGCGGCACGAATGGACGCGCTCCCAGCGCATAGATGCAGGTATCATAGAGAACTTCTGCACCGTCCTCCAGCGTCACCTTCCGCTGCTCCGCATCCAGCCCGACAATCCGCTTCCCAAGCACCAGCTCGATCCGCTGCTCCTCATACCATCCTTCCGGCACCACGAGAAGCTTCTCCCGCTGCAGCGATTTCACCCCCGTCTTGCTGAGCCGCGGCCTGGAATACGTCATTTCCCGCTCCTCCGAAATCATCACAATCTCATCGGTCTCCGACCGTTCCCGAATCGCCTGCGCCGCAGAAAATCCTGCGATTCCATTTCCCAAAATCACAAATCGCTCTGACATCCGTCACTCCTTTCTCCCGCGCCCCGTGACGATTTACCGCATTTCTCTCTGCGGATCCGCAAAGATGGTCTCGTCTCTGAGGCATCTGGCAGGAATGTCATGTCCGCCACACAATGCGCCCGTTCTTCTTCACGCATCTGGTCCAAATCTCGAAACTCCAGACAATGCGTCAGACATGCATCCACACATACCGGATTCTGCCCCTTTTGCCGCAGTTCCATGCAGGAATCACATTTGACCGCCGTCCCGAACCGATGACTCAGCCCCACCGCGCCGTAAGGGCAGGCCCACGCGCAGGTTCCGCAGCCGATACAAAGCCCCTGATCCACATGCACCGTGCCGTCTTCCGCATGGTGCATCGCGCCGGTCGGACAATGCTTCACGCACGCTGCCTCCGCACAGTGATTGCAGGCACCGGAAAAATGGGCAAACCTCGTCTGTCCGCCCTCCTCATATTCCAGCGTATCCACCCGCCGGTAAAACAGCCCCGCCTCCAGATTGTGCGCATCCTTGCACGCCATCTGACAGGCATTGCAGCCGATACATTTTCTTTGATCAAATACAAATCCCCACTGCGCCATATGTCACTCCCTGTCTCATACCTTTTTCATTTTGAATAAAACAAAAGACCTCTGCTGTCTTAGTATACAGCAAAAGTCTTTATATAGAAATATACGATCTGCATTAATTTTTCCTATCCTCAGTTAGCATTATAACGCAGTATTCCTTGTTCTGACGTTAGGAAACGCCCATGAAATAAACCAGTACCGAGATGATCAGCAGCGATAAGATAATCGAAATCGCATTGGCATAGCTGCTCAGGGAACCATCTCCGTGGCACCGCTCTGTGTAAATCGGCGCCAGCGTACTGACCGGTGAGAATACTACCACTGCCAGCACACGCCGCACTTCCAGCGGAAATGGTGTTCCATAATATAAAAGCAGCGCAAATATGGAAGCGAACACCAGTCTTCTGAGAATCACGACCAGGGTGTCCTTTCTGTAGCTGGCATCCTTGGCCGGCTCATACATCATGCCAACCACCATCATGGCAAGATATGGGTTGGAAGCTGAAATTGGGGCCGCCAGCGAGGCAACCGCCTCCGGAATCCGAATGTTGCAGGCGGACAGGATCAGCATCAGCATGTAGGTGTCAAACGGAACTGAGGTGATGAATTTCTTCAAGATCTCCAGCCATTGGCCTTTTCCCCTGTTGTTTTCCCCAGTGTCCACCTTCAGAAGAGTCGTGGTGAGTGCATAGGAACCGCCGGTCATCATGACCGCATTTCCAGTGTCAAACATGCAGGTGATCACACCGCCGTAAGCTCCGAAAAAGCCCTGAACCAGGGGCAATGTAAAACTGCCGATGGCATATCCGGAAGTATTGATCATGGAAAAAATGCGGCGGTGCTTTTCTTCCTTTCCCGATACCATATACACCGCAAGCATGGGGATCAGACTGCACAGGAAGCCCAAAAACACAATGACAAACAGGGACAGATCCCTTTCAAATCCTGCAAAGGTACATATGACCGCTGCCGGAAGTGTGATATTCAGTACCATCTTCGAGATCACCTTGTAGTCCGTCTTTCCAAAAAAGCCTTTCTTTTTCAGAAGATAGCCTGCACAGATGATCAGGAAAAATGATATGGGACGGTAAAAAACCGGATTAAAGTTCATATTCTATCACGCAGGTCTCTCCTGCCTTCACGTCTCCAGTATGTATGGTCAGATTCTTCACGATACTCATATTGGTAATGATAACCGGTGTGTAAAGCGGCTTCTGCGGATCTGAAATCATGGACTTGTCCACGATGCAGAGAGGCGTGCCCGCTTCTACCTGATCGCCAACCTTTACCTGCGGTGTAAATCCTTTTCCCTGGAGGTTGACCGTATCAAGACCGATATGCACGATCAGCTCTACCCCGTCCTCTGTGCGGATTCCATAGGCGTGGAGTGTGTCCGGGATCATGATGATCTCGCCTTTAACAGGTGATTTTACTACATTGTCAGAAGGGATCACCGCGATTCCTTCGCCCAGCATTTTCTGTGAGAATACCTGGTCTGGTACTTCCTCCAGCTTGACAGCCTTACCTGTCTGGGCAGCCACCATCTTTCTGGTCTCCCCCTGGCCTTCCACAGCACTCATGGCCTGTGGCGGAATTCCCTCTTTCATATAATCTTCAAATACGGAACGTACCTGCGGAACAGACAGACCAACGATTACCTGCAGCGCTGTGTTTTTCCTTACAACACCATGGGCTCCATGAGCTTTAAAATAATTGTCATCTTTGATCACATTCTTATCCTTGACGCTGACACGGAGACGGGTAGCGCAGTTGTTGACCTCTGTGATGTTGTCGGCACCGCCAAGACCAATCAGAAAGGCTGCGGCCTTTTCCTGCTCAACCGTAAGCTGCGGCATAGCAACAGCGCCGGAACTGTTCTTTAATGCTTTATATTCTTTCTTGGTAATCAGTTTAATCTCATCGGAATCCTCACGACCCGGGGTCTTGAAGTTGAACTTTAAGATCAGGGTCCGAAATACCACGAACCAAACTACGGTAAAGCACAGTCCTATAAGGATCTGTCGGATATACATGGCACTCTGGTTATGCCAAAGCGGAATCCAGTTTAATGGAATCCAGTTCAGTAGGCCGGAACTAAACTCACCAACCAGGCCGAACGCATACTCGGTGGCATTTAAAACGCCGCACAGCATCGCGTGAACCACGAACAATACGGGTGATGCAAACAGGAAGGTAAATTCCAGCGGCTCCGTGATACCACAGAGAATGGCAGTCAACGTTACCGGAATCATACGTGTCAGGGTTGCTTTCTTCTTTTCTGGTTTTGCTGTGGTATAGAATGCCATGGCAATACCCATTGGCGCAAATACTTTTTTCAAACCAAACAGGGCGAAACCACCTGCTGGGAACACCTGTTTCAACGGAACTGACAGGTTGGCAAACTCTGAAAGATGAGCTGCCCAGTAAGGGCGGATACCACCCTCAACTCCGGCTGCATCGAACAGGAATGGCGTGTAGATGAAGTGGTGAAGTCCGGTTGGAATCAGAACAGCCTCAAGGAATGCGTAGATTCCTACACCTGGGGTACCAGCCGCTTTCATAAAGTTCTGGAATCCGTTGATGGCATGCTGGAATTTTGGCCATACCATACAGAAGGCAAATGCCACTGGCAGCATGATAAAGAAGCTGATCACGCAGACCAGGCTGGAGCCACGGAATACGCCGAGCCAGTCAGGAAGTGATTTTGAAAAATAGCGGTTGTGGATCCAGATGGTGATGCCCGAGATCGTCAGCGCACCAAGTACACCCGTATCCAGAGTCTTTACACTGCCGATCAGTGCCAGACCACTGGTTCCGCCTACATTGGCGGTAAAATCAACGCCCAGCGCCGGTCCCCATCCAGACAGAATACCGAAGATAAAGTAGTTAAATGTCATGTATGTAACAAATGCTTCCAGACAACATCTGGCATTTTCTTTCTTGGCCAGACCAATCGGCAGGCCAAGAAGGAAAATCATAGGAAGCTGTGACATCAGGGCGTTGGTGCCCTGTTTGATCGTGGCCCAGAAGAGCTGCCAGTTCGTTCCTGCCTCTGCGATAGGACCCATGACAACGGTGGTCTGGAATACGGTAGAAATACCAACCATAATGCCTGCAAAGGTCAGAAGCAGAACTGGAGTATACATGGCTCCGCCAAAGCGCTGAACCTTTTCCATTATTTTATTAAACATAAGGTAACCCCCATTTTATTTTCTCTATTTAAAATATTTTCCCCAGAAAGGCTCATTGGCATCAATTAAGTCTTCCAGAAGCTCTTTTGCTAAATCCGTGTCATTGACGGTACGGTTTAAAGCGAGAGCCTGCAATAATTTTGTCTTGTTACGCTCCATAAGGCCGTCTACGGTCAGTTTCTCATATGCGTACTGGTTCTCAATCATACCTTTATAGAAGGTTGAAACTGGCTCCATCCCGAGAGGCTCCACTCCGTTGCTTCCCACGCGGCATGCTACTTCCAGCATCATATCCGGATCCAGGTTTGGAACCGTTCCGTTATTCTTGGTGATGATCAGGAAGATCCGGTTCTCATTGTTCAGGATGCTCATGGCCAGCTCTACGATGTAGCTTGCATGTACAGAGCGGTTGTCTCCCAGATCATACTTGGTTCCTTTGATCTTGCCGAGTTCAACGACTTCCTTCATCATATTTTTGATGTGCGGTGCTTTCCATTCCAGGATTTCGTCTGCTCTGGTGTGGTTTGGATCCGTGGTCTCCACCACATGACGTGGGTACAGATAATATTTTAAATAAGTATTTGGCAGGTATTCCGGATAATCTTCCAGCATCTTGCCCATGAAGTTGTAGGTCTCAACCCAGGATTTCTCCATGGTATGCTCCTCATTGCCCTCGCCAAATCTGGCATTTTTCAGTTTCTCCTTGATCTCCGGGGCCAGATCTTTTCCGGTCTTTTTGTCATATACATGGGTGAACCAGCCGAAATGGTTCAGGCCAAAGTAACGTGGTTCAAAGTCATTTCTGGTGCACCCCATCAATTCGCCGTAGCGGTCCATGATCGCGATCGGCATATCACAGATATTCAGGATCCTGAAATCATCCGGGAACACGCGCTTTGTTGCCTCTGCTACGATAGCGGCTGGATTCGAGTAGTTTAAGATCCATGCCTCCGGGGAACGCTCACGGATCATCTTCACAATCTCGATGATGGCCGGTACACTCCTTAAGCCATAAGCAAATCCGCCTGCACCGCAGGTTTCCTGTCCCACGCAGCCGTGTTTCATCGGAATATGCTCATCCTGGACACGCATGTCCATAAGTCCTGCACGGATCTGACACAGTGCAAAGTCAATTCCTGTAAATGCCACATCCGGGTCAGAGGTGTAAGTAAACTCATCAAGCTCCGGGTAATACTCACGGATCAGGATCTCGCCGTACTTTCCTACCAGCTCATTGTTCTCCGGTACATTGTCATAGAGTACAATTCTTTTTAATGGGAACTCATTTTTATGATTTGCCAGCATAGCCAGCAGTTCCGGGTTTCGAATACTTCCGCCGCCAACGATTGTCACACTATATTTTTTCATATCTAATCTCCTTTTTCTTCTCGATGCGATTTGGTTATCGATTTTCAATTCATATCTTTCACGCGATGTTCATGGCCATTGAACTTGGTGTTATTCTACAAAATTTATGCATCTCAGTCAATGTTTTTTGTGCATGTTGGTAGTGCGTGGCAGGTTTTGTGAAGTCTCACAAGGATTGTGAAAATTCACAGAGGAATGCTTACAACAAAAAAGAAGCGAGTCATTTTCGCTTCCTTTTGGATATTGGATTTAATTTACTGATCTGGCCTTGCCTTACTGATTTTGCTTCTGCATATATTCTACGAATTTCACACACAGAATCTGCATGACCATAAACATCTCCGCCGTATGTTCCACCGTCAGGTGATCTCCAACCTGGAACTTTTCATAACCCAGGAACAGGTTGAAATTGCTCATATTGGCCAGCGTGTTATTTCCTGCGTGCGTCAGGGAAATAATCGGGATCTGAGCTCCTTTTAACGCAACCACGATGTCCTTGATAAAAGCAGATTCTCCGCTTTTGGAAAATATGATCACCACATCCCGTTCACTCATTATGGGGACTGTCTTCTTAAACTCGCTTTCCCCCAGGATATTATCTGCTATAATACTCATATTGAGGAACATCCGCTTTAATTCCATAGCTGCCGCCCGCTGCACGCTGCCCGTCCCATACACGAAGATCCGGTTTGCCTCGCACAGCTTTTTGCAGATCGCATCGCAGTCCATGTCCCGGAACTTTTCTATGGTCTGGATGGCAACGCTGCACATATCCTCCAGAATATTCTGGGACGTTCCTTCCAATTCCCCACATTCCCACCTGAGAAATGATTTCAGCTCCCCATAGCCATGCATGTCCAGCTTCTGGGCAAACCGCATGACCGTACTGCGCGATACATTGCAGCATGCTGCCAGCTCCTCTATGGAGAGATTACAGCATTCCCCCCTGTGTGTACTGATATATTTCCAGATGATCCCGTCATTGGGGTTCAATCTGTCATAATATTTACTGATTCTCTCATCCAGTTTCATGGAACTCTTCCTTTCGTACCGCACCTGCAAATTTGTAAATTTTCTATTTCAAGACATCCAAAAATCTCTCACCATACTTCTCATACTTATATTCACCAACTCCTGATACTTCCAGCATATCAGACTTGCTCTGAGGTTTCATGCGGCTCATATGGATCAGGGTCTTGTCTGAAAATACAATATACGGCGGCACATTCTCCTCGCGCGCGATCTCCGTGCGCAGCGCCCGCAGGCGCTCGAAAAGCTGCTCCTCCGGCTCGGACAGCGTGATGCCGCTGGCACTCCGGCTTTTGGCCTTCTTCTCTTTCTTCGCCTTTGCTTCCTTTTCCTGCTCCTTCGCCAGCTTCATCGTCAGCGGTTCCCCGCTCTCCAGAAGTGTCCGCGACTGCTCCGTCAATTTCACAATCGCATACTCATCGTTGGTCACAGCGAGATAATCATGCATCAGAAGCTGCTGAAACACCTGCCGCAGCCGGTAGGCCGGCACCTTGGCAAGCAGTGCATAGCATGGATTCTCATTCATCTGGTAGTTCCGAATCTTCGCCGTATTTGCCCCATGAACCGTATCCAGAATCACATTGACCCCATACCGCTGGCGGCAGCTCTCCACGCAGCCGATCAGCGTCTTTGCGATCTCCGTCACATCCACCGTCTCGAACTGAGTCAGACAGTTCAAACAATTTCCGCAGTAATTGCTGCCGTACTCACCAAAATATCGCAGAATATAATCCCGCAGGCATTCATTTGTAAAGCAGTAAAAGGTCATCTTCCGCAGACGCTCCCGATCCCGCTCCTGCACGATTGCGCGCGACATGGCATCCAGCTCCTGATTGTCGTGGTTGTTATCGATGAAGAACTGGTTGGTGATCACGTCCTGACCGCTATAATACAGGATACACTCGCCCGGTTCTCCGTCCCGACCCGCGCGGCCCGCCTCCTGATAATAGGATTCCAGATTCTTCGGCATACCAAAATGCAGTACAAACCGCACGTTGGATTTATCGATGCCCATGCCGAATGCATTGGTCGCCACCATGATCGGTGTCCGGTCGTAAATAAAATCCTCCTGATTCTGCTTCCGCTCCCGGTCGCTCAGTCCCGCGTGATACCGGGTCACCGCAAAGCCCTCCGCCTGCAGGCGCCCGCAGACATCCTCCACCACCTTCCGGGTCAGGCAGTAGATGATCCCGCTCTCCCCCGGATGCAGTTCCAGATAATGATGCACCGCCGCATAGCGATCCTTCGGTGCCAGCACGCCAAAATACAGATTGCCGCGGTCGAAGCCCGTGGTCATAACCGTCGGCTCCCGCAGCATCAGAATGTCCACGATATCCTCCCGCACCGTCGCCGTAGCCGTGGCGGTAAACGCACTGACCACCGGACGGATCGGAAGCTTGTCAATAAATTCCACAATCTTTAAATAGCTCGGTCTGAAATCCTGTCCCCACTGAGACACACAATGTGCCTCATCCACCGCTACCATAGCGATCTTCGTATGTAACGCAAAATCAAGAAATTCTTCCGTCATCAGCCGCTCCGGTGCCACATAGATGATCGGATAACGCCCCGCCCGCGCATAGTCCAGCGCCTTATAATACTGATTTGCAGTCAGTGAGCTGTTGAGATAGGCCGCATGAACACCTGCCTGGTTCAGACTCTCCACCTGATCCTTCATAAGTGAGATCAGCGGCGAAATCACCAGCGTGATCCCCTCCATCAAAAGAGCCGGGATCTGGAAACACATGGATTTACCGGCCCCGGTCGGCATGATGCCGAGCACATCCTTCCCCGCCAGAATGCTGTCAATCAAAGCCTCCTGACCGGGCCGGAATGTCTCATAGCCAAAATATTGTTTTAGCACTTCCTGTTTTGTCATTGATACATCTGCTCCATTTTTCGTTTGTTGTTTGTCTTCATCTGATTTTCCAAATGTGCCTTCTGAATTCCCTCCGCCACCGCTTTGGCATCCTGCCGCCACGTGGCCTGCAGCAATTCTTCGGATGCTTTTACCGCAGACACCACTTCATTCCAACCCGCACCCTTCATAGCGTTTACAAATTCTCCTGCCACCTCTGAATTTGGAATAAATACCTCCTTGGTCATCACATCGTAAGCCAAGTATCCGAGATGAACAAGCAGCGTCAACACATCATCCATACTCCGAAAGGTTGTCATATCATTGGTGAACGTTCCTGTATCGATCACCTTTCTTCCACCAGCCAATAATTCAATGATCGTGTCCCGAAGTCCGTCATAATTCATCTCGATATAAATCTTCAAGGCTTCATAGGTTTCCGTTTTGGTCCAGTAACTGTTGAATTGATGACTCAACATCGCTGCAACTACCGACCTCGGACTATAAATATGAATGGCATCATTAAACTGATATCCATCATACCATCGTTTCGTCTCCTCAAAGCTCATCTGGTAATCTGCGCAGAGTTTCTCCACTTCCACTTCTGTAAATCCGACATATTCCGCCAGCTAACGTGGTTCCGTCATTGAAAATTCATAAAACATATTCAGCGCAGAATGAGATCCATACTTCTTCACCGGAAGAATTCCTGTCATATATGCCAATTTGACATATTCTGCATCCTTCAGCAAATTGCGAAGAAAATCCAGATAGATCTTCTGCGCCTCATGATCATTCTGATTTTCACGAAAGATGCAGTCCCACTCGTCCAGAATGAATACAAATGGAATCTTCGTGTAATGATATACATCCATCAAAGTCCGAGTCAAATCCTCTTTATCAAAAAAACGGCAGTCCGGATATTTTTCCAGCAAATCCCATAAAATAGATTTTTCGATCAACTGCTCCATATTCAAAACATCATGCGTTTTGCTCAAAAACTTTTGTATATTCAGAAATATCACATCGTACTGATTCAAATGCTTCCGATAATCATCCGTCCCGGCAATTTCCAGCGAATCGAACAACGCACTCGCATCATATGTTCTGCCGTAATATGCTGCCAGCATATTTGCCGCCATGGATTTTCCAAATCGTCGAGGCCTGCTGACACATACAAACTTCTGTTCCGTACCTAATACACGGTTCGTGTACGCAATTAAACCGCTTTTGTCAACATAGATCTGCGATGCCAACGACTCTTGAAACCGTTCCTTCCCCGGATTCAAATAAATCCCCATGTGCCTCACGTCCCTTCCTCATAGTAATCCCATTATATCCAATTACAAGGTCAACTGCAAGGAAATCTACGCATTAAAAATGTATTAGACAATGTGCGATCTCAAAATGCTATTTTCAGATTCGACAATAAAATATTGCTGCCCGGCAGAATAACCGGACGAACCACCTTCTTGGGCGAAAGTAAAACACCGTCAGAGGTGTGAAGGTTCATGTTGACTGACTGATGGTTGTTTGGCTGGTTTGGATGGTTTGTGTGCTAAATCTGAACCAGACCAGACTCCATCACACCATGCATCTACCTTTTAATATTTGGACTCTCCAATACGATTTCCCGATATTACTCACAGATTTGAAAATCAGATATCGCTGCCTGTCAGATCACCAGGCAGCCGTTCAGATATAACCCTTTAGTTCAAATGATACTTCTGAAGCATCTGCTCACAAAACTCCACATCGTCATTCAGTCTCGCGATATCCGCAGTGAAACCATCTTTGATCATAGCATTCACCAGCGCAAGCATACGGGCACTGCCTTCCGCACTACCTTCAGCTCTGCCTTTTACCTCGCCTTCGGCTAAAGCCTTCGCTCTCTCCTCCGCCGCCCGATCATCCAGCATCTCCTGCATCGTCATATACGATTCCTCCAGTCTTCGGCTTTTCTTCAATGCCGCTACCTTCTGATTCAGTTTCCGAATCCGATCATCCTGCATCTCTTCCGCGCACGCTTCCGTAGAATTTTCAATATACCTAAGAAAGTGGATCAGTTCCTGTGGAACTTCCTGCTTGTTCGTTCCTTTGGTATTCAGAAAGATCTTACAACTTCCGTCCCCAAGCTCTTCCCCTGTTTCCTTGCATACTTCCCGATAGGTGTATCGATATTTCTTCGCATGAAACGGATCAAATGTGCACATAAATACAATAAAGCTTTCCGGCAGATCCTGAAACTTTGCTCCCGGTTTCAGAAATGTTGCATCCATCTCCGCCTGGTGGAACCGCGCTCTCTTGGGCAGTTCCGCCTTATGTCCGTTCTGCATCTCCAAATCATAGGACACCTTCATCTCATCGGATGCAAACACATCAAACCTAACATACCGAAAGTCTTTCGCATACAACATACTTCGCTCAACCTGTACCATCACCGGGCCAACTGGTCTTCCCAAAATAAGTTCCACAACCAACTGACACGTCTCTGCATCCTCCAGTGCTGCCGCGAAAAGAAATGCATCCGTCAAATCCAACTCTTGAAATTTCTTCTGTACCATAGTTCTCCTTACCGACGTATGGTACATATGGAAATCTCGTCTGGTTCATAGTTTGATTATAGTAAATTGGAGTTGGAATAGCAAGACCAAATCACTAAAGCATATCGATTTATATCTCTTCTCCACCACTTAACTCATCAGTTAACGCTTTCCATCCTTCGACAAAAATTTTACATTGGTGGAGACAATTATACATATTCATCTTTGTTTGAATTATCACAATTTTTGTCCTTCTGCGTTCGGAATAGAAAACCTGAATCAAGTAGAACAAATAGGCTGCCACATAACTAATAGCAAATGTTCTGTAGCCTGATGTGATTTCTGTTCGTCAGACCAGCGATTTGCCGCCACCTTCCTTCAGATTCCACCTCACGATGGACACCCTTGGTCTTGGCCGTATCCTTCCCACTAGGGCGGATTGGGGGCTTTCACCCATTAGTGACGTGGCCGCCAGGTGTATGAAGAAACCAGAGATCCCCCATCGGTATGTCTTGTTTCTTCATACGCACATCTGCTCCATTTTAATCCGTTCTCATACTTCCCTACAAATTCTTCTTTCGATACAGAAACACAAACGACACACCAAGAAACACCGTCAGATAGGCCAGCAGCACCAGAATCCCGGTATAAGCATACGCGCCTCGCCCTGCAATGCTTCTCAGCATACTGCTGGTCTGGGACAGCGGCAGATACTTGATAAACTCGCGAAGTCCCGGGGGCAGCGTGTCTGCGGCAAAAAAGGTGTTGCACAGATACGCCATCGGCATAATCACATAATTAGAAAACCGCGGCACATCAGCGTGGTTTTTCGCACAAAAGGACACTACAACGCCAAACGTGGAAAACACCGCGCCATTTAAAAACATAATCAGATAGGACCAGCCGTTAAAGCAGAGATTGGTGCCGATTGGCAGGACCAGAAGGATAATCACAGTTCCCGCATAGATTCCCCGCAGGCTTCCGCCGATCACCTGACCCACGATAAACTGCCACAGCGGTGTCGGAGAGATCATCACCTGATCAAAGGCCTTCTCGTACAGCCTCTGCACATTCAGATTCTGCGCAATGGAGCCGAAGCTCCCGTTCATCGTCGTCAGTGCAACCACGCCCGGAATCAGAAAATTCAGGTAAGGCTCCCCGTGGGAAACCGTCTGAATCCCCATGCCAAATACCAGAATATACAGCAGCGGCGCGATCATCGCCGACAATGTAATCTTGATAAAGTCTCGTCGAAACTCGACCCATTTTTCCCATAAAACCGTTACAATTCCCATAATCACCTGCGCTCCAGATGCTTCCCGACCCGTTCCAGGAACACATCTTCTAATGTTGAATTTCGCAGCACCGTGTCCTGCGCAATGCCGGATAAGAAACGGACCGCCTCCTCTTTCTCTCTGAAAAACCGGCTGACCAGCTCCCCGTCGACCGTCATGTCCACTGCGTAATGCCCCAGGGCATCGATCATGCGGGCCGGGGTGTCCACTTCTTCCAGCTTTCCGCCGTACATCAGGCCCACCCGGTCGCAGAGACTCTCCGCCTCCTCCATGTAATGCGTCGTCAGTAGGATGGTCAGATTTCTCTGATTCAGCTTTTTCAGAAGGTTCCACATCTGGCGTCTTGCCATCGCGTCCATCCCCGCCGTCGGTTCGTCCAGAAGAAGAATCTCCGGTTCCGTCAAAAGCGCCCGGCACACCATCAGCTTGCGTTTCATGCCCCCGGACAGCTTGCGCACACTCCGCTTCCGGTAATCGATCAGATCGCAAAACCGCAGCAGCTCTTCGCTCTTCTCCCGGATCTGCTTCCCCGGCATGAAATACAGCCGCCCCTGGTACTCCATGATCTCGTCGATCGTCATATCCTGACGCATGGAAAACTCCTGGGTGACCACACTGATCTTCTGCTTCAGATCCGTATTCTTCCTGGTCAGCGGGGTGCCGTTGATCCGGATCTCTCCGCCTGTCGGCAGCAGAAGCGTGGACATCATACTGATGGTCGTCGTCTTACCGGCTCCGTTTGGCCCAAGGAGTCCGAAGAATTCTCCGGTCTCGATCCGCAAATTCAGATGATCGACCGCCGTAAAGCGGTCAAACTTTTTTTCAAGATTGTTTAATTCTATCATAGTTTTGTCTTTGCACCTTTGCTATCACTCTTTGATTACCACGATCGAGTAGTAGCTTGCCTTCTCCGGAATCTCCTCTACACTGTGGTAGATTTTCTCGTCGGGCATTCCACAGTTTTCCACCATAGCGCCGTCGATTCCACGGCTCTGCAGCGTCTCCTTCATCACAGAGAGCTTGGAAGCGGCTTTCATGAGAATCTTCGTCCCCGGAAGCCCGATCGCCTCATCAATATTATAATTGGTCGGAATCACGTGGAGCTGCTCGGCACGATCCACCAGACTGTCTCCCAGCTCCGCCGCCACGGAACAAAAAGACGGCACGCCGCTGACAATCTCTGCCTCATATCCCTGCTCCTTCACCAGACGGTGAATGTAAATATAGGTCGAATAAATCGTTGGATCGCCCAGCGTCAGATACGCCACGTCCTTTCCTTCCTGTAATTTCTCTATGATCTGTGCCGCTGCTGCCTGATAGTTCGCCGCAAGCACCTCTTTTTCCTTCGTCATGGGAGTCGAGAGATTCAGACATTCCTTCTGATCCAGATCCTGAATCAACCCGCTTGCGATCTTGTAGCTGACCGCATACTCCTTGCCCTCTGCCGGTACCGCAATCACCGGACATTTCTCAATCGTCTCCACCGCAAGATAAGTCATCAGCTTCGGGTCTCCCGGTCCAACCCCTACTCCGTATAATGTTCCACTCATCGTTTCATTTCCTCTTCACATCACTGCACGGACATGTCGGCAGCTTTCCTTTTTGTTTTGTATTTTATCATACCTTATTCCGGCTCTAAATACAATACGTTTATCCAATTTGTGCATTATTTTTTACATGCTTTTGGATCACAGCTTCCACCTCAGCCTCCGTCAGCTCCCGCGGCTTTGCGGCATCTACCCCGGCAGCAGCCTCGATAGCATCGACCCCGGCAACTCCCCCCAGCACCAGCTCGGCCAACTCCGTAAAGATCTGCTCCCGCACCTTCTGGGATTTAATCCGTTCCTTGACCATGGGGCGGAATGCGCCAAGCATATCCGCGGTCTGCCCAATCCCCTCCGGGATCGCCTCCCGCACCCTCTGCTTTAAATATTTTGCCAGATAGGGACTGTTTCCGCCGGTGGAAATGCCCGCCGTGATGCAGCCGTCCTGCACCAGAGACGGAAAAATAAAGGAGCATTCCTCCTTCACATCCACCACATTGATGGGTATCCGCCGCTCCTTGCAGCGCTCGGACACGCTCCGGTTCAGTGCTTCATCGGAAGAAGCCGCCACCACATAATCCATCCCTTCCAGATCGTTCCAGTCAAACTTCCGCACGCTTAAGTGAATCCGGCCTTCCTGCGCCAGCTGCACCAGCTCCGGCAAAGCCTCCGCCGCCACCACGTGAAGGTCTGCTTCAAAAGGAAGAAGCAGCCGGATCTTCCGGGAAGCCACAACTCCGCCGCCGATCACCAGCCCCTTCATCTGTTCCATATCCATAAAAAACGGAAAATACGCCATCTTACACTCTCCCATTCCCTGATTTTACAAAAACCAGGGACACCGAATCGGCACCCCTGGCTTCTTTTATAATATCACGATCTGCGCCTTCAGCGCTTGACGCTGCTTCGCAGCTATCATGATCGTCATTCGCCGTTCGCTATGAGCAAGCTTGCTCGTGGCTCACTAGCACTCATTTTATCACAAATTTACAGCGAGTCAATCTTATTTCTTCTCCTGTGGGCCGGCATGTTTGTGCTGAGACAGCGGCATTACGTGCATATTGCCTCTCTGCTCATTCTCTGCCCAGTAGATATCGTCTGCCATCTTCGCTTCCGGATTGAACTCAACACCCTCGAAGATGTGCTTCACGAACTCTTTGTAGCCAACACGGTCGATCAGATGTCCGCCATGCAAGTAAATCGGCTGATAATCCAGTGCCCATGCGGAGAACTTCTGCCAGTTTGCGAACATACCCAGGATGACATCCTCGGTTACCCAGTTTAAGAACAGCTTGCCTGCACGCGGGTTCTGCTTGCCCGTACGTCCGCCAAGGGTTACGCGGTACAGAGGCTTGGTTGATCTGCTCCATGCGCCGGTCGGGCATACGATGGAACACTCACTACAGCCTACGCAGCAGCAGGCATCCTTATCGATCTTGCCGTCTTTGTTCAGTGTCAGAACCCCGGTAGCCGCATGCTGACATGCATCTACGCAGCATCCGCAGCCGATACAGCGATCGATATCATACTCCTGTTTGTAGATACCCATGATACCAAAATCGTTGAAGTTTGCCTTTACACAGTCGTTCGGGCAGCCTGCAACTGCAACCTTGACATGATAATGGGACGGGAAGATCAGTTTCTCGATCTTGTTTGCCAGCTCCTGGGTATTCGCATTGCCTTTGATACAATGGCGGTTGCCGATACAAGCCATGATGTTACGTGCGCCAATGGTCGGATATCCGCCATCCTCATCGTACTCTGCCGGCTGATGTGCGATGGTCTCCATGTCAACGCCGCACATTTCAACATCGACATCCTGAATGTACTCTTTGATTTTCTTATTGCATGCTTCAATGTTCTCGTACTTGATGCCCGGGATATCGAAGGTCATTCTGGTACCGATATGGAAGGTACCGTCTCCGTAAGTTTCACACAGTTCCTGAACCAGTGCCAGATGCTTTGCATTGACCAGACCTGCCGGAACACGGAGCTGCAGCATGAATTCTCCTGCTACTTTTGACTGTCTGTAACAGTTTATACGAACTTTCTTTACATTAATATCATGATTCATGATCAAATTCCCCCTTCCTTAGTCTACCAGATATTTGGCCTGTGTATAGTTGAATACCGGACCGTCCAGGCATACATATACCTCGTCGATACGGCAGTGTCCGCACTTACCAACTGCGCAGGACATCTTACGCTCGAAGGACACCCAGATGTTCTCTTCCGGCACGCCGCATTTTACTGCTTCCAGACCGGTGAACTTCATCATTGGCGGAGGTCCTACGATAACCACAACGTAGTTACTATCGAACGATGCAAACGGAATCTTGGATACATACTCCGTTACGAAGCCAACATTCCAGCCTTCCTTCTGGTCTCTGTCCAGGGTGTAAAAGGTGTTGAATTTATCTTTCCAACGATCCAGATCATGTTTGAAAATGATTCCTTCTTCGTTCTTGAAGCCGCTGATCAAGGTCACACTCTTGGTGTAATCCGGCTGATCGTAGAACATATTCAGCATGCTCTTAACCGGAGCCAGACCGGTACCGCCAGTGATGATTACGACGTGTTTGTCCTTGAACTGCTCAACCGGCCATCCCTTGCCGTATGCACCGCGCAGGAACAGCGTATCGCCCGCCTGCTTCTGGAAAATCTCATCGGTAACCTTACCGACGGAACGGATGGTGAAATCCATCCAGCCATCACCGTAAGAGCTCACAGAGATTGGAGCCTCACCGATCTTCGGGATCGACAACTGGAGGAACTGACCATGACTTGGCTTGATATCGGTTGCTACTTTAAATGTATACTCATGTTTGCTTTCCTGCTTTACCTCTAAGATCTTGCAGGCAACTGGTTTTACAATATTATTCATGTTATCTTCCCCCTTTCTCTATTTCTGCTCTGCCACGATCTCGTCGATCGCTTTGCTCATCTTGTTCACGGTTGCAACGATGGAAATAAATTCCGGACAACGGTCAACACAACGTCCGCAGCCTACGCACATATGAAAATCTTTAAAACGTGCCTTGTAATCATGAAATTTGTGAAGCACTTTGTAACGCATACGATCCGCAGCCGTCTTTCTGAAGCTCATGCCGCCGGCCATGTCATCAAAGCCCTTTACCTGGCAGGATGCGGTGGTACGTTTGCGCTCGCCGACATTGGCATTCTCATTGTAAATGAGATCGGTTGTAGTAAAGCAGGTACAGGTCGCACAGGCCACCGTACATGCACCGCAGGAAATACAGCGGCTGTTGTACTCATTCCACATCGGATGGTTCTTAAGCTTCGTCAGCACCTCCTTGTTCGGAATCTCCGGAATGGTCAGGGAGATCTGGTTTTTCTCTATGTACTCCGGCTTGAAGTCTGCTGCGGTTCCGTCGAAATACGGAGCCAGCTCTGCATCCTTTACATCCATCAGAAGCTCGCCGTCGCAGAAACGAACTGCTGCTGCATAATCCTCTGTCTTGTTGGTTCCCATGCTTACACAGAAGCAGGTATCCCAGCCTTCGGTACATTCCATCATGACGATCTTCACCTTCTCGTTCATGCGCTTGTAGTACATGTCCTCGAAGTTACCGTTGCTTAAGTAGATCTTCTCCTGATGATGCTGTGCGTGAATATCACACGGACGCATGAAGATCAGAAGCTTCTTGCTGGTTGCCTTGCTCTCGATATATTCATCCTCAGTGAAATAGAACAAAGATTCACTGATTGGAGTTAATACCTCTTTTGCAGGCATATCGGATTTCTCTTTATACTCGATCTCCTCCACGCTGCTTACCTTGTCATAACGAATCATGTCGGTATCGGAATACCGGCCTTTCTTCGGGAAACGCTTCGGTGCCCAGATCTCATACTCTTCACTGAGCTTCGCAAACGCAGCATTTGCCTGTTCGTAACTAACTTTGTGACCCATGTTTGTTATCCTCCTTTTGTGAATTGAACCCTATACATCCTTTTTCATTATAACATGCCGGAGATGTCAGGTAAATATTTTTATCAACTAGAATGTCAGCTGAATTCCGGTATCATACTTCTTGTCGTCGATGGTCACCGTAATCTTGTAGGTGCCGTTCAATGCCTCCGTGCTCACCGGGAATTCCACGGCTCTTGCATCGTGCTCCAGGAACGTGCCTACACACATGGCCAAAAACGGTCTCTTGGTCGTCGGAACGAAATAGCGGCGGTCCTCCGTACCCTTCTGACCTTCCAGATTCAACATCACCAGCGTACCCTTTTCAAAGCTTGCCTTGAATACCAGGCGGTCGGCTTCCCGTGCGATCTTTGCATGATAATCATCCGGAATCATGCCGGCCGGCTCCGCCGGTGCCTCGGTCAGGAATTCCTCGGTATGGCCCAGAGTGCCCAGACGCTCGCCCGCGCCGAAGGTCAGCACATCGCCCGCGTCATACAGATGCAGCTTCTCTGCGCGGTAGTAGTTGGCCGGCAGATGCATCTCGTACATCACCTTGTCATCCTTCAGCTCTACGGTAATGGAATTGAGTTCGGCTCTGCCGCTCTCGAGCTCATCGGAAAGTGCAGCTCCCGGGAAGTTCAGCCACTCGCCGTCCAGCTTGCCGATGCCGCCTGAGTGTACCATATAATGACCCGGCTCATAGTATTCGCAGTTGCAGATGTAGCAGGAGAAGAACTCTGCTCCGCGCTCTTTGCCGTACTGCCATACCTGCTCGATGGTCATATTGTCGGTGTCAATGTGATAGATCACGCCTCTGGAGAAGTTGTCCTTCGCCGGAATGTAGTTCTCCTTTACTTTGGAACGGTAATGTCCGTTGTCGAAGCACATCACATTGCCATTTGGCAGGATCATGCAGGCGTGCTGCTCATACTGCCAGTCGAACGGCTCTCCGACCGGTTTGAAGAAATACTTCTGCATATCCTCCGGCCAGCCCTCCGGATCACCGATGATCCAGTTCAGCTTTCCGGTCTCAAAATCGCGGTTGATGATCGCGTCCTGATGACGTCCGGAGAAGGTCAGGGAATTGGTGCGTTTGTCATACCATACGGCATTGTTGTGGAACCAGTCATGCGCATCCTGCGATCCGGACCCGCCTGTCGGATAGACCGGAAGGACGTCCTGATGATCCCAGCTCTTTAAGATCTCGCCGGTGTGGCGATCCACCATCACGCACATATCCTCGACAGTTCCTCTCGGCAGCTCCTGGGTCAGAATCAGCAGATCGCCGTTCTCCATCTCCCACTCATCATGATGATAGCCGCCCGGAATCCGGTACTCTTTGTAAATCTTGCCGATCATACCCATCTCGTAGAGACCGGTCGTGTGATACGGCGGTGCAACCAGACGGTCCGTTCCCATGATCAGACGGCCGTTGCGCAGACGTTTCACATCAAATGCCAGATTCAGGGTATTGTACCATCTCGCATCTCCCGCATAGTCATAGGCAGCCGTGAAAGCCGGGGAGGTCGGGGAAACTAAAATCACGTTGTCCTCCAGATACTCCGGGGTGGTCTCGATTTTGGTCGGTTTCTTTAATTTGTCCGGTGCTTTCTCAGTCCTTATTTTGATCTCTTTGCGCTCGCCAGTGCTCAGCTCGATCACGACGGTATTGTCATAGTCCTCATACAGACCATATACCGGAAGCACCATCTTCTTCGCACAGCTTACGGGACGATACATCATATCGCCAGCAGCCGCTTTTCCTTTCACCGTAACCTTGGCAAATGCGGGTGCCGCGGTCTCAAACATTACCAGCGCGGTCAGCGGAGCGATCAGATACGGATTCAGTTTTACATATGGATGTTCAATGGTATAGGTTCCGGCAGCATACTCTGCGAGAAATGCGTTTTCCGCCTCAGTCTGCTTATCAATCACGTGTACTACTTCTCTGAAATCAACGCCCATACGAATCTCCTCTCTTAACATTTAATGCAGATTCCGGTCTCATATTTCTTGTCGTCAATGATCACTCTGACATCATACTCGCCGGTGATTCCTGCTTTGTTTACGAAGGTTCTGGTACTGCGCTCATCCGAATCCATGAAAGTGCCGCAGCACATAGCCAGGTACGGAACCGCAGTCGTCGAGATATAGTAACGATGGCTCTCCTCGCCGTTCTTTCCTTCCAGAAGCAGCATAACCATCTGTCCCTTCTCAAATTTGGAGTGGAAGGTGAAGCGGTCATCCTCCTCCTCGATGCTGGCCTCGCAGGACGCCGGCAGCAGTTCCCCGCACGGTTCCATCGGAATATCGGTCTCAAATTCCGGTGTCACGCCCATGGTTCCAAGCTGTTTTCCAGCTCCCAGATCCAGATTCGTGCCATCGGTGTACAGTTTCAGCTTCTCTGCACGGTAGTAGTTTGCCGGAAGGGTAAGCTCCAGCATTACCTTGCCGTCACACACCTCCACGGTGCGGGTCTCTAAGGTTCCGCCCGGCATGTTGCGGGTAAATGCGCCAAGCGACTCAGCCGGCTCTCCGTTCATATAGGAAATACCGCCGGAATGAACCATGTAATGTCCTTCGTTGTAATATTCCACGTTGCAGATATACGGAGAGAAAAACTCTGCGCCCTGCTCCTTGCCGTACTGCCAGATCTGACGAATGGTCTTATCCTTCGTATTGATGCGGAAACGAACACCGCGGGAATAGCTGTCTTTCGCTTTCTTGTAAGTCTCTTTGTTCTTGGAGCCATAATGATGGTTGTCAAAACACATCACATCTCCGTCCGGAGTGATCACACAGGCGTGCTGCTCATACTGCCAGTCGAATTCATCCCCCTCCGGTTTGAACATATAAGGAAGATATTCTTCATCCCAGCCCTCCGGATCGCCGATGATCCAGTTCAGCTTGCCAGTCTCATAATCGATGTTTACCATCGCGTCGATATGACGGCCGGACAAGGTCAGGGAATTCGTGTTCTCGTCGTACCAGACCGCGTTGTTATGGAACCAGTCCTCGTCGCTCCAGCTTCCGGATTTACTGCATCCCGGTTTTAAGAAGTTCTTGTAATCCCAGGTTTTCTTGATCGCGCCGGTCTCACGGTCGATCAGCACCAGCATATCTTCCACGGTATCCGTGTGGAAATCCTCCGTCAGGGAAAGGAGATCGCCGTTCGGCATCTCGAACTGGTCATGATGATAACCGCCCGGCAGGCAGTATTCTTTGTAAATCTTTCCAACCATATCCATCTCGTACAGACCGCTCACATAGTACGGGAGCTTGATCAGACGATCTGTTCCGATCAGTAAGCGGCCATTCTTTAACCGTTTCAGATCGAAGATACACGGCACACTCAAATGCCAGCGCGTATCGCCTGCATAGTCAAAGGCGGAAGCCAGATTCTCATCCGCCGGAGCCTCAAAAATCAGGTTGTCCTGCAAATACTCCGGTGTAGTCTTCATCACGGCCTTGATCTCTTTGCCTTCATAGGTATCCGGTGTCTGGATCGTAAAGGCCGATGCCGTTCCCCGATACGGGCGAAGCTCAATGGTGTTCAAATAGTTGTTGTACAGTCCCAGCACCGGAAGGATGTGGGTCTTTGCCTTTGGAAAGGTGTGGTACATATCTGCCTGTTTTGTCTTGCCCTTCACGGTCAGTGTGATCGCCGTCTCCTCCGGGGTCTTGAACGCAACCACCGCTGTAAGCGGGCTGATGCTGTATAAGTTGTATTTTACCAGCGGGTGCTCCAGTGTGTAATTGCCCTGTTCCAGTTCCGCAAGCATCTCCTGCTCCGCTTTCTCCTGCACAGCCAGCCAGTTTTCTTTGTAGGTGTATTTGATTGTCTCCATAAGCCCTCCTTCTATTATAAAAAGTTACTGGTTCACTTTGATCATCTTTACGATTGCCGGCTTCTGCTGAAGGCCCTGCATACGTCCTACTTCCTGTCCGTCCTTCAACAGCACCATGGTCGGATAACCGGTCACGCCGTACTCTGCGGTCAGCTCCTTGTTCTTGTCGAAATCAACCTGCAAAATCGTCAGATCCTCGCCGATCTCTTTCTGAACATCCTTCAGTACAAATGCCAGCATCTTGCACGGACCACAGGTGGTGGAAAAGAATTCTCCCATCACCAGTCCCTTGCCGGCCAGTTCTTTAAATTCGGCAGCTTCTACCTGTTTCATCATAATCACTGTCCTCACTTTCTTTCTGTAATTTTGTTTGTCATACTTCTTATCTTAATGATTTTATCTCAGCGATTCCACATAATGTGCTGCTTCCTGAGCAGCGATCGCGCCGTCCGCACAGGCCGTAATCACCTGGCGCAGATTCTTGGTCACACAGTCCCCTGCTCCGAAAAAGCCCGGCACCTTCGTGGTCATGCGCGCATCCACCTCGACATAGCCCATCTGGTTTAACACACCCAGACTCTTCATAAACTCTGTCGTCGGGATCAGACCGATGTATTCAAACACGCCATCGCAGGATACGGTATGTTCTTCCCCCGTCTCCGTGGATTTGAAATGAACTCCGGTCAGTTTCTCTTCTCCTGTGAAATCGAGGATATCCTGATACGGGTAAACCTTCACGTTTGGCATCGCTCTCAGCTTGTCACAGGCGATCGGGTCTGCCGTCAGATCAAACATCGTCACAACCGTCAGGGATTTGACGATGCCCGCCAGGAAGATCGATTCTTCCACCGCGGAGTTGCCGCCGCCGATGACCACCACGTCGCGGTCACGGTACTGCGCGCCATCACAGATTGCGCACCAGCTGATGCCGTTTCCGCGGAAGTTGTCCTCGCCCGGAATCTCCAGGCAGCGCGGGCGGGTTCCAGTAGCCAGAATCACTGCCGTCGCCGCGAATTCCCGGTCATCCTCCTCGCAGCAGATGATCTTTTTTCCTTCTTCTTCACGGATCTCTCGAACCGTGCCGTAGTCAAAGGTAATACTCTCGAACTGCTGGGTATGTTCAAACATCTGATACGCAAGCTCCGCGCCGTTGATGGTTCCCACACCCGGATAATTCTGAATCTCATTGGTATTGATGATCTGTCCGCCTGGTGCCAGCTTGTCCAGCATCAGGACCTTCATGTCTGCCCGTGCCGCGTAGATGGCTGCGGTCATGCCGGCCGGGCCGGCTCCGATAATTGCCACATCAAATTGCTCCATGATTTCTCACCCTTTCTTATTCTTATACCGCCATCAGCAGGTTTGCCATCGGAATACCCACAAGCATGATGATTGCAAGCTCGGCTAATACAAACGGAATCGTATAAGTGTATACATATTTGGTCGGAACCCATTCCTTGTTGCTGTGTAGTACCGCTGCAAACGGAGATGCTGCCGGAGTGACCGCCGCTGACAAAAGTACGAAGATGATCAGCATGGTAACGATCGGAGCCGGGTTCGCGCCGCTCTGTACGCAGTAGGTAAGAATAACTGGCTGAAGGATCATACCGATTACCAGGCTGTTGCACATGTTGGTCAGAACCATAGCCACAATCAGCAGGAACACGGTAAACGCTACCGGTGACAGTCCGGTGAACAGCGGAGACAAAATCACTTTCAGGAACGCCGATACGCCGGTCGACTCGTTCGTCAGTACACCACCGAGCAGGATTGCTGCAACAATGATGAAGTAAGACGACCAGTTGAAGTTATTTTGAATTACCTTCGGTACTTCCAAAACCGGCTCATGGTCGGCTCTAAGTGCTGCCAAAATAGCTACGGCTACCAGAGGAAGTCCATTCAGATTCTGAGCCAGGAACGACATGCCCGGAATCTTGGAGAACAGGCTCGGAAGCATCATGCACAATACCAATACGGTAAATCCGCCGACGATGGTCTTCTGTCTTTGATTCATCGGAGGCAGCGGATTGCGGTTCATGCTGTCAATATCCAGGTTCTTCAGCTTGGACATATCCGGACGGAATACGAATTTTGCAATCAGGATGTTGCAGGCAATCATCAGCATACCAGTTGTGATTGCAACGGCCATATAAGCACCGTTGTTCACATGAACAGCACCGCCCGGCAGAGTCTCGGTAATCTTCGCGAAGTTGCTTAACAGTGCCAGACCATTCTGTGCATACGGCGCCATCGGGAAACCACACAGTGCGGATACCACGATCAGCGTCAGGATCACGCGCGGTGCCGCATCGCCCTTCTTGTATCCAACCTCCTCAAACACATCATACATAACCGCCCAGAACAGGAACACGGCAGTAAATGCATTGATAAATCCAGCCATGAAATAGGTTCCCACGCAGATTACCCAGATCAGCACCCATGGTTTGCCGATGGAGAATTTTCTCGTCAGGAAGAAGCGTCCGATGTAGAGCGTAACCTTGTAATAAACAAGGGCGCCGGACATGATCAGCAGGAAAAATACCTGCACGACCGTCGCATTACCAAAACATTCTTTTAAAAGCTGCGGCATCGGAGCATAATCGGAAAGACCGATCATACCGATGGCAATCAGGCTGGCCCAAAGCGGGTCAACAAAGGTCCAGAGGAACAGAGTTCCGAGGAAAATTCCGATCACCTGCATGCCGACCGGGGTTACTTCTGGAAGGTTCAGCGGAAGAAACCGGAACAGCAGCATAATTGCCACGCCGATCACGGAATAGATCATGTTCTTCCTCTCTTTTGCATCCATCACTTCTTTGTTTGCTGGATTTGGCATAATTTTGTTTCTCCTTTGTCATTTTTTTCGCATTCTTGCTTTTGACAAAACTGTCATTCATATCTATGAATCTAACATTTTATTGGGCGTATTTTCTATAACATGGGTTATCTTTTGACAAAATCTTATCAATAACTCAACTTTAAGATTCGAATTTCCACTGGCTTTGTCAAATTATGCAAAAAAATTCACTGTTTTTTTTCATCTTCTGTGATATAATTAACATAATTGCTCTCAACACAACACTTACCCCCTGATTACAAATTCAGGACAGCGGAGGCATTATTTTTATGAATGAAATATTTTGGAAAATGCTTACGGAGTATGGCATTCGCCAGAACGTAGACAAGAATGTCACTCTGAGCTCCGATGCGGGAGTCTATCTTCTTGAAGATGGGATCTGTGCCCTGACCGGCTTTACCAAAAAAGGTGAGGAGCAGGTCTATTTGTATTTCCACCCCAAAAAAATCATCGGTTTCAGTCCTACTCTGAGGAAGCAGCGTTCTTCCACGCCAATTACCCTGGAACTCGGAATCTCGGTTGTAACGCGTACGCCCTGTACGCTCTGGCGGATTTTTCCAGATACCTTTCGCACGCTTTTAGAAGGAAACCACGATTTTTCTCTATTTTTGGTCGATACGCTTTCTGAAAATTACGTGGAGGTGCTGAGTCATTTCCACAGCCGAATTGAGGATTCCGTCAGCGTTCGGCTCTGTAGGCTGCTGCTGGAATTATCCCATGACACAAATGGTCTTATGACCATTCCCAAGTTCTTCACCTACATGGAATTGTCCCGCTATCTGGGCTGCCATTCCGTAACCGTATCCCGGATCATGGCGCGGCTCAAACAGCAGGGCATCATTGCAAAGGGAAAGGACGGTCTGGTTCTCCAGTCCGTTGAAGCCTTAAAGGAACTGATCGAATCAGAGGGCGATTTTGACTATTAAAGGAAAACAAAAAACTTAACCCCGGCTATAGCGTTTTAGCCGGGGTTCTTCTATAATATAACTAATCATCTTCATAATGAAGCAGTTTTCTATTTTTCCACATAAGGAGGTATTTATCAATGAGCATGGGTGAGACGAAAAAGATTTATGCACGGGACGATTCCAATCTGGCGCTGAAGGTAACCAAGGGGCATTTTGCATCCGACCGTTTTCATGTTAATTATTACATTGACATGACCACGCTGAAGATGCGCGAGGACAATGCGATCCGCGTGGCTAAGGCGATGGTAAAGCGTTATATTAAGAAGGTAGAACTGCCGGTCGGCACTTTCGGTGTGTCTGCTGAGGCGGTAAACGAATTTGCTGGTTCCGTAGCCTCCGTAAAACCGGTTGACACGATCGTATGTATGGACGGCTGCGAGGTGATCGGTGCTTATCTTGCCCGTGAATTCTCCGATACCCAGATCGCTACCACCAACGCCCATAAGACCCTGTACATCATCACCCCGGAGTTCGACCACGGCGGGCAGATGGTCGTTCGTGACAATATCAAGCCGATGATCAAGGATAAGCACGTGCTGGTGGTTCTCGCTACCGCGATGTCCGGCCGTACCATCTCCAAGAGCATCCGCTGCATCGAGTCCTACGGCGGCATCGTGGAAGGTGTTTCCGTAATCTTCGGCGCGGTTGACCACATCGATTCTCATCCGGTTCATTCCGTATTTGATATGTCCGACATCCCGGATTTCCAGCTCTCCGAGCCGGATAATTGCACAGACTGCAAGGATGGCAAGAAGATCGACGCGATTGTGAACAGTTATGGGTATTCGGTGATTGACTAACAACATCTAAAAAACATTTTAAAAAGCTCCGCCCGGCAGTTTCTATCAACTGCCGGGCGGAGCTTTTTGATTTGTTTCCTGATTTGCTTCTTTATTTTAATGTAATCTTCACAAAGTTCTTCTTGCCGCGTTTTACGACGACACCATCACCGGCGAATGCATCCTTGCCGTAAGCTGCCTTGAAATCCTTCACCTGCTCGCCGTCCACGCTGACGCCGCCCTGCTCTACATTTCTTCTTGCCTCAGAACGGGATGCGGACAGACCGGATTTCTGCAGAATATTCAAAAGGCCGATGGTTCCGTCTTCGAAGTCCTCATCAGAAAGTTCAAAACACGGCATATTCTCCAGACTTCCCTGGCCGCTGAACAGTGCGCGGGCTGCGCTCTGGGCCTTCTCTGCCTCTTCTTCATCGTGTACCAGCTTGGTCAGCTCGTAAGCGAGAATCTCCTTTGCGGTGTTGAGCTGGCTGCCCTCCCAGTGATCCATCTCGTCGATCTGCTCGATCGGCAGGAAGGTCAGCATACGCAGACATTTTAACACATCGGCATCACCGACATTTCTCCAATACTGGTAGAACTCGAACGGGGTGGTCTTGTTCGGATCCAGCCATACTGCGCCGGACTGGGTTTTACCCATCTTCTTGCCCTCGGAATTGAGCAGCAGTGTAATGGTCATGGCGTGAGCATCCTTGCCCAGTTTGCGGCGGATCAGCTCGGTGCCGCCCAGCATATTGCTCCACTGGTCATCTCCGCCGAACTGCATATTGCAGCCGTAACGCCGGAACAGCTCATAGAAGTCGTAGCTCTGCATGATCATGTAGTTGAACTCCAAAAAGCTCAAGCCCTTCTCCATACGCTGTTTGTAGCACTCTGCGCGCAGCATGTTATTGACGGAAAAGCAGGAGCCAACCTCGCGCAGCAGCTCTATATAGTTCAGCTTTAAGAGCCAGTCTGCATTGTTGACCATCATGGCCTTGTCTTCGCCAAAGTCGATGAATTTGCTCATCTGCACCTTGAAGCAGTCGCAGTTGTGCTGAATGATCTCCGGTGTCATCATCTGACGCATATCGGTTCTTCCTGACGGATCGCCGATCATCCCGGTGCCGCCGCCGATCAGAGCGATCGGCTTATTGCCGGCCATCTGCAAACGCTTCATCAGGCACAGTGCCATGAAATGTCCTACGTGCAGGCTGTCCGCCGTCGGGTCAAAACCGATATAGAAGGTCGCTTTTCCTTCGTTGATCATCTTCTTGATTTCTTCTTCGTTTGTAACCTGCGCAATTAAACCGCGGGCTACCAGTTCTTCGTAGCAGTTCATTGGTTGATTCTCCTTTTCTTGATGAGGAATGTGAGAGAACAAAAAGCTCGTCCTTTTGAATTCCTGTTTCGTAAATTCAAAAGGACGAGCTGTGTTCTCGTGTTACCACCTTAAGTTTGCAAGCGGCTCTCGCCGACTGCCTTATCGGGCATTCTGTAAGTCGCTGCCAAGGCAGTACAACAAGTGACAGAGTGTCCAGCAGGATAACGGGTGCTGTGTAACCGTCACAGCCTACCAGATCTCCCGCGTCATCATGCCCCGGTCAATCCTTCGGTGTGAAGCTCAAGGATGTATTCTCACGTCTGCTTTCCACGCGCCTCTCATCAACCGGCTGCTTTCTGTGTGAATCTGCGAACGGATACTTGTTCCTGTCATCGCTGCAATTATGGAATTGTTCATTCCGATATGGCTGATTATAGCGGGTGGGCGCGGATTTGTCAAGATGGGAGTTGTGGAGCTTGGGGCGGGATGTGGTTGGGATGTGGTTGGGCGGGTTGGTTGGGCGGGCCGGTTGAATTGTCCAAACCAGCCATTTTTGCGGATTTTATTCACAAATTCCTTGGGTTCATGGTTATTCGTCCCACTGTCTGGCTTTATGTATAACTTTATGTCAACCATTTGTACAATTCAGTTACGTTCTCTCCTGAAATGTCCAAAAATAAGCTAAAAACAAGCTCATTTCGCTGCGTTTGGATAATAATGAACAGAATATTGAACTATTGTCCACCAAATTCAGAAATCATGGAAAACCAGGGGTAATTTCCGGGAAGAATTGTCCAAACCAGCTTTTTTCGGACGCTCCGACTTGTTTTATGTCAACTGATTGGATTCTATCATCGTATTTCCTCCCGAAATGTCCAAAAGTAAGCTAAAAGCAAGCATGATTGACTGTATTCAGTAAACCTGACACGCGAAAGATCCCCAAACCAGACAAGCTATCCCCCACACCGCAAAAGCCGTGCGAGGCGGCGCAGCCCCCATCTCATTTCCGGGAGCTGCGCCGCCTGCTCAATTAAAACGTATCATAAGAAACCAGTTCCTCCAACGGAATCCGCTGGGTATCAAAGCGATTGGTGTCTCCCGGCTTATCATTGGAGTAGCCCAGCACCAGAATGTTGATCGGCTCCAGATTGTCCGGAAGATCGAATTCTTCTCGCAGGACATCCGGCTTAAAGTAGCACACCCACACACTTCCCAGCCCCAGTTCTGTGGCCTGAAGCATCATGTGATCGGTCAGGATAGACGCGTCAATGTCGCAGGTCTGCTTCTTGTCGAAGGGGCAAACCCACGCCCGTGCATGATCGGCGCATACGACAATCGCCAGCGGTGCACCATAAATACCCGCGGCCTTGCTGACCTTCGCCAGCCCTTCCTCGCTCTGAACGACAAGCAGACGAACCGGCTGTGCATTGGCCGCGGTCGGTGCCACATGAGCTGCCTCCAAAATCAAAGCAAGTTTTTCTGATTCCACCTTCTGCTTCGTGTAACTGCGTACCGAATGACGCTGTTTTGCAATCTTCATAAAATCCATTTGTATCAAATCCTTTCTGCTGTTATACTTTGTCATGAGTGTCAATGCAACCCTTGATTCTATTTTAACACCTGTGCGATAATCCACAAGAATGCACTTTCAGGAAAGATACTTTCCAAAACGATAGCGGCGAAATAACAGCAAAATTCAAAGGAGGATTTCTCATGCATTCAAAATATGAAACCTTTAGCTGTCCGATCGATGCAACCTTGTCCCTGATCGGAGGAAAATATAAGCCATTGATTTTATGGCATCTGCTTGATCAGCCCCTTCACTACATGGAGCTTCAGCGAAAAATCCCCAAAGCCACGCCCAAGATGCTTTCCCAACAGCTCCGTGATCTGGAAGATTGCGGGATGCTGACGCGGGATGTGATTCCGGCGAAACCTCCGAAAACTCTGTACACCATAACCGCGCTCGGAAAAAGCGTTGTTCCCGTCCTGGATGCCATGAATCATTGGGGAACCAGCTATTTAAACCACTTAGGCTAAAGTTCCAACAGCCTCGCAATATTACCACCCAAAGCCATCTCTGTAATTTCCGCAGAGGGACTCACGAATTCGATCAGCTCGCGTGACAGCTTTGGTTCTCCAAAGGGCGCGTCCGAGCTGAACAGGCATTTCTCCGGCAGTTCCGTCAGTGCGGTTCTGACCGACAGCGGGATGAATACCGCCGATAAATCCAGATAACTATTCTTCTGCTTTTTTGCAAACGCAATGACATCCATCCAGTTTGCACCGCCCATATGGCCAAATATAACTGGTATGGATGGGTATTTCCGGCATAGATTCATCAAAATCCGGATGCCGTTTGCTGTCACCGGATGAAAGGTATGCACCCAGATCGGCATAATTTGACTGCCCAATACTGCTCTGAAAATTGTTTCCAGCTGCTCCATCTGAACATCTGAACCGGGTGTGAATTCCCCAATTCCCCGGAAAGAATTTCTGGTAATCTGCGTGTCAATCCAGGTTTCTGTTTCCGCATCAGGCAGCCCCAGCGGCACTGGACCAAACCCCAAAAATCTTTCCGGTGCCGCTGAAATTGCCTGCTTCAAATCTACAATGTTCCCTCTCATATTGTCCATGCGCTCCTGCGGTGTATAGCTTCCACTCAGCAACTGGTACAGCGCCTGCATTTCACGTCCAATCTCGTCTAAAGTCGAAGATTTTGACCGCTCCACATGCGGAGTGGTCGTAAATAAAATTGCCTGGTCCACGCCCGCCTCATCCATTTTTTTGATTTGCAACGCAGCAGGCAGCATCACATGTTCATGACTGTCAATGATCATTTTCCCGTTTCCTCTCCAGCATTTTTTGTGCTATAATCAGCGTAGCACACAGCGTGCCGGACAGCAAGAACGCACTTTTTTGATATGTGGTATCCTTTTTGATACCCGATAAAGGAGATTCAACAATGGCAAAAGTAATGGCAATCACCGATCAATGTCCGATGGAAATCGGACTGAATCTGTTAAGCGGGAAATGGACACTGCGGATTCTATGGCATCTGTCAAAAGGGCCGGTTCGTTTCAATGAATTGCAGCGGCTTTTGGGCTCTGTAACCACAAAAACCCTGACGCAGCAGCTTCGCGAGCTGGAGCAGCAGGGCATTGTAAAACGAACTGTATATGCAGAACCGGTTCTGAAGGTGGAATACTCCCTGACCGAGTTGGGGACAACCATCCAGCCTGTCTTAAAATCACTCTGCACCTGGGGAAACGAGTATCAAAAGGCAGTTTCAATCGTGTAAAGTCACAGCCACTCCGCCCAGACTCTCTTCAGCCCTTAAACCGTCACCCGAAGCTCCAGCACCTCGTGCTTCGTATTAAAATCCACGCCATGCAAAAGCCCCATATCCTCATACTCCACTTCCCCCATCTGATTGTCGTAGGGATCGTGGCGCAGGTAGTGCTTGGGGAAGCAAAATGCCCCCTGATATTCACACGCCGCCGGGAGACGATATGGCTCCAGATTGCCGAAGAAAAAGTCCCACCGCTTCATGTCGCCGGCCCGGTAAGCCGCGCCGCCGAAGGAACAATCCGCAAACAGCCAGCCATATGGTTCCACATAAAACTGCGCCCAGTCATGGCAGCCGATCGTCAGCGGGTTCGCGTACAGGCCGGACTGCCATCTTGCCGGAACCTGCGCGATACGACACAGAGTGATAAACAAAAGCGCCTGCAAACCGCAGTCCCCCTTTAAATTCGTGGCCGTAAACGTCACCTGCTGCGGAATCGTAAAATAAGAACGCACGAATGAATACATGACATGGGTCGTGATGTAATCATAAATTTTCTTTGCTTTCTTTAATGCATCGGTCTCCGCGCCGATGATCTCAGCCGTCAGAGCTTCCAGATAGGGTGTGAAGCGGATGTGCGGAAGCTGCTGCGAAAGATAATCACGCATCCCTGCACCGCTCGCGGCCGCTGCACCGTCTGTACGCTCTGCACACTCCATCGCCGCACGCCAGTCCCAGTACCGCGCCTCCGTTTCAAACTCATATTCCACGGAAAAGGTCTGCCCTTCCCGATACGCTGTCTCAAAACAGATCGTCCGCTGCGCACATTGTGCCGGAGCCAGTTTTGCCCCTTCCGGCTCGCAGGACAAGAGCCGAAATGCCTTCACCTGCGCATATTCAATCGGAAGTGGAAGCTGTACCTGAATGCGTTTTGCCGGTCTCATCTTATCCTCATGCAGCGCTATCGTGCTGCGAATCCGGAACCGACAGCGCACGCTGCCTGCCGTCTCCATCGTTTCGATAATCTGATCCAGCATCTTAAAATTGTCCCATTTTCCCTGAATCAAAGCCCTGTCCAGCACCCGATCTGCCAGCTCTTCTCTCGTCTTGATCAGGTTCGCTATAAAGTCATCCTTGATGCGAATCTGTCCCTCCAGATAGATCCATTCAAACGCGCCTTCCTCCAGAAACACATCCAGTTCTTCGTCCCTGAAATCCCGAAATACCTGCCTCATCTCTGCCGCAGCCTCTGCCCATCTATACGGATACTGCTGTGGAAGCTGCGCCAAAATCTCCTGCTCCAGAAGCAGTCGTTCCCGCAGCATAGTCGGAAGTTCCTTCGCAAGTCTTCGTTCGATTATCTTCTCCGCCAGGGCGAAATTCCCCGCCGCCACAAGGCGCGCGATGTCCTCCGGAAGCTCCGCCGCAAGCGCTGTCAAATTCTGATTTCCCGATCTGTCCATGTCGTCTTTCCTGCCATTTCCTGTTTATTTATCCATGTCAAATATCACTATAAACCATGCATTTTCTATGGTCGAATCAGCTTCAATGCCTGTGTCATGCGCTCCACGATATCGTACATATTGGTCACTTCACCGACAAGAAGCTGTTCCTTTAATCCATAAAAATCCAGGCAGGTGCCGCAGGAATAGATCCCAACGCCAAGCGCTTCCATCCCCTTTAAATCCTCCAGCGTTTCCGATGTTTCCGTGGTCAGCTTCACGCCGCTATTGTAGAAAAGCATCGTCTCCGGCAGTGCCCCCTGCTGGCTCAAAGCATAGATAAATCCCTTCATCAGAACCGTTCCAAGTGCCTCATCGCCCCGCCCCATAAACGCACTGTCGATCACGACAACCGTTCCTTTTTCAACGAGCGAATCGATCGCTTCGCACGCTGCTACGTCATGCGCTGCCGCTTCCGCCATTGCCGGCTCATCGCCCGGCAGGTACTCCTCTTTTGGCTCGTTCGCCGTCAGTTTAACCGTCGTTCCCGCCACAATCGTGACCGCAAACCGCTTTGTTCCCTCTTCACGGACCTGGCACGTGCAGCCGCGATTTTTCGCCATCTTCATCAGATTCTGCACAGCCATCTCATTGTCCACAAGGACTTCCAAAACATCGCCAGTTTTCGCAGCTTCCAGCGCTTTCATTGCCCTGACGACCGGAACCGGACAGGCCGCTCCGATCGCATCGATTATTTTCTTAGGATTCATCCCACTTTTCCTCCGCATCATTTCCTTTTTCCAGTATACAGCGTTTATAGCGGGTAATCAATTCAAAAATAATCAAGCTGTTTCTAACCTGTTTCCAATCCTCCGGCGTGTTCCTTATGCGTGCTCCTCCAGCATTCCGGCCAGATAGTCAAATGCCCCGGACTGGCGCAGCGCCGTTACCAGCACAATCGCCATCACCGTTCCACCCGCAGTGCTCATCAAAAACGGAATCACATAAGCGAACAGCGCCGCTTCCTTTCCCATCAGCATGGTCGCCACCGGATAGCAGAGAATGCCGCCGATCACACCGGTACCAAACACTTCGCCGATATAAGCTGCGATCAGCTTGCCGGTATGCTGATACAATGTCGCACACAGATACGCACCCACCATGCTGCCCGGGAAGGCCAGCAGGCTTCCGGTTCCCATCAAATTCCGGATCAGAGAGGTGCAAAAAGCCATACCCACACCATACACCGGCCCCAAAAATACGCCTGCAATCACGTTGCACAAATGCTGAATCGGGAAGCATTTGGATGCTCCAATCGGGATGGAAAAGCTGGATAAAGACACCGCCAGTGCCACCAGCATACCGCTTACTACGACTTTTTTTGTGTTGATTTTCATGTTCATTTCTCCTCTTTTTCTGCTCCTTTTTTAAATTTTTCTCATGCAAAAAGCGACATCCGATGCAAGAATTTACGCTCACATCGGACGCCGCCAGTTATACTGCGATCGTCTCATTCTACATAAATCCCTACGTTGGCATTACCCAAATCAGGTTATAAAGGTCGAAGCTTTAGCGCTTCCTCTCAGCCCGTCACACGAGCTCCCTCTGTCTGCATGATATTCAATTTTTTCAAGTATAGCACTGCAAAATGGATCTGTCCAGTAGGAATCTGAATTTCCATGATTCCTGATATTTCATCACCCTCTACAGCTTCAACAGCCTGCAGGCCAGCTGGAAATAGATCACCAGGCTGAAGGCATCCACGATGGTCGTAATCAGCGGTGCTGCCATGATAGCCGGGTCCAGTCTCAGTACCTTTGCCACGATCGGCAGAATACAGCCGATGGTCTTTGCCAGAAGAACGGTTGCGAATAAGCTCAATACTACCGTCAAACAGATCAGCTCGTTGCCCGGATACATGAATGCAAGCCGAATATAGTTTACCAGGCCAAGGATCACGCCGACCACGATGCCGACCCGCAGTTCCTTCCAGACAACCTTGAGTGCATCCGATGGCTCGATCTCGCCGACTGCCATACCACGAATGATCAGGGTGCTGCTCTGGCTTCCGGCGTTGCCGCCCGTGTCCGTCAGCATGGGAATAAAGGTTACCAGAAGCGGTATGACCGCAAATGCGTTCTCATATTTGGCAAGAATTCCGCCGGTCACCATGCTGCTGATCATGAGGATCATCAGCCACAGGATTCGGTTCTTGGCAAGCTGAAATACCCCCGTCTTCAAATAGGGCTTTTCACTTGGTGCCATAGCTGCCATCTTTTCGAAATCCTCTGTTGCCTCCTGTTCGATGACATCGACAACGTCATCGACGGTTACGATTCCAACCAGTCGGTTCTCGTGATCTACAACCGGCAGGGACAGCAGATCGTAACGCTGGAACATATCCGTGACATCTTCCTGATCATCCGTGGTGACCGCCTTGATCACGTGCGCATCCATGATATCACCGATCACCGTTTCGTAAGGATTCATCAAAAGATCCTTGACCGTCACAACGCCTTCCAGCGTTCGCTTCGCATCCATCACGTAACAGGTATAAATCGTCTCTTTATCCACACCATTCTTACGGATATAGGCGAATGCCTGTTCCACAGTCATCTCCTGCTTCAGCCCTACATACTCCGCCGTCATGATACTTCCGGCACTGTTTTCCGGATAATTCAGAAACTGATTAATCAAATTGCGCGTTTCGGGCTTTGCCATCTTGAGCACACGTTTGACCACATTAGCAGGAAGCTCCTCCAGCATATCAACCGCATCATCCACAAACAAATCCTCGACGATGTATTTCAATTCATAATCGCCGATACTATTGATAATGTGTTCCTGATCTTCCGGTTCCAGGCAGGCAAATACATCACTGCTCTGTTCCTTCGAAAGCATGCGGAACACAACCACTTTCCGCTCCAGATCCAGTTCTCCGATCAGCTCCGCAATATCCGCTTCATTCATCTGTGCCAGCTCTTCTTTTACCTTTCGCAGCTGCCGGGCTTTCAGCAATTCCAGCACTTTTTCCTGTTGCTCATTCATCGATGTGTACCTCTCTTTCCCGGCTGTATACACCACCGTCAATTTCTATCCCCATATTATACTTCTTTTCTTTTCATTTGCCAACCGAAGTTCGTTAAAGTTTACGTAAAATTATTGCATTTTCTCATTCGGGAGATTATAATGAACAGGCATCGTATTTTCGGCATTACGATATTCCAAAGACGAGGAGATTTTAACATGGCATTCGAATTCATCAATAAATTACCGACCCCGGCAGAGATTAAAGAACAGTTTCCGCTTCCGGCTGCATGCATAGCTGCAAAGGCACAGCGGGATGAAGAAGTAAAGCATAGTATCAGCGGTGAGAGCGACAAGTTTCTGGTCATCATCGGACCCTGCTCCGCAGACAACGAGGATTCCGTTCTGGACTACACCAGCCGTCTGATCAAGCTTCAGGAGGATACCAAAGACAAGCTGATCATCGTTCCGCGTATCTACACCAACAAGCCGCGTACCACCGGTGAGGGCTACAAGGGTATGCTCCACCAGCCAGATCCTGAGAAGCGTCCGAGCATGGCCGACGGCCTGCATGCGATCCGCCACCTGCACATGCGTGTGCTGGAGGAGACCGGCCTGTCCACCGCAGACGAGATGCTCTACCCGGACAATGTAAGCTATCTGGACGACATCATGTCCTACATCGCAGTCGGCGCCCGTTCCGTGGAGAACCAGCAGCATCGCCTCGTTTCCAGCGGCTGCCATGTTCCGGTCGGCATGAAGAACCCGACCAGCGGCGACTTGAGTGTCATGCTCAATTCCGTACAGGCTGCTCAGAGCGGTCACGAATTCATCATGCGCGACTGGGAAGTGAAGACCGACGGCAATCCGTGGGCACACACCATCCTGCGCGGCGCAGTGAACAAGCACGGCCAGTGCCTGCCGAACTACCATTACGAAGATCTGGTTCTGCTGCATAAGCTTTACATGGAGCGCGGCCTCGGCAATCCGGCCTGCATCGTGGATGCGAACCATTCCAACTCCAACAAGCTGTACCACGAGCAGATCCGCATCGTCAAGGAGGTGCTGCACAGCCGCAGACATTCCGAGGATATTGCAGGCTTTGTCAAGGGCGTCATGATCGAGAGCTACATTGAGCCCGGCAGCCAGAAGATCGGCGAACACTGCTACGGCAAGTCCATCACCGATCCGTGCCTTGGCTGGGAAGATTCCGAGCGCCTGGTTTATGAGATCGCAGAAGGGCTGTAATACGCAAAGATAAAAAGGGGGTCGATAGAAAGTTCGCTTTCTGCCGGGCCCCTTTATAAATGAAATTGCTATTAAGTTAGCAGATATATTCTTTACTGTCTGCATTTCCATAATGCCATTGGGTGCTCTTTGAGGTTCTCTAAAACAGCCGCATTTTCAAACAGAAGTTCTGGTTTATATTTGTTATGTTCAAATGCCTCCATGTATTCCATTTCTTCGGGCGTTACCTGCATCAAAGCAGAAATATACTTTTTCGCATTTATCTTTCGTTCTTCCAAATCAAAATGATCCTTTTTACGAAGCACCGGAAACAAATCACGTCTGATCTTCTGAAATGTCAATCTGTCGACCGCTGCTGTATCAAAAGTTTTATTCACCGTTTCCTGCGAAATTGTGTTATAGAAAATAATACATTTTCTAAACATATCCTCTTCCGAAGAGTCAAACAATCCATAATAGACCATACTATTGAAATCATACAAGTCTCTGGCCGCCGCTCTGCTCATCAATGCATTGGCCTTTGCTGCAAAGATCTCCATGGGTGCAAGGATGTGTATCTCAAACATATCTTCAAAAACATCCGTTCGTATCATTGCCCTGACAGGCTTTAATATATGTGCTCTCAACGAATAATTCAATTCTATCTTGATATTATCCATATTTCCAGCCGAATTACGATATTGGTAATGAAACGCATCCAGACTAAAACTAAATCTGGATGCTGACGATAACTGATAGCCTTCGTTTTCCATGTACTCTTTGATAATCTCGGTAATCTGTTCTCTGGCTTCTGCCATTTCATCCTTTGTAACATTAGGGATATAGTCCATGTCTATATCGACAGACAGCCTGGGAAGATTAAAAATCACCATATTAATTGCTGTCCCGCCCTTCAACACCAAATGCTCTTTCAAGTATGGTTCCTCATTAAAATATTTCAATATCTCCTTAAGCCTTAACACTTTTTCAAAAGTGTCCCTGACAAATCCCTGCTGCTGTGCCGTCTTGCCAAGCTGTGCCTTATTATATTCGATCATCTTCTCCGCGTTCTCCGTTCTTCAGATATGCATTTGTACCTGCCACAATCATTTTCCACTTTGCATTATATACCCCATCGAACGTATCTTTGGAAAGATACCGTTTGCTTTTTCCGATATGATCCTGGCATATTTGATAAAATTTTTCCGTCAATCCAGATACCGGACCATATGTCTCCAGCAAGTATGCCGCTTTTTGATATAAAAACTGATTCTGATATTCGCTTAAATACTGACAGAGCTTTTTTTCATCCAACTTTCGTATCGCCTGTATAAAAGCAATGACTTCTTCAATACCTGATATCTTGTCCATATCTTTCACACTATCCAGCAAGGTCTTCTCCAAATCCGTCACGCGAATTCCACCACTATACTGCACACGTTCCACACCTGTCTGCGTTTTTGCATGAATATATTTGTAAGTATAGCCGTCAAATTCAAATTCCTGAAACCGTGTTTCGGAAGATACATAGACATCATAATATACCTGGTCCGACATTCCATGATATTCCATTGCCGTATGGTGCGAAATGTAGGCACTTTTTGTAATCATACAGGCGATCTGAAATCGGTTTGCTATTGGCGCACCTGTTTCCCCACTCATACAGGTATATAGATTGTTCCTGATTTTCACAATCAGATTTTGTTTCATAAGGCGCTTTAAAGCAGACCTTGTACTTTCCACATTGTCATAATACTGATTCACATATTCCGCTGTAAAAATTGGTTCTTTCAATAATTCAAAATACAAATTCATGCCATCACCTTATTTCTTGTATAAAACAGTTTCTTTTTAGACTGTTTTATTCCTAATATGAACCATTATAGTCCATTTACTTTCAGATTGCAACAAAAAAGAGGAAGCGATTTACTCGCTCCCTCCGATCAGTTTCTCTAAATCAATCCAAATACTTCTTCAACGTTGCTCTCACTGCGCCGACTCCTGCGATCTCCTCCAGGAACAGGCCCTCGATCTTCTCACCGATTCCAGCTTCGTAAAGATCGATACCAAAGATGTTGACATTGGACAGAATGCTCTTTAACTGGCCCTTGTAGGTCTCCGGTTTTCCAACCTCGATGCCCTCCAGTGCCTTGGTCAGCTCCGGTACCATCGGGTCTGCGGACAGCTCAAACTTCTCACCGTCATCCTGAACCGCCAGCAGATATCTGCACCAGCCTGCGATGGCCAGCGGGATTGCAGTCAGTTTCTTTGCATCGCCATATTTGGCAACATACGCCTTGATCGTCTCGCCGTAACGGATGCCAACCTTCTGAGAAGTGTCGGTAGCGATACGCTGAGGCGTATCCGGCATAAATGGATTCGGAATTCTCACGTTGATTACTTCATCCACGAACGCCTCCGGAGACAGGATGCCCGGATTGGTCACAACCGGCATGCCCTCTGCCGGTCCGATCTGATGAACCAGCTTGTTCAGCTCCAGATCCTTCATCTCGTCTGCGATCAGGGTGTAGCCCAGCACGCAGCCATAGGTAGCCAGTGCGGTGTGCAGCGGATTCAAGCAGGTAGTAACCTTCATGCGCTCTACCTTGTTTACGGTGTCGCGGTCGGTCATGTAAACCCCAGCCTTCTCCAGAGCCGGGCGTCCGTTCGGGAACTTGTCCTCGATAACCAGATACTGCGGTCCCTCTGCATTGACAAACGGTGCGATGTAGGTTCTCTTGGAGGTGATGACCGGATCCATATCCTCAACACCGCTCTTCTTCAGCTCCTCGCATACCGAATCAGCCGGTCTTGGGGTGATCTTGTCGATCATGGTCCACGGGAATGCCACCTGGCTCTCGTCAGACAGATATGCCACAAAGCCTGCATCCACAAAGCCTTTCTTCTCCCACTCTTTTGCCATGGTCAGGATAGAACTCTGCAGCTTCTCACCATTATGAGAGCAGTTGTCCATGGACACAACGGACAGCGGATACTTGCCTGCCTGATAACGCGTATACAGCAGTGCACACACAACCGCCATCGCCGCACCCGGTTTCTCCGGACCGTTGTCAATATCATTCTGAATGAATGGGAAATAAGCGCCATCCGCATTCTTCAGTGCATAGCCCTTCTCCGTGATGGTGAAGGAAATCATCTGCAGATCCGGATTTACGAAAATCTCTTTCAGACGGTTCCACTCTTCCGGGACATCGGACTGAGATTTGATTGCCTCGGTCAGAGAACCCAGCACAGCCTTGTCGGTGGAGCCATCCGCCTTCAAGGTTACAGCCAGTACCAGATTGTCATATGGTTTGTAAATCTTGTCCACCACATCAAAATCAAATGTCTCCACACAGGTAATACCCTTATCCAGCTCACCCTTGCCGATCAGCTCATCTGCCAGACCGCCAACGAAGATACGGAAGATGTTTCCCGCACCAAAATGTACCCATACCGGTGCTTTCTTCGTGTTCTCTACCACTTTTTCCACGTCATAGGACGGCAGTTTGATACCTGCTGCATTCCATGCGGCGGTTTCTTTGATTCCTGATAATGTCAGTTTCATATGATCACTTGCTCCTTTTTTTGATTTCTCATCATGTTATTTGAAATATCCCGGATACGCCTTCTGAACGACCGACTCATCGAGCTGATAGCGGCTCAAATGTTTCTCCATCAGCTGTTTTGCCGCGGCCTCATCCCGGCTCTTGATCGCCTCAAGAATCTTGCGGTGATCCTTGATCCACTTCTGTTCCTTAACTGCATTCAAGGCCAGGCTCCGCACCCGGTCAAAATGAACCGTCAGGCTCTTCATCATGCGATAAGTCTGCATCTTTCCGGCCGCCTGAAACAGCAGACGGTGAAATTCATTGTCCATCTCAAACAGCTTTTCAGACGAACCCCGCTCACAGTAAAATTCCTGTAACTGCAAATTCTCCTCAAGAAGCTGATACTGCTCCTCGGTAATCTTCTGGCATACCAGGCCGACGATCGCCTCCTCCAGCACGCTGCGGACAAACTGCGCCTCCTCCACCATGCCATAGTCGATCAGCGCCACCACGCTTCCGCGCTGCGGGTAAATCTCCACAATCTGCACCTTCGCCAGATCCAGAAGCGCCTCCCGCACCGGAGTGCGGGACAGGCCAAGGGTCAGTGCCAGATCCCGATCGCTGATCGCTGCCCCCGGCTCCAGTTCCAGCCGAATAATCTTATCCTTGATAACACGCAGGGCATAATCTCTTCCGGTCTCTCCCGGACCTCTCTCTGGAATATCCATACGATCCCTCCTGCTGTCTGTATTATCCCTGTCAAATAATCATGGTCATTCTGTCGCGGCCACGTTTATTTTGCGTTCTCCATCTTATCGATCGCTTCCCACAATCCATTCAGATAGGTTGCACCCAGTGCGCGGTCATACAGGCCATAACCAGGACGGCCAACCTCACCCCAGATCATTCTGCCGTGATCCGGACGAACATAGGTATCCGGGCAGGTGTCATAGATTGCTTTCATAATTGCAAACATGTCCAGATCGCCGGTGGAAGACAGATGTGCTGCCTCGCGGAAATGATGATGTCCAAGGAACTTCACGTTGCGGACATGCATAGCGCCGATTCGGTCCATCTCACCAAAGTGACGGATGATCGCCGGAATATCGTTGTCCGGGTTGGAGCCCAGAGAACCGGTGCACAGGCAGACGGTGTTCGCCGGTGAATCATGCAGTGCACAGATCTTATCGTAATCCTCCTGGCTGTGTGCGATACGCGGCAGTCCAAAGATCGGCCATGCCGGATCATCCGGATGGCAGGCCATCTTCACGCCAACTTCCTCACATACCGGAATGACTGCGTCCAGGAAATATTTGTAGTTCGCACGCAGATCATCCGGGGTAATGTTCTCGTACTGCTTCAGAGTTTTCTCAAGCTCTGCCAGACGCTCCGGCTCCCAGCCCGGAAGTGTGAATCCGTTGCTGTCCTCCGCCGTCTTGCGAACCAGCTCAAGTGGTGTCATCTCGCCCAAATCCTTCTCGTCGAAGTACAGGCTGTTGGAACCATCCTCATCAATGACGCGTGCCAGATCGGTACGCAGCCAGTCAAATACCGGCATGAAGTTGTAAATGATCACCTTTACACCGTACTTTGCCAGGTTGCGGATACAGGTAATATAGTTTGCAATGTACTCATCTCTGGTCGGCAGACCCATCTTGATGTCCTCGTGGACGTTGACGCTCTCGATGACTTCACACTCCAGACCTGCTGCGTGTACATGCTCCATGTACGCTTTCACTTCTTCTTCGGTCCAGACTTCTCCGGCTGCCTTGTAGTCCAGAAGACCCATCAGCCCGCTCATACCCGGGATCTGCTTAATCTGGCTTAATTTGATCGGATCGCTGTCTTCTCCATACCAACGGAATGTCATTTTCATGTGTTTTTCCTCCTCATGGGAATTTTTTGTTTTCAGGTTGTCTTCATTATACATGATCTTTTTCATCTGGTCAACTAATATATTAGATTTTAAGTATAGAAATTCTTGCCGTTTTCCGCACTTTGGGATATGATAGAACAATAGCTATAAACTTAAGGAAAGGGGATTTGATATGACACCAGACAGTATCACCATATCGTCCAGAATTGATACGAAATTGTTTCAGGATTTTGCTTTATTTGATACCTTTACCCGCCAGAAACGCTACCGTTCTCCGCTGATCTTTGCCGGAATTATGCTGGTATTCTCCTGCATCTGCTTTGCCATGAAGAACGCTGCCAATCAGGCCGTGCTGCTTGGCGGCGTGCTGCTTGGCATCGGCGTGCTGCTTCCCGTCTTTTATTTCGGGAATTACTTCTATTCCATCCGTCAGCAGGCGAAGAAGATGAAGCTGGACAAGCCAAAGCATGTCTACACCGTCTCCCTGACTTCAGCCGCGGATGGCATCACCATCGTCAGTCCCACCGGCGAGGGCGGCACGCTCCGTCAGAACTGGTCCGACTTATTCGCCGCCTATCGCCGCAAGGGCTGCATCTATCTGTTTGTTACGCCACAGCGGGCATTCCTTCTTCCCGATGGCCAGGCCAATGCGACGCCGGATGAATTGTGGGCGTTCCTGCAGAGCCATATGCCCCCGGAGAAGCTGTTTGTTTAAAGAGACAATCCGCCGCGCGCCCGTGCTCTCCGGTCACGAATCGACTGGATGACCGGGACGAGAAACATCGCCACAAGGCCACCTGCAAATCCATTGTTGTACAGGTTCATACCGCCGTACACGATGCCGACATTCAGCGATACCGAGGAGTGCAGGAACCCGGCAAGGATGCCGGCGATGATGCCGAACTCTCCCGCGATCGGCGCCAGTGTTGTGGAAAGCAGCAGAGCCAGCGTCGCGGACGGATTTGTGATCGACCAATTCTTTGCCACACTGGCAATCAACACACCCACCATAACCGGCAGGATGTTGCGCAGATGCTTTCCGGTGGAACTGAAGCCCACAACGGTAAAGATTCCGCCGATGGTCGGGCCATTCAAATGCGCGCCGGTCATCACGAGAAAGATCATAACCGCAAGCCCGTTGACGCCCATATTGAGCAGGGTCGGTGCACCGCCCTCCGACTTGTAGTAATCCGTACCGCCAAGACCGTAAGACCGCAGAATCGAGCGGTAAGCCCGCAGAGCATCCCGATCGGTGATCAGACTGTACAAGATCATACCGCCAAACAGGATCGTCAGCAGGATGATGTAAGGCGTATTGTCATGCTCAGACCAGATCAGGCGGGACATCGTCGTAATACCAAACGATTTGAATACGGAGACGATGACCGTCGCGATGATTCCACCTGCGAAACCCACATTGTAAAGAGAATAGCCTTTATGAGCAAAGTGCGTGTGGGTACTCAGAGGCGGCAGTACAAATCCGATCGTAATTCCCGTGAAGATACACAGCAGCAGACGCAGCGGGAGTATCAGATCGCCAATGTGCATCACCTGCGTGATGATCGGTGACAGGCTTGTCCCGTAAAATCCAATATAGATATAGCGCGATACCGACGTCTTATGATATCTCGCATACAGGAATACACCCAGCAGGATCAGCCAGATGTTCATCACATTCTTTCCGAACAGAGAAAATCCGAACATCAGAAAACTGGATGTGATCGTATGGCCGTCGAATTCCATGCCCAGTGCATACACAATCCAGATACAAATCAGCGTCAGGATGCCTGCATTTAAAAATGCGGCACCCACCCCGCCAATCACAAAATAATCCGTAATCAGGAAGTCCGGTTCCCGGACGATTGCCACCAGTCCATCCCAGATTTCTCCCGGCGGCTGCATAAAAAATCCCGCGATAATAAAATATGTTGGAATCATGGCCAGAAACAAGAAACGCATGTTTCTTGTCATTGGTCGTTGTATTTTCAGCATAAATGCCCTTTCTATTCATCACACTGCCCTCTCCCCGGACAGCGAATTACCCCAACAGTGCCATTACAGTAAAATAAGCAAGTACAATGACACCAAGTACAATACGATAATAACCAAATGCCTTGAAATCATTCTTCTTAATATATCCCATCAAGAATTTGATCGAATACACCGATACAACGAATGCAATGATCATACCCGCCAGCAGATAGAAGATCTCCAGTCCGCTGAAATGGAAGCCAAACTTAACGAGCTTTAACAGGCTGGCGCCAAACATGACCGGAATTCCAAGGAAAAAGGAAAACTCCGCAGCAGATGCACGGGAACAGCCCAGAATCATCGCGCCCAGAATCGTCGCGCCCGAGCGGGATGTCCCCGGCACCATCGCCAGAACCTGAAACAGTCCTATGTAGAGTGCCGTCTGATAAGTAATCTGGCCGACCCGCTGGATCGGAAATTCCGTATACTGGTTGCGGTTCTCCAGCATGATAAAGAGGATACCGTAGACGATCAGCATGGCAGATACCACGTAACCATTGTACAGATGCGCGTCCATCCAGTCGTCCAGAGCAAATCCGACGATCGCAGCCGGAACACATGCGATCGCGATCTTGATCCACAGATGAAGGGTTGCGCGCTTCTGATTCGGCGACTTGCCCGAATCAAATGGATTCAGTTTCCGAAAATACAGAACGACCACCGCAAGGATCGCTCCAAGCTGGATGACCACCCGAAACATGGACATAAAGGTTTCCGTGACGTTCAGGTGAATAATCTCGTCTACCAGAATCATATGCCCGGTGCTGCTGATCGGCAGCCATTCCGTGAAGCCCTCCACAATACCAAGTACAATTACTTTTAAAAATTCAATCATGTTTACTTGTATGATGTTTATAGAAGTAAAACACCATAGCTTCCTTTCTTTTTAATATCGTGGTTCAATACATTCAGATACTGTGGACATTTGATGTTTTTTTGTAGCTTGACTACTCAACAGGAGTGTATT
>JAQUVX010000021.1 GCA_028693165.1 Lachnospiraceae bacterium | reverse complement strand
AGCCTCAACAGGCTGTCCCCGAATGAGTTTTATTCGTACATTACAACCGGAATAGATCCGCTATCAGAGATTAGGAGTTTGGGTAATTAAAAAAATTGTTTGTGTCCTTGACAAAGGGTACACTTTACTTAAAAGCGTCGATGTTTGGATGATATTCAAGTTATGAAGCACAAATTGTCCAAACGCATGAAAATTTGACAAGAGCGGCGCATCAGCCCGGCAGGAAGCCCGGCCAGGAGCCCGACCAGGAAGCCCGACCAGGAAGCCCCGCCGGAAGGCCCTGCCACAAATGACGAAGTGCTTGCAAATCCCCGACACTTATAGTAAAATAACTCGGGAGCTTTAATGGGCAAACGCGTTAAAGCATGAAGGGAGAAACGAAATGGGTCAGGGAAACGAGATGAAAAAACTGAATGGATTTCAGAGTGTGCTGCTGCTTTTGTGTATCATCGCATCGGTGGCAACCTGCATTCGCTTAAAGACGGGGGGACCGATGATCGGTCTGTTCTTTAGCTGGATTGTGGTGTATCTGTTCTGTATTGTACTGCGCATCGATTACAGCAAGGTGCAGGCGGGCGCATTTGACGCGCTGAAGGTGGTTGTGCCGACGATGGCGCTTTTGATGGCGATCGGCGTGATGATTGGTACGTGGCTGCAGAGCGGCACGATTCCGACGATTATTGTATATGGATTAGGGTGCATCAATCCGATGTATCTGCTTCCTTTGACACTTTTATTTTGTGCGGTGCTGAGTATGGTGACCGGAACCAGCTACGGTTCCGTAGGTTCAGCCGGTGTGGCGATGATGGCGATCGGCAATGCCATGGGGATTCATCCGGGGATGGTGGCCGGTGCGGTGATCTGTGGCGCCATGTTCGGCGACAAGTTGAGTCCGCTTTCGGACACCACCAATCTGGCAGCGGCGGTAGCAGGCGCAAAGCTGGGCGATCATATCCGTTCGATGCTGTGGACGACGATCCCGCCGTTTGTATTAAGCCTCATCATCTTTTTTGTGCTGGGAATCGGTCAGCAGGGCCAGGTTAACAGCCTTTCGGACATTGCGACCTACATTGGTGAATTAAACGGAGAATTCCGTATCGGAGTAATCACGCTGATTCCGGCGGTATTCCTGATTGTGCTGCTGCTTTTAAAGGTAAATGCGATCATCGCACTGGGCCTGAGCGGTACGGCAGCCGGTCTGGTTGCGATGCTTGTGCAGAATGCGACGCTTCAGAGCGTGATCCGTGTCGCTTACAATGGCTACACGAGCCAGACGGAGCTTGCCGCATTAAAATCCATCTTAAACCGGGGCGGAATGGGAAGTATGCTCCAGTATGTGGCGATTATCACGTTCGCGGTAGGTATGGGCGGTATGCTGGACAAGCTGGGTGTGCTGGATCATGTGCTCGGATTCTTCGTGCGCCGGATCAAGTCGGACGGATCGCTGGTTCTGGCAACACTTCTGGTGGGCTATGCCACCAGCATCATGAGCTGTTCGTCTCCGATGGCGCACGTGCTGACCGGACGCCTGATGGCACCAATCTATCAGGAGCGGAAGATTGCTCCGCAGATTCTTTCCCGCTGCATCGAGGATTCCGGCACCCTGTCCGGCCCGATGATTCCGTGGCACGGGTACTGCATCTATATGGCAGGTACGCTGGGAGTAGCCTGGTCGGTATTCTTCCCATATCTGATACTGCTGTATCTGACCCCGGTGTTCAGTCTGATCTATGGATTTACGGGGATTTCGATTAAACATGAGGAAACCAGAGCCTGACCCTGTGAATACAATAAACAAAAAGGTCTTTTTATGCGATCAAACACACCGGGTACTATATTCAGTGAGATTTTAAGAGAGGGGCAGCCGCAGGCCGTGGCATGGATCAGCGGCAATGCGGCGAACCCGCAGTTAAGCGGCGTGGTCAAATTCTACGATACCCCGTATGAGGGAATCCTGATTGAGGCGGAGGTTTTCGGACTTCCGAATGTCACGCAGCCGGGAAGCAGCAATTTTTATGCACTGCATATCCATGAAAACGGAAACTGCACCAAGCCGTTCCAGCTGACCGGCGCACATTATTCCAGAACCGCGATGCCCCACCCCTACCACAGCGGAGATTTGCTTCCGCTTCTGGGAAATCAGGGCTACGCGTGGCTGGCTTTTTACGACAAGCGGATCACCATAGCCGAGATCAATGGCAGATCCGTGATCATCCACGCACAGCCCGATGACTTCACGACCCAGCCATCCGGCAATTCCGGGGAGAAAATCGGGTGCGGAGTGATTCGGATGATGTAATGATGTAAAAGAATAGTGAGAAGAATCATGAAGAGAATCATGGGAAGTGCAGTCGGGACCGTCATTTATGGCGGTCCCGACTGTGTTTCATTTTCGGATCATTTTGCCGACTGGATACGCACTGTCGCGCAACCGCTCGCCCAACCGCCACTCTTTTGGTAATTATGAAGAAAATCAAACTGCAATTACCAAAAACCCACCCAAATCAAGCTAAAAATCCATAGGAAATCTACGGTTTTGGTAGCCGGATACCATGATAGCGCTCAGCTACCAAAAATATGATGAAATTTTGGTAGTTGGGCCTAAATCCGGAGGAAAATTACCAAAAAGGTCCATCAAGGAAGATATTTGAGCGAAAAACAGAGGAAATTTTGTAATTGGCGATGTGAAATTGCGGAAATTACCAAAAGAGTGATAATCGCAGGATAGGGCGGCAATTCAGGCCGATCTGGTTCAGAGAAAATTTGAAAAAAGCCCCCCCAGAAAGAACCCAGAAAGCCCCCTCATGCAAGATCCCAAAAAGATCCCTCAAAAGCTTCAAAAAAGTTCTCCTCAAAATCCTCTTGACAAACTCAATTAAATTGCGTACAATTAAATTGCAACCAAGCAAAACCAACCAACGAACCAAACCAACCAAGTGAAAGCAATCAGAACGAACCACAAAATCAATTACATTCCACAAACCTACAAAGGAGGAAACGCATGGAACGATACGATATCGCGATCATCGGGACGGGGCCGGCGGGATTGTCGGCGGCGATCACAGCGAAGATTCGGAATAAATCCGTGTTGCTGCTGGGAAGCAGGGACTTGAGCATGAAGATCCAGAAGGCCCATACGATCCAGAATTATCTGGGGCTTCCTGATGTCAGCGGCGAGGAGCTTGCGGATGCATTTTCAAAGCATCTTGAGCAGCAGGAGATTTCGATCACGGAGGACAAGGTCAGCGCTGTTTATGCCATGGGCGATTATTTCAGCATTATGGCAGCGAAGGAAAATTATGAGGCATCGACGCTCATTCTCGCGACCGGTATTCCGACAGGAAAGACGTATCCGGGGGAAGAAAAGTTTCTGGGGCGGGGCGTCAGCTACTGCGCTACCTGCGATGCACCGCTGTATAAAGGAAAGAAAGCTGTGATCGTGGGATTTTCCCCGAAGGAAGAGGCCGAAGCCGAATTCATGGCAGAGATTGCCGATGAGGTGCTCTACATTCCCATGTACCCGGACGAGGTGCAGCTTTCGGAGAAGATCAAGATGGTCCGCGAGACTCCGGTGGCAGTCGAGGGCATCAAACAGGCCGAGCGCCTGGTTACCAACGCGAACACCTACGAGACGGACGGCATCTTTTTCCTGCGGGAAAGCGTTTCACCGGGACAGCTTGTGCCGGGGCTTGAGCTGGAGGAGCGCCATGTGAAGGTTACACGCAGGATGGAGACCAATATCAGCGGCTGCTTCGCCTGCGGAGACATCGTGGGTACGCCGTATCAGTACATCAAGTCGGCAGGAGAGGGTAATGTAGCCGTTTTGTCGGCGGTTTCCTACCTGGATCAGAAGAAACGAAAATAAACATAAAAAACGAAAGAAAGAGGACAAAACTATGATTAAGAAAATTTCAGGAAACGAATTTCAGCAGGCAATGGAGAGCAAAGTGGCAGTGGTAGATTTTTCAGCAACCTGGTGTGGGCCGTGTAAGATGCTGGCTCCGGTACTGGCGGAAGTATCAGAAGAACTGGCAGGAAAGATTGATTTCTATAATGTGGATATCGATGACGATGCCGATCTGGCAATGAAGTTTGGCATTCAGTCTGTGCCGACCCTGGTCGTATTCAAACAGGGCGAAAAGGTAGATCAGCAGGTAGGCTTCCAGCCAAAAGAGCAGTTGAAAAAATATATGGAATCACAGCTGTAATCGCAGTAAGGGAGACCGAGTATGGAGGACAAGTATGCTGCACTGAAACTGGAAAATCAGGTTTGTTTTCCGCTGTATGCCTGCGCAAAAGAAGTGGTAAAGAAGTATAAACCGTATCTGGAACCGCTGGATCTGACCTATACCCAGTACATTGCGATGATGGTATTGTGGGAACATAAGTCTATTACGGTCAAGCAGCTGGGCGAATATCTCTACCTGGATTCCGGCACTTTGACTCCGGTTTTGAAGAAGATCGAGGCAAAGGGCTATGTGGTCCGGGAGCGATCCAGGGAGGATGAGCGCAGTCTGGAGGTGCGTCTGACCAGAGAAGGCGAGCAGCTGAAAGAGCAGGCCGTCAAAATTCCTGTGAACATGGGAAGCTGCATCCGGCTGACCCAAGAAGAGAAGCAAACCCTGTATCAGCTCTTGTATAAGGTGCTGGGGTATACGGAAGAGCATCACGAATAAAAGTAAATAAAAGCGAACAAAAGTATTGGAGCGCAGCTTCCCGGCAGGAGATTTCTACCGGGAAGCCGCGCCCTATTTCTTTTCGTAGGTCAGCTGATATTTCGGCGAATTCAGGGTTAGTTCCGTGTAATCCATCACCTGTCCATTGGTCAGGTAGGTCGTGTTGGCGACGCGCAGAATCGGGGTGTCCAGGGAAATGCCGAACAGCGTGGCAATGCGCTTGGAGGGATGGAGCGGGGTCACGGTGTGATGGCTGTAAGCGATCTTCAGTCCCTTCGCCTGTTCAAAATACTGATATTTCGATTTCTGGAGAATCTGGATGGAAATATCGGGATACAGGCGGCTGGACATGTAAGTGGTCTCTGCCTGAAAAATCTCATCGTTGGCATAGCGGATGCGCTCGATATAGTAGATCGGCTCGCCCGGTGCGATTCCGAGGATGGAGGCGATGTTTGCCGGTGCATTTTGCAGCATGAAGGTGGGCACCTCGGTGCGCACGGTGATGCCCTGCTCGATCATGGTCTGCGAAAAGCCCTGAATTGAGCTGGGATTTAAGGTGACAGCCGGATGGCACACGAAGGTTCCGACCCCGGCCACCCGCGTCAAAAGCCCCTTCGCTACCAGGTTGTCCGTGGCTTTCCGGACGGTGACCCGGGAGACGTGGTAGGTGTTGGACAGCTCCAGCTCCGTCGGAATCAAATCATCCTTTTTATAATAACCCAGATTGATCTGCTGAAGCAGATCGTTTTCTATTTGTTTATATTGTGCAATCCGTTTTTCTGCCATAGAAATAAGTCCCTTCTGTGTGTTTTTCGCCACTCTGTTTCTCTTATTGTAATGCATTTCCATTGAAATGACAATACATTTCCGCGGCCCACATATGATACTACATGCAATTATGAAACGAAATCCCAATAAAATCCCGCGATTCCATGTAATACAAAGCGCTTAACAATATACTTACATTAAAGTGGACTAAATGATAATACAAATAAAGTTTTTAATGTATTGACATTATGCAAGATGTGGGTTATATTAGGAACATGTCACGGTAATGTATAAAAAATGACCAATAAGAAAACCGGGAAAGGAGTGCGCGGATTGAAAAATGTATTATATATTCATACCCATGATTCCGGACGAATCCTGAGTCCGTACGGTTATAAGGTTCCGACCCCTGAGATGGAGCTGTTTGCGCGGGAGGCGGCGGTGTTTCGAAACGCTTATTGCGCGGGGCCGACCTGTTCGCCGAGCCGGGCGGCGATGCTGACAGGCACCTACCCGCATCAGGCGGGGATGCTGGGGCTGGCGCAGCGTGGATTTTCGATGGATTACAGCCGGCATCTGGTTCAATATCTGAATCGAAACGGTTACCGGACGGCTCTGTGCGGAATCCAGCATGAAGCAGGCTGGTATCTGGATGTGAAGCAGGGAGCCGGGGCGATCGGGTATCAGGAGGAGCTGACCAGGGACAACACCGGATATCGCCAGGAGGATCTGGTGGACTGGGACAAGGAGAATGCCCTGGAGGTGTGCAGGTGGCTTCGGAGTCGGGAAAAGGAGGATGCGCAGCCATTTTTCCTGTCCTACGGAATGTATGCGACGCATCGCAGATTCCCGGATCGGATCGATGAAGACCTGCATGCAGAATACGCCGTCCCGCCTTACCCGATTCCGGATAATGCCGAGACGCGGAAGGATTTTGCCGGGTATCTGATGAGTGTGAAGAGTGCAGACGACTGTTTTGGTCAGGTCATCCGCTGTCTGAAGGAGGAAGGGCTTTGGGACAACACGGTGATCCTCTTTACGACGGATCATGGTCTGGCGAATCCATTTGCCAAATGTACCCTGTTCGACAGCGGGATCGGCGTCAACCTGATGCTGCGGTCTCCGGGAGCACCGGCCAATGGAATCGTGATCGACAGTCTGGCTTCCCACGTGGATGTATTTCCGACGCTGTGCGATCTGCTGGAGCTGGAAAAGCCGGATTACCTGGAAGGGGTTTCTTTAAAGCCGCTGCTCATGAAGGAGAAGGAGACGGTGCGCGACGCGGTCTTTGCGGAGATCAACTTTCACACCTCCTACGAGCCGGTGCGCTGCATCCGAACGGAGCGGTACAAATACATCCGATACTATGATGTGGAGTATTTAAAGATCAACCGCTCGAACATCGATGAATCCGCAACCAAGGAATTCTACATGCAGCGGGATCTGGCGGGGCAGAGCAAATACGCCGAAGCCCTGTACGATCTGGTGTACGATCCGGGAGAAAGAATGAATCGGATCGATTGTCCGGAATATGCGGACATCGCAAAGGAGCTGATCCGGCGGTTGGAGGAACAGGAGGAGCGGACAAAGGATCCGATCCGCGTCGGTCCGATCGCAGTGCAGGCCGGCTGGAAGGTGAATCAAAAGGAGTGCCAGAAGGCGAGCTCTGCCAATCCGGCAGATTACGTTTCTGCCATGAATTCATAAAAGTCAGGATAAAGAGATAAGGGGGTGAAAGAACGTGACAGGAATGATTGTAACAGGACATGGGAGCTTTGCGACCGGAATTGCCAGCGGAATCCGGCTTCTGGCGGGGGAACCAGAGCAGTTTGTGACGGTGGATTTTGCGCCGGAGGACTCGATCGAGTCATTGACGGCGAAGCTTGAACAGGCGGTGCAGCAGTTGGCAGAGTGCAGCGGCATTCTGATCTATGCGGATTTGACGGGCGGCTCTCCGTTCAATGTGTCGATCCGGATGAAGATGGAATATCCGGGGAACATGGAGGTCATCGGGGGTGCCAACCTTCCGGCGGTGCTGGACGGGTATATGAGAAGAACCATGACCGATGAGCTGCTGCCGCTTGCGGGAGAGACACTGGAAGCGGGGAAGCAGGCGATGGCGCTGTTTCATGTATCGGCAGAGGATGAAGAAGATTACGAAGAATGAAAGTAGGAGGAAAATGGTATGAGTTTATTGCAGGCTTTACTGATAGGATTGTTTGCTTATCTGGGAAGTAAGCGTACACCGTGGTTCTTTGGTGTGACGGGTGGATGGAATATGATCGGACGGCCATTGGTTGCCGGACTGATTGTCGGTTTGATTCTGGGAGATGTACCGAGTGGTGTCATCGCAGGTGCGATGGTTCAGGCACTCTTTATCGGACAGATTACACCGGGCGGCGCAATGCCGGCGGACGTAAACTGGGCAGCCTACATCGGCATTCCGCTGGCACTTGCGGCAGGCGGTACCGGCGAGCAGGCGGTTGCACTGTCCGTTCCGCTGAGTATGCTGGGACTGGGACTGTTCAACTTTATCATGACGATCAATGCGTATTTCCCGCATATGGGCGACAAGGCAGCAGCGAAGGGCGACGGCGCAGGCATTCACAAGGCCACCTATCTGGCGGCTGTTCCGAGCTTTATCTTAAGAGCCGGTTCCGCGATGCTAATCTGCTATCTGGGTACTCCGCTGGCAGAGATGCTGATCAACAATATGCCGGCAGGTCTGCTTCATTTCTTTGAGGTGGCAGGTAAGATGCTTCCGGCACTGGGATTTGCGATGCTGTTAAAACAGTCCCTTTCCAAACGCTGGATGCTGGTACTGTTCCTGCTGGGCTGGATTCTGATCGGTTCCACCAGTATGTCTGTCACGGCACTGGCAATTTTCGCGACAGCAGTTGCATTCATTTTTGTTATGGCGCAGGGCAATACCGTAATTGCAGCACCGGCTGCAGCGCAGAGCGGCGAGGAGGATGACTGTTATGAAGAATAAGAACGAAAACGCATTACTGACACGGAAAGATATTGACAAGGCAGCCTGGTCCTACATTTTCTTTGCACAGGCGACCCAGAACTTTGAGCGTATGATGGGACTGTCATTCTGTCATGTGATGGAACCAATCCTGAAAAGACTGTACAAGAACAATCCGGAGGAATATCAGAAATCCCTGCAGCGTCATATGCAGTTCTACAACACAGAGCCGCAGCTCGGAGCGCTGATCCCGGGTATCACGATCGCCATGGAGGAAGCACGGGCCAAGGGCGAGGACGTAGGCGAGGAGCTGATCGTCAACACGAAGAATGCGCTGATGGGACCGTTTGCCGGAATCGGTGATTCCATGCTGATCGGTACCTACAGCCCGATTCTCTTAAGTATCGCGATGAGTATGTGTATCAATGACGGCAATCCGGTCGGCCCGCTGTTCTTCTGTGCGGTATGGCTGACGACGGTGGTGGGACTTCAGTGGTATCTGTTCCACAAGGGCTACGACATGGGAATCGGTGCGGCAAATATGTTCTTCACCAACAAGGCGCTGGCCGATAAGATTACGACCGGACTTACGATGATGGGGCTGATCGTCATTGGCGGTGTGGCGGCAACCACTGTGAAAGCGAGTGTGATCTACAAGTTCGTCAGCGGCGAGATGGCAATTTCCCTGCAGGAGCAGGTATTTGACAAGATCATGCCGGGCGTGCTTCCGCTTCTGGTAACGCTGGCAGCCTGGTATCTGATGGACAAGAAGAAATGGTCCGCAACAAAAATCGTGCTTGCGATTGTGGTATTTGCAGCGATCATGGTATTCCTGGGAATTATGTAAAAAAGATAAGACCGGAGTGTCGGGAAGGTAGTCCGGTCTTAAGAGGATTCTGCTATGGGAAAACGAGATATCATGCTGGTCATGTCGGATCAGCACAGCTGGCTGGCCTCCGGCTTTGCAGATGAGAACATCGATACGCCGGAGCTTTTGCGGATTGCCGGAGAGGGGCTGCGGTTTGACCATTGCTACTGCAATGCACCGCTCTGCGTGCCGTCCCGCATGTCGTTTCTGACAGGGCTGCTGCCGTCGGAGTTGGAGGTGTTTAACAATGACACAGCACTTCCGGCGGATATGCCGACTATCGCACATGCGCTTGGAGGACTTGGCTATCGGACGGTTCTGATCGGACGGATGCATTTCAAGGGAGACGAACAGAAGCATGGGTTTGATGAGCATCTTGCCGGAGACATCACTTCCCAGTATTGGGGAACCGGCGGTGTGCTGCGCGATGCGTTCGGACCGTATGCGGGGACGACCAACCGGCTGCACTGTCTGGAGCAGGTGGGCGGCGGGGTGTCTCCCGTCATGCTGTATGATGAAGCGGTTTTTCAGGAGACGCTTGCATTTTTGACTGCCTGGGAGAAAGAAAAAAAGCCGGATGAACCGCTGTTTCTGGTGGTGGGATTTTACGGCCCGCATTTTCCATTTGTATGCAGGGAGGATCGCTACCGGAAGTATCAGGGGCGGTTTTCGGCAGAAGCCTGTGCCGGGGAGGCAGCGATTCCGGCGCTTTCGATCTATGAGGCGTATCAGCAGGAGAGCAGCCCGGAGCACATGCGAAACTGCCGTGCGGCGTACTGCGGGCTGGCCGAGCAAGTGGATGAATATACCGGCGCGCTGTATGACCGGTTCCGGGCAATGGAAGGAAACCATGCGGGCATGTTTGTGTACACGTCCGATCACGGCGAGCAGCTTGGAAAACGAAAGATTTACGGAAAGCAGACGTTGTATGAGGATGCGGTGCGGGTTCCGCTTGTGATCGCCGGAATCGGCATTAAGCCGGCGGTGGCAGAGGAGGCGGTGAGCCTTTTGGATGTGTCCCGCACATTGCTTGCGCTGGCGGACCCGGAGCATGAGACAACATACGACTGGCACCGGGGGCGGGTGTTGGATTGGGGCCTGCCGGAGCGAAACTCAGAGCGGAACCCGGATCAGCACTCGGATCAGCACTCCCGCTGGATTCCGATTCAGCAGCTGCTGACAGGACGGGACAGGCGCCTGATCTTTGCCGAGGCGGCGGTGGACGGCCTTTATAAAGTGCTGAAGGCGGAACATCAGTATTATGTATATAATTTGGAACAGGACCCAGAGGAACAAAACAATCTGCTGGAGTTTGCAGAGGCGGAGGCGAAGATGCAGATCGCCTCGGCGGAAGCGGCGGGCTGCTTTGTCGGGGAGAGCGAACGGGAAGGACTGCTGGAGCGGGAGCGACAACGCCTCCTGCGGCAGCGCCGGCTTGCAGAATGGGGGCGGCAAAAGCGCCCGCAGGAGTGGGCGGCGGCTCCGATCCCGCGCACGATGCTTCGGGAACCGACCGAATGACAGAAGGAGGATGTATGAACTATAAGAAACTTTGGACGGACATGCACAGCAACATTCATCACGATCAGATGGAGGCGCTGCCGCTGTGGTTCGAACAGATCAAAAAAGAGATGGATTTCTGGCCGATCGCCTACTATCCATTCTATATGCGTCCGACGGAATGCGGACTGGCGGTGGAAGACCGCTATGACGATGCGCTGATCGAGAAGGACTGGGAGGGGATCAAGGCATTTACCCGTAAGGCCAACGAGGAGGGCTTCCCGATGTTTATGGGCTATGAGTGGCAGGGAGCCGGACTGGACGGGGATCACAATGTGTTTTTCCTGGCGGACGAGGGCGAGCAGAAGCATCCCATGCGCTACCAGGAGCTGGCAGAAGAATTTAAGGGGCAGGCGGTGATCGGAATCCCGCATCATCTGGCGTATCAGCCGGGGTCGCGCGGAAAGAACTGGGATACCCATGACGAGCAGTTCTCGCCGTTTGCGGAAATCTATTCCAGCCATGGTTCCAGCGAGAATGATGACGGGCCGCTGACCATGAACCGTCATGTCCACATGGGGCCGCGTACAGGGGAAACCACCTATGAGAAGGGGCTTGACCGTGGGTACAAGGTCGGCGTCATCGCTGCGGGCGACAACCACAGTGTGCCGGGAGTATTTGAACACGGAAGTATGTGCGTGCTGGCTGAGAATCCGACGAAGGAAGCGATCTGGGACGCATTTGTAAACCGGCGCACCTACGGGGTATCCCAGAGCCGGATCGAGGTGGATTATACGGTGAACGATGTCCCCATGGGCGGCGAGGTGAAAACCGACGGTGAGGTGGACGTGGAATTTCATGTCAAGGGAACCGCAGCGGTGGACAGAATCGAGATTTTAAGAGATAATATAGTAGAAGAAATGGTGATTCATTCCGGAACCTGGGAGCGGGAACCGCTGCAGGGCGTGATTCGCTTCAAATTCCGGCTGGAGCTTGGCTGGGGGCCGGATGTCCGGGTCTACAAGGATCAGTGGATGAAGCACTGGGCGGGAAGTCTCAAGGTGGACGGACGGCTGCTTGGCGTTGAGAAATGCTGGAATAACTATGGACAGGATATCACCCGCCTGGATGACGACCGCTGTGATTTTTCCATGACGACCTACCAGTCCACGGCGACCGGAAAATGGATGGGGCCGAGCAATGTGACGACCGAAGGGTTTATCTTCGAGGTGGAGGCAGATGCGGACAGTACGCTCCTGCTGACGATCGACGGCAAAGAATATCCGCTTGCGGTCCGGGAGCTGCTTGACAGTTCGCGGGTGGTCGCACTCTGGGATGAGGTTCGGGAACTGACCAGACAGACCTGGGGCGATGTCACGCATTACCGGGATGACCCGTGGTGGCACAATGCTTACAAATTCCGCGTGGGCAAGGCATATCCGGAAGCGTCCTATGAGGTACATTACCATAAGAAGCTCCGCATGGAGCGGGACGGCAACCTGCGTCTTAGAATCTGGCAGAAGAACGGGGACGCCGCGTGGACATCACCGGTGTTTGTGACGGCGGCGAAATAGGAAGGAGAGAAAGCTATGATGGAAATCGTAAATGTTCGAATTGACGACCGGCTGATCCACGGACAGGTGGCGGCAGTGTGGAGTCTGGTTACCAAGGCAACCCGGATTATGGTGGTGGATGATCAGGTTGTGAAGGATGTGGTGAACAAAGAGGCGCTGAAGATGGCGTGCCCGCAGCAGTGCAAGCTGTCCATCCTGACGGTGGAGAAGGCGGCGGCCAACCTGTGTGCAGGCAAATATGAGGGAGAAAAGGTCTTTATCGTGGCGAAGAGTCCGAAGACGATCCGCGGACTGTATGATCATGGATTCCATATGGAGCGCGTGAACGTGGGAAATATGGGCGGCAAGCAGGATACTCGTATGCTCAAAAAGGCAGTCAGTGTCTCGGAAACAGACATTGCAGATTTCCTGTATCTGGCAGACCAGGGCGTCATCGTGACAGCCCAGATGGTGCCGACGGACGAGGCGCTGGACTTTATAGAACTCATCAAAAAAGCAAATTAAGATCAGGGGAAAATTGCGACTGAAATAAATTTACTAGCACTCATCTCAAATGAGTGCTAGTTTTTTGTTGACATTTTGGATGGGGCGTATTAAAATATGCATTAGAGTTTCCCAAGCGTTGTTGCCGGGAAACGATTCTAACGAAATGAGGAGTGATAATGATGAGCAGCAGAACAGGTAACTTATCGATTAACAGTGAGAACATTTTCCCGATTATCAAGAAGTGGCTGTATTCTGACCATGATATTTTCTACCGGGAGCTGGTATCCAACGGATGTGATGCCATTACGAAGTTAAAGAAGCTGGAGCTGATGGGCGAGTACAGCAGACCGGAGGATCTGGAATACAAGATTCAGGTTACGGTCAACCCGGATGACAAGACCATCCAGGTGACGGATAACGGCCTGGGTATGACAGAGGCTGAGGTTGAGGAGTACATCAACCAGATCGCATTCTCCGGGGCAGCCGATTTCCTTGAGAAGTACAAGGATAAAGCGAATGAGGATCAGATCATCGGTCATTTCGGTCTGGGCTTCTATTCGGCCTTCATGGTGGCAGACAAAGTCGTCATCGACACCCGCTCCTTCAAAGAGGGCAGCACGCCGGTGCACTGGGAGTCTGAAGGCGGTCTGACCTTCGATATGAAGGAGGGCGACAAGGCCGAGCAGGGAACCACCATCACCCTGTATCTGAACGAAGACAGCTATGAATTTTCCAACGAATACCGTGCGAAAGAGGTTCTGGACAAATACTGTTCCTTTATGCCGGTTCCGATCTATCTCAACAACGCCAAGGCCGAGCCGGAGTACGAGACCATCGACAAGGAAGACCTGACGGACAAGGACACCATCGTGGAGACCGTGGTGGAGCCTGCCAAGACCGAGGAGAAGGAGAATGAGAACGGTGAGAAAGAGACGGTGGAGATTGAGCCGTCCAAAGAACGCTACAAGATCCTGAAACGCCCGGTAGCCCTGAACGATGTGACTCCGCTGTGGAACAAGCATCCGAACGAGTGCACCGAGGACGAGTACCGCGCATTCTACCGCAAAGTATTTATGGACTACAAGGAGCCGTTGTTCTGGATTCATCTGAACATGGACTATCCGTTTAACTTAAAGGGAATTCTCTACTTCCCGAAGATCAACACCGAGTATGATTCCATCGAGGGAACCATCAAGCTGTACAACAATCAGGTGTTCATCGCGGACAATATCAAGGAAGTGATTCCGGAATTTTTGATGCTCTTAAAGGGTGCCATCGACTGCCCGGATCTGCCGCTGAACGTATCAAGAAGTGCGCTGCAGAACGACGGCTTTGTCAAGAAGATCTCGGATTACATCACCAAGAAGGTTGCGGACAAGTTGAGCGGTATGTGCAAGACCGACCGTGAGACCTATGAGAAATACTGGGACGACATCGCTCCGTTCATCAAATATGGCTGCCTGAAGGACGAGAAATTCGCCGAGAAGATGAATGACTACATCCTGTTCAAGAACCTGGACGGCAAGTACCTGACACTGAAGGACTGCCTGGAGGAGAACAAGGAGAAGCATGAGAACACGATCTTCTATGTGACCGACGAGAAGGAGCAGAGCCAGTATATCAACATGTTCCGCGCGGAGAAGCTGGATGCAGTGATTCTGCCGCATACCATCGACAGCCCGTTCATCGGACATCTGGAGCAGAAGAACGAGGGACTGAAGTTCCTGCGCATCGATGCGGATTTAAACGATACCTTCAAGGAAGAGGTGAAGGAGGACGACGAGGAGTTTAAGAAGACGACCGATACCCTGACCGAGCTCTTTAAGAAGGAACTGAACAACGATAAGCTGGAAGTAAAGGTAGAGAAGTTAAAGAATGACCAGATCTCCTCGATGCTGACCGTGGCAGAGGAAAGCCGGCGTATGCAGGACATGATGAAGCAGTATAATATGTACGGCATGGATCCGTCCATGTTTGGCAGCATGGGTGAGACCCTGATCTTAAATGCCAACAACAAGCTGGTGCAGTACGTGCTTGCGCACGGCGACGGAGAGAACACAGGCAAGATCTGTCAGCAGCTCTATGACCTGGCGCTGTTAAGTCACGGAAGCTTAAGCCCGGAACGAATGACCGATTTCATCGCCAGAAGCAATGAGATCATGCTGATGCTGGCGGAGTAAATAAAAAAAGAACAGATTGAGGTCCCCATATGAGTCTTGAGAAGCTGTTTCATTTGAAAGAGAATCACACGGATGTAAAGACAGAGGTCATGGCCGGAATCACCACGTTTATGACGATGGCATATATTCTGGCGGTCAATCCAAGTATCTTAAGTGAGGCCGGAATGGACAGCGGCGCGGTGTTTACGGCCACGGCGCTGGCCGCCGTCATTGCAACCCTGATGATGGCAGCATTTTCCAACTACCCGTTCGTGCTTGCACCAGGCATGGGGACCAACGCTTATTTTGCTTATACCGTTGTAATACAAATGGGTTATAGCTGGCAGATGGCGCTGGCGGCTGTTTTTGCGGAAGGCATCATTTTTATCCTGCTTTCCATGGGCAACGTGCGGGAAGCCATCTTCAATGCAATTCCGATGAACTTAAAACATGCGATTTCTGTAGGTATCGGACTGTTCATCGCGTTTATCGGCTTGCAGAATGCAAGAATCGTGGTCGGAAGTGCGACGCTGGTGTCCATGTATTCCTTCAAGGGTTCCGTGGCCGACGGTCTGTTTGGCAGCGAGGGAATCACGGTGGTTCTGGCACTTTTGGGAATCCTGATCACAGGAATCCTCGTCGTAAAAAACGTAAAAGGCAATATCCTCTGGGGCATTCTGATCACCTGGCTTCTGGGTATTGTGTGCCAGCTGACCGGTCTGTATCAGGTCAATCCGGAGGTCGGCATGTACAGTATGCTGCCGGATTTCACGAAGGGCTTTGGCATCCCGAGTCTGGCACCGACCTTCCTGCATCTGGACTTTAATGGCATGCTGTCCCTGGACTTCTTTGTCGTCATTTTCGCATTTTTATTTGTGGATCTGTTTGATACCCTGGGGACGCTGATCGGCGTTGCCTCCAAGGCAGACATGCTGGACAAAGACGGCAAGCTGCCGCATATCAAAGGCGCACTGCTGGCAGATGCCATCGGAACTGCGGCAGGTGCGGTTCTTGGTACTTCGACCACCACGACGTTTGTGGAGAGCGCATCCGGTGTTGCAGAAGGCGGCCGTACCGGCCTGACCGGCGTGGTAGCAGCGATCCTGTTCGGGCTGGCGCTGTTTTTGTCCCCGATCTTCCTTGCCATCCCGTCCTTTGCCACCGCACCGGCGCTGGTTGTCGTAGGCTTTCTGATGGTAACCTCCGTCACAAAGCTTGACTTCACCGATTTCACCGAGACCATCCCGGCCTACATTGCCATGATCGCCATGCCCTTCATGTACAGCATCTCCGAAGGCATCGCCCTCGGCGTGATCTCCTACGTCGTCATCAACACCGCCGCCGGCAAAGCCAAACAAAAACACATCAGCCCTTTGATGTACATCTTAGCACTCCTGTTTATACTAAAATATATTTTATTATAAATTTATCATAGACCAGAAGATTTGCTTTTGATTTTTAACGTATGGGGGCCAATACCCAGCCGTTTCAAAAAGGTCGGGCACATTTGCATTTGCAGAAGCCGTAGAAGTTCTTAGACCGCAGGAATTTGCGTTGTCAGGAAAAATCAAGATGTCTGAGCGAAGCGAGTTTTGATTTTTCCTGACGCCTTTAGCAAATCCCTGCGGTTTTAGAACATCTAGGATTCGCAACCCCGCAAACGTGCCCGACCTTTTTGAAACCGCGTATTATTTGGCCCTCCCCCTCCAATCGCATATTGAATTCTCCGAAATATATGCTATAATAAGTAGTAATAAAAACTACGTTTAGCGGAGACGATATTTCGGAGGGACAACATGAGCTACAAAATTATTGGTGACAGCTGCCTGGATTTGACAAAAGAACTGAAAGCGAACCCGCGGTATCAGATGGTACCCCTGACCCTGCAGGTAGATGATGTCATGGTGGTGGATGATGAGACATTTGATCAGAAAGCCTTTATCGGACGGGTGAAGGCGAGCCCGAATTGCCCTAAGACGGCCTGTCCGTCCCCGGAAGCATTTAAAGAAGCATATGCCTGTGACGCGGAAAATGTGTATGTGATCACGCTTTCCAGTCACTTGAGCGGCACTTACAACAGCGCTGTCCTTGGCAAGAGCTTATATGAAGAAGAATTTGGCCCGAAGAATATTCTGGTTATTGATTCGGAGTCGGCCTCCTCGGGAGAATTGAACCTGGCGTTGTCCATTGGTGAGTGGGAAGAAGAGGGACTCAGCTTCGAGGAGGTTTCCAGACGGGTATTGGCGTTGCGGAATGCGCAGAAAACCTATTTTGTCATCGATTCGCTGGAGCCGCTTCGCAAGAATGGCCGACTGACCGGGTTACAGGCATTTTTTGCCACGGCATTGAATATCAAACCGGTCATGGGAGCCGAGCAGGGCGTGATTCTCAAACTGGATCAGGCGCGCGGTGTCAGCAAGGCCTTTGCGAAGATGTGTGAGATTGCGGTTCGCCAGGGGAAAGATACGACGACGAAGCGCGTTGTGATTGCACACTGCAACTGCCCGGATCGTGCACAGTTTGTCAAAGAAGAGCTGGAGCGGCGGGCAGCATTTCGCGAGATCGTGACGACAGAGACGGCCGGTGTGGCTACCGTGTACGCCGGAGACGGCGGGATTGTGCTGGTAGTCGGTTAGAGCAGTCAGGAAGAAAAGGAATAGGAATCAGATGAGGAAATACAACCATACATGGATGTTAGCGGTGGTGCTGGCAGCGGGACTGCTGGCGGGATGTCAAAGCCAGGATTATGAGCGAATTGAACTGGAGACATCGGCGGATATCCATCTGGAAGATACCGGAGTGTCTGTGGAGGACTCCGGTATTTTGATTGAGCAGGAGATGACCACGGCAGCAGATCAAGAGCCGGAAACACAGCCCGCAGAGCCGATGGAGCCGACCGCACCTCCGACCGCGCCGCAGCCGGTGGAGCTGCTGTTTGGAGGCGATGTGCTGCTGTCAAGCCATGTCCTGAATGCCTATGAGAAGGCGGGCGGGATTGCCGGTGTTCTGGATGAAGGCTACCGGCAGGCGATCGGCGGTGCGGATTTCTTCATGGTGAATGAGGAATTTCCGTTCAGTGACCGGGGCGTGCAGGCGGCGGATAAGGAATACACCTTCCGGCTGCCGACGGAGAAGGTTTCTATGTTTCAGGAGATGGGGATCGACGGAGCCTCCCTGGCGAACAACCATGCGTTGGATTTTGGCGAGGACGCACTTTTAGATTCCTGTACGACACTGGATGGAGCGGGGATTTTGCATACCGGAGCGGGTGCGAATCTGGAGGCGGCCAGTCAGCCGATTCAAATTGAGAAACAGGGCAGCCGGATCGCAATCCTCGGTGCAACGCGGGTCATACCGGAAGCGGGCTGGGCAGCCGGAAAGAATCATGCCGGAATGCTGGCAGCCTATGATGCCACGCATTTATTGGCGAAGATCAAGGCGCTCCGCCAGACAGAAGATTATGTGGTTGTGTTTGTGCATTGGGGAATTGAGCGGGACGAACAGCCGCAGGATTACCAGCGGACGCTGGGACAGCAGTGCATCGATGCGGGCGCAGATCTTGTGATCGGGAGTCATCCCCACGTCCTGCAGGGAATCGAATATTACAAGGGAAAACCGATCGTATACAGCCTTGGAAACTTCGTGTTCGGAAGTACGATCCCAAAAACCATGCTTTTGCAGGTTACACTGGATCAGGGGACAGCGGCACTTCGTGTGGTTCCGGGAACCTCCGGTGCAGGCTACACGCGCACCCTCACGGACGCGGTGAAGCTACAGGAGTTCTATCAGTATCTGGCAAGCATCTCCTTTGATGTGCATTACGAATCCGATGGCCGTGTGGTTCCGGCCCAGGCACAGCCCTGAGAAATGCCACGTTCCTGAAAGCGTCTGGTGAGCGAATTGAGCACCAGGCGCTTATTTGCGCTCCAGAGCGGGGCGATCAGCAGCGATTTTGGCCCGTCGCCGGTAATGCGGTGTATGACCAGCTCCGGCGGAAGAAGTGCGATACAGTCTAAAACCAGATCCAGATACGCGTCCATGGACATGACCGGAAATGGCTCCTCCTCGTAAATCCGGGCCAGATCCGTCCCGCGCAGTACGTGGAGCAGCTGAAGCTTGATCCCCTGAATATCCTGGCCGGCCAGCCAGGAGACTGTTTGAAGCATCTCCCTGCGGTCTTCTCCCGGAAGTCCGAGGATGACGTGGACGATGGCTTCGAGCCCGCGGGCGCGCAGGCGTTTTAACGCATCGGAAAAGCAGGCGAGGTCATAGCCGCGGCGGATGAATGCGGAGGTCTGTGGGTGGATCGTCTGCAATCCAAGCTCCAGCCAGACCGGCTTGATCTGATTTAATTCCGCGCAGAGCTCCAGCACTTCATCCGGGAGGCAGTCGGGCCGCGTGGCGATGGAAAGCACCCGGATCTGGGGATGGGAGAGTGCGGCGGTAAACAATTCCCGCAGATAGGGAAGCGGCGCGTAGGTGTTGGTGTAGGACTGAAAATAGGCGATGTAGGCACCGGGACTGCGGCCCATCTTATGCTGGATGCGCTCGATGGCCTGGTCGATCTGCGCCGTTACCGAGTCTGCGATTAAAGTTGTGGCGGAAATAGTCTGCGCCGGGCTTAAGGTCTGCGGCACAGCAAAATCCCCGGAGCCCCCGGCACTGCAAAAGATGCAGCCCCGCGTGTCCAGATGGCCATCACGGTTGGGGCAGGTCATGCCGCCGTCCAGTGCGATCTTATATACTTTTGTGCCAAAGCGCTGTTTCATCTCATAGTCGAGAGTATGGTATGGTTTTCCGTTCCAGTTCATAGCGACCCTCCGTGTTTGCCCCATCTTAGCACATCCGAAAAAAACTGTCAAACCACCCATAAGAACAATAAAACATAACAAAACAGAAGAATATTGTATTGTCCGAAAAACATGGTCTGTGCTATACTTTTATTAGTGCCTGAAAGGGCCGGGGAAGTTTACAACAAGGACTTAGACGAATGTGGAGGGGTAAGACATGAAATCAGCAGAAACGTTGCAGGTATTGGGATCAGAAAAGATGAAGCATCTGATGGAGGTGTTGTACGGGGCAGACAAGGTGGAAGAGAATATTGCCCGCTACAGCGACATGGTACAGAAATTCAGAGATACCTTCGGGGATCAGGAGATCATGATGTTCAGTTCTCCGGGCCGGACCGAGATCAGCGGCAACCATACGGACCACAACCACGGAAAGGTGCTGGCAGGAAGCATCAACCTGGACTGCGTCGGCATTGCGGCGGTGAATCAGTCTTCCCTGGTAAATATTGTCAGCGAGACCTTCCATCAGAAGTTCACGATTGATTTGAACAGCTTAGAACCCAGCGAGAAGAAATCCGGAACCATCGATCTGGTAAAGGGACTTTTGAAGGGATTTCAGGATTCAGGTTATGAGATCGGCGGATTTGATGCCTACATTACAAGCAACGTGATCAGTTCCGCAGGAGTCAGCTCTTCGGCTTCGTTTGAGATGCTGCTCTGTTCCATGCTCAATAAATTTTTCAATGAAGGCCGGATGGATACGGTGGCTTACGCGCACATCGGAAAATATTCCGAGAATGTATATTGGGACAAGGCATCGGGACTTCTGGACCAGATGGCCTGTGCGGTGGGCGGACTGATTACCATCGATTTTCTGGAGCCGACAGCGCCGGTGGTGGAGCAGATTGATTTCGATTTTGCCTCTCAGAAGCACAGTCTGATCATCGTGCAGACAGGCCGCGGCCATGCAGATCTGAGCGAGGATTATTCTTCGATTCCATTTGAGATGAAGAAGGTGGCGCAGTTCTTTGGCAAGGAGGTCTGCGCGGAGCTGGACGAGGAGCAGGTGCTGGCACAGCTGAAAGAGGTACGTGCTTATGCCGGGGACCGTTCTGTGATGCGCGCCCTGCATTTCTTCGAGGAGAACAAGCGGGTGGAAGCGGAAGTGGCTGCACTGAAGGACGGCCGTTTTCAGGATTTCCTGTACAATATCACGGCGTCGGGCAATTCTTCCTGGAAGTGGCTGCAAAACTGCTACACCAATTCGGATTTCCAGGAGCAGGGAATTTCCATCGCGCTGGCACTGACGGAGCTTTTCATTGCCGAGAAGCAAAAAGGCGCCTGCCGCGTACATGGCGGTGGATTTGCAGGCGTGATTATGGCAATGCTGCCGGATGAGATTGTGGAAGAATACATTGCTTATATTGAAAAAGCGTTGGGTGAGGGAAGTGCATACCGCATGAGCATCCGCCCGTACGGTGCGATTTGCGTCAACGATATCGAATAAAAAAGAGTGTCTTCCCTTTTGCCGCAAAGTATGCTATGATGGCGAACGACAGAAGGAATGACAGAATATGAAAATAAAAAGAGTGATCATTGTGCTGCTGCAGTTGCTTCTGCTTCTGGCATGTTTCGGTATCGTGTACCTGTTGGGGGTTCTGACACCGAAGCATCCAGACAGGGAGCCGACGGGCAGCACAGCAATTATAGAGGAAACACAGATAGAAACGCCGTCCAATGCGGATTGGGAAACCGCAGGAGACGAGGAAAGCCGGGCGAACGAAGCGGATTCGGAAGACGGCGGACAGGACGGACAGACACAGGAATCCGCTTCCGACGGGAAAAATGGAAGGAAATACGGCAGAAAATATGGCAGGAGCAAGACCGACAGAGCGTGGACGGACAGAGGGCAGCGAGAGGCCGCCGGAGATCTGGAAGCAGAGCCGGAAAAGCCCTATGATCCGCCCAGGATTATGCTGGCATCGGATCTGCATTATATGAGCCGCACCACCCATGATGACGGGACCGCATTTCAGAAGATGTTGGAGGGCGATGACGGAAAGGCCAGTCAGTACAGCGATGAGATGATCGACGCGCTGCTGACGGAGGCATTGGAACAGAAGCCGACGGCGCTGGTGCTGAGCGGTGACATTACCCTGAACGGAGAGCGGGAGAATCACGTATATCTCGCAGAGAAGCTACATAACCTGCAGGAAGCCGGCGTGCAGGTGGTTGTGATACCTGGAAATCACGATATCAACAACAAGGATGCCGCGACGTATTTTGGCACGAAGCGGACGGAAGCCGAATATCTGGAGAGCGGAGAAGATTTTCTGGAGCTGTACCATGAATTCGGCTATGATCAGTCACCCAGCCGGGATCCGGCGTCCTTAAGCTATATGTATCCGCTGGATGCCACTCACTGGCTGCTGATGCTGGATTCGTGTCAGTACGAGGACCGCAATCACGTTGAGGGGAGATTGAAGCCGGAGACGCTTGCATGGCTGGAGGCGCACCTGAAGCTGGCAGGCGAACACGGGATTCAGATCCTTCCGATCGCGCATCACAATCTGCTTTCGGAGAGCCGTCTTTACACAACGCAGTGCACGCTGGAAAATGGAGAAACCGTGCGGGAGCTTTTGGAGAAATATCAGACACCGCTTTACATCAGCGGACATCTTCATGCCCAGCGGATCAAGCGATACCAGCCGGCGCCGGGACTTGGCGGGGCGGATTACAACATCAGCGAGATTGTCCTCAGCCCCTATTCCATAGCACCGAATCAATATGGATGGCTGTCCTGGAATCTGGATGGCGGCATGAAATTTGAGACCCGTTCGGTGGATGTGGCAGCCTACGCCGCAGCCCGGGGAAGTGAGAATCCGGAGCTTTTGAAGTTTGACACATGGTCCGAGCATTTCCTCAAAAACGTGATACGGGGACAGATCAGTAAGAAGATCGAACTGGTTCCACTGGAGCTGGGAGAGCGGATGGCGGAGCTTTATGCGGATTTATATTATGATTATTGTGCAGGCAATGCGATGAGCCGCGACCGGCTGCAGACGGCTTCCATCTATAAGGTATGGGAGCGGGTGGCCCCGAAGGGGATTTATACGGCGCAGATGCAGGCGATGATCAAGGATGTGGTCAAGGATCAACATGACTGGGAATATCACTGGAACGATGAGACACAGGAACATGAGACACAGGAGGATGAGACAGGTGAGCAGAAAAAAGATGCCGATGATCGGCCTGATACCGCTGGTTGATGAAAACAGGGAAAGCTATTGGATGCTGCCTGGCTACATGACCGGGCTGGAGGCGGCAGGAGCGATACCGGTCATGCTGCCGCTGACCGCGAATGAAGATGTGATTGCGCAGCTTGTGGATGGGTTGGATGGATTTTTACTGACCGGAGGACACGATGTAGACCCGGCACTTTACGGGGAAGCGGCCAGCGAATTTTGCGGAGCTCCCTGCGGAGAGCGGGACCGGATGGAACGGCTGGTGCTGGACAAGGCACTGCGCGCGGATAAGCCGGTGCTTGGGATTTGCCGTGGTCTCCAGTATCTCAACGTATATCTGGGAGGGACGCTGTACCAGGATCTGCCGAGCCAGCATGAGAGCACGGTGGAGCATCACATGCATCCGCCTTATGACCGCGCGATTCATACGGTGACGGTAAGACAGGATTCCTGGCTTTCGGAGCTGCTGGGGGTGGAAGAGCTTGCGGTCAACAGCTATCACCATCAGGCGATTTGGACGCTGGCACCGGGGCTGGAAGCGCTGGCCGTGTCGGAAGACGGACTGGTCGAGGCGGTGCGAATGCCGGATAAACGGTTTGTTGTGGCGACACAGTGGCATCCGGAATTTTCCTGGAAGGTGGACGAGAACAGCAGGAAATTGTTCCGTTCGTTTGCAGAGGCTTGTTCCACAATGCTTTGACTGTGGCATTTCCAACAAGAATAGTGTTTGTGTTTTGACAGAGGAAGCGGTATATTCTGACTGGCAGGAGATGATTCTGCCAGTCATTGTTTTACACAGCAGCATAAAATTATCATAGTGAGTAACAAAGGTGTTACACAGCTACACAGACAAGATACCATAGCTGGTTTTGTTTGTGCCTTTTGTACGCCTTTTGGGAGGAGAAATGGCTACAGCAGAGATTCAAAATCCTACTTTGCGAAAGGCAGCGGAGTATGGTTTGATTACGATCAGTATTCTGATCATGGTGGTTGGTATCTATTTTTTTAAGTTTCCGAATAACTTTGCGTTTGGTGGTGTAACCGGTTTTTCCACGATCGTCAGTAAGGTTACCAACTGGACGGCCAGTGATTTCACGTTTGTGGTGAATACGGGACTGCTGGTGCTGGGCTTCCTCTTTCTGGGAACCGATGTGGGAATTAAGACGGTGTATGCCAGTATGTTAATGTCCTTTGCCCTGTCCTTTTTGGAGCGGGTCTATCCGATGTACTCCCCGATGACCTATGAGCCGATGCTGGAGCTGGTCTTTGCGATCTTTCTTCCGGCGGTAGGTTCCGCGATCCTGTTCAATATCGGCGCATCCAGCGGCGGCACGGACATTATCGCCATGATCCTGCGCAAGCACACCAGTATGAATATCGGCACGGCGCTGCTTCTGGTGGACGTCGCTTCCGTGGTGCTGGCATTTTTTGTCATCGGACCGACGACGGGACTGTATTCCAGCCTGGGTCTTATTGCGAAATCCCTCGTGATTGACGGTGTCATTGAGAACATCAACATGTGCAAATGCTTCAATATCATCTGTGATAACCCGGATCCGATCTGCGAATACATCATCCACGAGCTGAACCGAAGCGCTACGGTCTACGAGGCGCAGGGGGCATTCTCCCACCACGAGAAGACCGTGATCATGACGATGATGAAGCGCGGGCAGGCGGTCAAGCTGCGCAACTACATCCGGCAGGTGGACCCGAAGGCCTTTATGCTGATTTCCAATTCCAGTGAGATTATCGGAAAGGGATTTTTGACAAATTAGAATTCAAACAGACTTTGCCTGTAACAGAAGCGGTGAGCTGATGGTGCATCAGCAGCAGGAGCCGCATACCATAGTAAAAAGGGTACTGTGACAGGACGGTATTTATGAAAAAAAAGAAAAAAGAGAACCGGGAGCTTTCGATCTCGGAGGCTCAGCGGGGATATATCGAGCAGGAACAATTTCATAAGAGAAAAGTAGCAGTCTGCCGGATCATGCTGTTGGTGCTGCTGCTTGCAATATGGGAACTCTGTACAAGACTGGGATGGATCGACGATTTCATCTTCAGCTCTCCGTCCAGAGTTTTCTTCTGTTTTCGGGATATGGTGACGGATCGGAGCATTTTCATCCATATCGGGATCACACTTTTCGAGACGCTGGTCAGCTTCGGCCTGGTGGTGGTGCTGGGGCTTCTGGCGGCGGTGCTGCTGTGGTCAAGCCGCAGTGCCTCGGAGATCCTGGAACCCTATCTGGTCATGTTAAACAGCCTGCCCAAATCTGCGCTGGCCCCGGTGCTGATCGTCTGGCTGGGCAACCATATGCGCACGATCGTGGTGGCGGCTGTTTCCGTGGCAGTCTTCGGTTCAATTCTGACCCTGCACAACGGATTTTCCAACATGGATCCCGATAAGATCAAGCTGATTTACTCACTGGGCGGCAGCCGGAAGGATGTGCTGACCAAGGTGCTTTTGCCCGGCTCCGTGCCGCTCATCGTCAGCAATATGAAGGTCAACGTCGGCCTCTGCCTGGTGGGCGTGATCATCGGTGAGTTCCTGGCAGCGCAGCAGGGGCTGGGATACCTGATTATCTATGGGAGCCAGGTGTTTAGCTGTGTACTGCTTTGGAGAGGATTGGGTATGGTGGACGAGTGGAGGAGCAGGGGGCTGTGATTTTTCATTTTGGACAATTTTACTGTATGGATATGCATAGCCGCCTAACCGCCGCCCAATCGCCGCCTAATTGCGAACCAATTGTTGCTCAATTGCGGGCCAACCTGGCCTCGTTTGGTAATTATAAAGAAAATCAAACCCTAATTACCAAAAACACCCCAAAATCAAGCCAGAAATCCATATGAAATCCAGGTTTTTGGTAGCCGGATGCCATTGTGACCCTCAGCTACCAAAAATATGATAAAATTTTGGTAGCGGGGTCTGAATTGGAAGAAAAATTACCAAAAGGGCCGATTTATCACGGTTAATGCGCCTATGTTTGGGCAATTCTTTGAGTTACTGATCAGCAATTACCCAAACAAGTGAAAGATGCTAACGAAAATTATCACAGATAGAGACCATATAGCACCATCCATCAAGTATCTGACCGTGACACGAGATAACGTATCATATGAAGCTGAATAACATGAAATATATCCTTGTTAAGCTTGATCAGGAAGAACAGATAATTAATTTTGCAAAAAGCAAGAACCGGACCAGCAGCAGATGTGCTGTGGTTCGGTTCTTTTGACTCTTTTTTTACTTATTTTCTTTTAAGGAGAAGCTGTCAATGATATTGTTCATGCTTCTTTCAATGTGGTGCTCCACTTCCTTGCGTACCAGATAGGGATTGCAGGACTGGATGTATTCGAGAATATTCCTGTGTTCTCTGATGGAGAGAAGTTGATGATCCTTGGCTGAGACGGTTTTTCCAAAGGAACTTCCATTCCACAGTGAGGAAAGAGTGGAATACATCTTACTGTTGTCCGCGGCCTTCCATATGGAAGTATGGAGGTTCTGATTGTAGGCCTGATACTCCTCATTCGAGAAATTTTCTCCCAGGCTTTCTATGTGGATCTGCGATTCCATCAGTTCCGATACGTCCAAATGTCTCAGGGTGGCCCTGACAGCGGCTTCACCTTCTAACAAAGATCTCATTTCGAAATGCTCACGGATTGTTTTGGTGGTGATTCCTTTTACAATCGCCCCTTTATTCATTCTCAGCAAAATCAGATTTTCAGAGGAGAGAATCTGAAATGCTTCACGGACCGGCGTCCTGCTGACACCCAGGTTATTGGCTATGTCTGTAAGGGATAATTCTTCCCCTTCTTTAAACTCACCTGACAAAATCGCCTTGCGAAGAATGGATGCGATTCGGATGCGCGTGGGCATTATTTCCAGCGAATCCAGCTTTTTCATTTGTTTCACCCGCTTTTCTTAGAATAAGGTTATTTTAGCATATAAAGTGAAAAGAGTCAAAACTTTGTTGTGAAGATAGATGGAAAAGTGCACATAAAAATTAGTAATAATAGCTAAATATTAAAATAATGCACAAAAGTAATTGAAATATTATCAAGAGTATGATAAAACTACATTAAATCGTATACGATATACGATATTCAAAGCGCGGCTTTGCTAAATGGCAGAGAGTAACATGTATCGCATGCAGACTGCCGGAATACGGCTGTCAAATGCTCGTAACAAAGGAGGATATGGGAATGAAGTGGACCAATCATCATGTATCAGATATCAAGATGGCTTACATAGGAGGCGGATCCAAAGCATGGGCATGGAAGCTGATGGCGGATCTGGCCCTGGAACCTGCGCTGGACGGGACGGTCTGGCTCTATGATATTGATGCCAAGGCAGCTGAGGAGAACCAGATCATCGGCAACCAGCTAAAGGGAAGAAAAGAGGCCAAAGGACAGTGGGATTACAAGGTGGCATACACCTTAAAAGAGGCATTAGAGGGCGCTGACTTTGTGGTAATCTCCATTCTGCCCGCTACCTTTGAGGAGATGCGATCGGATGTGCATCTGCCGGAACGGCTGGGAATCTACCAGTCGGTGGGGGATACGGCAGGACCAGGCGGTATGGTTCGCGCCCTGCGCACTCTGCCAATGTACGAGGAGATTGCACTGGCGATCAAGGAGTCATGTCCCCTTGCATGGGTCATCAGCTACACCAATCCCATGAGCTTATGTGTGGCCAGTCTTTACAAGACATTCCCGGAAATCAGGGCCTTTGGCTGCTGTCATGAGGTGTTCGGCACACAGAAGGTGCTGGCAGCAATTGCGTCAAGCGAACTGGGCACAGGCGCGATTGACCGTCGGGATATCCATGTCAATGTATTGGGAATCAACCATTTTACATGGTTTGACGCTGCATCCTATGAGGGAGCGGATCTGTTTCCGATTTATAAGAGATATATCGGGACACATTTTGAGGAGGGCTATGACGATCCCGAGCGTCCATGGGAAAAATCCACCTTTAACTGCCGACACAGGGTGAAATTTGATTTGTTTAACCGTTACGGTCTGATTGCAGCAGCGGGAGATCGTCATCTGGCAGAATTCATGCCAGGAAACATCTATCTCAATGATCCGGAGACAGTCAAGTCATGGAAGTTCGGGCTGACTACTGTGGATTTCAGAATCAGCCAAATGAAGGAACGTCTGGCAAGGAGAAAACGTCTTATTGAAGGTGATGAGCAGATGGATATCCTTCCATCTGGAGAAGAAGGAGTACAGCAGATAAAAGCCCTGGTGGGACTGGACCGGATGGTGAGTAATGTCAATATGCCAAACAGCTTCCTGCAGATTGCAAATCTTCCAAAGGAGGCTGTGGTGGAGACAAATGCCATATTCTCCCGTGACAGCATTAAGGCAGTGGCGGCCGGCTCCCTACCGGAACCAATAAGGGAACTGATACTTCCTCATGTACAGAACCACGGATACATACTGGAGGCAGCAGATGCATATGACCGGAACCTCGTGGTGAAGGCGTTCATGAATGATCCTCTGGTATGGTACAAGTGCAAGGACGAGGAAGCGATAAGAAAACTGGCAGATGATATGATTCGCAATACAGAACGTTACCTTCCGGCCGGCTGGAAATAAACGTATGGGGGAAAAGAATGAAGAAAAAGAAGAAAGGATTTTGGAAACGCAATATAGGCCTGGCCTTTGTTATGCCCTGGCTGGTGGGATTGCTGGCATTTAAGCTATATCCCTTTATAGCCTCCTTCATTTACAGTTTCCATTCCTATAATCTGTTCAAGACAGCATCCTTTACCGGACTGGAAAATTACAAGTATATCCTTGGGGATAAGCTGATTGTAAAGGCATTCATACAGACCTTTAAGTACGCGTTTTTAACCGTGCCATTGGAGCTTATGTTCGCCCTGTTTATTGCTTATATACTCAACGATAAGATCAAGGGACTTAACTTTTTCAGGACCATTTATTACATTCCCTCCATACTGGGCGGGTCTGTATCCATTGCAGTTTTGTGGAAATTCCTGTTCAAGACAGAGGGCCTTGTGAACATCATGCTTGGGGCTTTGGGAATTCCGGCTTTTAACTGGCTGGGTAATCCCGATGGAGCGTTCTTTGTAATTGTGCTTTTAAGAGTGTGGCAGTTTGGTTCTCCCATGGTCATCTTTTTAGCGGCCCTGAAGGGGGTGCAGGGAGACCTTTACGAGGCGGCGGCCATTGACGGCGCGGGAAAATGGAAGCAGTTCCTTCGAATCACGGTCCCGTTGATCACGCCTGTTATTTTCTATAATTTCGTGACCCAGCTGTGCCATAAATTCCAGGAGTTTAATGGACCCTTCATTGTGACACAGGGAGGTCCGCTGCGTTCCACTACGCTGGTCTCACTTCTGGTCTATAACGAAGCCTTTAAGAGAAATGAGATGGGACAGGCCAGCGCCATTGCATGGCTGCTTTTCCTGGTAATCATGACCTTTACGGCGGTGGCATTTATCAGCCAGAAGTATTGGGTTTATTATGCAGACGAGGATGGGAGGTAGGGCATATGAACAGAAAAGAAAAAGCACGTCTTAACCTGTTTTTGCGGTATCTCCTGCTGATTGGCCTGGGAATCGTGATGATATATCCCCTGTGCTGGATGATCGGGGCGTCTTTTAAGACAAATTCCGAGCTGTTTTCCAGTGCAGGAATCATTCCCATGGCCCCCACACTGGACGGATACAGAAATGGGTTTAAGGGTTACGAGGGCATGAACCTGCTGCACTTCATGGGGAATACATACAAGTTCGTACTGCCGAAAGTAGTATTCACCGTTATATCCGCGGTAATTACATCCTATGGATTTGCCAGGTTCCGGTTTGTCGGAAAGAATCTGCTTTTTGCGCTACTGCTCTCAACGCTGTTTTTGCCTCAGGTGGTCTTAAATGTACCTCAGTATATCCTGTTTAACGAGGTGGGGTGGCTGAATTCCTATCTGCCTATTGTGATTCCTTCCATGCTGGGAGGAGATACGTTTTTTGTGTATATGCTGATACAATTTTTAAGAGGCATTCCCAAGGAACTGGAAGAAGCAGCGGAGATTGACGGGTGTAATGTAGTTGAGAGACTATGGTACGTGATTGTTCCCATGCTAAAGCCGTCCATCGTATCATGCGCCCTGTTCCAGTTTATGTGGGCGTCCAATGATTTCATGGGACCGTTGATTTACATTAATTCGGTGCGCAAATATCCGGTATCCATATTTTTAAGAATGTCCATGGATACAGAGACCGGATTTGACTGGAACCGGATTCTGGCAATGTCGCTGCTGGCAATTATCCCGTCTCTGGCCGTATTTTTTATGGCGCAGGATTCGTTTGTAGATGGGATTGCCGCAGGTGGAGTAAAGGGGTAAAGAAAAACAAATAAAATTATAAAGGGAGGTTACACATGAAAAAACGAGGAAAACAACTGGTAAGTCTGATTTTGGCAGGTACTCTGGCGGGGTCTCTGGCGGGATGTATGCCTACACAGTCAAAAGAGACCACAGCCGCTCCGGCAGCGACCCAGGATACAAATGAAGCAGGGGGCACGGAGGCATCTGGTGCTGGTACAGAGGCAGCAGCTTCTGTTGATATGGAGGTAAATACTACAGATCTCATTACCCTGCGTTTCAACTGGTGGGGAGGAGATTCCCGCCATGAGAAAACCCTTAAGGCCATCGAGGCATTTGAAAAAAAGTATCCTAACATAACGGTGGAAGCGGAGTACGAGGCGTTTAGCGGACATGAGGAGAAGATATCCCTGGCTCTCAATGCGGGATCCGCAGCGGATGTGATACAGTTAAACATGGATTGGGTTTTTGCCTATTCCCCTAACGGAGATACCTTTTATGATCTGAACAAGGTTTCCAATATCATTGACCTGTCCAATTACGATGATTCCGACAAGGCATTTTACACGGTGAACGGAGCGCTGCAGGCTCTTCCTATCGCCAATACGGGCCGCGGTTTTATATGGAACAAGACAACCTATGATAAGGTCGGGGCAAAGATACCCACCACTCTGGACGAACTGTATGAGGCAGGGGAAAAATTCGCGGCTTATGAGGATGGATCCTATTATCCCTTTGCCTGCGCGGATTACGTGAAGATACATCTGATGACTTATTATCTCCAGTGTAAATACGGCAGAGATTGGATTAAAGACAATACGCTTCAGTATTCCAAGGAAGAAATCGCAGAAGGTCTGGATTTCATCAAGAAACTGGAAGACAGGCATGTTATCCCTAATTCCGAGAAGCTGGCCGGAGAAGGAACCTCTGAGCTTTTGGAGACAAGCGAGAGCTGGATTAACGGTCATTACGGCGGTGCTATGTGCTGGGATACCAATATTGCTAAGTATGTGGATGCGGTGACAGAAGGCGAAGTTGTGGTAGGTGACATGATTAATATGGGAGAATATCATGGTGGTCCGATCAAGGCATCACAGGTAATTGCAATTACATCCACGTCTGAGCATCCTGCGGAGGCAGCAGCTCTTATACAGTTCCTGTTTGGAGACGAAGAAGGAGCAGTCATCCTGGGGGACAGCCGCGGCATCCCGTGCAACAAGAATGCAGTTAAATATGTTGAGACGGAGGGAAGCCTGGTAGCTGAAATGAATGAGAAACTGATGGCATGGTCTGCTTTTAAGCTGGATATATTCACAGAGCGGGCTGCGTTGAAAGCACCTGACGGCGTGTATACCCTGGCAATCCAGTCTTTGAGCTATGGCGAAGAGGACGCTTCTGCCTGCGCGGATATGCTGATTGATGGAATCAACCGCGAAATAGAGACAGCAACTGCCAGATAAAGTCAGGAAGGGAATGCCGCAGAATGGGATATGCATTTTGCGGCATTCCTCTTTATAAAGGACATCATATTATGAAGATAACAGATGTAAGGCAGGAATATTTCAGATGGGAGAAAAGCCGTCCCATCACCAATGGAATGCATACCTATACTCACTGCGGTCTTGCGGTCATCACAGTGGAAACAGACCAGGGAATTACGGGATATGGCCTTTCAGGGCCTGTACTGGGCATGAATCCGTTTATGATGGCAGATGAGCTGAGGGAACGGTTAATTGGACAAGATCCCATGCGTACGGAGTGGCTCTGGGACAGGCTTTATGTGCCTAAGCTTACGGGGCGTAAGGGAATCAGCACCAGAACAATCAGCGGTATTGACATGGCCCTTTGGGATATTAAGGCCAAGTCCCTGGAACTGCCGCTCTACCGGCTTTTGGGGGAATACAGAAGGAGTGTGCCTGTTTATATTGCCGGAGGATATTATGAACCAGGAAAAGGACTGGCTGATCTCCAGAGGGAGATGGAAGGCTATATGAAACAGGGGGTTTCTGGTGTCAAGATGAAGGTGGGGGCTCTTAGCATTCGTGAAGACGCTGTCAGGGTAGGGGCTGTGAGGGAAGCAATAGGCCCCAAGGCGTTGCTCATGCTAGATGCCAACTGTGCATACTCCAGCCATAGGGCAGCCCAGTTTGCCAGACAGGTAGAGGAATATGATATCTACTGCCTGGAGGAACCGGTGGCGCCCCATGATTACGATGGGATGAAAAAGTTGGCGGAAAAGACGGTGATTCCCCTGGCGGCTGGTGAGAATGAATACACAAAATGGGGCTTCAAGGAGCTGATTGATACCGGGGCAATTCCAGTCTTAAACCCGGCACCCTTCCTTATGGGCGGTGTCACGGAGTTCCTAAAAACAGCAGCCTTGTCCCAGGCCCACTGTCTGGAGCTGGCACCTCACGGGGATCAGACCATCAATGTTTCCCTTGGAGCAGCAGTGGGGAACGTGTCCTATATTGAATACTATCCTCCGGCATACGATGAGGTGTGGCATCATGCGTTCAATCATTCACTGGAAACAGACAGGGAGGGAAGGCTGCCGGCTCCGGAACGTCCAGGAATTGGTTTTGAACCGGATTACCGCGTATTGGACAGATTCAGAATCATATAAGTAGACAGGAGAAAAAGATATGCATGCGATAGAGAAGATATTGGCAAGGCACAGCGGTCGTGACCGGGTAGTAAGCGGGGAAATCATAACGGCTGACATTGATTTTGCGGAGATTAACGATTTGTATCTCCAGACCATTTATTCCTTCCGGGAGATGGGAGGGAAGAAGATATGGGACAGGGAGAAGGCGGCCTTTGTATTTGACCACTATGCACCTTCCCCCACCATTGAGGCATCCCAGAACCACAGGGAGATGCGCCTGTTCAGGGAAGAACAGGGACTTACCTATCATTTTGACATCAATGCAGGAATATGCCATCAGGTCATGCCTGAGGCCGGCCTGGTATATCCTGGTATGATTCTGGTGGCAACCGATTCTCATACCACTACCCATGGCGCATTCGGATGCCTGGGAACAGGCATTGGGGCCACGGATATGGCTACAGTTCTGATAACCGGAAAACTCTGGTTCAGGGTGCCGGAAATCATACGGATACATCTGAAAGGTATACCAGGAAGTCATGTGCTTCCCAAAGATGTGATTTTGTACATCATAGGGAAAATGAAGGCGGACGGGGCAGTGTATAAGGCGATCGAGTTCACCGGAACCTATGTGGAACAACTGGATGTGGCTGGACGCATGGTGCTCTGCAACATGGCGGTGGAAATGGGTGCAAAGACAGCTTACATGGAACCAAACCAGGCGGTTCTGGATTATGTGGCAGGACGGAGCAGTCACCCATTTACGGTGGAACACACAGACAGTGATTTTGAATATGAGGAAACCTATGTTTTTGATATAAGCGGACTGGAGCCTCAGGTTTCCATGCCCTCCAGTGTGGACAATGTGGGCACAGTGGCACAGGCCGGCAGGGTCCGTATCGATCAGGCATTTGTGGGAGCCTGTACCGGCGGACGCGTGGAGGATATAGGGGAAGCGGCCCGCATCCTTAAGGGGCGGAAAATCGCTTCTCATGTCCGAATGGTGGTGATTCCGGCATCTGCTGAAGTATTTAAGAAATGTATCGTAAACGGATACCTGGATACGCTCATAGACGCGGGGGCTACCATATCCGCGCCTGGATGTGGCCCCTGTCTCAGCGCACACCAGGGGGTCCTGGCCGCTGGAGAGGTGTGCGTCACAACCTCAAACCGGAATTTTCCGGGAAGGATGGGGAGCAGAGATTCCGGTATATATCTGGCGTCGCCGGCTACCGTAGCTATGTCTGCATGGACTGGGTATCTGACAGACCCGTCCTGCGAAAATTCAGGAGATTCGGATGTACGGAAAACAGAAGCATCTGGGAAAGGGAAGTGAGAAAATGAAGGAAGAATTTACAGGCCAGGCTCTGGTTCTTGGAAAAAACATTGACACAGATCAGATTTATCCAGGCCGTTATCTGGCTCTTACCAATCCGGAGGAAATCGGAAGCCACTGCCTGGAGGGTGTGGATGAAGGAATTGCAGGGGATTTTCCAAAGGGCGGAATCATTGTGGCAGGTACTAATTTTGGGTGCGGATCCAGCAGGGAGCATGCAGCTATTGCCCTGTTTAATATGGGAGTGGGAGCTGTGGTAGCCGAATCCTTTGCAAGGATTTTTTATCGCAATGCCATTAATCTGGGACTTCCTCTGCTGGTGTGCAGAGGCATTGGAGGAATGGTAAAGAGCGGTCAGAATTTGGAAATCAATATGAGAACAGGGGAACTCAAAAACCTGGATACGGGGGAACACTACCAGTGTGAAACAATCGGGGAATATGCAATGTCTATTCTGGAAGCGGGAGGCATCAAGCCCTTGTTTATCAGACGGATGAAAGAGGAGGACCATGACAGCTGAAGCGTATATCAGACAGTACACCGAAGAGTTTATGAAACTGGACCGGAAGTTCTGGAACTATGAGGACGGCTGCATCCTCACTGCCCTGGAGGCCATGTATGAGGCTACGGGCAGGAAACGCTATGCGGAGGCTCTCAGGGTGTTCCTGGATCGCTACATATGTGCTGACGGCAGGATACGGTGGTATGACCAGGAGGAGTATAGTCTGGATAAGATTCCGTCCGGCCGTGGCCTGCTTTTTCTGTACCGAGAGACAGGGCAGGAGAAGTACTGCCTGGCCGCGGAGCAGCTTATGGAACAGCTGCGGCATCAGCCAAGGACAGAATCTGGAAGTTTCTGGCATAAGAAGATATATCCCCGTCAGATCTGGCTGGACGGTCTTTATATGGCGGCACCCTTTTACCTTCAGTATGAAATGGAGTTGGGGGGCAAGAAGAACTGCGCAGACGTTGTAAAGCAGTTCGAAAATGCGAGAAGGTACCTGTATGATGAATCAACCGGCCTGTATATCCACGCATATGATGAGGGAAAATGCCAGTTCTGGGCTGACCCAGAGACGGGACGTTCCCCTAATTTCTGGTCAAGGGCAGAGGGCTGGTATCTGATGGCATTGGCGGACTGCTGTACCATATTGCCAAGGGATACAGAGGGATGGCAGTACCTGACTGGTTTATGGAAGGAAGCCATGGAAGGAATGCTTCGGTATCAGGATCAGGAAAGCGGTCTGTTCTTCCAACTGACGCTTCTGAAAAAGGAACCTGGCAATTATCTGGAGACTTCCGCCTCTGCCATGGTGGCGTATTCCATTTATAAGGGATATAAAATGGGAATATTTAACAAGGAGACAGTCCACCGGGCGGATCTCATCATGATGGCATTGGAGACACAGAAGCTGAAGATCAGAAACGGCTGCCTTCACCTGGAGGGAACCTGCGCAGGCGCAGGTCTGGGACCGGCTGACCGGCCGGAACGGGATGGCAGCACGACTTATTATCTGGGAGAGGCAGTTGTTTCAGATGAGCAGAAGGGCGCGGCTGCCTTTATGCTGGCTTACAGTCAGTGGGCGATCTGCAGAAGAACTGCACAGGATGTGGAGAAAACAGGGCTGGTAACGATCAACGATGTGTATGAACTGCGGCACCGGGCAATGGAGGAGATAGAGCTTGGTTATGGTACCGGCACGGAAAAAGTAAAGATTCCCAGAGACGTCATTGCCCATACCCTGATCCCTCATAAAAATGAGATGTGTGCGCCGGAGAAGGATATTATTGAACAGGCGCTGGATTCACCTATAGGTACAGAGCGGCTTGAAAAACTGGCATTGGGGAAAAAGGATGTAGTCATTATTACGAGTGATATTACACGTCCCATGCCCTCATGGAGAGTGCTTCCCCATGTACTGAAACGGCTGGAAAAGGCCGGGGTCAGCCGATCCCATGTCACTGTGGTGTTCGCGATGGGTACCCACAGGAGACATACGCCGGAGGAGATGCGGCATCTGGTGGGAGATGAGGTTTACAATACATACAGATGTATAGATTCATCCGAATGCGGCTTTATTCATATGGGAGAGACAAAGGCCGGGACACCGGTGGACATAGCGGATAAGGTGGTTCATGCTGATCTGAGAATATGTCTGGGTAATATAGAGTACCATTTCTTTGCTGGTTATTCCGGCGGTGCAAAGGCAATCATGCCAGGGGTTTCCACCATGCAGGCTATTCAGAAAAACCACAGCAGGATGATTCACCCAATGGCAAAGGCAGGAAGCCTTGAAGGAAATCCAGTGCGGGAGGATCTGGAAGAGGCGGCCGCCATATGCGGTGCGGATTTTCTTTTGAATGTGGTTCTGGACGAGCATAAAAATGTTATTTATGCGGTGGCAGGAGAGTTGAGAGAGGCTCACAGACAGGGATGCAGGTTCCTGGATGGGTTTTACCGTATGGAAATCAATGAGTTGGCAGATATCGTGATCGTCTCCCAGGGCGGGGCACCAAAGGACCTGAATCTGTATCAGACCCAGAAGGCCCTGGCTAACGCGGAGCAGGCAGTACGTCCGGGAGGCATTATCATCCTGACAGGCGCGTGTCCGGAAGGATTGGGGGGAACCGTGTTTGAGCAGTGGATGCTGGAGGCAAAGGACCTGGACAGCATACTGGAACGGATACAGAGAGATTTCCAGATTGGTGGACACAAGGCTGCTTCCTTTGCAAGGGCGTTAAAGCGGGCCAGGATATTTCTGGTATCGGGAATTGACAAGAAACTGGTACGCAATATTTTCATGGAGTCTTTTGACCATGTGCAGGAGGCATATGACGCGGCTGTAAAGGAGATGGGGCGTGGGGCCAGGGTGATTGTGATGCCTTACGGTGGTTCCACTTTGCCAGTTTTGGCTGGGAATAGGAGTGCGAAAACTGGAGTCTGATATGAGTGTTTCTTTCTTGTAGTTATAGAAAGGATAACATATAATACTAGCAGGGAACACATTTTGATGGAAAAAGGTGATGACATATGCAGGGAATTAAGGCAGGAGGGCAAGACACATGAGGTGTGCAAGTTTGCATATTAGAATTATGATCCGGAAGTCTATGTCAATCTTGTTCGGGACGAGTCTGGATTCGAAGATGCGATTCTGATTATCGATGAGATTCAGGTGCGGGCGGCTTCGTGGCTGCTTTATTCCGGAATCATCGGATATTGTGATCTGTATAATAATGGGGAGGTTGGAGATACGATCAGCAACCGCAGAGCATATTTCTCTGACTGCGGTATCGCCAATGTCATTTTTGACAGTGTGACGGTTTCTAAAGATGTGGCCCGATCCACCGGAGGAGCAGGCAGCCGTTTTGATTCCATTCCGATTTATGCGGTGGGAAGCCGGTTCCCATACACCACCAAAACTCACAAATAAATCATTTCCCCAAAAGCAGCCACTGCCCAAAAGCAGCGGCTGCTTTTGCAAAATCAAGCAGGAAAGCATCCCGACAGGCATAACTTATTACAAAAGCAAAAGGAACTGATTGATTGTCTGGCGAAAAAGAAAATTCCATGCTTATGAAAAACAGGCAGAAAGAGACGCTGGAGGGGGTATTTGAATTTCTTCAAAGGGAAGGTCTCATAACGCTGGATGAAAAAATTCAGGCGAAGAAATTCATGCGTGGAAATTTGATGGGTGAAAGAAGGCAGATCGATGATGCCTCTGCGTGAACGGGCGGTGACCTACAACCGGTGCAGTACGGAGGAGGAGGCGCAGAAAAATGCACTTGAGATGCAGGTGCAGGAATCCGTGGAATGTGTGGAGGCGCAGGGCTGGGATCTGGCAGACCAGTATATCGAATCCAAAAGTGGTACGACAACAAAAGGCCGTAAGGAATACCTGCGGCTTTTTGAGGATCTGGAGACAGATAAATTCGATATCATCGTGATCAAGAGTCAGGATCGGCTGATGCGCAATACGGCGGACTGGTATGGGTTCCTGAACCGGATGCTTGAAAACAACAAGCGGCTGTATATGTATATCGAACATAAATTTTATACGCCGGATGACGCACTGATTACGGGAATTAAGGCGATTTTGGCAGAGGATTACAGCAGAGAGCTTTCCAAGAAACTGAATTTGGCACACCGGCGAAGGCAGACAAAGGGAACTGCGGTCATTCTTCCGCAGAATGCATATGGTTTTATCGTAGAGCGCGGAAAACCGGTGCGGCTTGAGGCAGCAGAGGCAGCGGTAAAGCGGCGGATGTATGAATATGCGGCTGACGGGCTGGGAAGCCGCAGGATTGCCAATGCGCTGTTTGAACAGGGAATCACAAACCAGAGAGGAAAGCGATTTGAGGATGCCGCGATTCGCAGGATCATACGGAATCCGATTAATATGGGAACGGTGGTAATGAACCGGGTTCATTATGATTTCACCACGAAGAAAACGATCCGGAATCCGGAACATGAGTGGATCGTGCATAAGAACATGGTGCCGGCGACGGTGAGCGAGGAGCTGTGGACGCGGGCAAATCATGCGATGGATCTGCGAGCAAAGAAGGAAACTAAGAATACCAGCGATCAAAAAGGGCCTGTAAAAAAAGAACATGGATATTCATTCAGCGGAATCCTGTTCTGCGGCCTTTGCGGATCGCCCTATTATAAGCGCATAAGACATGATGTGCGCGGAAATGATGTCGTGGAATGGTCCTGTAAACGCTATGTTGCCTATGGGAGAAGCGGATCTGAGGAAGGTTGTGACAACGTTCATCTGAACGAGCAGAAGCTGTTCCAGGTGGTCAAGGGTGCTTGCAGCCGGTATTTTCAGGAGGAAGCGGTGCAGGACAAGGACATTGCAGAGCAGGCCATTCAGATTCTCAGATTGGTGCTGCAAAAAGCAGATCACAGCAGTCCGAGGAAAGCGATTCTCAAAGAAGAACAGAAGCTTTGGAAGCAGAAGGATATTCTGATCGAGAAACTGCTGTCCGGCGTGGTGAGCAACGGTGATTATCAGCGGATGAGTGAAAAGCTGGACGGTCAGCTTGCGCTGCTGCGGCAGAAGAAAGCAGCGATGAAGCAACAGGATGCACAGGAGCCACAGGGGGAACAGATCGGGGATCAGGAACAGAGAATCGAGCAGATCAGAGACCGGCTTGACAAAGGAGGTGTCCGGGAGGCGGCGGCACTTGGCATGCTGAGGAACATGGAAAAGATCGCTGTGTATCCCGGATATTTGGAAATTCAGTTTGATGCGTTCAATTTACACCGAATAAGGGCAGACTACCATTTCCCGACTTATACCCAAAGCGGCAAAGCGGCAGTGAATGAAAAAATATGCGAGACGCTACAGGCCTCGCCGGAATTATCAGCTAAAAGGCTGGCGGAGGAGCTTGGCCTAACCATTTATTATACCAGAAGAAGATTGCAGGACTTGAAGGATCAGGGGCGGATCAGGTATCAGGCACGGGGCGCGCATAGCTATTGGGAGGTGACGGAGTCAGGTTAAGATCCCATGAAAGGATGTCGTTTGTTGTTGAAATTTTATATTTTTAAGGTATACTAGATCTATGATATCATATCGGGAATGGGCTTTTGCGGTGCAGCGGCCAGGGAAAGTCAGTTCGGCGGTTATACGAGAGAGAAAGGATGTGCTTTCAAATAAAAAAGTTGATTATAAAAGAAAACAAAGCCATTTTTTCTCTGCTTTGTATCTTGATGGCGTGTTTTGTCACAATGATTGTTTTGTTTGGCAATTTTATTGGAAAATACAAGGACAATATTATATCCGAAAGTGCCAGTCATCTGGCTGAGATTAGCGCACAAATCAAAATTTATGTGGAAGAAAAAATTAAAAGTGACTGGAAGGTTGCAAAAAGCATCTCAAACGGTATGAAGACCTATTCGCCGGAGGACAGCGACAGACTGATGGAGCTTTTGCAGACGGAACGGGATATCTGGAACATATCCGACATCTATGTGTATACCGAGAATGGATTTTCGATCAGCGCGGATGGGGATATGAAGAACAATGATGTTGTTTCGGAACTCGTATACAATGCGGAAAAGTTCGGCAGGTATATGAACATTGTGCGCTCGACGGTTACCTATACGATTCCCATTGAAACGGACGTTACGCTCAATGATTCCAGAATTGTTGCCTTATCGGTGGTGCAGGATTTGGATACGTTTATTGACAATATGGGGCTGTCTTCCTTTGATGGAACGTCCTGTGTTTTTCTGACGCAATGCAACGGCTCGAAGATCAGCCAGCTTACGACGACGGGTGCGCCCAATCTGTACAATGCATTTTCCCTGTTTGACGGTAAAACGATTCGTTGTCTGAATCAGAAGGATTTTGTTTATGATGGAGAATTGCCGGATAAGGATGCATACACCTTTTTGCTTGAGAATGAGCAGAGCAGCGAATATGTGGTTACGACACCGATTCGTACCGACAGTGGCGTCTGGCGGCTGTTTTATATGGTGCCGGAGGAGATTGCAAATAAAGCTACCAATGAATTTTCTTCCTATATTGTGTTTCTGAGTTTTTCGATTATAGGAGTGTTTTTAGTGTGCGGTATCGTTGCCTTTGTATTCGTCTATAAAACGCGCCAGAAGAAATTTGACCTTGCGCTGACGGCCAGAGACCGGATGCTTGATTTGCTTGTGACAAATACGCGGAATGCGTTTGCACTGCTTTCTGCGGAGAAGGAAGCACCGCTCTATATTTCTTCCAATGCAGGACAGATTATTGGTGATACTTCTTTTCAGATTATTCATCATGGGCAGGGGTATCAGCTCAAAAGTCACGCAGAGGAAGGAACGTCGGCAATTCGCCAAATCAATGAAGAACTGGGGGGCTGGGACGGACAAACGGAATTTTGCAGTTCCTTTATACCTTATTCCGATGGCGGAGCGGTCCGTCATTTTGTCATGCGCATTTATCCGGTCGAGGGTGATAAAAATGAATTTATTGCGATGGCTCAGGATATCACGCAGGAGCGTGAGCGAGAGGAAACCCTGAAAAACGCGCTTGCAATGGCAGACAGTGCCAATGGCGCTAAAACGCGTTTCCTTTCTAATATGTCCCACGATATCCGTACCCCGATGAATGCCATTGTCAATATGACGAACTTTGCCATTGAGGCCATGGATGATAAGACGGCACAGCTTGAATATCTGAACACCATTCAGGATTCCGCCGACCATCTGTTGCGCCTGATTAACGACATTCTGGATGTGAGCCGAATCGAAAGCGGCCAGATGTTCATTGACCAAAAGCCATTTGACATGAAAAAATGTCTGCATGATGTGTGCGAAATTATTGCGCCCCTGTGCATGGCAAAGCATCTGGAATTTCGTGTAGACTATGATGGGCTTAAAAATTGCAACCTCCTGGGCGATAAGCTTAAGCTTTCCCAGGTGCTGATCAATCTTCTGAATAATGCGGTGAAGTTTACACCGGAGCATGGAACCGTCCGCTTTACGGCAAGGGAGCTGCCATCTCTGAAATCAGAGATGATTTCCCTGCGGTTTGAGATTGCCGATAACGGCATCGGGATTTCCGCAGAAAATATGGAGCATATATTTGAACCGTTTATCCGTGCGGACGCTGCCGCCATAAAGAAGATTGAAGGCAGCGGGCTGGGGCTTTCCATCTGCAAAAGCTATGTCACAGCGCTGGGCGGCCGGCTTACCTGTAGCAGTGAGCTGAATAAGGGCAGTACCTTTACGGTGGAGCTTTTCTTTGAGCGGGATTTCCATTCAAGTACGGTGCAGACCATACCGCCGGAGCAGCAGAATATCTCGTTTGACGGAAAACATGCACTGCTATGTGAGGATCACAAGATCAACCAGGCCATTGCCTGCAAAATCCTGCAAAAAATTGGATTTACCGTAGAGGTTGCAGCGGATGGAGACGAGGGCGTAACGAAATTCCTTTCTTCCCCGGTCGGATATTATGACATTATTTACATGGACATTCAGATGCCGGTTATGACTGGCTATGAGGCCGCGGCGGCAATCCGGGCGAGTGACCATGTGCAGGCGCAGACGATTCCCATTATCGCCATGACGGCCAATGTTTTCGCGGAGGACGTGGAAAAAGCGCGTGCCGCAGAGATGAATGGCCATATTGCGAAGCCGATTGTGATGCAGAATCTAATCAGTGAAACACGAAAAGTATTATAAACCAGAGGAGAATGCAGATGAAACGATCATGCTTGATACGGTTGGGTTTCGCTCTGATGGCCGGCCTTTTGGCAGGCTGTTCCGGTGCGGGAGACACAAAGGACAAAACAGGTCTGGGAATTTCGGAGAACGAAATTTTCACCTATGAAAGAATTGATCCGGGGAAAACCACCATCACGGTGGGCCGGGCAGGGAATGTGGAACTTGACCTCCTGTGTAAGACCTTTATGGAAGCTAATCCGGATATTCAAGTCGTCGACCTGGATATTACCGCAGGAAATGGTACTGCCATGCCGTATCTGGACTGGCTTAAGTACGGTTATCGTCCTGATGTGATGTTCCTGGGCGCAAGATTAAATGAAGAGATCGAGGTTGAGGATTATTTTGAGGACATTACCTCGAACGAAGTGATCAGCAGGTACGAAATCGAAGCCCTGAACAACATGGAGGTAGATGGCAGGATTTATACCCTGCCCGGTCCGGCCAGCATAGATGGATTGTATTACAATAAGACGCTGTTTGAAGCGTATGGCTGGGAAGTCCCGCGGACCATGGATGAGTTCATTGCTCTCTGCCAGCAGATTGACAAGGACACGAATGGAACCGTGCAGGCCTGGAACCCCAATGCAAAATATGAAAAGGAATTCCTTGCTGCCCTGCAGGCATTTACTTATACCGAGCTTTTTGCAGGGCTGGAAAACCGTGCATGGTACAATGAGTTTCTGGCAGGCACAGCTACCTTTGAAAGCCACATGCAGCCGTTCTATGATTTGTATCAGCGGTTCATTGATGCAGGCATTATGAAGGAAGAATACTTTGACTACAGTGGAACGACCAGAGCAGAGGAATATCTGGACGGCAAAATCGTGATGATGAACTATGTCCTGCACAGAAAGATGGACAGCAGTCAGTATGAATTTGAGTTTATGCCGTTTCCCACCACGGTCGGGAGAGATGGATATTTAACCCAGAACCTGAGCTATTCGGTGTGTTTGCCGGTGAAAGAACGTACAGAAAAGGAACGCGAAGCCACGCAGCGTTTCCTTGCCTATATCAGCACGCCCGAGGCACAAAATGTTTACATCAATAAGGCAGTTATGATCAGCAGTGTGGCAGATTCCTCAGAGAGCAGCGAGTCCTTGCCGGAGGAACTAAGGAAAGCCAGAGACAGCGGCCACATGTTTACTGCTTTTACGTTCAAAAACAAAGAGATGCCGTCGGATTACCTGCCTCTGAAGTTGATGCGTGCAGATATGATTTCTATCTTAAAAGGAGAGCTTACGGCGTCAGAAGCTATGAAACACATGGATGCGGCGCATACGGCAGCGCTGAACGGCAAAACAGACATCCAAGAGGAGGTCATAGCAACCGCGGGCGAAGATTTCACCATTTTAGAAACCTCCCATTATTTTGCGGATCTGTTCCGCGAAAAGACAGGAGCAGATGTTGCGCTTGTGCTGAACAATGTTGCAGAACGCGGCAATCTGATGCGTATATTCAAAGGCGATTTGACGAATGCCAACGTGGAGACGCTACGGCCCCGTTCCCTGGCCAATCATTCGCAATTGGTCAAGGTCAAAATGACCGGCAGCCAGCTTCTGGAGGTACTGAATCATCCTTATGGCGGCATAGAAAAGGATGCAGACTGCATCTATGCTTTTTCAGGACTGAAATGCAAGGTCGCTCCGTGGAATGTTCCGGGCGAAAAAATCCTGTCGGTGACATTGGCAGATGGAAGCCCGATTGATGAGAAGAGGGAGTACATGGTAGCTTTCTGGGATCAAACGGTTCATGAGGCTTACATCACAGAGGTTCTTGAAACCTATGAGGGTACCTTTGATGAATTATTAACCGAAAAATTAAAAGCGGATCAAGTCATTACCCCGGCCAGAGACGGTCGTATCGAGCTGCAGTGGAATTAAAAAAGGCTCACGAAGCAGAAGAAACAGGAGGAAACAACCAAATGAATGCGAAACTGAACGCAATAAAAGAGGTTTATGATGAAAGCCCCTGTGCTTTTTGTGTCATCAAAATACTGATGGACGAAACCGGTCAGGCCTATGACTTTGTATTTGAATACGTGAACGAAGCGCTTGTCCAGCTTGGAACGCACAAAAAGGAAGAGTTGCTGGGAAAAAGTTTTCATGACACATTTGAAAATGCCGACAGCAAGTGGCTGAGCTTTTACAACGACACGGCGATTGAAGGAAAACTGATCAGGATTTCCGAGTACAGTCCTGAAATTGACCGGTATATTCAAGTTCAGTGTTATCAGCTCAGCTATGGCTATTGTGGCTGTTTGATCACGGATATTTCCGAACAAACCAGCCTTGCGCAGCAAATCAGCCGGAAAAAACTGGATATTGCACTTGCCAACTCTAATTTTTATATTTGGGAATACGATATCATCAAAAAACGAAGCATTCAGCAGTCCAATGCAATGGAGAAGTTTGGTGCGGCCAAGGTTCAGGAGAATTTTCCGGAATCGGCAATTCAGGCAGGCTTTATCTACGGGGAAAGCATCCCGGCCTATCGCAGACTGCACGCAGCAGTGGATCGCGGGGAAAAGAGTGCTTCGGCAGATATCTGTTATGTTGATGTAAACAAAGAACTCCAGTGGAAACGCTGCACCTATACCACCATATTTGTGGATGGAAAACCGGTCAGCGCCATTGGCTGTGCGATTGATATCAATGCGGCGAAAGAGATGGAGCGCAAATTCAAGGAGGAAATTGCGTACAGCGAGGCAACAAAGAGCGAGAATCTGCTCGCCAAGGTACGCTCCAATATTACACAGAATAGCATAGAAAGCTATATTGCGAAGCCCTATATCAGCATTTCCGCAGATCATATGCCCTATGATCTGGGAAGTGGACAGCTTGCCGCCACCGGTCTTGAGCCGCAGGAGCAGGAGAAACTCCGCCAGCTTCTGAATCGTGAGCGGATTTTGAAGGCGTTTGCAGACGGAGAAACCAGCTTTGGCATGGATTACCGGCGTAAGACGCACAGCGGCAGTGTCATCTGGGTAAACACGACGGTAAAGTCTTACCAGAACCCGGAGAGCGGCGATGTGATGTCGTTTATGTACACCTATGACATCAATGAGGAGAGGACCAAAGACAGCATCATCAAGGCAGTGACATCGTTAGAGTATGATTATATTGCCTATATTGATTTGAAAAGTGACACGTTTTATCTGTATCTTGGAGACGAGCACTGTGAAGATGCACTGAAAACAGAGAGTACCGAGTATACAAAATCCCTCTATCACATCAATCGCGAAGTGGTTGTCGAGCAGGATGTGGAACGCTCTATTGCGGACATGCTGCCGGAGGGAATCAAAAAAAATCTGGAGACGCAGCGGATTTTCTCTACCGTTTACGAAGTGTATGACAACAATCACAGCATTCGCAAAAAAAGGCTGCAGTATGCATATCTGGATGAAGCCGCCGGTCAGGTTGTGTGCACACGTACCGATATTACCGACCTGATGGAGCAGCAGACGCAGCAGCAGAATACGCTGGAGGCTGCGCTGCTGGCGGCCCAGCAGGCCAACAGTGCGAAAAGTGACTTCCTTTCCCGCATGAGCCACGAAATCCGGACACCGATGAATGCCATCATTGGCATGGCGGCGATTGCGTCCCAGTCGATTGGGGATGACACGCAGACACAGGACTGCATCGCCAAAATAGGCATTTCCTCCAGATTTTTGCTTTCCCTGATCAATGACATTTTAGATATGAGCCGAATTGAGAGCGGGAAAATACTGCTGAAAAATGAAAAAATCCCATTTGAAGAATTTCTGGGCGGCATTAACTCCATTTGCTGCACGCAGGCGAAGGCAAAGGATATCGACTATGAGAATATTGTTGATACAAGTGTGGAGGATTATTATATCGGTGATGCCATGAAGCTGCAGCAGGTCATCATCAATATCATATCCAACGCCATCAAGTTCACGCCGCCGCACGGGAAGGTTACCTTTAGTGCCAGACAGATCAAAAAGGATAAGAACAGTGCCACCGTTCGTTTTGTCATCAATGATACCGGGTGCGGTATTTCGGAAGAGTTTATTCCGCATCTGTTTGACCCCTTTGCGCAGGAGAGTTCCGGCACCACCGCCATGTATGGCGGAACCGGACTGGGGCTTGCCATCTGCCATAATCTGGTATCCATGATGAATGGACGCATTGATGTGCGCAGTATCGTAGGCTCCGGCTCGGAGTTTACCGTGGATGTCAATCTGGGGATCACCGAAGAATCGAAAACCAGATATTTGAATCGACAGCATTATCATTTTGAACAGCTGAAAGCCCTGGTGGTAGACGATGATGTCATTGTTTGCGAGCACGCAGTCATCACCATGGAGGAAATTGGCGTCACGGCGGAATGGGTGGACAGCGGCAAAAAAGCAGTAGACAGGGTTCAGCAAAAGTGGTCATCCGGGCAATATTATGATTTTGTTCTGGTAGACTGGAAAATGCCGGAGATGGACGGCATTGAAACGGCCCGCCAGATCAGGAAGATTGTAGGGCCGGACGTCACCATTATCATTATGACTGCCTATGACTGGGAAAATATTGAACACGAGGCAAAGCTGGCCGGGGTCAACCTCCTTATGAGCAAGCCGATGTTTAAATCCTCCCTGATTTCTGCTTTTGAAAAAGCATTGGGCAGACAGGTTGAAAAAGAGACCTTGATTACAGACGATTTCCGGTTTGACGGCAAACGGATCCTGCTTGCAGAGGATCATCCGATGAACGTAGAGGTGGCGACAAGACTGCTGACGTGCAGAGGCTTTCTGGTGGAGCATGCGGAAAACGGTCTGCGTGCCCTGGAAATGTTTACAAGCACACCGGTGGGATATTATGATGCCGTCCTGATGGACATCCGTATGCCGGATATGGATGGGCTGCAGGCCGCCTATAATATTCGCCGCTGGCGAAAAGAGGATGCAAAGACCATTCCGATTATTGCCATGACTGCAAATGCCTTCGACGAGGATGTTCAAAAATCAAAGGCGGCAGGTATGAATGCGCATCTTGCCAAGCCGATCGAACCGCAGGTTTTGTATCAAACGCTGTATGACTTTATTTACAGCAAGGAAACGGCCGAATCGTCCCAATGATGAGAGAATGATTGTCCTGTATAGACAAAAAGCCCAGCTGCATCCTGCCAAAGAGGGATGCGGCTGGGGCTTTTGTTTTATTACAGAGCAAAGAGCTCATTAAATGCTTCTGTCATCGTGGGATGGGTATAGATCATGTCACGCAGGTGTGCCGCGTCAGCATCCAGATCCATCGCCAGCTTGATCGTATTGATCAGCTCATAGGACTCCGGGCAAAGCAGTGCCGCACCCAGAATTTTCCCTGTCTCTGCATGGACAATCGCCTTTAAAAATCCGTCGGTCTTGCGCAGTACCTGTGCTTTTGGCACGGCGGCGGTGGGCAGCTTGAGGACGCGAATCGGTATATTCTGCTCGGTGGCTTCTTTCTCCGTCAGCCCCACGCGCCCAAGCGGGGTATCCATAAACACGCTGTAAGGAACGTTTGCACGGGAAGCGCGGTTATAGCTTCCTCCTGTGAGTTGGGAAAGAACAATGCGGTAATCGTCCAGAGAAACGAAGGTAAACTGCGGTCCGCCGTTGACATCGCCCAGAGCCCAGATGTTTGGAGCTGTAGTGCGAAGAAGGTCATCGGTCAGCACAGCGCCGCGTGGTGTCAGCTCTACGCCTGCCCGCTCGACCTGCAAAGCCGCCGTGTTGGGCTTGCGGCCGGTTGCAATCAATATGGCATCCGCTTCCAGCGTCTGTTCTTCTCCATGGAGAGTATAGACAACGGTTCCGTCTTCGATGCGCAGGGTCTGGGCACCCAGCAGGAAACGTACGCCTCTGCGTTCCTGAATGGCGCGAATCTCATCTGCCACATCCCGGTCCTCTCTTGGCAAAAAACTGTCTCCATTCTGAAGGACGGTTACCTGTGAACCAAAGTTTGCATAGAGAGAAGCGAATTCCATGCCGATGTAGCCGGCTCCAATCAGAACCAGGCGCTGTGGCAGCCGGCTCTCCTCCATCAGGGTCTCACTGGTGTACACCTTGGGGTTGTTGTCTATGTCGGGAATCGGAAGAGGGATCAGCTCAGACCCGGTATTGATGTAGATGTTTTTTGCGGTCAGCAGTTCGGTTCTGCCATCGGTAAGCAGCACCTCAACCTCGGTAGGAGATTGAAAACGGCCTAATCCATCATAGATGGTTACTTCTGAAAGATCATCGAGCTTTTTATAGTTTTTGGCCCTCATCATGCTGGTTACGCGCTGCTTTTCCACGATGGCAGCAGCATAGCGGGAAGCTTTCTGCTCAAAGGAATCGTCAGGATGCAGTGCCGCTTCGGCGGCACTGGTGATCAGTGATTTGGAGGGAATGCAGCCTACATTGATACAGGTTCCGCCGTACATACCGCTTGATTTTTCGATAAGTGCTACAGCTTTGCCCTGCTTGGCCAGTGTGGCGGCCAGTGTCTTTCCTGCTTTTCCAAAACCGAGAATAATTGTATCGTAGTTCATAATATACCTCTCTTTCTAATATGGAATGGTTTCAAAGATTTTCCGGTCGAGATCAGCGATGGTGATCCCCTGTAAGCGCTCCCGGCAGAGCCCATCAAGCTGCAAATAAATCGAATCCATAAGATCGGCCATGCCAGAGGCCACAAGGCATTCCATGTCGACATCACCGCTGCGCCAGGCGGCTTCCACAAAATGAATGTCCATAGCGTCTGCCACCTGCGCCAGCGTGAGCGTGTCTGCATCCGCACAAAAACGGTATCCGCCTACATGACCGGCCCTGGTCTCCACGAAGCCGGCCTTTTTTAAACTGGTCATCACCTTGCGCACACGCGCCGGATTGGTGCAGATGTTTTCGGAAAGCTCATCACTGGTTAAAATACAGTTCTTATGGTTGAGATAAACCAGCGCGTGGACTGCAACGCTGAATATACTGTTCATAGTTTCCTCACGATCCTTTCACAACATCATAAGGCCAATCCGTGATACCACCGAAGTCGTAAACGTTCTGATAGCCGAGTGCTAAAAGCTTTTCGCTGGCCTCCTTGCTGCGGCGTCCGCTGCGGCAGTAGACAAGCAGCGTGGCATCCTTGTCCGGCAGTGCCTCGGGAGGCGTTTCGCCGATGCTCTCGTTAGGGACTAAAATCGCATTTTCAATGTGTCCTTCCTGATATTCAGCCTCGGTGCGGACGTCAACGATCGTGGTTTCCTGGGCGCTCATCATTTCAAAAGCCTCCTCCGGGGTAAGCTTGCGGTACTCAGCGATCGGCGTAGTCTCTGGCGTCTGTGCTTTGGCTCGTGGCGGAGCCTGACAGGCACTGAGGAAAAACATGATTCCAAACATGGTAACGAATAATTTCATTTATCTACCTTCTTTCTATCTGTAATCGATTTGGTTACATTTGATATTGTAACTGTAACAGATAATGTTCCGCTTGTCAATACAATCTTTTCCCTTAAAACATTGAAAATAACCAGAATGTTCAGTATAATGGGGTCAGAGACATAACGTTGGGGGAAATGAGTTTTGTACAGAAGCGTTAATGCAGAATATGGAGATACCTATGATGTGGGATGAAAAGGCAAATGGAAGGTCTAAAAAGAGTCAGAAGGGCTTTACCCTGGTAGAGCTGATTGTTGTGCTGGTAATATTGGGGATTCTGATAGCGATTATGGTGCCGGTGCTGACGGGCTGGATTCGCAAGGCAAAGAATCAGGATGCGATTCTGGAATGCCGGAGCGTGGTGATGGCAGCACAGGGACAGGCAGCGGAAGAGTATGCGAAAAACCCAAATGGGAGCATGAACGATATCATGAATGAGGAGGGAACAGTAGAGGCGATCATGAAGACTGCGGCGACCGATGGGAAGATTAGTAACCCAATCGAGCTGGATGAGAGTGTGACGGTAACGGGTTTGAAATATACCACAGCAAAAGGGATTGTCGTAATTTACGACAGAGCTCATCAGCCGGTTTACCGCATTGAAAGCGATGCAGACAGAAAACTTAATTCAGCACCATCCTATAAGGATAAGTTGGAAGAATTGATGAAGAAGGATGGGTTGTTAGGGGAAGAGGGAACGGTAACGGACAAGTTGAAGCCTACTGGTAAGGATAATACTATCGGCCAAGCATTGCAGCAGTATTTTTTTGAAAAGCTGGGTGACAAATTCCCGGTATTGACGGAAGCAGAGAAAGAGGAGCTTAAGGATAAATTAAAAAAGGCTACGGACGGTACAAGTCACAAGTTAAGTGATGAAGCGTGGAACGGTTTTCAGACAAAGTTGGATGAGGCCGTATGGAAACCCATTGTTACTGCTGAGGGAAAGACGATGATGGTTGCGGATGTAGGGAATAATAAGGATAAAAAAGGGGCGGCGCTGGCTTGTATCATTTATTATGATAATAATTATTACGTGAAAATGAATCCCGGTGGTAACTCAGTTAATACAATCTGGATCAGCGACCAGGGTTCTGCCAGAGATGATGGATTTAAGAGTGAATGGTTAAATGATTCCATAGTTAAAGACGGGTGGAGTAAAATATAAAGGAACTTAAGACCGCAATGAGAAGAATCAATACGGAAATCAAACGAAACTACCTGCTGTTTGGGCTGTGTCTTGCTTTGTTTGTAGCATTTAACGCGTTTGTTACAGGCAATTTTATCCGAAATTATACAGAGCTTTTAGATGAGTACCGCCTTGTCAATGACATGGCGGTCTCTTATAATGACTCAAAAACGTATTTCCACCTCTATATGAAGCAGCATGAGACGGAAAACAAGAATCAGTATGAGAAGGCAAGCGAGAAAACCATTTCCATTCTGGACGGTCTTTATGAGGCGATGCAGCGGGATCGTGACTGTACGATGATATATCGCATCGTGCATCAGATGCTGGAGCATCGGCAGGACAAGATTCTGGCTTACATGGATCCGGCGATTCCGACGGATCAGGGCGGCACGGCTTATATTGAAAATCTGGATCTTTTGATTGATGGCAATATGAATCTGTTAAATTCCTATTATCTGGAATATATTTCCGGGGTTTTTTCTTCGTATTCAGGAAATCTGCGAACCCTTACGACGGTGGTAAATATCGCACTGCTGGTCATGGGCTTTTTCAGCTTTTTTATTAATACCGCGATTTATCGCGATATGCTGAAGTCAGTGGAAAAACTGACCGTGGCGGCGCAGGAAATCAAGGATCAGAACTTTGATACGGAAGACATTGCGGATACGCCGTATGTGGAGATGAATTTTGTCATCCGTACGTTTAATGAGATGAAGCACACCATTCATGATATGATTCAGGAAATCAATAAGAATTTTGAAATTCGGGAGCGTCTGGCCGAGCAGGTGCTGGAAAATGAGCGGCAGGAACGCCGTCTGGCTGAGTCTAAGATGAAGGAATTGCAGATGCAGATCAATCCTCATTTTCTGTTCAATACACTGAGTCTGGTTATGCGCAGTATCCAGCTGGATGATAAGGAGATTTCCATCCAGCTGATCAAATCCATTTCTAAAATTCTGCGAAGCAGTATTGAAATTCGCTCCACCTCGGTGCCCATTGATGACGAGATCGAGCTGTTGGAGTCCTATCTCTATATCCAGCGCGTGCACTGCAAGGGACGGATTGCGTTCCAGCTGGACATCCGCAAATCTTATATGGATGATGAGATTGAAGTGCCGCCCCTGATCATTCAGCCATTGATTGAAAATGCGATTCAGCATGGACTGAAAAACACCGTAAAGGATGGAAAGGTAAGTATTTCTATTATCGAGAAGGCCAGCTGTATCGAGGTCATGGTAACCGACAACGGAACCGGGATGCCGGCGGAGATCCTGGACAATCTGAAGCAGCACGTGCAGACCAGAAGCATCGGTCTGTATAATGTAATCGAGCGCCTGCGCCTGCGTTATCATCGGGATGATGTGGTTACGATTGACAGCGGGGAAGGCGGAACAAAAATCACACTGTTTTTATACAAGGAGATGGGAACTGCATATGATTAAAGTAATGATTGCAGATGATGAGCAATACGAGAGAGACTATTTGAACAAGATTATTTCAGAGCGCTACAAAAATCTGCTGCAGGTAGTTTACATGGCCAAGGATGGGGCAGAGGTTCTGGAAGTGGCGGAGGAATGCAAACCGGATATTATTCTTCTCGATATTCGGATGCCGCGGCTGGATGGTCTGGAGGCGGCGGCTCAGCTTATGAGAAGGAATCCTGAGCTTCAGCTTGTGATCATCTCTGCATACGGAGAGTTCTCTTATGCGAAGCAGGCCATGAAGGCGGGGGTTAAGGATTTTCTGGTTAAGCCTTATCTGGATGAAGAGCTGGTGGAGACGCTTGATAAAGTGATTGCTTCAATGGGAGCCAGCGCAAGGAATGATTATGAGCTTTTGGAGCATAGTGAGGAAACCTTTGATTTCTATGAAGATATGGACAAAGATCTGGTTTGGGATGCAGCTCTGGAGCGAAAGCATGGCACGGTCCTTTTGAAAGAGGTCATGATGTGGGGTGCCCATGACAACAGCTTTAAATGCATTACCTTGTATAATGACAGTATTTTGGAAATGGGGACGACCGGTTATGATATCATCAGGGGCATTTTCTACCTGGACAAGACGCATGTCATCATCAGTTACCTGTTTCGGCAGATTGTGGTTTATGTATTTGCGGAAAATGATTCCGTATTCAACGATATCAATGCCTGCATCCGCAAGGCGAGGAACTATCTGAAGGAATTCGGCAAGACCACCGTTTACTGCGGCGTCAGCGGAATCTATGAGGGCTGTGACAATATGAAAACAGCTTATCAGGAGGCGTTAAATTATATTCTGGAATTTTCTGATATCCAGACCAGGCAGAGGCTGCAGGCCAATATGGAGCTGACGAGACGGTTTTGCGATATGGAGGACAAGGTCTGCTTTTATGTGGCAGGGAAGAACGAAGAACAGAGTATATACTGGCTGAAACAGATTATGGCGTTGTTCGCCGAGGCGTCAGGGGGATCTGAATCTTTTATCCGGCAGAATCTGCGTCGTACCTTTTTGAGCATTATCCGAAAGATTAACCGAATCCCGGAAATGAGAATCCGTACAAAGGATGCGGTCGCTCTTTTTGAGCGATTTGCGCAGTGGAGCGGAGCACAAGAGGAGGAAGAGAGCTTCCTTCTGGAAATAATCAGCTTTCTCATGCAGAATATCAAGGGCTCACTCATCAACAGCAACACGCTGGTGGTACGTGGGGCCAAGGAGTACATAGAAAAGCATTTTGGTGAGGCATTGAGTCTGCAGAATGTATCGGAGGCATTGAATATCAGTGCGGGATATTTAAGCAAGTGTTTTAAGAATCAGTGCCAGATTTCGTTTACAGAATACTTGACGAATTATCGTCTGGAACGGGCCAGGGAAATGATGCGTGCCGGAGGAGAAAGCATTACGGAAATCGCGTATCAGGTGGGATTTTCGGACCCCAATTATTTCGGGAAGTGCTTTAAAAAGAAGGAGGGTGTATCTCCCAAAGAATTCTGTACCATGCAGTCGATGGCGCTGCCAAAAGATTGAACCAAAATTTCCTTATCCGTGTTTGATATTACCTTTACCAAATTTTATAAAAATTTTATAATGATTTCAGCATAACGCAGGTTATGAACCAAAAGGTGAAGTAAAAACAGGAGGGAAAGAAACATGAAAAAGAGACAGTTAGTAGCAATGTGTATGGCAGCAGTTATGGCAGCAGGAGTAACCGGCTGTTCCTCAGGAAGTGCAGCACCGGCAGCAAGTGCAGCTCCGGCAGCAACCGAGAAGGCAGCAGAGGCAGCCGCACCGGCCGCACCGGCCGACGGAAAGACTTATGAGCTGAAGATTTCTACAACCCAGACAGATACTTCCATGATCTACCAGGGTCTGAAGGCAGCAGCAGATAAGGTTGCAGAGGATACCAACGGCGCTGTGAAAGTAACCATCTATCCGTCCAGCCAGCTGGGCGCTGAGGAAGATATGATTGATCAGGCACTGTCAGGCGTAGGCGTTGCAGTTCTGACTGATGCAGGCCGTATGTCCAGCTATGTAAAGGATATCGGAATCTTCAACATGGCATATTTTGTAGATAATTATGAGGACGGTCTGAAGGTGATCGGAACCGATACCTTCAAGAACTGGACAGATGAACTGGCAGGTCAGGGAATCCGTGTCCTGTGCTTCAACTACTACGATGGCGCACGTTCCTTCATGACACATAAAGCGGCTACCAAGCCAGAGGATTTAAAGGGACAGGTAATCCGGACTCCGGGAGCTGATCCTTACAACTATTCCATTACCGCTCTGGGCGCAACCCCATACAACGTTGCCTGGTCCGAGGTTTACAACAGCATTCAGACCAAAGCAATCGACGGCTGTGAAGTGCAGAACACCTCAGCAGTTTCTTCGCATATTTACGAGGTATGTGAATATGTAAGCAAGACAGAGCACATCAACCTGTTCAACTGCCTGATCGCAGGTGAGAAATGGTTCCAGGGTATTCCTGAGGAATACAAGCAGGTTGTATTAGATGACTTCTATCAGTGCGCATACGACAATGCACAGGAAATCATCGCGGCACAGACGGATCTGGAGAAGACCCTGACAGATAATGGTATGGAAATTGTGGAAGTCGATAAGGATGCATTCAAGGCTGCGGCAGAATCTGCATATGACAAGCTTGGCTGGACCGAGCTGCGCAAGCAGATTTATGAGGAAGCAGGACTGAACTAAACAGAATTTTCCACATGGAGGAGCACAATGAAGAAGTTTTATGAGAAATTCTGCTGGTGCGAAAAGATACTTGCAAGCTCGTTGCTTGCAGGTATCATGGTACTGGTATTTGCAGCAGCTATGTTCCGGACCTTTAAGCATCCGTTGAACTGGGCACAGGATGCCGCTCTGGTGGCATTCGCCTGGCTGGTATTCCTGGGAAGCGATCTGGCAGTGAGAACGACCGGACTGATTGGCATCGACCTGCTTCAGAAAAAGTTTCCTCCAAGCATTCAGAAAGCGTTGAATATTTTGTTTCAGCTGATTATTATCGGGTTTCTGATGGTACTGGTTGTCTACGGAGTTGTCATGGTGCAGACCGGCTATCAGCGTCAGATTAATACGCTGCATATCAGCTATGCGTGGGTAACTGCGGCGGTTCCGGTCGGAGCGCTTTGTATGATTGTTTCGACAGCAGTCAATCTGGTAAACACAATCAAGTCTAAGAACACTTCGGGAAAGGAGAGTAAATAATGGGATATTCAATTATAATTTTCCTGGTTTTCCTGATCTTGGGTATGCCGGTGGCATTTTCCATCGGACTTTCCGGACTTTCCTTCTTCCTGATTCGTGCTCTGCCGATGTCCGTACTGGTACAGAAATCAATCTCTACCACACAGGGCTTTACGATGCTGGCGATTCCGCTGTTCATTCTGGCAGGTAATCTGATGAACAGTACCGGTATTACGAAGCGGCTGATGAATCTGGCGAATATCTGTACCGGCCATATGTATGGCAATATCGGACAGGTATCCTGCGTACTGTCTACCCTGATGGGAGGCGTATCTGGCTCCGCAGTAGCCGATGCGGCGATGGAATGCCGTATTCTGGGACCGGAGATGAACCGTCTGGGCTACAAGCGTGGCTGGTCTGCGGCAATCAACGGACTGTCCGGTTTGATTGTAGCTACCATTCCGCCGAGTATGGGACTGATTATCTACGGCACGGTCGGCGAGGTTTCCATCGGCCGCTTGTTTATGGCAGGCTGGGTGCCGGGTGTCCTGATGTGTGTATTCCTGATGTGTGCAACCTCCTGGAGTGCAAAGCATTACGGATATAAACCGGAGCATGCACAGAGGGCAAGCTTTGGTGAGATTGCAAAGGCCGCGATTGACAGTATCTGGGCACTGATTTTCCCAATCATGCTGATTGTGCTGATCCGTTTCGGTATCATGAGCCCGTCCGAGTCCGGTGCATTTGCATGCGTGTACGCACTGGTGGTAGGTATGTTTATCTACAAGGAACTGAGCTGGACGAAATTCCTGGAGACCTTGCAGGACAGCGTCAAGGATGTAACGGTAATCACGATTATTCTGGCGTTCTCCGGTATCTTCGGATATGGCGTTGTGTTTGACAATCTGACCACCAGCATTGCATCGGTTCTGGTTGGCATTACCAGTAACTCGACGATCCTGCTGATCCTGGTGATCATGTTCCTGCTGTTCTGCGGTATGTTCATGGAGACCACCGTTATCGCATTGATCCTGACCCCGATCCTTCTGCCGGTTATGCAGAGCGTTGGCGTGGACCCGGTTGTGTTTGGTATGATCATGATGACCTGCGTAACCTTCGGTGTTATGACACCACCTGTAGGTACTGCGCTTTATACGGTTTCGGATATTATGAAATGTCCGATTGAAGAGACCGTTAAATATGGCTGGCCATTTTATCTTGCAGTTGCACTCGTAGTAGTGTTTATGGTATTCTTTCCACAGGCTGTTCTGTGGCTGCCGAACATGGTGTACGGCGTAGCTGCATAAGTAAATTACAAAAAGGCTGTCCTTCCATTTTTGGTGGGGCAGCCTTATCCGTAGATATGGAGAGATTTATATGAAGAAAAGATGGGGATATATACGGCTGACCGGAATGATGCTTTTGATGGGCGGAATGTTGGTGGCGGCAGTCGGATGTGGAAAACGAAAGGCCGATGGGGCAGGCATGGCAGGGAGTGAAACCATCATTCTGCGCTATGGAGAGGTGAACCCGGAAGGCTATTTTATGGTTGATACGGCCAATTATTTTGCGGAACGGGTCAAGGAGTTAAGCGGCGGACACATCGAGGTTGATATCTGTCCTTCCCAGATTGGCGATGATTCCAAATGTTATCAGGAGCTGCAGATGGGAGCGCTGGATCTGTACCGGGGTAATGCGGTTTCCCTGGCAGAATTTCAAAGCCCTGAACTTTCCGTACTTGCATTGCCCTATATCTTCCGAAATCAGGAGCATTTCTGGAAGGTATGTGACAGTGAGCTTGGGAGAACCCTTCTGGATAATCTTCAAAAATCCGGCACAGAGATTCTGGGTCTGTGCTATCTGGACGAGGGCGCAAGAAATTTCTTTACTTCGGACGGGCCGGTCACGAGGCTGTCGGATATGGAAGGAAAACGGATTCGGATTATGTCCTCCCAGGTCATGATTGACACGATTACGGCGCTGGGGGCGGTACCCTCGCCAACTGCTTATTCGGAGGTCTATACGCTTCTGGAATCTGGTACCATAACCGGGGCGGGAAATCCGGTAAACAGCTATTATTCCAACAAATTCTATGAGGTTGCCCCCTATCTGGTCAAGGATGGTCATATTCATGCGCCGAGTGTCCTGCTGATGAGTGAGATTACCTGGGATCATCTGACGGAGGACGAACGCGCAGTGATCCTTCAGGCGGCCCGGGATACGGAGGCGGAAAACCGCAGGAAGATTGAGCAGTCGGAAAGGGAGTCCTACCAGAAGCTTGCAGAGGTCGGAGTAACCATCACAGAGCTTGAGAATCCGGGGGAATGGAGAGCGGCTGTGCAGGGGGTATATGAAAAATATGGCAGTGAGTATATGGAGCTGATCAACGAGATTCAGAATATGAGATGATGAAAACACCGGGAAATAGAAGCAGGAAGGATAGAGCAGGCAGGATAAAGCAGGCAGGATAGAACGGAGGAGGAAGTGGTATGGAGGCAGAAAACAGACAGGAGAACAGCCTTGGTCAGGTGATTCGTCCGCTCCGATTGGATCATCCGCGTGCATGGCGCACGTATCTGGGAGGGCGGATGCTGGATCAGTTTCACGGCGTGGAGCCTGCGATGGATGGGCATTTTCCCGAAGAGTGGATTATGTCTCTGACGGCAGCCCGAAATGCCGGAAGGGAAGAATTTGAAATGGAGGGGATGTCACGGATTGTCGGTGATGCTGGGGGCAGACTGCTGAAGGAGTACATTGAGGCGTGTCCCGAAGCCTGTCTGGGAGCCTGTTTTCGGGATACCGGGAAGGCAGATACCGGCGTGCTGGTCAAGCTGATTGATGCGGCGGAGCGCCTGACGGTGCAGGTGCATCCGGACCGCGAGACGGCGAAGGCACTTTTTCAGTCAGAATATGGAAAGACGGAATGCTGGCATATCCTGGGAGGCCGGCAGGTAGACGGTCAGGAGCCGTGCATTTACATTGGATTTCAGCCCGGAATCACAAGAGAACGGTGGAAATCTGCATTTGACCGGCAGGATATTCCGGAGATGCTTTCTCTCATGCATCGCTTTGCCGTGCAGCCGGGTGAGACAATCCTGATTCAGGGCGGCGTGCCTCATGCAATTGGGGCAGGATGTTTCCTGGTGGAGATACAGGAGCCGACCGATTACACGATTCGGATTGAGCGCACAACTCCCGCTGGTCTGACGATTGATGACCGGATGTGTCATCAGGGACTTGGGTTCGATCGGATGTTTGACTGCTTCCATTACGATGGCGTGAGCCGTGAGGAAGCCAGGAAAAGATGGTGGATTGAGCCGCGGACGCTGCGGCCGGGGATTCGCCAGCTGATTGGTGCCCCGGAGTGCCGGTATTTTACATTGTGTGAAATCGCGCCGCAGGATGAACTCTCGTTAAGCACAGCCGACTGTTTTTACGGTCTCTATGTGCTGGAGGGCAGCGGACAATTATCCTGGAGCAACGGCAGAATGAACCTTGAAAAGGGGGATCCGATTTTTGTGTCTGCACAGGCAGAAGATGTGCAAATACAGGCAAAGGCTGGAGAGAAGCTGAGGGTGCTACAGTTCTCGGGCGGCCATTTGGCACCTTCTCCCGGCCTATGCGATTTTCTCTAAACAGGGGCACACCTCTTTAAACTCGATCTGGTTATGATGAGCATCGTGATTCTCTGCATCATTTCAGCCGGGATGTACCGGGGGATTGCGGCGCTGGAACGGCGGATCTGCGGGTGACGGAAGTGCGTGGAAAGGGGGGATGCATTCGGGATGGAATGTGTACCTCCTTTTTTAATGGTCACATAATGAAATTTCTATTTAAAAGTAGACGGAAACCGATAAAAAGAGTATAGTAAATTAATGGCTTATAAGAGGAGAATGTGAATGCCTGATAACATATTTACAAGCTTGATTTTAAATATTGGTCTGCTCGTACTGGTAGCTACTATGCTGACCAAGGTACCGGTTGTTCGGCGTATGCTGCTGGACGAAAACAATTCCCTGTGGAGTCGTTTCTGTCTGGCGGCTATTTTTGGTCTGGTCAGCATCCTGTCTACCTATACGGGCTCTGGAGTTCAGGGGGCTATTGTCAATACCCGGGTAATTGGTGTCATCGCCGCCGGTCTTTTAGGAGGTCCTTCTGTAGGCATGGGGGCTGCAATCATTGCTGGAACTCACCGCTATCTGTTTGACGTCGGTGGCTTTACCTCGGTGTCCTGTGCCCTGTCTACGATCGTGGAAGGTATGCTGGGAGCGGTGTTTTCCAGATACTTCCGTCGCGGCAAATGGGACAACTTTAGTATTTTTGCATTGACTGTAATCGCTGAAGTATGTCAGATGCTCATCATCCTGTTGATTGCCAGGCCGTATGCAGATGCACTGGCTCTGGTGAAAATCATTGCCAAACCCATGATTTTGCTGAATTCTGTGGGGATGGTGGCATTTATCGGAACCTTTAACATCGTATTTATGGAAGAAGACAGCGAAGCAGCCGGAAAGATACGGCTGTCACTTCAGATTGTGGAGCAATGTCTCCCTCACTTAAAACGGGGACTTCAAAGCAGAGAAGACATGGAAGCGGCTGTGGAGACGATGTTCCAATCCATCAAATGTTCCTGTGTCATGATTACGGACACCCATCAGGTTCTGGCACTCCGTGCTCTTTCAAAAGAGTCGGATTTGTTCCAGATGACGGAGCCGCCCCGGCCAGCTTTTGATGCCATGAAATCAAAACAAGTGGTTTCCGATACCTCCAATAAAAAAGAGGACCCTCTTTATGGAATTTTGAAAAACCATGTAATCATTGCCGCTCCGTTGATTGAGCTTGACAATTCCATGGGCTGTCTGGTACTGATTGTAAAACGACAGTGGCATTCCCCAAACGCCAATATTAGTTTTATGGGTGATTTAGCCAGCCTTTTTTCTACCCAGTTGAGATTGTCAGATTTAGAGTATCAGAAACGTTTGCGTAAAAAAGCGGAATTTCGGGCATTGCAGTCCCAGGTGAACCCACATTTCCTATACAATGCATTAAATACCATTGCCTGTGTCTGCCGGGAAGACCCAGATCGGGCGAGGGAGCTTTTGCGTGTACTGGCCACTTATTATAGACAGACACTGGAAAATGACCGTTTTACCATTGGCTTGCATACAGAGCTTTATCATGTCAGAAATTATCTGGAACTGGAGCAGGCCAGGTTTGAGGAGAAACTCAAGGTGGAAATCCAGATCCCCGAAGGTATAAACTGCATGGTTCCGGCCTTCATCCTTCAGCCCCTGGTGGAAAATGCGGTGTCACATGGCGCAGATCGATATGGGCTTTGTCATGTGAGGATTTACGCAGAGGAGGGGAGTGATGGCATCCGTATCCATGTAGCGGACCAGGGAACTGGAATACGGGAAGAGGTGATACAACGGCTTTATTCTGGTAAGGAAAACGAGAAGTGCTTTGGTCTGTCCAATGTTCACAAACGCCTTGTCAGCCTCTATGGGGATACGGGTGGTTTAACCATCACTACTTCTTGCCAGGGGACTGATATATCGTTTCTGATTCCTGCTATGGAAATTGCAAACTCTTTGACAGAAGATATAACGGAGGATTAACCTGTGGAAACAAAGACACAAGCGATACGGATTGCGGTGGTAGATGATGAACGACCAGCCCGCAGCGAACTGAAACATCAGATTCTGGATATCCTGCCGGAAGCTGAGATCATGGAGGCCGATAGTGGGGTATCTGCCCTGAAATTGCTGGCTTCCCACACCTTTGACATCATCTTTCTGGATATCAATTTAAATGATATGGAAGGTACCACCCTGGCCGCGGCCGCCGCCGGTATGATGCCGGAGGCCAGGATTGTATTTGCCACAGCCTATTCGGAGTATGCAGTAAAAGCTTTTGAACTGGGGGTTTCTAATTACATATTAAAACCATTTGACCCCGATCGGCTGAAGCTGGTGATTGAAAAATGTATTTCCGAGCTGGAAAGGAAGGCTTTTTTTCGAAATGGGACGGCGGATGCCGAACATACTGTGCGCCCCAGGACGTCTCATTCATCTTCCGGCCGGATTGCCATCAATACGAACCGGAAAACCGTTTTGCTGGATGTGGAGGATATCGCCTATATCGAAACCTCTGGACGGGGCTGTATCGTGCACAGCAAAACAGGCGATTATCTGGAAAACCAGCTGCTGGGCGAATGGGAGCGGCGGCTGGAGTCCTTTGGATTTTTTCGAATTCACAAAAGCTACCTGGTTAATCCGGCCGCTATAGCAGAACTGTTTCCCTGGGCCAATAACAGTCTGGCGCTCCGTATGCAGGGCTTTGAAAAAGAGATTCTTCCGGTTGGGCGGGACAAGGTAAAGGCTCTTCGGCAAATTTTAAACATCGTATAAATATTCTCTGAAATTATCCGGTCCTTTTAATGCACAAATCTGACTGTTTGCGCATTGCTTTGTGCTTTTCATACAAAAACTATTTCCTTTTGCTCCTATTTTTGTATAATTATATTGAATAAAGGGGTTGTACAAAAAATAACAAGGAGGGTATTGTTGTATGATTAGTTTCTTCAGCTGTATTATTTTATTGATTGTGGGCTATTTCTTCTATGGGAAATTTGCGGAGAAGGTGTTTGGACCTGATGATCGTGTCACTCCAGCCACCGCCATGGAAGATGGAACTGACTATGTTCCCATGGGCACTGCCCGTATCTTTCTGATTCAGCTATTGAATATAGCAGGACTTGGACCTATCTTTGGTGCACTTGCAGGTGCAGCCTGGGGGCCGTCCGTATTCCTCTGGATTACCTTTGGAACAATCCTGGGCGGCGGAGTCCATGACTATATGGTAGGGATGATGTCCATGCGCCACAAAGGAGCCAGTGTTTCCGAGTTGACTGGTATGTATCTTGGAAACGGCATGAAGCAGGTCATGCGCGTGTTTTCCGTGGTGCTTCTGGTATTGGTTGGTGTTACCTTTTCTACTGGTCCGGCCAATCTTCTGGCGATGCTGACGCCTCAGATGCTGGATGCAAAATTTTGGTTAATGGTGGTATTGATTTATTACTTTATCGCAACCTTTGTTCCTATTGACAAGGTAATCGGAAAGATTTATCCGATTTTCGGTATCTGCCTGATCGTCATGGCTCTTGGCGTTGGTGGTGCCATCGTGCTTGGGGACTATACGATTCCGGAGATTACATTGCAGAATTTGCATCCAAAGGGAACTCCTATCTGGCCGATTATGTTTATATCTGTAGCTTGTGGTGCGATTTCCGGCTTCCATGCAACACAGTCTCCTTTGATGGCACGCTGCATGACCAGCGAGAAAAAGGGACGCAGTGTATTCTATGGTGCCATGGTTTCCGAAGGCATCATCGCTTTGATCTGGGCAGCGGCGGGCGTTGCTTTCTACAACGGTACCGGTGGCCTGGTGGAAGCACTGGCTGGCGGACAGTCCAATGTAGTATACGAAATCTGCTTCACCACCCTAGGCGGTGCGGGTGCGGTTATCGCCATGATCGGCGTTATCGCCTGCCCCATCTCTTCGGCGGATACTGCATACCGGAGTGCACGGCTGACTTTGGCCGACTGGTTTGGGATTGACCAGAAGCCGATCAAAAACCGATTGCTTTTAACGATTCCTCTGTTGGGTGTGGGAGCAATTCTCACGCAGATGGATGTACAGGCCGTGTGGAGATATTTTTCCTGGAGTAATCAGACTCTTGCTATGATTGCTCTCTGGTCAGCCAGTGTCTATCTGTATAGGAGAAAACGTCTTTACTGGATCACTGCTTTACCGGCCACCTTTATGTCAGCGGTATCCTGTACCTATATCCTGATGGCAAGTGAAGGCTTCCGGCTTTCCACAGCCATTGCTTATCCGGTGGGTATCCTGTTTGCAGTGCTTTGCCTTGGAACCTTTATTTTTACTTGTGTTATGGGGAAGGGAAAGCATGCCGGGGAAGAGGCATTTGATGTTGATTTTTCGAAAACGGATAAATTGTAAATTGGTTTGCAGACAAATCGGAGTTAGGGTGTAAACCCTAACTCCTTTTTTGGTTTTATATTTTTGTTTTGCAGATAGATGTATCAAAGAAGATTTCTCGGAAAATCGGAATTTTGATATGGGATTTACAATCTGCCAAATCAAAATTTGACGCATGTACACAGAAAATATCGAAATATATAATGATTTATCAAAAAATTCCAATATAAATCACCTCATTATCTTGATAAAATAGGTTTATACATAGATTTTACAAATGCTCAAGGAGGAAAGAATATGAAGAAAACGTTTTTGAAATCCATGACGGCGATGACCATGGCGGTTGCAATGGTAGGAAGTTTGACTGCCTGTTCATCCGGAAAGTCAGTTGAGACCACTGTTGCGATGGCGGACACAGGTGCAGCGGCAGAGAGTGTAGCGGAGTCCACGGAGGCGGCTTCCGGAGAGCAGGTTACAATTCGCATGGTTCATTACATGGGCGAGCAGACAAAGCGGGATGGTTTGGATGCGATGATTGCCTTATTTGAGAAGGAACACCCAAATATCAAGGTTGATGTGGAGGCTGTGGCATCCTCCTCCTATATTCCGACCTACAAAAACTATATCGCAGCAGGCGAGGCACCAGATATCATGTTTGGAAAGCCACAAAACCTGACTGAATTTATCGAAGCCGGATATTTCATGGATCTGGCAAATGAGAAATGCATGGAGAATGTGCTGCCGATTCTGAAGGATGAATGTACGATCAACGGCGGTGTGTATGGTTTTCCTATTGATGCACAGGTAAAGGCAACGTTCTACAACAAGAAGATGTTTGCCGATGCTGGTGTGGAGGTTCCGACGACGAAGGATGAATTCTTCCAGATATGTGATACCTTCATGGGAAAAGAAACTTACCCCATGATTCATCCGTATAACTTTATCCACGGTGTATTCCATGAACTGGATTCTTACTTTACCAGTATGGCCGTTGCAACCGGCAATGAGCAGATTTGGATGGATTCTCAAAATGGCACAGCAGAACTGACCGGCAATGAAACTGTAAAAGAAGCCTTTGATATGTTCTCCAAGATGGCATCCTACAAAGATGCTGGCGATACCGCAGTGGATCAGACCCAGGGTATTCAGGATTTTGCAGCAGGAAAACGCCCGATGTACATCAACGGTGGTTGGCTGATGGGCGATGTGCTGGCAGCAGCACCGGACGGAGAATTCGGGATGTTCCCGACTCCGTGGTCCAACAATCCAGAGGACAACAAGCTGTGGGTTGGGATCGATGATTCCTTTATCGTATCCAGTGCCACCGAACACAAGGACGAGGTTATGGAACTCTTAAATACATTTGCAAGTGAGGAATGTTCTAAAATCTGGATGGATACCGCGAAGCTGATGTCCAGCAATGTGACAGTATCAACAGACAATGCAGATGAGTTTATCAAAGAAATCAAGTCCTATATTGATACCGATAAGATCGTATCCAAGAGCCTGGTACCGGATTACACCTCTGAGTTCTCGACTGCATTCCGCACCAAATTGCAGTATTTCGTAACCCTGGACGACAGTGATAGAGATGTGGATGCTTTGATTAAAGAAATTGATGACGAGATCGCTTCCATTCGCTAGGGGTATTTTCAGCAGAGTATAAAGGATATACAACAAAAGGGCGGAATAACAGAGGGCAGGGTGGAGACAACGTTGAAAAATGTCTTTCCCTGCCTTCTATGCGGAACCCGCCATGGAGGTAGCAATGAATTCAAAAACGAAAAAGAAACTGCAGGAATTTACGTTTATATTGCCGGCGCTCATCCTGTTCCTTGTATTCGTGGTTTATCCATTTATTCAGGGATTTCCCATGTCGTTTACGAAATGGGATGGTATGAGTCCCAATCGTGTTTTTGTGGGATTTTCAAATTATATTCGTATTTTTAAAGATGCAAACGTCATCAATGCAACAAAAAATACTATCATTTTCACGATTCTTACCATGCTGTTTTCTAATCTGTTGGGACTGCTGTTTGCGGTCATGATCTCGAAAGCGACAAAAATCAACAGTGTTTTCAGAACCTGTATTTTTATCCCTTACTGCCTGAGTCTGGTACTTTCTTCCTATATCTGGAGATACGTATTCAGCGACGTGTTTTATGGGATGTTTGGCGTTCCAAGCCCACTGGGCAGTACCGTCTGGGTTATGTTTGGACTGGCTGCGATCTCGGTGTGGAGGGATTCTGGTTATTGTATGGTTGTGTACATTGCGGCAATTCAGGGAGTGTCAAAGGATTATTATGAGGCGGCAGCGATGGAGGGCTGCACGAAGCTGCAGCAGTTTTTTAAGATTACACTTCCTATGATTGCACCGGCGATTACGACAAATTTCACATTGCTTCTGGCGTGGGGCATGAAGGTGTTTGACTATCCGATGGCAGCCACAGCCGGAGGACCTGGAAGAGCTTCGGAGACGGTTGCAATGCTGATCTATAACAATCTGTTCACCTATTTTCGCGCAGGCTATGGGCAGGCGATCGCGGTGGTCTTTACAATTGCGATCTTCATTTTGAGTACCACATTATCCCACACATTGAGAGCAAGGGAGGTGGAATTGTAGATGAATACGCAAAAGAAAAAAGCATTGGCCGCTTTGACGCTGTTCTTGAAAATAACCGTGGTGCTTCTGGTTATCAGCCCGTTTTACATTGCGGTGATCTACTCGGTTAAGTCAAAACCGGAGCTTGTCAGCAATCGCCTGGCCTGGCCGAAGGTCATTCACTGGGACAACTTTACCAGGGCAATTGAGGTTTCGAATTTCTGGCTGGCTGTCAAGAACAGTTTTATCACAACCACCAGCGCAGTCGTGATCATTACCATCATTTGCAGTATGGCTGCTTACATGATTGCACGCAAAAACAATCGTTTCTATAATATGATTTATTATGCGTTTTTGGGTGCCATGATTATCCCGTTTCAGTCTATCATGACCCCACTTTACGTGGATATGAGCAGGTGGGGCCTGTTAAATACATTGCGTGGCTTTGTCATGGTAAAGGTTGGCTTTCAGATTGCGTTTACCGTGCTTTTAATCTCTGGATTTGTCAAGAGTATTCCAAGGGAACTGGAAGAGGCGGCGGCGATCGACGGAGCCAGTGTCTACGGCGTGTTTTGGAGAATTGTATTTCCACTGATGAAGCCGATTGTTTTCACTTCAGTGGTGCTGAATGCGTTGAACGTATGGAATGATTTCCAGATGTCTCTGACGCTGCTGCAGAAAAAAGCAGTGCGGACGGTTCCGCTGACCCAGTATTTTTTCTTTGGTGAGAACAGCATTGAGTTGGGATTGGCATTTGCCCTGTTTATGATGTCCATGGTGCCGATTTTGATCTTGTATTTTTCCCTGCAAAAGTATATCATCAGTGGTATTACGGCTGGCGGTGTAAAGGGATAAGAATACATGGATGACAGAACAAAAAAAGTACAAATCAGACAATCAATCTTTTTTCGGGTTGCGGTACTCATGGTAGCAGTCAGTATGATATTTTTGATTGCGATTGTGGCGCTGTATCGCTACAGTTTTGAATATCAGGAAGCGGAATTTACAGAGAATTCAGAGGTGCTGACGGATCAGATCTGCAAAAATATTGAGTCTACCATCAAAAATGTGGAGCAGCGAAATTTCAATGTGCGAGATATTGCGAGCCGATTCAGCGATGCGTTAGAGCGGTCTAATGCCTGTGTTCCCGGGAGTCAGGAGGAGGCGCTGCAGTATATCCGTCTGACCAATGCATTGGAGGACTGGTATGCGGTCAGTAAGAATGTCAGTTGGGCCAGCATTGTGAACTTGAATGATGACGTGATTTTCAACAGCAAAGCTAAGCGTCTGAATATGGATTCCGCAACCGTAATTTCGATTTTGCAGAATAATCATGAGGCAGTACGCTCAAACTATGGGGTGGGTGTATGGACACACGGGAACGGAGAGTCTCTGTTTTTCCTGCGGGCAATCTTCAATCCGAACACTATGAAATTTTGTGGATATTTTATCGCAGAAGTGGAAAATCAGATTTTGAGTCCGGTGTTTGAGGGAGTTCAGCTTCAAAAGGTGGGAGATTTTGTTCTGTATGATTATCAGAGTATGCCAATTTACGCGACGAATCCGCAGGGAAAACAGTTAAACCCAATTCGTTATATTGGTAATCAAAAGTTAGATAGCGGATATGTCTGCCTGCAGCGGAACATTGATTATCGCAAGATGAGCCTGGTCAATTACATCGATCTGATGGAGAAGAACCGGCGCTTTTACGGAATATTTAAGCGCACGGTACTGCTTGGGGTGGGTGCACTGATCTTTGTCTGTGCCTTTTTTGTCCTGACACTTGGCAAGACCGCGAAGAATATCAATGCTGTATTACGGCAGATCAATCGGATTTCCGGCGGGGATTTTACCTCTGTGGAAAAGATTTCCGGCGGGGACGAGATCGGCTTGATCTCGGAACAGGTGCAGGAGATGTCTGTGAGAATCGCACAGCTTTTGGAGCAGGTCGGCGAAGATGAGAAGCAGCGTCAAAGCAGTCATTACAGACTTTTGCAGGCAAGGTATGATGTTTTGCAGTCTCAGGTAAATCCACATTTTCTGTACAATGTGCTGCAGTCTATCAATGGGATTGCACAGATTCATCATGATTACAAGATCAGTGAGATGGTGTGTCGTTTGGCCAACTTTTTCCGAAGAAATCTGGAGCGCAGGCAGACGTTTTCTCCGCTTGAGGAAGAAATGAATTACATTGAAAATTATCTGGTGCTCTATCAGGGAATCTATGAGGACCGTCTTCAGATTCAACTGGATATGGACGAAAAATATGGACAGATTCCGGTTCCGACGTTTATTCTTCAGCCGATCGTGGAGAATTCCCTGATACATGGAATAGAAAATAAGATCGAACTGTGTACGATTGCGATTGCAGTTGAAGCGGAGGGGGAGAAACTGAAAGTCCATATTCGGGATAACGGTGCAGGAATTCCAGCAAAGCAGTTACAGGAACTGAGAACTTTTCAGTATCAGAGAGACGGAAAACCGAGAGTGGGCCTTAACAATGTTCAGGAGCGGCTTCAGATGCTTTATGGCACAGAGTATGGTTTGGAGATTCAGTCAGAAGAAGGTGTTTATACAGAAGTTACAGTAAACATTCCCATGTATCAGGAGGAAGAAGCAGCTGGGGGGTGAATCAGAAATGTATACAGTGGCAGTGATTGATGATAATCGCATTGCCGTACAGGCGATTGTAGAGTCGACGGACTGGGAACTGCTTGGATGTCAAGTCATTGGAACTGCGTTTAATGGAATTGATGGACTGAAGCTGCTGACAAATGAAAAACCCGATATTGTGATTACTGACATTCGTATGCCAGGGTATAATGGCTTGGAAATGATTCAGGAGATGCTAAGTCGGAATGCAGGTGAAACGAGTCGGTTTATCGTGATTTCCGGCTACAATGAATTTGAGTACGCGAGGCAGGCCATTCGCCTTGGCGTGTCGGATTTCTTATCTAAGCCCGTCATGGTGCAGGAATTGGAGAGCGCGTTGAAGAAGGTTATCGCGTCGATTCCCCGCGTCGGAAAGGCCGACGTACCGTTTGGAGAACAGGAAATGCAGCTGGCAGCGGTGCGGGAAAAACTTCCGGAATATTCCTATATGGTACAGAGCGCAATTCGATACATCGATAATCACATGGGAGATAATATTTCCCTATCCCAGATGGGACAGGAACTTTCTGTGTCCGGTTCTCATCTAAGCAAATGTTTTAAGCGGGAAACTGGAATCGGATTTTCCAGTTACGCGACATTGGCGAAGATGTGTAAGGCAAGAGCTCTTCTTCGAAATCCCAAACATCGGGTATATGAGGTGGCAAATATGTTGGGATATCATGATTATGCATATTTTTTTCAGGTATTTAAAAAGATTTATGGTTATTCTCCGAGTGATGAAAAACAAAGCAGAAAAACAGAAAAAGAATTAGGAGGCAGGGAGTAAATGGATCGAGCAAAAGAGTGCGGAAGAAGGCTTCCGAATGTGTTTACGTGTCTGGACGGAACACCGGTAGAAGATGCAGAAACATGGTATAAAAAGCGCAGGCCGGAGATTCTTGGTCTATTTTGTGAAGAAGAATATGGATGTATGCCGGACATGTCTGATGTGGCAGTTGACATCCGTGTGGTTGACAGCCGTTGCGATAAGAACACGATGGATTTTCAGGCAATTCGAAACACGGTGGAAATCACCGCAGTGCGAAATGGAATTCATTTTAGCTTTACTGGTGTGGTGTTTATTCCAGCAGATGCAGCAAAGCCGGTTCCCTGCTTTTTGACGATCTGCAATCGCGGGATCCGGGACGGGGACCCGGCCAGACATTTCTTAAGCCCGTTCTGGCCTGCTGAAATGATCGTTTCGAAAGGATATGCGGCCGCTGTGATCCTGACGCAGAATATTGCTGCAGATTATGATGAGGGGTTTACGACTGGCGTACATAAGCTGTTTCCGGAATACGTGAACAACCGTCCGGATGATACATGGGGGACTTTGAGTGCCTGGTCCTGGGGGGCAAGCAAAATGATGGATTATTTTGAGCAGGAGCCGCTCATTGATGCGCATAAGGTAGCTGTGGTCGGCCATTCGAGAGGTGGGAAGACGGCCATGTGGACGGCGGCACAGGATGAACGGTTTGCTATGGCGGTCAGCAGCTGTGCAGGTAATTCCGGTGATGCGCTGGCAAGGCAGTCCCATGGTGAGTGCATTGCGGATATTACGGGAAGATTTCCGTATTGGTTCTGCAAAAACTATCAGCGGTATGCGGGTCACGAAGAGGATATGCCGATGGATCAGCATATGCTGCTGAGTCTGATTGCGCCGCGCCTGCTCTATACAACCTCAAGAACCTTTGATAAATGGGCAGATCCGCAGGGGCAGTTTGAAAGTCTTGTGCAGGCAGCGCCGGTATACCGGCTTTTGGGAAAACAGGGGATTACAAAAACAGAACCACCGAAACCGGAACATCCGCTGCATGAAGGATGTATGGGGTATCATCTGACTACCGGTAATCACGACATGGACATGTATGATTGGATACAGTTTTTGGATTTTGCAGATAAGAAGCTGAAGTGAGAAAAGCGCGGAAGGTGCGCCATTATGTTTCGCCCTCTATTCTTTCACACCATCCGAATCACTCCGCACCCGCTTTTCTCCCCGGAACTGCCGGATACCTGCGTCGCCGCTCTATACTGCGACCATTACCCTTTTGGTGATTTCCGCAATTTCACATCGTCAATTACAAAATTCCATCTGTTTTTCGGTCAAATATCGTCCTTTCATCGGCCTTTTTGGTAATTTTCCTCCGTATTTAGGCCCAGCTACCAAAATTTCATCATATTTTTGGTAGCTGGGCGCCATAATGGCATCCGGCTACCAAAACTGTGGATTTCCTATGGGTTTTTAGCTTGATTTGGGTAAGCTTTTGGTAATTGCGGCTTGATTTTCTTCTTAATTACCAAAAGAGTGGCGCTTGGGCGTCGGTTGGGCGACAGTGCATATCCAGTCGGCAAAATGATCCAAAAATGAAATAGAAGGGGGCTGTAAAATAAGTTCGTTATTTATACGGATTTTATTCCCCCTGCAGTGCCTCCCACACCTCATTAAAATATAGCGGAAATTCCGGTGCGTTCCGGCGCTTGAGGGGGCTGTCAAACTGCGGTTCAAAGTGAATCGGGTAGGCAGCTTTGACCGTGCCGGGGCGGGAGGAGAGGACGAGGATGCGGTCGGCGGCGCTGATGGCCTCCGACAGATCGTGGGTAATCAGGATTGCTGTTTTGCCGGTGCTGCGGATGATGCTGCTGATGTCGTCGCAGACGGTGAGCCGGGTCTGATAATCCAGGGCGGAGAAGGGCTCGTCTAAAAGCAGAAGATCCGGTTCGAGAGCCAGTGTGCGAATCAGGGCGGCGCGCTGGCGCATGCCGCCGGACAGTTCAGAAGGGCGGGCGGCCTCAAAGCCGGAAAGACCGTAGGTTTGCAGCATTTCGGAAAGACCGGCCTTTGCGTCGGCGTCCAGCTTTTTCTGGATTTCGAGTCCGAGGGAGACGTTTCCGTAGATCGTTCTCCACTCAAAGAGGTGGTCGCGCTGCAGCATGTAGCCGATGCTTGCGCCGGATTCGCGGATGGGAACACCGTCGATGAGAATCATGCCTTCTTCCGGAAGCAGAAGCCCGGAGAGCAGGGAGAGCAGGGTGGATTTTCCGCAGCCGGATGGTCCGACAACAGCAAGAAATTCTCCGGTCATAACGGTAAAGGATATATTGGAAAGGGCCGGGGTTTCACCTTCCATAGAATGATAAGAATAGCTGACCCCACGTGCCTCAAGTTTGGGTTTCATGGACGGACCTCCTAACAGGTTACATATAATAACCTATGATTGGAAGCGGGCGGATGTACCTGACGGATCGGCGCTGATTTTCGTTCCGGAAATCATTTGACAATTATCTGGGAAATCTCTACAATAGAGGTCAGGAGAAAAGGGGACATTTATGGAAGAACTTTGCCAGAACGTATTTCAGCAGACAATCAAATATCCGGGACAGCATTCGATTCCCCGCAACCTTTTGGTGGTGAAGCAGCCGGGACGCAGCCTGATGGTGGATACTTCGACGCGCTGTGAGCAGGATCTGGAGTTTGTCGACCGGATGTTAAAGGATCTGGAGATATCCTGTGAGAATTTGGATATCTTTATCACCCATGATCATCCGGACCATACCGGGCTGGTGGCGACGCTGGCGGCGCGCGGCGCACGGGTCTTCATGAATCCGGAGGAGGTGCGGCGGCGCACGGATCTGCTGCACTGCTATCTGTCGGATGAGCAGACGCGGGTGGAGAGCCTGCGCACGGTCGGGGTGACGGAGAGCGACACGCCGGAGGTTTACCGCGCCGTCATGGATTATACATCACGCGCTTACCGGGAGCTGGGGCCGCAGAAGGATTTTGATTTTATTCCGGCACCGCCGGGCACGATACTCGAATATGGAGAATTCCATTTTGAGGTGATCTCGCTGAAGGGGCACACCTATGGGCAGTGCGGGCTTTACGAGCCGGCGAAGCGGCTGCTTTTCTGCGGAGACCAGATGCTAGTCGGCATCGTTCCGAACGTGGGGAGTCAGCAGAAAAACCTGGGAATGCTGAAAAGCTATCTGGAAACGCTGGATCAGATGAAGCATAAGTATAAGGACTGCCATTATTTCCCGGCGCATTACGGCCCGATCGAAGACATCGAGAAGGAGGCCAACCGGATCATTTTCAGCTATATGGACAAATGCGCGATTATGAAACGTGTGCTGGAGGAGCAGGGAACCTGGATGACGACCCGCGATGTCGGCGTGCGTGCCTATGGACGAAGTTCCGGTCCGCCGGATTACCGGCATTTCTTTTCCTGTACGATGATCTGGATCAAGACCTTTTCCTGTCTGGAATATCTGTACGGGGAGGGATTTATCGAGCGGACGGAACGAAATGGCATCCTTTACTGGTGTGCAAACATGTAAATAACGTACTTTTTACAGGAAATGGCTTGCATTTCACATATTCCGGTGCTATAATACATACGATAACATGATAGTATGACTAATAAAGAGTGGGCTTCACGTCCACTCTTACTTTTATGTCAGGGGCAAATTACGGTATCAGAAGAGGATTTGCCGGATTGTCAGAATGTGACGCGAGAGAGGTGATGACATGACAAGAAGAGAAGATTATGAATCGAGGACCGAACAGTTCCTGCTTCCGATTCTGGAGGAACGCCAGTTTGAACTGGTGGATGTGGAATATGTGAAGGAGGCCGGCAACTGGTATCTGCGGGCTTATATCGATAAGGAAGGCGGCATCACGGTGGATGACTGTGAAGTGGTCAGCCGTATGCTGAGCGAATGGCTGGATAAGAATGATTTCATCGAGGACAGCTACATTATGGAAGTCAGTTCCCCGGGGCTGGGCCGTCCGCTGAAGAAGGAGAAGGACTTTGCGAGAAGTCTCGGAGACGATGTGGAGGTTCGCCTTTACAAGGCGCGCAACAAGCAGAAGGAGTTCGCGGGAGTTCTGAAAGCGTATGACAAGGAGACGGTGACCATCGTACTTGAGGATGGGACCGAGGAAGTATTTACACGGGCGGAGATCGCACTGATTCGTCTGGCATTTGATTTTTAAAGGATTTTTAGGAGGATAAATCATGAACAAGGAATTAATCGAAGCACTGGACCTGCTGGAGAAGGAGAAAAACATCAGCAAGGCAACACTGCTGGAAGCCATTGAAAATTCTCTGCTGACCGCGTGCAAGAACCATTTTGGCAAGGCTGACAATGTGAAGGTGGTCATCAACCCGGAGACCGGCGATTTCTCTGTCTATGCGGAGAAAGAGGTTGTCGAGGAGGTGGAAGATCCGGTTATGCAGATCAGTCTGGCCGAAGCGAAGATGAAGGACCCGAAGTACGATATCGGTGATCTGGTGCAGAACCCGATCGAGTCGAAGTCCTTTGGCCGTATCGCAACGCAGAACGCAAAGAACGTCATCCTGCAGAAGATCCGCGAGGAAGAGCGCAACATGCAGTTCAACGAGTGGTACCGCAAAGAGAAGGATCTGGTGACAGGTATTGTGCAGCGTTATCTGGGCAAGAATGTCAGCATCAACCTGGGTAAGGTGGACGCCATTTTGAATGAAGCAGAGCAGGTGAAGGGCGAGGTATTCAAACCGACCGAGCGCGTCAAGGTTTATGTGCTGGAAGTCAAGGATGCTCCGAAGGGACCACGTATCTCCGTATCCAGAACCCACCCGGATCTGGTGAAGCGTCTGTTTGAAGAAGAAGTGACCGAGGTGAAAGAGGGCATTGTGGAGATCAAGGCAATCGCAAGAGAAGCCGGCTCCCGTACCAAGATTGCGGTATGGTCCAACGACGCGAATGTTGACCCGGTAGGCGCATGTGTCGGTATGAACGGCGCACGCGTGAATTCCATTGTCAACGAACTGCGTGGGGAAAAGATCGACATCATCATCTGGGATGACAACCCTGCATTCCTGATCGAGAATGCACTGAGCCCGGCGAAGGTCATCTGCGTGGTTGCAGATGAGGACGCGCGCGAGGCGCAGGTCATCGTTCCGGATTATCAGCTGTCTCTGGCCATCGGTAAAGAGGGTCAGAATGCAAGACTGGCAGCAAGACTGACCGGCTACAAGATCGACATCAAGAGCGAGACCCAGGCAAGAGAACAGGGCCTGTTCGAGAAGATGGGCATCGACTATCAGGAGGAAGGCGTTTATGACGAGCTTCCGGCTGATTTTGAAATCTCCGCACCACAGGAGGACTACCCGACCGATTTATCCGGCGAAGAAGCATAAAACATGAACCAATGAACAGATAGGATGTGAGTGACTGGTGACTACCAAAAAATTTCCACAGCGGCAGTGTATTGGCTGCGGTGAGATGAAGAACAAAAAAGAGATGATGCGCATATTGAAGACACCGGAGGGAGAATTCGTGCTGGATGCTACCGGCAGAAAGAACGGACGCGGCGCTTATGTTTGCCCTTCCATGGATTGTCTCAAGAAAGCGATCAAGAGCAGAGGTCTGGAACGCTCCTTTAAGATGGCTATTCCAAAAGACGTGTATGAGACTCTGGAAAAGGAGATGGAACAGCTTGGAGAATAAGCAGAAAATCCTGAATTTGATCGGCCTTTCGACGAAGGCGAGAAAGACGGTGAGCGGAGAGTTTTCGACCGAGAATGCGGTAAAGGATGGCAAGGCTCATCTGGTCATTATCGCGGAGGACGCATCGGATAATACGAAAAAGATGTTTACCAATATGTGTACTTACTATAAGGTCCCAATCTGTTACTTTGGTGGAAAAGACGAACTGGGTCATGCCATGGGCAAGGAGATGCGTGTCTCCCTGGCTGTGGTGGATGCCGGACTCGCCAATGCAATCGTGAAACAAATGAATATAATCGGAGGTAGTGAGTATGAGAGTAAGTGAACTGGCGAAAGAGCTCGGAAAGACAAGTAAAGAGGTACTGGACATATTGCAGAAAGAAAATCAGAATGTAAAAACACACTCTTCCAACGTATCGGAGGATCAGATTAAGATGGTAAAGCACGTTTCCACAGAACCGGCAGTAAAGCCGGCAGCAGCACCGAAACATACAGAAGCGGCACCGGCAGCAAAGCATGAGGATGCACCGGCAGCAGCAGGAGAGGCACCGAAGAAGAAGATCGCGGCGGTTTATCGTCCGCAGAATTCCCAGCAGAGACCTCCACAGCAGCGTCCGCAGCAGCAGAGACCGCAGCAGACAGCACCGGCGGCAAGGCCACAGGCACCGCAGCAGGCGAACACCGCACCGGCAGCACAGGGTGCATCCGCACCGCAGCAGGCCGCACCGGCGGCAAGACCACAGGCAGCACAGAGTGTACCGCAGCAGGCGAACACCGCACCGGCAGCGCAGGGCACTCCGGCAGCACAGAATACCGCACCGACTCAGCAGGCACGTCCGCAGGGCCAGGGCTATCAGGGCAACCGTCCGCAGGGTCAGGGCTATCAGGGCAACCGTCCGCAGGGTCAGGGCTATCAGGGCAACCGTCCGCAGGGTCAGGGCTATCAGGGCAACCGTCCGGCAGGTCAGGGCTATCAGGGCAACCGTCCGGCAGGCCAGGGCTATCAGGGCAACCGTCCGGCAGGTCAGGGCTATCAGGGCA